>NZ_JBSPUC010000008.1:0-824 GCF_056861555.1 Stenotrophomonas sp. K-6 | reverse complement strand
CCGACTTCAACGGCACCAAGCTGCTGGATGGCTCGTTCTCCAGCCAGCTGTTCCAGGTCGGTGCCAACGCCGGCCAGGCCATCGCCATCGACAAGGTCGTGGACGCCAAGGCCAATGCGCTGGGCGGTGCACAGTTTGCTACGGCGACCGTGGCAAAAGTCACCGGCGTCGACGATACCGCCGTTGAGATCGATGCCTTCCAGATCACCGACAGCAAGGGCAATGAGGTCAAGTTCGACAAGCTGGAAATGGCCAGCGTCGGCACGGGCGCTCAGAACGAGGTAGCCGCCGGCAAGGCACTGGCTGCACATATCAATGCCAAGATCGGTGAAACCGGCGTCTACGCCGAGGCCGACGACGCAGGCGCGGTGACCCTGACCTCGGTCAAGGACAGCGTGAATGATGCAGGCGTGGCGACCGTGTTCAGTACCGATCTCGACGGCGCCGGCACTGTCACGCTGGGTGACAAGCAGTTCGCCGAAAAGATCGACGTGTCCACCGTCAAGGGTGCCCAGCAGGCGCTGGAAATCGTTGACAAGGCGCTGAGCTCGATCAACAACACCCGCGCCGACCTGGGTGCGATCCAGAACCGCTTCACCTCGGTCGTTGCCAACCTGCAGACCTCCTCGGAAAACCTGTCCGCGTCGCGCAGCCGCATCAAGGACACCGATTTCGCCAAGGAAACCGCAGAGCTGACCCGCACCCAGATCCTGCAGCAGGCCGGTACGGCCATGCTGGCCCAGGCCAACCAGGTGCCGCAGAACGTGCTCAGCCTGCTGCGCTGATCCACGCCTGCAACGTCGGCGCCGGTCTGACCGGCGCCG
>NZ_JBSPUC010000007.1:0-18456 GCF_056861555.1 Stenotrophomonas sp. K-6 | reverse complement strand
ATTACGCGATGATCTTGGAGACCACGCCGGCGCCGACGGTACGGCCGCCTTCGCGGATCGCGAAGCGCAGGCCTTCATCCATGGCGACCGGGTTGATCAGGGTGACAACCATCTTCACGTTGTCGCCCGGCATCACCATTTCCACACCTTCCGGCAGTTCGCAAGCGCCGGTGATGTCGGTGGTACGGAAGTAGAACTGCGGACGGTAGCCCTTGAAGAACGGGGTGTGACGGCCACCTTCGTCCTTGGACAGCACGTACACTTCGGCGTCGAAGGTGGTGTGCGGCTTGATCGAACCCGGCTTGGCCAGGACCTGGCCACGCTCGACGTCGTCACGCTTGGTGCCGCGCAGCAGCAGACCGGCGTTGTCGCCTGCCTGACCCTGGTCGAGCAGCTTGCGGAACATTTCCACGCCGGTGACGGTGGTCTTCTGGACCGGACGGATACCGACGATTTCGATTTCTTCGCCGACCTTGATCACGCCGCGCTCGATACGACCGGTCACGACGGTGCCGCGGCCCGAGATCGAGAACACGTCTTCGACCGGCATCAGGAAGGGCTTGTCGATGTCACGTTCCGGGGTCGGGATCCAGCTGTCGAGAGCCTCGACCAGCTTGATCACGGCCGGCACGCCGATGTCGCTCTGGTCGCCTTCCAGCGCCAGACGGGCCGAGCCCGCGATGATCGGGGTGTCGTCGCCCGGGAAGTCGTACTTGCTCAGCAGCTCGCGGACTTCCATCTCGACCAGTTCCAGCAGCTCGGCGTCATCGACCATGTCTGCCTTGTTCAGGAAGACGACGATGTACGGCACGCCGACCTGACGCGACAGCAGGATGTGCTCGCGGGTCTGCGGCATCGGGCCGTCAGCAGCCGAACAGACCAGGATCGCGCCGTCCATCTGGGCAGCACCGGTGATCATGTTCTTGACGTAGTCAGCATGGCCCGGGCAATCGACGTGGGCGTAATGACGTTCGGTGGATTCGTATTCGACGTGCGCGGTCGAGATCGTGATGCCACGTGCCTTTTCTTCCGGCGCGGCGTCGATCGCGGAGTAATCCTTGAACTCGCCGCCGAAGCGCTCGGCACCGATCTTGGTCAGTGCAGCGGTCAGCGTGGTCTTGCCGTGATCGACGTGACCGATGGTGCCGACGTTGACGTGCGGCTTGGTGCGCTCGAACTTACCCTTTGCCATTGTTGTATACCTTGGATTTCAGAAAGAAGGAGGTGAAGGCCTGAGCTTACGCTCAGGACTTCTTGATCACGGTTTCAGCGATGTTCGACGGAGCCGGCTCGTAATGGTCGAATTCCATCGTGAAGGTTGCACGACCCTGGGTCTGCGAACGCAGCGAGGTCGCGTAACCGAACATTTCGCCCAGCGGAATCATGGCGTTGATGATCTCGGCCGAACCGTCACCGGTCACGCTCGAACCCTGCAGCATGCCGCGACGACGGCTGACGTCGCCCATCACGTCACCCTGATAGTCGCTCGGGGTCACGATCTCGACCTTCATGATCGGCTCCAGCAGGACCGGCTTGGCCTTCTGGAAGCCCTGCTTGAAGGCCATCGAGGAGGCCAGCTTGAACGCCATTTCCGAGGAGTCAACGTCGTGGTACGAGCCGAACACCAGCTTGACCTTGACGTCCACGACCGGGAAGCCCGCCAGCGGACCGCTGGTGATGGTTTCGCGCAGGCCCTTTTCGATCGACGGAATGAATTCCTTCGGAATCACGCCACCGGTGATGTCGTTGATGAACAGGAAGTCATCCTTGATCAGCGGCCCGATCTTCGGGTCGGCACGATCTTCAGCGGTGATCGGCGACAGCTCGATCACGACGTGACCGTACTGACCCTTACCACCGGACTGCTTGGCGTGCTTGTAGTCGGACTTCACGTCCGCCATCTGGATGGTTTCGCGGTACGCAACCTGCGGCTTGCCGACGTTGGCTTCAACGTTGAACTCGCGCTTCATGCGGTCCACGATGATGTCCAGGTGCAGCTCGCCCATGCCCGAGATGATGGTCTGGCCGGATTCTTCGTCGGTCTTGACGCGGAACGACGGATCTTCCTGGGCCAGACGGCCGAGGGCCAGACCCATCTTTTCCTGGTCGGACTTGGTCTTCGGTTCGACGGCCATCGAGATGACCGGCTCCGGGAACACCATGCGCTCCAGGATGATCGGGTGGTCCTGCGAGCACAGGGTGTCACCGGTGGTGGTGTCCTTCAGACCCACGGCCGCGGCGATGTCACCGGCCAGCACTTCCTTGATCTCTTCACGATCGTTGGAATGCATCTGCAGGATGCGGCCGATGCGCTCCTTCTTGCCCTTGACCGAATTCAGCAGCTGGTCGCCGGCATTCAGGGTGCCCGAGTAGACGCGGAAGAAGGTCAGCGCGCCGACGAACGGATCGGTGATGATCTTGAAGGCCAGCGCCGAGAACGGTGCCTTGTCATCGGACTTGCGGCTCAGGGCGATGGTTTCATCGTCCACGTCGGTACCGGTCACGTCCGGCACGTCGATCGGCGACGGCAGCAGCTGCACCACGCCGTCCAGCATGGCCTGCACGCCCTTGTTCTTGAACGCCGAGCCGCAGTACATCGGCACGATGTCGGTGGCCAGGGTGCGCACGCGCAGGGCTTCGACGATTTCGGCTTCGGTCAGCTCTTCGCCGCCGAGGTACTTTTCCATCAGCTCTTCGCTGGCTTCAGCCGCAGCTTCGATCATGTAGGTGCGGGCCTCTTCGGCCTCTGCCTGCATGTCCGCCGGGATCTCCAGGTACTCGAACTTCATGCCCTGCGAAGCTTCATCCCAATGGATGGCCTTCATCTTGATGAGGTCGACCACGCCCTTGAAGTTATCTTCGGCGCCGATCGGCAGCTGCATCGGGACGGCGACGGCACCCAGCTTGGCCTTCAGCTGGCCAACGACCTTGGTGAAGTTCGCGCCGGTACGGTCCATCTTGTTGACGAACGCGATGCGCGGCACTTTGTACCGGTTGGCCTGACGCCACACGGTTTCCGACTGCGGCTGGACGCCACCGACGGCGCACAGCACGAAGACCGCACCGTCGAGCACGCGCAGCGAGCGCTCCACTTCGATGGTGAAGTCAACGTGTCCGGGGGTGTCGATGATGTTGAAGCGGTGCTCCGGCAGGGACTTGTCCATGCCCTTCCAGAACGCGGTGGTGGCAGCGGACTGGATCGTGATGCCACGCTCCTGCTCCTGCTCCATCCAGTCCATGGTGGCAGCGCCGTCATGCACTTCACCGATCTTGTGGCTCTTGCCGGTGTAGAACAGGATGCGCTCGGACGTGGTGGTCTTGCCGGCATCGATGTGGGCCATGATGCCGAAATTGCGGTAACGCTCGATGGGAGTGGTGCGGGCCACGGGAGCCTCTCAATTTCTTGGAATTCGGATGGCCGAACGCCGCCTTTCGGCGGCCTTCGGATTGGCGCGGCACCCCAGGTGCCGCGGGGCAGCACCTAGATGGTGCTGCCGTGCCTGTTTTGCAAGGCCGTCAAACTCACCAGCGGTAGTGGGCGAAGGCCTTGTTGGCTTCGGCCATACGGTGGGTTTCTTCGCGCTTCTTGATGGCGCCACCACGATTTTCCGAGGCGTCCAGCAGTTCGGCAGCCAGCTTCTTCGGCATGGTGTTCTCACCACGCTTGCGAGCCGAGTCGATCAGCCAGCGCATGGCCAGGGCCATCTTGCGCGACGAACGCACTTCGACCGGCACCTGGTAGGTGGCACCACCGACACGGCGGGACTTGACTTCGACCGACGGAGCCACGTTTTCCAGAGCCTTCTGAACCAGCTCGACGGAATTCGGGTTCTTTTCGCCGATCACGTCCATGGCACCGTAGACGATCTTTTCAGCGACCGACTTCTTGCCGCTCAGCATCACCATATTGATGAAACGAGCGATGGTTTCACTTCCGTGCTTCGGATCCGGCAGGACAGAGCGCTGCGGCGTATTACCTTTACGAGACATGTGTACTTTCCCTTAGCTCTTCGGACGCTTGGCGCCGTACTTGGAACGGCCCTGGCGACGCTTGGCAACGCCGGAGGCGTCCAGCGAGCCACGCACGGTGTGGTAACGCACACCCGGCAGATCCTTGACGCGACCGCCACGGATCAGGACCACGGAGTGCTCCTGCAGGTTGTGGCCTTCGCCGCCGATGTAGCTAATCACTTCTTCCTGGTTGGTCAGGCGAACCTTGGCAACCTTGCGAAGCGCCGAGTTCGGCTTCTTCGGAGTGGTGGTGTACACGCGCGTGCAGACGCCACGGCGCTGGGGGCACTTATCGAGGGCCGGGGAGGCACTCTTATAAGTGGTTGCCTGCCGCGGCTTGCGGACAAGCTGATTGATCGTCGCCATCAGTATGTTCTTCTGAGAGAGGCCAATGAAAAGACTGGCCATGAATGCGGAAATGTGCGAGCAGGCGAAAGACCGGCCTGCTGAGACAGACGATTGTAGCAACCCGGCGAAAACGCAGTCAAATGCGCACGCGCCAAGCCAGCCCTGATCCCGGGCCGTTACAGGGGAGCCTTTTCCATGCCCCCCGTTCAGGTTGTCAAGCCGGTCCGTTGAAAGACCGGCGGGCATCCTACCTCATCGGCAGGCATCCGGCCAGTGGCCGGTGCCGTCGATTTGCCGGGAAGGGGCCGACCGGAGTCGGCGCCCTGCCCTGCCGCGGTCCCGGCCGGAGCCGGGACTGCGTATTACTCGTCGCTGCCCGGAGCCTGTTCAGCTTCGGTCGGCTCGACCGCCACGGCGGCCACTGCGGCCACCTCAGCCACGGCCGGCGTGCTGCCGGACAGGGTCTGCATTTCCGAGTCGGTCAGCCCGGAGGCGTTGCGACGGCGGTTGGCGTGGTACGCCAGGCCGGTACCGGCCGGGATCAGACGGCCGACGATGACGTTTTCCTTCAGGCCGCGCAGGTTGTCCGAGGTGCCGCGAACGGCCGCTTCGGTCAGCACGCGGGTGGTTTCCTGGAACGACGCCGCCGAGATGAACGATTCGGTCGCCAGCGAGGCCTTGGTGATACCCAGCAGGACCGGATCGAAACGGGCCGGCAGCTCGTTGCGGGTGGCCAGGCGGGCATTTTCCTCGATGACGCGCTGGCGCTCGGCCTGCTCGCCATTCAGGAACTTGCTGGTGCCCTGGTCGGTGATCTCGACCTTGCGCAGCATCTGGCGGGTGATCACCTCGATGTGCTTGTCGTTGATCTTCACGCCCTGCAGGCGGTACACGTCCTGGATTTCCTTGACCAGGTAGGCCGCCAGCGGTTCGACACCCAGCAGACGCAGGATGTCCTGCGGGCTCGGCTCGCCGTCCACGATGGTTTCGCCCTTGGTCACGTGCTCGCCTTCGAACACGATCACCTGACGGTACTTCGGGATCAGCTCTTCGTGTTCCGAACCATCGGTGTCCTTGATGATCAGGCGCTGCTTGCCCTTGGTGTCCTTGCCGAAGCTGATGATGCCCGAACGCTCGGCCAGGATCGCCGGATCCTTCGGCTTGCGTGCTTCGAACAGATCGGCGACGCGCGGCAGACCACCGGTGATGTCGCGGGTCTTGGACGCTTCCTGCGGGATCTTGGCGACCACGTCACCCACGCCGACGGCGGCGCCGTCCTGCAGGTTGACGATCGAGCGCGGCGGCAGCAGGTACTGCGCCGGCAGATCCGTGTTCGGGATGGTCAGATCGTTGCCGTTCTTGTCCACGATGCGCACGATCGGGCGCAGGTCCTTCGCCTGCGAACCACGACGCTTCGGATCGGTGATTTCACGCGACGCCAGGCCGGTCAGTTCGTCGGTCTTCTCGATGACGGTGACGCCGTCGATGAAGTCGATGAAGCGGATGAAACCGGCCACTTCGGACACGATCGGGTGGTTATGCGGGTCCCAGTTGGCCACGGTCTGGCCAGCCTTGACCGCATCGCCGTCCTTGGACGTGATGGTCGCGCCGTACGGCAGCTTGTAACGCTCACGCTCACGGCCGTGGGCATCGAGCACCGACATTTCGCCCGAACGCGAGACCGCCACCAGCGAACCGCTGGCGTGCTCGACCGACTTCAGGTTGTTGAACTTCACCGAACCGGTGGTCTTGACGGTGATGTTGTCGACCGCAGCAGCTCGCGACGCCGCACCACCGATGTGGAACGTACGCATGGTCAGCTGGGTACCCGGCTCACCGATCGACTGCGCAGCGATGACGCCGACCGCTTCGCCGATGTTGACGATGTGGCCGCGGGCCAGATCGCGACCGTAGCAGTGTGCGCAGACGCCGAACGGCGAGGCGCAGCTGATGGTCGAACGGACCTTGACCGACTGCACCGAGGCGTCTTCCAGCTTGGCCACCCACTGCTCGTCGAGCAGGGTGTTGCGGGTCACGATCGGATCTTCGTCGTTGCCCGGCAGGAACACGTCCTCGGCCACGACACGACCCAGCACGCGGTCCTTCAACGGCTCCACGACGTCGCCGCCTTCCACGATCGGGGTCATGGTCAGGCCTTCGGTGGTACCGCAATCCACCTCGGTGATGACCACGTCCTGCGCCACGTCGACCAGACGACGGGTCAGGTAACCCGAGTTCGCCGTCTTCAGCGCGGTATCGGCCAGACCCTTACGGGCACCGTGGGTGGAGTTGAAGTACTCCTGCACGTTGAGGCCTTCACGGAAGTTCGCCTTGATGGGCGTTTCGATGATCGAGCCATCCGGACGCGCCATCAGGCCGCGCATACCGGCCAGCTGACGGATCTGCGCCTGCGAACCACGGGCACCGGAGTCGGCCATGATGTACAGCGAGTTCATCGACTTCTGGTCGATGGTCTCGCCTTCGGCATTGACCACCTTCTCGGTACCGATCGTGTCCATCATCGCCTTGGCGATGCGTTCGTTGGTGCGCGACCAGATGTCGACCACCTTGTTGTAGCGCTCGCCGGCGGTGACCAGGCCCGACTGGTACTGCTCCTGGATTTCCAGCACTTCGGCCTCGGCCTCGGTGAGGATGCCGCGCTTCTCGTCCGGGATCAGCATGTCGTCGATGCCGATCGACACGCCAGCGCGGGTTGCGTAGGCGAAGCCGGTGTACATCAGCTTATCGGCGAACACGACCGTGTCCTTCAAGCCCAGCTGACGGTAGCTGGAGTTGATCAGGCGGCTGATGTTCTTCTTGGTCAGCTCGGTGTTGGCCAGCGCGAACGGCAGGCCTTCCGGCAGGATTTCAGCCAGCAGGGCGCGGCCGATCGTGGTCTCCACGATCGAGCTCTTGTTCTGCTTGTTGCCTTCCTCGTCGGTCACCACTTCGGTGATGCGGACCTTGACGCGCGCGTGCAGTTCCACCACGCGGTTGTCGTAGGCGCGCTTGACTTCGGCGATGTTGGCGAAGGCCATGCCCTCGCCCTTCTTGTTCACCAGCGAGCGGGTCATGTAGTACAGACCCAGCACGACGTCCTGCGACGGCACGATGATCGGCTCGCCGTTGGCCGGCGACAGGATGTTGTTGGTGGACATCATCAGCGCACGCGCTTCCAGCTGGGCTTCCAGCGAGAGCGGCACGTGGACGGCCATCTGGTCACCGTCGAAGTCGGCGTTGAACGCGGTGCAGACCAGCGGGTGCAGCTGGATGGCCTTGCCTTCGATCAGGACCGGCTCGAACGCCTGGATGCCCAGACGGTGCAGGGTCGGCGCACGGTTGAGCATCACCGGATGTTCGCGGATGACCTCTTCCAGGATGTCCCAGACTTCGGCTTCTTCGCGCTCGACCAGCTTCTTGGCGGCCTTGATGGTGGTGGCCAGGCCACGACGCTGCAGCTTGGCGAACACGAACGGCTTGAACAGCTCCAGCGCCATCTTCTTCGGCAGACCGCACTGGTGCAGGCGCAGGTACGGACCGACCACGATGACCGAACGGCCCGAGTAGTCCACGCGCTTGCCCAGCAGGTTCTGACGGAAGCGACCCTGCTTGCCCTTGATCATGTCGGCCAGCGACTTGAGCGGGCGCTTGTTGGTGCCGGTGATGGCACGGCCGCGACGGCCGTTGTCCAGCAGCGCATCGACCGATTCCTGCAGCATGCGCTTTTCATTGCGCACGATGATGTCCGGCGCGTTCAGCTCGAGCAGGCGGCGCAGGCGGTTGTTGCGGTTGATGACGCGGCGGTACAGATCGTTCAGATCGGAGGTCGCAAAGCGGCCACCGTCCAGCGGCACCAGCGGACGCAGGTCCGGCGGCAGCACCGGCAGCACGGTCATGACCATCCACTCCGGGCGGTTGCCCGACTCGAGGAAGGCCTCAACCAGCTTGATGCGCTTGGTGAGGCGCTTGAGCTTGGTTTCCGAACCGGTGCTGGCGATTTCCTCGCGCAGGCGGGTCATTTCCGACTGCAGGTCGATCGTGCGCAGCAGTTCGTAGACAGCCTCGGCGCCCATGGCGGCGTCGAAGTCGTCGCCGTGCTCCTGGCGGGCCTGCAGGAACTGTTCTTCGGTCAGCAGCTGGCGGCGCTCCAGGGCGGTCAGGCCCGGCTCGGTCACCACGTAGGCTTCGAAGTACAGCACGCGCTCGATGTCACGCAGGGTCATGTCCAGCATCAGGCCGATGCGCGACGGCAGCGACTTGAGGAACCAGATGTGCGCGACCGGCGAGGCCAGGTCGATGTGACCCATGCGCTCGCGGCGCACCTTGGCCAGGGTGACTTCGGTGCCGCACTTTTCGCAGACCACGCCGCGGTGCTTCATGCGCTTGTACTTGCCGCACAGGCACTCGTAGTCCTTGACCGGTCCGAAGATGGCGGCGCAGAACAGGCCGTCACGTTCCGGCTTGAACGTACGGTAGTTGATGGTTTCCGGCTTCTTCACTTCGCCGAAGGACCACGAGCGGATCAGGTCCGGCGAGGCCAGCGCGATCTTGATCGCGTCGAAGTCCAGCGTCTGACGCTGCTGGTTGAAGAGGTTGAGCAAGTCTTTCATGGTGTTTCTCCGAAAGGAGGAAATCTTGTCGATGGGGCTGTCGGTTCAGATGTGGGGGCGCGGGTGCGGGGGCAGCCCCGCCTGCGCGATCAGTTGCCGTCCAGTTCCATGTTGATGGCCAGCGAGCGGATTTCCTTCACGAGCACGTTGAAGGATTCCGGCATGCCCGCGACCATCTCGTGCTCACCGTCGACGATGTTCTTGTACATCTGGTTGCGGCCCTGCACGTCATCGGACTTCACCGTCAGCATTTCCTGCAGGGTGTAGGCCGCGCCGTAGGCTTCCAGCGCCCAGACTTCCATTTCACCGAAGCGCTGGCCACCGAACTGCGCCTTGCCGCCCAGCGGCTGCTGGGTAACGAGCGAGTACGGACCGGTCGAACGGGCGTGCATCTTGTCGTCGACCAGGTGGTTCAGCTTCAGGTAGTGCATGTAGCCCACGGTGGTGTGGCGATCGAATGCCTCACCGGTGCGGCCGTCATACAGCTGGGTCTGGCCGCTCAGCGGCAGGTCGGCCAGGGCAAGCATGTGCTTGATCTCGGCTTCGGTCGCACCGTCGAACACCGGCGTTGCCATCGGCACGCCGTCGGTCAGGTTGGCGGCCAGGCGCAGCAGCTCCTCGTCGCTGAACTGGGTCAGGTCGACATGGTTGGCGTGCTGGGTCTTGTCGTGGTTGTACACCTCGTCCAGGAACTTGCGCAGGTCGTTGATCGCGGCCTGGGCTTCCAGCATGCCCTGGATCTTGCGACCCAGGCCCTTGGCGGCCCAGCCCAGATGCACTTCCAGAATCTGGCCGATGTTCATACGCGACGGCACGCCCAGCGGGTTCAGCACGATGTCCACGGTTTCGCCCGAGGCCATGTACGGCATGTCCTCGACGGGCACCACGTTGGAGACCACACCCTTGTTGCCGTGGCGGCCTGCCATCTTGTCACCCGGCTGGATGCGACGCTTCACGGCCAGGAACACCTTGACCATCTTCAGCACGCCCGGCGCCAGATCATCGCCCGCGGTGATCTTGCCGCGCTTGTCGGCGAAGCGACGCTCGAATTCCTTCTCGTGCGCCTGGATCTGCTTCTGGGCGCGCTCGATGGCTTCGGAGGCGTCCTCGTCCTTCATGCGCAGTGCGAACCAGTCGGCCTTCTTCAGGCCATCCAGGTAGGCGTCGGTAACGGTGTCGCCCTTCTTCAGGTTGGCACCGCCGTTGACCACCTTGCCCACGATCTGCGAACGCAGACGGGCGTAGATGGCGCCTTCCAGAATGCGGAACTGGTCGTCGAAGTCCTTCTTGACGCGCTTGATTTCAGACTCTTCGATCTGACGGGCGCGCTTGTCCTTCTCGATACCGTCGCGGGTGAAGACCTGCACGTCGATGACGGTGCCGTCCATGCCCGGCGGCACGCGCAGCGAGCTGTCCTTCACGTCCGAGGCCTTCTCGCCGAAGATCGCGCGCAGCAGCTTCTCTTCCGGGGTCAGCTGGCTTTCGCCCTTCGGGGTGACCTTGCCGACCATGATGTCGCCGGCGCGGACTTCGGCACCGATGTACACCACGCCGCTCTCGTCCAGGCGGTTCAGCGCCTGCTCGGAGACGTTCGGGATGTCGGCGGAGATTTCCTCCGGCCCCAGCTTGGTGTCACGCGCAACGCAGGTCAGCTCTTCGATGTGGATCGTGGTGTAACGATCCTCTTCCACCACACGCTCGGAAAGCAGGATGGAGTCTTCGAAGTTGTAGCCGTTCCACGGCATGAAGGCGATCAGCATGTTCTGGCCCAGGGCCAGCTCACCGATGTCGGTGGACGGACCGTCAGCCAGCACGTCGCCACGCGCCACCACGTTGCCCACTTCCACCAGCGGACGCTGGTTGATGCAGGTGTTCTGGTTGGAACGGGTGTACTTGATCAGGTTGTAGATATCCACGCCGGCGTCGGTCGCGTCGGTGATCTCCACTTCGTTGACCTTGACCACGATGCGGCCAGCGTCGATCTGCACGATCTCGCCGCCACGACGGGCGTTCACGGTCACACCCGAGTCACGGGCCACGGCGCGTTCGATACCGGTGCCCACCAGCGGCTTCTGGGCACGCAGGGTCGGCACGGCCTGACGCTGCATGTTGGCGCCCATCAGTGCGCGGTTGGCGTCATCGTGTTCCAGGAACGGGACGAGCGCGGCAGCGATCGACACGGTCTGCATCGGCGAGACGTCCATGAAGTGGACTTCCGCCGGCGGCTTGAGCAGCGACTCACCCTGGAAACGGCACGGGACGAACTGCTCGGTGAGCATGCTCTTGGCATCGGTCAGGGCGTTGGCCTGGGCGATGACGTACTCGTTTTCTTCGATGGCCGACAGGAATTCGATCTCGTCGGAGACCTTGCCGTCAGCAACCTTGCGGTACGGGGTCTCGAGGAAACCGTACTGGTTGGTGCGGGCGTACACGGCCAGCGAGTTGATCAGGCCGATGTTCGGGCCTTCCGGCGTTTCGATGGTGCAGACGCGGCCGTAATGGGTCGGGTGCACGTCGCGCACTTCGAAGCCGGCGCGCTCGCGGGTCAGACCGCCCGGGCCCAGGGCCGAGACGCGACGCTTGTGCGTCACTTCCGACAGCGGGTTGTTCTGATCCATGAACTGGGACAGCTGCGACGAGCCGAAGAACTCCTTGATGGCCGCGGCGACCGGCTTGGCGTTGATCAGCTCCTGCGGGGTCAGGCCTTCGGACTCGGCCATCGACAGGCGCTCCTTGACCGCGCGCTCGACGCGGACCAGGCCCACGCGGAACACGTTCTCGGCCATTTCACCGACCGAACGCACGCGACGGTTGCCCAGGTGATCGATGTCATCGACCACGCCACGACCGTTGCGGATCTCGGTCAGGACCTTGATCACGTCCAGGATGTCGGACGTGTCGGCGTGCTCGGCGACCAGGCGCTTGGACTCTTCGTCGTTGCGCTCACCGAAGTACTTGCGGTCGTACAGCACGGCTTCGCCGGTGACAGCCTTGCGGCCGACACGGCGGTTGAACTTCATGCGGCCGACCGTGGACAGGTCGTAGCGCTCGAAGGTGAAGAACAGGTTGTGGAACAGGTTCTGCGCGGCATCCTTGGTCGGCGGCTCGCCCGGACGCATCATGCGGTAGATTTCGACCAGGGCTTCCAGCTGGGTCTTGGTCGGATCGATGCGCAGGGTGTTGGACAGGTACGGGCCACGATCCAGATCGTTCACCCACAGGGTGCCCACGGCATCCACACCGGCCTTGCGGAAGGCCTGCAGCTGCTCGTCGGTGATTTCGTCGTTGGCCTGGGCCAGCAGCTCACCGGTGTTGGCATCGACCACGTCGTGCGACAGGATGCGGCCGACGATGTAATCGTCCGGCACGGCCAGGGCGGCGATGCCCGAGGCTTCCAGCTGCTTGACGTGACGCGCGGTGATGCGCTTGCCGGCTTCCACGATGACCTTGTCACCGTCGGCCAGATCGAAGTTCAGGGTCTCGCCACGCAGGCGCTCGGAGACCAGCTCCAGCTGCACGCCTTCATCGGGGTTGATGTGGAACGTGTTGATCTCGAAGAACTCAGCCAGCATCTCTTCGTTGCTGTAGCCCAGCGCACGCAGCAGGATCGACACCGGCAGTTTGCGGCGACGATCGATACGGGTGAACAGGGCATCCTTCGGGTCGAACTCGAAGTCCAGCCAGGAGCCGCGGTACGGGATGATGCGGGCGCTGTACAGCAGCTTGCCCGAGCTGTGGGTCTTGCCACGGTCGTGGTCGAAGAACACACCCGGCGAACGGTGCAGCTGCGAGACGATCACGCGCTCGGTACCGTTCACGATGAAGGTGCCGTTGTCGGTCATCAGCGGGATTTCGCCGAGGTAGACCTCCTGCTCCTTCACATACTTGATGGCCTTGGTGGACGACTCACGGTCGTAGATCACCAGGCGCACGGTCACGCGCAGCGGCGCGCCGTAGCTCATGCCACGCTGGCGGCACTCGCGCTCGTCGAAGACCGGATCGCCGAGCTTGTAGCCGACGTATTCCAGCGCAGCGTTGCCGCTGTAGCTGGAAATCGGGAACACCGACTTCAGGGCGGCATGCAGGCCGTGGTCCGTGCGCTTGGCCGGATCGACGTTTTCCTGCAGGAATTCACGGTAGGAATCGACCTGGATGGCAAGCAGGAACGGCACTTCGAGGATCGAGCGCTGCTTGCCGAAATCCTTGCGGATACGCTTCTTTTCGGTGAACGAATAAGACGTCATGAGGTATCACCTTGGCTGTGCGGATCGTGCGTCCACGACCCGAGGGGAAACTGAAATTGTCAGTTGGAAGTCGCTGGTATTGCCGGCACCAGCACGCCTTCTCCCGCTACTTCCAACTGCCAACTCGTCTGCATCCACTCCCCTGCCCGCGCGCCTGGGCGCCGCTGTCGCAGGGGATGACCGCAGCCCGTGTTGGGCTCGTATTTCGGGTGTTGCGTGAAACGACCAAAGGCCGGGGGCTTACGCCCCCAGCCTTGGCTGCATCGCCGTGTTTCGATGGCGAGGCAAGGAACTGCTTACTTGACTTCGACAGTCGCGCCAGCAGCTTCCAGGTCCTTCTTGAACTTGGCAGCGTCGTCCTTCGAAGCGGCTTCCTTGATCATGCCGCCGGCTTCTGCCAGATCCTTCGCTTCCTTCAGGCCCAGGCCGGTGATGGCGCGGACAGCCTTGATGACTTCGACCTTCTTGTCGCCGGCCGACTTCAGGATGACGTCGAATTCGGTCTGCTCTTCAACAGCGGCAGCCGGGCCAGCTGCAGCAGCAGCGGCGACCGGAGCAGCGGCGGAGACGCCGAACTTCTCTTCGATGGCCTTGACCAGCTCCATCACTTCCATCAGGGACTTCTCGGCGATGGCGTCGACGATCTGTTCGTTGGTAAGGGACATTTTGATTACCTTTGGATAATTTTCTGGGTTGAGGTTCCGTTCGGAACCACGGAAACGTCGACTCAGGCGGTTTCGGCGACCGGCTCGGCAGCGTCAGCGGTTTCACCGCCACCCTGCTTGTCGGCCACGGCCTTGACGGCACGGGCGAACATCGTGACCGGCTCGGCCAGGACGCGGGCCAGCATGGCCAGGGCCTGATCACGCGTCGGCAGCGAGGCCAGCACGTCGACATGACCAGCCGGGAACAGTTCCCCGCCGATGGCCACGACCTTTGCCTGCAGCTTGTCGTTGGTCTTGGCAAAATCCTTGATCAGGCGACCGGCTGCGCCGGGCTCCTCGAGCGAGAACGCGTACAGCAGCGGACCGACGAGCGCGTCTTTGGCGCATTCGTATTCGGTACCTTCCACTGCACGTGCCGCCAGCGTGTTCTTGACAACTTTCAAGAAAACGCCGGTTTCGCGTGCCTGCTTGCGCATCGCGGTCATCTGGGAGACCGTGGTGCCAGCGTATTCGGCTGCGATCAAGGAGTGAGCCTTGGCGGCGACGTCTGCCAGCTCGGCGACTACTTCTTGCTTCTGGGACAGATTGAGAGCCATTGCACTCCTCCAATTGAACTCCGCTTACGGCTCCTGCCGTGTGCGGTCCTGGGCGGCATCCATCCTGGACGCCGGGAACATCAGGTGATGTTCCAAGGGTGGGCCGTTCTAGACCTGGATGGCCAACCTGGGAGAACCCAGACGTGCGTAAACCAGAAAAACTCCAGAAGGGCACCATCTACGCAGGGTGATTCCCGAAAGAATCGATTAAGCGTTCGGTACTGCGCCGGCGGCGACTCCTTGCCAATGCGAGCATCCCTGCCCGTCGCCGGTATGTACTGACCGCGCCTGCGGTCTTTGACGGCTATCTCTGCAGGGCGGACCCCGCTCGGATTGCCTTCAAATATCGCGGGTACCGGACCTGGGCCCGGTACCCGCTTGAAACGATTACTTCAGCGACAGCGAGGACTGGTCGATGGTCACGCCCGGGCCCATCGTCGAGCTGACCGAAACCTTCTGCAGGTAGGTGCCCTTCGAAGTGGCCGGCTTGGCCTTGACCAGATCCATCAGCAGCGCCTGCAGGTTCGACTTCAGCGCGTCTTCGGCGAAGTCGGCCTTGCCGATGGTGCAATGGATGATGCCGGCCTTGTCGGTGCGGTAACGCACCTGACCCGACTTGGCATTCTTGACGGCTTCGCCCGGGTTGGCCGACACGGTGCCGACCTTCGGGTTCGGCATCAGGCCGCGCGGGCCGAGCACGGTGCCCAGCTTACCCACGACGCGCATGGCGTCCGGGGTCGCGATGACGACGTCGTAGTTCAGATCGCCGGCCTGCATCTTCTCAGCCAGATCGTCCATGCCCACGGCTTCGGCGCCAGCGGCCAGGGCTTCGTCAGCCTTGGCACCGGCCGGTGCGAAGACGGCAACGCGCACGCTCTTGCCGGTACCGGACGGCAGCACGGTGGAACCGCGCACCTGCTGGTCGGACTTCTTGGCGTCCACGCCCAGGCGCACAGCGACGTCGAAGGACTCGACGAACTTGGCCTTGGTAGCGGTCTTCAGGATCTTGATGGCGTCCTCGAAGGCATATGCCTTGCCCGGGACGACGGCGGCCTTGATGGCCTTCTCACGCTTGGTCTGTGCCATCTTCTTAACCCTCTACCACGAGGCCCATGGAACGGGCAGAACCGGCGATGGTGCGCACCGCGGCATCCAGATCGGCAGCCGTCAGGTCTGCTTCCTTGGTCTTGGCGATCTCTTCGAGCTGCTTGCGGGTCACCTTGCCCACCTTCTCGGTGTTCGGGCGCTTGGAGCCCGACGAGATGCCTGCAGCCTTCTTGAGCAGCACGGCAGCCGGGGTGCTCTTGGTGATGAAGGTGAAGGTACGGTCCGAGTAGGCCGTGATGATGACCGGCACCGGCAGACCCGGCTCCAGCTTCTGCGTGGCGGCATTGAAGGCCTTGCAGAATTCCATGATGTTCAGGCCACGCTGACCCAGCGCAGGACCGACCGGCGGCGAGGGGTTGGCCTGACCGGCCTTCACCTGCAGCTTGATATAACCGACAACTTTCTTTGCCATGAGTATGCTCTCCGGGTGCTAGCGCCTTACGACAACAGGCTCCCCATCGGACCGGGAATCACGCGTCCCGGCATCGCGTTTTGAATTCACGCAGAAGGCCACCTCGCGGCGGCCCTTGCTTTTTGCCAGCTTCCTGGCAGGAAGCCGCGCACTATATCAGGTTTTTTCCGCCACTGCCGCAAGGCAGGCGACGCAGGCGGTTCAGGTTCCGGGCGGCCGCCCGGAACCCTGCTGCTTCAGGCTCAGACGGCCTTTTCGACCTGGCCGAACTCGAGCTCGACCGGGGTGGCACGACCGAAGATCAGCACCGAGACGCGCAGACGGCTCTTCTCGTAGTTGACTTCCTCGACCACACCGTTGAAGTCGTTGAACGGACCTTCGGTGACACGGACCATCTGGCCCGGCTCGAACAGCACCTTCGGACGGGGCTTTTCCACACCTTCCTGAACGCGGTCCAGGATGGCGGCAGCCTCTTCATCACGGATCGGCAGCGGACGATCGGCGGTGCCGCCGATGAAGCCCATCACCTTGGAAGTGTCCTTGACCAGGTGCCAGCTTTCGTTGTCGATGCGCGGGATACCGTTTTCTTCGTGGGTCTCGATCTGGACCAGCACGTAACCCGGGAAGAACTTGCGCTCGGAACGGCGCTTCTGGCCGGCGCGCATTTCAACCACTTCCTCGGTCGGGACCAGGACGTCACCGAAGCGCTCCTGCATCTCGTCACGCACGATGCGATCGCGCAGAGCCTGCGCCACCGACTTTTCGAAGCCCGAATAGGCGTGAACGACGTACCAACGCTTCACTGGTTTCTCCTTATCGACCCAGGAACCACTGGGTCAATTTCTGAATCACGAAGTCAAATCCGCCCAGCAGCAGGCTGAGGATGATCACCACAACGATCACCACCCAGGTCATGCGAATGGCTTCCTGGCGCGTCGGCCAGACCACCTTGCGCAGTTCGAAACGCGATTCGGAAAGGAATTCCCGCGTGTCGCGACCCTTGCCGGTCAGCAGGAACACGCCGAGGCCGGCCACCAGGCCAACGACAACGGCCAGACCGCGAAGCGGACCGGCCCATGCACTCTGGGAGGCATGCTCAGGAGCACCGAACCAATACCAAGCAAAAAGACCCGCCAGCACCAGGATCGCTGCGACGGCGTACTTGACGATGTCACCTCCGGTGGAGGCGTTGTCTTTGGAATGCTCGATCTTGCTGTTCATCCGGCTCTGGCTGCTGTGGCGGCATAGCCGCTGGAAGGGAGAAGTGGCACGCCAGGAGGGACTCGAACCCCCAACCTGCGGTTTTGGAGACCGCTGCTCTGCCAATTGAGCTACTGGCGTACTGAAAAAACTTGCCTTCCCTAAGACGGCGAAGGCGGACCGAGGTTCCCGGCCCGCCACTCGCGAGACCGGCAGCAGCGCTATGCGACCGCCGGTATTGCAGTATTACGCGATGATCTTGGAGACCACGCCGGCGCCGACGGTACGGCCGCCTTCGCGGATCGCGAAGCGCAGGCCTTCATCCATGGCGACCGGGTTGATCAGGGTGACAACCATCTTCACGTTGTCGCCCGGCATCACCATTTCCACACCTTCCGGCAGTTCGCAAGCGCCGGTGATGTCGGTGGTACGGAAGTAGAACTGCGGACGGTAGCCCTTGAAGAACGGGGTGTGACGGCCACCTTCGTCCTTGGACAGCACGTACACTTCGGCGTCGAAGGTGGTGTGCGGCTTGATCGAACCCGGCTTGGCCAGGACCTGGCCACGCTCGACGTCGTCACGCTTGGTGCCGCGCAGCAGCAGACCGGCGTTGTCGCCTGCCTGACCCTGGTCGAGCAGCTTGCGGAACATTTCCACGCCGGTGACGGTGGTCTTCTGGACCGGACGGATACCGACGATTTCGATTTCTTCGCCGACCTTGATCACGCCGCGCTCGATACGACCGGTCACGACGGTGCCGCGGCCCGAGATCGAGAACACGTCTTCGACCGGCATCAGGAAGGGCTTGTCGATGTCACGTTCCGGGGTCGGGATCCAGCTGTCGAGAGCCTCGACCAGCTTGATCACGGCCGGCACGCCGATGTCGCTCTGGTCGCCTTCCAGCGCCAGACGGGCCGAGCCCGCGATGATCGGGGTGTCGTCGCCCGGGAAGTCGTACTTGCTCAGCAGCTCGCGGACTTCCATCTCGACCAGTTCCAGCAGCTCGGCGTCATCGACCATGTCTGCCTTGTTCAGGAAGACGACGATGTACGGCACGCCGACCTGACGCGACAGCAGGATGTGCTCGCGGGTCTGCGGCATCGGGCCGTCAGCAGCCGAACAGACCAGGATCGCGCCGTCCATCTGGGCAGCACCGGTGATCATGTTCTTGACGTAGTCAGCATGGCCCGGGCAATCGACGTGGGCGTAATGACGTTCGGTGGATTCGTATTCGACGTGCGCGGTCGAGATCGTGATGCCACG
>NZ_JBSPUC010000006.1:0-259798 GCF_056861555.1 Stenotrophomonas sp. K-6 | reverse complement strand
GGATCAGCGCAGCAGGCTGAGCACGTTCTGCGGCACCTGGTTGGCCTGGGCCAGCATGGCCGTGCCGGCCTGCTGCAGGATCTGGGTGCGGGTCAGCTCTGCGGTTTCCTTGGCGAAATCGGTGTCCTTGATGCGGCTGCGCGACGCGGACAGGTTTTCCGAGGAGGTCTGCAGGTTGGCAACGACCGAGGTGAAGCGGTTCTGGATCGCACCCAAATCGGCGCGGGTGTTGTTGATCGAGCTCAGCGCCTTGTCAACGATTTCCAGCGCCTGCTGGGCACCCTTGACGGTGGAAACGTCGATCTTGTCGGCGAACTGCTTGCCCGGCGTCGCCGGCGCGGTGCTCGCATCGGTGTAGGTTGCGCCGGTAGCGGCCACGGTGAAGCCCTTATACGCGCCGTCCTTGTCAACGCTGTCCTTGACCGAGGTCAGGGTCACGCCGGTGCCGGCGGTATCGACTTCGGCATAGACGCCGGTTTCACCGATCTTGGCGTTGATGTGCGAGGCCAGCGCGGTGGCGGCGGCGGTGCCGGTGGCGGCAACGCTGCCGGCGCTCTTGACAGTCAGCGCGTCGAAGTCGACCTTGGCGCCCTTGCTGTCAGTGATGCTCAGGCCGGTGATGTTGATATCAGCGGTGGCAGAAGCAGCAGCCGTGATGGCTACCGCGCCAGTGGCGAACTCGGCACCGCCCAAGGCATTGGCCTTGGCGTCCACGACCTTGTCGATGGCGATGGCCTGGCCGGCGTTGGCACCGACCTGGAACAGCTGGCTGGAGAACGAGCCATCCAGCAGCTTGGTGCCGTTGAAGTCGGACTGCTTGGCGACGCGGTCGATTTCGCTGACCAGCTGGGTTACTTCGGCCTGCAGGGCCTTGCGGTCGCTGGCCGAGTTGGTGGCGTTGGAGGCCTGCACCGACAGCTCGCGGACGCGCTGCAGGTTGTTGCCGATTTCGGTCAGCGAACCTTCGGCGACCTGCGCCAGCGAGATGCCATCGTTGGCGTTGCGGATGGCCACGTCGGTGCCGCGGATCTGGGTGCCGAAGCGCTCGGAGATGGCCAGACCGGCCGCATCGTCCTTGGCACTGTTGATGCGCGAACCCGACGACAGGCGCTGGATCGTGGTGGCCAGGGAGCTGCCGCTGGTGCTCAGATTACGCTGAGCATTCAACGACATCGTGTTGGTGTTGATGACTTGTGCCATGAGGAGGGGTCCTTGAGCGGTTGCACGTGAGTTGGGTTAGACGCTCATGACGTGCTTCAGGAGCGGCTCATGTCAGCGCTGCAACAGGCTGAGCACGTTCTGCGGCACCTGGTTGGCCTGGGCCAGCATGGCCGTACCGGCCTGCTGCAGGATCTGGGTGCGGGTCAACTCTGCGGTTTCCTTGGCGAAGTCGGTATCGCGGATGCGGCTGCGCGATGCGGACAGGTTTTCCGAGGAGGTCTGCAGGTTGGCAACGACGGAGGTGAAGCGGTTCTGGATGGCACCGAGATCGGCGCGCACGCTGTTGACCGACTCCAATGCCTTGTCGACGATTTCCAGGGCCTTCTGCGCGCCGACATAGGACGAAACGTCCAGGTCCTTGACGAAGGCGGAGGTGGCGGTCGCGGCGACGGAACTCGGCGCAGCGACGGTGGAGTCGGCCAGGTTCAGCTGGCCGGCACCATCGATGACCAGGTCGCGGTCTGCCTTCACGGAGGTCAGCTTCAGGCTGTGGGTGTCCGGGGTGCCGGCGGTGGTGACCACCTCGGCATAGACACCGGCTTCACCGATCTTGCTGTTGATCTGGGCGGCGGCGGAGGCGGCGAACTCGGCGGTGGTGCTGCCAGAGATCGTGCCGATCTCAACGCCATTGATGGTGACGTCTTCCAGGTCGGTGATGACGGTGATATCGGCGCTGCTGCTGACCGACGGAGCGAACTTGGCGTTGCCCAGCGAGCTGGACTTGGCGTCGACCACGTTGTTGATGGCGATCGCCTGACCGGCGTTGGCGCCGACCTGGAACAGCTGGCTGGTGAAGCTACCATCCAGCAGTTTGGTACCGTTGAAGTCAGACTGCTTGGCGACGCGGTCGATTTCGCTGACCAGCTGGGTCACTTCGGCCTGGAGGGCCTTGCGGTCGCTGGCCGAGTTGGTGGCGTTGGAGGCCTGCACGGCCAGTTCGCGGACACGCTGCAGATTGTTGCCGATCTCGCTCAGCGAACCCTCGGCGACCTGGGCCAGCGAGATGCCGTCGTTGGCATTGCGGATCGCGACGTCGGTGCCGCGGATCTGGGTGCCGAAGCGCTCGGAAATTGCCAGGCCGGCGGCGTCGTCTTTTGCGCTGTTGATGCGCAGGCCCGACGACAGGCGCTGGATGGTGGTAGCGAGCGAGCTGCCGCTGGTGCTCAGGTTGCGCTGAGCGTTGAGCGACATCGTATTGGTGTTGATTACCTGTGCCATGGGTCGTCTCCCTTATTGGAATCCCGGTGGTGAAAGGAACGAAGCGCCGCCGTTTTTTTGTTTTTGGCTGTGTGCTTCGCTGTTGCCAAATCAATAACGGCGCTTTGTCAACAACCTTTAGGCGGAGATTTGGCTGGAATTGACGGGGAGGCGCGAGAGGACGAATTTCACGGGCCATCCGGCCGTGGCTGGAGCGAGGGCAGGCTTGGAAGAGCACTGCGCGCAGGAAAGTCGCCGTGTAGACCAGCGATGGGGTCAGGACCGCCCCCTCCGGCCCCGATGGCTATGCCAGGACCCAGAACGAAGAAGGCCGCGATGCTCAGAGCATCGCGGCCTTCAGGCCAACCCAGGTTGTAGGGGCGATCAGCGGATCGTGTTGAACAGCGACATCTGCTGCATCTGCGAGAACAGGGTCTGTGCCGCCTGCAGGGCGGTCTTTTCCAGCTGGTACTGGCTCAACGCGTCGGCGTAGTCCACGTCGCGCATCTGCGAGAGAGTGGTCTTGAGCGTCACGACATTCGATTCGCGCATGTCCGCAGCATTGTCCAGCATCTTCAACTGGGCACCGCCGGAAGCGCGTGAGTCGATCATCCGCTCGGAGGCACGTGCCACGTCGCGCAGGCCGCTTTGCAGCAGGTTCTGCTGGGCTGCCTGCTGGGCAGGGGTGCCCGTGTCCATCTTCAGCGCGCCGATCAGCGAATCCAGGGTGCCGAAGATGTCGCGGCTGGAGGACGGGCTCACCTCGAAGGTGTCACCTGCCGCTGGCACGCCGTCGATATGCAGGCGCACGCCGTTGACCACAATGTCGTCCCCGGCCTTCATGCTCCCAGTGGAGACCACGGTGCCGCCGGCATCGACCAGTTCGTAGGCATCGGCGGCAGTGAAGCGCACGCTGAAGCCCTCGCCATTCCAGCCGCCATCACCGTTGCGGGTGACGTTGGTGAGCACGCCGGTACCGGTGTTGCCGGCCGCCGCCGCAGCATCCACGTGCCCATCGCCGGTGACGATGCGCATGAAGATCTCGCTGCCGGGCAGGGCGTCGAGCACGTAGGTGTCCGGGCCGACCTCGACCTGACGCTGGTTCTGGTCGCCGTTGTAGACGATCCGGCCATCGATCTGGCTGAACGGCGGGCTGCCGTCATCGGTGCCACCGAATACATAGCGGCCGGTGCCGTCGGTACTGTTGGCCACCGCCAGCAGATTGCCGCGGATCGCCTCGATTTCCGTGACCATGGATTGCTTGTCAGCCGCGGCCAGCGCCGGGTTGTTGGCGTAGATGGTCAGTTCGGTGATGCGGCCCATCATGTCGCCGACCTGGGCGAGTGCATTTTCCTGGATGCCCAGCCGGTTCTGCACGTTGCCGGCGTTGAGCTGCATGCGGTCCAGCGAGGCCAGGGTGCGGTCCAGGCCGACCGCGCTGCCGGCCGAGACCGGATCGTCCTTGGCGGTCACGATCTTGCTGCCGGTGGAGATCTGACGCTCCAGGTGGCTCATCTTCGCCTGCGAGGCCAGCATCAACGACACCGACTGGTTGAACATCATGCCGGTGGAAATACGATTGTTCATGAGCGTACGGCTCCGAGGATCGTCTGGAACATGGTGTCGGCGGTGGAGATCAGCTGCGAGGCGGCCTGGTAGGCCTGCTGCAGGCGGAGCATGTCCGAGGCTTCTTCATCCAGATTGACGCCGGAGATCGAGTCCCGGGCGGCCTGGGCCTGGTCCGTGATCACCTGCTGGGCCATCAGGGAATACTCGGCCGAACGCGCAGCGGCACCGACCTGGGTGGTCAGGCCGCCGAGGGCGCCACTGAGGGTGACCGTGCCTTCGTTGAATGCCTTGGCCTGCTCGACCTTGGCCAGCAGCAGCGCGTTGCTGTTGTCCGAGGAGCCGGCCGGGGTCGGTGCGATGGTGAAGGTATCGCCGGTCTTGGGCGCGCCGTCGAGGACGAAGCTCCAGCCGTTGGCGGTGATGGTCTGGCCGGCGGTATAGGTGTTGGGTGCTCCGCCATCGATGGTGTATTCGGTGGCGCTGATGAACACGATCGCCGCCGGATTGCGCAGCGCCGCGTTGTCCGCGTCGGTCACCTTCACCCCGGTCAGCTTGCCGGTGCCGGTGTTGGCCATCGCGGCAGTGCCCTTGATCGGGGCGGCTGCGGCCAGGCGGGAGGTGTCAGTGATCGCCACCTCCATGCTGCCGGCCACGCCCGCCGTGGGCTGCAGCAGGAAGCGGTCATCCGTGGACGGGGTGCCGGTCATGACCAGCTCGACGCCGTTGAGCACCAGCGGATCGGCAGCGGTGCCGGTGCCGGTCATCGGGATGCTGGCACCGGTGTCCGCCCGCGAGGCCAGCCACTGGGTGCCATCGAACTTCATCACGATGTTCTGGCCGTCCAGCTTGGCCAGATCGCCGAAGCGCGCGGTCATCTGGGCGGTGCCGGCATTGTTGCTGTTGGCGGTGATGCGCGGGTTGCCGATGTTGAAGAAGTCGCCGCCCATCTGGCCGTAGAGATCGGCGCCCTGGCGGTGGACGTCGTTGAAGCTGCTGGCCATGCCGATTGCCAGCTTGCCGAGCTCGGCCTGGGCCGGCGTCAGCACCGTGTCGCGGAACTCCAGCAGGCCGCCGATCTGGCCGCCGAGCGTCTTGGGCTCGATGGTGATCTTCTGGCCCTGGCTTTCCAGCGCCAGCTGCAGGCGCTCGGGCTGGTAGGGGTCGGTGACGGTGGTGACCCTGGAGGCCGTGGTACCCACCACCAGCGCCTGACCGCCGGCGGTGTAGACGTTCATCAGCCCGCCGTCCTGCATCACCGCGTTGCCGCCGGTGTAGCCGACCAGGTTGGCGATCAGTTCGTCACGGCGATCCAGCAAATCCGGCGCCGCGGTGGCGGCGTTGCCACCGATCGCACCGTTGAGCTGAGCGATTTCCTTGGCCAGCCGGTTGATCTCGGTGGCGCCGGCGATCAGGCCGTTGTTGACCTCGCCGTTGAGGTTGTTGAGCTGGGTGTTGAGCTGCTGGAAGCGGCCGGACAGGGTCTTGCCGGCATCCAGCACGTTCTGGCGGTCGGCGCTGCCGGAGGCATTGGACGACAGGCCGCTGACGGAGTCGAAGAAGTTCGACCACACACCGGCGACGTTGGTGGCGGTGTCGGAGAACATGGCGTCCACGCGGTCGGCCATGGTGGACAGCTGCTTCAGGCGCGCCAGTTCACCGCTGCCGTCGAGCAGGCGCGAGATCGCCAGCTGGTCGGCAACGCGACGCACGTCGGTGATCCGGGTGCCGTTGCCGACGTCGCCATACCCGTAGTTCTGCGGGTTGGCGGTGGCGAAATCCACCTTCTGCCGGCTGTAGCCCGGCGTCTTGATGTTGGCGACGTTATGGCTGGTGGTCGCCAGGGCGCGCTGGAAAGCGAGCAGGGCGCTGGTGCCGGTGGAGAGAACGCTGGACATGGATTACCTCAACGACGGATGACACCCAGCCCGGTCGGGCTGGCGGTGCTGGCAAAAGTGCGACCCAGGCGCTGGCCGGCATCGGTCACGGCCGCGACGGCGCGTTCGATGGTCGGGCCGCCGGCGATCGCGGCGATCTTGGCGGCATAGGTGGGGTCGGTGGCATAGCCGGCGCGCTGCAGGCCCTGCGCGAAGCTGCGGACGTCGCTGCCGGCCTGGAGGGCGTTCTGGTAACGCGGGCTGGTCTTCAGCAGGCGCACGTAGTCGGCGAAGCTGTCGCCCACCGAGTTGTAGGCGCGGAAGCTGGCGGTTTCGTTACGGCGTACGCCATTGACGTACTCGTGGGTGCCACTGGTGGCGCGCTCGCCCTGCCAACCGTTGGCCTTGATCCCGAACAGGTTGTGCGAACTGTCGCCGCCACTGCGGCGTACCAGCTTGCGGCCCCAGCCGGTCTCCAGCGCGGCCTGGGCGACCAGCGCCTTGGCATCCACGCCCAGTTCGCGGGCTGCCTGCTGGGCATGGCCCCAGATGCTGGCGACGAAGCCGGCCGGGGTGTGCGGGCCCAGCTCCGCAGCCGCGGTGGAGGCGGCCAGGCTATCAACCGCGCTGGGGCCGGTGGCGGCCGTGCGGTTGACGTCCTGCCAGCGGTCATCGCCCATCGCCCAGTTGGCGCTGGCTGGATCGGCCTCTGCAGCGGCGGCGTAGGGATCACGACTGCCGATCGCCTCGTGCATCTGGCTGCTCTCGCGCCCGGCGATCAGGTCCAGCGCACGCTCCATCGGTTGCAGGACCGCCGACGGTTCGCTGCCGCCCAGCTTCTGCAGCAGATCCACTTCACTGGGCACCACCGGCGCCGTCGCTGCCGGCAGCGGCAGGCCAGCGGCGGCCGGGGCATTGAGGCGATAGGCGCGCAGTGCGGCGGCCGGGTTGAGCGAGGTATCCACCGGCTTGGCGGTCTCGCCTTCGCCGCCACCGAGCTGGCGCGCGATCATGCTGGACAGGCCCAGCCCGCGGCCGCGCGTCATCGCGTCGGCGATCTTCTGGTCGTACATCTCGCGGAACATGGTGTTTTCGCCGGGGAACAGCGAATCGCCGAAGCTGGCCTCACGCATGCTCTTGATCAGCATCTGGGCGAACTGGCCCTCCAGCTGGCGGGCGACCTTGTCGACCTTGGCCTGGCTGTTGGGCTGGGCGGGGTTGAGTTCCAGCGCCGGTTGAATGCGCATGTCAGATCACCTCCAGCTCGGCACTCAGTGCGCCGGCCTGCTTGAGGGCTTCCAGGATGGCGATCAGATCGCCCGGGGCTGCGCCGACGGCGTTCACCGCGTGCACGATTTCATCCAGGGTGGTGCCGCCATTGAACTTGAACATGCGGCTGCCATCGGCGGTCGCGGTGATCGTCGACTGGGGCGTCACCGCCGTCTGGCCGCCGCTGAAGGCACCCGGCTGGCTGACGTTGAGGTTTTCGTTGATGGTGACGGTCAGCGAGCCATGCGAGATCGCCGCCGCGCCCACGCGTACCTGTGAACCGATCACCACGGTACCGGTACGCGAGTTGACCACCACCTTGGCCGGCGCGCTGCCGGGGGTGAGTTCCAGATTCTCGATGCGCGCCAGCAGGCCGATGCGTGCGCCCGGATCAGACGGCGACTGCACCGACACGGTGACGCCGTCGATGGCGCGGGCAGCACCTTCGCCGAAGGCGTTGTTCAATGCCGCCACCATGCGCGAAACCGTGGTGAAGTCGTTCTTGTGCAGGTTCAAGGTGATGTCGCCACCACCGCTGAACACGTCCGGCAATGCACGTTCGACGGTGGCACCGTTGGGGATGCGGCCGACGCTGGGTACGTTGACCGACACGCGCGAGCCGTCCTTGCCCTGCACGCCGAAGCCGCCGACGATCAGGTTGCCCTGGGCGATCGCATAGACCTGCCCATCGGCACCGCGCAGTGGCGCCATCAGCAGCGAGCCGCCGCGCAGCGAGACCGCGTTGCCAACCGAAGAGACGGTGATGTCGATCGGCTGGCCAGGCTTGGCGAACGGCGGCAGCTCGGCGTGGATCGCCACGGCCGCCACGTTCTTCAGCTGCGGATTGACGTTGGCCGGCACGTTGACGCCCAGTTCGCCGAGCAGGTTCTTCAGGCTCTGCACGGTGAAGGGAGCCTGGCTGGTGCGGTCGCCGCTGCCATCCAGGCCGACCACCAGGCCGTACCCGACCAGCGCGTTGCCGCGCACGCCGCCAACCTGCGCCAGGTCCTTGATGCGCTCGGCGGAGGCGGGCGCAACCAGCGCGAACACGGCCAGCAGCGCCAGCAGCGCCCGCATCGCGCCGTGCGACACCACACCTCGTTGCTTCGACGTGTAGAGCGACGCCATGCGTCGCTGTCCGAACAGGGAAAGGAAGAAGGTCATGTCAGGCTCAGTACGGCGACAGCGCCGAGTTGAAGAAGCGGCTCAACCAGCCCATCGCATTGGACTGGGCGATCGCACCGCGGCCGCCGTAGACGATGCGGGCATCGGCAACACGGCTGGAGGGAATGGTGTTGTCCGGGAAGATGTCCGCCGCGCGCACGATGCCCTGCACCTGCACCAGCTCATCACCACGGTTCAGGCGCAGATTCTTGGCGCCCTGTACCACCAGGTTGCCGTTGGGCAGGCGCTGGATCACGGTGACGGTCACGCTGCCCTGCAGGCGGTTGCTCTGCGCGCTGGTGCCTTTGCCGGTGAAGTCGCGCGACCCGGCCGCACTGGCGCTGAGGATGTCCTTGCCGCCCAGCGTGACCGGCGCACCGAAGATCGTCGGGGTGCCGATGCTGAGCTCCGACTCTTTCGAGGTGGAGGTGTTGGCGGTGGTCTGCGCCGTGGTGTTCTCGGTCAGCGTGATCGTGAGCAGGTCGCCCACATCGCGTGCCCGGCGGTCGGAGTACAGCTGCAGCCCGGGGCCGGCGGCGTAGATCGCGCCGGCCGTGGCCTGTGCCGATGGCGGCATGATCGGTTCGACCGGGGCCATGGCGGGGTACGGCCGGACATCGCCGGCGATCACGCAGCCACTCAGCGTGGCGACGACCACGGCGGCGGAGAACAGGCGGAGGGTAGGGGCAAGACGCGACATGGCAGGTTCCCGGTTCGACCGATCAGACGTTCTGGTTGAGGTAGCCGAGCATGGCGTCGGTGGTGGAGATCGCCTTGGCGTTCATTTCGTAGGCGCGCTGGGTTTCGATCATCGAGACCAGCTCTTCCACCACGTTGACGTTGCTGCCTTCCAGCGCACCCTGCACCACGGTGCCCAGGCCGTTGAGGCCGGGATTGCCGTTCTGTGCGGGGCCGGAGGCGGTGGTTTCCAGGAACAGGTTTTCACCGCGGGCCTGCAGGCCGGCCGGATTGACGAAGTCGGTCAGGGTCAGCGCGCCGATTTCCACGGTGGCGGCGTCGTCGGCCATCTTCACGCTGATGGTGCCGTCGGTACCGATGGTCAGCGACTGCGCGCCTTCCGGAATCTGGATGCCCGGCTGCACCGGGTAACCGCTGTTGGTGACCAGCTCGCCATCCTGGTTGCGCTGGAACGAGCCATCGCGGGTGTAGGCCGAAGAGCCGTCCGGCATCTGCACTTCAAAGAAGCCGCGGCCGTTGACCATCACATCCAGCGCGCGGCCGGTCTGCTGCTGGCTGCCCTGCTCGAAATTCTTGGCGGTGGCGACCACGCGCACACCGGTACCCAGCTGCAGGCCCGAGGGCAGCTGCGTCTGGGCGGAGGAGGCGCCACCCGGCTGACGCACCTGCTGGTACAGCAGGTCTTCGAAGCTGGCACGGTCCTGCTTGAAACCGGTGGTGTTGGTGTTGGCGAGGTTGTTGGAAACCACCGACATGCGCGTCTGCTGCGCATCCAGTCCGGTTTTGGCGATCCACAATGCCTGGTTCATGGCGTGATTCCTGTGTTGTAGCGGATGGCCGCGTGGTGCGGCCCTTGTGAAGGGCAATGCATGGCGCGTGCCACAACGGCGCCGGGATTACGTCACCGGGGGCGATCAGCCGCCCAGGCGCAGCAGGCTGTTGGCACTGCGGGCGTTGTCGTCGCCGTGCTTGATCACCTTGACCTGCATTTCGTACTGGCGCTGCAGCTGGATCATCTGCACCAGCGCGCCGGCGGCATCGACGTTGCTGCCTTCCAGTTGCCCGCTTTCCAGCGATTTGCCCTGGGCCTGCACGAACGGCTGCTGCGGGTCGGTGTTGCGCATCAGCCCGTCCAGGCCGCGCTCCAGCCGGGCGTCCTCGGCCTGCACCACGCGGATGCGGCCGATGTTGGCCATGGTCTGCGGGCCTTCGCCCAGCGGGATGATCGAGATCGTGCCGTCGTTGCCGATATCCATGGCCTGGTGCGGCGGCACCGCCAGCGGATTGCCGTTCTCGTCCAGGACCGGATGGCCGCCGGCGGTGACCAGCTGGCCATTGGGCGTGATCGACAGTGCCGCACCACGGGTGTACGCCTCACCGCCGTTGGCACCTGGCGCCTGCACGGCCAGCCAGTTGCCGGCCTGCAGGGACAGATCCAACGGGTTGCCGGTGAGCTGCTGTGCGCCCATCCGGCGGTTGAAGCCGGCGTCGACGTGCATCGCATCCACGCGCGAGGCGTAGCCGGTCCCCTTCACCGGGAAAGCCTCGGTATTGGCGAGTGCCTCCTTGAAGCCGGGGGTGTCGGTGTTGGCCAGGTTGTGCGACAGCGTGCCCTGCGCCTGCAGGGAGGCGCGTGCACCGGTCATCGCGACGTAGAGTGCCTTGTCCATCGGTGGTGTAGTCCCGTGTTGCGGTCAGTGGCTCATCAACGCAGGTTGATGATGGTCTGGGTGATCTGGTCCTGCGTGGAAACCATCTGCGAGTTCGCCTGGAAGTTGCGCTGGGCGGTGATCATGTTGACCAGCTGCTCGGTCAGGTCGACCGTGGAGGCTTCCAGCGAACCGGCCTGGACCTTGCCCAGGTTGGAGCTGTCCGGCGCGCCGGTGCGCGGGGTGCCGGAGTTGAAGGTTTCCACCCACAGGTTGTTGCCCTTGGCTTCCAGGCCCTGCGCGTTGTTGAAGGTGGTCAGCGCGACCTGGCCCAGCGGACGGTCATCGCCGTTGGAGTAGCGCGCGTAGACCACGCCTTCCTCGGACACGGTGACTTCGTTGAGCTTGCCGGCCGCGTAGCCGTCCTGCTGGGTGTTGCGCAGGGCGAACTTCTCGCCGTACTGGGTCGAGCCGCTGATATCCAGGGTCAGCGACAGATCACCCGCGCCGGTGGTCGGGCTGAACGCGGTGAACGCGATCTTCCCGTTGGCCGGGACGGTCAGAGCACCGGATTCATTGAACTCCATCGCAGTGGGGGCGCCCACCGGTTGTCCGTCAACGAAGTTGTGGACCTGCCATGCATTGGTACCGGCTGCTTTGACGAAATACGAGGTCTGGGTGTGGCTGACACCGAGCGAGTCGTACACGGTGATGCCACCGGTGGAATGGTTGTAGCTGTTCGAATCGGTCGGATCGAACGCGGCGACGGTCGGCGGCTTGGCATTGGCCGGCAGGGTGAAGCTGATGTTGACGCCCGTGGTCTGCTTGGGCGGACTGTCGGTGGTCAGCAGCTGCAGATCGGTCAGGCGGCCGGCATCGAAGTTGGTGCCATCGGCGTTGGGCGCGAACACCTGCAGGCGTGCGCCCTGCGGGTTGATCACGTAGCCGGCCTGGTCGGTCTGGAAGTTGCCGGCGCGCGAATACACGCGGGCGCCGTTCATGGTCATGGTGAAGAAGCCCTCACCGGAAATGGCCATGTCCAGGCTGCGCCCGGTCTGTTCGTTGTTGCCCTGCGAGAACTGCTGGGCGACGTTGGTCAGGCGTACGCCCGAGCCGACCGCGTTCTTGGACAGGCCGTAGCTGGTGGCCGAGAACAGATCGGCGAACTCGGCGCGCGACTGCTTGAAGCCGGTGGTGTTGACGTTGGCGATATTGTTCGCCGTGACGTTCAGATCGGCATTGGCTGCGTTGATGCCGGACAACGAGACGTTGAAGCCCATGGGTTGCTCCTGTGGATTCGGGTGGTGCGGCTCAGCTGATGCGGAGCACGTAGTCGATCGGGGCGGTGCCCAGACCCTTGAGGTTGAGGTAGAGGCCATCCGTGCCGACCGTGACGCTCTCCACCGGGGCCTGCACATAGGTGTTGAGCTTGGTCTTGGCGCCGGCGGTATCGGTATGCGAAGCGGCGATGGTGTAGGTGCCTTCGGCCATGCGGTTGCCGTTGGCATCCTTGCCGTCCCAGTCGAAGGTGACTTCGCCGGACGCCTTGGCTTCCACGCTGATCTGGTTGACCTTCACGCCGTTGGCATCGGTGATGTCCACCGTCACGAAGCCGGCGCCGGGCGCGGCGACCATGCCGGTGACGTCGCCGTCCTTCTCCAGCGCGAGCTTCTCCGAGGGCACCAGCACTTCGTGACCCACCAGGGCCGCGCCGCGCAGGATCTGGTCGCTGGACATCGAATCCTGGAAGCCCTTGACCGTGTTGTTGAGGTCGGTGATGCCCTGGACCTGCGACAGCTGCGCCATCTGCGCGACCATCTGGGTGTTGTCCATCGGCTTGAGCGGATCCTGGTGACGCAGCTGCTCGGTCATCAGGCGCATGAAGTCGGCCTGGTCCAGCGTGCTCTTTTTCTTGCTGGTGTCGCTGTTGGGTGCGTTCAGGCCCAGCGCGGTGTAGATGTCGCTGTTGTTCTGGCCAACGCCATTGGTGGTGCTCATGGGGGTCGATTCCTGGGGAGTGAGGGTCAGCGACCCATGGTCAGCGTGGCCAGCGCCAGTTCCTTGGCGGTGGTCAGCATCTCCACGCCCGCCTGGTAATTGCGCGAGGTCGAAATCAGGTTGACCATCTGCGCGACCGGGTCGACGTCGGGCTGGTAGATGTAGCCATCGGCATCGGCCAGCGGGTGGCCCGGCTCGTAGCGCTGGATCGGCGCGGCGTTGCTCTGGCTGATCTCCTTGACCTGCACCGTGGTGATGTTGGGGTCGGTGCGGCTGGTGACCGACTGGAAGATCGGCTCCAGCGGCTTGTAGACCGCATCGGCCGAACCGGCGACGGTATCGGCGTTGGAGAGGTTGGAGGCGATGGTGCTCATGCGCACGGACTGCGCCTGCAGCGCGGAACCGGCGATATCGAAGATGGGCAGGTTGCTCATGGCTTATTGCCCCGTGATCGCGGTGAGCATGGAGCGCACCTTGGATTCGACGAAGCTCAGCGAAGCGCGGTACTCCAGCGCAGCGCGGCCGTAGGCGGCGCGTTCGGCATCCGGATCGACGGTATTGCCGTCAATGCTCGGCTGCACGCCTTCTTTGGCGATCTGGAACGGGTTCAACCCGCCGCCGATCTCATAATGCTGTTCGTTGGTGGTTTTCATCAGGCCGTTTGCATCCAGGCCCTGGGCATTACGCAACGCGGCATCGAAATCCAGGTCCTGGGCCTTGTAGCCGGGGGTATCGGCGTTGCTCAGGTTGCTGGCGATCAGCTTCATCCGCTGCTCGCGCAACGGCATGGCCTGGGCATGGACACCCAGATAGTTGGAAATCAGATTGGGCATGGCGCACTCCCACGGGACGATGCCAGGGGCAGTGCAAGCGGCGTGCCAGAGGGCAGGGCGCGTCGGTGCCCGGCGGCATGTTCACGCCAGGGAATTCACCACGCCAGGGCAAGGGGCCATACCCCGGGGTAGATCCACGCCATGTGTGGATGAAAGGGCCAAACCCCAAGCTGGATCCACGCCATGGGTGGATGAGCAGGCCATACCCCGGGTGTACATCCACGCGACGCATGGACGCCGTAAACCCAACGGGGAAAGGACGCCGGCGCCAGGGCCGGCCGCCCCTTACGCCGCCATCGCGACCTTCTTCAGGCGGTCCAGCAGGAAGTCCGCCAGCTCATGCGGCGAGTACTTGGCCACGAACGCATTCGCGCCGACCCGCTCGACCATCGCGTTGTTGAACACGCCCGACAGGGAGGTGTGCAGCAGCACGTACAGGCCGGCCAGGCCCGGGTGACGCCGGATTTCCGTCGTCAGGGTGTAGCCGTCCATCGCCGGCATCTCGATATCGGAGATCACCATCGCGTAGCGCTCGGCGGGGTTCTCCCCGGAGGCGTGGATCTGCAGCAGGTGGTCCAGCGCCTGCTTGCCGTCCGAGAGCAGGGTCGCCCCGACCCCCAGCTGGTCCAGCACGCTGCGGATCTGCTGGCGGGCCACGCGGGAGTCGTCCACCACCAGGACCTGCATCGGCGGGGCGTCGGCGGGCAGGGCCATCGAGGGGTCCAGCACGGCTTCACCGCGGACTTCGGCGATGTCGGCCAGCACGCTTTCCACGTCGATCACCTGGATGAGTTCGCCCTGGAAACGGGTGACTGCGGTCAGATAGCTGGACTCGGCGCCCAGTTCCGGCGGCGGATGGATGTCCTCGACGGCAATATTGACGATTCGTTCCACGCCGCTCACCAGGAAGCCCTGGATGGAACGGTTGAACTCGGTCACCACCAGGTAGCCCGGTGCCTTGTCCGCATCGGGTTCACGCTCGGGGTGGCCGATTGCCAGGCCCAGGTCCAGCACCGGCACCGAGCGGCCACGGACATCGGCCACACCGGCGAACTGGCTGGGCAGCCCCGGTACCTGGAACAAGCCAGGGCGCCGCAGGACTTCCTGCACCTTGAAGACATTCACGCCAAAAAGCTGACGTCCACCCAGCCGGAACAGCAGCAGGGCCAGACGATTGTGGCCGGCCAGTCGCGTACGCTGGTCGATGCGGTTGAGCAGGTCATGGGACATGGACTTGGTATCGGCGGCACCGGCGGCGACTTGAGCGCCCCGAGTGCAGTAGTTCGGCATGACCCTTGCATCGAGCTGCGCATGATCCTTGCCCGTGGAGTGCCCATGCGTTCTGTTCTCTTTGCCGTGCTGTTGCTGGCCGCGCCCGCGTGGGCCGCTGGGGGCTGGCAACCCGTGGACAGCATCCGCCAGGCGGCGCTGGCCACGTTGCCGGCCGGCAGCGAAGGCGACACCACGCTGGATTCGGCACTGCGCCTGCCGGCCTGTGGTCAACCGCTGGCCGCCCAGCCTACCGGGACCAGTACGGTGGAGGTCAGCTGCCCCGACGCGGGCGGCTGGCGCCTGTTCGTACCGGTTAAGGTGCGGCGCAACCAGACCGTGCTCATTCTCAATAGAGGTGTGGCGGCTGGAGAAACCCTCTCGGCGGCCGATATCACTACCGGCCAGCGTGATGCGGCACGGATCGCCGGCGCAGCATTGGCCGATCCCGCCGCTGCGGTGGGCCGCGTGGCGCGCAGGACCCTGAGCGCCGGCAGCCTGCTGTCGGCCAACGATCTGGTCGCCCAGCGGCTGGTTCGGCGGGGCGACAGTGTCGCCCTGGTGTCCCGGCGCGGCGGGGTGGAGGTCCGGGTTGCCGGGCGTGCCATGGCCGACGCGGGCGAGAATGAGCGGGTGTCGGTCGAGAACCTCTCTTCGCGCAAGATCGTGCAGGGCACCGTGGCGGCCAGCGGTGACGTTTTAGTGGCGCGCTGACCACATGTGTGAATACGGGCCACTTTCCTCGCGAAACCTGCAATATTCCCCTAAAGATGGCGGCTGATTGGCCGTTATCCCTTGTGAACCGCAATCTCAGGACGAACCCATGAGCCAGAAAATCGACGGCAACCTGCAGGCCACCGCCCATCTGCGCAGTGTTGCGCTCGGCAACAAGCCCAGCGTCAGCACCGATGCCCCGGCGCGCCCGGTGGAGGCTGCCGACAGCCTGCGCCTGACCGGCGAAGCCACCAGCCTGCAGGCCATGCAGCGCGAACTGTCCACGGCCCCGGCCATCGATGCCAACCGTGTCCAGGCCGTGCGTGATTCGCTGCAGAACGGCACCTACAAGATCAATCCCGACGCGATCGCTTCGCGCATGCTTGAGCTGGACCAGCAGCTGCAGGGATGAAGCTGGCGATGAGCGAGCCGCTGCAGCGCCTCAGCGATGCCTTGGACGTCGAACGCCAGGCATTGGTCGAGCATGACGTACAGGCCCTGATCCGCGCGACCGGTGCCAAGCTGGAGGCGTTGCGAGCCCTCGAGGCCGCATTGCCGCTGGGACAGGCTGAGCGCGTGCAGGAGCTGGCCGAGCGCAACCGCGCCAACGGCGTGCTGCTCTCGCGCCGCCGCCGCGAGGTCAACTGGGCACTGCGCCAGCTCGGCCGCAGCGAAGATTCCTCGGCGTACGACGCCAAGGGACAGTCGCACACGCTGCATACCCGGCGGCCGCTCGCGGTCGCCTGAGCGGCGCGATCCGGCGGCCCGAGGCTGCCGACGATGACGTCACCGCGTATATTGAGCGCCTGTTTCCAGCCGCCTCGATGTGACCGTGACCGCAACTTCCTCTCTTGTCACCGCCCCGTTGCCCCCGCATCCGGTTCTGCTCGCCCTGTTCGAGCGGATCAAGGAAGGGGTTCTGCTGTTTCGTGAGGACGGCAGCGTCGCGCTGGCCAACACCGCGGTCAGTGAGATTCTCGGCCAGGCCGAACGCGATGCCGAACTGACACCCGCGCAATGGCTGCGCCAGCTGCTGCCGCCCGATGCGCTGGAGCAGGCAAGCCTCCACGGCCACTGGAATGGCAGCCTGCCGGTCGGCGAGCGCATGGTCATCGCCCACGTGTACCACCATGACGATGGCGGCCAGCGGCACTATCTGGCGCTGTTCCGCCGCATCGAAGGCCAGGAGGACTACGAGCGCGAGCTGCAGCAGCGGCACGCCGAGCTGCGGCAGGCCTACCTGCGCCTCAACGGCACCCAGGAAAAGCTGCTGCAGTCCGAGAAGATGGCCTCCATCGGCCAGCTGGCGGCCGGCGTGGCGCACGAAATCAACAACCCGATCGGTTATGTGCACTCCAACCTGGGCAGCCTGCAGGAATACCTGCGCAGCCTGTTCACCGTGATCGAAGCTTATGAGCGTGCGCTGCGCGCGCCCGACCCCAAGGCGCTGATCCCGGAGATCGACGATATCCGCCAACGCTTCGACATCGATTTCATCAGCCGCGATCTTCCGCAGCTGATGGCTGAGTCGCGCGAGGGCATCGAGCGGGTGACGCGCATCGTGCGCGACCTGAAGGACTTCTCGTACTCGGGCCGCGATGAGTCGTGGAAGCTGGTCGATCTGCACGCCGGTCTGGAATCGACGATCAACATCATCTGGAACGAGCTCAAGTACAAGGTGACCCTGCACCGGGAGTTCGGCCAGCTGCCGCTGGTGGAATGCCTGCCGTCGGAGTTGAATCAGGTGTACATGAACCTGCTGCTCAACGCCGGCCATGCCATCGCAGATCGCGGCACGATCAACGTGCGCACCGGCGTGGACGGCGACACGGTCTGGGTGGAGTTCGAGGATACCGGCGGCGGCATCTCGCCGGAGCTGCGCCAGCGCATCTTCGATCCGTTCTTCACCACCAAGCCGGTGGGCAGCGGCACCGGCCTGGGCCTGTCGATCTCCTACAGCATCATCAACAAGCACCACGGCCGCATCGATCTGGACAGCACCCCGGGCGTGGGGTCGAAGTTCCGCGTGGTGCTGCCGATCAAGCAGCCACGCTGATCACTCGTCTGCCGGGGCGGCGGCCACCATCGGCGAGGTATTCGCCCGGCGCTGTTCCTCGTGCGTGCGGAACGCCTGGTGGATGTGCTTGCGCAGCTCGTCGTCGTTCCACGGCTTGGTCAGGAACCGGTAGATCGCGCCGCGATTGATCGCGTCGGTGACTGTGTTGAGGTCCGTGTAGCCGGACAGCACCAGCCGGATCGTGTCCGGATAGAGCATCTTCACCCGGCCCAGGAACTCGGTGCCGCTCATGTCGCTCATGCGCTGATCGGACAGGATCACCTGCACGTCGTTGATGGCCAGCAGATCGAACGCGTCACGCACGTTGCCGGCCGCCAGGATGCGGTAGCCATCGCGGCGGAACAGACGCACCAGCGAGCGCAGCACGTTCTCCTCGTCGTCCAGCAGCAGCAGCGTGCGGTCCGGGCGGGTCTCGGCGAAGGCCTCCGGGCGCAGGTAGCGGCGGCGCAGGGTCATGCCGGCGGCATCGGCCGACATCGGCTCACCGAACAGATACCCCTGGAACACATCGCAGTCGTTGCGGCGCAGGAAGCCCAGCTGTGCCTGCGATTCCACCCCGTTGGCGATCACCGTCATGCCCAGCTGGTGGCCCATGGCGATGATCGCGCGCGCGATGGCGGCCTCGCGGTTGCCGGCCGGTGCGCTCTTGATGAAGCTGCGGTCGATCTTCAGCTTGTCCACCGGGTAGCGGACCAGCGCGCTGAGGCTGGAATCACCGGTGCCGAAGTTGTCCAGGCTCAGGCTGATGCCTTCGTTGCGCAGGTTGACCAGCGTCTCGTGGACGAAGTTGACGTTGTTGGTCAGCGCGCTTTCGTTGATCTCCAGCGTGAGCATGTGCGCCGGCACGCCAGCGGCCTGCATCAGCGACATCACCTCGGCAAAGAAGTTCGGGCGCAGCAGCTGCAGGGTGGAGACATTGACGGCGATGGTGAAATCATCGAAGCCCTGATCGCGCCACAGCTTGGCCTGCTTGAGCGCGCCCTCCAGCACCCAGGTGCCGATCTGCACGATGATGCCCAGCCGCTCGGCCGTGCGCATGAAGCGCTCGGGCACCAGCATGCCCAGCGTGGGGGACTGCCAGCGCAGCAGCGCCTCCATGCCGACCACGTGGCCATCGCGGGCGCTTACCAGCGGCTGGTAACGCAGTTTGAGCTCGCCATTGGGGATGGCGTCGACGATCTGGCGCGCGATGATGCTCTCGCTGTGCGCGCTGGACGGCGTATCCACCGCATGGATGCGCACCGCATTGCCGCCTTCGCGGGCGGCCTGGTAGAGGGCATCTTCGGCGTGGTCGAGCAGGCGCGAGACGCCGGTGGCGTGTTCCGGGCACAGGCTCACGCCCAGCTTGCCGGTCATGAACAAGGTGTACGGCAGCACCGACAGCGGCAGCTCCAGCTGCTGGCGGATTTCCTCGGCCAGGTCTTCGGGCAGCGGCATGTCCGCGGTGCGCGGCACGGCCAGCAGGAACTCATCGCTGCCGTGGCGCCACAGCTTGCCGCGGCCACGCAGATGGTGCTGCAGGCGCTGGGCGACCAGCACCAGGGCCTGATCGCCCACCTCCGCGCTCATGTTCTCGTTGACCGAGGCGAAGTGGTCGATGTCCACGTGCATCAGCATCAGCGGCGTGCCGCCGGAGGCAGCCTCGGTCACCATGGTCTGCAGCTCGGGGTTGCCCGCGCCCAGGCGGGGCGGTGCGTCCTCGATGCTGACCAGGGGCAGGGAAGGGTTCCACATGGGTCAGTGTTCCAGAGCGTCGTGAGCCGTCGCGCCCGAAGCGCGGTAGGGCAGGTAAAGGTCGATAAGGGTACCGGCGCCGTGCGCCGATTCAATGCGCAATGTGCCACCCACGCTCTGCGCGCGCTCGCGCATCACGATCAGGCCCAGCCCGCGTGGCCCATCGGGGTCGAAGCCTTCGCCATCATCGCGGACCTGCAGGTGCAGGCCGTGGTCGTCCACATCGCGCAGGTGCAGGTTCACCTGGCTGGCGCGCGCATGGCGCAGCACGTTGGTCAGGCTTTCCTGTGCAATGCGGAAACAGGCCTGCTCGATATCGCCCGCCGGCCGCCGTGGCAGGGACTGGATGTCCGGCAGCAGTTCGATCGCCGCCGAGCGGAACAGCACCCCGGCCTGCCAGCGCAGCGCCGCTTCCAGGCCCAGCGCATCGAGCTGCGGCGGGCGCAGCAGGGTGGAGATGTCGCGCAGCTTGCCGACGGTGGCATCGGCCAACTGGATGATCTGGGCCAGGTCCTCGTCACGGCGCGCGGCATCCTGCTCGTCCTGCGCCGCGTAGGCCGACAACTTCATCGCGGTGATGGCCTGGCCGATGTCGTCGTGCAGGTCGCGCGAGATCGCCCGGCGTTCGTCTTCCTGCAGCGAGAACAGGCGGCCGGCCATGGCCTGCAGTTCGCGGTTGCTGGTTTCCAGTGCCTCGCGGATACGCTCCGGTTCGCTGAGGTCGCGCACGATCAGCAGCTTGCAGTTGCGCCCACCGTAGCGCACGTCACCCACCGCCAGGCCGGCCTGGAAGCGCTGGCCGTTGAGCCGGCGCATGCCGATCACCTCGCCGGCCCCCACGCCCTGCAGTGGAATCTGCGCAAACAGCTGGCTGCGGACCCGCGCCAGATCTTCCGGCGCGACCAGGGCGGCCAGCGGCTCACCCAGCAGGGTGTGCTGGCCGTAGCCGAACTGCGCCGCTGCGCAGGCATTGGCGTACAGCACATGTTCTTCGGAGAGGATCACCACGCCGTCAGGCAGCACCCGCACCAGCTCGCGGAACTGCTCCTCACGTTCGCGCAGCAGGCGCCGCGACTGCTCGCGCTCGGTGACGTCCTGAAGGGTGCCGAGCACGCGCGGCCGACCAGCATCGTCCTGGCCGCTCTCGGCGCGCAGGTGCACCATCAGTGACCGTCCATCCATGGCCAGCAGCGGCAGCAGGACATCGATCTGCACCGGCTCGCCGGAGCTCATGTCCTGCAGCAGCTGCTCGCTGAGCGCGGCGGTGGCCGGGTCGGCCGGCACCAGCAGCTCCTCGAAGCGATGCCAGCGCCGGGCCTCGGGCGGGCGCCGGCCGAGCAGGCGGTACACCTGGTTGGCGTAGCGGCCCAGGCCGGTGGCCGGGTCGATCTCCCACGCGCCGATACGCGCCATTTCATGCGCTTCCTCCACCCGTGCCAGCGCCTGGTCGCGACGCAGCAGGGCCTGGTCTTCGCGGGTTCGGTCGATCGCGATCAGCAGGCGTGCACGGCGACCGCCATAGCTGATCAGATTGCTGCGCATCTCCATGCGCCGGGTGCTGCCATCGCTCAGGCACAGATCGGCGGTGATCACGCACAGCTGTTCGGGGTTGTCGCGGATCTGCGCCAGCTTGGCTTCCAGCGCCGGAACATCGCCCGGTGGCCACAGGGCATTGATCGACATCGCGGTGAACGCATCGCGGCTGAAGCCGAAGAAGCTGGCCGCGGCCGGGTTGACGTCCAGGATGGCCAGCGAGTCCAGGTCATAGACCAGGATCGGCCCGGGATTGCCCTCGAACATCTGGCGATGCCGGGTCTCCGAGCACTCCAGCCGGGCATGGGTGCTCAATACATGCTGGGCCAGCGGGCGCAGCAGCAGGTAGATCAGGGCGGCACTGGAGAGTACGAAGAAGGTGCCCTTGATGGTCTGCCATTGCGCCGCGGTCTGCATATCGCCGGCGACCACCTTGACGGCCGCATCGCTGCACAGGATCCAGACCAGCGCCAGCACCAGGTAGGCCACCACCACGCGCCACCGGTCGCGGCGCAGGTCACGGGCCAGCAAGGTCGCGGTGGCGGGGGCGAGGGGGCCTGGCAGGTCGGTGGGCATGGGGCAGGGCGGGCCGATCGGGAAAGGCGAGCGTCATCTTACCTGTCCGGGAAGCGCATGCAGGTGGCCGGAACGCTCAATAATCCGCAAAACCCGCCGCTAACGATTGCGTTCCCGGCTGTCGGGTGCGTTATCGGAGTTACAGGCGTGGACCAAGGGATTATCGCGAGTCTGCTGCAGCACCCGCTGGCTTCGGCGCTGGTCATCCTCGACCGTGCCGGGCGTCCGCTCGCGGCCAACCCGGCCGCGCGTGAACACGGCCTGCCGGCGACGATCGCCGCGTATGGCGAGATGTTGGAGGACCTGCGCCTGCTTGCCGCCGATGGCGGCCTGATTCCCTGCCAGCTGCCGGGCGGCCCGGCCGGTCGCTTCGACGGCTGGATGCGCGCGGTGCACGATCCGGACGGCCACCTGTTGGCCTTCACCGTGAGCGTGCCCGAGCCGGTCGCCAGCGTTGCCGGCAGCCGCTGGGAAGTGGCGCTGGATCACGCTGGGCATGGCCTGTGGGACTGGGATCTGCCAAGTGACAGCGTGCGCCGCTCGCGCCGCTGGGATGGTCAGCCGATCGAGGAGTCCGATGCCCATGCAGACGGCGTCAGCGCGCTGCTGGAGCATGTCCACCCCGACGATCAGCCGAGCGTACGCGCCGCACTAGATGCGCACCTGCGCGGGAACAGCGCCGCCTACACTGCCCAGTTCCGCGCCCGCCACCCCGATGGCGAGTGGCGCTGGGTGCTGGACCGCGGCCGCGTCGTCTCCCGGACCGCCGATGGCCAGCCGCTGCGCATGGTGGGTACCCATACCGACATCCAGGCCCAGAAACAGATGGAAGCCCAGCTGCGCGAGCAGCAGGTGCACCTGCGCGAAGCCCAGCGCATCGCCAGCATGGGCAGTTGGTCGTGGGATCCGGAGGCGCGCCAGTTCTGGTGGTCGCCGGAGTTCCGGGCACTGCTTCAGACCGGCGACGACCCCATGTACGGCCGGCGCCACTGGCTGCGTCAGCTGGAACCGCAATCACGCGGCCGGCTGCGTCGCGCCTGGCGCCGGATGTGGCGCGATGGCGAGGCGGCCACGCTGGAGCTGGAACTGACCCGCAGCACCGGCAACGCGCTTTACCTGCGCGTGTGGATGCAGCCGCTGGTCGGGCCGGAAGGGCGCATCCAGCGCCTGCTGGGCCAGGTCCAGAACATCACTGAGCAGCACCAGACCGACGCATTGATCCGCTGGCGCACCGAACTGCTCAACCGCGTCTCGGCGCTGGGCCGCATCGGCGGCTGTGAGATCGAGGTGAGCACCCGCCACATGCAGTGGACCGAGGAGTGCTACCGCATCCACGGGCTGCGCAAGGAGCCGATCACGCTGGACCAGGCGCTGAGCCTGTACACCCAGGACTCGCGCGACGCCTTCGAGGCGGCATTGCTGCGTATCGCCGACGGCGGTCTGCCCGAACAGCTTGACCTGTGTTTCTACCGGCAGTCCGGCCTGCGCATCTGGGTGCAGGTGCTGATCGAGCTGGATCACCGCGACGGCCTGCCGACGCGGTTCGTCGTGCTGTTCCGTGACATCACCCGCGAGCGTGAGGCCAACGAGCGCATCGAGCTGCTGGCCCACTACGATCTGCTGACTGGCCTGCCAAACCGCATGCTGCTGCGCGAGCAGACCGCCGATGCGATCGAGTTGGCACGTGATCGTGGCAGTCCGTTGGCGATGCTGTTCATCGACCTGGATGGCTTCAAGACCATCAACGATACCTTCGGCCACGCCACCGGCGATGCGCTGCTCAAGGCCGCTGCCTCGCGCCTGCACCAGAGCCTGCGCAACAACGACCTGTTCGGCCGCTTCAGTGGCGATGAGTTCATTGTCGTGCTGCGTGACCTGGCCGCGCCGGAAGATGCTGGCCACGTGGCGCGCAAGTTGATTGCCTCGCTGGCCGAACCGCTGCAGCGTGGCGAAAGCACCCTGAAGGTCGGCGCCAGCGTCGGCATCGCGATGCTGGACGACAGCCGACAGGATTTCGAGTCGCTGCTGCGCGCTGCCGACGCGGCGATGTATGCCGCCAAGGAAGCGGGGCGCAACACTTACCAGTACTACAGCCAGGACGCGCTGGCCAAGATCCAGCGCAAGCTGGAGATCGAACACGCCCTGCTGGGCGCGATCGAGCGCGAAGAGTTCACCCTGGCCTACCAGCCGCTGCTGCACGCCGAGAACGACCAGCCACCGGCCATCGAGGCGCTGCTGCGCTGGCATCGGCCCGGGATCGGCTACTGCAGCCCGGCCGAGTTCATCCCGATCGCCGAGAAGTGCGGCGAGATCGTGCGCATCGGCGACTGGGTACTGACCGAGGCCTGCCGCCAGGCGGCGGCGTGGGACGCGGCCGGGCTGGAGTTCGATCGCGTCGCCGTGAACGTCTCGGCCGTGCAGCTGCGTGACCGCGGCTTTGCCGAGCGCGTGATCGACATCTGCCACGCGCACGGCTGGCCGCCGCAGCGGCTGGAGCTGGAATTGACCGAGTCCGCGCTGATCCGTGACACCGACGTGCTGCGCCATTGCTTCGATGTGCTGGAGCGCCATGGCGTCCCGCTCGCGGTGGACGACTTCGGCACCGGCTTCTCGAACCTGCATTACCTCAACCGGTTCCCGGTCGGGCGCCTGAAGATCGACCGCAGTTTCGTCCAAGGCATGCTGCACGACGCGGGCACCGCGGAAGTCACCCAGGCGATCGTGCACCTGGGGCATGCCCTGGGCATGAAGGTGGTGGCCGAGGGCGTGGAAACCGCGCAGGAAGAGGCCATGCTGCGTCGCCAGGGCTGCGACGAGATCCAGGGTTACCTGTACTCGCGTCCGCTGGCCCCGCGCGACCTGGCGTTATGGTTGAAGCTGGGCACACAGACGCCCTCGCGTGAGAGTTACGCGGAAGTGACGCAGAGCGTCTAAGCGGATTCCGGCGCAACGTTCAGCGGGCATGGAAGCGGCGTCGAGCCGTCCTTTCGTCTCAGCGTACCCCCTCATCGGATCCGCGCCCGAATCTCCTTCGTGAGGTTTGCCGCCCTTGGAGAAGTGGCGGCGTTCCGCAGTGCGGATCCAGACCCTTCGCGGGAATGCCAGTCGGTAGTCACGCAAGGGCAGGCGGACCGTCGCGGCGGACCCAGAACAAAGCTCCGGGTTGCGACCATCCAGCCTGCGCGAAGACGGGCGGGTAGCCGATCCATTGGTCCACAGGGCCGATCCTGCCCTGCATCTCCAGGTCATCCAAGAGCAGAATGATGGTGCGCGGCGTCAACGGATGCGCGCACACGCGCTCCATGAGGTGCATACGCGGGTTACGTCCTGGATTCCGTCGATCCTGCGGAGAGTTTCATCCGGCGATTCGAGCGGGGCCACCGCCATGACGTTGTCCAGGTGCCGGGCTCAGCGCGCAGCAGCACCCAGGTCGTCACCGCTAAGGCCCAGGTCCCACGCCAGGCCGGCGAGGGCGGGATCGATGGGCGTGGTGCCCGGATCGATGGGTTGGCTGGCCAGTTTCGCCAGCTCCTGCTGTGCCAGCCGTTCCAGATGCGCGATCAGGGCGCGGCCGAGCAGGGGAGCGTGTTCGTTGACGGCGGCCCGTAGGTCGCCGTCGGCGATCTGTATCACCGGCTCCAGGTCGGTGGGTACTGGGGATGCAACGGACAGCATGGACGCATTCAACATCGGTCGATCATCTGCAGCCAAGGCGGGTAGTGCAAGCACAACGGCCCCGGGATGAACCGGGGCCGCAGTGTGTGCCGGGAGAGGCACGATAGCTCGGGATCAGAACAGTTCGACCGCGCCGGCGGCCATGCTCTGCTGGGCGACAGCCTTGTGCGGCGGACGCTCCCATTCGCTGCGCATGTCGCGCAGGCGGTTGCCGGTGCGCTGCAGGGCAGTGACGATCTCTTCGTCGACCACGCCGCCATTGCGCTGCAGCAGTTCCTGCAGGGCCACCGCTTCGCGGTTGATGGCGGTCAGGCGGTCCAGGTGGGTATGCACGCCGCCCAGGGCCTGGGTGGCAATGTCCTCGAACTGCAGGGCGCGGACCGCTTCAGCCACGCTGCTGTCGATCGCCCGGCCGCACTCGGAAATCTCGCGCATGCCGTCGCCCAGCGAGGCATTGATCTGGGCCACGTTGTCCAGCATCGCCGCCGCTTCCTGGCGCGCTTCGCGGGACCGGTCCATATCGCGGGAGGCCATGTGCGAGACCGTCTCGCGAACCTTGGCGATGGCGTCCTTGGAGCTGTGGGCCAGCTTGCGGATCTGCTCGTTGAAGGTGGTCGAGCGCTCGGACAGGTTGCGGACTTCGTCGGCGACCACCGCGAACCCGCGACCGGCTTCACCGGCACGCGCAGCTTCGATGGCGGCGTTCAACGCCAGCAGGTTGGTCTGGTCGGCAATCGACTTGACGTCTTCCAGCAGCGCGAAGATGCCATCCAGGTGCTGCGCCATCTGGTCGATGTGCTGCACGGTGTTGCTGCTCTGGCCGCTGACCTGTTCCAGCGCTTCCACCAGCTGTTCCATGCGGTGGCTGGCGTGCTGGGCGAAGCGGGCCACATCGACCCCGGCGCCACCGTCTTCACCGGCGCGATCAACGATGCGGGCCAGGGCCTGGCTCTGCTGGCGGGACTTGCGGTTCATGGCATCGAAGCTGCCACCCAGGCCGCTGACGGCGTGGCGGATCAGGTCACGGGCGCGTTCGACTTCGCCGCGGGAACCTTCGATTTCGTTGCCGACGAACGAGCGCAGCTCGCTCAGCAACTGGTCCTGCTCACGCAGGATGCGGGCCTGCTCGGGCGACCGCTGGTTCTGGGCGCGAGCCGTCCACCAGGCGAAGCCCAGCCAGCTGAGCGTCATCGTGGTCAGGATCGCCCAGCGAAGGGCGGCTGGCCACTCGAAGCCGATGGCAACGGGGAGCAGAAGGGTCAGGACCAGGGGGGCGGCCAAGCGGATGAAGAGGCGTGAGTACATGGACGTTCTCGGGGAGGTGCACGGATGCTGTATCGGCCGTACCCCGGTTTGCTTTAGCCATCCGCGTAATTTTCATGCATCACGGCGGCGGGCTCGCGACCCTGCATACGCCCCGGTGCCGGCCCCCGCAAGGGCCCGGCGACCGGGTGTTACCGCGATTTACCTCAGCGCAACTGGCGCGCGACCGCTTCCAGCATCGTCTTGCGCGAGAACAGGAAGTCCCAGTACTGGCCGCCGGTCTGGCGCCACAGCACGGCCGAGCGGACCGCGGCCAAGAGCAGGGCGCGGATCTCGGCGACCACCCCGGCCTGGCCGAGGTAATGCGGGTTGCCCTGGACCATCACGCGGGGTTTGAGATTGCTGATGGTGTCGGCGTACAGCCCCCCCAGCGCGGCCAGCACGTCCGGGTGGGCGCTGTCGCCCAGCTCGGTGGCCTGGGCCTGGGCGCGCTCGATCCCGGTGCTGACCTTGGCCACGATCTCGTGCTCGCGCACGAAGCGCCGCTCCAGCTGCAGGACCGACAGCGCCAGCCGCGGCAGGTGCTCGTCCTGGCCCTGGCTGCTCAGGTAGTTGTGCAGCAGGCGCAGCCCGGGGGCGACATTGCTGGCGCTGCCGTAGATCTCCTGCGGGGTGGCAGCGTCAATGCGGAACACGCTGTCCACCGCGGTACGCACCACGGCGGCTTCGGAGTGGCCGGTTTCGGCGATACGGCGCACCTGCTGCAGGGCCTGGGCGATGCCGGCCAGAGCAAGAACACGGTCGTCGACGGAAAAACTCATGCAGCAGATACCTCGAAAGGAGAAGGGGTGGCGCGCAGGCGCTGTTCCAGAGGGGCGTCGGTGGCTGCGATGACGGCGCCACCCAGGCAGACCTCATCGTCATACAACACCAGCGATTGACCCGGGGTGACGGCTCGCTGCGGCCGGGCGAAGCGCACCGCCAGGGTGCCATCGTCGTGCACGGTGACGGTGCACGGCTCGTCGGGCTGGCGGTAACGGGTCTGGGCGGTGCAGTCGAACTGGCGCGCAGGCGGCGCGCCGGCGATCCAGTGGGCGCGTTCGGAGTGCAGCCGGGTCGACTGCAGCCACGGGCTCTCGCGGTCCTGGTCAACGTACAGCACGTTGCTGGCCACATCCTTGCCCACCACGTACCACGGCGCCGCCGGCCGGCCGCGCACGCCGCCGATGTTCAATCCCTCGCGCTGGCCCAATGTGAAATAGAACACGCCCGGATGTTCGGCGATCAGGGCACCATCAGGATCGCGTATCTCGCCACGTTTCGCCGGCAGGTAACGGCCGAGGAACTCGCGGAAGTCGCGTTCGCCAATGAAGCAGATGCCGGTGGAATCCTTCTTGGCATGGGTCGGCAGGCGCGCATCCCGGGCGATCCGGCGCAGATCGTTTTTCTGCAGGTCGCCGATCGGGAACAGGGTCGCCGCCAGCTGCTCCTGGCCCAGCTGGTGCAGGAAGTAGCTCTGATCCTTGCTTCGGTCGGCACCGCGCAGCAGGGCCCAGCGCCTGCCGACCTGTGCGATGCGGGCGTAATGCCCGGTCGCGATGCGCTCGGCGCCGAGCTCACGCGCGGCGTCGAGAAAATGCTTGAACTTCACTTCGCGATTGCACAGCACGTCCGGATTGGGCGTGCGCCCGGCGGCGTACTCGGCCAGGAAGTGTTCGAACACGCCCTGCCAGTACTCGCTGGAGAAATCGCGGAAGTGGAATGGAATGCCCAGCAGGCCGCAGACCGCCACGGCGTCGCGGCGGTCGTCCTCGGCACGGCAGTCGCCGCTGCCGTCATCGGCCCAGTTCTGCATGAACAGGCCGGCGACCGGCTCGCCCTGCTGCACCAGCCGCCAGGCGGCCACCGAGGAGTCGACCCCCCCGGAGACGCCCACCATCACGCGCGGCGCGCTCATCGGGCCTCCCGGATGATTGACAGCGGGTGGCGCTGGCCGGCCAGATAGTCGGCCACCACCTCCCACACCAGCGGGCTGCGCAGGCGGGCGGGATCGGCCTTCAGTTCGGCCGGCGTCAGCCACAGGGCGCGCAGGATCCCGTCGTCCAGTGGACGGTTGGGATCGTGCGACAGCGGCTCGGCCGCATAGGCAAAGCGCAGGAACGGCGTGCCATCCGGGGCGGTCCACTGGTAAGTGCCGATGAAGGCGCTCAAGCGCACCGTCCAGCCGGTTTCTTCCAGGGTTTCACGGCATGCGGCCTCGGACAGGGTTTCGCCCGGCTCCAGATGCCCGGCCGGCTGGTTCAGCACCTGCCGGCCGTCGATGGCTTCCTCGACCAGCAACACGCACCCATCGCGGACCACAACCGTGGCCACGGTGACATGGGGCGCCCAGCGCGGTTCCTGCACGTCATTCACCTCAGTATTCGTCCTGCTCGGTCAGCTCCAGCTCCATCGCATCGGCGGTGCGGATGGCCGCATCGATGGCGTCGCTGAGTGCCTCGGGGGTGGCGTTGGCGTCAACCTTGACCACGAACATTGCCAGCTGATCCTGCTTCACCCAGGCGCCCATCTTGGCATCCTGGGAGTCTTCAAGCAGGCGGTTGGCCACGGCGGCCGGGAACTGCTTGCCCGGCGAGTTGTAGGCCGGCGACCAGATCTCGCGGATCTTGTGCTTGCCGAATTCCTCGACGGTGGAGCGCACGAACGCCAGCTGGCTGCGACCGTCATCCATGTCGAAGACCATCTTGTAGTCACCGTCCTCGTCCACCTCGTAGGTGTACTCCAGCTTGTCCAGAGCGCGCCCGACAGCCTTGTCCGCTTCGGCCGCATGGGCGCCGGTGGCAGTGATGGCCAGCAGCAGTGCGGCAGCAATCCTTTTCATGAAATCCCTGTGAAAGTCTGGTTGGAGAGTGCAGATTGTGAAGGGCGGCAGGGGGCAACGTCCAATCCTGCGGGGCAGGGCCCTATAATGTGGGGATGCCCCGCGAGACTTCCCACGAAACTCATCACGACCATGGCGTGCTGCTTGAGCCTGCACGCCCCGAGGTCGCGCCACCGCCGATGTACCAGGTGATGCTGTTGAACGACGACTACACCCCGATGGATTTCGTGGTGACCGTTCTGCAGCACTTCTTCTCGATGGATCTGGACAAAGCCACCCAGGTGATGCTCCACGTGCATACCCGCGGCCGCGGCGTGTGCGGGGTGTTCACCCGCGAAGTCGCCGAATCCAAGGTCGCCCAGGTCAACGAATTCTCGCGCATGAACCAGCATCCGCTGCTGTGCACGATGGAAAAGACCAGCGGCTGACCGTTGGCGCGGGCCCGCACTGCGTGTGCCCGCGATCCGCACTGTTCCATGGATAACGACATCCGGCCCGCAGCGGCCGGCGTGTCCGCGCGCTGTGCCTGCTGTCCCGCCGCAGCACCCTGGGAACACCGTGACATTGCCATCACGGCCGAACTGCCATTTCGTGGCCGGAAGATCGTGCATGATGGAGCCTGGTCGAAAGGACGGCGCGATCAGGCAAGTGCTAACGCCGTCTGAACGCACTGATCCGCTAGGGTGATGGAAATCGTGAAGGTTGGCCGCATATTGTTCCTAACTGCCGCCGGAGTTAATCATGTTCAGTAAAGACCTCGAACACACCATCGGACAGTGCTACAAGCGCGCCCGTGAGGCCCGGCATGAATTCATGACGGTGGAACACCTGCTGCTGGCACTGCTCGACAACCCGTCCGCCCAGGCCGTCCTCAAAGCTTGTGGCGCCGATGCCGACCGCCTGCGCCAGGAACTGGAACAGGCCATCGAGGCGTCCGTCTCGCGCCTGGCCGAAGATGATGGGCGCGATACCCAGCCGACGCTGGGCTTCCAGCGCGTGCTGCAGCGCGCGGTGTACCACGTGCAGTCCTCGGGCAAGAAGGAGGTCACCGGCGCCAACGTACTGGTGGCGATCTTCGGCGAGAAGGACTCGCATGCCGTGTACTACCTCAACCAGCAGGACGTCACCCGGCTGGACATCGTCAATTATCTCTCCCACGGCATCGCCAAGCTGGGCGAGGAGGGCGAAGTGCCGCCTGCCGCCGATGGCGAAGGGCGTGCCGAAGGGGCCGAGGGTGAAGGCAAGGGCGATGCCCTGGCCGAGTTCGCCAGCAACCTCAACGAGCAGGCCCGCAACGGCAAGATCGACCCGCTGGTCGGCCGTGCCGATGAAATCGAGCGCACCATCCAGGTCCTGTGCCGCCGCCGCAAGAACAACCCGCTGTACGTGGGCGAGGCTGGCGTGGGCAAGACGGCGATCGCCGAAGGCCTGGCCAAGCGCATCGTGGAAGGTTCGGTGCCGGACGTGCTCGCCGATGCGGTGATCTACTCGCTGGACCTGGGCGCGCTGGTGGCCGGGACCAAGTACCGCGGCGATTTCGAAAAGCGCCTGAAAGGCGTACTGACTGCGATGAAGAAGCTGCCGAACGCGGTGCTGTTCATCGATGAGATCCACACCATCATCGGTGCCGGCTCGGCCTCGGGCGGCACCATGGATGCCTCCAACCTGATCAAGCCGGCCCTGGCCTCGGGCGAGCTGCGCTGCATCGGCTCGACCACCTTCCAGGAATACCGCGGCATCTTCGAGAAGGACCGGGCGCTGGCCCGCCGCTTCCAGAAGATCGACATCGTCGAGCCGACCGTGGGCGAAACCTACGAGATCCTGCAGGGCCTCAAGCCCAAGTACGAGGCCCACCACGGCGTGACGTACGCCGATGACGCGCTGCAGGCCGCGGTGGATCTGTCGGTCAAGCACATCAACGACCGTCTGCTGCCGGACAAGGCGATCGATGTGATCGACGAAGCGGGTGCCCGCCAGCGGCTGCTGCCGGACGGTGAGCGCAAGGAACTGATCGACATCGAAGAGATCGAGACCATCGTCGCCAAGATGGCCCGCATCCCGGCCAAGCAGGTCAGCGCGACCGACAAGGACGTGCTCCAGCATCTGGAGCGCAACCTGAAGATGGTGATCTTCGGCCAGGATCCGGCGATCGAGACGCTCTCCTCGGCGATCAAGCTGGCCCGCTCGGGCCTGGCCAATCCCGAAAAGCCGATCGGCAACTTCCTGTTCTCCGGCCCCACCGGCGTGGGCAAGACCGAGGTGACCAAGCAGCTCGCGCTGCAGCTGGGCATCGAGCTGGTCCGTTTCGACATGAGCGAGTACATGGAGTCGCATTCGATCAGCCGTCTGATCGGTGCCCCTCCGGGCTATGTCGGGTTCGACCAGGGTGGTCTGCTGACCGAGAAGATCGTCAAGACCCCGCACTGCGTGCTGCTGCTGGACGAGGTGGAAAAAGCCCACCCGGACATCTTCAACATCCTGCTGCAGGTCATGGACCGCGGTGTGCTGACCGACACCAATGGCCGTGAGGCGAACTTCAAGAACGTGGTGCTGGTGATGACCACCAATGCCGGCGCGGCCCAGGCCTCGCGGCGGTCGATCGGCTTCACCCGCCAGGACCATGCCACCGACGCGATGGAAGTCATCCGCAAGAGCTTCACGCCGGAGTTCCGCAACCGTCTGGATGCGATCGTGCAGTTCCAGGCACTGGGCTTCGAGCACATCCTGCGCGTGGTGGACAAGTTCCTGATCGAGCTGGAAATGCTGCTGCAGGAAAAGCATGTCAGCCTGTCGGCCACCCCGACCGCGCGCGACTGGCTGGCCCACCATGGCTTCGACCCGCTGATGGGTGCGCGCCCGATGGCCCGGGTGATCCAGGACAAGATCAAGCGTCCACTGGCCGACGAGCTGCTGTTCGGCAAGCTGGTCAACGGCGGCAAGGTCAGCATCGACGTCCGCGACGATCAGCTGTTCGTCGAGACCGAAGCCGAGCCGGAGCGGCTGTTGCCGGCCACGGTGTAACCCCGGTCTCGTCTCGTTGCCTGCAATCGAAAAGCCCCCGCAAGGGGGCTTTTTTGTGCGTGGGCCCAACGCGCCTGCTCAGCGGCGCATGCGCGCCTTGCGGGCGAACTCTTCGGCGCTCAGGGGTTCCACCGCAGCGACGGCGCAGCTCTGGGAACTGGTCTTGAGCTTGGTCACCCCGGCGCCGCACAACTGACCGTCCTGGCCGGGCGTGGCGAACGTCAGTTTCGGAGACATCGCCGCACTGGTGCACGAACGCTCAAAGCGCACGAGGTAATGCTGGTCACCATTGCGCAGCAGCACATCGCGATCGGCGCGGTTGCGCACCACCTGCTGATCGGCAGACAGCGTGATGCAGTCCGTGGGTGCGGCGGGCTCGGCGGCCTGGGCCGAGGCAGCGGTGGCAACGCAGGAGGCGAGCAGGAGCAGGGAAGGCAGGCACTTCATGGCGGGGGCATCGGGCAGGATCCGGATTGGATCGAGCGCCAGAGTGGACGATTGCCCGCAAGGGCGAATCTGCATCAAGGCATCCTGACCGACGTCAGGGTGCACTGGGTCAGGGTGCCGCATGGCAGGGTGGGGTCGCTGGCTGAATGGCGCCCACGCGAAAAGGCCAGCACCTGGCTGGCCTTCTGGCGGGAACAACCCCCGGACCGCTTATTTCATGCGGTAGGTGATGCGACCCTTGGTCAGGTCGTACGGGGTCATTTCGACCTTGACGCGGTCGCCCGTCAGGATGCGGATGTAGTTCTTGCGCATGCGGCCGGAGATATGGGCGATGATTTCATGCCCATTTTCCAGTCGTACGCGGAAAGTGGTGTTCGGCAGCGTCTCGCTGACGGTGCCTTCGAACTCGATGGAGTCGTCTTTCGACATGTAGTCCTGTGCAGTTCTGTAACCGGCCGAGCTGGCCTGAAGAGCGGGCATTTTACGCGCGTCGGGCGTTTGATGCAAAGTTTTGGTTAAGGCGGTCCCGGATCAGCGAGTTCGGTGGCAGCCAGGACGCCGAACAAATCCACCCAATCGCCTGCGGTGGCAGGCTGTTGGACCTGTTCACGCACCAAGGCGAGAAAGCGCTGCCGCGGCCAGTGTTCTGCCCCCATGCGCAGCAGGTGGTCGTTTTCCACCTGTGCATCGATCAATGGCCATCCCCAGCCGGCCAGCCGGTGGGCCAATCCGGCCAGGGCGACCTTGGAGCCGCCCGACGCCGCGCTGAACATGCTTTCCCCGAAAAACATCCGACCGATCGCCACCCCGTAGATGCCACCGACCAGGTGATCGCCCTCGAACACCTCCACCGAGTGCGCGAAGCCGAGCTGGTGCAGCTGGACATATGCATCGCGCATGTCAGGCGTGATCCAGGTGCCGTCCTGGCCGGGGCGCGGGCTGGCCGCGCAGGCATCAATCACCTGCTCGAAACGGGTGTCGGCCCGCAGTGTCCAGCTGCTGCGCCGGAGCGAGCGTCGAAAGCGGCTGGACAGGTGCACGCCGTTGGTGCGGAACACCATGCGTGGGTCCGGCGACCACCATAGCAGCGGCTGGCCTTCGGAGAACCACGGAAAGATGCCGCCTGCATAGGCATTGAGCAGTCGCACCGGTGAGAGGTCGCCGCCAAGTGCCAGCAGGCCGTCCGGATCGCGCAGGGCGGTCTCGGCGGGCGGGAACGGCGCATCGGGTGCCTCGTCCAGGCGCCAGGGCAGTCGGCGGGTCACGCCGGGTCGACCTTGTCGGCCTTGAACGGGCTGTGCGCCGCCAGCACCCGCGCATAGTGGGCGACCTCGGCGCGTTCCTGCGCGCACCACGCCACCAGGGCATCGGCAAAGGCCGGTTCTGCGATCCAGTGGCGGCTGCGTACCGTGTGCGGCAGGAACCCGCGGGCCAACTTGTGCTCACCCTGCGCGCCGGGCTCGAAGTGGGCCAGTCCCTCGCGCAGGCAGTAGGCGATGCCCTGGTAGTAGCAGGTCTCGAAGTGCAGGCCGGGCAGGGTGGCACCGCCCCAGTAGCGCCCATAGAGCGTGTCCGCGCCACGCAGGCACAGCGCGCCGGCAACCGGCTCGCCATCGAGCACGGCCAGGAAGATCACCAGCGCGCGCGGCATCGTGCGGGCGAGATGCTGCAGGAACGGGAGTGTGAGCGCGGGCGAGTTGCCGTACTCGGCGAAGGTCTGCAGGTAGAAGCCATGCATGGCGCGCAGGTCGGCCTCGGTCGCCTCATCGCCATGCACGATGCGATACGTGACACCACTGCGCGCGAGCTTGGCGCGTTCCTGGCGGATGTTCTTGCGGTGCTTGTGGTCCATCGCGCCGAGGAAGTCGTCGAAGGTCTGCCAGCCACCGGGGTTGTGCCACTGGAACTGGATGTCCTCGCGCAGCAGCCAGTCCGGGCTGAAGGCGGCGTCTTCGTCGGCGGGGTGGAAGTTGATGTGGGCCGAGGACCAGCCCATGCGAGCCACTTCGCCTGCCAGCACTGCCAGCAGCGCGGCCCGGTCCTCGACGGTGCCTGCCAGCACGCGTGGCCCGGTCACGGGCGAATACGGCACCGCGCCCAGCCATTTGGGGAAGTAGTCCAGCCCATGCTGGGCGTAGGCATGCGCCCAGGCGTGATCGAACACGAACTCGCCGTGCGAATTGTCCTTGAGATAGCCAGGGATTGCTGCGAGCAGGGTGTCCCCGTCCCACAGGGTGAAGTGGCGTGGCCGCCAGCCCCACTCCGGGCGCAGGCAGACGTGTTCTTCCAGGCCGGCCAGGAAGGCGTGCGACAGGAAGGGGTTGCGACCGTCGTGCAGGGCGTCCCAGGCAGCGGCGGGGACATCGGACAGGCGATGCAGGAAGCGTGGATCGGGCATGGGCAGAGGATAGAGCAGGTGGGGCGGGCGCAGTGCGCGCGGAACGTACCGGCCAGTAAAAAGGCCGGTGAACGATTCACCGGCCTTCGTGTGCTGCGCGATGCGGGCGGCAGGTCAGCTCGCCTGACCCTTCGCATCCAGATAGCGCTCGGCATCCAGCGCGGCCATGCAGCCGAAGCCGGCCGAGGTGATTGCCTGGCGGTAGTGTTGGTCGGCCACGTCGCCGGCGGCGAACACGCCTTCCACCGAGGTCTGGGTGGCGTTGCCGCCCAGGCCCGAGCGGATGTCCAGGTAGCCGTTGTTCATCGTCAGCTGGCCATCGAACAGGCTGGTGTTGGGGTGGTGGCCGATCGCCACGAAGAAGCCGTGGGCCTCGATGTCACGGGTGCTGCCATCCAGCGTGGACTTCACGCGCACGCCGGTCACGCCGGCCTCGTTGCCCAGCACTTCGTCCACCTGGTGGTGCCACACCGTCTCGATCTTGCCGGCGGCGACCTTGGCGAACAGCTTGTCCTGCATGATCTTTTCCGCCTTCAGCGTGTCGCGGCGGTGGACCAGGTAGACCTTGCGGGCGATGTTGGACAGGTACAGGGCCTCTTCCACAGCGGTGTTGCCGCCGCCGACCACGACCACGTCCTGGTCACGGTAGAAGAAGCCATCGCAGGTGGCGCAGGCCGATACGCCGCGGCCCTTGAAGGCCTCTTCGCTGGGAATGCCCAGGTACTTGGCGGTGGCGCCGGTGGCGATGATCAGGGCATCGCAGGTGTACTCGGCGCTGTCGCCAATCAGCTTGAACGGGCGCTGGGAGACATCGGCGGTGTGGATGTGGTCGAAGATGACCTCGGTCTCAAAGCGCTCGGCATGCGCCTGCATGCGGCTCATCAGGTCCGGGCCCATCAGGCCGTGTGCATCCCCGGGCCAGTTGTCCACCTCGGTGGTGGTCATCAGCTGGCCGCCCTGCTGCAGGCCGGTGATCACGACGGGCTTGAGGTTGGCGCGCGCGGCGTAGACGGCGGCGGTCCAGCCGGCCGGGCCGGAACCAAGGATCAACAGGCGGGAGTGCTTGGAGTTGCTCATGTAAGCTCGCAATAGAAGGTAGGGCGGGACGCGGGCAGGGTGATTGCGCGGCGTCCGAGCGAAGTCATAGAGTGGCGGCAGGGGCGGGGCGATTCAAGGCGCGCAGTGGAACGCGGCGGCCCGAGAAGCGCGACGCCCATTCCGGCGCCGGAGTTTTGACGCTGACCGTGCCGGCCAGCGGCCGGCACCTACCGGGGTGGGGTCCAGTCGTTTATTATCAAGCACTAACAGTGCATTCCCAAGGTGTGGTCTAAGGTGGCGAAACAGGTCCCGGAACGAGCCAAGGCGTCCGACAGCAAGGCAGCGCCGCGCAAACCGGCCGGCGAGGACAATCCGCGCCGGCAGCGCCTGTGGCGCGACCTGGGGTTGATCGCGGTCGCCCCGGCATTGCTGTATCTGGTCGCCAGTCTGTTCACCTACTCGGCCACCGACCCGGGCTGGTCGCATACCGGCAGCGTGGTCGCGCCGGTCCACAACATGGGCGGTCGCGCCGGTGCGTGGATCGCCGATGTGCTGCTGCAGCTGTTCGGCTACATGGCCTTCGTGTTGCCGATCGTGCTGGGCGCACTGGCCTGGATCGCGATGTTTGGACTGAAACGGGAGGCCAAGGGCGAGCATGACCTGGATCCGGCGCTGCGCCTGGTCGGCCTGGTCGGCTTCCTGATCGCCGGCACCGGCTTCCTGCATCTGCGCCTGTTCGTGGCCGATGTGGCCCATGCTGGCGGCATCCTCGGCAAGCTGGTGGGCAGCTCGCTCAGCGTGGGTTTTGGCGCATTGGGCGCCAACCTGTTCGTGCTGGTGCTGCTGCTGGCCTCGATCACGCTGGCCACGGGCATCTCCTGGTTCGTGGTGATGGAGAAGATCGGCAACTGGGTGCTGGCACTGCCGCCGCTGTTCAACAAGAAGAAAGAGCAGGCCACCGAGTGGCAGCAGACCCGCGCGATGCGCGAGGAGCGCCAGGAAGTGCGCAAGGTCGACGCCGAGGTGCGCGCCAAGCGCGAGCCGGTCAAGATCGAGCCGCGGCCGGAGCCGGTGCTGGAGAAGAGTGATCGCGCCAAGCGCGAGACCCAGATTCCCATGTTCCGCGGAGTCAATGGCGATGGCTCGGATGTGCCGCCGCTGGCGCTGCTGGATGATCCCAAGCCGCAGCCCAAGGGCTACGACGAGGGCACACTGGAGACGCTCTCGCGCCAGATCGAGTTCAAGCTCAAGGACTTCCGTATCGATGCGCAGGTGGTCGGTGCGTATCCCGGCCCGGTGATCACCCGCTTCGAGATCGAGCCGGCCCCGGGCATCAAGGTCAGCCAGATCAGTTCGCTGGACAAGGACATCGCGCGCGGCCTGTCGGTGAAGTCGGTGCGCGTGGTCGATGTGATCCCGGGCAAGTCGGTGGTGGGCCTGGAGATCCCCAACGTCACCCGCGAGATGATCTATCTCTCCGAGCTGTTGCGCTCCAAGGAATACGACAAGTCCGCCAGCGTGCTGACCCTGGCGCTGGGCAAGGACATCGCCGGCCGCCCGACCGTGGCCGACCTGGCGCGCATGCCCCACCTGCTGGTGGCGGGCACGACCGGCTCGGGCAAGTCCGTGGCGGTCAATGCGATGGTGCTGAGCCTGCTGTACAAGGCCTCGCCGAAAGACCTGCGCATGCTGATGATCGACCCGAAGATGCTCGAGCTGAGCGTCTACCAGGGCATCCCGCATCTGCTGGCGCCGGTGGTCACCGACATGAAGGAGGCCGCCAACGGCCTGCGCTGGTGCGTGGCCGAGATGGAGCGCCGCTACAAGCTGATGAGCGCGGTGGGTGTGCGCAACCTGGCCGGCTTCAACAAGAAGGTCAAGGATGCCCAGGACGCCGGGCAACCGATGATGGACCCGCTGTTCAAGCCCAACCCGGAACTCGGCGAGGCCCCGCGCCCGCTGGAGACGCTGCCGTTCATCGTCATCTTCATCGACGAATTCGCCGACATGATGATGATCGTCGGCAAGAAGGTGGAAGAGCTGATCGCCCGCCTGGCGCAGAAGGCGCGTGCGGCCGGCATCCATCTGATTCTGGCCACCCAGCGCCCCTCGGTGGACGTGATCACCGGCCTGATCAAGGCCAACATTCCGACCCGTATCGGCTTCCAGGTCAGCTCGAAGATCGATTCGCGCACCATCCTCGATCAGTCCGGCGCGGAAACGCTGCTGGGCCACGGCGACATGCTGTATCTGCCGCCGGGTACGGCGTTGCCGGACCGCGTGCACGGCGCGTTCGTCTCCGATGAGGAAGTGCACCGCGTAGTGGAGCACCTCAAGGCCAGCGGCCCGACTGACTACATCACCGGCGTGCTGGACGAAGTGCAGATGATGGGCGATGGCGTCGTGGTCGGCCCCGGTGGCCTGCCCGAGGCGGGCGGCGGTGGCGGCGATGAGTCCGATCCGCTGTACGACGAGGCCCTGCGCATCGTCACCGAAACCCGTCGTGCCTCCATCTCCGGCGTGCAGCGTCGCCTGAAGATCGGCTACAACCGCGCCGCGCGCCTGATCGAAGCGATGGAGGCGGCTGGCGTGGTCAGCCCGCCCGAGCACAACGGCGACCGCAGCGTGCTGGCGCCGCCTCCGCCCAAGTAACGCCGGGCCCGGCCTGGCTGCGTAGAACCCGGGCGCGGCCCGGGTGTTGCCGAGCACAAGGAACCTGCAATGAAGCCGATGATCTGGACGATGCTGGGCGCCATGACGCTCGCGCCGGTAGTGGCGTGGGCCGATGCCCAGCCCGTGCCGGCATCCGTGACACCCGTGGCACCGCCCACCCCGGGCGGGCAGAGCGGCCCGGCCGCGGGCGCTGAAGCGCAGGCCAACAACAACTTCAGCTTCGTGCGCTATCGCGCCGACTACGTGGTGCGCCCGGATGCGGGCAACACGCAGACCGAAGAGTACGAGATCCTGCTCAAGACCAAATCAGCGATCGAGCAGTTCAGCCAGGTGCGGCTGAGCTACAGCGAGAAGATGGAAACGCTGGAGGTGCTGCAGGCCTACACGTTGACGGCGGATGGCCAGCGCCGCGACGTGCCGGCCGACCGCATCTACACGCAGGAAAGCTATTCCAGCGCGGCAGCGGCGATGTACGCCGACCGCAAGGTGCGCGTGGTGGTCTTCCCGAATCTGGCGCCCGGTACACGCGTGGTCTACCAGACCCGCCGCACCCAGAACACGCCGTACTTCCCGGGCTACTTCGGCCTATGGGAAACCTTCAGCGTGTTCACCCAGTACGACGATGCCCGCGTGACCCTGAGCGCGCCTGCCGATCTGCCCATGCAGGTGGAGCAGCGGGGCGTGCAGGGCAGCCAGGCGCCGCGTGTGCGCAATGGCATGGCGCGCTGGGAGTGGACGTACCGACGCACGGATCCGCTGAAGGCGCAGAACTGGTCCGCCGCCGCGTGGGAGTACAGTCCCACCATCATGGCCAGTACGTACCGTGACTGGTCGCAGGTGGCGCAGGCCTACCAGCTCAAGGGTGGCGAGGCCGCCGCTGTCACGCCGCAGATCCAGGCGCTGGCCGACGAGCTCACCCGGAGCATTACCGATCGCCGCGAGCAGGCCGCCGTGCTGTACCGCTGGGTGGCGCAGAACATCCGCTACGTGGCGGTGTACCTGGGCAACGGCGGGCTGGAGCCGAACCCGGCGCAGAGCATCCTCGACAACCATTACGGCGACTGCAAAGACCATGTCGTGATCCTGGAGCGTTGTTGGCTGCGCGTGGCATCCAGAGCACGCCGGTGCTGATCGGTGCTGGCGGTGGACCGACCTTGCCGGCGATTCCGCTGCTGGGACGTTTCGATCACGCCATCACCTACATCCCCGAGTTCGACCTGTACCTGGACTCGACCGCGCCCTATGCGCGTATTGGCCAGTTGCCCGAGGGGGATCTTGGCGCGCCGGTGCTGCATACCCGCCAAGCCGTCGTGGCGCGCACCCCGGCCAACGATGCCTCGCGCAACGGCAACGGGATCGAGGCAACGTTCCGGTTCGATGCGGCGGGCAATCTGTCTGGCCGGACCGTGCTCCAACCGAGCGGCGTGACCGAAATTGGCATGCGCGGCGCCTTCGCACGGCTCAACGCGCAGAACCGGGCGCGTGCCGAAGAGTCGATGATGGCTGCGTCCGGCTTCGACGGCAGTGGCGCACTGACGCTGCTGGGTGACCCGCAGGACCTGACCCGGCCGTTCAACTTCCGCTATGACTTCCTGGCCAGCGACTACGTCGATTTTGGCGTGGTCGGCGGGATGGTGCTGCCGGACGCACCGGGCAGCCAATCGTTCCGTGACCTGTATGTCAGCACGTCGGCGCCGGAAAACGCAACGCCGTTCTACTGCAACGACAGTCTGCGCGATGAGCGCTACCAGCTGACGTTCCCAGCGAACGTGCCGATCGTAGCGATCCCGCGCAGCCAGCACTTCGCCAATGCGGCGGGTGAATATCAGGTGGACTGGACGCGCGAGGGGCAGGTGATCACCGCGCACCATCGGCTGCACCAGCGGGCCGTGCGCGGGGCGGATGCGCTGTGCCAGCCTCAGGATTACGCCGCGTTCCGCGAGCTCTACCAGCAGGTACGCCGCGGCTTCCGCGGGCAGGTGGTGTATGGAGACCTGAAGACGGTGCAGGCCGGGCCGTAAACCGCGATTGGAAAGCGGCTACCAGCGCATAATGTGCCCCTGATCGCCCATTCAGGATTGAATGGGCACACTGCCTCCCATCCTTCCCATTTGCCTGGATACCTGCATGCACACCACCTTCCGCCGCTCCCTGCTTGCCGCCACTCTGGTTGTTGCCAGTGTCGGGTCGGCGTCGGCCTGGGCAGGCGCCCGTGATGAACTCAACCGCTTCACCCAGGGCCTGAAGGGCCTGGACGGACAGTTCAGCCAGCAGGTGTTCGACAGCAAGGGCAAGGTCAAGGAAAACACCAGCGGTCGCGTTGCGTTGTCCGCGCCGCGCCTGTTCCGTTGGGAGTACATCAAGCCGCACGAACAGTTGATCGTGGCCGACGGCAAGAAGGTCTGGGTCTATGAGCCGGACCTGGAGCAGGCCAGCGTGCGCCCGCAGGGCCAGGAAGAGCAGAACAGCCCGCTGACCGCATTGATCAATCCGGCGCTGCTGGACAAGCAGTACGACGTCAGCGAAGAGGCCGCCGTGCGCGATGGCCTGCAGTGGCTGTCGCTGAGCCCGAAGCGCGAGACTGACACTGCCTTCCAGTACGCCGCCCTGGGCTTCAATGGCCAGGGCCTGGCCCGCATGGAAGTCGTGGATGCGGTCGGCCAGCGCACGGTGATCAACTTCACCGGCTGGAAGCGCAACCCGAGCTTTGCTGCCGGTACCTTCAGCTTCACCCCGGCCAAGGGTGTGGACGTCATCGGCGAATGACGGTGTAGTGCCGGCCGCTGGCCGGCATCCCCGCTGCAATCTGCCGCGATACACTAGACACGTGGCCAGAAACCGAACGACTTTCAATGGGCCCGATCTGCTGACGGTGGATCGGGACAACATGCGTCCGCTCGCCGAGCGGATGCGCCCGCAGACCCTGGATGAGATGGTGGGCCAGAAGCGCCTGCTCGCACCGGGCAGTGCGCTGCGCCGGGCCGTCGAGTCCGGCCATGTGCACTCGATGATCCTGTGGGGCCCGCCGGGCTGCGGCAAGACGACGCTCTCGCTGCTGCTGGCGCATTACGCCGATGCCGAGTTCCGCGCGATCTCCGCCGTGCTGTCCGGCCTGCCGGAGGTGCGCCAGGTGCTGGCCGAGGCCGCGCAGCGTTTCGCTGAAGGGCGCCGCACGGTGCTGTTCGTGGACGAAGTGCACCGTTTCAACAAAGCCCAGCAGGATGCGTTCCTGCCGCATATCGAACGCGGCACCATCGTGTTCGTGGGCGCGACCACCGAAAACCCCTCGTTCGAACTGAACTCGGCGCTGCTGTCGCGGTGCCGCGTGCACGTGCTGGAGTCGGTCTCTCCGGCGGACATCGTGGAGGCGCTGGAGCGTGCGCTGCAGGACACCGAGCGTGGCCTGGGCGCGGAGCAGCTGCAGGTGGCGCCGGAGGCGTTGCTGGAGATCGCGACCGCCGCCGATGGCGATGTGCGACGCGGCCTGACCCTGCTGGAGATCGCGGCCGAGCTGGCCAGTGGCGACGGCGGGCGGATCAGTCCGGAGATGCTGGTGCAGGTGCTGGCAGACCGCACGCGTCGCTTCGACAAGGGCGGCGAGCAGTTCTACGACCAGATCTCGGCGCTGCACAAATCCGTGCGCAGCTCCAACCCCGATGCCGCGCTGTACTGGCTGACGCGCATGCTCGATGGTGGCTGTGATCCGTCGTATCTGGCACGTCGCCTGACCCGGATGGCGATCGAGGATATTGGGTTGGCCGATCCGCGCGCGCAGTCGATGGCGCTGGAAGCCTGGGACATCTACGAGCGGCTGGGCAGCCCGGAAGGTGAACTCGCGTTCGCGCAGCTGGTGCTGTATCTGGCGAGTACCGCCAAGTCGAACGCCGGCTATGCCGCGTTCAACAAGGCCAAGCAGGAAGTGCGCGAGACCGGTACCCAGGAGGTGCCGCTGCACCTGCGCAACGCCCCGACCAAGCTGATGAAAGAGCTGGGCTACGGCAAGACCTACCAGTACGACCATGATGCCGACGGCGGGATCGCGCTGGATCAGACCGGTTTCCCCGATGCGATGGGCGAGCGGGTGTATTACGAGCCGGTGCCGCGCGGGTTGGAGATCAAGCTGAAAGAAAAGCTGGATCGCCTGCGTGCCGCCCGGGAACAGGCGCGTGCGGAGAAGGGCGCGGAATGATGGACGGCATCGGCCTGTGGTGGCAGCAGCTCGGACTGGTGATGGCCGGCGGCGCACTGGGCGCGGCGCTGCGTTTCATGATCGGCGATGCGATGCTGCGCCAGTTCGGTACTGGCTTCCCGTGGGGCACGCTGACGGTGAACCTGGTCGGCGCGTTCGTGGCGGGTTACGTGATGATCTGGCTGCAGAGTCGTGGCACGGCCGCGGTGTACTGGCGCGCCTTTCTGATCGTGGGAATCGTGGGCGGGTTGACCACGTTTTCCTCGATGATGCTGGAGTCGCTGGTGTTTACCCGCGCGGATCGAAGCCTGATGGTGCCGCTGTATCTGGGTATCAGTCTGCTCGGTGGCATGCTGCTGGTGTGGGCTGGTGCGCGTGTGGCCGAGGCGTGGCGCTGAGGTTCACGCGCTGCCATCGCAGAAATCCACGCAAAACGCTGGATTAAAGTGATGTCTCACGATATCGTGCGCGCCCCCGTTTGCATCCTCGTCCGTCATGCGCGATGAACAAGACCCCGGAACACTGGAACTGACGCTGCCGCGCAAACGCGGCCGTCCGCCCACGTTCGGCTACGCGATGACCGATGCACAGCGTGCGGCCCGTTACCGTGCGCGCCGCGCCGGGCAGGCAGGGCATGCCGATGTGCGCAACTGCAGCGACATGGTGCTGTTGGACAAGATCCGCGCCTCGATCACCAGCAAGGACCCGGAACTGACCGGCTTCCTGGTGCACGTGCTCTGGCAGCGCTACCCGCTGCAGCTCAAGTAGGCGCGCCCGCCCGTTCCTGATCGAGCAGGCCCGTCAGGCGCATGGCCAGGGCTTTGACCAGCGGGTCGGCCGTGGTGCGGTGAAGCAGGGCGATCTCGAAGGTATCGATAGGCGGCAACCCTTGTTCCGGGCCCAGTACGATGTGTTCGCGACTCAGGGCGCGCGCCGGCAGCAGACTGATGCCCATGCCGTCGGCGACGGCGCCCTGGATGCCGCTCAGGCTGGAGCTGGTGAAGCTGATCCGCCAGCGGCGACCGAGTGCTTCAATCGCATCGATGATGTCGTCGCGGTACAGCCCGCGCGGCGGGAAGGTGACCAGCGGGACCGGGTCGAGGTCGATGCAGCCGTTGCGGGCGCTGTCGATCCACACCATCGTCTCCGGCCAGCAGGCCACGGCGGCGCGGCTGTTGCGGCGCTGCTTGACCAGGATCAGGTCCAGTTCGCCGTGATCGTAGCCATTGGCCAAATCACGACTGAGGCCGCTGGTGACTTCCAGCTTCACCTGCGGATGCTCCCGATTGAAGGCGCCAAGCAGCTGGGTGGTCGCGGCGCTGACGAAGTCTTCCGGAACCCCCAGCCGAACGGTGACGGCCACCGTGGTGCCGGCCAGCGCTTCGAGGAGCTGGTCGTTGAGTGCCAGCAATTGGCGGGCATGGCCGAGCACGAGCTGGCCGGCATCGGTGGGATGCACATCACGGTTGCCCCGCACCAGCAGTGGATGGCCGGCCATGTCCTCCAGCCGGCGGATCTTCTGGCTGATGGTGGATTGGGTGGAATGCAGGCGCGCCGCAGCCGTGGTGAAGCTGGCGCAATCGGCCACCATCACCATGGCGCGCAGGAGATCCAGGTCGAACAGGGTGCGATTCGGTTTTTCACTTGCGGTCATGCCGCCATTCTGAATCGCAATGACTTTCTGCGCCAATGCCGACGCGCTTGCGGTCAGGGCGTGTTGGTGCCCGCCGACGCTTCCGGCGGTTCGCGACGGGCCAGGTTGCGGGTGATCCGTTCACCTGCCTCGCGCATGGCCTCATGCAGTGCAGGCGGTCCCAGCACTTCGAACTCCAGCCCCAGCGCCAACAGCCAATACACCACCGTGCCCAAGGGGTTGGCGGCGCAGCGCAGCAGGCAGCGCCGATCATCGACTGCTTCCAGCTCCCCGGCCGATGCCGGTATCTGCTGGCGCATGACCGAGAGCGGCGCATGCAGGATGATCCGGGCCTCGTCGTGGTGCTGGCCCAGTGAGAGCGAGCGGGCGACCCATTGGCGCAGGTCACCGTCGCCTGGGCCTGCGCGGGGTGCAAAGTGCGCGCCCACCAGCGGTGCGCTGGCGATCCGGTCGATGCGGAAGGTGCGCCAGTCATTGCGCCCGGTGTCCCAGGCGACCAGATACCAGCGGCGGTCGGCATGCACCACGCCCTGAGGCTCGACCTGACGTGCGCTGGAAACGCCCTCCCGGTCGGTGTAGTCGAAGCGGAGTTGTACCTGGTCGCGGCAGGCGCAGGCCAGGGTGGTCAGGCGCCCGGCATCCACCTGCGGGCCGATCGGGTGGGCGGGCAGAAGCGCCGAGCGCAGTGCGGCCAACCGGGGGCGCAGTCGCGGCGGCATGGCCTGTTCGATCTTCACCAGTGCCGTGATCGCGGTCTGCTCGATGCCGCTGATCGTGCCGGTCACCGCCGTGCGCAGCGCGACCGCCGCCGCCAGCGCCTCCTCGTCATCCAACAACAGTGGCGGCAATGCACGCCCCGGGCGGAACGCATAGCCGCCGGCGAGGCCGGTGCTGGCGTGGATGGGGTAGCCGAGCTGGCGCAGGCGATCAATGTCACGCCGGAGCGTGCGCGGATGGATGGCCATGCGCTCGGCCAGCTCGCCGCCGGCCCAGTGCGGGCGGGATTGCAGCAACGAAAGCAGGCTCAGCAGGCGGGCGGACGCGGTCAGCATGCGCGGCAGCGTAGCAGCCATTGCGGGCCGATTCTGTCCGCAATGCTGCCTAGTCTTGAGCGCACGGTGCAGCACCAGTCCCGCCGCACCTTTCCACCCCTCTCAAGGAGTTCTTCAATGTCCCTCGTTTTCTATTGGCACCCGATGTCCAGCGCCTCCCCGGTCGCCTGCGCCCTGGCCGAACTGGCCGTCCCGCACGACCGGGTCAGGATCGACATCCGCAGCGGCGAACAGCGCACGCCGGCGTACCTGGCGATCAACCCGAACGGCAAGGTCCCGTGCCTGGTGGTGGACGGCACGCCCTTGTTTGAAGGCCTGGCCATCCACCTGTGGTTGGGCGAGCAGTACGGGGTGGGCCAGGGCCTGTGGCCGGCGGCGGGGACACCGGCTCGACTGGAGGCGATGTCCTGGAGCACGTGGGCGTACGTTACCTACGCAGCGGTGCTGGGGCGGGTATGGCTGGCGACCGTGGACGATGCGCTGCGTAGCGTCGAGCATGCTGCCGCCGGCATCCGTGCCGCCAACGAACTGCTGGATCTGTTGGAGGCGCGCCTGTCGCAGCAGCCGTGGATGCTTGGCGAGGCATACTCGTTGGTGGATCTGGTGGTTGGCCAGGTGGTGGGCTACGGCACCCATCTGGGGGCGGTGGTGGGTGCGCATCCGGCGGTTGCGGCCTGGCTGCAGCGGGTGCAGACCCGCCCGGCCATGCGGGGCGAGAACTGAGGCTGCTGCGTATTGCAGCAGGCTCCATTGCAATCATGCATGCGCATCATGCTGAAATTTAACTGGTGAATGTGCCGGGCCTGACCGTAAGGTGGCCCGGTTCTCTTTTTCCGGTGCGCGCTCCATGTCCTTCCGTCTTGCGATCCCGGTGCTGCTTGCACTGGCCCCTTCCGCGTTCGCGGCCGAGCAGGCCGATCTGATGATCCGGCATGCCACCGTGGTCGACGTCGAGCGCGCCACGACGGTGGCCGACCAGACGGTCGTGGTGCGTGGCCAGGACATCGTTGCGGTCGGCAATGACCGGGCGATGCGCAAAGCGTGGCGAGCCACGCAGGACGTGGATGGCAAGGGGCGCTATCTGATCCCCGGGTTGTGGGACATGCATGTGCACTTCGGCGGCGGGCCGGCGCTCATCGAAGAGAACAAGGCGCTGCTGCCGCTGTACATCGCCCATGGCATCACCACCATCCGTGATGCGTCCGGTGATCTGCCCGAGCAGGTACTGCAGTGGCGCGGTGAGATCGCCGACGGTCGCCTGGCCGGCCCTCAGCTGTTCACCTCCGGGGCGAAGATCGAAGGCATCAAGCCGGTCTGGAAGGGCACCCTCGAAGTGGGTTCGCAGGCCGACCTGGATGCAGCGTTCGTGCGTCTCAAACGTGACCGCGTCGACTTCGTCAAAATCACCGACAGCACCCTGACCCCGGAGCTGTTCCTGGCTGCCGTGCGCGGGGCGCGCGCCAATGGGTTGCGTGCTTCCGGCCACATTCCGATGGCGTTGACCGTGCAGCAGGCCGTCGATGCCGGTATCAGCTCGATCGAGCACCTGGACTACGCCTACAAGGCCGGGGTCAAGGATGAGGCGGCCATCGCCGCGGACTTCGCGGCCAAGCGGATTGATCGTGCCCAGGCCAACGCACGGCTGGATGCCGGCTTTGATCGTGATACCGCCATGGCCGCTTACCGTGGTTTCGCCGCGAAGGGCGTGTTCGTAACGCCGACGCTCAATGGCGGCCGCATCCTGGATTTCCTGGACCAGGATGATCATCGCGATGATCCGTATCTGGCCTACATCGGCCCAAAGCTGCAGGCCACCTACGCCTGGCGTGTGGAGCGCGCGGCCAAGGCAACCCCGGCCCAGATCCAGGCCCGTCACCAGGAATACCACCAGGTCGCGGCAGTACTGCCGATGCTGCAGCAGGCCGGCGTCACGATCATGGCCGGCACCGATGCGGGCTTCCTCAACTCCTTCAACTATCCCGGTATCGGCCTGCATGAGGAACTGTCGCTGTTCGTCAAGGAAGGGTTGACGCCGGCGCAGGCCTTGTCGGCGGCCACCCGTGCAGGCCCGGCCTGGTTCGGCACGCTGGATCGCTACGGCGCGGTTGCGCCGGGCAAGGCGGCTGATCTGGTGCTGCTGGAGCGCAACCCCCTGGAGGACATCGAGGCAACGCGCGGCATCCAATACGTGGTCGTGCGTGGTCACGGGTATGACCGCAAGGCACTCGACGCACTTCTGGAGCAGACCAGGGCGAAGGTGGCGGAGTGGAAGGCCGAAGACGCGGCGCCCAAGCCGTGATGCATCAGGGCGGAGTGCATCGGTTTGGCCGCCGCATCGGATCGGCTCAGCCGGCTGCCTCGTCGGGCGGGGTGGCAATGCGTCGCCCCAGTGCATACGCCGTCGACAGATGGGCCGGTGCATCGCCCGAGTCCGTTTCCAGCAGCAGCGTGGACGAGCGTATCGGCGCGCCGCAGTAATCGAAGATGCCGGTCTCGATCTGGATCTTCATTGCGTCGGTGTAGCCGCGCTTGTGCCAGGTGCGTTCGTCGGCACCGCCGATGCCGACCAGGTGGATGGGCAGATGCCCCAGTTTCTTGAGCACGCCCTGGCCGCTGCTGTCGTCATAGGCCCAGCCATTGGAGAACACGCGATCGATCCAGCCCTTCATGAGGGCCGGCATGCTCCACCAGTAGACCGGAAACACCAGTACCAGTGCATCGGCGCGGTCCAGGCGGGCCTGTTCGGCCAGGACGTCAGCGGGGAAGGGCGCCTCGCGTTGATGGCCCTTCATGTCGTCCTGGTTGAAGCGGGGGTCGAAGCCCTCTGCACTCAGGTCGGCCAGTTCGGCCGTGGCACCGACGCCTGCCGAAGTGATGCCTTCTGCAATGCGGCGGGCGACGGCATGGGTCAGGGCGTCTGGATTGGGGTGGGAGGTAACAATCAGGGTGTGCATCGGCGTCCAGAGGTGGGGGAGGCTGTATACTTTCGGTAAGTTACTGACTGTAAGTTACGATTGGTATATAGCCATGTCAAGCCCTCGCGAGCCTGCTGCCCCCACCACGCCACGCCGCCGCATGTCCCGCGACGAGCGCCTGCGCCAATTGCTGGAGGAGGCCTGGCGGCTGATCCGGGAGGAGGGCACCGACGCACTGACGCTGGGGCGGCTGGCTGAGCAGGCCGGGGTCACCAAGCCGGTGGTGTATGACCATTTCGGGACGCGGGCGGGTCTGCTGGGCGCGCTGTATCGCGATTTCGATGCACGGCAGGGGGTGGTGATGGAGACGCTGTTTGCCAGTAGCGGCCCGACCCTCGCGGCGAAAGCGCAGGTCATCGCCGACGCCTATGTGGCCTGCGTGATGAAGCAGGGGCGCGAGATTCCCGGCGTGATTGCTGCGCTGGCCGGCTCGCCTGAACTGGCGCGGATCAAACGCGACTATGACGTCGTGTTTCTCGAGCAGTGTCGCGCGCTGCTGTCTCCGTTCGCGCCCGACGGCACGTTGGCCCAGGCCGGGCTGTGGGGCATGCTGGGTGCCGCCGAAGGTCTTTCGTCTGCGGCGACGACCGGCGACATCACACCGATGGAGGCCGAGCAGGAGCTGGCCGCGACGATCGAGGCGATGGTGATGCGTGGTTGAGCGTTGCAGTACGGCAGCGCGCTTGAGCGATGGCGCGGTGCGCTGGGCGGATGCGATCGGGCGCGTATGATGTCCCGCCCTTCTGGACTGGATGCCATGCGCGCTTTTCTCACTGTTGCTGCACTCACCGCCGCGATCACTGTGGCCGTGCCCGCCAGTGCTGCGACGCTGTCGTTGACTGAGCGCCTGAAGAGCGCATCAAGTGTCGAGGTGAGCCAGGTCCCGGCGAGCGGCGCGTCCTTGATCGGCCGGGTGCAGCAGTTCCGCAATGGCGACAGCCTGGTCCGCCTCGGCGAGGGTGGGGGTGAACCGCTGGTGCTGACGCTGTGCGATGGCAAGGCGCATATGAATCTCGACGCGCGCTGGCCGGGCGCGCCCGCGGCAAAGACGCAGGAAGAGAAGCAGATGCGTGCGTACGGCCTGTACATGGCGGTGATGGGCGGCATGGCGATGGCGCAGAGCATCGCGGGTGAGACGCTGGAGGTTCCCGCCGAAGGGCAGGCTGTCACGGTGCAGCGCGAGATGCCCTGGGCCTATGGCAAGGAGCAGTACGCAGTGACGGTGAGCAACAGGGCCGACGGCGAGCTGCGGATCAGGGTGGCCAAGACGGGAACCACTACCAGCACACCAGCGGCGGGGCCCGATGACGTCGTCAGCACCGACGGAGACAAGGCCGCGCGCCTGGCCGAACTTGAGCCGGTCGGCACCGCCCGTGAGCTGGTGATCTCCGCAGCGCCGATGGGAGCGTCCGTGCCGGACGACATGTCCTTGAAGGGTTGGATGTCGGTCAGCGGCAAAGGCGGTGCGACGGTGGGTGCGGCACGCAAGGCCTCGGGCGATTGCGCGCGCTGAACCGGGTGGCGCAACGTCAGTGATACCCATTCTCATTTGAGTTACACTGGCGCGATAGCACCGTCCCTCGCTCCGGGTAGTCATGAATGTTTCCTCGTCGCTGATCTCTTCCGTATCGCCGTGGTTGCGCACGCTGGGCGTGGCAACCGTGATCGGCATGGCGGCGCTGTCACCCGCCTCGGCGCAGCAGCGCAATCCCGAGCAGAAGGTGGGTGAGACGGTGCTGGATGAGCCGGCGCAGAGTTATCGTTTCGAACACTTCGTGCTCGACAGCCCCGACAAAGCCCGCCGCTGGCGGGTGAATGTCGGCGTGCCAACCAAGGCCTCGGCCACGCCGGCACCGGTGCTGTACATGCTGGATGGCAACGCCGCGGCGATGGTGCTCGACCAGACGATGCTTGCTGATCTGGCCGCGCACGCCGCGCCGGTGCTGGTGTTCATCGGTTACGACAACGACCTGCGCATCGATTCGCCGTCACGCACCCGCGATTACACCGCGTGGATCGACACCGCCGACGACGAGAACGGCACCTCGCAGTCCAGCGGCGGCGGTGCGTATGCGTTCTTGGATCTGATCGAACGCCGGATCAAGCCGGAAGTGCAGCGCCGCGCCAACGTCGATCTGCAGCAGCAGTCGCTCTGGGGCCATTCGCTCGGCGGCCTGTTCGTGGTCAGCACGCTGTATACGCGGCCGGCCGCGTTCCAGCATTACGTGTCGGCCAGCCCATCACTGTGGTGGAGCCAGGGCGCCCCGCTGGGCGACATGGAGCGACAGTTCATCGCCAACGCCCAAGGCCAGCCGGCACAGGTCACGGTGATGCTTGGCGGCGACGAGCGCACCGGCAACCGGGGTGTGCGCGACATGACCAATCCGCGTGTGGTCGCTCATCTGCGCCGTATTGGTGGCGCCACTCCCGATGCCGCGCAGCAGCTGGCCACGCGCCTGGCCAAGGTGCCGGGCCTGACTGTGCAGTACCGCGAATTCCCCGGCCTTGGCCATGGGCCGATGCTGCCGGCATCGCTCAAGGCCACGCTGAGCCAGTTGTATGGCATCGCCGATCGCAGCGGTACGCCCGCGCCGGCCCCCTGATTTTTTCGTTACCCAGGCAGTTCCGTGGCCGTGTGCCACCGCCGCAACGGACCGCGGCCACGCCAAGGCAAGCACTGTGACAACGCGCCAACCGGCGCGCCCCCAACAGAAGGAGTCTGCTGATGTACACCCTGAAAACCCTCCCGCGCGTCGCCACCCTGGCCCTTGCGCTGTCGCTGGCCAGCCCGACCGTGCTCGCCCAGCCGGTGTTCGATGCGCCGGCCAACGGCTTCCGCGGTGAAGTGGTCAGCCGCGGCCAGAACGTGGTGCCGGGCAGCGACGCCGAGGTGATCGGCCGCCAGTTCGTCCCGGGCCAGCAGGTGACTCTGCTGCGCGGTGAAACGGTGCTCAACGCCACCCCGTACGTGGTCGATGCCGAGGGCAACTTCAAGGGCAAGGTCGCGATTCCGGCCGATGCCGTGCCCGGCCAACAGCCGGTGATCGTGCGTGCCAGCCAGCCGTCCGCCGCCACCGTGCTGTCGCTGCGCGTTTCGCCGAACCTGCCGCTGAGCGGCCAGCAGAACTTCAACCAGACCTCGGCCAAACTGGTACAGGGCCTGTACCAGTCCGCGTACAGCGCGGCCAGCAACGCGGTGTTCGTCACCGCTGCCGTCGGTCGCCCGCCGGTCACCCAGTCGCAGCTGCTCAAGCTGGACCCGAAGACCCTCAAGGTCACCGCCAAGGTCACGCCGGCGGAAGTGCCGGGCGGCAAGGGCGGTGCAGTGTTCGCGGTCTATGGCGTGGGCGTGGATGATGCCAACGGCAACGTGTGGGTCACCAATACCCGCCAGGACACCGTGGCTGTGTATCGCCAGAAGGATCTGTCGCTGGTGCGCCAGTTCGATGTCGGCACTGTGCCGCATGCCCGCGACGTCGTGGTCGATGGCCGTCATGGCAAGGTATTCGCTTCGGCCGCCGGTGAGGATCATCTCTCGGTGTTCGATGCCCGCACCCTGCAGCCGCTGGAGCCGATCGCCCTGGCCTCGGGCGTGGACGACAAGAAGTTCGTCCCGATGAGCCTGGTGCTGGATGAAGCGGCCGGCAAGCTGTTCACCGTCAGCATCGGCACGCCCGAAGCGGCCGTGATCGACACCACCACCGGCAAGGTGGAGAAGGTCATCGATCTGGGCAACGCGATCAGCGCCTCCGGCGTGGCCTATGACGCTTCGGCAGGTCGCCTGTACGTGGCCTCGCAGGGCACTGACAACCTGCTGATCGTCGATGTCGCCAGCGGCAAGGTGCTGCACGACGTGCCGGTCGGCGCCGGTGCGCTGAACGTCGCTTTCGAGCCGGTGTCCAAGCTGGCCTATGTGACCAACCGCGGTGCCGGCACGGTGACCGTGGTCGATGGCAACGGCAAGGTGGTGGGCAACCTGGATGGCGGCACCTTCCCGAACCATGTGCGTGAAGATGGCAAGGGCAACGTGTTTGCCGTCAACAAGTCGCGTGATGCCCAGGATCCGAAGGGCGACCGCATCACCCGCATCAGCACCCGCGCGAACTGAGTCCTGCGCAGTGCGTTGCACTGGCGGCGGGGCGAACAGCCCCGCCGTTCTGATTGAAAAGGAACTGCCATGAAGTCGATTGTTGTCCGCCGCAGCCTGCTGGCGCTGTCCCTGGTTGCCGTGATCGCCGGGTGCTCGAAGGAACCTGCCGCACCGGCTGCCGACACCGCTGCGGCACCTGCGGCACCTGCCGCGCAGGGCGCTGAAGCGTTGCCGGACGGCTGGCAGCGGTTGGCGGGCGTGGACGTGCCGGATATCGACGGCGCCACCCAGCAGTTGCCGGCACAGGTCACCTCCGATGATGGTGTGGCCACGACGGTGACCGATACCTCCAAGATCATTGCTGGTGGCGATGACATCATCGCCGTGCTCGAAGCGCTTGGTCTGGACGACCAGGTCTACGCCGCGCCGCTGCGCTCGGCCACCGCGTCCGGCCGCAAGGCCCCCAAACAATTTCTGTTCAACCGCACCACCGGCGTGGAAGGCGTGTTGAGCCTGCAGGGCACCCTGTTCCTGGGCAACAGCCTGCGCCGCCATTCCGATCTCGCCGCCAAGCTGCGCGGCGCAGGCGAGGCGGCGGTGATCGTCGACGATCTGCAGCCGGCCGCGGACAAGGTGCGCAAGGTCGCCGCCGCCGTCGGCATGGCCGAGCAGGGTGAAGCATTGGCCACGAAAGTGCAGTCGCAGCTGGATGCGGCCAAGGCCAGTGGTGCCGCATTGGCATGGCACCCGCGTGTGATCCATGTTTCCGCGACCGGTGCCGGCGGCGCGCCGACGGTGGCCGGTTCGGACAGTGCGTCGGGCAAGCTGATCACGCTCGCCGGCGGCATCAACATCGGCGACGAAGCCGGTGTGGCCAACTACTCGGCCCTCAGCAATGAAGGCGTGGTGGCCGCTGCGCCCGACGTGATCCTCGTGACCGAGAACGATCTGGCCCTGTTTGGTGGCCAAGCCGGGCTGTGGCGCGCCTATCCGACGCTTCGGCAGACGCCGGCCGGTGCGGCCAACCGCGTGTGGGTGATGCCGGATGTGGAGTTGAAGTCCGCCAGCGTTGCCTCGGGCAGTGGTGCGGTGGCACTGGCTGCTGCTTTCGCAACGGTGCCGCGCCCGTGAGGGCGTGAGGCATGGCGGTGTTGAGTCCTGTGCGTCGCCGTGGCGCGACTGTGTTGATCTGGGCCGCGGTGGGGCTGCTGATCGCGGTCATTGCCTCGTTTGCGGTGGGCCCGTTGCGCCTGCCACCGATGGAAGTGCTGCAGGCGATCGGCGTGAAACTGGGGTTGGTCGATCCGGCCAGCGTCAGTACCCGCGATCTGGCCGTGGTATGGCAGCTGCGCATTCCGCGTGCCTTGCTGGGCGCGATGGTGGGGGCCGCACTGGCGATGGCCGGCGCGAGCCTGCAGGGGTTGTTCGGCAATCCCTTGGCCGACCCCGGCATTGTCGGCGTGACCCAGGGCGCTGCGTTGGGCGCGGTCTCGGCGATCGTGCTGGGTGCCGGCGCCTTCGGTGCATGGACGCTGCCGCTGGCGGCGTTCGCCGGTGCCGGTGGCGCGATCACCTTGACGTACCTGCTGGCGCGACCGGGGCAGGGCACCGGCACGGCGACATTGCTGCTGGTCGGCATTGCGATCGCGGCGTTCTGCTCGGCGATGATCGGGTTCCTGACCTACGTCGCCAGCGAGAGTGAGCTGCAATCGCTGGTGTTCTGGCAGATGGGTTCGTTGGCCCAGGCCGACTGGATGGACGTGATCGCGGTGGCGCCGGTGTTCGTGCTCGGCACGATCGCGTTGCTGCGTCTGGCTACGCCCTTGGACATGCTCGCGCTGGGTGAGCGTCAGGCCCAGCACCTGGGACTGGATGTGAAGCGCACGCGGCTCAAGTTGATTGCTTTCAGTGCGTTGCTGGTCGGTGCCGCCGTCGCCTTTGCCGGCTCGATCGGTTTCGTGGGTCTGGTTGTGCCGCACGTCGTGCGTCTGCTGGTCGGCCCCGGCCATCGCTGGCTGCTGCCGGTCTCAGCCGTCGCCGGTGCGCTGCTGATCGTGGTCGCCGACACCGCCGCACGCACGCTGGATCCGCCGTCGGAGATTCCGCTGGGCCTGTTCTCGGCCGCGCTGGGTGCGCCGTTCTTCCTGTGGCTGGTGATGCGTCAGCGCCACCGGAGCGGCGCATGAGCGCGCTGCTGCAATTGCAGTCGGTGCAGTTGAGCCGCGGCGCGCGGCGCATTCTGGATGACATTACGCTGGATTTCGTGCCCGGCACGGTGACGGCGCTGGTTGGGCCGAACGGCGCGGGCAAGTCAACGTTGCTGGCGGTGGCCGCAGGCGATCTGGAGGCGGAGCAGGGCAAGGTGCTGCTGCGTGGTCAGGCGCTGGCGGACTGGAAAGCCAAGCCGCTGGCACGCGAGCGCGCGGTCATGCCGCAGGAGCACGCGGTGCGGTTCGCCTTCCGTGTGCATGAAGTGGTGGCGATGGGGCGGCTGCCGCATCCGCCGGATCCGGTCAAAGATGCCGCCTGCATTGCCGATGCACTGGCACGAGCGGACCTGCATGCGTTGATCGAGCGGGAAGTGGAACATCTGTCCGGTGGCGAGGCGGCGCGGACGACCTTCGCCCGCGTGCTGACCCAGGATACGCCGTTGTTGTTGCTGGATGAGCCGACGGCCGCCCTGGATCTGCGGCATCAGGAGCGTACGCTGCGTGCGGTACGCGACCTGGCCGATGCCGGTGCCTGTGTGATCGTGGTATTGCATGATCTGAATCTGGCCGCTGCGTATGCGGACCGGATCGTGTTGCTGGAGCAGGGCCGCGTGGCGGCCGATGGCACGCCCACCGAGGTCCTGACGGTGGAACACATCGAACGGGTGTACCAGCAGCCGGTGCTGGTGCTGCGGCATCCGCAGCGCGATGTCCCGTTGGTGGTGGTCACCGACGCCTAGCGCCGGGAGTTACCCCGGCGCCGCCACCAGTTACCAGCCGAACCGCGCCGTCGCCATCACGGTGCGGCCACTGCCGTAATAGCACGACGACACGCCGGTGCAGGTCGATACGAAACGCTTGTCGGCCAGGTTGCTGGCGTTGAGTGCCAGCTGCACCTGGGTGCCGCCGATCTGACCCACGTCATAGCGGATCGCCGCATCGAACAGTGTGTAGGACGGAATCCGGTACAGGTTGGCGCTGTCGCCGTAGCTGACACCGTTGTAGCGCGCGCCCGCAGCCAGGCTCAGGCCCTGCAGTGCGCCGGCCTGGAAGGTGTAGTCCGCCCAGAACGAGGCGCTGTAGTCGGGCACCATCGCCAGTTCCTTGCCTTTGTAGGGTGCCGAACGGGTCATCTCCGAGTCCATCCGTGATGCCGCGCCGATCAGGCTGAAGCCCTCGATCGGGGTGATCCGGCCTTCCAGTTCGATGCCGCGCACGCGACCTTCGTCGCCCTGGATCGAGCAGGTCGCGGTGCCGGTCGCGCCGCAGTTGCGGTGCGAGGCTACTGGATCATCCACGATCATGTTCTGCTGGCGCAGGTCGTACACCGACAGTGTCACCAGGCCGTCCACCGAGGCGGGCTGATACTTCAGACCGGCTTCCCACTGCGAGCCGGTCACCGGTTCGAACGCGGTCTGGGTGAAGCTGTCCAACGGCGATTTGGTCGAGGGCTGGAACGATTCGGCGTAGCTCACATACGGGGTCAGCCCGTTCTCGAACACATACAGCACGCCGGCGCGGCCGGTGAAGGCCTCGCTCTTGATCACATTGCGTCCGCCCGGCGTGGAGATGCCGGTAGCGATGTTGCGGTTGGCGCTGCTGCTGTCATCCTTGGTCCAGTCGTAGCGACCGCCGAACGTCATCCGCCAGTTGCCGAGCGCCAACTGATCCTGCAGGTACACGCCGCTCTGCCGGTTGATGCCGGCGGTCGGGGTTTCCGTGCTCACCGTCGGGCGGTAGGTCGAATAGACCGGATTGAAGATGTCGATCGGGCGCGGGCTGCTCATGGCGCTGCGCACACCTTCCCAATCCGCACGCTGCCAGTCCCAGCCGAGCAGCACGGTGTGATCCACCGCGCCGGTGCTGAAACGCGCCTGCAGGCGCGTATCGAAGGTGTCGCCATCGGAGTCGCCAGTGCCCATCACGCCGCGACGGTTCTGGGTGCGGCCATCGGCATTGAGTGCGCCAAAGGTGACCACGCTGCGGAACAGCGAATCGACATGCGTGCGGCGCGCGCTCTGGGTCAGCGTGAGGTGGTCGTTGAACTGATGCTCGAACATCCAGCCGGCGGTCCACAGCGTACGGTCGAAGGTGTTCCAGTCCGGCTCGCCGATGAAGGTACTGTTCTTCATGTAGCCCGACGCCGTCGGATTGAGCGTGCCGGCGGCCGGCAGGAACTGGTAGGTCGAGCCGCCATCGTCCTTCTGGTACATGCCCAGCAGGGTCAGGCGGGTGCGCTCGGCGAGCTGCCAGGTGTAGCTGGGCGCGAGGAACCAGTGTTCCTGCTCGGTGCGCTTGATCTGGGTCTGGCCGTCGCGATAAAGGCCGACCAGGCGGAACAGGTGATCATCAGCGGCCGTGCCGGCGCCCACGTCAAAGGCAGCGCTGTACTGGCCATTGGCATCCACGCCCAGGCGCAGCTGCTGCACCTGATCGGGCGTCGGCGTCTTGCTGACCTGGTTGACCATCCCGCCCGGGGCCACCTGGCCGTACATCACGGCAGACGGACCCTTGAGCACTTCCACGCGCTCCAGGTTCCAGCTGTCGAACATGCTGCGGTTCCACTGGCTGCCCTGCGGCGCGCGCATGCCATCCAGGGTGACGTTGTTGGACCAGCTGCCGGCATCGAAGCCGCGGATGCGGAAGTCGTCCACGCGGTTGTCGATGCCCGAGCTTTCCAGGCTGACACCGGCGACGTAGCGCATCGCATCGTTGAGCGACTGCACGCCACGGGCATCCAGTTCGGCGCGCTCGATCACGGAGACCGACTGCGAGGTTTCGGCCAGTGCGGTGCTGGTCTTGGTGGCGCCGCTGGTGCTGTTGGCAGCGCGGTAGGCGTTGACGCGCACCGCATCCAGATCGGTGGCGGTCTGGGCATGGGCGGTGGGCACAAACGCGGCGGCAAGGCAGGCCAGGGCCAGCAGGTTGGGGCGCAACCGGCGCGGGTTCGGGGAGAAAGAGGAGGTCATGGGCAACAGCTCGGCAACGCGGAAGGAGGGACGCGAGCGCGGCTCGTTGCTTTGAAGGGCGGAGCCTGGCGCGCGGGCGTCGCCGCTGGCGACGCATCGGCCACCATTTTAAGGATTACCGCCTTATACGCAATTGCGACCCATTCGCATGTTCGGGCTGCTTTAGGTATCCGCGTGCCAATAATGAGCGTTATTTGCGTTCATGATGCTCATTGTTGCGCGAGTGTTGTCAATAAGGGCTTGTAGCCGGCCACGGGAGGTCTACAATGCCGGCTACACCCCAGGTGACCCTCATGACTTCGATGCCGCTTCTGACGTTTTTTACCCTGACCCGCGTTTACGCGGCACGGGCGCGTCTGCCAATCGGAGTGCGAGGCTGCTGACCGGAACACCGGTCACCCTGGACCCCACGCAGAGCGCCCACCGGGCGCTCTTTTCGTTTCCACGCACCAGAACTGTCTGAAGGAGAACGTGCCATGCACCAGATCGCCGAGCCCCAAACCTGGCCGCACGCCCGTTAGCCAACGGCGGCGTGCGGCTCCCCGATGTTGGCAGTGAGACCTATCCCATGAACACCCATACCCAGACCCTTACCCTCCGGCGCAACCTCGGCATCATTGCCCACATCGACGCCGGCAAGACCACGCTCACCGAGCGCCTGTTGTGGAAAACCGGCGAGATCCATCGCGTTGGTGAAGTCCACGACGGTGCGGCGACCACCGATTTCTCGGCGATCGAGCGCGAGCGCGGCATCACCATCGGCGCGGCCGCCGTGCAGGCGCATTGGGCACCGCGCGACCAGCCGGTCCATCACCTGACCCTGATCGATACCCCCGGCCACATCGATTTCGCGATCGAAGTGGAGCGGTCCCTGCGCGTGCTGGATGGCGCGGTCGCAGTGTTCTCCGCAGTGGATGGCGTGCAGCCCCAGTCCGAATCGGTCTGGCGCCAGGCGCGTCGCCACGGGGTGCCGCTGATCGCCTTCGCCAACAAGATGGATCGCACCGGTGCGTCCTTCGAACGCGTGCTGACCCAGCTCCGCGAGAAGCTGCGTGCCACGCCATGGGCGCTCGGCGTGCCGCTCGGGACCGAAAGCCAGTTCAACGGCTGGGTGGACCTGGTCGACTGCAGTACTGTGCATTGGGATGACAAGGGCACTGCCTTGCGGCATGCCTGGACGACCGATGAGGCTGCCCAGTGGCTACCGCAGCGCGAGGCGCTGATCGAAGCCGTGGCCGACGCTGACGACGTGCTGGCACAGGCGTGGCTGGAAGGCGCGGTGATCGACAACGCACAGCTGCGCGCGGCGATCCGTCGCGGCACCCTGGCCGGTGCCGGCGTACCGGTGTTGGCCGGCTCGGCGTTCAAGAGTAAGGGTGTGGAGACGCTGCTGGACGCGGTGGTCGACTATCTGCCCTCGCCACTGGATCGGCCGGCGGTGATCGCCACCGAGAACGGTAACGACGTGCTGCTGCCACCGGACCCGGAGGGCCCGCTTGCGGCGCTGCTGTTCAAGATCACGCACCAGAACCACGGTGCGCTGAGCTTCGTGCGGGTGTATTCGGGCACGCTGAAGGTGGGCGACGCGCTGGCCAGTTCGCAGCATCCGCAGGGGCGGCGCGTCAGCCGCCTGGTGCGGGTGCAGGCCGACCAGACCCACGACATCAAGCAGGCCGTAGCCGGTGACATCGTCGCGGTGCTGGACTGGAAGGATGCGGTCAGCGGTGAAACGCTGAGTGCGCCATCGCGCCCGCTGCTGCTCGATGCGATCCAGGCGCAGCATGCGGTGCTGGCATGGCGGCTGACGGCGGAAAAGGCCTCGGACCTGATCCGCATCAGCCAAGGGTTGGCCAGCCTGGCGCAGGAGGATCCGTCGTTCCGTGTCGAGACCGATGCGGACAGCGGTGAAACCCTGATCTGGGGCATGGGCGAGCTGCATCTGGAGGTGATGGTCGAGCGTCTGCGCACGGAGTGGGGCGTCAACGTCCGCACCGGCGAGCCACGCGTGGCCTATCAGGAAACGCCGAAGCGAGCGGTGCAGCGGGTGGAGGGCAAGGTCGCCAAGCAGACCGGCGGCCAAGGCCAGTTCGCCCAGGTGCTGATCGATGTGGCGCCGCGCGAGGATGGCGAGGTGATCTTCGTCGACCGCACTGTGGGCGGCGCGATCCCGCGCGGCTTCGTCAACGCAGTGGAGAAGGGCGTTCGGGCGGCACTGGGCGAAGGCCCGCTGGGCCATCCGGTGGTCGGTATCGAGGTGACGCTGGTCGATGGCCAGACCCACGTCAAGGATTCCTCGGACATGGCCTTCCATCGCGCCGGCAGCGAGGCGGTGAAAGCGGCGCTGGCCGAGGCGGGCACGCAGCTGCTGGAGCCGGTGATGGAGATCGCCATCCACGCGCCGTCAGGCAATGTCGGCGATGTGGTGGGCGATCTCAACCGCCGCAGCGGACGGGTGGCCTCGATCGAGGACCAGGATGGCCAGGCGGAAGTGCTTGGCTATGCACCGCTGGCGCGACTGGGGGGCTACACCACCTCGCTGCGTTCGCTGACCCAGGGGCGCGCGTCCAGCGACATGCGCTTGAACGGGTATGAGGCGGCGCACGCAGCCTGATTGTCGATGTGGCAAGAGAAGAGGGCCGGGCAACCGGCTCTCTTTTTTCGTGTCAGCGTTGGCAGTCCGCACAGTCCCGGATGCCCGGCCACAGCTAGAATGTCTTCCGTAACGTCGCACGCAGCCAACGGCTGCAGCGACCGGATTTCTCTTTGGAGTACGGCCATGAGCAACACGCATTTCTACCCGATCGGCACCCCCGGCCAGCCCTGGGGCGACGCCGAGCGGGCGCAGTGGCGTGCCGCCCAGCAGCGCCAGCGCAGCTACCACGACGATGTGGTGGTCGCCCTCGAGGCCCTGGAAGAGCGCTTCGAGGTAGTCCAGTACGGACAGCTGGACTACGCACCGGATCACTACCCGCTGTTTGCGGTGGTCAACCGTGAGTGGGACGCCTCCTTGCCGACGGCGCTGGTCACCGGCGGTGTGCACGGCTACGAAACCAGTGGCGTGCATGGCGCCCTCCAGTTTCTGGACGAGCGGGCGGATGCCTACGCGGGCCGCATCAACCTCATCGTGGCACCCTGCGTCAGCCCGTGGGGCTATGAGCGCATCCAGCGCTGGAACCCGGACGCGATCGATCCCAACCGCAGCTTCCGTGGCGATGGCCTGATCAAGGAGGCGGCCGCGCTGATGCGCTGGATGGCGGCACGGGGCGACACGCTGCTCGTCCACATGGACCTGCACGAAACCACCGACAGCGATCTGCAGGAATTCGATCCGGCGCGCTGCGCGCGTGACGGGATCACGCTGGAGCCGGACATCATTCCCGATGGCTTCTACGTGATCGGCAACAGCGAAGATCCGCAGCCGGCCTTCCAGCAGGCGTTGATCGCCGCAGTGGAGAAGGTCACCCACATTGCCCCGGCCGATGCGAAGGGCGAGTTGATCGGCATGCCGTTGCAGTCGCCGGGGGTGGTCTGGGGCGAGTCGCGCTCGATCGGCGCGTGTGCCGGTTTCACCGATGCCCGCTACGCCACGACCACCGAGGTCTATCCGGACAGCCCGCGCACGTCGCCGGCCGAGTGCAATGCCGCGCAGGTAGCGGCCATCTGCGCGGCGCTGGATTACGCGCTCGCACACTGAGTGCCGCGTCATCGGGGCGCGCTGCAATGGCGCGCTTCGGCTTCAAGAGCGGCCCCATCGCCGCTCAACAGCGCCCGAAGGACAGGCCGTCAGGCGCAAGTTCAGGGCCAGCTCAGCTGTCGAATCTGATCGAATCCCTTGCGCCGCAATGTGTTTGGCGACATTGCGGCGCCTTGGCGCGGCTCATCGATCGGCTCTGCCAATGAATTACAACTAATTGCATGGGCTGCCCTGCAGCCCATTGGTACGTTGGCGCCCGCTGTCGCATCAGGCCACTCGTTCCGGTGATTCCCGTCACGGTTTGAAGGATCCAGAAGCGACAGTCCGTATTGGACGGGACGACTGACGAGGAACACGAGTGAACAACATCTACCGCATTGTCTGGAGCGCGGCCACCGGCCGTTGGGTCGTGGCCTCTGAACTGGCCACCCGCAGCCCGCGGCAAGCCGGTCGCCGTCGGCTGGGACACCGGCCCTTGGTGCTGGCGTTGGGCATGAGCCTGCTGGGCGTCGCCACCGCGCACGCGGAATCGCTCGATTTTCCCGCCAGTGCAACCGTGGATATCGGCAGCGGGACGCGCCATATCGACGGTCTCACCGTAGCCAATGGCGCCAGCGGCAGCATCGTCGGTGCGGGTGGCACCCTGGTGCATGACGGGGCTGACTTCCGCGTGGGTGGTACGGCGCGCAGCACCGAGCAGAATCTGGACATGGGCGGGCTCTCGAATTTCGTGTTCGATGGCGCGGGCAATGTGTTCAGCGTCAGTGGCCGCGCCACCGGGGGTGCGGCCAACACCACCGGCATCAGCAACGCATTGGTAAACCTGGCCGGCGGCACCAACGTGATCACCGCCGCTTCGTTCGGCGTGGCCGACGTCAGCCGCTCCGTGCAGGGGCCGGCGACCAACCAGGCGACGCTGCGGCTGGGTCAGGACAACATCGTCAATGCCGATGTCGTCACCATCGGCACCAACCAGACCAATGGCATCCTCAACTTCCAGGACGGCGTCAGCAACGGCACGCTTCGCCTGCGTGGCACCGATGGCAGCACGGCCGTCAGCAGCTGGGACATCGCGGCAGGCTCCAACAGCAACTACAGCGGTACCGTGGGGACGGTGGATCTGAGCGCAGGCACGCTCGATGCGAAGGTCGATGCGTTGACCATCGCCACGTCCCGCTATGGGACGCAGCCTGCGGTGGGTACGTTGACCATGGGTGCCGGTTTGCTTGACGCCAATACCATCCTGCTTGGCCAGCGCAGCAGTACCATCGGTGGGGGAGGCACGACGGCACGATTGATCGTCGGCGCCGGTGGGGTGGTGCAGGCTGGCGCGGTGACGCTGGGTGACCGTACCGGCACCACGGGCACGGTGAACGCGTCGGTCAATCTCACGGGCGGTGCGCTTCGCGCCGACAGCGTGCTGGCCGGCGCGGGCGCCGCCACGCGTGCGATCAACTTCGATGACGGCGTGCTGGGCAACCGCGCCGAGGGCCGCGACAGCCAGATCAATGTGCCGATTGTGCTGGCTTCCACCGGGACCCACACCTTCCAGGTGGAGGGTGCAGGTGCACTGATGACCGTCAGCGGGCTGGTCAGCGGGGCCAATGGCACCCTGCGCAAGGCAGGCGATGGTGTGCTTGCGCTGACCGGCACGAACACGTACACCGGTAGCACCACCGTCAATGAAGGCCTGATCCGCTTCCAGAGCGCGGCCAACCTTGGCAGCGGCCAGATCGTGCTCGATGGAGGTGGTCTGCAGTGGGCAAGCGGAACGACCACGGACATCTCCGCGCGGCTGGCGGCGCTCGGCCGCGGGGGTGCTGTGTTGGATGTGCAGGACAATGACGTGACGCTTGCCAGCGCGATGTCCGGTGCCGACGGCGCGCTGATCAAGCGCGGCGACGGCGTGCTGACACTGGCCGCAGATAACACGTATACCGGCGTCACGCGCATCGAACAGGGCGAGCTGGTGCTGGGCACCGGCGGTAACGCGGGTTCGATCGCAGGCGATGTGGCCAATGATGCGCGCCTGACCGTCAATCGCAGTGATACCGCCACGCTGGCGGGCGCGATGCGCGGTAGTGGCGAGCTGGTGCAGGCCGGCAGCGGCACCCTGGTGCTGACGGGGATGGCCACCCATACCGGCGGCACCGTCGTCAGCGCGGGCGTGCTGCAACTCGGCGACGGCGGAAGCACCGGCAATCTGCTTGGCGACGTCAGGCTCGGCGCAGGCACCGCGTTGCGGATCCAGCGCGACGATGCGCTGTTGCTGGAGGCCAACGTGACCGGCGAGGGCGCACTCGTGCAGGCCGGTGCCGGGACCACGGTGGTCGCCGGCGATCTGCAGCATGGCGGTGGTACGCGCATTGAGCACGGTGCGCTGCGCCTGGGTAACGGTGGCATTACCGGCAGCGTGCAGGGCGACATCCACAATGACGGCATGCTGGAATTCAACCGTGCCGATGATCGGGTGTTGACCAATGCCGTGCAGGGAACCGGCGGACTGGTCCAGATGGGGCAGGGTACCCTGCGCATCGCCGATGACCAGGCCTACACCGGCGATACCCGCGTGCTTGCCGGCCGCCTGCAGGTGGACGGCAGCATCCAGTCCAATACCTGGGTAGCGGCTGCCGGCACGCTGGGCGGCGGCGGTGCGATCCATGGCGATGTGAACAATGCCGGTGTGATCGTGCCGGGCAGCGGCAGCGACTACGGCATCCTGACTGTGCATGGCGACTATGTGGGCAATGGTGGCGCGCTGGTGCTCTACACCTATCTGGATACCGACGGTTCACCGTCGAGCCAGTTGGTGATCGATGGCGGCCGCGCCAGCGGAACGACGCAGGTGCGGGTCAACAACGCACGCGGCAGTGAAGGTCACACCACCGGCGATGGCATCCTGGTGATCGCCACGGAGAATGGTGGCACCACCGACCGTGATGCCTTCCGCCTGGGCTACCCGGCACGCAGTGGTGCGCTGGGCTATGAACTGTTCCGCGGTGACCTGCAGGGCCACTTCACCGACAACTGGTACCTGCGCAATTCGTTCGTGGTGCCGCTGCCGATGCCCGAGCCGACCGCACCGGTCGATCCGGTAGATCCGGTGCATCCGACGGACCCGACAAGCCCGATCGTCCCCGTCGATCCAGTCATGCCAATCGATCCCGTCGTGCCCGGACCAAGCGGTCCCGATCCGGTCGACAACGGCGACCCTGTGCCGGTGCTGCCGGTCGACCCGATCGATGTGACCCAGCCGCTGCCGCCCGGTACCTATCCGATCATCGGGCCGGAACTGGCGACCTATGGCACGGTGCAGCCAATCGCGCGTGAGCTGGGCCTTCTCAACCTGGGCACGATGCGCGAACGCGGCCCTGCAGACGTTCCTGCTGGCGCTTCCGAGGGCAGGGCCGCCTGGGCGCGCGTCACCAACCGCCATGTCGACAACGCCTACCGGGCCTTCGCGGCACCGCAGGCCCGCGGCGATCTGTCCGGCCTCCAGGTGGGTACCGATCTGTGGCAGCACGCCCGCAATGACGGTCAGCGCAGCCGTGTGTCGGGATATCTGGCGCACAGCCGGAGCAGCGTGCGGGTCGATGGCGTGTTCACCAATGACGACGCCACCGGCTATGTGCGTGGGCCCACCGGTTCGCTGGACCTGCGCGCCACCAGCGCTGGCCTGGGCTGGACGCTGCAAGGGCAGGGCGGCGGCTATCTGGACGCGGTGGTGCAGGGCACCCGCTACAGTGGTTCGGCACATACCGGTGCGATGCGACTGCCGATCCGCGGCGAGGGTCACGCCCTGTCGGTGGAAGTGGGCCAGTCGTTCGCGATGCCGCTGACGCACGGCAGCTTCGTGCTGGAGCCCCAGCTGCAGGCGATCTGGCAGCAGGTGGACATCAAGCACACCGCCGATGCCGCCGGCACCGTGGATCTGGGCACCACGCGGGGTATCACCGGGCGCATGGGTGTGCGCGGTGCCTGGGTGCTGGATGCAGCCTCCGGCACGCGCTGGAGCCCCTATGTGGGTGTGAACTACTGGCACGATCCGCGTGCCAGCAGCCAGGTCACATACGCAGGCCGCGACCAGGTGCCGCTGGAATCGGGCGGTGGCCGCGTCGAGATGACGCTGGGCATGGAGGTGCAACTGCGTGGCGGCTGGGGCCTGTTCGGCTCGGGCGGCTACCAGCGCTCCACGGGTGCGGGCGATGACCAGCAGCGTGACAGCGTGAATGCGAGCGTGGGCATGCAGTACCGCTGGTAACGTCCAGCACGCCGCACGCTGGTCATGACGGCGACCCTTGGACAGGGTGGCCGTTCGCGTGCGTGGGCCCGATCAGCTCTTCAACCAGCGCTCGCAACCTGCGGTGCCCTCTGCGGACGCTGCTGCCTTCGCACAGGTCGCGCTCATCTGCGCCTGCAGCCGGCTCAGGCTCTCCGCACCGTGGTGCGCGTGGCTCCACGCCTGCAACGCGGTGCCCAGCCGTTCGAAGCGCTGCCGCGTGCGCTGGTGGTACCCGGCCGGCTGGGCGGCCAGATCGGCAATCACTTCGCCGGTGGCCTGCTCGATGGCGGGTGCATCCTCGGGGGTCAGCCGGAGCAGGCCCTCGACATACAGCACGCCCCACTGCACGCGGGTGGCCGGTCCTTGAGCGCCCTGGTAAGCCTTGTGCAGCCACGAGACCGCAGAAGCCTTGTCGCCGCGTTCTTCGGCCAGCTCCGCCAGTTCCGGCATGTAGTAGTACGGTGTCTGGCTGCGGTCGAGCTCGGCCAGCAACAGCTTCTCAGCCGCGGCGTCGTCCTTGATCTGGCGCAGCACATACACGGCGGTGCTGATGGTCGCCTGGCGCTCGTGCGGCGTAGTCGCGGCGGCATCGGCAGCGGCGACACGCTGCTGTGCTTTCTGCTTCAGGGCAGCCGGAATCTCGCCATCGGGGTGCTGCTGGCGCTGCAGCGTCAGCTCGGTGATGACGGTGCCCAACCGCGCATCGGCTTTGTCACCCAGCGCGTGGTCGGCGGCATCCAGCGCGCCCAGCAAGCGCGTCCCCAACTGCTGCGCCTGGGCCGGGGTGGCACTGGCCAGTTTCACCAGGGCGGGACCCTGGTAGCCCAGCAGGTCACGGTTGGCGCGGACTTCGGCGGGTGCGTCAAGCACAGCCTCCAGGAGGCTGCGCGTCGTTTCGCGTTGTGCGGCTGTCGGCGTCGCGTCCGGCTTGCCCGCACCCAGCGCCAGGAGTGCGAACCGCCGCTGCAGGGCCGGCTCAGGCGCCGCCTTGGCCAACTGCTGCAGCAGTAAGGCGGCATCACGCTCGCCGGCCAGGCGATTGGCATCCACCTCCCAGCCGTAGTCGCCCAGCACGCGCCAGTCCTCCGCGCTGACCTCCTGTGGCGCCGTCAACGCGTGCTGCAGAACCTCGCTGACCGCGGTGCGCCGGCTGACGGCCAGGGTCAGGGCGCGGGTCAGCGCTTCGCTGTCATTGCCGCCGGCCAGGCGGGTGAGTTCATTGCGCTGAGGGTCGAGCACGATGAGCGTCGGGTAGCCGCGCACGCCAAAGCGTTCGCCCCACGCCTGTGCACCCTCCTCATCGCCATCGAGATAGACCGGCACGTACTGGCGCGTGAGTGCGATGAAGGCCGGATCCTTGAACAAGGTGGCCTTGAGCTGGTTGCAGGGCGGGCACCACACGGCACCCCAGTACAGCAGCACCGGTTTGCCGCTGTCGCGTGCCTCGGCAAAGGCATCGTCGACATCGCCGTGGCGCCAGGCAATTTCCGCAGGGGCCTGTGCGGTCGCGGCAGGTGCCACGGTGGCCGCGGGGGAGGGGGCAGGCGAGCAGGCCGGCAGCAGGGCGACGACGCCCAGCAGGCCAAGGGACAGAGCAAAGCGCATTGAGGAATCCAGAAGTGGGCAGGGCAGGAGGCGTGCTTGATTGTAGGAAGCAAGGGAAGTTCCGGCCGGATCGCTCTGATGCGGATTGCTCATGACGGCAGGCCCCGGCGTGATAAGGGCGCATGCAGGCGGCCTGCGCGCTTCGTCCGCATAGCGCTCCCATGCGCCCCGCGCGTTGACGAATGTCATGGTTTGGCCGCGCGCCGATATCGCCATCGGCGAACACGACATAACGCCTGCGCATTTCTGCATTGGGGCGCGAGCGGGGTTAATGAATTGGCTTTCCCCACTACCGATGTAACCACGATGACAACAGCTCGTTCTTCCCTGCGCCCGCACCTGCTGGCGTTGGCGGTGTTGCTTGCCACCGCATCTCCCCTGGTACATGCACAGTCCACCACCGGTGCGATCGCCGGTCAGGCGCCGCCATCGGCGCAGCGTATTTTCGTTCGCAGCGACACGGGTTTCACCCGTGAAGTGGCGGTCGATGCGCGCGGCCGCTACACCATCCCCCAGCTGCCGCTTGGCCGCTACTCAGTGGAGGCACGTGATGCCGACGGCAACGTAGTGCAGACCCGGCAGGACGTTGCGCTGACGGTCGGCACCAGCACCGACGTCTCCTTCGTCGAGGTCACCCGGCTGGATGGCGTCCAGGTCAGTGCCGACCGCGCGGCGGCAGCCATCGATGTCAGCAGCGTCGACTCGCGCACCGTGATCACGGCCGAGCAGCTGCAACGGCTGCCGCTGGGCCGCTCGGCCGAGGCCATTGCCCAGCTCGCGCCCGGCGTGATCGGCAACAGCGGCAACGGCACGTATGCCGGGCCGACCGGCGCCCAGCTGGTGAGCTTTGGCGGTTCGTCCGCCGCAGAGAACGCGTACTACATCAACGGCTTCAACAGTACCGATCCACTGCGCGGCCTGGGCGGCCTGACGCTGCCCTATGGCAGCATCGACCAGCAGGAAATCTATACCGGCGGCTACAGTGCCAAGTACGGCCGCTCCGATGGCGGCGTGATCAACGCCGTCGGCAAGCGTGGCACCAACGAATGGCATTTCGGCGGCCAGGCGACCTGGGAGCCGGCCTCCACACGCTCGGACAAGGATGACGTGCGTTATCCCGGCGACGGTGCGTTGTATGCGCCTGAGAGCAAGGACCGCGAATGGGTCAGCACGCAGAGCATCTACGCCGGTGGTCCCTTGATTGAAGACCGGCTGTTCTTCTTCGGCTCCTACGAGCTGGAGCGACGCGAAGGTACCGACGTCAAGAATGTGGAGGCGACCAATTCCTACTCCAGGTACGAGTACGAACGCCCGCGCTGGTACGCCAAGGTGGACTGGAACATCACCGACAACCACCTGATCGAACTGACCGGCGCCTCCAGCCGCAACGTCTTCCGTGGCGACATCTTCGCCTACGACTACGACACGCTCACCCGCGGCGCCCAGCGCGGCAAGGAAGACACCACCAAAACCGGCGGCGACCTGTGGACGGCCAAGTACACCGGCTATCTGACCGACCGGCTCACCGTGAGCGCGCAGTACGGCGAAATGCGCACGGATGACTACATCGGCAACCCGGCCTACGACGGCAGCCTGACCTACATCAACAGCCCCACGCTGCAGAATCCGGCACTGAACGGTGGTGCGCCGATCACCAATACACAGACGACCTCGCTGCTGGTCAACCCGGACCGCGGCAACCGAAGCAACAACCTGCGCCTCGATGCCAACTACGTCTGGGGCGACCACAGCATCACCGTCGGCATCGACAACCAGAACGCGCGTGCCTTGAACCGCGGCTCGGTGGCCTCGGCCGATGGCTATTACTGGATCTACGGGCAGTCCAACCCGAACGTGCCGATCAATACCGGGCTGGGCGTGCCGGCCACCGGCGGCGTGCGCAATGGCGAAGACGGCTACTACGTGCGCCAGTACATCTACAGTGCGCTGGCCTCGGTGCGTGCGTCGCAGCGGGCGCAGTACATCGAAGACAACTGGCAGGTGACCGATCGCTTGCTGCTCAATCTCGGCCTGCGCCTGGATCAGTTCACCAACTTCAACCGCGATGGCGATGCCTACATCAAGCAGACCAGCGGGCAGTGGGCGCCACGTCTTGGCTTCAGCTGGGACGTCGACGGCGATGGCCGCTTCAAGGTGTTCGGCAACGTAGGGCGCTACTACCTCGCGCTGCCGCTGAACCCGGCGTTCAACGCAGCGGGTGCGACGCTTGCCACCTCGACCTACTACACCTACGGCGGCATCGACAGCAACGGCTATCCGACCGATCTCACCCGGTTCTCCGACGCGGTGTCGGCCAACAACAACTACGGCCTGCTGCCGGATGCGAAGACGGTGGCCACCTCCGGCATCGAGCCGTCCTACCAGGACGAGTTCATCCTCGGCTTCAGCAAGGCACTGGGCCAGAACTGGGTGTACGGGGCCAAGGCGACCTACCGCGTGCTGCGCAGCGGTGTGGACGACTACTGCGATATCGATGCGGTGCTCGGCAAGGCCAGCAGCCTGGGCTACAACGTGACCAAGGACAGCAACCCGGTCAGCTGCTGGCTGATCAACCCCGGGCGCGCCAACACGTTCAACCTCGTGGATACGGGCGGCAATTACGTGACCGTGCCGCTGAGCAACGCGGAAATGGGCTTCCCGCAGTTCAAGCGCAACTACTACGCGGTCAATCTCTCGCTGGAGCATCCGTTTGATGGTCGCTGGTATGCCCGCGGCGACTACACCTGGTCGCGCAGCTACGGCACCACCGAAGGGCAGCTGCTCTCCGGCATCGGCCAGACCGCCGTGTCCACGACCCAGGCGTGGGATTACGCCCAGCTGATGGAGCACACCAACGGACCGCAGAGCAACGATCACACCCATCAGTTCAAGCTGCATGGCTATTACCAGCTGACGCCGGAGTGGCTGGTCTCGGCCAATCTCAAGGTGCTCTCCGGCTCACCGTTCAGTGCGCTTGGCTCGTATGGGCCGGACTTTGAAGACCCTTCCGGCTATGGCATCGCGTATCACTTCTACAACGGCCAGCCGGCGCCTCCGGGCAGCCAGGGGCGCCTGCCGTGGCTGAAGCAGCTGGACCTGGGGGTGTCCTACCGCCCTGCAGTGGCCGAGGGTCGGCTGGGCTTCAACCTGGATGTCTTCAATGTACTCAACAGCCAGGTGGCGCTGTGGAAGTCGCCGTACTCCGAGCTCGATCCGGGCCAGCCCGACCCGCTGTATGGCGCAGCGACCATCCGGCAGGCGCCGCGATCGCTTCGGGTCAGCGTGAGCTACGACTACTGAGGGAGGAGAGCAGGGCGGGCGGGGGAGGCAACCCCCGTCTGCTTGCGATGGCATGGGCGCCTTTCACGGAGAACGTGGCGCGCCGTTAACGGTAGGCGATGCAGTCTGGGGCCATTACCAGTGGAGCCCCTCATGCAGAACCAGATCCGAATCAAGGCAGGGTTGGCCGCGGTCGGTTTGACGATGCTGCTCTGCGCCTGTTCGCCGCAGGGTCGGGGTGATGCCGCTTCGATCGTATCGCCCAGCGGCGCGGACCCGGGGGCAGCGAAAGCCGCCGGTCCCGGACCGGCGTCAACCACGGCCGGGCACCCGTCCCCCGTGTATCAGGAAGGGGGGTCGGGCATCGCGGTTGGACCGGTTGCAGGGGCGCGGGTGGAGCAGGACTTCCAGCGTGACTACCTGGCGTCGCCCACCTGGAAGCTGTTTGCTTCGCCGGACAGCGTGGGCACACCGCTGGTGGCCCTGGTGCTGGAGGGCTCGGATCGTGTTACAGCCGGGGAGTTGCGGATCGGGCGCAGCGAGGATGCCGCGGCGGTCAACGCCTGTCTTGAGCTGCCTGCCGAAGCGACCGGCCCAGCGGCGGCGACCACGGTCGATATCGGCGGTGTGCCGTTCACGCACTTCACCGTGGGTGATGCGGCGATGAGCCACTACGTCAATGCGGAGAGCTATCGCGCGGTACGCGATGGCAGTTGCTATGCCATCGACCTCGTCGTGGCCGGGATCCGACCCGAGGTATACGATCCGCCGAAGGTGCCGCCGTTTACGCAGGCGGACGCGGCGTCACGGTTGGCCGAGGCGTTGAAGGCGGTGTACTGGGCACGTTGACAGCTCACCTGCCGGCTATCGGGATGGAGACGTACCGGCATAGGGTGGAGCATCCCGCGCTATGATCTGGCCGGCGACGGTCCTTCTATATGCAGCCGGTTGGCTTCTGATTGGGCTGCGCGTCCGGGTCGAGACGTATGTCAATCTGCTCGAATCGGCCCTTCAGGGCGAACGCGCCCTCGGGCAGTAGCAGACACCCTTCGACCACCGTCACCTCTCCAAGGGAAGCTGGCCCCGGTGCCTGCAATGTCGTTGCTTCTGGGCGCCAACGCCAGTGCTGGCGATCACGGTCCTGGCTTCCCCAGCGGCAGACCGGCCCCACGTTCGTGCCCCGGCAGACGCTCCAGCCCATGCCGTCCGAGCATGTCCTGGAGGCGTGCGCGTACCTGGTCCCTCTCCGCGGGCGCACATTGATCCAGAATCTCGGCCGCCAGGGTTTCAAACTGCGGCCAGAACTGCGCTGGATGGCGCACGCGCGCCACCCAGTGATCCAGCTTGTCGGCCAGCGACTCCAACTGCACGTGGATCCCGGGGCGCATGCTCATCCCGGAACCGCAGGCAGGTCCAGCGTGACACGGTAGTAATGACCGTCGTCGCGGAGCTGGACGCTGAGGTCCGGCTGCAGGACGTCATCCACATGCAGTGTCGGCTGCCCCTGCGCCGTGCGGGTCACCACGAACTCATACCGGCTGCGGCCGAAGCGGTAGTTAAGTTCGAACGACGGCCAGTGATCGGGCAGGCACGGTTCAAGCGACAGGCGGTCGCCTTCACGGCGGATGCCGAGCAGCGATTCGACCAGCAGGCGATACATCCAGCCGGCCGAACCCGTGTACCACGTCCAGCCGCCGCGACCCACGTGCGGCGACACGGCGTAGACATCGGCAGCCAACACGTAGGGCTCGACGCGATAGGTCTGGACCGCCTCCGGGTCCAGCGCGTGGTTGAGGGGATTGATCATGTCTGCCAACTCCCAGGCACGCGCCGCATCACCCTGCTGTGCAAATGCCATCGCCGCCCACACGGCCGCATGGGTGTACTGGCCGCCATTCTCGCGAACACCGGGTACATACCCACGAATGTAGCCGGGATCCTCCGTGGTCTGGTCGAAGGGAGGATCGAGGAGCTGGATCAACTTGGCGTCCTTTCGCACCAGATGCGTATACAGCGAGTCCAGTGCCTGCGATGCACGCTCCGGCGCGGCAACGCCGGACAGCACCGACCAGCTCTGGGAGATCGAATCGATGCGGCACTCCTGATTTTGTGACGAGCCCAACATGGCGCCGTTGTCGAACCAGGCGCGGCGATACCATGCACCGTCCCATGCATGCTGTTCCAGGTTCTGCCGCAGGCGGTCGGCCTGCTCCTGGCACCACTGCGCGCGGGCGGCATCGCCACGCGCGTTGGCCAGCCCGATGAAGCGACGAAGCGTGTCATGCAGGAAGAAGCCGAGCCACACGCTTTCACCGCGCTGCTGGTCGCCGACGCGGTTCATGCCGTCGTTCCAATCGCCGCTGCCCATCAGCGGAAGCCCACGCTCACCGAGCAGCCGGCACCCGCGCTCCAGCGCGACGACGCAGTGCTCATAGAGAGTGCCGCGCTGTGCCGAAAGGGTCGGCATATCGTAATAGCCTTCCTCCTCCGGTGTCACCGCGCGACCCTCGATGAAGCCAACCACGTCGTCCAACACGCTGGCGTCGCCGGTGACCTCCAGGTAGCGGCAGGCACCCTGGGGCAGCCACAGATAGTCGTCCGAGCAGCGGGTGCGCACGCCCCGACCTTGCGGCGGGTGCCACCAGTGCATCACATCGCCCTCGGTGAACTGATGTGCCGCGCAGAGCAGCAGGTGCTCGCGGGTCAGGTCCGGGCGCGTGTGTATCAGGGCGAGGGCATCCTGCAACTGGTCGCGGAAGCCGAACGCGCCGCCGGACTGATAGTAGCCACTGCGTGCCAGGTAGCGGCAGCCCAGCGTCTGGTACACCAGCCAGCCATTGGCCAATGCGTCGAATGCCGGGTCCGGCGTGCGTACCTGCACCGTGGCCAGCACATTGCGCCAGTGGATGCGCACGGCGTCCAGCGCATCGATGGCTTCCTGATTGCCCTGGCGGCTTCGTGCCAATGCCAGCGTTTCCTCGCGGTCGCGCCCCGCGCCCAGGCGGAACGTGGTTTCACTGCGGTCGCCCGGCGCCAGCTCCAGCGGCACCTGGATTGCCGCGCAGGGATCCATGCCCGCACCGGCCCGTGCATCCAGACGCTCGCGACGCAACGCCGCCGGTGCGTGCAGGCCGCCATTGCGGCCGATGAACTCCAGGCGGTCACAGGTCCAGCCACAGCCCTCGGCATCGGTGTCGAAGAAGGCCATCCGCCCGCCGAACTCGGTGCTGTAGCTGTTGCGCGCCAGCAGCGCCCCGGTGTGCTGATCGCGTTCGGTGACCACGTGCATGCGCGATTTCGGGCGCAGGTCACCCATGACCCATTCGACGTAGCCGATGGCCGACAGCCGCCGTGGCCTACCCGACAGGTTGTGCAACCGCAGGACCGAGAACTTCAGCGCGGCCGTGACATCGACGAAGACCCACAACTCGCTGACGATCCCGTCTTCGACGTGCTCGTAGACCGTGTAGCCGAAGCCATGGCGGGTACGGTACGCCCCGGTGCCCCGGCATGGCAGCGGCATCGGCGACCAGACGCGGCCGGTGTCCTCGTCGCGCACGTAGAAGGCCTCGCCGCCGGTGTCGGACACCGGATCGTTGAGCCACGGCGTCAGGCGGAATTCGTGCGCGTTTTCGAACCACGTGTAGCCCGGTGCACTCTCGCTGACGACCGTGCCCAGGCGGGCGTTGGCGATCACATTGGCCCACGGCGCCGGCGTCGGGGCGCCTTCGCGCAGCACCACGACGTACTCGCGGCCGTCCTCGCTGAAACTGCCGGTACCGTTGTCAAAACTGCCCGCGCCACGGTACGGAAGGAACGGCCACGGGTCGTCCACCTCCTCGTCGTGCTCGACACCCGGGGGCAGTCCAGGTTCGGGTCCCGGGTCTGCGACCACGGGCAGCCCGGGCGTCTCTTCCATCGCCAGTGCCAGCTCCTGCTGCTCCGCCTGCGGCACCAGCGCCGGAATCCGTCGCACTGGCAGCGGCTGGCGCCCCACCTGCGCGGCCAGCGTGCCGTCCTCGTCGCTGAGTACCACCCGTGCTACCGCCTGCAGCAGAACGCGGTCCTCGTGGCTCATGTTCTGCACCGGCCGCACAAAAATGCCGCCGGGGCGATCCAGCAGGCCCGTCTCCGAACTGGCGGCTACCATCCCCAGGATCTGGTCCTGCAGTTCCTGCCGATAGCCAGCCTTGCTGTCGTTCCAGATCACCAGGTCGGTGTTGAGTCCCTTCTGGCGCCAATACGCATGCGCCTGCACCAGCTGCCTGACCAGTTCTATGTTCTCTGCGTCGGTGACTTTGAGCAGGACGATGGGCAGGTCGCCCGAGATGGCATGGCCCCACAGACCGGATTGCCCGCGCTGGTTCTGCTGGAGGACGGCGTCGCCCGCGCGCAGCAGGGGATTGGCATACAGCACGTGGCTGGCCAGGCGCTCGTACAGCGACGCCTCGGCCTGGCTGGCGTTGATCTGCCGGCGCACCACCTGGCTGTGTGTCCAGGAAAGGTCGAAGACACGGTCGGCCAGGCGACGGTCACGGTATTTGTCGACCATCGCCTCGCAACCGGTGCGGTCCGCGCCAATGCCATACACCATGTCCAGCTGCACGGTCTGCTCGGGCTCCAGCACCACGCGGACGCGGATGGCCACGATCGGGTCGAGCACCGAGCCGTCCGTACCGGAGAGGTCGGTATCGGTGGTCAACGCCTGCGGCGTGCGCGGCGTGTTGCCACGCCCCAGGAAGCGCGAACGGTCGGTCTCGTAGGAGATCGACACCACCTCCGCGTCATGCACGGCGACCAGATGGAACATCCACGGTGGCACTTCGTCGTGCGAACGGGGCCGGCGCGTGCAGAGCACGGCCTGCTTGGCGGCCAGGATCTCGCTCTGCACGAAGAGGTTGCTGAAGGCCGGGTGCGCATCGTCGGACGCGGCGGGCGCCAGCACCACTTCGGCATAGGTGGTGATCTCCACCGTGCGCTGGCGGCGGCCGCGGTTGGTCAGGCGCAGGCGCCTGAGCTCGATGTCATCCTCGGCGGAAATGGCGACCTGCAGATGGCTCTCGCAGCCGCGGCGGGCACCGCGGAACTCGGCCTTGGCGTCGGAGAAGATCGCCTCGTAGTGGTCCAGCGCCACGCAGGTGGGCTGGTAGGCGGCAGACCAGAACTCGCCGCTGTCCACGTCGCGCAGGTAGCAGAACGTGCCCCAGGCATCGGTGGTGCCGTCTTCGCGCCAGCGGGTGAGTGACAGATCGCCGTGGCGGCTGTAGCCGCCGCCGGCATGGGTGAGCATGCCGTGGTAGCGGCCGTTGGAGAGCAGCTGCACCTCAGGGCGCGGGCCCGCCGGGTCGCGCAGGACGCGCAGGGAGGTCTCGTGCTCGGCCATGGCCGAATGCTCGCCCAGGGCTTCGACCTCATGCGGATGGAATACGCCGATGCGCGGGATGCGTTCCTGCAGCAGCAGCAAGGTGGCCTGGAACTCGGTATCGGCAACGAAACGGCGCTGCATCGGCTGGTCACGCAACAGGTAGTCCAGCGACAGCAGGCCCATGCCCTGGTGGTGGGCCATGAACGAACGCAACAGAACGTGATCCTGCCCCGGTGGTAGCCGGGCGGGGGTGTAGTCGATCGCCTCGTACATACCGAAGCGGCCGGAGAACCCTGATCCCTCGAGTGCCTGGAGGTTCTGGCACGCCGCCTCCGGTGCCACCATCAAAGCCATCATGCTGGCATAGGGCGCAATCACCCGATCCTGGCCGAGGCCGCGCTTGAGCCCCAACCCGGGCACACCGAACGCGCGGTACTGGTAGTTCAGGCGGGCATCCACAGCGTTATAGCCGGACTCGGACACGCCCCACGGCAGGTTCAAGGTGCGGCCGTAGACGATCTGTGCCTCGACCGCGTGCCGCGCGGTCTGGTCGAGCAGCGTGTCGGGATAGCTGGGCATCACCAGCTGCGGCATGAGGTACTCGAACATCGAGCCACTCCACGACAACAGCGTCGGTGTGCCGTTGACCTCGGTGAGCATCCGCCCGAGCGCAAACCAGCTTTCCTGCGACAACTGGCCCTGGGCGATGGCGACGAAGGCGCACAGTCGCGCTTCGGAGGCCAGCAGGTCGTAGAAGCTGTTGTCCAGGCGATGGTCGTCGACGTTGTAGCCGATCGAGAGCAGGTTACGGGTACGGTAGAACAGGAACCCGTACTCCATCAGTGAGAACTGTCCGGCGCGGTGCGCCAGCGCCTGCACCTGCTCGATGCGCGCCTGTGCGTCCGCACCGGCGGAGCCGGGCAGGGCGGCCAGCTGGCGCAGGCTGGGTACCGGAGCCTCGACGTCTACGCCGACATCGGCAGGGAGGTCGGCGAGTGTTGCGTGGGCGGCATGGCATTCGGCCGCAAACAGGGCCGGCCAGTGCAGCTCCCCTTCCTCGGGCGCCGGTGGTGCCGGCCACTGCGCCAGCACGGCATCGGCCAGACCGGTCAGCTCCTGCAGCCGGTCGAGCAGCTGTGCCGTCCCCCGCGGCGGGTCGGTACGCGTCGAGGCGATCCGCTGGCGAAGGTGCTTGAGCGCCTCGCCCAAGGGCGCGTCAGCGGGGCGATGGCGCTGCCGTTCTTCTTCCAGTACGCCGAGCGTATCGGCCAGGCCATCGAACGTGTGCGGTGCCAGCACCGGCGCGTCCACGAGCGCGAGCAGGCCTTGACGCAGCGTCAGCAAGTGGCCGGCCAGGTTGCCGCTGTCCACGGTGGAGACGTAACGCGGCTGCAGCGGCGCCAGGGTCTCGGTGTCGTACCAGTTCAAGAAGTGGCCGCGATGGCGCGGCAGCTGGTCCAGCGTATCGAAGGTGAGGGCGGTACGTTCCGCGACCGCGCCCAGCTGGAGCCAGCCGAAATCCCATGCCGACAGATTGGCCAGCAGGGAGAGGCCGATGTTGGTCGGCGAGGTGCGCCGCGCCACCACCAGCGTTGGATGCTCCTGGATGTTATCCGGCGGCAGCCAGTGATCCTGCTCGCGCACCCACGCCTGGAAGAACGACCAGGTGCGCCGAGCCAGCCGGCCCAGGAACGCCCGCTGGGTCACGGACAGTTCGGCCACGCTGGCGGCCGGCGGCCGGCCCAGCCACGCCATCAAGGCGGGTGCGAAGACCCACGCCAGCAGCAGGGGCAGGGCGACAGGCAGCGCCTGCGGAGCCACACTCGCCACGACCGCCGCCAGCGCCACCGCCAGCAACGATGCCGGCGCCATCACCCGCCATTCCGCGCCGCGGTCGCTGCCCAGGCGGCGCTCGACTTCGCTGGAGGGGTTCCACTGCAGCAGGTGGCGGCGGGTGACGGTCATGCGCCAGAGCGTGCGCAGCACGGCGCCACCTGCGAGCAACGCTTCGTAAGGCAAACACGCGACCTGGGTGGCCGCGCGCAGCAACGACTGCAGCGTGCCGCGCCCAACCATGATGTAGTGCGCTTCCAGCGGGGTGTCGTCCGGAACGCTCAGCGCATCGCGCAGCATGCCGATCAGCGGCGGCGCGAACCACAGTGCCAGCACCCAGGCGGTCCACGCAGCCGGGCTTTCGGCATACAGCCAACCCGCCACAAGCAAGGCCAAGGCAGCGATCGGCACCAGGCTCCGGCGCAGGTTGTCCAGCAACTTGCCGCGCGACAGCAGGCTGAGCCGGTTGCGTTCCCATCCCGATCCCGGGCGCGGGGTCCATGGCATCAACCAGGGCAACAGCTGCCAGTCGCCGCGGATCCAGCGCGCACGGCGCTTGGCATCGGCGGCGTAGCGCTCCGGATAGTCCTCGTACAGGCGCACATCGCTGACCAGGCCGGCGCGTGCATAGCAGCCTTCCAGCAGGTCGTGGCTGAGGATGCGGTTCTCGGGCAGGCGGCCCTCCAGCGCATGCTCGAACGCTTCGACGTCATAAATGCCCTTGCCGACGAACGAGCCCTCGTCGAACAGGTCCTGGTAGACATCCGAGACCATGCGCGAGTACGGATCGATGCCGGGCTCGCTGCCGAACATCCGGGCAAACCGCGAGGTGCGGCGCGTGCCCAGACTGGTGCCGACGCTGGGCTGCAGAATGCCGTAGCCCTCCACCACACGTTGCAGCGCCGGATCGAAGCGCGGGCGGTTGAGCGGGTGCGCCAGGGTGGCGACGAAGGCGCGTGCGGCATCCCGCGGAAGCTGCGTGTCCGAATCCAGGGTGATGACGTAGCGAACGCCGATCAGGGCCGCCGCATCCCCTACGATGCGCATGAACGCGGCCGCATCGCCCTGGCGGAGCAGGGCATTGAGCGCTGCCAGCTTGCCGCGCTTGCGCTCGTGTCCCATCCACACCCCTTCGCCCGGGTTCCATTGCCTGGGACGGTGCAGCAGGTAGAAGCGGTCGCCGCGCTCAGCCGCATAGCGACGGTTCAATTCCTCGATGCGCTCCACGGCGTGCGCGAGCAGGGTGTCGTCCGTCGGCGTCTCGGCGGCCGCGGCATCGAGAAAGTCCGTCAGCAGCACAAAGCGCAGCTGAGGGTCGCGGTTGGCCAGGAAGCGGACCTCCAGTGCTTCGGTCAGGACATCGATGCCGTCGATGCTGGACAACATCGAGGGGACCGCGACCACGGTGGAGCAGGCGGGCGGGATACCTTCGCTGAAATCGAGTTTGGGAAGCGGCCTGGGGGTGACCAGTACCGTTGCCGTCCAGTTCACCAGGACGATGCCCAGCTCGCTGAACACCAGCAGCCCGAACAGCGCGGCCAGCCAGACGGGCACCGAGCCACTGCCCGAGGCCAGCAGGCCAGCGGTGGCCACCACCGCCAGCAGGGCGATGGGCAGCAGGTACAGGGCAAGGGGCACGCGATGCGCCAGCCGCCGTGCCTTGCGGTGGCGCGGCGCTGCCTCGGCCACGGCGTCAACGGTGGCGCTCACGCCTTCGCCGACGAGCCAGTAGCCCACGTGCATGCGCGGCCCATCGACTGGTGTGGCCGCCCGCGCCAGGTCCAGCGCGATGGTAGCCACGCGCTCTTCGGCGACGCGGCTGCCACGGGCGATCTTCTCCACCACGTGCCGGTAGGCGTCGCGGGTGCCGAAATCCATCTGCGCATATACGGCCATCGGGTCTTCCCGCAGCCGCTGCTCGACCACACTCATGTCTTCGACAAAGGTGCGCCAATCCATGGTGGAGAGGAAGCGCAGGCTGCCGATGCTGTTGCCGATGGAGACTTGGTCGGCCGCCTGCTGCTGCCCTTCGGCGGCGACCAGTTCGTCGATGCGCTGCCCGGCCGCGGCGGCCCACTGTTCCAGCCAGGCGATGGGCATGGCCCACGCGCCGCCGCGCCCCTGCAACGAGCGGGTCAGCTCGGCGATGAAGGCGCCGGTCAAGGGCGGCTCGGAGCGTGCCATGTCGGCCACCACGAGCACGACATCGGTCGGGGTGTCGGAGGCCGCGCGGTTGAGGTTGTCCGCCCATTGGGCAGCCAGGCCACGGTCCGTCCCGTCGCGCATCACCCGTGCCGCCATCCGCCGCAGGTTCTCCAGCAGGGCCAGGCGCAGCATGATCGGAACGGCCCACAGCTCGCCCAGGCTCAGCGGCGCGAGCGACTGGTACGAGGCGATGAAGCGGCCCAGGGTATCGGCGTCAATGCGGCCATCGCCGTGCGCGATGGCCTGCATCGACAGCTCATACACGCGCGGCAACCCGGCCGACGGACCGGCGACCAGCGACGGCAGCTGCCGGCTGTAGCCGCGCGGCAGGTGGCGTCGCGCGGTCTGGATTTGTTCTTCGATCAGGTAGTAGTTGTCGAGCAGCCATTCCCCGGCCGGGGTGACCGGCCGCTGCTCGCGTACCACGTTGCTGAGCAGGGTGTTGGCGTCTTCCAGCACACGCTCATTGGCCTGCAGGCGATCGAGCAGGCGCTCTGCGCCCGGTCGCATCCGCACCCGATGCTGGCGCGCCAGTACGCGGCCGTATGCCTCCATCTGTTCAACGCTGTACAGCGCCGCACGCAGTGGGACCTCGGTGGCTTCGATGGCCGGGACCGAGGCCTGGCGCTCACGCCAGCGCCAACGGACAAGACGACGCAGACGGAGCCAACGACCAAAAAGACGGCGAAAGTGGGGCATAGGTTACCGAGGGGGGCAGGTCGCGTCCTTGCATAGTTGCATTCGGGGTGGCGTGGTAGCTGTGAAGGCGGGGAGAGAGAGAAGGGGGCTCCGGTGGTCGCGGCGCAACCTCAGGCCGTCGGTACAGTGCCGCCGTCGATCGTGTACTCGGCACCGGAGATGGATGCCGCCCGAGGCGAGACGAGGAATGCAATCAGATCGGCTACCTCAGCCGGCGTGGCCGGGCGCCCCAGCGGAATGCCGCCCAGCCCCTGCATGACCTGCTGCTTGGCACCCTCATAGTCGGTGCCTGCATTGGCTGCAATCCGCTCCACGAAGGCGATCGCAGCATCTGTCTCTATCCAGCCCGGTGACACGCGGACCACGCGCACTCCCTTGGGTGTGACTTCCTTGGAGAGAGCCTTGCTGTAGGTAGACAACGCCGCCTTCGCAGCGGCATAGGCAGTCGTGGCGTCGTGCAGCGGGAGTACGCGCTGGATCGACGTCACATGCAGGATCACCCCCGAGCCTTGGTCGATCATGGCGGGCAAGCAGGTGCGGTCCATCCGGACCGCCGACATCAAATTCAGTTCGAGTGCCTTCGCCCACTCCGCATCGTCCAGACGAGCGAAGCCTCCTGCCGGTGCCGACGACCCGCCCACCACGTTGATCAGGATGTCGAGGGCGCCGAGATGATGCAGGGCTGCCTCCGATGCGAGTTGTACGCCTTCGGCGGTAGCGAGATCGGCCGCCACGTAGAGCACGCCATCGACCGGGTGCTTCGGCGCCGACAGTGCTGTGGCCACTACCCGGGCACCCAGCGTGGACAAGAGATCGGCGACTGCCACGCCCAGGCCGCGGGCAGAGAAGGACCACCTATTAGCGATACTTGTCGACGGTAGGGAAGCTCGATGCGGATGGCCTGTTGGCAAGCAGCCGCACCTTTGAACTAATGTAGACGTCGGGCGGGAACAACGGCGCCGACGCTCCCAAACGACCATCCTTAGTCGGAGTTTAAGCTCAGCCTCAGTCAGGTGGCGGCCCGCGCAACAAACTATCGAAGATTGCCTCCAAGTTGCTCCTGTTGCCGTTGGTTGCAATTTCCCCTTGTATCTCAACGAAAGGAAGGTGCGCCACCTTATGGGCCACAGTCAACCAGTCGCCTCGGATCTCCTTCATTGTTTCTTTATCACCAAGCGCTGACTGCAACTCAGTTCCCAAACCGAAGCGACGTGCAACTTGGCGTACGCGCTCCTCATTTTCTGCGGAGACTCGATGTTCCAGCCCTGCCTCCAAGAGCGCCTGCGCGACCGTCGCTCCCTCTCCCCGTGTGTTGGCGATTGAATAGAGAGCCAGTGCATCAGGCTGCATGGATGGAGAGACGATGTAGTGAACCGTAACGTTCAAGGCATTGCCATAGCGTCGCTTCAAAGCCGGCAATGTCTCTAGGCTAAAGTGCTGGCAAGCAGGGCACATGAAGTCTTCGTATACTTCTACTGTGACTACGTCAAGCTGTTTTGGCCTGAGGTCGACGACGGCAGCGTAGTCGCCCGCTACTCCCTTTCCACCTACAGTTCCAACACCGCTGCCGCATGAACTGAGTGCAAGCGTCAGCGCAGCGATGAACCCGGTGCGTATCACCATACTTACTCCACCTTCATGCTTCATGTTGCTTCTCGGAAATTGTCAAAGATCACCCCCGTGCGGATGGAACCTCAAAAGCAACGGGAACATGCAAGCGCGCATCCGCCACGAGCGCGTCAGCGGCTGCGCTAAGCTCGCCAACATCCAACAGCGGAAACTCAACATCATGGGCGTAGACCTGCCGGGCGAACTGCCAGTAGACGATGCTCTCACCCATGACTGACTCGTAGTACCTGAAAACTTGGAGCATCGTTCTGTAATTCAGGAGATCAGCGTCCACATCCCCTTCATTATAGAAAGGGAGGCAAGGCTCAATACAGGGGCCCATCTTGGTGGCGAAAGCCATGCCGATCCCAACCGGCGTGCACACGACCGGCAAAATCCTTGCATTCGTTTTCCTCGCCAACACTGCAGTACCAAGCATGATGTTGATTGCCCGGCCGCAGAACGGGATCTGAAATGTATCCAATTCGTTCTTGAAAACGTCGGGCATGATGATCACCACCGCGCCGCTCTGAAGTGCCCGCAGCGCCTTTCCCATCCCAGCCCTGTTGTCGTAAAGAATGTGCACGTGCGATTGCGGGTCGTTCAGCCACACCCGCTTGCAAAGACCATCGAACACTTCATTGCCTGGATGTGTTGCCGGGTCTCCATAGAAGATATAGATGTCGCGCGAAGACCTCACGCGCTCGATGAGTGACACAATGGAATTGATGTAAAGGCCATGATGCGGCAACGCAAGTATGATGCCGCGATCATTCAACAAGGCCGTATCCAACGAATCGTAGTTGGTTCTGTCAAGTGATGAGGTCATCTTGAGCACGCTCTCCTTGGTGACACTTTTCCAGATTGAGCTGATAACCTTTTTCTGGAAGTACCAGTGGTAGAACTTGCCAAAGCGGCCATTGGACCGCTCGCAGGCTATACGAAGGGCGCGATAGTCGCGCTCTGTCAACGGTGTTTCTAGATAGCGCTCAAGCCAGCGATATCGGCGATTCACAAAAATGATGGGGGCCATAGCGGCAACGAAATAGGACGGTAGAAACATCTCAGCGGCCTACCTCTATCAATCGATTCGTGACATCACTGATCTGCGTGAGGGTTGCACGACCAGCGTCATCGATGGGCCGATCTCCATACAGATGGTAGATGGCCGATTGGAAATACTTGGCTCTTAACCTTGCCTCGCGTACTCGACCTAAAAGCGTGCGCTCTGACTGTCGTTCGCTGGCAAGCCAAGCCTCTCCAAGCCTGCCTGCCTGAACGAAGTAGCGCTTTAGGAATGAGACCGCGACTTCAATCGCGCCAGGTGGCGAGATGGAAACCATTTTTCCGTCTTCTACCATCCTGAGTGTGTAGCCGTACTTGGAGAAAAGCACAGGCTCCAGTCCAGAGAGAAACTCGGGACCATCGTCAGACACTACAGAGATCGTAGCTACGTCAGGTCCGAGCAACTGATCGCTGCAGATGATTACAAACGGGTAGCGCCCCGGCGTCTCTCTTAGGCTCTGTAGCAGCTCGATTGGAGCGATAGATCCAGTAACTTCAGGCGCAACCAGCGGCAGTTCCGGATGCAGTTCGAGCATTTCACCTATGCCGTTGATGGCCGCGCGAGTGGACGGGGCAAGATAGACGGCAGGAGCGGCATGCGAATCTGCGAGATGGGCTTCGATTGCGCCAAACAAAACACGGGAATGAACATGTTCTTGATGGTCCACTTTTCATCCTTGTTGGATCAACATCCCTGGGCAAAGCGGCCGGCTCTGGGATAGGGCGGCGTTGCCATCATCGTGAGGCAACGCCGCTACTGCAATTACTGCGGAACGCAGTCGTTACCATTCGAACCACAGCAGTCGCTGCAGAAATCCTTCCGAGTGCCGCGCGGACCGACAAAGTTAAACGCCGAGACAATCTTCTCCGCGATCTGAGCGCTGGCCTCCAAGACCTCCTCAATGGCGCTCGACTGATTAAGCATTGCGGTGTTGGTATTCATGCAGTTCATCTCCTTATTGATTAGCACAATACCTGAACGTCCGTTCAGGTCATTGAAATATAGAGAGATGCTCTAGACATAGCAATGCCCCGTTGACCAATTTGCGACGAATTCCTCCGAACCTATAGGCCCAAGATCAACACAGGCGGGCTTTCCGGCCGATCTGGTCTCGGCTTATCAGCAGTGGCCATTGAGAAGCCAAGCCCCACAAGGCCATTCTCCCTGATCGCCGGATCCGGTGACATCAATTCTTACGGGCGGACCTCACCGAGGGGTTAGGCCACTCCAGTCCTTCTCCGACCTTGGGGTAATTGATCTGGTTTCAGTTTCAGGCGCCGCGTACGTCTCGGAACCCGTACGGTCTGGCGAGCTTGATCAGAACAAAGCGCGGGAACCGAACTGACGGCTCTCGCAACCCATTGTAGCCGAAGGCGTTTCACCACTTCGGTATGCCCATTGTCGCTTTACGGCCGCCTGGTAAGGAGCAAGAACGTCAAGAGGAGGGGATGGATCATCGCCGTGATCACCACTGCGCCTAATCAGCTCAGCGTCATCTGACTCTGTCGACCGGCGCCTTCTAACAGGCTTATGCCTAGCCCTGCGTGCTTAGACCTAACGCTCGGAAAATAGCTGCGATACTGCAAAGCCCTCCGATTGCAGCTTCTCAGCAAGCCCAGAATTCTCGATCAGACTCCTTGCCGGGAGCGTGGTGAACACCACATCGTGCTGCGAAAGCGCTTGGTGTACCGCGCTCAGCCAAGCCGCATCCACCATTGCATAAGGATTGTCTACGCCTCCGCTCCTGGCAATAGCTTCGTTTGTCAGGCGCGCCCAGCAACCATCAATCGGCTGGTAGCTCCGTTCGGCGTCCCGATAGCGACGGACGTCGCCGACAGCCCACGCCTCTGCAGCAGCCGTTGAATGCTCGACGTAGCCATCCAGCCCTTCCAACGTCTTTTCCAGGCACCCCACATCGGCAGCTCGCGGGATATCAAATTCCTTGAGGGTTCTACGAAGGTTCTCGTTAGGAAGGCTGTAGCGAGCGTCTACCCTCTTCAAACCAGCATTTTTGGTGGCCTGAGCGATAACCTGACCGAGCATAGGGCTATCCGTCAATCCGCTTTGCTTGAGCGCCGCACTGTACAGTTCGTATGCTGCATACATTGGGCGCTGCTTCTCGACGCCGGCGTCTCTTCCGAGGTATTTGGCCTTAAGTTGCTGCCACTTGTCATATATATCAGAGGGGACAACCTCCTTCAGCGATTGACCGCCGTCATTCCTTCGTGCATTGCGGATGCTCGATGCGAGCGTCAGCCCACGGAGCAGGCTCACACCGTCTCCGGTCCGCAGCCCAGGCCCGGTCAAAACAACGTCAGACTTGGCGATGTACTCGCTTATCAACCCTGTATCAAGAACTCCGGACTCGGGCAGCGGCAATTGCGTGCCGAGTACGATTAGCTGCTTCTGCCCTTTGCTGAAACGCCAAAGTGGGGGGGACTTCACCCCGACACTCACCGGAGGAAGATCCTGCGTCAGCCCTGGAGCGGCGAACTCTACCGCTCCAGCAGCAGGCGAAGCCACCACCGCAGAAGTGACCATTACCGCGAAGATTGATCGAACGCTCATCGCCATCAGAAGTCCACTGCCAAAATACTGAAGATTGTCCTGCCACTCCACTATCGCTTAATCTGCCATCAGGCTACAAGTCGTGCCACTTTGCACCGCGGTGCAGCAATGGAGATTCATGGACGATCCTGCACCTGTGATTCTTGCCCCGTCAACTGCCCCCCGAGTGCGGACCGGCGGAGCATGGCACAGTCTTCGGCGCTCCATCAAAGCCCACCCCGTGCTGTTGGCTTGCTGGGTATTGAGCCTCTTGATCTCATGCGGTTCGATGTTAGCGCTCCCGTTGATTGTCGCAAGAACTGTCGACTCCGTCCGTCTCGGTGACCAAGCGTTCATCGTCTTGGCCATCATTGGGACGGTGTTGGCCGTGAGTACAGCGGGCCGGTTCTATTCCGTCACCATGATTGGCGAATACGCTGCCGCAGATTTAAAGAGCGCCTTGCTGGCGCACCTGTTACGGATGGATGGCCACTTCTACGACAACATTAAGATGGGGGAGCTAACTTCTCGCATGACAACAGATGTGGGGACGGTGCGCTTCGCTGTCGGCGGGGCTGGCTCAATTGCCATTCGATGTGTGGTCACCGGTTTTGGTGCTACGGCGATGCTGATCATCAGCCATGCGCAGCTCGCTCTGTATGTGCTCTTGATTGCGCCCGCGGCCGGCGCTATGACTGCGGTTGGCGCGCGTTCGATTAGAAGCGGTGCACTTCAACTCCATCAGCTGCTAGCGGAGGCCTTCGCTCTGGCAGGCGAGCGTCTTTCAGCCACCCATGTTGTAAGGGCCTTCGGACGAGAATCATATGAGGCAGCTTTTTTTCACAGATCACTGCATCGCGTGACCGTAGCTGCGCGAAACCTCGCTGCCAGGAACGCTGTCCTTCAAGGCGTGAATCTCTTGGCACTTGGGCTGGGCATTACCCTGACCCTACGGCACGGCGCACTTCTAGTGGCGTCCGGCGAAATGAGTCAGGGCGCGCTTGCGCAGTTCGGGCTTTATGTTGGCGTGCTTCTGATGGCCGCCATTGAAGCCTCTCACGCATACGCCGTGCTACAGAGGGCTAGGAGCGCGCTTGAACATATCGACGCAGTGCTGAAATTGCCCACACCGCCTGAGACCTTAAGTGAAGTCACACGCCTGCCATCGCCTCCAGAAGTAATTTTTTCGGACGTCAGTTTCAGCCACCACGGGACCGGGAAACAACTTACCCTTGACAGAGTCAGCTTCCAAGCGCCGCCCGGAAAGATCACTGCACTTATAGGTCCCTCAGGCTCTGGAAAGTCCACGATACTCTCCCTTGTTCAGCGCTTCTATCCTCCTGCAGCAGGCCTGATTCACATAGGCACACACAAGCTTCAGGATGAGCCAACTTCAAGCACCCGTTCACTCGTTTCGGTTGTTCCGCAATTTCCTACTATTTTCAGGATGACTGCAGCCGAGAACATTGGCTATGGCAACCAAGCCGCTACGCGCACCGATATCATCCGCGCTGCGACACTAGCAGGCGCAGCTCCGTTCATTGACGCCTTGCCTGACGGTTATGACACCATTCTTGGCCCCTCCCGGCAGCCATTATCGGTTGGGCAGGCCCATCGCCTTGCTATAGCACGCGCTCTTGTCTCTGGAAAGCCGTTGCTTCTACTGGATGAACCTACCTCAGCACTCGATGCTCAATCCGAAATTTCAGTCGTATGCGCGCTTCGCAGCATCGCCGCTACCTGTACCGTAATCCTCGCGACCCACCGGTCTTCGGTAATGATGTTAGCTGACCATCTAGTTCTACTTGAGCATGGCCGTGTGGTTGCACAGGGAAATCACACGGCCTTGCTGGCCTTTTCGCAATACCAACAGATAGTAGACGACAATGCTTGAGTGGGCCGGAGCAGGGAGCCATCTTCAGCAGGACGTTGGATAAGGAAGATCTATTGGGTGGTAGGGCAGGGAGTGGCTGCATTGGACCCGGGGCGTTCAGTCAAGATCGTTTCGCAATCTGGCATTAGTTGCTTGTGAATGCCAAACGCGAGCGCAACGTGGCAGGGTATGGGGAAGACAACGTTGTGGTACAGGATATCCTTTTCCTTTCCTTTCCTTGCCGGGCCATGGGAACGCCAGTTGCATTCGGAGCGCCGCGTTCGAGGAGCAACTTGCGAGGCTCCAGAGTCCGCTCGCCGAATTCGAGGCAGCGCTTCGGCGAATTCGCGGCAGCGGCGATCACTGCGTACTGCCGGCCAGGGCACGCTCGACCTTTGCTTGGAACCACCGAGCGTGGCTCTTTGCCTTTACAGCGAAGTCCTCAGCACAGCCAAATTCGGAGGATCGGGCATCAGGCTTGTCCATGGAGAAGGCGCCTACGCGAACGCTCCTATGCGGCAATGCTGTTCCCCTAGGTGCTGTCATCCGAGCAAACAAAAACTCCCGGCAGGGTTAAGGGTAAAATCGACAGCAATTGGGAAAGCCGACACATAGGCCTGCGTAGTACCGAACGAAGTTTAACATAATATACAAACCGGGCCTTGCTCAAATCCGGAAGCCCTTGCGGCAGTAGGTGTGGCGCTCATTCCCACGCTTATGGCCACCAGCATTGCCGTTGCGGCCAGCTTGCGCCACACAGCCTTCTCTTCACGGCTGATTGCCCGCGCTTCGCCCACCACCCCCAGCACTTGGGCGAGTGGAATCCCTGTGATCCCGGCGATGGTCGCGCACGTCACAGTGTCGGGAAATTTCTTGCCTCCGCGCCAGTTGCTCACAGCCTGACGCGAGACGCCCAGCTTCCGCGAGAGGTCGCTATCTGAGGCTGCCCCGCTGGCCTCAATGGCTCTGGCGAGAATCTGATCGAAATTCATTTGTCCACCCTGTGTTGACACCCTGTCCACCCCCAGTGTACGTTGCGCCATGTCCACCGGCGGTGGACACCCGCCAGTCGGTCCCCCTAGGCCGCTGGCGGGAATCTAGGGGCTAGGGGGTGGGGTAGGGGATGCACGGATACATGTTCGCCGTAGCGGCCGTTGCAGTGCTCAGCGTTGTGATCGGAATTGCTCGTCTCGTTGCGTGGGGTATCGACCGCCGAGAAGAGCAGGGCACCAAGGCAATTCGTGACGCGGCATTCGAGGCCCAGGCACGCGCGGAATTCCTGCCGACACCGAGCCAGATTCGCCATGCGGATCTTGAGTTCTCGACTGCGCTCCTCGATCAGCAGGACATGGGTGAGGGCTGGTCATGATCTTCATCCTCGTCCTGTGCGTCCCGGCACTTATCTGGCTTTACAGGTACATCCGCAGCGGCCGGGGTCCGTTCGAATGATCATGACCCCCGCAGAGATGGTGCCGTTCTTCGTCGGCCTCGTAGCGATCTTCTTCGTCGGCTTCCTGCTGCAAAGGCGCAAGAAATGAGCGGCCATTGCAACTTCTGTGGTGAGCCGACCGTCTACTTTTTCGCGGGCGGTCTGTGTGCCGCCTGTACGGGCAAGAACGCCCGTATCCGCATCGACACCACCCCTGCTCAGCGCAGCCCCGAGGTCGTCGCCTTTGATGCCTCCATGGGCCTTGTGCACGCCTCTGCGCGTCGTACCGAAATGGCTACGACCAAGGTGCAGCAGCATGGATTTTCGGCGGCGGCCGGAGGCCGACGCCTTGGGCTTGTCCATTCTTCAACAAGTGACACGCACCGCGTGTCGATGACGCTTGATCCGAATCACATCAGGGCACTGCGTCTCAAGAAATCAATCATCACGGGTGCAAGGCTCCATGACCAAGAGGCGAAAGCAGGATCATTCCGTGGCGCGTGGTACATGCTCACCACGACTTACCGAAATGGAAGTGACGCTGGCCCTCGTGACATTAGCGAGGCACTTAAACGCGTCCGGGGCTTCTTCAATCGAGCTGTACGACTACGATTCCGGAGCTACCGTCCGCGTTTCCGTTACCTCTGGTGCGGCGAACTCACTCAGGCCGGTGTTCCCCATTACCACGTCCTGATCTGGATCCCTCGCGGCATCTTCATTCCGAAGCTGGATCGTCAGGGTTGGTGGCCGCACGGCCATACGCAAATCCAAAAAGCCCGCAACGCAGTGGGCTACCTCGCGAAGTACGCGAGCAAGTTTGTTCCCGATATGGCCGCAGCGTTTCCCAAGGGATTCCGCACGCACGCTATCGGCGGACTCAACGAAGAATCGAAGCGTGAGTTGCGGTGGTGGAAAGCCCCGAAAACCGCACGCGAAGTACTCGGCGCACTTGCCGATATCCGCAAAGCCCTGGGCGGCTATGTGGACAAGATCACCGGCGAATTCTGGCCCTCGCCGTGGAAGGTCATTACAGACAGGGGCCGGATCATCGTTTGGAAAATGGAGCTACCCGCATGAGCAAGATCATCATCCGCACCGCCGTGGCAATCCCGCGTTCGATCCGTGGCAAGAACAACGGCCCGAGCTTCAATTTCAATGAGCAGAACGCCGCGATCATGAAGGATGGCGAGGACTTCCCGCATCCGTTCCGCATCCGCTTGGATGACGGCCAGCCGCCGTATCCGGCTGGTGAGTACACCGTCGATGGTTCCAGCTTCGTAGTGGGGCAATACGGCGATTTGCAGATGGGTCGCCGCGTCGTGCTGGTTCCCCTTCCGTCCGCTCCGGCCGCCGCTTCGGCTGGTCGCAGCGCTTCGGCCGCCTGATATGGCGCGGTACGTCTACGAGTGCTTGCAGTTCGATCAGCAGACCGGCACCTGCACGCAAGCCGCATTCGTGCCGCGCACCGATTTTCCCGATCTGACACCTGCCCAGGTCGGGCAACTCTGGTCCGCTATCGCTGTGTGTTTCGCAGTGTCGTGGGGCTGGAAGCAACTAGGCAGGGCCATTCGTTCATGACCTCAAAAACTGGAGAAACACAATGGAATTCGATGTCGGCCCCGCCGTAACCGCCCTTGTTGGCATCACCGCTGGTATCAGTCTCATCGGTGCCGCAAAGCTCACGCCCGCAGCCGTCGCTGTGGGTTGGAAGTGGCTGAAGGCGACCATCTTCGGCTGATAAAGCAACACGGGGCCGGGCAATCCGGCCCCTTTCTTTAAGGGGAAATCGTGATGCTTGGCCTGTTCATTCTGGTGGTTGGCACGCTGGCTCTCTACATCCTGTTCGGGGACTGATGATGCAGCTAGTTCGCGTTATGACGCTGTTGCTTTCGCTAGCCTTTTCTGGTGCCGCAGCTGCTCAGTCCTGCAGTCCAAAGTATCCTCCTGATGTTGATTTCGGCTGCGCTGATGAGGGCGCTGCCTTCGCCGCTGCAGCAGCATCCGCCGCCGACCGCATCTCACAACGATCATCGACACAGCACTATGAGGCGTGCACTGACGGAACCGCCGTCTCGGGTGCTAACACAACTGTGCGCTTCATCATCGGGCTTAATACATGTCGCAGCGGCATCAACGTCACGCGAATCGGTCGCTCGTATCCGACCGTCATGAAGTGTTCTGCACGCCCGGAAGAAATGGGCTGGAAAGGGAGTGGCGATGCTGGTGTTGGCAGCGTCTGCCATAACGGCTGCGCCTATGACGGCTCGGTGTTTGCCGGGTCCCCAACAGGAAGGCTCTTTACGGCAAATGGCAGCACTTGCAAGAGCAGTGATCTTCCTGCTCCCACGACGCCTGAACCGGGCGACGGTGGTGGCGATGGTGGCGGCAGCGGCGAAATCCCCGGTGACGGCGACGGTGACGGTGATGGCGGGGGTGACGGATCGGGTCCAGGCGATGGCGGTGGGGATGGTGGTGGAGGGAATGGTGATGGCGATGGTGACGGTGACGGCGATGGTGATGGTGACGGCAACGGAGATCCCGGCGGCGAGCAGCCCAACGTGCCTTCTCCAGAGTACGAAGGCGACATCCCATTCCCGTGGCTGGATGGACAGATTCCGTCTAGCAGTGAAGGGCAGTGGAACAGCGGCCTCGGCAGTGGCTCTTGTCCTGCTCCAAAGTCGGTATCGGTTGGTATCGGCGGGTACTCCACGACGATTGAATTTTCGTTCAAGCCGCTGTGTGATTTCGCGATCCTAATCCGGGGTCTCGTTCTGGCTATCTCGGCCGTTGTAGCGGCCTACATCATCGCGGGAGTTCGTCGCTAATGCCTTGGCTTGCCTCCTTCCTAGTTTCCTTGCTGGGCAACTCTCTGGCACGCGTGTTGAGCGGTGCTGGCCTTGGTCTGCTCACGGGCGCGGCTTTGCTGCCTATCGTGAAGTCCGCTCTGCAACTGATCGTCTCAAAGTTCGGCGGCATCCCCGGCGACATGGCAAGCGTCATCCTCCTTTCTGGCTTCGGCGAGGGGCTGACCATGATCGGATCTGCAATCGTTACTAGGGTCGGCATCGATGCCGCCAAGGTGGCTGTAGCAAAAGGAGCCAAGAAATGATGTACCTGATTTCCGGTCAGCCCGGTAACGGGAAGACCTTGCGCGCACTGTCCTTCATGCGTGAGACCTATGAGGCCAACATGGTCCAGGTCAAGGAAGGAAAGGCCGAGCCGCGTCGCTTCTTCACCAACGTCGCGGGCGCTACCTGTGAAGAGAACCCGCAAGCGTTCCCGTGGGTGGAGAGGATTCCCGAACACAACGATTGGACCAAGCTCCCCGATGGATCGTTCGTGCTGTATGACGAGGCCCATTCGGACGGCAATACCACCGGCCTTGAACGCTACGGCAAGTTGTTCCCTTCGACCGGAAAGCCCGGTGAGTCGGACGACCCGCGAATCCGCTCGATGTCCACGCACCGGCACCGTGGCTTCGACCTCGTATTCGTTACGCAGTGGCCCAGCAAGATCCACCATCAGGTGCGCACGCTGGTCGGCTCTCACGTGCACATGAATCGCGCATTCGGCTTGCAGCGCGCTGGCGTCCTGACGTGGGGCAGGGTGCAGCCCGATCCCTATGACGAGCGCCAACGCGAAAAGGCGGAGGAGGAGATTTGGACCTATCCGAAGGACGTATACCCGCGTTACCGCAGCGCCACGGTGCACACGGCCAGCCACAAGTTCAAGGTCCCGGCCAAGGTCTGGCAGGCTCTCTCGATGGTGATCATGTTCGTGGCTGTTCTGTGGGCCGGGTGGTACTTCTTCGTCAAGCCGAGCGCTAAAACCGAACAGCCTAAGGAGAGTGCTGCTGAAAGCGCGCCGGCGGCGGCTCTTGCCCTGGCGCCCTTGGGCGCGGGCGAGCCGGCGGCGCAAACCACCTTGTCACCTGATGAGTACGCAAAGCGCCAACTTCCCCGAATCCCCGCACAACCATGGTCAGCGCCACTGTTCGATGACCGTTCGGTTGTCTCGTCGCCAGAGCTGTACTGCATGTCGTCAGGGGAGGGTGCTGATACCACCTGCACGTGCCTCACTGAGCAAGGCACTAAGGCTCCTGTCAAGCTCGACATGTGCAAGCACCTCGCGCGTCACGGCCCCTCGTACAACCCCTATCGTGCGCCTAGGGAGCCTTCCTCCAGCTCCACCGTGATGGCCTCAACCGAGCATGCAGGCGCTGGTGAGACGCGCGCACAGGGTGGGCCTGTCGGTGCCGTGATCGGGGTAGCCAATCGGGCTATGGGGACGTTCCCTGAGTCGGCACAGAATCGCTACAGCGGCAATTAGCGTGACCCATGAAGTGCTAGCAGGGTTCGTTGATTTGTTTCCAACCGTTCTCCACACGCTCAAACCTTCGCCCCTGCATGCACCTCTCATTCGGTCGTAATGGTGCTGGCCGGTGTTCCTGTTGAGCTGGCACCGGTCGATTCACCACACCCGGTAGCTTTTTCAGTTCGGCATCGAGTTGTCGTGATACCTGCTGCATCTGGTATCGCGTGTAAGCCGCTTCGATCAGGCTGTGGGCAGACAGGGCCAAGAACACCCCTAAGCCCACCTGCCACCAGATCGTGTGAATGGCGTCCGCTGTCCTGTGGTCAGTCAATTCCGTTCCCCTTTTCAATGGTCCGCGCATTCTAGCCGGGGTGTAGGGGCGTGCCCCTACGGTTACGCCTTCAACCTGCGGACCGCCCGAAGTGGCGATCACGGAACTCGCCCAGGTCAACAACGACGACCTTGACCATCTGGCGCTGACCGGCTTTTCGTTGACCAGCCTCGGCCTTGCGCCGGGAGGCGAACCCGGCCACCCTAAGTTCCATCTGATCACGCCATGCCAGCCCGGCAATCCGTTCGGGGGTCATGCGGTCGCCGTCAGGGCTGACTAGGTAGTTGCCTCTGACGCTCCAGCCCGCGAAGGGGCCGGTCAGGTACTGGCACATGCATCAATGCTCGCTTTGTCCTTGGAACCACGGAGAGGCAAGAGCGATGCCAGCAGCAGCTTCAGCAGGCTGCCGTAGTAGCCCACCAGCCTGGCCGCGTTCTTACATAATATACATTATGCGAAATGGTTGATGGGCCGTCTTTCGTGGGTCTGGCTCTGGATCAAGTCTTGCCTCCCTTCCCGGGAACCCAGCAAGGACGAGATTGCAGCATGTCCTCGTCGCCTTTCCGGGTGGCCATATGAATGGATTCCAGCGTCGTAGGCCTGCGCGAGTGCGTCAGAATTAGCCCAGACCGTCTACTGCTCCTGGCAACGCTGCCAGCCGCCTGCATGAGCATGGATTTGCTCCCATCCGTTCGGCAGCTTTCGGAACGCTTGACCGCCGATGCAAGCCATTCCAGAACGCTCAGAGGCGCCTGACCCCAAGGGAGGCAGCTTGATAACGTTGTCCGAAGAACCCGGGCGCCCAGCGCGTTGGGCCTCGGCTGACAGAGTGCGCGCCTCAACTCGTTCGCAATATGCCTTCATGCTCGGATGCGGGTGATTCGGCCATTCCAGTTCTTGGCAGTTGAAGGGCGTTGTGCTCTTTGACATCGAGTTGTAGGCAGCCTTGGGCGCCGTAGGTACAGGCTTGGGTCTGGGGCCGGTTGCAGAGTGCAATTGAGCCTGCGAAGACCAGACAACTGAAAAAAGCAGCAATCTTGCTGAAATCCTTTTGAGCATGAGCTTCCCCTTGTAGCTGGGGGAAGCTTACCGCCTCGAGCGTACCGCTGCTGAGCGCCCTGCTCCGCTTGGATATCAGGCGCACGCGGAGTGTCGGCTCGCGCGGCGCCTGTGCTGAAATCAAGCCGACGTTGCCGCCGCAATCTTGATCGACTTGACGTTCACAAACTCCTTCAGACCTTCCGGGCCGTGCTCACGCCCATAGCCGGATGCCTTCACCCCGCCGAACGGAAGCGATGGAGATGCCACGTCGAAGGTATTGATGAAGACCATGCCCGTATCGAAATACTTGCTCGCCAGCTCCCGCGCACGCTGCACGTCACGGCTGAAGATGCCGCCGCCCAGGCCATAGCGGCTGTCATTGGCGATGCGCAGCGCATCCTCATCGTCCTCGGCGCGGATGATGGCCGCTGCAGGACCAAACAGCTCATCCTCGTAGGCCACCTGCCCCGGCGCCACATCCGCCAGCACCGTAGCCGGGTAGAACCAGCCGGTGCGGTCCGGCACTTCACCGCCCACCAGCAGACGCGCCCCTTGCGAGACGCTCTTGGTCACCTGTTCGTGCAGCTTGTCGCGCTGCGCCTTGGAGACCATGGGGCCGAGCTGGGTGTCGTCGGCGTTCGGATCGCCCATCCGGATCGCTTCGAACGCCTTTGAATAGCCGCTGACGAAGGCGTCATAGTTCTTCTTTGTCACGATGAAGCGCTTCGCGTTGACGCAGGTCTGCCCGTTGTTGAACAGGCGGCCCTTGACGCAGGTCGCCACGGCGAGGTCCAGGTCGGCGTCGTCCAGCACCAGATAGGCGTCGTTGGAGCCCAGCTCAAGCACGGTTTTCTTGAGGGCTGCGCCTGCCTTGGCTGCCACCGTGCGGCCTGCTGCCTCGCTGCCGGTCAGTGTCACTGCGCGCACCAGATCGTTTTCCACGATGTCATTGGATTGGTCGTGGCTGATCAACAGCACCCCGAACAGCCCCTTGGGCAGCCCGGCACTTTCGTAGATATCACGCAGCAGCAGCCCGCTGCCGGTGCAGCTCTCGGCATGCTTGAGCAGTACACCATTGCCTGCCATCAGGCTGGCAATGGAATAGCGGATCGCCTGGTAAGCCGGGAAGTTCCACGGCTGAATGCCGTACACCACGCCGATCGGGGCATGGGTCACGATGCCGGTAGCACCGTCCACATCGCGCTCCTCGTCGGCCAGAGCAACCGGCCCCTGCTTGGCGGTGTAGTCACAGATAGCGGCACAGAGCTCGACTTCGGTGCGGCTGTCTTCAATGAGCTTGCCGACCTCGTCGGTCATCAGTTGTGCGAATTCTTCCTTGCGCTCGCGAAGCGCTTTAGCGATGTTCGCGATTACGTTTGCCCGTTCATCCAGACTGCGCAGACGCCATTGCGTAAACGCTTCATGGCTTGCCTTCACGACGGCGGCGGCTTCGGCGTCGGACATGTAGGAGTAGGTGGCAAGCACTTGTTCGGTCAGCGGATTGGTCGTGGTGAGCTGCTTGTTGGACATGGAGAGAGGCTCTTCACTTCAAAAGGAGGTGTATAGAGGGTCGCCGCCGTGCAGTTCCTCCGCCGTGAATTCTTCCGCGGAGGGCATCACTGGAGGTTCACCGCACCCCATTGCTACAGTGCGCCTTCGGCTTGCCCTGACGAACTTCCCACATGCGCTCCTGGTTGCGAACAGTCTCCATCACTCTGGCGGCAGCGCTGGCTACCGCCGTTGTTGCCAGCCTGCTGCAGACCCAGATCAATCTGCATGCGCTTACGCAGCTCGGCCTCGAGGTCAGCTGGCAGTCCCGGGCTGCCGTCACCGTGGAGGATCTGGCTCGGTTCGGGCCTGTGATGTTTGGCTTTTCGCTGGCAGGCGGCGTTATCGCGCTTGGTCTGCAAACGGGCCTGCGGCGCCTGGGGTTGAGCGCCCTGCCCTGCGCGCTGCTCGCCGGTGTGGCCGGGCTGGCCATCGTGCTGGCGCTGCTACGCAGTGTGATCCCGATGCCTGCGGTCGCTGCGATCCGGGAGATTCCTAGCCTCGCCCTGCTCAGCCTGTCTGGACTGGTGGGAGGGTATGTGAGCCACGTGCTGACAGGACGTGTCGTGCACGGAGCACGCCGACACGGCCGGGCGGCTTACCTGGTGCCTGCTTGCCTCGTGTTGCTGCCGCTTGCGTCGTTCCTGTTGATGCGCCCGATGCCGGACCGGTCACAGCCCCCTGCGGCGTCGGGATACCAAGCCACCATCGTCGCCGACGGCCTGCAGTGGCCGTGGTCGTTGGCGGAACTCCCGGACGGAAGACTGCTCGTCACCGAAATGGCTGGCCGCCTGAAGGTGATTGACCCCGACGGCGAACGTTTGGACGTCGACCTTTCCAAATTACCCGAGGGGTATCAGCGGGAGCGCGTGATCGGTCTGATGGGCATCGCTCTCTCCCCCGATTACCAGAACGACCACCGTATCTATCTGAGCCAGGGCTACCGCGATCCGCGCGGCGTGGGCGTCCGTTTGATGCGTGGTGCGCTCAACTTCGCCGGCGGTGAGTGGTCGATAGATCAGGTGGAGGTTCTATTTGAATCCACGCCAAAACCCAGCGATGGCAACAACGGAGGGCGCTTGGCGTTCCTCGATCCACACACCCTCCTGCTGACGGTAGGAGACGGCAGTGCACGCCGGGAGGAAGCCCAGAACCAAAGCAACTCGCTGGGCAAAGTGATGCGCATTTCGCTCGCCCCGGGTGCCAGCGGCGTTGCCGTGTACACCTCAGGGCACCGCAATCCGCAAGGCATCGTGCGTGACCCTGTCACCGGCGCCATTTACGTGAGCGAACACGGGCCGCGCGGCGGCGATGAGCTCAACCGGCTTCGACCGGGTGGCAATTACGGCTGGCCGCTGGTCAGTCACGGCATCGACTACCCGTTTGCACGGGTGAGTCCGTTTACGCGACACGAGGGGTTCGAGGACCCGGAGGTGATCTGGTCCCCGTCGATCGCGCCCTCTGGCCTGGCCGTCTATCAAGGCACCCTTTTCAAGGGATGGCAGGGAGATTTCCTGGTGCCTGCATTGCGTGAGCGGAGCGTCCGCCGCCTCGTGCGCGATGGTGATCGCGTGGTGCGCCAGGAGCTGTTGCTCGGTGAACGCGGTGAACGCATTCGTGACGTCAAGGTGGCTGGAGATGGCTCCATCTACGCGCTCACCGACGGCGCGGATGGGAAACTGCTGCGGCTGGTGCCGGAGATACCCGCGTCAGCACGGTTTTAACGTTGCGCGGCCCCATCCCCCTCCCACCTCATCGTGAACGTCAGCGCTACCCTCTGGCCAGGCGCCAGCCGCCTCGGCGCCAACGTAAAACCGTCCGGCGGACCCGTCTGCGGCTCCACACACGTCGCGTGCGCAGCACCGTCATACACCACCCAGTGATCCGTATCCGCCCGCAACTCCAGCCGCTGCGCCCCGGACACCAGCACCACCTCAGCCTGGTTGATGAAACAGTCATCCCAAGGCCCGTGCGCAGGCGCGATGCAGGGCAATGCAGCGATGCCCTCCCCGTCCCGTGGATACATCGCACTGGGTGAGAACAGCAACTGATCCGGCTTCCGAAACCACGGATGCCAACCTAGCACCGCCGGCATCGCCTTGTGGCCGGCTTGCACGGCGAGGCACAGTTCCAGGCGGTCGGGCAGCACATGGACCGTCTGCGTCGCACGGCCCCCGAACGGCCAATGGCCGTCCTCGGGAAGTTCCAGCGACAACACGGCGCTGCTCGCATCGAGACTGTCGACATGCCACGGCCGTGAAAACCCGAGGCCATGGATCGCGTGCGAGCCCAAGTTGGTCGGCAGCGCATATCGCGTGTCATCAAAGCTGAAGCACCCCTGCCGAATCCGCCCCGCCCACGGCACCATCGGATAGCAGCCCCATCCAATGGCGGCCGCCCCACCCTCGACCTCACCCACCAGCCAGTCCACCCCGTCGTACCGCATCTGGGCAATGCGTCCACCGGCTTCGGGCGCCAATGCGACCTCCAACGCACCGGCCCTCAACCAGTACAGACGCCCAGCAGGCAACGGCGCCTGCGCATCGTCTTTCGGTGATGCGGTTTCAAGCGCCATACGGATCGATCGTCCGGATGCTGCCGTCCGGCTCCATGTGCAGCGGTGTGCACTTGACCGAGCGCAGATGGGTCACGCCGCCGGATAGCAGGGCGTCGTGATAGAAGAGGTACCACTGCCCCCCGAACGCGCAGATGGAGTGATGCGTGGTCCAGCCCACCACGGGCTTCAGGATCACGCCGCCATAGGTGAACGGTCCGTACGGGCTGTCACCGATGGCGTAGCACAGCAGGTGCGTATCGCCGGTCGAGTACGAAAGGTAGTACCGCCCCTGGTACTTGTGCAGCCACGGGCCCTCGAAGAACCGGCGCGCATGGTCATCGGCCCGCAGCGGCTGTCCGTGCTCATCCAGGATGACAATCTCCCGCGCAGGCTCCGCCAGCCGTGTCATGCCCGCATCCAACCGGCCGACCCGCGGGCCGAGTGCCGACGCGTCGCCGGTGGGCTCCTCATATGCCGCATCAAAGCGGTTGTCCCGGTACTTCTGCAGCTGGCCGCCCCAGATGCCGCCGAAGTAGAGGTAATGCGTGCCGTCGTCGTCCTCGTACACGGCCGGATCGATCGAATACGTGCCCTCCATCGGCTCGGGCTCGGCGGTGAACGGTCCCTCGGGACGGTCCGCCACGGCAACGCCGATGCGGAACATGCCCTGCCCGTCCTTGGCCGGGAAATAGAGGTAGTAGCGTCCGTCGCGGTGGGCCGCATCCGGCGCCCACATCTGCTGGGCGGCCCAGGGCACGTCATTCACATGCAGCGCCACGCCGCAGTCGGTGGCCTCACCTTCGGGTGAGTCCATCCGCAGCACGTGGTAGTCCTCCATGCGGAAGTGCCCGCCCTCATCATCGAAGGATGCGCCGCCGTCGATATCGTGCGATGGATAGATGTACAGGCGCCCCTCGAATACATGGGCCGAGGGATCGGCCGTATAGAGGTGGGTCACCAAGGGCTGGGAGATGGCATGCGCCGCGAGCTGATCAAGGCTGTTTCCCTGCCGACGCAGATGCAGGTCCTGCTCGATGCGCGTCTCCATGCGCTTGTCGATCTTGTAGAAAAAGAGCAGCGCGACTGCGATCAGGAACGGCAGGGAGCAGTAGACGCTCACGGTCATGCGGATGCCGTCCACCACCGCTTGGGGCTGCTGTTCCGCGCCGGCCTGATAGCCGTGGTGCGCGAGAATCCCGGCGACCAGCGCACCGCCGATGCTGAGCCCGATCTTCAGGCCGCACAGCATCGCGGAGAAGATGATCGCGGTGGCGCGGCGATGGTTCTTCCATTCCGAGTAGTCGGCAACGTCTGCGATCATCGCCCACAGCAGCGGGATGGTGATGCCGTAGCAGAACCCGTGCAGCATGAAGGCACCAAAGGCCACCGAGACCGCCGTCGGCGGAAACAGGTAGAACACCAGCAGGAACACGGTAGAGACCAGCAGCGCACCACCAAACACATCACGCTTGCCGAAGCGGTCGGCCAGGCGCCGGGAGACCCCGATGCCCAGGATCATGCACAGGATGCCGCACGCGTTGAACAGGCTGAACGCCGAGGTCGCCGGATCCTCCGGCCAGGTGAAGCCGGACAGGCCCCATCCGTTGAGTGTGGCGTTCAATCCCCCGATGAAGCGGTTGAAGCCGGAGGTGTCGAGGAAGCCCGCAAGTGCGGCCTCGCTCATGTAGTACTGGAAGTAGTAAATGTAGGTGCCGCCTTTCAGGGCCAGGTTGATGAAGACCAGCACGGTCAGGGCCAGCATCACCTTCCACGGCCGGTTGTGCAGCAGGTCGGACAGGTCCTGCATCACCTCGCCGGTCTGTTCCTTGGCCGGCACGATGCGCTCGCGCGTGGTGGCGAAGGTGATCAGGAAGAACAGCGTGCCCACCACCGCGAACACGGTCATCACCCGCTCGAAGCCCTGCACCCGATCCCCGTCGCCCAGGATCAGCACCAGCGGCAACAGCAGGACCTGGATGATGAACTGCGCGATCATCACCGCCACGAAGCGGTAGGCCGAGAGGCTGTTGCGCTGGGCCATGCTGCCGGTGAGCACGCCGCTGAGCGCGGAGTACGGCAGGTTGTTGGCCGCGTACACGAACATCAGCAGGCCATAGGTCACCAGGGCATAGATAACCTTGCCCTGCGCGCCCAGGTCCGGCGTGCTGAAGGCGAGCAGCGACAGCACACCGAACGGGATCGCCGTCCACAGGATCCAGGGCCGGAACTTTCCCCAGCGGCTGACGGTGCGGTCGGCGGCAATGCCGATCAGCGGGGTGAACACGAAGGCACCCAGCAGGCCGATCACGAAGATGATCGTGGCCGCCGTGGCAGGCGGCAACCGGTATACGTCGGTATAGAAGAACGCCAGGTAGGTGATCAGCGTCTGGAAGATCAGGTTGGCCGCAAGGTCGCCCAGGCTGTAGCCAAGTTTCTCCCGGACCGACAGCGTGTGCTCGGCGGTATCCGTGCGACGGGCATCAGTCACGATTCGCCTCCACGGTGAAACGGCTCCGCACGCGGGCATCGGCGCTTGAGCCGCCTATCCGTACTTCGTATGCCCCGGGCCGCACGACATAGGCGCCCCGCGCGTCGTCGTACTCGCGCAGCGCCTGTTGCGCGTCCAGATCGAAGGTCACGGTGCGCCGCTCGCCAGGCGCCAGGTGAACACGTTGGAAGCCGCGCAGCGTCTGCTGTGCATCGCCTGCGCCAGCCGCCAGCCGCCGCACGTACAGCTGCACCACTTCATCGCCCGCGCGTTTGCCGGCGTTCGCCACCTCCACCTGCACCTTGAGCGTGCCGTGGTCGGCGATGCGCGGCACATCGAGCCTTGGCTTGCTGTAGCCGAACCGGGTATAGGAGAGCCCGTAACCGAAGGGATACAGCGGGGTGCCGCGGAAATAGCGGTAGGTGCGGCCTTCCATCGCGTAATCATCGAACGCGGGCATTGCCTGGTCTGCGCGGTAGAACGTTACCGGCAGCCGGCCGGCCGGATTGACGTCGCCAAACAGCGCCTCGCCCACGGCGGTGCCGCCGCGTTGCCCGGGATACCAGCTCATCAGGATCGCGGACAGATTCGCCTGGGCCCACTCCACCGCCAGCGCCGACCCTCCCGTCAGCACCATCACCACCGGCTTGCCCGTGGCGTGCAGCGCTTCCAGCAGGGCGCGCTGGGTAGCGGGCAGACGCAGGTCGGTGCGGTCGCCGCCGGCGAAGCCCGGATAGTTGACCGTCATCTCTTCGCCCTCGACATCGCCGGTCAGGCCGCCGACGAACACCACCACGTCCGCACTCCGGGCGGCATCGACGGCTTCTTCGAATGGCGGCTTCGCCCCGGGCATGCGCCAGCCCAGCCGCACGCCGGCGTCGCGCTCGGCATCGTAGTACTCCAGCGTCAGCTCATAGGCACGTCCCGCCTGCAGCTCCAGATCGACACCGTCGCTGCGCAGGCGATCACTGTTGGCCCAGTGGTCCAGCACCCGCTTGCCATCCACGTAGAGGCGGAAGCCGTCGTCGGCCGCCGCCTCGATCCGGTAGCGGCCCGATACCGGCGGCAGCAGCTGGCCACGCCAGCGGATGCTGAAGCCATCGTTGGGAATGCCCTGCCCCGGCGCCGCTTCGCCGCGGGCCAGCAGATTGTCGGTCGGCGAGCCGCGGTCCCAGCCGAAGCCGATCTGAGCATCGGTGCGGACCAGTGCTGGCGCGCCCGACAGATCCGGCGTACGGAAGTACTCACCGCGCAGGCCGCGTTCCGGCGAGTCGGCCGAGGGCCGCAGATATGCCGCCTCGATCAGCGGCGTCGCGCTCGGATCGTCGCGCCCTTCGACCAGGTCAACACCACGGGCATAGCGCACCTCGATACCCTTCGCCGCGTCGCGGATGCCCTGCAGGATCGTCACCGGTGCCGCCGGTGTGCCGAAGTAGTTGCCGAGCAGCGCCATGGTGTCATCGGCGGTGGGGCCGACCACCGCGATGCGCTTGAGGTTGCGTGACAGCGGCAGCACGCCATCGTTCTTCAGCAGCACCAGTGATGCCTGCGCGGCCTTCAGGGCCAGCGCATCGTGCGCCGGGGCCTGGTTCACCGAGGCCGGAATCTGCGCCCAGCGCACGCGCTCGGGCGGATCGAACATGCCCAGCCGCATCCGCGTGGTGAACAGCCGCGTCACCGCATCGTCGATTTCGGCTTCGCTGATCAGACCCTGGCGCACCGCAGCCGGGAGGGTGGCGTACTCCTGGCCGCACTCCAGCTCGGTGCCGTTCTTGACCGCCAGCGCCGCCGCGGCCTCGCGGGTCGGCACGATTTTGTGATGCTTCCAGATATCCACGATGGCCCAGCAGTCCGACACCACGTAGCCCTTGAACCCCCAGTCGCGGCGCAGCACGTCGCGCAGCAGGAAATGGCTGGCGCTGGCGGATTCGCCGTAGACACGGTTGTAGGCCCCCATCACCGCATCCACCTGGCCCTCCTTCACCAGCGCCTCGAACGCCGGCAGGTAGGTGTCGTACAGATCGCGCTTGCTGGGGCGGGCGTCGAAGTGGTGGCGGTCGGCCTCAGGGCCGCTGTGCACGGCCAGGTGCTTGGCCGTGGCGTCCAGCTTGCGGTACACAGGGTCATCGCCCTGCAGGCCCTGCACGAAGGCGACGCCCATCCGCGCGGTGAGGTACGGGTCCTCGCCGTAGGTCTCCTGGCCCCGCCCCCAGCGCGGGTCGCGGAAGATGTTGATGTTCGGCGACCAGTAGGTCAGCCCCTGATAGCGGCCATGCAATCCTTCACGGACGAACTGGTGATGCTTGGCCCGCGCCTCGTCGCTGATGGTGGTGGCCACCTGCCCCATCAATGGCACGTCGAACGTGGCGGCCAGCCCGATGGCCTGCGGGAACACTGTCGCCTGCCCTGCCCGTGCCACGCCATGCAGGCCTTCGTTCCACCAGTCGTAGGCCGGAACGCCCAGGCGCTTGATGGCGGGCGCGGCGTTCTGCATCTGGGCGGCCTTTTCCTCCAGGGTCATCTGCCCCACCAGCGCGGCGGCACGGGTTTCAAAGCTGGCCGATGTATCCAGCCACGGCTGGGCGTTGGCGGCGTGCCCGGTGCTTGCCACTGTCACGGCAGCGCACAGCGCCAGCGTGCGGAGAATGGGGCCACGGCGGCCGCTGTAGAGGGAAGACGTACGCGTCATCAGTTGCTCCTCAAAGCGCGCTCGTCGCGCGCGAATGGTCCCAGCAGGGCGCCGACAAAGCCGCCTGCGCGATCCGTACTCAGTACCGTTCCGTCCACGTCGCCCGCGAGGGTCTGCCAACCACGCCCGTCGTCCGTATCGAACGCGAAGGCATAGCGTCCCTCGTCACCGGCGATCTTCAAGCGCAGCGACGTGGATGCGGTTACCTCGCGCGTGGCCAACGTGCGGGTCACGCCGCTGCCGTCGCGCCCTTCAAGGAAGACCGCCACGCGATCCCCGCCGAGGCTGCGCGCGCCAAGGAAGTACCAGTACTCCTCGTTCTGGAACGCGGCAAGGCCGGCCGCCACACCCGCGGCCGGCCGCGTCATGTCAGTGCTGGCCTCGAAGCGCAGGTGCTGCTGGCGACGCGCGAGGAAGGCGGGATTGCGCAGCGTGTCCAGGTTCTCCGTCAGCGGATGCACGGCCAGGGCGCCCGGACGCAGGCTGAGGTCTGCCCACGCCTGTTTGGGGACACGCACCTGCACCCATCTGGTGCCAAGCGTCGGTGCATCGAAGCCGTCGCGATCGACGAAATTGCCGGTCGACGGTGCCTGCGAGGCATCGCCCTGCATCCATGACGGTGCCTTGGCCGCATACGGAATGGCCTGCTCTGGCGGCAGGATCACCGGCCAGCCGTCACGCCATTGCACGGGCAGCAGATACGTCTCCCGCCCCGTGTTGTAGTGCCGTATCTGGTAGTTGCGGCTGGCCAGGAACACGGCCCACCAGGTGCCGTCCGGACCTTCCACCATGTCGGCGTGCCCGGCATTGGTGATGGGCAGTGGCCGGTCCTCGGGCAGGTCGCGCTGGGTGAGAATCGGGTTGCCCGCATACGGGAGGTACGGCCCCCACACCTGGCGGCTGCGCAGAACCACCTGGGAGTGCTGCGGCCCGGTGCCACCCTCGGCATCGGAGAGGTAGTACCAGCCGTCGCGCTTGTAGAGGTGCGGTCCTTCGATCCAGATCGGGTTCTTCGCCGGCTCCACCCCACCGTCGATAAGTACCTTGCGCGGCCCGACCGGTCTGAACGCGGCCAGATCGATCTGCTGCATCCAGATCGCGCGGTGACCCTCGTAGCGTGGCGGACCGGGCGGAACATCATTGTTCACCAGGTAGACGGCACCGTCGTCGTCGAAGAACAGCGACGGGTCGATGCCATCGATGCTGGGCAGCCAGTGCGGGTCCGACCAGGGGCCGGCGGGATCGCGCGCGGTCGCGATGAAGTTGCCGCCGCTGTCGACCGCCGTGGTGACCACATAGAACACGCCGTCGTGGTACTCGATGGCCGGCGCGAAAATGCCACGGGAGACGTTCAGGCCATCGAAGTCCAGCTGCGTGGGGCGATCGATCACGTTGCCGATTTGCTTCCAGTGCACCAGATCGACGCTTTCGAACACCGGAATGCCCGGAAAGTAGGTGAAGCTGGAATTGACCAGATAGAACCGATCGTTGGCGCGGACGATGCTTGGATCCGCATGGAAGCCGGCCAGGATCGGGTTGCGGTAGTAACCGGCGGGCAGCGGCGTCTCAAAGGCCGCATCGTGACCGGCATACTCGAACCAATCGAAGTACACCGGCGGCGCGGGCGTGGCGGCCAGCGACGGTGCTGCGGACAGCAACACAAGTGCCGCAGTCAACAGCAGGCGCACCACGGGTGCTCGTCGGTGGCGACCGTGGGCAAGCCAGTCACTCCAGCGTGTTTGACTCATCGTCCATCTCCCGGTGCGGAAGGAAACTGCAGGGCCTCATACCAGGCCAGCGGGTGCGGCGGTGCGACTTCGCCGGCAGGCAACGGCCTGCCGCTCACCGACTGGAAGTACGCCACGCTGGCATCGCGCCACCACTGCGCTTCGCGGCGCTGGATGCTGAGAAAGGCGGCCACCTGCGCATGTCGTTGCGCATCCACCCTGCCCTGCAGGCCGGCCCAGGTCGCCTGCAGGCCCTGCACCTGGCGTACGCCCTGCGTATAGCGCCCGATCAGTTCGTCCCACAATGGCCGTCCCGACGCCATGCGGTGATCCCACGGCACATGGTGGAACCACAGCAGCAGGGGCTCCGGCACGCGCGCCAGATCCCCATACTCCGCGGCTATCTCCGGTGCGTACTGGCCCACCGCATTGCTGCCACCAGCGGTCCTATCGAAGCCGATGCCATCACGATCGGCGCGGTGGTAATAGACCGACGTCCAGTCCGCGCGGGGGCCGCCGTCCACCCAGGGGCCCGGCCCGTAGTGGTGCCCGCGCTCCATCAGGTGGTGCAGACCCAGTGGCGTCATGTAGTTCACCGCCGCCTCGCGCGAGCCCATCATCATCTCCACGATGGGCTGTACCACCGCGGGAGACGGGGTGAACGTCATCGCCGCCCAGTCAGCCGCGATGTCGCGGCTGGGCTGACGCGGATTCCAGGCGAGACGACCGAAGGCATACCAGTTGGCCTGATCGAAGTGCGAGCCACTCCAGCTGCGGTCATTGCCGATGTTGGCCACGCCGGCCATGCCGGTCAGGAACTGCGCCACGGTCGTCCCCTCACCGCGGGCGCGGGTGTCGGCTTGCAGCACCTCCTCGTACAAAGGCCCCAGATACACCAGGTGCGTGGCGAAGCCGAGATACTCCTTGGTGATCTGGACCTCCATCATCAGCGGCGTGCGTGGCATGGCGCCGAACAACGGATGGAACGGCTCCCGCGGCTGGAAATCGATGGGCCCGTTCTTCACCTGCACGATCACGTTCGGGAGGAAGGCACCGTCCAGGCCAACAAACTCGGTGTACGCCTGCGTGGCGCGGTCCGCCGGCACGTCGTGCGCGTAGACGAAGGCCCGCCACATCACGACGCCGCCGTGCGGTGCCAGCGCGGCGGCCAACAGGTTGGCACCGTCCGCATGCGAACGACCATAGTCCTGCGGGCCGGGTTGCCCTTCCGAGTTGGCCTTCACCAGAAAGCCGCCGAAATCCGGAATGCGCGTGTAGATGTCGTCGACCTTGTCGCGCCACCAACGCTGCACGGCGGGGTCGAGCGGATCGGCGGTGGTCAGCCCACCCAGCTCGATCGGTGCGCTGAAGCGCGCGCTCAGGTACACGCGGATGCCGTAGGGCCGGAAGATGTCGGCCAGCGCCGCTGCTTTGGCGAGATAGTCCGGCGCCAGGCTCTGCGCGCTGGCATTCACATTGTTCAGCACCGTGCCGTTGATGCCCAGCGAGGCGTTTGCGCGCGCGTAGTCCGTGTAGCGAGGGTCGCCCCATTCCGGCAGGGTCTGCCAGTCCCACAGCGAGCGACCCGCATAGCCGCGTTCGACATACCCATCCAGGTTGTCCCAGTGGTTGAGCAGGCGCAGCCGGATCCGTGGCGATTCGCGCACCTCAAGTACGTCCAGTGGGGCACCGGTCTGCAGCAGTCGCAGCAGGTGGAACACGCCGTACAGCACGCCGATATCGTGGGGTGCGGCCACCAGCAGCACATCGTGCCCGTCGATCTGCGCATGTCTTAGCAGGTAGCCCTCGTCACCCAGCGCGTCCATCTCCGTGCGCAGCGCCGCAATCACTACCGACGATTGCGGCGTACCCAGCACCACGGCGGGGGCAGCGTTTCCCACTGTGTTTATCCGCGGCGCGCGACCCAGCAGGCCGCTGAGGCCGCGCACCAGCTCCTCGCGTGCGGCACGCTGCGTCGGCGTCTGATCAGGGGCCACGACCTCCCCGAGCTGTGTGCGGTAGTCCGCCGCGAGTGCAGGTGCCAGCGGGGCATAGCGCATCCAGAGGGCGTAGCCATCCTCCGCGCGAACATTGCCCGTGAACGCCAGCAATACCGCAGCAGCAACCAGCATCCAGTGACACCGCTCGACATACCAACGGGACAGTGGCGTCGCCCCCAAACCTTGTAAGCTCAGGCCGTGCCCGCCTCGCGGCAGCGTCACGAAGAACAAGGGCAAGACGTAGTGGACAAGCCGAAGAAATCGGTCCGCCGCAAAACCAGTGGCGTGACGATCGACGAGGTGGCGGCCCTGGCCGGGGTATCGCCGATGACGGTGTCGCGCGCGATCAATCACGGAAAAGTGCGGGATGTCACGCGCGACCGCGTCCTGCGCGCGGTGCGCGAACTGGGCTATACGCCCAACCTGGCTGCCAGTTCGCTGGCCGCCGCGCAACACACCCGCATCGCGCTGATCTACACCAATCCCAGCGGTGCCTACCTGCGCGAGCTGCTGGTCGGCCTGCTGCGGGTTGCCGCCAACGCCGCCATCCAGCTGGTGATCCACTACTGGGACAACTTCGATCCCGACGCCGAACGCAAGGCCGCGCGTGCCTTGGCCGGTCGGGTGGACGGGGTCATTCTGCCGCCCCCGCTGTGCGAGTCGCAGGTCGCCGTGAACGAGCTGGTCATGGCCGGCATCCCGGTGGTGGCCATCGCATCGGGGCACCTGAGGGACGATATCTCCTGCGTCCGCATCGACGACTTCCACGCGGGCAAGGAGATGGCTGAACACCTGATCCAGCATGGTCACCGCCGGATCGGCTTCATCTGCGGCCGCAACGACCTCAGCGCGAGTGCGCGACGCTACGATGGGTTTGTCAGCGCCCTGCATGACGCCGGGCTGGAGGTCGACCCCGACCTGGTCCAGCCGGGGGATTACACCTACCGCTCGGGTCTTGCCGCGGCCGAGGCGCTGCTGTCCCATCGCCGGCCGCCGACCGCGATCTTCGCCAGCAACGACGACATGGGCGCTGCGGCGATCTCCGTCGCGCACCGGCGCGGCCTGGAGGTGCCCCGCGACCTGTCGGTGGTGGGCTTCGATGACACCTCGGCCGCCACGACCGTCTGGCCGGAGCTCACGACCCTTCATCAGCCGATTGCCTCGATGGCCGATGCGGCTATCGATATCCTGCTGCGCACTATCCGCCGCAGGTCCGACGATGCGCGCGTGCTGACGGACCATGTCGTGCCCCACCGGCTGGTGATGCGCGATTCGGTCGCAAGCCCCTCCCAGCGTTGAACGCGCCAGGCCCACGCTTGCCTCCATCAGACACCGCGCTCGGAACGTGACGGGGTGGTGGGTCATGGCGCTCCTCCTCGGCGCCGCGCTCAGCGCAGCAGGTACTGGTTGATCAGGTTCTCGTAGCGCTCCTGCCTGCCGCTGATCTGGCGGGGCTCGCCGCCCTTGGCACCCAGTGCGGCCAGATCAGTGAGGCTGAGCGCGCCGCGGGCGAACTCCTTGCCGGCACCGCTGTCGAAGCTGGCATAACGCTCGTTGCGCCACTGTTCCCAGGGCGAGTCGTTAAGCAGCGCATGGGCAACTTCCAGCCCCCGGGCGAAGGCATCCATGCCGCCGATATGGGCAATGAACAGGTCGTCCAGATCGGTCGACTCCCGCCGCACCTTGGCATCGAAGTTCAAGCCGCCTTCCAGGCCCCCTTGGCGCAGCACCACCAGCATCGCGCCCACCGCGTCGTACAGATCGGTCGGGAACTGATCGGTATCCCAGCCGTTCTGCGCGTTGCCCCGGTTGGCGTCGATGCTGCCCAGCAGGCCATGGTCCGAGGCCACCTGCAGATCGTGTTCGAAGGTGTGGCCGGAAAGCGTTGCGTGGTTGGCCTCGATGTTGAGTTTGAAGTCCTTGTCCAGACCATGCTCCTTCAGGAAGCCGGTCACCGTCGCGCTGTCGAAATCGTACTGGTGCTTCATCGGCTCCATCGGCTTGGGTTCGATCAGGAAATTGCCCTTCAGGCCGATGCTGCGGCCGTAATCGCGCGCCATCGTCAGGAACCGCGCGAAATGGTCGACTTCGCGCTTCATCTGGGTGTTCACCAGTGAGGCATAGCCTTCCCGGCCGCCCCAGAACACGTAATGCTCGCCGCCCAGTTCAACGGTCGCCTCCAGCGCCGCTTTCACCTGTACCGCGGCACGCGCGACGACCGCAAAATCGGGATTGGTCGATGCACCGTTCATGTAACGCGGATGCGAGAACAGATTGGCCGTTCCCCACAGCAGCTTCATGCCGGTCGCTTCCTGGCGCGCCTTGGCCAGGCCCACCATGTGTTTCAGGTTCTTCTCGTACTGGCCCACATCCTCGGCGTCCGGGGCCAGGTCGATATCGTGGAAGCACCAGTACGGCACGCCCAGTTTGGTGAAGAACTCAAACGCGGCATCCACCTTCGCCTCGGCCGATGCCAGCGGTGAGCCGACCTCCCAGGGGAAATGCCGCGTGCCCGGGCCAAACGGATCATGTCCGGCGTTGCAGAAGGTGTGCCAGTAGCAGACCGCGAAGCGCAGATGCTCCTCCATGGTCTTGCCACCGATGATCTTGCCCGCGTCGTAGACCTTGAAGGCGAGCGGGTTATCCGAACCCCGGCCTTCGAAGGGGATCCGGCCGATGCCGGGGAAGTATTCCTTGGCGCCGATGAAGGGCTGCATGCTCATGGTGCGGTGTCCTGTCGTTGTGCGAGGGGTCGCGTAGAAGAATCAGCCGCGATACAGCGGCGTGAGGGCGTCGAGATGGCGCAGAAAACGGGCATACGCTGTGGCGTAGGCCTGGGTGCGTGCCGGATCCGGGCGCGCGGAAAGCTGGGGGGCGAGCGCGACATGCCGGTCAGCGATGTCGGTGATCGAGGCGGTATCGCCGCGTGCGCGGCCTACGGCCCACAACGCCTGCAACGCGGCACCGAACGCCGCGCCCTCGGCCTGCGTGGGGACGTCCACCGGCAGGCCGAACACATCGGCGACCAGTTGCCGCCACTGCGCGCTGTTGCTGCCACCGCCGGTGAGCACGATGCGCTCGAACGTCATGCCGGCGCGAACGAACGCGTCAAAGCCGTACTTCAGGCTGTAGGTCGCCCCTTCCATGGCGGCACGGTAGATATGCGCCGGCGTCATGTTGGTCGTGTCTAGACCGGCCAGCACACCCTTGCCCAGCGGCAGGTCCGGCGTGCGCTCACCATTGAGGAACGGCAGCATCACCAGTCCGTCGGCCCCGGGCGAGGTGGCCCGCAGGTGGGCATCGCCGTCGCGGGTACTGAAGCCGAAGGCAGCGGCGACCTGTTCGGTCACCACGGTGCAGTTCATCGTGCAGATCAGCGGCAGCCAGCCGCCGGTCGAGGAGCAGAATGCGGCCCAGGCGCCGGCCGGGTCGACCACCGGCGTATCGGCGCAGGCAAACAGGGTGCCCGAGGTGCCCAGGCTCATCGCCAGGCGACCGGGCGAAACGCAGCCGGTGCCGATGGCCGCCATCATGTTGTCGCCGCCCCCGACCGCGACCTTGACGGCGCTGGACAGCCCCAGTTCGGTCGCGGCGGCAGGGTCGATGTCGAACACCTCGTCGGGCGCGGCGATGCGCGGCAGGCAGGCGGCCAGGTCGCGCGCCGGATCGGTCGCGCGCAGCAGCTCGGTCGACCAGGTACGGGTGCGTACATCCAGCCAGCCCGTGCCCGAGGCATCCCCGTACTCGCAGAAGCGCTGGCCGGTCAGTACGAAGTTGAGGTAGTCGTGCGGCAGCAGGATGGTGGCAAGCCGCGCGTACGCGTCGGGGCGGTGCGTTTTCGTCCAGGGCAGCTTGGAGGCGGTATAGCCGGTCAGGACCGGGTTTCCGGCCAGTGCGATCGTGCGCGCCACGCCGCCTGCCGCGTCCATGATCTGCGTGCACTCGGCCGAGGTGCTGGTATCGCACCACAGTTTGGCCGGCGCGAGGACCTCCCCTGCCGCATCCAGCGGGACGAAGCCGTGTTGCTGGCCCGAGACGGCCAACGCAGTGATCCGCGATCGCACCGATGGATCAATGGCATGGAAGCACGCGTGCAGTGCCGCCACCCAGTCCGCCGGCTGCTGTTCGCGGCTGCCATCGGCGGCGGAGGCCAGGCTCAGCGGCGCGCTGGTGCTGGCCACCAGACCGCGCCCGGCTGGGTCGTACACCACGACCTTGAGGCTCTGCGTACCTGCATCGATTCCGGCCACCAGATCCATGTTCTGCACTCCGTTCGTTAAAAAGGTAGCGCTACCATTTCTGTGCGACAGCGTGGTGTTCCGTTACGCCACCACCGCGCCCCGTGACCACACCTGCTGCGCCGCCTTGCAGTACTGTTCGATGAACGCGGCCTGCGACGGCATCGTCGCGACCGCCTGCTCGATCGGCTGTCGGAGCCGCGTCAACAGCGTGCGCAGGTCCGCGTCATTGATGGCTGCGGCCAGCGGATGCGGTGGTCCCGGCTGGATCCCCTGCCCCATCAACACGCTGGTCCAGGAGTCCACGCGGAACAGCTCCCCGGGGTCCTGCCAGGCATGCGCGCGCTCGCGCCAGGCGCGCAGCCGGACGGCGAGCGACTCGGGCAGCGCCATCTCGCGACACGCCTTCCACATCGGCTCGTCGCGTTGGTTGGCGTGGTAGTGCAGGATGATGAAATCGCGCACATGTTCCATCTCCTGGCGGCTGACCTCGTTGTACAGGTCCACCAGCGCCGGGCTGATACCGTCGGACGGGAACAGCTGGATCAGGCGTACCACCGCGCTGATGGTCAAGTGGATGCTGGTCGATTCCAACGGCTCGATGAAACCACTGGCAAGCCCGAGTGCCACCACGTTCTTGTTCCAGGCTTTCAAGCGGCGTCCACTGCGGAACGGCACCAGCCAGGGGTCCCGCAGGGGCGGGCCGTCAACATCGCGCAGCAGCTTGGCCTGTGCCTCGTCATCGGACAGGTGGCGGCTGGAGAAGACCAGCCCGCAGCCGACCCGGTGCTGCAGCGCGATATGCCAGCGCCAGCCAGCCTCGTGTGCGATTGCACGGGTGTACGGAACCGGCGGCCCGACCGCTTCGGTCTGCACCGCAACGGCGCGATCACTGGGCAGCCATTCGTTCCAGTCTTCGTAGCCGGTATGCAGGGTCTGCTCGGTCAACAGACCGCGGAACCCGGTGCAGTCGATGAACAGATCGCCCTCGATGACCTGCCCGTCTTCCAGCACCAGTGCCGCCACGGCGCCGTCATGGGCATGTTGCCGGACCTCGCGGATCTTGCCTTCCACCCGTCGCAGTCCGTGGGTTTCTGCCTTGCGCCGCAGGAATTTCGCATAGAGCCCGGCATCGAAGTGATACGCGTAGTTGACCTGTGGCTGGGTCTGCAGCGAGAAGCGGTCTCCACGCGAGGCGACGCTCTCCAGGCAGAAGTCGCCGAGGTCCGAGGGCATGCCGCGGCGCAGGCTGTCCAGCCAGAAATGGTGGAAGGGCGTGGCCCAGGTCCCCTGCCCGATCGTACCGAACGGATGGATGAAGCGATCCCCGGGGCGACGCCAGTTCTCGAACGAGATCGACAGCTTGAACGTGCCGGCGACGGCCTGCAGGAATTCCTGCTCATCGATCTGCAGGAAGCGATGGAACGCACGGATGGGCGGCACGGTGGATTCGCCGACACCCACGGTCCCGATCTGCTCGGACTCCACCAGGGTGATGTCCAGCTGGTCGCGGAACTGATGGGACAACGCACAGCCGGCCAGCCAGCCTGCGGTGCCGCCTCCGGCGATGACGACCTTGCGGATCCGTCCTTGCGATGCGTTCGCCACGTTCAATGCGATGCTCCCATCAGCGGTTGAGTCGAGCCAGCAACTGGGCGCGCGTGCGGCGCGCCTGCGTCTCGTCGAACGTTGCCAGTTCACCCCGAGCGGCGTCGGGCAGGTGCTGCCCTGCGCGCTCGGCGGGGCCGAACACGTAGTAATCGAAGATCGCTGCCCACGCCTGTTTCTCGCGTGCCGGCAGATCGCGCAGCGCCCACATCGCATGCTGGAGCGCCGGCAGCGGGGAGGGAAGGAAACCCGGCGAGCTGCGCCACCAGTAGTTCACCAGCACGTTGAATGGCTCGAGGCTGCGTACGTGATGCCACCACATGCTCGGAATGAAGATCGCATCGCCGGGCTCAAGCACGGCGGTCCGTGCGCTCGCCAATGCATCACGGAACCGGGGATGGCGCGTGAAATCCGGACGATCGAAATCCACCACGCTGACCACCTGTCCCCCCGGCGTGGGGTCCAGCGGGCCCGGGTACAGATTGTCGATCTGCTCCGGCGGAAACAGGGTGAACCGGCGCCGGCCGACGGCGCAGCACGCCAGGTTGTCGGGCGTGTCGAAATGGCAGGATGCGGTCACGCGGTTGCCGATCCAGATGCTCGCCGAGGCGTCGATGCCCTGCCCGGCCAGGCCGGCATCGTTGTGCTGCGCGAACCCCGGCAGTGCCCGATCGATCAGCAGCGACGCGACGTAGTAGGTAGGCGGCCGTGGCGCATCAAGGGTCCCGGCAATCTCGTCGAGCACCTGCGTCAGCAGCCCGCGCCGGACCTCGACATTCAATTGGGTGAAATCCGCGGTGTAGAACGGACGTCCGTCGATCTCCGGCCCGCCGAAGGAGTACGGCACAGGCACGCCTGCCTCGAAGCCCCGCAGATAGTCCATGGCCTGCTGCGTGGAGTGCAGCCCGGCCTGGACCAGCGCCCAGTCACGTACGGCCCCGCGCAGCACCATCGGTTCCCCGCCGGCCACCAGCGCCGCCAGCGGAAGCGCGCCTGGATCCAGGTCTTCCAGTATCTGCATGGCAACAGCGTCGAGCACCGGTCAGTTCCTGCCCGCGGCGACAGTACTCTCGGACATGCGCAGGCGACGTTGCTTTTCGGCGATCAGGCGTCGCATGTTGTGCAGCGATGCGAGCATCAGGTAAGCCCCTTCCAGGTAGCCTGCGCGATTGAGTTCGGCCAGCGCGGGGCCATCCAGCAAGGCCAGGCGATCACGGTCGATCGCATGCAGGCCTTTTACGCCGACGCGGTGCTCCGGATCGATCTGCACGTCGAGCGTGACCGGTTGAATGAGGCCATGTGCCTCAAACGCGGCAAACATCTGCGCGCCAAACGCATGGCCATCGTGAATCCCGCGCAGCACGCCTGCGATGTGGTCCAGATAGGGGGTGTTGCCGCCCTGCGGCAGGAACACCGGCTCACCCTGCATCGCGTTGACGCGCGGATGGTCCAGGTCTACGTGCAACACGGCTTGCTGGGTAAGCGCGCCGTCGATCCGGCTCTCCTGGAAACCGATGAGAAACGGCCCCTTGGCCGCAGCCCCGGGCAGATAGGACGCATTCCAGCGACCGTCCTGCAGGAACAGATTTTCGTGCTGCTCGAACCCAAGCAGCGCCACCGATTGCCAGTCACCTGTCGTGGTGTCCTTGCGGAGGAAGAGCGGATACTCGCGCTGCAGCTCGGCGAACTCACTCGGGTAGGCAGGCACCATGCCCACCGCATCGCCGAACTCGGCCCCGAAGCTGGTGGTCACACGCAGGTCGCGATGGGCGATGTTGTTGAGCATTTCGTAACGCGGCATGGTGTTGTCCAATCCCATCAGGAGCCGTGAACAGGTGCCGCTGCCTCTGCAGCGGCACCCACCGTTCAGAACCTGTAACGAACGCCGAGCATGTAACGCGGGCTCTGGTCCGCCAGCTTCACGATCATCTGCGAGGTGCGCGAGCGCCAACGGACGTCCTCACCGGTCAGGTTGATCGCCTCAAGACCGAACGACCAGTGATCATCCAGGGTGTAGTTCACACTGAGATCCCACTGTTCGTACGCTTCCACGTAGTACGGATTGCGACTGGTTCCCTGGTTGGCGAGGATCAGGTACTGGTCACGCCAGTTCCACGCCAAACGTACCGACCAACCATATTTTTCGTACATTAGCACGGCGTTTGCGGTGTCACTGAGGCCGGTCAGCGCGAACTGGTCGATGAGCGGATCGCCCCCGTTGTTGTAGCCGACATCGCCATCCACCAGGGTGTAGTTGGCGAGGACGCCAAAGCCGGTATCGCCGAAGAAGTACTGGCCACCGAGCTCCCAACCGTGCAGTTTTGCCTGGTTCTGGTTGATGGGACGGTTGACGCTGAACTGGTAGAGCGGATCATCGCCCTCCCCGTAAAGGTCATAGGCCGCCTCGGTCGCCAGAACCTGCGCGTCGGTACCGTTATAGGCGCCCAGTCCGGCCGGATTGTTGCGCAGCAACGCCAGCGCGGTGAACAGGGCCGTATCGTTGGCCGAGCAGGCCGCCGCATTGGCCGCACCGACCTGGGTGATACAGGCGCCGCTGTTGAGGAACGCCAAGGCAGCCTGCGCATCCGGACCGGCGGTGGGATCCCTCAGCCCATACAGATTCTCCTGCACGATGGTGTTGCCGATGAAGTTGTTGACGGACTTGTTCCAGTACGTCAACGACACGTAGCTCGCGTCGGCGAAGTACCACTCCAGCGCCAGGTCGAGATTGTCCGACTCCAGCGGCTTCAGCTGCGGGTTCTGTGCCGTGCCGCTGGCCCGCGAAGACGGATCGATCAGCACCGAGCCAAACGGTTGCTGCGCGGTCGGGCCTGCGTAGAGGTTGCCGATCGGCGCGCGCGCGATGCTCTTGCCGAACGAGACGCGTGCCTTCAGATCGTCCATGAGGTCGATGCTGAAGTCGAGGTTGGGCAGGATGTAGCTGTAGCTGTTCTTTTCGGTGAACGGCTGCTGCTCGTCGGACAACACCACGCGGAAGTCGTTGTTGGACTGCCACTCGATGGCTTCCGGGATGGCGATGACGGACGTTGACACCACATCGGTCGTCTCATAGCGCACGCCCAGGCGGGTATTGGTGCGCAGGCCGCCCAGCTCGCCGTCCAGCTCGACCTGGAAATAAGCCGACTTGGTCTTCTCCTCCACCAGGTTATCGGCGGCGCGCTGCGGGCTCACGCCGAGACTGGCGCCATAGTTGTCCGCCGCCCATTGCGCCAAGCGGCCCGCATCGCCGCGCCAGGCGGTGAAGCTGTTGGCACTGAAGTCGTTGAACAACCCGACGATGTTGACCGGCTGCAGCAGGTCCATCAGCCCGTTGGCCACATCCCCGTCAACGTTGGCCACGCCCCAGTCGCCCAGGGTGTTGTAATTCTCCGCGGCCTGGATCCGGTGGGTGGTCTGCTTGCTGGAGTCGACGCCAAACTGGAAGCGCCCCCGGTCGAAGCTCCATTCACCGTCGACGCGTCCCTGCTTGATCTCGCTGACCTGGGTCTGCGAATTGATGCGCAGCACCTGCGAACCAATCTCGCCCGGCACGAAGCCGGGGTTGACCACGCCGTTGGTCTTGGCGATGGCATCGGCCGTGCTCGGGTACCAGACCTGGGTGCCCACGGGCAAGCCGTTGTTGAAGTTCATCTCCTGCACCCACGACCCACCGCAATGCGGCCCGGTGGTGCAGTTGTTGGTGCCGGCGATGCTGCTGAAGATGGAGCCGCCGCCGGTGAGCGGATCGTTCGGTCGGCTTTCGTTCTTTGAATTGTGCGCGTCGAAGGTCAGCTTGAACCGGTCGGTGACGTTCCACAGTGCATTGAAGCCGAGCGATCCCAGCTTGTACTTCTGCATGCTGCGCTGCTGTTCAAGCCCGAAATCCTTGGTCCCGGCGATTTCACGGATATAGATCGGGGTTGCGACCGCACCGCTGGTGTCGAACGTGACATCGGTGTAATTGCTGTTCTGCAGCCACATGCCCTGTTCGCCACGATTCTCGGTGATCTCGTTCGTCGAATAGGTGTAGTCCAGGGTCAGGGTCACCGCATCGGTCGGTGCGAACTGCAGCACCGCCTGGCCATTGATGCGCTCGCGCTCGAACTCGGAGAACGCATAGCGAAGGTCGTTCGGACGACCGTACAGCGCGCCCACCGCCGGTGCATTGACCACGGTCGGGTTGCCGGGCATCGTGCCGGTCCACGGCTGGATGTTCCAGTAGTTGTTGGTGGCCTGCACCGAGCCACCCTTGCGCTTCTGGTAGCTCGCACTCACGCCAACGCCGAAGGTCTTGTCCGGGTTGCTGTAGCTGAAGATGCCGGACAGTTCGGGCGTCAGGTCGCTGTCGAACGGCTGGCTCTGGTCGGAGACGACCTTGGCGCCGGCACTGGCGACGGTGCCGTCATGATCGAACGGGCGTCCGGTCAGGATGTTGATGGTGGCGCCGATACCGCCGCTGGGGACATTGGCCTGGCTGGTCTTGTAGACCTCGATGCCATTGATGGATTCGGCGGCCAGCTGGGCGAAGTTGAAGGCACGGGTACCTCCGTCCACACCGCCGATGGCGACCTGACCGGACGCGCCGAACGCATCCGCGCCCGGCATCTGCCGCCCGTTGAGCGTGACCATGTTGAACTGTGGACCAAAGCCACGCGCAGTGACCTGTGCACCTTCACCATCACGGCGTTCAATGGAGATACCGGTGATGCGCTGCAGCGACTCGGCCAGGTTGGTGTCCGGGAACTTGCCGATGTCCTCGGCACTGATGGCATCCACCACGCCAGGCGCGTCGCGCTTGATGTCCATGGCCTGGCTGAGGCTGTTGCGGATGCCGGTGACCTGGACGGTATCCAGCTGTGTCGGGCTGGCCTGCGGCTGGGCGACGGGTGCCGACGATGCCGGATCCTGTGCGAATGCGGGATTGATGACCAGAACGCCACCGACAAACGTAAACATGGCCCTGGAGGTGAACTTCGCCAACGTGCGGCTCATGAACGAGCCCTCCGGTCTGGCGTACGACGGACAGTAAACGCGCTCATGACTCTCCCCTCTGACATAACGATCGAATGGATGTACCGCCCCTCCTGGGGGCACGTACGGGCGATGCCCGTCTTCCACACCGAACATCGCAGCGCGCTGTGCGCGTGCCGCGACTCACACTCGCTTTCAGGCTTGCCAGAACAGCCGCGTGGTAAAGGGGGGGGTACCCGCTGGCCTTACCCCGGCACAGTGGTAGCGCTACCATCACGTCACGGGCGAAGACTAATCACCCGTGGTCGGGCTTGTCATCATGCAGCGCAGCAAAGGAGTCCACGTCGTGAAGCACAGCCCCAAAGCGGCCCGCCGCAAGGCAAGCGCCATCACCATCGATGATGTTGCCGCGCATGCAGGCGTCTCGGCCATGACGGTGTCGCGCGTGATCAACGGCCATGCCGGCGTGCGCGAAGGCAACCGCGCGCGCGTCATGCGCAGCGTGCGCGAACTGGACTACCGGCCCAATCTGGCGGCCAGCACGCTGGCGGCAGCGCAACACACCTGCATCGCGTTGATCTATACCAATCCCAGCGCCAGCTACCTGCGCGAACTGCTGGTCGGCGCGCTGCGCGGCTCCACCCGGGCCGCGGCGCAGCTGGTGATCGCCAGCTGGGATGAGCTGGGCGTCCAGGCGCGTCGCGACGCCGCGCGGCAACTTGCCAGCAGCGTGGCGGGCGTGATTCTTCCTCCGCCCCTGTGCGAATCGAAAGATATCGTCGACGAATTCGTGACCGCGGGCATTCCCGTCGTCTCCATCGCGTCCAGCCATTTCAGCGACAGGTTGTCCTGCGTGCGCATCGATGATCGTCGCGCCAGCCATGAGATGGTGTCGCATCTGATCGCGCACGGGCATACCCGCATCGGCTACATCACCGGCGATCCGAACCAGACGGCCAGTGCGCACCGCTGGCAGGGCTACCGCGATGCGCTCGCCGATGCGGGGATCGGCTATGACGACACACTCATCCAGCCCGGTTACTTCACGTATCGCTCGGGGCTGGAGGCGGCCGAACGGCTGTTGGCGCTTCGTCTGCCGCCCAGCGCGATCTTTGCCAGCAACGATGACATGGCCTCGGCCGTGGTTTCCGTCGCGCATCGTCGCGGCCTCGATGTGCCGCGTGACCTGTCAGTGGTGGGCTTCGATGACACCTCCGCCTCCACGATGGTGTGGCCGGAACTGACCACCATCCATCAGCCCGTGGCGGAGATGGCCGACACCGCCATCGACATCCTCCTGCGGGAGATCCGACGCCCCGCCTCCTCGGCGCGGGGCACCATCAATCAGGTCCTTGCGCACCAGCTGGTCACGCGCGCGTCCGTCGCCCGTCCTACACGGTCGGCATCACGGCAGCTGGGACCTGGCGCGATGCACGCAGGTATCGCAGGTACTTCCCGATGAAGATGCCGGTGAACCCACCTGACAGCAGCAGGTAGGCGGCACGGAAGCCGGCATCGACGTTGAGCGATGGGGACACGGAGAGCGCGACCTCGAAGCCGTACTTCACCGCAAAGGTGACCAGCAGCAACGGCAGCAGGCTGTAATCCGCACTGCGCCACAGCGTCCCCGACGCCGCATTGAGCGTCAGCGCTGCCCGCCGCACCAGCAACCATCCCAGACCCATGCCTGCCGCGATGCCCACCAGCCACTCGCCCCAGGCCTCCCAGGACGCGCCGAAGCGATGGCCCAGCGACCACACGCCCCACGCCGTGAACAGCGCCGGCACGATGGCCAGCTTGGTAAGCGAGGTTTCGCCGGGCTTCATGGCGGCGACGCCACGCGTGACCAGGAAGATCAGGATCGCCCAGACCCACACGGGGGTATTCGACACGAGTTGCTGCAGCATGCTCACAGAACGTCCTTGATGTAGAGGGGTGCCGGCCATGGAGTGCCGTGCGGGAGTGGCAACATTCCCGCGTTGCACCCACCCATCACAAGTGACAGCTGTCAGGCATCTGGGAGTACAGGGCGGCTCAGCCCCGCCGCATCAGGATCATCTTCTCCTGCGACATGTCCCGCATCGTGTACGGAATGCCCCCGGTGCCGTAGCCAGACTCGCGGCGGCCGGCGAACGGCATCCAGTCGGTGCGGAACGCGGTGGGGTCGTTGATCATCACGGCCGAGGCGTCCAGCCGGTTGGCGGCGCGCAGGGCGATGTCGATATCCTGCGCGAACACGCTGGCCTGGAAGGCGGTAGGCAGGGAGTTGGCGCGCGCGATTGCCTCGTCGAGGTCGGTGTAGCGATAGACGGCCACCACCGGGCCGAAGACTTCCTGCGTGGTCACCCGCGCGTCGCTGGCCGGATCGAGCAGCACGGTGGGCTGCAGTGTGGTCTCGGAGAGTCGCTTGCCGCCCGTGGCGAGTTGCGCGCCGCCGCGCACGGCCTCCTCGATCCATTCGGCGACGCGGTCCGCCTCGCGCGGCTGGATCAGTGGGCCCACCTCGGTGTCCTTCAGGGTCGGGTCGCCGGTTCGCAGCCGCTCGACCCGGGCGATGAGGGCCCCGGTGAAGTCGTCGGCAATGTCGTGGTGGACGAAGATGCGCTGCGTGGACACGCACACCTGGCCGGCGTGGTAGTAGCCGCCCTTGACGATCGGCTCGATGATTCTGCCCAGGTCCGCACTGCGGTCGACGATGGCCGGTGCCACCCCGCCGTGTTCGAGCGCCGAGCGTGCGCCGTGTGCCAGCTTGGCGTGCAGCGACCACCCTACCCTCGCCGAGCCGATGAAGCTGAGGAAGGCAATGCGCTTGTCGGTGGCCAACGCTTCGGCCAGATCATTGCCCTCCGGCAGGAAGCTCTGGCACCACGGCTCGGGCAGTCCAGCCTCATGCACCATCGCCACAAACTCCAGACAGGACAAGGGGGTTGCTGAGGCGGGCTTTATGATGACCGGGCACCCCACGGCGATGGCCGGGGCCACCTGGTGGACGATCAGGTTGAGCGGGTGATTGAACGCCGAGATCGCCGCCACGATGCCGATGGGTTCGCGCGTGGTGAAGGCCCAGCGCGCTTCCGACGCGGCTGACAGCCCCATCGGGATTTCGCGGCCGGCGAAGTTGCGCAGTTCGTCGGCGGCGTTGTGAACGCCATCGATGGCGCGCGTGGTTTCAACGATGGCATCCGGCAACGGCTTGCCACCCTCGCGTGCAATCTGCAGGGCCAGATGGTCGCGCTTGGCGTCCATCAAGGCGGCAAGTCTGCGCAGGATGGCGATGCGCTGGTGCGGATGGAGCCAGCCGTCGCGGTTCTTGAAGACCCGCTCGGCGGCGTCGAGCTTGCGCTCGAGCGCTGCGGCAGTGTCGAACCCGATCTCGGCGATGGGGGCGCGGTCAAAGGCCTGTACGACGGTCAACATCTTGAGCTCCTCTGGGAAGGATCAGCAGTGGCGATTATGCGCAGCCCACGTCCGGCGTGCGGTTGCGCAGCTCATCCACCAGCACGCGGGTGTTTTCGGCATAGTCGATCGGCACGTCCAGCACGTGGACGCCGCCGCCAGCGAAGGCGGCTTCGATCATGGGCACCAGGTCGCCTACCGCGGTCACCCGGCTCCCTTTGGCGCCATAAGCCTCGGCATACTTCACGAAATCCGGATTGCCAAAGCGCATCCCGAAATCCTCGAAGCCATCCACCGCCTGCTTCCAGCGGATCATGCCGTAGGCGCTGTCGTTGAGGATCACCACGACCAGGTTGAGCCCGAGCCGCACGGCGGTTTCCAGCTCCTGCGAGTTCATCATGAAGCCGCCGTCACCACACACCGCCATGACGCGGCGCTTCGGGTACAGCATCGCGGCCATCATGGCTGACGGCAGCCCAGCGCCCATGGTGGCGAGCGCGTTGTCGAGCAGCAGCGTATTGGCGACATGCGTGCGGTAGTTCCGCGCGAACCAGATCTTGTACATGCCGTTGTCGAGACAGACGATGCCATCCTCCGGCATGGCCTCGCGCACGTCATGCACGACCCGTTGCGGCGTGATCGGGAAGCGGCCCTCCTCGGCGCGGTCGTTGAGCCGGGCGAGGATCTTCTGGCGCAGCTCCGCCATGCCTTCATCGGCAGCCAGCCGGTCTTCCAGCCGGTCAGCCAATGCGTCAACCGAGGCGCCGATGTCACCCAGCACCTCGATGTCGGGGTGGTACACCTGCTCGACGGTGGCCGAGTGGAAGCTGATATGGATGACCTTCGGTCCACCGCTGCTCTTCATCAGGAAGGGCGGCTTCTCGACCGTGTCATGGCCGATGGCGATGATCAGGTCCGCGCGGGCGACCGCCTCGTGCACATAGTCGCCCTCGGAGAGCGCGGCCGTGCCCATGTAAAGGTTGGAGCCGCCGGTAACCGCCCCCTTGCCCATCTGCGTGTTGAAAAACGGCAGGCGTGTCCTCGCCACGAAGGCGGAAAGCGCCTCGGTGAGCCACGGGCGGCTTCCGGCCGCGCCGATCATCACCAGCGGTCGTTTGGCGGCCAGGATGGCTGCTTCTGCGCGGTCGAGCGCGGCAGAAGGTGCGATCGGACGCTCCAGCGGATGGACCGGGATGACGGGGATATCCTCCACCTCTTCGCCGGCGACATCCTCCGGAAGCTCCAGATGTACCGGCCCGGGGCGCTCTTCCATGGCCACGCGGAACGCATCGCGCACGGTGGCCGGAATCGCGGCCGGGCTGACGATCTGGCGTGTCATTTTCGTGAGCGGCTTCATCGACGCCACGATATCCACGATCTGGAAGCGCGCCTGCTTGGCGCTCATCACCGGCTTCTGGCCGGTAATGAGAATCATCGGCCATGCCCCCAGGTGTGCATACGCGGCGCCCGTGGAGAAGTTCAGGGCGCCGGGGCCAAGAGTGGCCAGACATACCCCGGGCCTGCCAGTGAGTCGGCCATGGGTGGCGGCCATGAACGCCGCGGCCTGTTCGTGACGTGTGAGCACCAGTTCGATGCGCGAGGTCCGCAGCGACTCCAGGAAGTCCAGGTTCTCCTCGCCCGGCACGCCAAAGATGCGGTCTACGCCTTCATTCTCCAGCGCCTTGACCAGTAGATCCGAGCCCTTCTGCATAGCGTCGATCCTTGTGGTGAGGATGGATCACTATACCCGGGGAGATTTCAGGGTTTGGTGACAGCCAATCACCCCTGTGAAATCATGCAACGTTGGCCGTGCGGCGGGCGAGCGTGTTCAAGCGATTCTTCAAGAAAAACAGCACGAAGGCGGCGGCGACCGCTGCGCTCGACGTGCGCAGTAAACGCCCTTCAGCAGGAGAGATCCGCGTCGAAGGCGCGACCGAAACGCTGTTCCTGTCTCCCTTGCCGGTGTACACCGGTCAGGTCCAGGGCTCCCGTCGGCAGTTCTCGGACATCAATGAGGTGTTCCTGGATCTGGGCGGAAGTAACTGGGGAACGGTAGAGGGCGTCAAGATGCTGGCCGGTGGCATCGTCGGCCTGCTGGTGTTGGCGTTCATCGTGCCCGCGCTCATCATGCTCTATCTGGTGCTCGCCTACCCGGAGAACTTCCCGACGCCGCTGGCGGATTTGAAGATGTTCATCCAGGTCTTCTCCGCTGGCGCGCTGCTCGGGCTCCTTCCGTTGGGAGCATTCGCTTACGGAATGTTCGGCGACGAGTTCAAAGGCGCAAAGCCCTACCCGGTGCGCTTCAACCGCCAGCGTCGCGAGGTGTGCTACATCGACCGCAACAGCGGTCGCGCCCTGATCGTGCCCTGGGAGAGTGTCGTTGCCTGGGTGTCCAATGCACAGGGCGTCACCCCCTATGGCGCGACGCGCCAGTACACCTTCGGCATGGGCCTGGAGGATGAAGAGCGGGACACCGTGCAGTTTGTCCTGCTGCCACAGCCGAGTGATTCGCACTCGCTGGGCCTGTGGGCCTCGATCCGGAACTACATGGAGGACGAGCAGTTGTTCAACGCACCCAACCCCTGGTTCCAGGCATTGGGTCTGGTCCCGACCGAAGACCGCCTGAAGCCGTATGAGGGCATGCATACGTTCGAGATCGAGCGTGAGGATGCGCGCGCGATGGGCTCCCTTGATGATGGCGGTGATGACCTGACACCTGAGCAACGGGAGCAGTACGGCTACGGCAAACGCTCCTGGTGGCCTCTTCGGCGCTGGTACGTGTGGCGTGTGCTGACGTTCTGGAAACTGCCCTACCTGCTTGCCGAGTGGACCCATCGCAGGGCCCGACCTGCGATCCCGGCCGAGGTAAGCGCGTGGTCGGCGCCGCTGCCTGAGGATCAATGGGCAGCGCCCAGCCCCACGCTGGTGAAAGCCAATCAGGTGGTGAGAGCGTTGATGGACAAACAGGGCGCGACCTTCGTTGATGCGTGCAAAGCAGCCGGCCTTTCCGGACTTCATGCCCATCCACGGCTTAAAGGCGCATCCCCAGCCAGATGACAGCTTCCGTCGAGGCCGACACGGTGGGGCTCAGTACCTTGGGCCAGAATGCGTCTGCCCGGGTATGCGCCAGGGATTGATCATGATGCTGTTGCTCATCCGCAATGATCGATGAAATGGCCAGCACCGCTGCAGGGTCATGACCGTGGAGCACGCCAATCTGGTGCTCAAGGTGGCGCAGCACGACACGCTCGACGGCCGTCGTGGTCGCCGAAATGGCCCCGCGTCCCAGCAGGCCGGTGATGGCGCCGAGGATGAACCCCCCCAGGCCGCAGAACCAGTAACTACGGCAGCGCGGGCGGCCGCGTCGCACCAGCTCCGCGCCGAAGATGGCGCGATGTCGTTCCTCGTGCGAGCGGAACTCACGAAGCTCATCCACCAGTGCGGGCGCGGTCAGCCGCGCAAGCAGAATCTGGCCGGTATAGATCGCGATGGCCCCATGCTCGCCGGCGTGGTTGACCTTGATGATGCGGTCGCCCAGACCAGGGGCGAAAGAATGCGCGACGACGTCCATGTGAGTCCTGAGCATGTGATGTGGGGGCCTGCATGCTGACGATATCAGGGCCAACGGGTCGATACAGGCGACGACGCTCTCCCGGGAGCCGGCGCTATCTGGCAGGCGATTGCTCCGCCCTTCCGGCGTCCAGCGCCGTGCGCTGCGCCTCGTGCCAGGCTTCCCCCTCGTCGCGCGCGCGGGCATCGAGCGCGTTGTTCTCCCGGTCAATCGCCTGGTACTGCGCCCAGACCTCCGGCGTGATGGTTTCCAGCCGATTATCCGCACGCAGCTGGATCGAGGGCGTGTGCCCCATGGAGACCCTGAAGTTATCAAACAGCCATTGCCTGCGCGCCTCCGGAGAGGCGTACAGCAGCTCAGGCTCCGCGTACTGCTGCATGGGCAGCACCTGTTCTGCGAGGGACGTGTCCGAGGAAATCCGAGCAAGCCTGACAACAAGCCGCTCCCGCTCCCGGTCTTTCTGATACAGCGCTGCGACGTCTCCCTCGATCCAGAGCACGTACCAGTAGCCCGCCATCGGATGAATCTGGAAGGGCTTCGCGCGGATCAGGATCAGATTCCCCGGCTCGTCATAAAGTGCGCTCCAGCCGGCAGGCGCGGGGCGGATGGAGCAGTCGACCGTACCGGTCACGAGTTCCTCCAGCCTCGGCTTTCCGCCGCTGGTGAAAAGGCGTGTCGTCCAACAGCGCGGGCTGTCCCGGTTGTGTGACGCCAGCAGCACCGCATGGTCGTCGAGGACGACCGCATCGGTATGCACGAAGCGATCATCAGTGGCGCCCGGATCTTCTAGGAGTCCTGCGAAAGCCTTGTCGGAGAGCTTTTCGCCATCGACATACAGCTCGAACGTCGTGTAATGCTGGTACTTGCTGACGTTGATATCCAGCCTGCTTTCCGTAACCGCCACGACTTTCAGCGTATCCGAGGAGAGCACCGTCTCACGCTTGGTTCGCGTGCAGCCACTGACAAGCAATGCTGCCGACAGCAGCAGCACTGAAAACCGCATTGCGGCGCTTGTTTTCACGTTCATCGCGATGCGGCCTGCCGTGTTTGTACGCGTGGAGGGTTGAATCCGTACAAGCATAGCCGCTGAAAGGAAGTGCCGTTATGGCTCCGGATACCGGGCGGCAAGTGCACCTGCCCCCGGAGTCGCATCGAAGTGCTGTCACCGTCGCTGGCACCCGGGCAAGCCAGTCCACCCCAAAGACGTCCCGGCGGTGCCCGGATTTCGGGCAGTGCACGTCGGCAGGTAGGCAGGCACGTATCAAAGTGCGTCAAATGGTAATATGTCGCATTCCCATTTATGCCCCTCCGGTCCCCCATGCCGCCCCTGCCCCGCCACGCCCTTTGCCTAGCCGTCGCGCTGTCCATCAGTCCGGCCCTCCATGCGGCCGACGCCGATCCCGCTTCCGATGTGAAGGAACTGGACAAGGTCCAGGTGCTGGGGCGGGCACAGACCCTGTATCGCGTGAATGACGCGGCGGTGGGCACCCGCACGGATACCCCGCTGGAGCTGGTGCCGCAGTCCATCCAGGTGCTGCCCCGCGAGTTGATCGACGATCAGGCCGCACGCCAGGTCACCGATCTGTATCGCAGCATCAGTGGCATCAGCTTCTTCAGCTATGCCGGTGTCACCCTGCGCGGCTTCCGCCAGGAGAATGTGCTGTATGACGGGCTGCGTGGTGATCCCTACGCGGGCTTCTCGGTGCCGCAGCTGTTCAACATCGAGCGCGTGGAAGTGCTCAAGGGTCCGGCCGGCGCGCTGTACGGCGGCGGCGATGCGGGCGGTGTCATCAACTATGTGACCCGCAAGCCGTCGGCCAAGGCCGAGCGCCGGGTGGAGGTGCAGGTCGGCAACAACGATTTCCGCGCCGCCTCCGTCGAAGCCACCGGTGCGCTCAACACCACCGGCAGCGTGCGCTACCGCGCTGGCCTCTACAGCGACACCGAAGACGGCGTACGCTGGAACACCGACAGCGAAAGCGTGATCGGCGATGCGTCGATTGCGTTCGACGTGGGCGAGACCGGCGAGATGGTGCTGCAGTACACCGACATCACGCAGAAACTCGGCGGCAATCGCCTGCGCGGGGTGCCGGTGAACGATGCCGGCACCTTCCTGACCGACCGCCGCTGGAACCACAACGAGGCCACCGACTTCCTCGACATGGATGCCAAGGTGGTGTTGGCCCAGTACCGTTTCTCGCCTACCTCGAGCCTGGACCTGGACGTCGCGGCGCGGTGGTTCGAGAACAACGAACACCAGATTTACCACGAGCCGATGGGCCTGATCGACCGCGATCGTGACGGCACCGCCGAGTGGATGACGCGCCAGCTGCGCAACCAGATCCGCGCCAACGATGCCTTCGCAGCCAACGGCAACGCCGTCTGGCGGCTCAGCACCGGAGGCGTGGACCACAAGGTGCTGTTCGGCGCAGATGTGTACCAGATGGACGCGGATTTCAACGCCCAGACCGCGAACAGCGCGGATCTCGCCCGCGGCGCCGGTCCTGTCCCGGGTATCGACCTGTTCAACCCGGTGTATGGCGTGACCTCCTATCACGACTACAACCTGGCCGCCCTGCCCTGGCGTGCGACCAGCACCCGCAGCAAGCGCTACGGCGGCTACCTGCAGGATGAGATCACCCTCACCCCGCGCTGGCACATCCTGGCCGGGCTGCGCTGGGATGGGTTCAAGGATGACGACCGCATCGCCGGCAGCAGCGTGGATGGCGATGACATCAGCTGGCGCCTGGGCAGCACCTTCGTGGTCCGCGATGGTGTGAACGTGTATGCCAACGTGGCCAGCGGCTTCGTTCCGCAATCGGCGGCCAACCAGAATGCCGACGCCGGTGGTCCGTTCGATCCCGAGCGCAGCCGGCAGTGGGAAGTGGGCATGAAGAGCCTGCTGGCCGAGCGCATCACCCTGAACCTGGCCGCGTACCGCATCGAGCGCAGCAACATCGTGCAGGCCACCGGCGCGGTGATCGATGGCGTGAACCAGCTCGCGACGCTGGGTCTGGTGCGCAGCAAGGGCATGGAACTGGACCTGCTGGCCGACGTGACCGACCGCTGGGTGGTCAACCTCACCTACGCCTACAACGATGCCGTGGTGAAGGATGCCGGCACCGGTGGCATCACCAATGCGTCGGGCGATCGCTTTGCCAACGCACCACGCAACAAGCTGGGTCTATGGACCCGTTACGACTTCCCGGCGATCCAGTCGGCCGTGGGCTTCGGTGCCGACCATGTGGACGAGCGGGTCAGCCTGGATGGGCAGACGGTGAAGCCCTACACCACGTTCGATGTCAGCTGGAAAACGCAGTGGCAGCAGTGGCAGTTCCAGGCCAACCTCAAGAACGTGTTCGACAAGGTCTACGCAGCCAGCGGCTTCACCGAGCGCACGGGGCACTTCCCGGGCGAGCCGCGTCGTGTGTATCTCCAGGCGGCATACACCTTCTGATGCAACCCACGCGCCCGCCTTCGCCAGCGCGCCTGCCCGCCCCGCGCGCAACCGGTGGCGGGCGTCGGCGCTGGTTCGAGCTGCACAGCTGGATCGGGCTGAAGCTGTGCCTGTTCATGGGCTTCGTCTGCCTGACCGGCACGCTCGCGGTGTTCTCGCAGGAGATCGACTGGCTGCTGCACAAGCCGATGCGGGTGGCCGACGGTGGTGACACCGCCAGTTGGGGGCGCATGATCTCCGCCGTGCAGACCGCCCGGCCGGACTGGGAACTGGAGGGCATCAGTGCCGGGCACACCCGATTGTTCGCGGCCCGCGCGCAGATGCGCCTGCCCGATGGCCGCAGGCGTTTCGTGTGGATCAACCCCTACACCGCGCAGGTCACCGGCGACACCGGCTGGTTCAATGTGCAACGCCTGCTGCGCAACACCCATCGCCATCTGATGCTGCCGGTCATCTATGGGGTGCCGCTGGTGACGGCACTCTCGGTACCGTTGCTGCTGTCCTGGCTGGGCAGCCTGTACATCTACAAGAAATGGTGGCGTGGCTTCTTCAAGCGTCCCGATACCGCGCGTCCGCGCCGCCTCTGGGGTGATCTGCATCGCCTGGCCGGCGTGTGGTCGATGTGGTTCCTGCTGCTGATCGGCATCACCGGGGCGTGGTATCTGGTCGAATCCCTGGGGGGCGATGCGCCGGCGGCCCCGGTCACGAACCTGGTGGACGGCGACGGACCAGCGCGCCCGGTGGACCCCGCGGCGGTCGATGCCGCCGTGCGTCACGTGCGTGAGCAATGGCCAGCGTTCACGCCCACCGGCGCACTCGTGAGTCGCGATGGTCGCGGACTGGTCCTGGTGGGTGAGGCCACTGCCTGGCTGGTGCGCGAACGGGCCAACAACATCGCGCTGGATCTGCAGGACGGCACCGTGCTGGGCCGCCATGACGGCGGCGATCTGAGCGTGCATCAACGCATCGCGGAAATGGCTGACCCACTGCATTTCGGCAGTTTCGGTGGCTGGCCGATCCGGCTGCTGTGGTTCCTGGCGGGCGCCCTGCTCACCTCGTTGTGTTTCACCGGCGTGTACATCTACGGCCTGCGCACCGCCGATGCCTTGCGTGCGCGTGCGCGAAAGGCGGCGGTATGAGCCTGCAGAAGACACCCGGTCCCTGGCGTGCCGCGTGGCGTGGCATGGGCCGTTGGCGATGGCTGTGGCTGGTGTTGCTGCTGCTGTGGCTAGGCTTCCTGCCGGCGGAATTCAGCAAGTAGCCCGCCCTGCGCGACACCTGGCGGTGCCGCGCAGGTTGATCAGACGCTGATCAGAAGCTGTAATCCACCGATACACCCACCGTGCGCGGCTGCATCATCACCGCATTCCAGCGGCGGAAGCTCTGGGCCGAGCCAGCGGGAATGGTCCGGCCGGCGGCCACGTAGATGTCGCGGTTGGTGAGGTTGGTGACGAAGAACCGCACGGTCGTGTTCTGGCTGCTCACTTCGGCGGTCAGATCGACCGTGGTGTAGCTGGGCAGCTCGAAGGACTGTGCAGACGCCACCGAAGCCTCGCGCTCGCCGTAGTAGCGCAGCGCCCCGCCGACACTCCAGCCCCAGTCACCACTGGTGGGGAACTGATAGTCGGCCTGCAGGCTGCCTGCCCACTCCGGTACCTGTGGCAGCTGGGCGCCGGACTCGGCCTGATTGGCACCGCCCGGGCGCGCCGGCGGAATCGGCGAGGTCAGCTGGGCATCGGTATAGGCCAGGCTGGCGCTCAGGCGCAGGCCATCGACGGGCATCAACGCGCCGGTGAATTCCACGCCCTGGCTGCGGGCGCTGCCGCCGTTGACGCCGTAGGAAATGCCTTGCGGGGTCAGCAGATTCAGGCGGATGTCGTCCCAGTCGATCCGGAATGCGGCCACTTCGATCAGCGCACGACGATCCCAGAAGTGACTTTTCACGCCGGCTTCGTAGTTGATCAACGTATCGGACTCGACCTGCGAGGGGACATCCGTCGCGGCCGGCAAGATGGGGTTCGGGCTGCCCGCACGATAGCCGGTGGCCACGCGCAGGTAGGCCATGGTGTCCTCGCCCAGGAACAGCCGCGGGCTGGCGCTCCAGGTGGTCACGCTTTCCGACGACTCGGTGACGCGCTGCACGCCATCGCCGCCCAGCGGGCCGCCCAGCGTCTGGCGGAAGACCTGATCGTTGCGCGCATGGCGCACGCCCAGGGCCAGATCGAAGCGATCGGTGAACTTCCAGGTGGTATTGCCGAAGAGCGCCTTCTCTTTATAGCTGGTCAGTACCGAGGCCTTGAACAGATTGAGCACCGGGGCGAACGCCGGGCTCAGTGCGCTGCCATCTTCGATGTACGCCGCGTCCTCATCGGTGTAGAACGCGCCCACCTGCCACTGCAGGCGGCTGTCACCCTTGGAGGTCAGGCGCAGTTCCTGGGTCCACTTCTTGAGTTCGATGTCGGTGTCGAGCGCGGCGTACGCCATCACCGGGCCCACGCCGGGGCGCTGGCCCAGCAGCGGAATGTACTCGACGGACTGGTCCTGCAGGCGCCACGAGTTGGACTTCATCCAGCTGCTGGCGGAAGTGAAATCTGCCCAGCCAAGGTCCCAGTCCACCGTCAGGCCATAGACGTCGTACTTGATCGTGCTTGGCTGCAGGAACAGGTACTCGTTGGCGTAGCCCGGCAGCTTTGGTTTGAAGGTGACCGGATCCAGCGCGACGGTTGCGAAGTTGTCGCCCTTGTTTTCCTGGCGCATCGCGGTCAACAGCACGTCCACGGTGTCCGAGGCCTTCCACAGCAGCGAGACACGACCGGCATTCTGGTGCACATCGTTGGTGTCGCGTCGATGCAGGACGGTGTTGTCGATCCAGCCGGGGCTGGTCTGCTCGGCGTAGCTGGCGCGCAGGGCCAGGGTGCCCTTCACCAGCGGCACATTGACCGCCGCGCGCTCGGAGTGCCCGACCCGACCGCCGTCGTCCACCACGCGCATGGTGGCGCCGGCACGGCCAGCGAAGTACTCCAGGTCCGGCCGCTTGGTCACGTATTTGACCACGCCGCCCAGCGCACTCGCGCCGTACAGCGTGCCCTGCGGGCCGCGCAGCACTTCCACGTTCTGTACGTCGTAGGGCAGCAGATCGAACATGCCCGAGGTGGCACCGGACAGCGAGCCGTTTGCGGTCAGTGGCACGTCGTCCACATAGATCGACGTGGCGGCGGTATTGCCCATCGGGGTGATGCCACGGATGGAGATCGTCGAGCGGCCCGGCGCGCCCAGGCTGCTGACCTGCAGGCCCGGCACCAGTCCGGCGAGGTCGTTCATGTTGTTGACCTGCAGACGGTCCAGCTGTTCTTCGCTGATGACGCTGATCGACATCGGGATATCGGTCACCACTTCCACGCGTTTCTGCGCGGTGGCGGTGACCGTGCCCAGGGTATGCACGTCGTCACGATTGGTTTTTTCAGCGGCCACCTGCGCCATGACCGGGGCGCTGCAGCCCAGGGCGAGGATGCCTGCAGCGCAGGCCAGGGACAACGCGTTGATTCGGGGCGAACAGTGACTCATGTGATGAGACCTCGGTAGCGAGCAGGAAGCCCACGGCAATGGGCACGAAGTGCGGCAGTCAGGGCGCCCCGGGGTTCAGGGGCATGCCGGCCTGGCAGTGACGCTCCTGGGAAATGATGGATGCTTATAAGCCCATGTAGGACACAATAGTCCTGTTCAGAGAACTGTCAATCCCGCGTCGCACCATGGTCATGAAACAGTGTGCCGGGACGCCTCCCACTCCCACGGTCAGCCGCCCCAGACGGCCTCGTCGCACCAGATCGTGCCGTCCCGATACACCACGCCGGGCGTACGGTCCTGCTTGAGGAAGGTCGGGCCATCCAGATCGACCAGGTCGCACAGTTGGCCGACCACGAAGCCGGGCGCGGCCCCCAGGCTGCTGCACACCATGCAGCCGACCATGACCCCCAGCCCGGCCTCCCGCGCGGCCGCGGCAATCAGCAGCGCCTCGGTGAGACCGCCGCATTTGTCCAACTTGATGTTGAACACATTGAAGCGACCCTGGAGTCCCTCGACGTCCGCCAGGGTCAGCGCGCTTTCGTCTGCGGCCAAGGGAATGGGCGATGCAAACCCATCCAGATCGGACTCGCGCCCGCGCGCAAGCGGCTGCTCGATGAGGGATACGTCAGCGGCGAGCATGGCGGTCACTAGACGGTCGAGATCGTCGATCTGGTAGCCCTGATTGGCATCCACACCGAGCCACACGTCCGGACGCACCGCGCGGATGGCCTCGACGCGGGCAGTGTCCAGATCCAGATCGCCGGTTAATTTGACCTTGATCGAGCGCGCCTGCCGATATCCCACCGCAGCGGCCGCCATGGCCGATGGCGCATCGGCGCCCACGGTGAAGGTCGTCGGCAGCGGTCGCGGCGCGGCGAGTCCGGCAAGCGCCCAGACCGGCCTGCCCGACTGCTTTGATTCCAGCTCCCACAGGGCGGCGTCGACCGCATTGCGGGCACCCCCTGCCGGCAGGATCGAACGCAGTTCCTCGCGCGTGGGGTGTGCCTGGATCGCATCGCGCGCCGCTTCAATCTGGGCGCGCATGCTGTCGAGGTCTTCGCCAAGGTAGTAAACGCCAGTGGCCTCGCCCCGACCGATATGCACGCCGTCATCCAGGGTGACGAGGATGGCCAGCCGGCTGTCGAAGACGTGACTGGCAATGCGGAAGGGGGCGGCCAGACGAAGCGCATCCACCGCGATGCCGAGTTTCAGGCGGGCCATCAGGCGTTGACCCCGGTGGCAGCGGGGTCACGACTCAACGGGGGCGTCGCCAACAGCGTGATGGAGCACATCTGGATTCCCTGCCTCAAAGTGAGCATTTCTCACATTGAGACATTAGTTCTCCATAAAGAGAACTGTCAATGGGCGCCGCGGTTGGCGCTCTCCCTGCGGGTCAGGGTGACCTCACTCGCTGGCGCGGCCGCCGGCGCGAGCGCAGCTGCGATCCGCGAGACATGCTTGTTCCAGTCGAACTTCTGCCCTTCCGGCGTCCAGCCCATCCGCACGATCACCGCATCCTGCGACGGGATCACGGCCACGATCTGATGGTTGTGGCCCATCGCCATGAAGGCATCGGGTGGAACATCCTGCAGCACCTTGCGCCCTTCTTCGTCTGGCGCCGCCCGGTTCAACCAGAGCTGCGCGCCGTACGAGGGGCGCGGTGATGTGGGGGTGGGGGTCAGAGCGAACGCCAGCCATTGTTTCGACAGCAGGCGCTTGCCACCCGCTTCGCCGTGGTTGAGATGCAGCAGCCCGTAGCGCGCCCAATCGCGCGCCGTGGCGTAGCCATAGGAACTGCCGACCAGCACGCCCGATTCGTCCGGCTCGATCAGCGCGCTGCGCATGCCCGCCGGCTCGAACAGTCGGGTCTGCGCAAACCGGGTCATGCCTTCCAGCGTGCCGCCGGTCGCGTCGAAGACAATGCGCGAGAGGATGTTGGTCGTGCCCGACGAATAGCTCCACTGTGTGCCGGGGGCGTGCTCAAGCGGCATCGCGGCAGCCAAAGCGGCCATGTCGCCCGCCTCGAACAGCATCTTGATCGACTCGTTGCCGGGCTTGTAACTCTCCACGAAGGTCAACCCGCTCGACATTGTCAGCAACTGGCGCAGCGTGATGGCGCCCCGCGGGTCACCCTTGCCCTGCCACTCGGGAACCGGTGCCGGGTCATCCAGCTTAAGCACGCCGTCATCGACCAGCAGGCCGACCAGCGTACCCATGATGCTCTTGGTGGCTGACCAGCCGAGCATGCGGGTGTCCTGATTGAACCCCGGCGCATAGCGCTCGGCGACGATCGCCCCACCCTGCACCACCACGATCGCCCGGGTGTCCGGGTAGCCGCCCACGTTCTGCTCCTCGAACGCGGCACTCACGGCCGCATCCAGTGCGGCGCGGTCGAGCTTCGTCTCGGCGGCCGCCTGCAGCGCCGGAGCCGGCAGGTCACCCTGCGGCCAGGGTCGTGCCGACAGCGGACGCAGCGGTGAGAGCCGTGCGGCCTGGGCATCGAGCGTCTTCAGCGGCACGTCGCCGGTGGTCAACGTACAGCCGACGGCCGGCCGATGCAGCGCGGTACGCGTGGCAGCGCCAGGCGCGGACGCGGTGACCGTTCCGGCCTTGCGATCTACCGACAGCACCACCGCCTTGGTGAACGGCGCCAACGCGTGGATGTCGTCGCGCAGTACGTCAGCCTCGGCACGGTTGGCCACGAAAATGCCGGCGCAGGCGATCTGTGCGGAGACCGCCGTGCCCAGATCGTCCGCGCTGGTGATCGGTGGTGCGGCGGCGAGTGCCGGCGCGGACGCGGCGAGTGCGAGGGCAAGGAGGCTACGGCCGGTGGAATGTCGGATCATGAGATGTGTCCTGTAGTTGTTGGGGCGCGCACGTGGATCAGCGCGTGCGGCATTGGTGGCGCAGCGCCGCGCCCGCCCGGGCGCCGGTGTGCTTGCCGCCCTCGAAGCTCACCACACCGTTGACGATCACGGTCTCGATGCCGGTCGGCGCGCCGGCGGGTGCGTCCCAGCTCGCCACATCGTCCAGTGTGTCCAGATCGAACAGGACGATATCGGCGCGCATTCCCTCGCGGATCAGCCCGCGATCGCTCAATCCCATCCGCTGCGCGGGCCAGCTGGTCATCTTGCGGACTGCATCTTCCAGGGTGAGCACCTGGCGTCGCTTCACATACTCGGCGAGGATGCGCGGGAAAGTGCCGTACGCGCGCGGGTGCGGCAGGCCGATGGCGCCGTCGCTGCCGTAATTCACCGCGGCGGCCGCGTCACTGCCGATGCTGACCCAGGGCTGGCGCAGCGCGAGCTGCACATCCGCTTCGCTGATCATGAAATACAGCGCCACCGCGCGATTGGGCAACCCTTCCAGCGCGATATCCCAGGCCGCATCGGCCGGATCCAGATTCAGTTCGGCACCGATCTCGGCCAGCGTCTTGCCATGAAAGCGCCGGTATTTCTCACTGAAGCTGTTGGCCAGACGCACGTTCTGGAATCCACCTGACGCATGCACCAGGTTGGACCAGCCAGGCATCGAACCGGCGGCGACCTCCTTCTTCATACGCTCGCGCACCTTGGGGTCGCGCACGCGCTCGATGCCTTTCTCGAGCCCATCGGCCCAGACCCAGCTCGGCGCGATGATTTCCAGCCCGGTGCCGCCTGCGGTGTACGGATACAGATCGGCGGCTACATCGACCCCGCGGTCGCGCGCGGCATTGATCGTCGCCAGCGCCTGCGGCATCAGCTTGCCCCACTCCGGTGCATAGGCCGCCTTGAGGTGGAAAATCTCAACTTTGACGCCGCCCTTCTCGCCGATCTCGATGGCCTCTTCAATGGCCTTGACCACGCCTTCGCTCTCGTCACGCATATGCGTGGCATAGAAGCCGTCGCATTGCGCGGCCACTTTGGCCAGCGAGATCAGATCCGAGGTGCTCTGGAAGCTGCTGGGTGCATAGATGAGGGCGCTGGAGATACCGAACGCGCCGGCCTCCATCGCAGTCTTCACCTGCTCGCCCATGGCATCGAGCTGCTTGCGGGTCGGCGCACCGGCGGCATCGCCCATGACATGCACGCGGGCCTGGGTGGAGGAGTAGTACGTGCCGAAGTTGACCGCGATACCCTGCGTTTCGAGCTGCTTGAAGTAGTCCGGCATCCCCGCGGCAGGCACCGGCGGTCCGCCCTCGCCGCCGATCAGCGTGGTCACGCCCATCCGCAGTTTGTTCTCGGCCGCGCCGTCCTTGAGCAGCGCCGCGCCGGACTGATCCATCATGTCAATGAAGCCCGGAGACACATAGCGCCCCGTCGCGTCGATCTCGCGGGTGCCCTGTCCGGGGACCTGGCCTACCTGGACCACGCGCCCCTCCTTGACCGCTACATCGGCACGGACCCACGGATTGCCGGCACCGTCGAGCACGCGTCCACCGCGGATCACCAGGTCATAATCGGCGGCGGCCGCGTTGGCGGCCAACAGCATTGACATGCCCGCCCAGAGCAGGGTGCGCTTCATCATTGCATCTCCTTGTTGGTGCGCGCCTGCGCACGCACGTCACCCACGACCTGGCGAACCGCATCCACCACGCGATCGGGCTGATCGATCTGGATGTAGTGACCGGAATCGCTCACGATCTGTTGCTGCCCGCGGCTGGACAGGGCGGCCTGCTCGGCATGCAAGGTGCGCCATTCCTGCTTGAACCGGGCGCCCTCCTCTGCCGTCAGGCCCATTTTTTTCAGTTCGTCCGGCTGGAACGGCTTCAATGCGGTCAGCACGATCACCGGGCGGTCGCCAAACGACGTGACCGCGCGGGCATCGTCCATGGTGCTGTCGAAGCCGTCGAGCTCGGCGGTCGCGCCCGTGACCGAGGCACTGGAGAAGGCGGTGATCTCCGCGGCCTCATCCTTCGGGCGTGGGCCCTGATCGGCGCGCGAGAACAGGAAGCGCACCAGGCCGGTCCGTGACAGTGCCGTGGCGGTATGCATCAACAGCGACACCTTCTTCGGGTGGACATCGATGCTCACCACGCTGCCGAGCCGGGCGATCTGGTCGGGGTGCGAGGGGTCGACCATCACGAGCCCGGCCACCTGCTCGCCGTAGCGCCCCACATAGGTCCGGGTGTACGGCCCGCCGATGGAATGGCCGACCAGCACGAGCGGATCGGTGATGCCCGCGCCTTTCAACAGGGCGTGCAGGTCATCGGCCACGGCTGACGCACGCTGCGGGGTGTCCTTGGCATCGCTGCGCATGATGCCGGCGCGGTCGTAGGCACAGGCGCGGGTGAAGCGGGCGATCCGGTCGTGCACCCGGGTCCAGTCCATCGTGCCGCCCGTGCCGAGGCCGGACTCGAAGATCACGGTCGGGGTGCCACTGCCGCGACACTCGATATGCATCTGGCGTCCGCCGACATCAACCATCTGGCCGCGCAATGGATGGTCAGTCGCCGCGCTCCGGCGCGCCAAGGCCTCGTAGACCACCCCGATGAGGGTGAGCAGGATCACGACCGCCACCAGACCGAGCACGATCCACTTCACCCACCGACGAAACCGCCGCCACCCCTTTACTGCTGTCATGTCGTGCTCTCTTGAATGGTGCGCTGAAGCCTGCGTTGGGGCGCAGGCGGTTGAGAATCCTGTGGCCTGCCTTCCCGGCCAACGCTAACGCCCCGGGGATGGATTCGGGCCCATATAGGATATAAGCGTCCTATTTGGAGAATTGTCAATGTGCAGTGCGGGCACGGGGCCGGTCCATGAGCCGCTCCAGAGTGCACGCCGCCCAGCGCCAGACTGCGACAAACCGTCGCAATCGAGCACAAAAGGGGCATTTTCGCCGGGAATCCCGACGACCATGGCTTACCATCGGGCCGGTGCGTGCGTCCCTCCTCCACCGCTGGCTTCATGCCTGGGCCTTCCTTGCGATTGCGCTGGTGATCGTCGCGCCGATGGTCAGCCGGGCATTGGCGCCGGTGACCGCCCCCGTCATTGAGGCCTCGCCTGCACCCCATCCCCATGCGGCGCATCACGCCATGACGGATGCCGACGCGCGCGCGGGCCATCACGCGCATCACGACAGGGATCAGGGCGAGGCCCGCCCCGCTGCCGAAGCGCCTGCCGATCCGCACGCCAACCATCACATGGGCGTGGACTGCGACTACTGCCTGATCGCGGCGCGTCTCATCAGACTGCTCGTGGCGCTGCTCCTGCTGCTGACGCAGTGGCCGGCCGTGTTTCGATCGCTGTCAGGTCTGGTCGAGCGTCGTCGTGCTCCCGCTCAAGGCACCCTCGGCGCCCGCGGCCCACCTGTTCTGGTCTGCTGATCCGGCAAGTATCCGGTGCAGCCTTGCTGCGCCCTGCCGGCTCGTGCCCAACGCTGCGCGCCATCCGGCCCATCGGCCGGACCTTGTCCCTGCCCCGGTCACGCTGACCGCGGCATCGAATGCTGTGGACCATGACAACGTCTTTTTCGTATCGACCTTTGGCCAAGGCCATCACGGCCGTGCTTGCCGCTGCCCTTCTTCCTCCCGCCACCGTCGCCGCCCAGAACGGTACCGTGCTGACCCTGGGCACCGTCCAGGCGCGTTCGGCGGCCGAGCGCGAGCTGTCGGCCCGTTCGGTCTTCACCTCGGTGGATCTCATCGGCGGCGACGTCCTTCAACCGCAGAAGGTCGACCATAGCTGGGAGCTGCTGATGAATGCGCCTGGCGTCCAGGTCACCCAGTTCAAGATGGGCACCGACGCCGGCCGCTTTTCCTTCCGGGGTTTCAACGGCGAGGGCCGCATCAATGCGGTCAAGCTGCTGATCGACGGTATTCCGAGCAATGACAATTCCGGCGGCATGCCCTACCTGGATGCGGTGTTTCCGCTGGACATCGCCGCGCTCGAGATCGTGCGCGGCACCAACGATGCCCGCTACGGGCTGCATGCGATTGCCGGTGACGTGAATGTGTTGACCCGCCAGGGCGGCACTGACGGCCAGCTGAGCATCACTGCCGGCAGCTTTGGCACGCAGGATGTGCAGGTGGCCAAAGGGTTCGAGCGAGGCCCCTGGTCACAGAACTATTTCGTCGGCTGGCGCACGTCCGACGGCGAGCGCGACCATGCCAATGGCACGCAGCGCAGCTTCGCCGGCAAGTGGTTCTACACCGACCCTGACGGCCGGTGGCGCGCAGGGCTGACCAGCCGCTACTACAAGAACGCCGCACTGGAAGCAGGCTACCTCAGCTATCCGGAGGTGCAGGCCAATCCGACGCAATCGCCGGCCTACGCACGCGATGACCGCAGTGAGCGCGAGACGGTCCAGACCGCCGTGCACATCGATGGCGCACTGGGCAGCGACTGGCGCTGGAACGCCAAGGCCTACCAGAACGACTATCGCAACCAGCGCTGGGTGACGTTCACCGCGGGAGGCGCTCAACAGGAACGTTTCAACGATGAGACCCATCGCGGCCTGCTCTTGAACACCACCTGGCGCCCGGACTCGCGGCTGGCCGAGTTCGTCCTCGATGCCGGCGTGGATGGGCAGTGGCAGGACAACACGGCCCGCCGCTACAGGACCGTCGCGCGCGAGCGCCAGGCGACCCTGCGCGATTGGGAGTACACCCTCGATACCCGGGGTGCCTACGTGCAGGCGGTGATCCGGCCGATGGACGCGCTGAAGATCGTGCCCGCCTACCGGGTCGATCGCGTGTATGGCGACTTCCACAATGGGGCGACCGGTCTGCGTGCACCGGTCTACGACTATGGCCTGATCAAGCAGCCCAAGCTGAGTGTGTCCTACGATCTCAGCCCGACCACGGTCGCATACGCCAACTGGGGGCGAACGTTCCAGATCGGCAGCGGCAATGGCGCGTATCGAACGCAGCTGAACGATCTTGCTCCGTCCCTCAACGAAGGCTGGGAAGCGGGGATGAAATGGGCGCCCGTGCAGGGGCTGCAGACCCGCATCGCGTACTGGGAGCAGCGGGCCAGCGATGAGGTCGCCACCGTCCTGGGCGTCAATGGCGTGGTCGGGGCCAATGAGGTCGGCAACGTGGGCCAGACGCTGCGCCGCGGTTGGGACGCCCAGCTGACGTGGCAGGCCAGCGCACAGTGGCGCGCCTGGGCCGCGTACTCGCGGCAGAAGGCGGTGATCGAGGTGCCCGACCCCAGTGCGCCGCAGACCCGCGGGCGGCAGATCGAGAACGTGCCGAACTGGCTGGCCAGCGCAGGTGTGGATTACGCCCCGACGGCCGACTGGGCCTTCAGCGCCTGGGGCAATGGCCAGGGCGACTACTTCGTGGAAAGGACCAACACGCTGGGACGCTACGGCGGCTATGCACTGTTGAACCTGAGCGCCACGTATCGGCTGGACGCGCGCAACAGCCTGGCCCTGCAGTTGAAAAACGCGACAGATCGTTTCTACGTGTATGCCTGGTACGACAGCGGTTCCTCGGGTTACTCACCCGGTGACGGCCGGGCGGTGTACCTGAGCTGGACCCGGGAGCTCTGACATGCCATCCCCCGCTACCCCGCGTGCACCGGATCGCTGGCGTTTCTACCGCGCGGTGTGGCGGTGGCACTTCTATGCCGGCCTGTTCGTGCTGCCCTTCATCGCCTGGCTGGCGTTGACCGGCGCGGTATACGTCTACCAGAAGCCGATCGATCGCTGGATCCATCACGATCTGAAGGTAGTGCAGAACGCAGCGGTGCCGCCCTCGCCTGCCAGCGCCCAGCTGGCGGGCGTCACCGCCGTCAGTCACGGGGAGATCTTCCGTTACACGACGCCGGAGTACGCCGACGGCAGCATCGAGATCGGCGTACAGGAGGCCGACGGTCGGCGGCAGGTCTACTACGTCGACCCGGGCACCGCGCAGGTGCTCGGGCACCTGCCGGACAAGGGAACGTTCTCGGGCGTGGTGCGGCAGCTGCACAGCCTCGATCTGCTCGGTGATTACGCCAGTGCACTGATCGAGATCGCCGCCGGCTGGGCCATCCTGCTGGTGGCGACCGGCGTGTACCTGTGGTGGCCGCGCGGGCAGAACGGTGGGATCACCACGGTCCGCGGGCAGCCGCGACAGCGGCTGTTCTGGCGCGACCTGCATGCGGTGACCGGCGTCTGGGTGGGCGGTGTGCTCGTGTTCCTGGCCGTCACCGGCATGCCGTGGTCGGTGGTCTGGGGCCATCAGGTCAATGCCTGGGCGAACGGTCACGACTATGGTTACCCAACCGGCGTGCGGGTGGACGTGCCGATGTCCGCGCATCGGCTTGCCGACACCACCACCCCAGCGTGGTCGATGGAGCAGGCACAGCTGCCGGTCTCAGCGGTGCCGCATGTCCAGCACGCCGCTGCCGATGACGGGCATGCCGCACATGGTGGCGGCCCACTCGGCGACCTGTCGCCACAGCCCGGCGCGCTCGGCATCGACGCGGCCCTGCGCCGGTTCAACGCACTCGGCCTTGCGCCGGGCTACAGCATCGCGCTGCCGCGTGGGCCCATGGGGGTCTACACCGCCTCGGTCTATCCTGAGGATCTGTCGCGTCAGCGAGTTGTGCATCTGGACCAGTACAGTGGCCGGGTTCTGCTGGACATGGGCTACGCCGATTACGGTGCACTTGGGCGTGGATTGGAATGGGGCATCAACGTCCATCTCGGCAACGAGTACGGCACGGTCAACCGTGTAGTGCTGATCGTCGCATGCGCAGCGATCCTCCTGCTCTGCCTCAGCGGTGCGGTGATGTGGTGGAAGCGGCGACCCATCGGGGGGATCGGCGTGCCGCCACTGCCGAGGCACGGGCGAAGCGTGGCGGGTGTCTTCGTGCTGCTATGCATCGGTGGCGTGGTGTTCCCGCTGGTGGGTCTGTCGCTGTTGGTCGTGGGTGTTCTGGATTGCATCGCCACCCGTGGCTGGCGACTGACGTGAAGACCCGCACTTCACGCGGCGCACACTACCCTCTTGCCGTCTTAACCCATGGAGCTGCCCCTCGTGAGCCGGCATTGGCCGCCAACGCGCGCGTTAAAAGGACTTGCCTGTCTTTCCCTGATTCTGTTGAGTGGCGCTGTCATCGCCCAGCCCGGGCCGGACGGCGCCGCGGTCCCCGCCTTGGATTGGCAGCAGTCCCAGCAGCGGCTGGAGCAGGTGTCCGATGCCCTGGCCGCGGCGGATGCCTCTGTGCGCAACAAGCAGGACCTGCAGGACGCCACGCGTCTGCTGCGGCTTCCCGAGATCACCGGTGAAGTGCGCCGGCTGCAGTTCCAGAAGACCCTCACCCTGCCCCTGGGCTCCTTGACGCCAGTCGCTGAGGCGTTCGGCATCGACTCGCCGTTGCAGTTCACCGAACGCGATTGGCGCACCCGCCCGGTGGTCACGGCGGTGTTGCCGCTGTACACCGGTGGGTTGATCCCCGCCGCCCAGCAGGCCGCAGCAGGCGCAACCGACCAGGCCAGCGCCGAGCGCGAGTCGCAGCGTCAGTCGCTGAGCGTGCAGCTGGTCCAGGCCTACTTCGGCCAGCGTCTCGCCGAGCAGGCCGTGGACGTGCGCCGCGAGGTGCGCGATGGGCTGCAGCAACACCTCGACGATGCCCTGAAACTGGAACGCGAAGGCTTTGCCACCCGCGCCCAGCGCCTGCAGGCCAACGTCGCCCGCGACAAGGCCGAGCGCGAGTACCAGAAATCCCTGAATGATCTGCAGACGCTGAAGGCCGCCTTGGCCACCCTGCTCCGCAGCGGTGGCGACGTCCGCCCGCTGTCGCCCTTGTTCGTGCATCGCGCGCCGATCGGTGCGCTGCCTACCTTCGAACGCGATGCACAGGCCCGGCAACCGCAGATCGCCCGGCTGCGCGCTTTGGTGGCCCAGGCCGAACAAGGCGTGCGCGTCCAGCAGGCCAAGCTCAAACCCACCGTGTTCCTGTTCGGCCAGTACGATTTCCGCCGTCGCGACGAAATGTTGACCGACCCGGACTGGGCGTTCGGCATCGGCCTGAAGTACACCTTCCTGTCGCCCACCTCGCGTCCTGCCCAGATCAGCGCTGCCCGCGCCCAACAGGATCAGGCCGAGGCCGGCCTGCGCGAAGCCGAGAACCAGGTGACGCTGGGCGTGCGCAAGGCCTGGTACGAACTGGATACCGCCCGCCAACAGTTCCTGCTGCTGGACAGCAGCATCGAGCAGAACCGCGAGAACCTGCGGCTGCAGGAGCTGGCCTTCCGCGAGGGCCAGGCCACTTCGCTGGATGTGATCGATGCGCGCCTTGGGCTGGGCGGCGCACAGGTGGAACGCGCGCAGGCCGCGTATCAGTACGACGTGGCGCTGGCACAGCTGCTGGAGATCAGTGGACAGATGGACCGATATGAAGAATTCCGCCGCCGGGGCGACGAGGTGATCGCGCATGAATGACACATTGCAGGCGCCGGACGACGCGCCGCCGCCGAAGAAACGCAAGGCCGGCATCCTCATCGCGCTGGTACTGGCGATCGTTGTCGTGATCGGCCTGTGGCTGGCTTGGCGCACGCCGGCCGAACAGTTGCAGGGCATGGCCGACGCCGACACGATCAACGTGGCGGCGAAGATCACCGCGCGGCTGGCCGAGCTGAAAGTGCGCGAGGGCGACCGGGTCACGGCCGGCCAGGTGCTGTTCGTGCTGGACAGCCCCGAAGTGGCAGCCAAGGAGCAGCAGGCCCAAGGCGCGCTGGAGGCAGCGCGGGCGGTGGCCGACAAGGCCGACGAAGGGGCGCGCAGCGAGGACATTCGTGCTGCCCAGGCCAACTGGAAACGCGCCGAGGCTGGTGCCACCCTGGCCGATGCCACCTATCAGCGCGTGCAGAACCTGTACAACGAAGGGGTGATGACCCGCCAGAAACGTGACGAGGCATTGGCCCAGGCGCGGAGTTCGCGCGAGCTCTCCAATGCCGCACGGGCGCAGTACGACCAGGCGCTGGCCGGCGCGCGCGACCAGGACAAGCGCGCCGCGCAGGGCCAGGTCCGCCAGGCGCAGGGTGCGGTGGCCGAGGTGGATGCGGCCCGCGACGAGGTCAATGGCCGCGCGCCCATGGCTGGCGAGATCAACAAACGCATGTCGGATATCGGCGAGCTGGTCCCGGCCGGCTATCCGGTCTTCACCCTGGTCGACATCGACCGCATGTGGGTCTCGGTCAACCTGCGCGAATCGCAGATGCGGGGCCTGAAGGTCGGCACCCGCCTGCGCGGCAACGTGCCCGCACTGGATCGTGACGCCGAATTCGAGGTGTATTTCATCAATCCCGCCGGTGACTACGCCACGTGGCGTGCCACCCGACAATCCTCCGGGTATGACGTGCGCAGCTTCGAGATCCGGCTGCGCCCGGTCGCCCCGATCGAAGGCTTCCGCCCCGGGATGAGCGTGCTGTTCGGGTGGCCGCAGGGATGAGCCGGCCGGTGTGGGCGAGCGCTACGGCCTCGTTCCAGCGCGAGGTTGAGCACCTGCGCCGCGATCGTGCCGATCTGCTGCTGATCACGCTGCTGCCGGCCGTTATGCTGGGGCTGATGGCATGGTTGTTTGCCGCCTCGGTGATGCGCGACATCCCCATCGCCATTGTCGATCTGGACCGCAGCGCCGAGAGCCGCCAACTGGCGCGCATGCTCGATGCCAGCCCCGGCGTGAACGTGGCCAGCCAGCCATCCAGCCTGGCCGAGGCACAATCGCAGCTGCGCCGGTTGGACGTCTTTGCGATCGTACTGGTGCCGCGTGATGCCACGCGGCAGGCACTGCGCGGCGAACAGGGCACGGTGTTCGCGTACTACAACGCCACCTACCTCACCACCGGCCAATCCGCCGTGCGCGATATCGTCGAAGCGGTCAGCGCCTGGAATGCGCGGCTGCTGGGCGAGCGCATCGGCAAGCAGGTGGGCCCGGCCACGCTGCGCGCGCCGCCGATCGCGGTGCAGTCGGACATCCTGCACAACCCCGCGCGCAGCTATGAGTTGTTTCTGCTGCCCTTGCTGTTCCCGGCGATCCTCTCACTGGGGCTGGCACTGGCGGTTGCGGCCAGCCTGGGCCGTGAGGTCCGCGATGGGCGGCTGCGCGACTGGCTGGGCGACACGCCGTGGTCGGCGATTGCCGGCAAGGTCGTGCCCTACGTCCTGCTGTTTACGATCTACGGTGCACTGGGGGTGCTCTACCTTGCCCTGCTGCGTGGCGATGGCGTCGCCGGCAGCATGCTGCTGCTGATGCTGGGGCAACCGGTGTTCTACCTGGCCTGTGCGGCGGTGGCGCTCCTGTTTGTGGGGCTCACCCGGGACATGGGCACGTCACTGTCGGCGATCGGCCTGAGCATCGGCACCGCGCTGGCATTTTCCGGCGCCACCTTCCCCGTGGTGGATGCGCCGTTGTTCACCCGGGTCTGGAATCTCCTGCTGCCACTGACCGCTTACGTGAAGCTGCAGACCCAGCAGCAGTTCGTGGGCGCGCCGTGGAGTGTCTCGTTGTGGCCGCTGGGCACGCTGCTGCTGATGGTGGTGGTGGCCGGTGGCATCGGTGGCTGGCGATTGATCGCTGCCGCGCGCAGCGCCGATCCGGCCGCGGCGTCGCCCACGAGCGGGAACGGCGCATGAGCCGTTTCGTCGACAGCCTCCGCCTGACCCTGCGCACGGTGCTCACCGACCGCTATGCCGTCGTGCTGATGGTCGGGGCGGTGGTGCTGTATTCGTTCTTCTACCCTGCCGCCTACCGCCATCAGGTCGCCAGCAACCTGCCCATCGTGGTGGTGGACCACGACCAGAGCGCGACCAGCCGTGAGCTGCTGCGGCGGGTGGATGCGCTGCACACGGTCCGCATCGTCGATCAGCCGGCCAGCATCGACCAGGCCCGCCAGGCGATGGAGGCCGGCAAGGCCGAGGGCATCCTGCTGATTCCTGCCAACCTTGAACGCGACATTCTGCGCGGCAGCAAGGGCTACCTGGTGTTGATGGGCAATGGCGCCTACCTCGGCCGCGCCAGCTGGGTATTGGGCGGCGTAGCGGAGGCGCTCACTGCGTTCGCGCGGGAAGCGGCGGTCTCGCAGGCGGCGTTCATGGGTGCCCCCCAAGCGCCGCCGATCACCCTGGTGCAGCGCCCGCTGTTCAATACCCAGGAAGGTTATGGCAGCGCCATCGTGCCCGGCGTGGCCGAGCTAATCGTGCATCAGACGCTGCTCATGGGCATCGGCGTGTTGCTCGGTGCGCGTCGGCTTGCCCTGGGTCGTCGCCTGCGATTCGATCTGCCAACGCTGGCGGGCATGGCCGCGGGCTTCGGCGCCATCGGTCTGCTCGGGCTGTTTTACTACGCAGGGTTCACTGCCTGGGTGCAGGACTACCCGCGTGGTGGCAATCCCCTCGGCCAGTTGCTGGGCGGCACGTTGTTCATCGCCGCCACGGTGGCGTTCGGGCTGTTCATCGGCAGCTTCTTCGCGACCCGCGAACGTGCCTTCCAGGTGGTCGTCGCCTGCTCGATCCCGCTGTTCTTCCTGGCCAATCTGTCCTGGCCGGCGGTCACTTCACCGCCTGCGCTGGTGGCCTTGGCCCACCTGCTGCCCACCACACCCGGGATCAATCTGATGGTGCGGCTCAATCAGATGGATGCCAGCCTGGCTGAGGTCAGCCACGAGCTCTGGACGCTGGTCGCGTTGCTGGCGCTGTACGGTGGTCTTGCGATATGGCGACTGGGTGCCCGCAGGTCGCACTGACTCAGGCTGCTGCGGATATCCCGCCCGCTAGATCAGCACCTGCCGCGTGCTGCGAAGAAATTGATGGATTTCCTTTTCGACCGACTCATCCAGCATGTAGACCGGCCGCTGGCCGTTGGGGCAGCGCAGGCTGGGGGTCGTCCCGAACATCCGGCAGATCAAGGGGCGTTCTTCGTAGACCTCACAGCCCTGCTTGCCCAGATACGGACAACTCAGGTCCGCCAGCGCCGCAGCGTGCTCGGCATCGCTCTTGACCGGCAGCCGCGCCACCTCCTCGCTGGAGGCGGTGACCGGGCCACAGCAGTCCGTGCATCCCACGATGCAGCGGAAGGTCGGGATCTGCTCGCGCAGACGCTCGATGGCGTCGCGGGTGGCGTAAGGCATTGCGATGGCCCTTGGAGCAGCGTCGTCGGAGGCCCATTTTACCGTGTTGGCACAGCCTTCACGCCGCAGCAATCGGTGGTCGGCTTGCGGCAGCCTGAACGCTGCGGCGGCGCAGGTTGAATCGCTGAGGCACAGCCGCATTGAACAAGGGCGCCCGCGGTTGGGCGCTCTCAGGAGAAATGCATGCCGCACCATGAAAAGGTCGCCCTCGCGGGCGTCATCGAGCACGTGTTTGCACATCGCTTCACCTTGGTCAGCAACGATCAGGCATATCTGGCCGACCTCGGCCCCAAGGGAGCAGAGGCGTTTCCACTCAAGGAAGGTGCTGCCATCCGGCTGGAAGGAGAACGACGCCCGTCGGAAATCAAAGTGGCCCGTATCGCCAGGAAGGGCGGCAGCTTTGTGGAGGTGGAGCACAAGAAGCCGCATCACGGCCCCAAGCATCATCATCCGGAGGGTCCGGCGGATCCTCGCGTCGCGTTGGCCGCAGTGAAGAAGGATGGCTGGACGCCACGCGGCGAACCCGAGCGCAAGCCCAAGCACTTCGAAGTACTTGCGCGCCGCAAGGGTGGCGAGTGGACCGAACTGCATGTGGACTTCTCGGGTGTGATCTACAAAGAGAAGCACGCAGATCCGGAGAAGTGGGCGCTGTAAAACCCGGTCGGTCTGAAGCACATGGTACCCAGAGCCCTGGACATTCCGGGGCTCTTCCATGTGTGACGCCACACAACCATCACAGGCGCACGCGCATAACATGCGCGCCCCACCGGCATCGGGGCTGACCCAGCGAGCATCGAGCCAAGCACGTGAGCCCACCTTCCCCTGCCCCCTTGTCCGTCCGCTCGGCGGAACGCGCGCTCGATGGCGTGAACTTCTTCCTGGCCGATGTGCGGGATGGGTTGGGGCCTTATCTCGCGATCTACCTGTTGGCCGTCCACAAATGGGAGCCGGCCAGCATCGGCGGGGTGATGACCGTCGCAGGGCTGGCTGCGCTGCTGGCGCAGACGCCGGCGGGCGCGCTGATGGACCGGGTCAACGCCAAGCGGGCCACGGTCGTCATCGCCGCCCTTCTGGTCACCGGCAGTTGCGTCGTGCTGCCGTGGATCACCTCGTTCACGCTCGTGGCCGCGACCCAGGCTGTCAGTGCCGTCGCGGGTACCGTCTTTGCCCCTGCGATCGCGGCCATCTCGCTGGGCATCGTCGGGCCACGGGCGTTCGCGCGGCGCATGGGTCGCAATGAGACGTTCAATCACGCAGGGAACGCCGTTGCGGCGATCCTGGCCGGGGGGCTGGCCTACATCGGGGGGCCGGTCGTGGTGTTCTATCTGATGGCCGCTCTGACCCTGGCCAGCGTGGCCGCGGTGCTGATGATCCCATCCACCGCCATCGACCATGCGCAGGCGCGCGGATCGCCGGCCACACCGGAGCGACAGCCGGGGCCATCCTCCTTTGGCATGCTCCTGCGCGACCGTACCCTGCTGCTGCTGGCAGCGAGCTGTGCGCTGTTCCACCTGGCCAACGCGGCGATGCTTCCGCTGGTCGGTCAGAAGCTCTCCCATACCAGCCCTGCGTTGGCCACCACCTTGACGGCGGCGTGCATCGTCGCGGCACAACTGGTCATGGTGCCGGCCGCGATGCTGGTCGGAACACGGGCCGATGTGTGGGGACGCAAGCCACTGCTGTTGGCCGGCTTTGTGATCCTGCCGATCCGTGGCGTGCTTTACCCACTGTCCGATGCGCCGGCATGGCTGCTGAGCGTGCAACTGCTGGATGGCATCGGTGCCGGTATCTTCGGGGCGCTGATTCCCGTCATGGTCAGTGATCTGACCCAGGGAACCGGCCGATTCAACGTCACGCTCGGTGCGGTTTCGACGGTCTTCGGGCTGGGCGCTGCGCTCAGTCCGGGCTTGGCCGGGGTGATCGTGCAGTTCGCTGGGTATGATGTCGCGTTCCTGACCCTGGCAGCGATTGCAGCCCTGGCCTTCGTGCTGGCAATGGCCATGCCGGAGACCCGACCTCACACGGGCCGCGCTTCCACGGTGGCAGCACCGACGGACGCGACCTGACGCCAGCCCCTGCGTTTTTCCTGAGCCATTCATGCACGTCCCCACAACCTCCCTGATCATCTGGATGGTGACCGCCGTTGCCACCAGCGGTGTCATCTTCCGTCCCTGGCGGATTCCCGAGTATGTCTGGGCACTGGGCGCTGCCGTGCTGCTGGTGGCGAGCGGCCTGGTGCCCGTCCCCACTGCCTTCGCGGCGGTTGCTGAAGGCGGCGATGTCTACCTGTTCCTGATCGGCATGATGGTGCTGGCCGAGCTGGCGCGTCACGAAGGTCTGTTCGACTGGCTGGCCATGTATGCCGTGCAGCATGCCAAGGGATCCGGGCGGCGACTGTTTGACCTGGTCTTCCTGGTCGGCACACTGGTGACCATTTTCCTGTCCAACGACGCCACCGCCGTGGTACTCACGCCGGCGGTTTACGCCGCCTGCAAAGCGGCCCGCGCCAATCCACTGCCCTACTTGTTCGTTTGCGCGTTCATTGCCAACGCGGCCAGCTTCGTGCTGCCCATTTCCAATCCCGCCAACCTGGTGGTGTTCGGCAGCCACATGCCCTCGCTGCCAGAGTGGCTGCGGCAGTTCACCCTGCCGTCGCTGGCCGCGATCGCAATGACGTATCTGGTGCTGCGCCTGGTTCAACGCCGTCAGATCGCACACCCGCTGGCAGAGCGGATCGAGCACCGCGCCCTGTCCGAGGGCGGTCGCCTGTGCGCCATCGGTGTCGGGCTCACCGGCGTCGTACTGCTGGTGACCTCGGCGATGAACGGCCCGCTCGGCGTGACGACCTTCTGCGCCGGTGCGCTCACGTTGGCGGCGGTTCGCCTGCGCCAGCGTCGCAGCCCGCTGCCGATACTGCGTCACGTCGCCTGGGGGGTGCTGCCCCTGGTGGCTGGCCTGTTCGTGCTTGTCGAAGCCGTTGCCCAGACCGGGGTGATCCGCACGGCGGCACACGCATTGGAAGTGCTGGCACGGACCTCGCCTTCGGAAGCCAGCTGGGTGGCAGGGATCGCGGCAGCGGTGGCGAGCAATCTGGCCAACAACCTGCCCATCGGGCTGGTGGCCGGCTCGCTGGGTCAGATGGCGGACCTGCCGGTGCACACCCGCGCGGCGCTGCTGATCGGCGTCGATCTGGGGCCGAACCTCTCGGTGACCGGCTCGCTGGCCACAATGCTGTGGCTGGTCGCGCTGCGTCGGGAGGGCGAGAACGTCAGTGCCCTGCAGTTCTTCAAGCTGGGACTACTGGTAATGCCGCCGGCATTGATCGCGGCGCTCTTGCTGCTCTGACGATCGCGCGTCACCCCGGCGCTGCCGTGACGCATGCCCTCGTCTCAGGCGGCCTTCGGCGTCCACTGGCGCAGCGCGGCGGCTTTCAGCGACTGCTGCCCGCAACCGGTCGGGCAACGCAGTACCCGCGCGGCCGAAGTGCTGACAAAGCCCGCGCCTTCCTGCGCCTTGAAGACCACCTCACAGGACAGGCAGCGCGCCACCATCGAATACAGGTGGACGATGCGGCCGCTGCAGGGATCCTGCAGCGCGTTCACATCCAGCAGGTCGAACTGGCAGCTGTCCGGCATCACGCGCCGGGGAAACGGAAGGGAAACGGTCGTCTGCAGGTTCACGCGTGCCAGCCTGGATGGAGTGGCACTTACTTTATTGACCCTGATGTGGAGCGTGCGTGCACTGGACGACCGTGTCGTGTGATCAGAGCGTGGCCTGCGCCTGCAGCGTGAACACCCAGCTGTCCGGGCGACTTTCATACGCCCCGGGCCGGGCCACATACTGCACCGCAGGCCGCAGGATCAGCCACGGAGTGACCTGCACGCCGTAGTTGAGTTCCACGAACTGCTCGTTGCTCTGCACGTCCTTGCCGGTGATGCGCTGGTACTGTGCAAGGCGGTCGGAGATGTCCAGCCGGGTCCACGCCAGGCTCAGCACATCATCCTCCCGTGAGGCCACCACACCGCGCCAACTCAGGCCGGCTTCCCACGAATACCGCATGAGTCCGGTCTTGGCATCCGCACGCGTGGCCACGCCGAATACCGACAGACCGCGCACGGTGTCGCCTTCGGGCTTCAGCACGCGCTGCGCCAGCTGGATGTACGAACCGCTGCGATGCGACGCGCGCGGTGCGGCCGGATTGCCGATGTCGTCCGCGTTTGAGGTATCCAGGTAATAGCCGACCTTGTAGGTGCCACCGTAATGCTGCCCGGTGTTGCCGTGGCTGTAGCCCACTTCCACGGGCAGGAACAGGCCGGTCTTGCCACGGTCGGACACGCGGAAGCCACTGCCCTCCTGCTTGCGCATCGGCACGACATCGTAAATGCCGGTCTGCGCGTACCAGCCGGAAGGATCGGCCCACTTTACCCGCAGGCCCCACTGGCCGGTCGGGTTGTCCAGCCACCCGGAGCTGTAGATCGGGCCCAGCGGATGGCCGCACTGGCCGTTGTTGTTGAAGTTGCAGGTATAGGGCAGACCGCCGAAGTCATTGCCCATTGAATAGAAACCACCCTTCAGGCTCAGCCGCTTGTCCAGCAGCCAACGCTCATAGGAGAGCTCGTTGAAGCGCAGGTTCTGGCCCTGCCCATAGAAGGCCTGGTTCTGCACGTACGAACCGGTCGAGCGGTCATTGACCGCATTGCCGAAGCGGTCGGAGAACACCACCCGCACCGTGCCGTCGAAGCCGAAGGCCTTGCCGGTATCGATCATGGCGCCGAAATCAACGTGCTCGGCCGTGGACCAGCCGGTGCCCTTGTAGCCGTCGCTGTTGACGCCGGTGGCGATCACGATGCGGGCGCTCGGGGTCACGCCACGGTCCAGCAGCCAGACGCGGGCCGCCCAGTCCGCGCTGAGTGGGGCCTGGGCAATCGTGTCCACCGGCTTGGGTTTGGCGGCCTCTGTGTCAGCCGCCCATGCCGGCAAACCGGTCGCGAGTGCCATCAGCCCGACGCATGCAACGAGGGAGGTGCGCCTCATGCCGAAGCCCTCCGCTGCTTCCGCCTTGTCCACGCGCGTCGCACCAACAGGATCACGACCACGAAAGCCGCAAGCCCCAGGATGAGCAGCGGTAGCCAAAGCCGCGCGATCTTGGCCAACAGCGGCTTCTCACCGCCGTCGCGGATCAATGCGACCTGCGCTTCGGTGACCTGGTCGCCCGGGCCGAAGGTGCTCCGCACGTAGCTGGCGACCGCGGCGATGTCGGCATCACTCAGCGCCTGCACGTACGAACCTTCCGAAAAGTGCGGCATCACCACGTGCTCACCGTCCACTTCGCGGTCGATGCCGCCGATGATGGTCGCCACCAGGTTCTGTGGCCGGACCATGCCGACGGTGCTGTTGTGCACCAGCGACGGGTAGTAACCGTCGTTGCTGCCCTCGCCTCGCGAGCCATGGCAGCTGGCGCAGAGGCCGGAGTACAGCACGGCACCGGAGGCGATGGGCGCGCCCGTGCCACGAATCGCGGGCTCGCCCGGTGCCGTGGCGGCGTCGCCCCAGGCGAATGCAGCACGGGTGGCACCTTTGTCGGCCACGGCCGGCACCGTCCGCAGGTAGGTCACGATCGCGCTGATGTCCTCATCGCGAAGCTTGGAGAGGCTGTTGCTCACCGCTTCGGCCATGCCGCCGCCGGCCTGGCCCTTGCCTTCAACGCGGCCGGTCTTCAGATACGTAGCCAGTTCGTCATCGGTCCAGCCGCCGATCCCGCTGATCGGATGCGACGTGATGTTGGGCGCGTACCAGTCGCCCAGCGAACCACCGGCGAACGCTTTGCCGCCCACTTCCTGCATCATCAGCCCGCGAGGACTGTGGCAGCTGGAGCAGTGGGCCAGCCCCTCGACAAGGTAAGCGCCGCGATTCCACTGCGCGCTTTTCGCTGGATCCGGCTTGAACGGCGCTTTGTCCAGGAACAGCAGGTTCCAGACGGCCATGGAGGAGCGCACGCTGAAGGGGAACGGCAGCTCGGTCGTATGCGCCTCCTCGTCAACCGGTGCTACGCCCTGCATGAAGTAGACATACAGCGCGTGGACGTCCTCGTCGGTCAGCTTGGCGTAGGAGGTGTACGGCATGGCCGGATACAGGTGGGCACCGTCCTTGCGCACGCCCTCGCGAACCGCCTTGGCGAAATCGGCTTCACTGTAGGTGCCAATGCCATGAGTCTTGGACGGGGTGATGTTGCTCGCCCAGATCTCGCCCAGCGGCGAGGCGATCGCGTAGCCACCGGCGTAGGGCTTGCCCTGTTTCGGATTGGTATGACACGCCACGCAGTCCGCCGCGACCGAGAGATAGCGCCCGCGTTCAAGCGTGTCGTCGGCGCGCGCGGTCTGCGTAGCGCCAGCCAGCAGGGCGACTGCGATGAGCAGGAGCGTCTTCATGCGGCACGCTCGATTGCATCGGCCGCGCGCAGGGCCAGTGCGGCCATGGTCAGGGTGCTGTTGACGACGCTGGCCGAGACCATCGCGCTGCCTCCCGGGAGCCACAGGTTCGGGTGGTCATGCGCGCGACAATCGCCATCGACCACGGAGTCGCGCGGATCCGCGCCCATGATGGTCGAGCCCATGATGTGGTTGTTGGCATTGAGCGCGGTGGTGATGACAAATTCTTCGGCGTTGAACAGTTTGCCGATGTGCCGCAGCTGCTCGCAGGACTTGTCGTAGCCCTTGCGCGCGTAGTCGCCCAGCGAGTAATGGATGTCCGGGCAGGCCAAACCATGGCCATCGACGCGGGTTTTGGACAGCGTCAGCCGGTTGGTCGGATCGGGCAGCGGCTCCAGGCTGATCGACAGGTCCACGCCGTAGATCGCGCGGCGTCGGATTTCCGCGTCCAGCGCCTCACCGGCCAGCCCCATCTTCAACGCCTGGTCGGTGGCGATCGCCACCCGGCTGATGTTGTTGAGGATGATCTTGGTCGCCGAATACTCGGAGCGGAAGGCGCCATCGCGTGGCCCGACCATGCAGCTGGATTGCGCCGGGCCACGCCCCAGCCAGATCGGCCGGTCCGCAATGAAGGAGCAATGGAAGCCGGAGTGGTCCAGCATGTTGCGCCCGACCTGATCGGACGAATTGGCAATGCCGTTGGGATTCTGTTCGTTGGCGGCAAGCAGCAGCAGACGCGGCGTTTCCAGCGCGTTGCAGGCGATCACGAAACTGCGCCCGGTGGCCTTGTGGCTGACCTTGTCGCTGTCATACCAGTGAATGGCGGTCACCCGGTTCTGCGCATCGGTGTCGATCTTGTAGGCCACCGACTCGGCCAGCACCTTGGCACCCAGCGCCTCGGCGGCCTGGACGGTATGGACGCCGTTGTACATGGCGCCGATCGGGCAGATTGGCTGGCAGTTGTTGTTGCCACAGCAGGCGGGACGATCATTCCAGGGCTTGATCATGCGTCCCTGCGGAATCGGCACCAGGTTGTAGCCGTGCGGATTGACGACGTCGGCGAATACCTTGTCGCCGTTGCCCCACGGAATCATGTCGGCCAGGTAAGGCTTGGACCGCTCTGATGGGCTCTGCTGCGCCGGGTCATTTGGCCCGGACACGCCCATGGCCTCCTCGGCGCGACAGTAGTAAGGCTCGATGTCCTCATAGCTGATCGGCCAATCGCGTCCTACCCCGTAGGCGGACTGCATCTTGAAGTCGACCGGCAGATGGCGCCAGCAGGAGGCCGCCCAGTGCCAGGTCGTGCCACCGACCGCCTTGATGAAGCCCTGGTGGAAGCTGCTGGCATCGGGGCCGGTCAGGCCGACATAATCGTTCGCCGGAAAGTACAGCGGTGCAGTGGCGAACTTCGATTGCGGGTACGGCCCCTGGAAGTCGCTGCCGATGCGCCGCTCGAAGCTGACGTTGCGCCAGTTTTCAACCACGTCGGAGCGATTCAGGCGCGGCCCGGCTTCGAGCACAAGCACGGATTTGCCAGCGCGCACCAACTGGTGGGCGATCAACGCACCGACGACGCCAGAACCGACGATCACGACGTCGGCATCGGCGTCGCCATCACGGAAAACCGGAGCTTTCATGAGAGGAATCCAGATCTAGAACAGAAGAGAGATGGCCGCGCGGCGTTAGGCGCGTGCTCGAATCGGGGCTGGAGGGGCCGCCGTCCACCAGGCAGGACCGCCTTGGGCATACGTCGGTGGGAAAAGGCCGTCGTCCACGCATCGCTGCATCAGCGCATCGCGATAGGAGACGGTCACGGCATGAACGCCTTTGCCCACGGTACCGGTGTACCACGCGGTGATGATCGCCAGGGCGGCCGGTTTTGCGTCGCCCGCCGCCGCGATCAGCGCCTGCGCGCCAGTCACCTGCCCTGCCAGTGTGACCAGGGTCGGGAACTGCGCATGCAGTTCGGGCTGAAGATGGGCGAACGCCTGCTCGATGCGCTCGGCCGTGGCCGGGTCCAGATCGTTCTTGCCGGTCAGGGCGTGGGAGAGGCCAAGGAACGCGGAATCGGCCTTGGCCGCCGGCGTCGCAACAGCAGCAGAAGTGGCCGCGGCAGGCGGCTTGTCACGGCACGCCGCGAGCAATGAAACCGAACCGACCGCAAGAAGAAAGCCTCTTCGTGTGAGGCCTTGCCGCTGCCGATTCTCTTCCACTCCCTCGGGAATACTCATGATCTCAACTCTGCTCCGTAACACGCCGGCTCCCCGCCCGCAGACCACGGAACGGCTAAGCATCGACGGCGGAAAGGGTACTCCCCTTTTGTGTCGTCACAGGGTGATAAATGAAGACTCACGTGCTACGAACGGCATCAGCGCTACAACGCTGGCCTGTCTCAGTTCCGGAGAGTCGCCATGCGAACCGTATTGTTCAGCGCCCTGGTGGCGATGGCGTTGTCGGCCTGCAATCAGCCCGAGCCTACCGATCAGGGCAAGCACGCCGATACCATCGAGCAGCCTGCACCCGCACCTGCACCGGCGGGCGACGCGTCCTCGCGCAACGTGCCCGGCGGTGGCAGTGGAACGGCGGCCTCCGAGGCGCAGGATTCCGGGCATGGCACAGAAACCCCGGCAGAGCCCACGCGCGACTCGCCACCGAAGCGGTAGGTCGTCATGACGCCACTCGATAAGCCGCTTCGCCGGGAAGTCCAGATCGGCGACGAGTGCTACACACTCACCCTCGATCCGGAGGGGCTGAAGCTGGTTCCCAAGGGCAAGCGGAACGGTGTGACCCTGAAATGGGCGGAGCTGGTCAACGGTGACGCGGCGCTGGCGACAGCGCTTCAGGCGTCACTCGGGCACTGAGTGACGGCGCTCCATTCAGGTTGGTGGCAACGGGAAAGCAAGCAGACGCAGGATCAGGGACAATAGCGGCCCACCGTAAGCCCCGGGCTGCTGGCGGATGCCCCGTCGGGGCCATCGCGCGGCGCCCCATGCCCGTTTTCCTGCTGCCTCCCGGATCCGAATTGAATACCACCGCCCTGCCCCTTGCCGATGACGACCTGCCCCTGACTGACCGCCTGCGCACCGCGCTGGACCTGCTGGAGGCCATCGAAGCCGACCGCAGCGTGCTCGATACGCTGCCCGAGGCTGATCGCGTCCGCCTGCACCAAGTGGTGGCCAAGGTGTATCACCCCGAGCCCAAGGCCCGCCGGGCGAAGCTGAAGCAGCAGGCCAAGGCCCGCCATCAGGAGAAAGTGGCCAAGGCCGAGGCGCTGCTGGAGCAGACCGGTATCCGTGCGCTGCGCCGCAAGCCAGTGTTCAGCACCCCGAACTACTTCCCCCCGCACGCCGCCGGCCTGCATGACGCTTCCAACGGAGAGAACGCGGAGGCCACCCCGGCGCCAGTGCACTCCCCCGAGCTGCGCCACTGCTACGTATGCAAGCAGAAGTTCACCCAGCTGCACCACTTCTATGACCAGATGTGCCCGGCCTGTGCCGAGCTGAACTTCTTCAAGCGCACCGAGACGGCCGACCTCACCGGTCGCGTCGCACTGCTCACCGGCGGCCGGGTCAAGATCGGCTACCAGGCGGGTCTGAAGCTGCTGCGCGCCGGTGCCGAGCTGATCGTGACCACGCGTTTCCCGCGTGACTCCGCGGCCCGCTACGCCGAAGAGCCCGATTTCGCGCAGTGGGGTCACCGCCTGCAGGTGTACGGTCTGGACCTGCGCCACACGCCCAGCGTCGAAGCGTTCTGCAACGAGCTTCTGGCCACCCGTTCGCGCCTGGATTTCATCATCAACAACGCCTGCCAGACGGTCCGCCGCCCGCCGCAGTTCTATGCGCACATGATGGCCGGCGAAACCGCCGCGCTGCATGAGGTGCCCGAGACGCTGCGCAAGCTGATCGGCGATTACGAGGGCCTGCGCAGTGCCGAACTGCTCGGCACCACTGCCTCGGCCGCGCTGCCGGTGGTCCAGGGGCGTGATTTCAACGCCGCCAACGGCCTGACCCGCGCCGCCGAGCTGTCACAGGTGCCGCTGCTGGACGACGAACTGGTGGCCCAGCAGCATCTGTTCCCGGATGGCCGGCTGGATCAGGACCTGCAGCAGGTGGATCTGCGCGGTCGCAACTCCTGGCGCATGCTGATGGCCGAAGTGCCGTCGGTGGAGCTGTTGGAAACCCAGCTGGTCAACGCCATCGCGCCGTTCATCATCAATGCGCGCCTGAAGCCGCTGATGCTGCGCACGCCTGAGCGTGACAAGCACATCGTGAACGTTTCGGCGATGGAGGGGCAGTTCTACCGCAACTTCAAGACCACCCGCCACCCGCATACCAACATGGCCAAGGCCGCGTTGAACATGATGACGCGCACCTCGGCGGCCGATTACCAGAACGACGGCATCCACATGAACAGTGTCGACACCGGCTGGGTGACCGACGAGGATCCGGCGGATATCGCGGCCAAGAAGGTGAAAGAAGAACGCTTCCATCCGCCGCTGGATATCGTCGACGGCGCCGCGCGCATCGTCGATCCGATCATCCACGGGTTCAACACCGGCGAACATGTCTGGGGCCAGTTCCTGAAGGACTACGCGCCGACCGACTGGTAAGCGCATCCAGGGGCGTGTTCCGTCCGTATAGCGTGGATGGAACGCCGCCGTTTCGAGGGGCAAGGGACAGGAGGCCCACTTTTCCGGCTTCGGCCATGGCTTCCCTTCCCCAAGTCGACCCACGATGAGTCCCCCCACCTCACAACGCGACGAACGCAGTGCAGTCCTCAGTGCCATGCAGGTCGATGGCCTGGCATCCTTGCCTGCGCTGGACCGGCTCACCGCACTGGCCGGGTACACCTTCGATGCCCCGGTGGCATTCGTCTCGATCCTCGGGGATGTGGAGCAGCGCTTCCTTTCCCGGATCGGCCTGCCCATGGCGCAGACCGACATCCGCGCCTCGATATGCGCCCACGCCGTCACTTCCGATGGCGTGCTGGTGGTGCCGGATCTCCAGCAGGACCCCCGCTTCCGTGAGAATCCGCTGGTCACCCACAGCCCATATCTGCGCTTCTACGCCGGCGCCCCCCTGGTGGCCAAGAACGGCGTACCCATCGGGGCCTTGTGCATCATGGACACGCGCCCGCGCACGTTCGACAAGGGGGATCAGGACCAACTGAGTACCTTGGCCGAACTGGTGGTCGCGCAGCTGGAGTTGCGGGCGATGTCCGGTCGGCTGGACCCGGTCAGCGGCCTGCCAAGCCGGCACCAGTTCCATGCGGATCTGCCCGGGATCATCGCGCGTTGCGCCGAAGGAACGGCGTATGCCGTTGCCGTGGACATCCTGGACATTCCGCGGGCCAACCAGGTGGGCCAGGTCCTGGGCCTGCGCCCACTGGAGACCCTGATCCGGCGCGCCGGTGTCCGCCTGCGCGCCGCGCTGGGGGGCATGGCAACGGTCTACCACGTGGGGGTGACGCGATTCGCCTTCGTGGTGGACCTGCCCACCGCGACACAGGTCGAGGCGCTGGTCCTGGAGTTGAGAACGCGCATGCTGCGTCCGCTGATGGCCGCCGCGGTCCCGATGTCCCCCCGTTTCCATGCTGGCATCTGTGCGATCGATCCGGATGAAGAAGACAGCCACGACCTGTTGCGGCGGCTGCTGGTGAGCATGCAGGGCGCGTTCGACGCGCGGCAGCCGCTCTGCTGGTACTCCGCACAGCGCGACGACACGATGCACCGCGCGTACCGCTTGGCCTCGGATGCCGAACGCGGCCTGCAGAACGGCGACTTCCATCTGGACTACCAGCCGCGCTTCACTCTCGACGGTCGGCGCCCGGTCTCGGCCGAAGCGTTGATCCGGTGGAGCCACCCCACTCTGGGGCCGATCAGCCCGGGTGAGTTCATTCCGGTCTTCGAGCGGACCGCACTGATGGATGAGGTGACCAACTGGGTGCTGGACACGGCGCTGGACCAGGTCCGGGCGTGGCGCGCCCAAGGGCAGGACATTCCGGTCTCGATCAACCTGTCCAGCAGTTATCTGTCCAACGCCTCGGCCTGGCAGGACATCCACAGCAAGCTTGAGCACAGGGCACTGCCGTTCTCGATGATCGAGCTGGAGATCACCGAAGGCGAATGGCTGCGTCCGGGGTCTCCGGCCATCGCCCACATTGCGGCGATGGCACAGGCCGGCATCACGGTGGCGATCGATGACTTCGGCAGTGGCTACAGCAATTTCAGCTACCTGTCCGACCTTCCCATCCACACGGTCAAGCTGGACAAGTCACTGATCGATGGCATCGCCAGCAGCTCGCGCGCCCGCGCCAAGGTCTCTGCCATCCACCACCTGGCCCACGAGCTCGGCTACCTCACCGTGGCCGAAGGGGTTGAGCAGGAAGCGCAGATGGGCGCGCTGGCAGACATGGGGATCGACGAAGTCCAGGGCTACCTGCTTGCCCGACCCATGGCGCCGGCGGCGGTCATGCAGCTTTTCCAGCAGGCCGCGACTAACGGGTAGCCGCAGACGGTGCGTTGATCAGCCGCCGGACTCCGATGCGGCCTGGCAGCGTGCGCCAGACACGGTCAGAGTTTGAACACCTGCTGCAGCTTGCGCGCGAACCATCCACTGAAGACCAGCGGCGCATCCAGCGCTGACACACAGATGCACGCGACACCGGGGGTGGTCACGGGCTGATGCTCGACGTCGCTGTCCAGATCGGCCACATCGCCGGGGGCAAAATGTCCCAGTGAATCGTCATAGGCGCCGCGCAGAATCTGGGTCAGCTCGCTGTTCCCATGGCTGTGCATGGGCAGGCATTTGCCGGGGGCGATCTTGAGCATGATCAACGACGGGTGCGCGGGTGCACGGATGCAGTGGACACCCGGCGCCATCCACCGCCATTTCAGCGAGCGGTAGGACGTCCCGAAATGCGGTGCCAGCGCGGCCGGGAGTTGATCCGGGTCGTGACCAGCGGCGCTGCGGGCCACTGTTTCGTCCTGCACGCCACCCGCAGGTACGTCAGTATCCAGCCGCTCCAGCATGGTCTGCCGCAGTGCGGCCTGGCGATCCTCCGCGGAAGGCGGCGACAATTGCTGCTCCAGCAGCAGTCCGCCCACCCGTTCGGCCGAGCGCAGGTGCTGCCGGCAGTGCGCGCAGGCTTCCAGGTGCGCAGCGGCGACCACAGACATTTCCGGGGCCAAGGTCCCGGTGGCAAAGCCCAGGACGGTGGCCGGATCCAGATGGTGACGAGGGTTCACTGCCGCTCTCCCATCAAGGACTGCAGCTGAAGAAACGCGCGTCGGATATGGGATTTCACGGTGCCCAGTGGCATATGCAGCTCGTTGGCGATCTCGGCGTGTGTCTTGGCTTCGAAGTAGGACATCCGGATCAATCGGGCCTGCGTTGCGGACAGTTCGTCCAGCCGCTGCTTGAGCCTGACGTGCTCGGTATGCCGTTCGGCCAGCGAGCCGCCGCCGTCCTCTTCCTCGGCCGCCTGCTCCACCACCTCGTGGGCATGCACCCAGATATGTTCGCGACGCACCCGGTCGATATGCAGATTGCGCGCCACCCGATAGAGCCACGTGCCCAGGCTGCTGCGCGCCGGGTCATAGAGGTCGGCCCGGTTCCACAGTTTCAGCAGCACTTCCTGGGCCAGATCCTCGGCCACACCATCGGGCGCCCCCAGCCCACTCAGGTAGCGGCACAGGCGCGGCATGAAGTGATCGTAGATGCGCATGAAGCACTCTCGATCGCGCGACGTGGCGACGCCGGCCATGTCGGCCGCCCAGGTTTTCAGCTCCGGGCCGGGTTGAGCGGGAACGGCAATCATCCGGGCTGCCTCGAAGGGCGTCATCCTGGCGGTGGACGGGTCAGTGTCCATCGTAGGCGAGTTCCGGCAGATCGGGGACATGGGCTTCATGGACGTGTGTACGGACGGCCACGCGGTTTGGATGCAACCCCTGCGTGCCGTGCGGGCGCCAGGTGTGGACGCGGTGGCTTCACGCGATCCCAAGGCCGGCTGGACAAGACTCGCTGCCAGTCATGATTGCGGACCTGCCGGATCCATGCGCGGCTGGAGCGGGCCTGAACGCTTGCCCGTCCAGGTCATTCACGAAACTAGACGACCGGTCAGATTGAGCGTATCGTCACGGCCATGAAGAAGCCCGCCCACGAAACGCGCCAGCACATTCTCGACGTCACCCGGGCGCTGATGACCCGAAAGGGGTATACGGCCGTGGGCCTGGCCGAGGTCGTCGCGGCTGCGGGGGTGCCGAAGGGCTCGTTCTACTATTACTTCAAATCCAAGGAAGAGTTCGGCCTGGCCCTGCTGGACGAGTACTTCTCCGCATACCTGGCCACGGTCGATCGGTTGTTGACCGCAGAGGGCGCCGGCGCTGAGCGCCTGGTAGCGTACTTCCAGTATTGGAAAGATACGCAGGGCTCGGATTTCCCCGACGACAAGTGTCTGGTGGTCAAACTCGGCCCGGAGATGTGCGATCTGTCCGAGGACATGCGCACGGTACTCAGAAGAGGCACCGACGCGATCATTCAGCGCATCACCCGTTGCGCCGCACGCGGTCAGACCGATGGCTCGATCTCCCCGGCCGTCCCGGCCCAGGAGCTCGCCGAATCGCTGTATCAGCTGTGGCTGGGCGCCTCGCTGCTGGCCAAGCTCAACGACTCCACGGCCCCGTTCGACACCGCACTGGCCGCGTCACGCACCCTGCTGTCGTGACCTGGTTTTACCCAATTACTAGACGACCGGTCACATATAAAAGGCTCATTCTGATGAAGGACACCACGTCCCGTACCGACCTCTTCGCACCCACGCACATGGGTGCACTCCAGCTGGCCAACCGTATCGTCATGGCGCCGATCACCCGCAGCCGCTACGGCGAAGACGGTGTTCCCAATGCGCTCCACGCCACGTATTACGCCCAGCGCGCCAGTGCCGGGTTGATCGTCGCCGAGGCGACCAACATCTCACCCCAGGGGCGCGGGTATGCCGCCACACCCGGCCTCTGGAGCGATGCGCAGGTAGCCGGCTGGAAACAGGTCACCGATGCGGTGCATGCCGCCGGCGGAAAGATCGTCAGCCAGCTCTGGCACGTCGGGCGGTTCTCCAGCGTGGCTTTGCAGCCCGATGGTCAGGCACCGGTCGCGCCGTCGGCGATCAAGGCCGAGGGCGACACCTACACCGCCGATGGCTTCGTGCCGGTTTCGATGCCGCGCGCGTTGGAGACCGATGAGATCCCCGGGATCGTTGCCCAGTTCGAGCTGGCTGCCCGCAATGCACAGCGCGCCGGCTTCGATGGTGTGGAAGTCCATGCGGCCAACAGCTATCTGCTGGACCAGTTCCTTCGTGATTCCACCAATCATCGTACCGATGGCTACGGTGGCTCGATCAAGAACCGCGCCAAGCTGACGCTGGAGGTGACCGAGGCGGTCGTGAACATCTGGGGCAGTGACCGCGTTGGCATCCGTCTGTCACCCGTCACCCCGGACGCGGGCAACACGCCGCCCGACAGCGACGTCATGGCGACTTACGGCTACCTCATCACGCAGTTGAACCGCTTCAACCTGGCCTATCTGCATTTTGTCGAGGGCGCGACCGCAACCACGCGCAGCGTTCCGGAGGGCGTCGACCTGGATGCCTTGAGTGCCACGTTCAACGGCGCCTTCATCGGCAACAACAACTACGACCTGGAGATGGCCATCTCGCGGCGTGCCGAGGGCCGCATCGATGCGGTCGCATTCGGTCGGCTGTTCATCTCGAACCCGGACCTCGTCGAACGCCTTCGCCGCGGTACGGAGCTGACCGTCGCACCGCGTGAGTCCTATTACGGCGGCGGCGCCAAGGGCTACACCGACTGGCCCACTGCCACCGAATGATGGCGCGCCCCCTCCCCCACGCCTCACCCCAACACCACGAGGATTCACCATGAGCAACCCGACTTACGTGCAGGACTACAACGCCATCGTCGACGTACTGAATCAGTACAACGAGGGCGGCAAACAGGCCCAGAGCAGCATCATGAAACCTGCCTTCAGCGAGCAGGCCACGATCTTCGGCGTTGATGCAGACAATGCACTCGTCGGCGGCCCCATCCAGGGTCTGTTCGACACGATCGACACGGTATTTCGTCCCTCGCCTGAGGCGCGGGCGGCGATCGCGCGCATCGACATCGTCGGCACGGCGGCAAGTGCCCGGGTCGATACCGACGACATCTCCGGCTTCCGCTTCACGGATTTCTTCAATCTGCTGAAAGTGGAGGGTCGCTGGACGGTCGTCAGCAAGATCTACCACACACACCCCAGCGCCTGAATCGGGCAGAGACACCGTGCAGGCCGTCGCGATGGCCTGCACATCCACCACGCGACATGGTCTTAACCCACGCTCTTTATGCTGACCCTCCCCGACCGGTCATGGGTCGCGATCATGGAAAGGAGTGCTGATGAAGACGCTGTGTGCCGCGATGTTCGCAAGCTGCCTGCTCGCCGCCAGTCCGGCGGCGTTTGCCGAAGTGGCCAACCTCACCAACAGCGCCGACGGTGCCAATCGCGATGCAGGTATCGCGGCGGTGAAGAAGAAACTGCAGGATGCCTGCACTGACCGCAAAGGCACGCCGGATATGGACTCGTTCGAAGTGGTCTTCGAGAAGACCAGCGAGAACCCGAATGTGCCCAAGCCGTACTACGTTGACGGCAAGCTGAGGTGCGACCTGCCCGGTTGATCGGCCCCGGGCGGCCGCACACGCTGCCTGGCCCGCCCTGGGTCACTACCGGCGCACTGGCTGCTGATATAGTGCGGTGAGCACGATGGGCACGGTGCCCGTCCACGAATCGCAGGGAGTGGGTCATGGGTCTTCGTCAGGCAGTGGCAGGGGCAGTCGGTGGTGTTCTGGCCGACCAGTGGAAGGATTTCTACACCGTGCCGACGGGCCTGCCCTCCACGGCAGCGCTGTTCGCGGCGGTGCCGCGTGGCACCAATGCGGGGCGCGGCTCCAACACCAGCGCCTCCTCCAACATCATCACCAACGGCTCGAAGATCGTCGTGCCCGAAGGGTACGGCCTGCTGCTGTTGCAGGACGGTGCCATCACCGGCTTCGTGGCCGAACCGGGCGGCTATGAATGGCGCTCGGATGATCTGAATTCGCAGTCGATCTTCGCAGGCGACGGGTTCGTCAGCCCGCTGATCAAGCAGAGCTGGGAACGCTTCAAGTTCGGTGGCCAGCCGGGGTCGCAGCAGGCGGCGTTCTTCGTCTCACTGAAGGAGCTGCCGGACAACCGCTTCGGCACGCAGTCCGAAATCTACTGGGACGATGGTTTCCTCGGCACGCAGGTCGGCGCGGTCACGCGTGGCTCGTACACGCTGAAGATCATCGATCCGATCCTGTTCGTGAAGAATTTTGTGCCGGCCAGCTACCTGCAGCCCGGCCAGGTGTTCGACTTCACCGATCTGGACAACGCGGCCGCCAGCCAGCTGTTCAATGAAGTGGTGGGCTCGCTCGCGCCAGCCTTCAGCCTGTATACGAACGACCCGGGCAAGGGCAACCGCATCACCAAGCTGCAGCAGGATTCGCTCGGCTTTGCGCAGAGCCTGTCCGCTGCCGTCGAGCAGGGTTACCAGTGGAAGTCCGACCGCGGCCTGGCCATCGTCAAGACCGCCATTGTCTCGATCGAGTACGACGCCAACACCCGCGAGCTGCTCAAGACCGTGCAGCGCGCCGATGCATTGGCCGGCTCACGTGGCAATTCCAACCTGCAGGCCAGTGTCGCCCAAGGCATCCAGTCGGCAGGCGAGAATGGCGGTGCTGCCGGCCTGGTCGGCGTGGGCATGGCCTCGGGCATGCTCGGGGTGGGCGGCATGCAGCAGCCGGTCGCGCCGGCGGCGGATGATCCGGTCGCGAAGCTGAAGAAGGCCAAGGAAATGCTGGACCTCGGTCTGATCACCCAGGACGACTACGACAAGCTCAAGGCCAAGGCGCTGGGGCTGTAAGACACCGAGCGCACCGACACCATGTCCGACCCCAAGATGCCTCCGCCGATCCCGGCGGTCCCGCCACCGTTGCCGCCCTCTCCGGCGGCGCCGGTCACCGGCCCGGGCTCGCCCCGGGATGTGCCACTACTGCCGGGCAGTTTCCCGGTCGATCCAGCCACCCTGCCCCAGCCCATCCGTGATGAGGTGCAGGCGCCGGACCCGGTCGGCCTGGACACCTCGGCGGCAGAGCTCAAGGATGGCCTCAACCGCTGCCCGAAATGCGGCTCCAGCGATATCCGGCTCAAGCTGGGTAGCGATCTGCTGATCTGCCAGTTCTGCCGTCACGAATGGCATGGCGACCGCGTTGAGGAGGCCTTCGGGTTTGGCGAAGGGATCGATCAGCTGCGCGGCACGGTCATTGCGTCCGGTGCACGCGACATCGAAGCCGATACCGCCAGCCTGATGAGCTTCAAGTGCACCGGTTGCGGCGCCGAAGTCACCATCAACACCGAAAGTGCGATGACCGCACGCTGCCACTGGTGCCGCCATGTGTTCGGGGTCAACGAGCAGATCTCCAACGGCGCGGTGCCCGATGCGGTACTGCCGTTCCATATCAGCAAGGACGATGCGGTCGCGCGGATCCGCCAGTTCGTGGACAAGCGCCGCCTGTTCGCGCTCAAGGCGTTCAAGGACCAGTTCACGCCGGAGAATGTCACCGGCGTCTATCTGCCTTACATGATCGTGGACAGCAATGTCAGCGCCAGCGTGTCCGGCAAAGGCGAGATCCAGACGCGGCAGTACACCCGCGGCACCGAGAAGAACAAGAAAACCTACTACGACGCCGATATCTACCAGGTGGACCGGCAGGTGGATTTCACCGTGGACGATCTCACCATGGAATCCTCGGCCGAGCGTGGCAACCTCGATACGCAGACCAACACCAACAACATCATCAACGCGATCCTGCCGTTCGACACCAAAAATGCGCTGAAGTGGAACGCCTCCTATCTGGCCGGTTTCACCTCGGAAAAGCGCAACGTGGACGTCGAGACGCTGCGCCCGCGCCTGGAAGATCAGCTGCTGTCGATCGCCCGCGCGCAGGTGGAAGGCTCGGTACGCCGGTACGACCGCGGTGTGCGCTGGGAGCGCGAGCGGGTGGATGTGCACGGCACCCGCTGGGTCTCCATGTACCTGCCGGTGTGGCTGTACTCGTATCACCAGCCGGGCCGCAACGGCGGCATGCTGCACTACATCGCGGTGAATGGCCGCACCGGTGAAACCATGGGCAGCGTGCCCGTGCAGCAGTGGAAGCTGCTGCTGGCCGCGCTCACCACCGGCACGATCATTGAAGCCCTCGTTCTCTTCTTCTTGGTAGCTGCCGCATGAGTGATGACAGTGGACTCTGGTTGCTTGCCGCCGGCCCCGCCGGTGCAACGGCGTTGTACTGGGCGTTGTACCGGTATTACCGGAATACCGACAAATCGCATGCCTTCGAGCACGAAACGACCATCGAAGCCAAACCGGTGACCGGTGCGGATCGCAAGGTCGACACCATCACTGGCACGCAGGAACGGCGGATCCGTGGCGACAATGTGCGTGCGTACCGGACACGCGTTCAGCGCGACAGGGAAAGCCCGCCGCCTTTGTGACACGTCACGGACGCGGCCCGACGAACCCGAGCGGTATCATGTGGCGTCAGTTTTCCGTAGGACGCCTACCATGCGCACGCTCTACCCGGCGATCACACCCTTCCGCACCCATCAGGTGGCGGTCGATGACCTGCACACGTTGTTTGTCGAGGAATGCGGCGCTCCTGACGGCATTCCGGTGGTGTTCCTGCATGGCGGGCCGGGTGCCGGCGTATCGCCCACCCACCGGCGCTTCTTTGACCCGTCACGTTATCGCATCGTCCTGATCGACCAGCGCGGCAGCGGCCGCTCCATGCCGTTCGGCGAACTGCGCGACAACACCACGCAGCACCTCGTCGCGGATGTCGAGACGATCCGCACCCTGCTCGGCATCGAGCGCTGGCTGGTGTTTGGCGGTTCCTGGGGCTCGACCCTGGCATTGGCGTACGCGCAGGCACATCCAGAACGCGCCACCGGCATCATCGTGCGCGGCGTCTATCTCGGCCGCGCCGAAGAGAACCGCTGGTTCGCCGAGGCCGACGGCGGTGCGCGCTGGGTGTTCCCGGAGCGCTGGGCCGCCTACGAGGCGCATATCCCTGTAGAGGAACGCGGCGACATGATCGCCGCATACTGGCGTCGCCTGGACAGCCCGGACGAAGCGACCCGCATCGCCGCCGCGCAGGCCTGGCTGGGGTGGGAAGATCACGCGGCCACGCTGGAACACGACGTCGACGCCGTGTCGGGTGATGATCCACTGCACACCCTGGCCAAGGCGCGCATCGAAGCGCATTACTTCCGCAACCATGCCTTCCTCGATCATGCGCAGCTGCTGCGCGATATCGACCGCATCCGGCATCTGCCGGGCGTGATCGTTCAGGGCCGCTACGACATCATCTGCCCGGCGCGCAGCGCGTGGGACCTGGCCTGTGCCTGGCCCGAAGCCTCGCTGCAGATGGTGGTGTCCGGTCACAGCGCAACGGAACCGGCGACCGCCGATGCTCTGGTGCGCGCGACGGATGCTTTCGCGGACGCGCAGTAAGGAGTCATCGTGGATTCGATCTACCTGGTGGTGGCGTTGGGCGCCATCGTGGCGGGCTTTGTGCAGGGACTGTCGGGCTTCGCGTTCGGGCTGGTGGCGCTGTCCTTCTGGGCCTGGGTGCTGGATCCGAAGCTTGCGGCCACGCTCTCGGTGTTTGGCGCCCTGACCGGCCAGCTGCTGGCGGCCTTCACCGTGCGCCGCGGCTTCAATCTGAAGACCCTGCTGCCCTTTGTCATGGGTGGGCTGGCTGGCATTCCGCTGGGTGTCTACCTGCTGCCCATGCTCGACATGAACTGGCTCAAGGCGATCCTGGGCACCTTGCTGGTGCTGTGGTGCCCGGCGATGCTGCTGTCACGTCAGCTGCCGCGTGTCACCGCGGGCGGGCGCGCAGCGGATGGCGTGGTCGGGTTTGCCGGCGGCATCATGGGTGGGCTGGGCGGCTTCACCGGCACCCTGCCGACGCTGTGGTGCACGCTGCGCGGTTACGAGCGTGACGTGCAGCGCTCGGTGGTCCAGAACTTCAACCTGTCCATGCTGCTGGTGACCATGGGCACCTATGTCGGCACCGGCATCGTGACCCGCGAGATGCTGCCGATGTTCGCCATCGTCGCGCCAGCCATGTTGATTCCAACCCTGCTCGGCACCCGCCTCTACATCGGCATCAGCGACCTGCGGTTCCGGCAGATCGTGCTCAGCCTGCTCACCGTGTCCGGGATCGCGTTGCTGGCCTCGTCGTTGCCGGCGCTGCTGGGCTGCCGCTGAGGCCGCGCTGCGACAGGGGCAGACGGTTGCCGACGAAGTTGACCACGTTCTCCATTGCATCGGGATCGACATTGCTCAGCCCGATCACCACGTAGCCGTTGCTCGGCAGCACGATGAGCGCGGCGTTCGCACCGGGCGCCCCACCCTCGTGGCCATACTGGTGCTGCTCTCCCTCGCCGCTGACCATGAAACCGTAGCCGTACCAGCCCTTGGTATTCTGCGGTGAGGTGGCCGCGTTCCATGCCGCGGCCGGGATCAGCCGGCCACTGCGCAACGCCTCGGCGAACCGGAGCAGATCCTGGGCGTTGCTGTAACCACCGCCCGCCGACGTACCGCGCAACGGCAGGCTCTTGGTCTCGCGCACCCACCGGCCATCGCTCAGCGTGTAGGGCACCGCGCGACCTGGCACCAGGGTCGCCTCGGGCGCCGATCCCGTGGAGGTCATGCCCGCCCGCGCAAAGATGTGCTGTTCCACGTAGGCGTCGTACGACTGTCCCGACGCCGCCTCGATGATCGAGCCAAGCAGAATGTAGCCGTAGTTGGAGTACTGGTCCTGGGTGCCGGGTTTGAAGGCCGGTGCCGCGGCGCCATAAACGGGCCAATAGTCGGCCAGCGTCTTGAGCGATGCCTTCCGCGCCTCGAACGCCTCGTCGAAGATCTCTCCCAAGCCACTGGTGTGGTTGAGCAGCTGCCGGATCGTGACACCGGTGGCGACGGCCGGATTGGGGTAGTGCTTCAGATGCTGGGCAATCCTATCGTCCAGTGTCAGCTTGCCAGCCTCGGCCAACTGCAGGATCGCCACCGCGGTGAACATCTTGTTCAACGAGGCGAGCCGGAACGTCGTGGTGCTATCGACCGGAATACCCTCCTCCCGGTTAGCCCGCCCGCCGTGCCACGCCATCAGTACCTTGCCGTCCTGCGCCAGCAGAAAGCTGCCGGAGAGCTTGTCCTGTGCCGCCAGCGTGTCCAGACGGGCACGGCTCTGCGCCATGAGCGCGGGCATCTCAAGCCGCGCGGGCCTGAAGGCGACGGGTATCTCCACGCCTTCCAGCTGCAAGGTCTTGAGCCGCGGTCTGTTGGCAGGATCGATGGCCACGGTGATCAGCACCCCGCGGTCGCTCGATGTGCCGCGCACGATGCTCGCGACGGTATCGGGTGTGTCCAGGGTGGTGGTCAGCACCTCGAACGGGCCGAAGGTCTCGCGGATGTCCAGGTACCGCTGCGCGGTGTGGTCGATTCCGTAGGTCGACAACACCGCCTGCAGCGCTTCGCCATTGCCGTCGTTGTAGGCGGCCAGCCAGCGGGTGAAGATCTGTTTGGCCGAAACCGGGGCCGCCGGTGTAGCGGCCCAGGCGGTGGCGCTGAAGAACAGCAGCGCAAAGGTGAGCATTCTGATCAACAACATCCTGTCCTCCCGCCCACTGAGCTGCCGCCCGTTAGTGGGGTGGATTATGCATGCGGGCGCCTCATCCGCGCTGCATGTGCATCCATCGGGCAAGCAACGGGTCCAACCGCACCGCGACGAGCATCCACCCGCCCAGCACGGCAGCCAGTCCGATCCAGACGCTGCTCATGATCCCTGACCTTGGCGTACTGCCGTTGCTTACCAGCTCGCTTTCAACCCCAGCTGTGCGCTCGCACTGCGGTAGCCGCCATCTCCACGCTGCAGGCCAAGATCGCCCCATGCCGACCAGCGCGTCCCAAGCTGCAGCATCGCGCCGCCACGCACTTCGTAACGGTTCTTCGCCACCGCGCCTTCGATCAGCGCATCGTCCATCCAGACGCGGTTGCCGCCGCTTTCGTGCAGCCAGTGCGCAGCAATGAACGGCTGCACGCGACGATCCTCGCTGCGTACGTCGCCGCTCAGGCGTATACCCATCCGCGAGGAAAGCCCACCTGCGGCAGCGGTGGACACCTGGGTGCCGTTGAGCTCGGTAAGATGGTCGGCGCGGTAGTCGGTATGGATGACCTGCAGTTGCGGCTGCACCATCAGTTGGGCCCCGCTTCGCGTGCGCAGTGCCCACGTGTAGCCCGTCTCAAGCGAGGCGGCCTGCGTCTGGGCATCCTGGTGCTCCTTCGCCAGCCCGATCCCCTGCACGGTGTTGCGGTAGCGGCCATGCTGGATCCAGCCATCGGCATAGGCCCCCGTTCCTTCGTCCGGACGCTGCAGCCACGTAGCGTAGATTCCCAACGCGGCGCCCTTTACCGTGCCCGTCGCGGTGTAACCACTCAGCTGCGACTGCACATCGCTCGAGGACTGCCCGGCGGCCAGCAATACACCGGCGCGGCCCTGGCTGGCTCCGCCCCAGTGCAATACATCCATACCTCCCATCAGTACCGACGCACGCCCCGTCAGCGCAAGCTGACCGGCGACATCCTGCCGCGTGTGGCTGCTGCTGACGCGCAGCCAACCGTCACCGCGTGCGCCGGCCATGGTGTCAGCGCCATCGCGGTCCTGCAGCCGGTGCTGGAACAGGGACACGGCGGCCGCCTGGTTGGCCAGGTAGGCACCAGCCTCAGGCCGCACGATCTGCGGCGGGCGTGGGCGATTGCAGTCGGCATCGCCTTCCGCGGCCTCGCAAGGATCGGGTGGAATGATGCCGCAGCCCGGACCCGCGGGATCGGTCTCGCAGGGCTCTGGTGCCGGTCCGATGCAGCCAGGGCCGGCCGGGTCGAGCTCACACGGCGCCGGCGGCGGCGGCGGCGGCGGCGGCTCGGCACAGCCGGGGCCGTTGGGGTCGAGATCGCACGGGTCCGGCGGGGTCGGCGACAGCGCAGAACGCAGGTACCAACCGCCATCGCCAGGCGCGGTGACACCGCCCTTGTGCAGGAAATAATCGTAGCTGCCCGCCACAGCGCGCCCACTCAGGGTGTAGACCGCATCGGACTGGCCATCGACCTGGATCAACTGGATGCCGTTGGTCGTCTGCGCGCCCAGACCATGCACATTGTTGACCTGGATGCCGGCGCTGCCACGGGTATCGCCGCGCACGTGCAGGAAGTCGATCCGGGAGCTGTCATCGCCCAGCGCCCCATTGAAAATCAGCAGCGCGTTGCTTGCATCAACGTCGCCGGACACAGTGAGTCGGTTGAATGTCGTGCTGCCCGCTGCCGACAAGGCCAGGGTGCTGTCGTGCAGGCTCAGCTGGCCTACGCTGGCGTCACCGGTCAGGGTCCAGCGGCTGTCGTCGGACAGTGCCACCTGGTTGACTACCGAGCTGGCACCCACCCAGTGCGAGCGGCCGTTGAGGCGCACGCGGATGTCGGCCACGACGGGGATGCCAGCGGCGATGTCCTCCGGGGTGATCACGATATCGCCCTGCGCATGGGCATCCTGATCCAGGCGGAGCTCGAACGGGCTGGCAAACGCCGCATCCACCGCCATCAGCGTGCCATTGCCGCCGATCAGCCGGGCGCCGTTGCGTACCGTCACCTCGCGTGCGGTGCGCACCCACAACGCGGCATGCCGCTCACTGATCAGCGAGCCGCCATCGATGTCGAGCCGGCCGTTGGCATTGACCACGCCGGCATATGCATCCATTCCCTGTGTGCGCACGTGGGTGTTGTGAAGTGTCAACTCTCCCGGGCCACCACTGAGCACGCCGTACCCCTTGGTGCCGGTGGTCAAGACGCTGCTGTCGCGCACGTGCACGGCACCACCAAGACGTGCGATAGCGCCGATGCTGCCGGCGCCGGTGGTGGTGACGTCGACGCGATCGGCTTCGAAGACCGGCCGCCGCCCGCCAGTGTCCTGGGATGCATAAAGACCGTGTGCCGAGGCGCCACCGGTGCGCATCGTCAGACCATCCAGCGTCGCAAGGCCTTCGCGGCTGTCGATGCCCACGCCCGCATCGCTGCGAGTGGTGATGCTGCCACCCTGCATAGTCAACGTGGATTCACTGGGCAACCAGATGCCCGTGCCGATGAAGCCGTCCGTGGTGATGTCCACGTCGCTCAGCCGTACATCGCTGCCATCGCCGTTGACGTTGATGCCGTCGGTGCCCGCGGTGATCGTCGTCCCGATGATGTCGACCTGGTTGTTGGCCCACAGGAATACGCCCGTGCTGCGCTCGTGGTCCGAGCGCAGTTTGCTGTTCTCGATTCGCAACGTGCCACCGCTGAGCACAACAGCGCGGGACTGGCTCCCGGAGACATGGATGTCGGAATCGATCAGCGTGACGGCACCGCCGCCAGCAACTCCCGCGGCGTCATCGCCTTGGGTGCGGATGCGGCTGTTGATCAGCGACAAGGCGGAGCCAACGTGAACCCGGGCCGCCGCGCTGCCATAGCCCTCGGCGCTGACGTCCAGATTGTCACCCTCTATGCGCCCACCATTGAGCGCATACAGACCATCGGATCTGAAGGAGCCAGTCTGGATCTGCGCATCGCGCAGTGTCACCACACCGTTGTCTGCCATCACCGCGTGTGACTCGCCCCCGGCGGTCTGGATGCGTCCACCGACCATGTCCACCTGCGCATTGCCGGTGGCCACCAGCCCGTGCGAGCCATCACCGGAGGTCTCCAGCGTCGCATTGCGCATCACCAGGGTGCCCGCATCGATCTGGGCTGCGGTGCTGCGCAGACCGCGGGTGGTTACTGTCGTGCCCTGCCCGGCGGCGTCGGCCTGCAGCTCGATGCGGCCGCCTGTGGCGACAGAAAGCCCAACCGCACTGGCCCCCGAGGTGGTGATGTCACCCGCAGCGAAGACGAGCGTGCCTGCACTTTCGGCGCGGGCCGCGGCCGTATTGGCACCGATGGCGTTGAGCGATACGGGCCCGCCGGAGCCGATGCTGCCCCCGTTGAGGGCGTGGAAGACATGTCCGGCAACGCCGTCATCGGTCGACGCATAGCTGCCGGCGATGACGTCGAGCTGGTGACCATCGGCGACCACCGGCCCCAGACTCTGCGCCAGGACGGGCGCGCTGCACGTACAGGCCACCGCGATGGCGAGCGAAAGGGGGCGCAGACGGTTCAGGGGGCGGGGGGCGCGAGAGGTCATGCAGGAATAGCCGGTCACTATGTAGCCGGCGACTTTAGGAGCGCTGCCTTGCTGCGGATATGCAATTAGTTGCAAATCCACAGCCGCATCGATGTCCTGAACGCGACGACGGATGCCCAATTCGCGAGAGACGGGACCCGGACTCGGGCCTACGCTACGCATCCTGCCTCCCCTCGCAGCTGCAGCGTAGCCAGCGCGCCTGGGCTCCCCCGTTCCTGATCGTGCCCTCATGCCACCTGAAACCGTTGCGCCGCCCGTGATTCCGGCCGAACCCCTCAGCCCCGCCCCGAACCAGGGCTTCGCGGTGCGCATCGTCGGCGCCGCGGCCTTCGCCCACCTGCTCAACGACATGATCCAGGCCGTGCTGCCGGCGGTCTATCCGATGTTCAAAAGCCAGTTCTCGCTCACTTTCGGCCAGATCGGCATCATCGGCCTGGTGTACCAGGTCACCGCCTCGCTGCTGCAGCCGTGGGTGGGCATGTACACCGACAAGCGGCCGCTGCCGTATCTGCTGCCCTCAGGGATGGTCGCTACCTTTATCGGCATCGCGCTGATGGCGCTGGCGACCCGCTACGAAACGCTGCTCATCGCCGCGGCCATCGTTGGCATCGGGTCGGCCACCTTCCACCCGGAAGCCTCACGCGTGGCACGGATGGCCTCGGGCGGTCGTTTCGGCACGGCGCAGTCCACCTTCCAGGTTGGCGGCAATACCGGCTCGGCGATCGGCCCGCTGCTGGCGGCGGCCATCGTGATCCCGCACGGGCAGCGCGCAATCGCGTGGTTCATGCTGGCGGCGGCGCTGGCGATCTGGGTGCTGTTCCGCCTCACCGGTTGGACCATCCACCACGGCCAGGCCAAGATGAAACGGTTGGCCACGGGCCATGGCGTCGGGCTGAGCCGCGGCAAGGTGATCCAGGCCATCGCCGTGATCGCGGTGCTGATGTTCGCCAAGTTCGTCTACATCGCCTCGTTCACCAACTACTTCACCTTCTATCTGATCGAGCGCTTCGGCCTGACCGTGCAGCAGAGCCAGATGTACCTCTTCATCTTCCTGGCCTCGGTCGCGCTGGGCACCTTCATCGGTGGACCGGTCGGCGACCGCATCGGGCGCAAGGCGGTGATCTGGATATCGTTCCTGGGCGTTGCACCCTTCGCGCTCGCCCTGCCCTACGCCAACCTGATGGGCACGGCGGTGCTGGCGGTGGTGATCGGACTGGTGATGTCCTCGGCGTTCGCTGCGCTGGTGGTGTACGCGCAGGAAGCAGTGCCGGGCCGTGTGGGCATGGTGTCGGGATTGATGTTCGGCCTGATGTTCGGTATCGGCGGTATCGGCGCGGCCGGGCTGGGCAACCTGGCGGACGTGCATGGGATCGTGTGGGTCTACCACTTCACCTCGTACCTGCCGCTGCTCGGGCTGGCGACGGCGTTCCTGCCGAAGACGAACATGCACTGAAGCCTCTGGCTCAGTGGAAGAACTGACTCGGCAGCTGTCCGAAGCGCTTCTTGAACATCGCGGTAAAGGCGCTCGGACTGGCATAGCCCAGCGCGAGCGCCACGTCGATCACCTTCTCACCGTGCGCCAACTGTTCCAATGCGCGCAGCAGCCGCGCCTGTTGCCGCCATTGCCCGAAGGTCATGCCCAGCTCGCGCGCGCACAGGCGCTGGATGGTTTTGACGTCCACGCCCAGACGCCGGGCCCAGTCCTGCAGCGTGGATGGGTCGTCAGGCGTGGACTCCAGCTGCTGACCGATGACCTGCAGACGTGGGTCGGTCGGCTGCGGCAGATGCAGCGGCAGTACCGGCAGCAGCTGCAGCTCATCCAGGATCAATTGCATCAGCCTGCCATCGCGCGAATCGGCCTGGTACGGTGCGGCGACATCCATCGCCGCGTGGATCAGGGCCGCCAGCAAAGGCGTGACCGAGACCGTCGACGCACTGGCCGGCGGCTGGGCAATCGCCTGCGGCAGGATGTACAGGCTGCGCATGCCGACCGCGCCGATGCAACTGACCTTGTGCCCCATGCCGGCCGGGATCCAGATCGCGCGCGTGCTCGGGACGACCCAGCGCCCCGCCCCGGCCTGGACCACCAGCACGCCGGTTTCGGCATAGACCAGCTGATGGCGGTCTGGATGATGATGCAGGGCGATGATCGTTCCGGCGGGATACTCACGCGCTCGGCAGAACACGGGGGTCTCTGGACCGGCAGGCAGCCGCTTGCCTTCGCCGACACCCGCGGCGATGTCTCTTTTCCGATATGGCATGGCAATACCCTCGCAAACGGCCTGCCGGACGACTCTACCGCGTCAGGGGTGTTTTCGATATCGGTCCGCTACGGCTATCGGGGCTTCGGCGGCGCCAGTACCTCGATCCAGGTCGGCGCGTGATCGCTGGGCTTTTCCAGCGCCCGCACCCAACTGTCAACGCCTGCGTCCTTGAGGAGAGGCGCAAGCACCGGATTGAGCAGCAGATGATCGATGCGTAGCCCGCGGCCGCGGGCGAAGTGTTCACGGAAGTAGTCCCAGAAGGTGAAGATCTGGGCATCGCCATGCACGGCGCGCAGGCTGTCGGTCCAGCCCTGGTCGAGCAGCGCCCGGTAGGCCTCGCGGACCTCGGGCTGCAGCAGCGCGTCCTTGCGCCACGATTTGGGGTCGTAGATATCCGCATCCGTGGGCACGACGTTGAAATCGCCGATCAACGCGACCGGGTGCGGCAGCGCGACCAGGCTTTTCGCGTGCCGATGCAGGCGTTGCATCCACGTCAGCTTGTAATCGAACTTGGGCCCCGGCCGCGGATTGCCGTTGGGTAGGTACAGACCGCCCACGATCACACCATGCGCTGCCGCTTCCAGATAACGACTCTGATCATCTTTGGGATCCCCGGGCAACCCGCGGCGGCTTTCGATCGGGTCCTGCCCACGGGCCAGCAGCGCAACGCCGTTCCACGAGCGCTGCCCCTGCCAGATGCAGCCGTATCCAGCGTCGCGGATGGCCGCTTCCGGAAAGGCTTCCTGCGTCGCCTTGAGTTCCTGCAACGCTACGATGTCCGGTTGTTCGCGCGCCAGCCATGCGAGCAGATGCGGCAGCCGGGTCAGCACGCCGTTGACGTTGAAGGTCACGATTTTCAGGCGCTTTCTGGTGGGCATGGCGCGCTTCATCGCGGCGGTCACAGACCTTGAGGATTGCCCTGCATCAATCAACCTGGCGCGAGTGCCGGGCGAGCATGGCGTGACGATGGCGGCGCGTTGATCGTGCATTGACCCTTGTCGCGTCACAGTAAGCCCTCGTTTCGGACCGGTAAGGTGCATCCATTGCGCGGAGGATCATGAAAACCTGGAAGGTGCTGCCGCGGCGCTTTTACCAGCGCCACCCCGCCGAGGTGGCGCCCGAGCTGCTCAACAAGCTGCTGGTGCGCGATGACGGTCGCGCAGGCCGCATCGTGGAGGTGGAAGCGTATGCAGGTGAGCAGGATCCGGCCGCGCATTCCTATCGTGGCATGACCCCGCGCACCGCCACGATGTTCGGTGAAGCCGGGCATCTGTACGTGTATTTCAGCTACGGCATGCATTGGGGCTCGAACGCAGTGTGTGGTGACGTCGGCCAGGGCTGGGGCGTACTGCTGCGCGCCCTGGAGCCGGTCGCCGGGCTGGAGCTGATCCGCGAGGCGCGCCCGGCAATCAAGCGTGAGCGTGACCTAGCCAGCGGGCCGGGGCGGTTGTCGCAGGCGATGGGCATCACCAAGGCCTTGGATGGCGCGGATCTGGTGCGCAATGACCGTGGCATCCGCCTCGTGTCCGATGGCATGGCGCCACCGGAGGCCCCGGTGGTCGGGCCACGGATCGGCATCACCAAGGCAATCGACTTTCCGTGGCGCTGGCACGTGCCGGCGCACCTGCATGTGTCGGGACGCACCGGGGCGAAGAAGACGGGCGGGACCCTATCGTGAAATCCCCGCTATCGGCCACCTCTCCGGCCCGCCGCGTACGACGCTGGCTCGTGCGCGTGTTCATTCTTGTCGTCTGCATCGTGGTGGCAGGCGTGCTGTGGAACAGCCCCATCGCCGAATCGCCCCGGGCGCTCTGGCGCCTGTCGCAGATGCCAGCACCGACCGCCCTGCCCGTTCCCGTGGCCGGGGTTTCGGCACGACAGGTGGCCGATACGTTCGGCGCTCCCCGTGGCCGTGACCGCACGCATGCCGGTGTCGACATCTTCGCCAAACGCGGCACCGAGGTGCGCAGCGCCACACCGGGCATCGTCACGGATATTCGCGAGGGTGGCCTGGGTGGGCGTCAGGTGTGGGTGATGGGCCCGGCGCGCGAGCGCTACTACTACGCCCACCTGGACGACTGGCGTGAAGGATTGGAACGAGGTCAGGTCATCGAGCAAGGCACGGTGCTGGGCTATGTCGGCGACACCGGCAATGCCAAGGGCACGCCGCCGCATCTGCATTGGGGTATCTACGGTACCGACGGCGCCTACGATCCGCTGCCACTCCTGAAGGCATGGCGGGATGCGCCCTGACGGCGTGCAGGCCCCCTTCACAACAACGCGCGCTGGACTAACACCGATGCGCCTAGCGTCGGTGGCTCACCACCTACCGGCAGTACCTCCATGGCGATCAAGACCGCAGAAGACCTGTTCATCCACGAGCTCTCGGATATCTACAGCGCAGAAAAGCAGCTTACCAAGGCGCTGCCGAAGCTCGCACGCGCCGCGTCCAATCCAGACCTCGCCGCCGCCTTCACCCTGCACCTGGAAGAAACCCAGGGTCAGATCGAGCGCATCGATCAGGTGGTCGAACTGCTGGGTATCCGGCTCAAGCGGATCAAATGTGCCGCGATGGAGGGCCTGGTCGAAGAAGGCAAGGAGGCCATCGACAGCATTGAGGAAGGCCCGGTGCGCGATGCCGCGCTGATCGGTGGTGCGCAGAAAGTGGAGCACTACGAAATCGCCTCCTACGGCACCATCGCCGCGATGGCCAAGCAACTGGGTTACAAGGCGGCTGTACCGTTGCTGCTGGAAACGTTGGAGGAAGAGAAGGCCACCGACGAAAAGCTCACCCTGCTGGCCCTGGCCGGTGGTGGCAATGCAAAGGCTGCTGCAGCCTGATGTCGATGGAAGTCGCTGCCGGGGAGCCGGACTCCCCGCGCAGCGCGTTGTTCGTTGTTGCCCTTGACCCCACAGGAGCCCTCATGTCGCTGCGCCCACCCGTTCTCTACCACGCCTCCCTCGAACATGCAGACGCGGAGGAAGCGACGCACATCCATGAGCTGGCCGAGGTATTCGCGCGGATGGCGCTGACCGTTGCCGAGCAGGAAGGTCATGCGCACCGCGCGGTGCATGCCAAAGGCCAGGGCCTGCTGAAGGGGCGGCTGCGGGTGTTGGATGGGTTGCCTGCAGAGCTGCGCCACGGTCTTTTTGCGCGGCCTGGCAGCTACGACGCGCTGGTTCGCCTGTCGTCGCCGCCGGCTGAGCAGCTTCCGGATTCGGTCTCCACCCCGCGGGCGATGGCGCTCAAAGTCATTGGCGTGGACGGGCCCCGCGCGGAAGGCGCCGAGGAAGAACACACGCAGGATTTCCTGATGGTCAATGGACCAGCGTTCAACACGCCGGGCGTGGCCGGCTTCCTGCGCTCAGCCAAGCTGCTGGCCGCCACCACCGAGCGGATGCCGCGCACCAAGCGGATGATTTCGGCCACGCTGCGTGGCGCCGAGGCGGCGCTGGAGGCAGTCGGCGGGCAAAGCGCCACATTGAAGGGCATGGGCGGCGAGCCGCAGCATCATCCATTGGGCGAGACCTTCTTCAGTCAGGTACCGTTCCTCTACGGCCCGTACATGGCCAAGTTCTCGCTGGCCCCGATCTCACCCGACCTGCTCGCGCTGACCGGGGACAAGATCGGCTCGGACGCCGACGCGCAGCGCGAGGCGGTGGTCACCTTCTTCACCGATCTTCCCAATCCAGTGGAATGGGAACTGCGCGTGCAGTTGTGCCGCGACGTGGAGCAGATGCCGATCGAGGACGCATCGGTAGTGTGGCCCGAGGCGGACAGCCCGTTCCTGCCGGTCGCACGCCTGAGCGTGGCGCAGCAGAAGGCGTGGCAGCCTGATACCTCTCCCGGCATCGAGGATGCACTGGCGTTCGCACCATGGCATGCGTTGGCCGAGCATCGTCCGCTCGGCGGGTTGAACCGCGCGCGCCGCGTGGTGATGGCTGCCTCACGTCAATTCCGCTCGCGGTTCAATGGGTGTCCGATCCACGAGCCGGTGGGCTGAGGCCGCCTTCAGGCGCAGCCGCGAGGTGTTGCCTCACCGGATGCCATGCAGCTCCATGGCGCGCATCACGATCGGCTTGGCCCAGTCAGGCGTCTGCAGCAGCTCGATCGCCGAGGCCGGATAGTGCAGTCCGGTGCGGTCCAATTGCAGCACCGGCAACGGCTCGGCGCCATCGGCGTCGGCCGGCGCACTGTTGTCGTAGACATGCAGCTCGGCCAGATGCGGCAACAGCGCCAAGAGGTTCTCACGGGAGGAATCGTAGCGGGCGCGGATCTTGTCGGCGGAAATGTCATGTCCGCCGCGGCTGACCCGTGCCGCGACACGTTCCATATGAAGTTCCACGCTCTGCAGGCCGCAGAACCAGATCGCCACGTCGTGCCGGTCGCAGGCTTCGCGTAGCAGGCGCGGAATCGTATTGCCGCCCAAGGTGGTTTCAAACGCGAAGTCGGTGCCCTCGTCCATCGCCTGCCGCAGCCGACGCGCGCCCTCGTTCCAGGCCGCAGCATTGGCCTCGCCCAGCGACCAGCCAGTCTCCACCAGGCGCCGGGTGAACGTATCCGGGTTGAACCAGGTCAGGCCTTCTTCTTCCAGCCACATGCCCAGCAGCGAACTCTTGCCGGCACCATTGACGCCGGCCAGGACCAGAATGCGCCCCATCGGTCAGAGGGGGCTGCCGAGGGCGACCTTGCGGCCACGGCGGATCGGCTGACCCAGCACCTTGCCCAGCCCGCCATCGCGGCCCAGGCTGGCCAGCGTGGTATCGAACGCGGCACGCAGCCGTTCCAGCTCGCCCAGACGCTCATCGGCGTCGCCACCAGCGGCCTTGGCCAGCAGCTCCTGGTAGGTCTTGATGTCCACGATCACCGCTTCGGGGTGATTGTGGTTGGTGATCACCAAGGCCTGTTTCTCCCGAACGGTCCGCATCAGGCTGGGCCAGCCGCGGGTTTTCACCGACGACGCCGTGGCCTTTTCAAGGCCGGGCAGATCCAGTGGCAGGGTCATGGCACGCTCCAGTACGGGATGGCCCTACTATACCCCTTCTGGCCAAATTGGACATAAATCCCATTTTGGCCAGAAGGGCGCCGCAGCAGCCGATCAGCGGGACATCGAGTACGGCTGTTCCGCGCCCTGCCCCGGCCAAGCCTTGTTCGGCTCGGCCTGGAGGGTGAAGCGCAGCTCGCCACCGGCCAGGATTTCCTCGTGGCGCAGGAAGGTACGCTGCAGCGGCTGGCCATTGAGGGTCACCGAACCGACATAGTCGTGGCCCTTGCCCAGCCCGTCGGTGACGATGGTGAAGGTCCTGCCGTTGGGCAGATGCAGTGCTGCCTTGGGCAGGAACGGGCGGCCGATGATGTACTCGCCGCTGCCCGGCGCCACGGGGTAGAAGCCCAGCGCGGTGAACACGTACCAGGCCGACATCTGGCCAAGGTCGTCATTGCCGGCCAGGCCATCGGGACGGTCGGCATACTGGGTGTCCATGATCTGCTTCAGGCGTGCCTGGGTGCGCCACGGCTGCCCGGCATGGGCATACAGGTAGGCCACGTGGTGGCTGGGCTCGTTGCCGTGCGCGTACCAGCCGATCAGACCGGTGATGTCTTCCATGTGTTCGAAGATCGAGGGGTCGACCTTGGCCTCGAACACCTCGTCCAGCCGGGCCAGCAGTCTGTCGCTGCCCCCGTGCGCGGCGGCCAGGCCCGCCACATCGTGCGGCACATACCACGAGTACTGCCAGGCGTTGCCTTCGGTGTAATCCGTGCCGTAGCCGCTGGCGCTCGGATCGAACGGCGTGCGGAAGCTGCCATCGCGCTTGCGCGCCCGCATGAAACCCGTGTCCTTGTCGTACGCGTTGCGCCAGTTGGTGGCGCGCTTCTCGAACTCACCGGCGACCTTCGTGTTGCCCATGGCCTTGGCCATGCGCGCGATGGTCCAGTCGTCGAAGGCGTATTCCAGCGTCTTGCTGGCCGCTTCGCCTTCCTCATCGATCGGCACCCAGCCCAGCTCGCGGTACTGCGCGATGCCGTCGTACGGTCCGTAATTGGCGGTGGCCACCATGGCGGCCAATGCCTTGTTCTCATCGAAACCGCGGATGCCCTTGAGGTAGGCATCGGCGATCACCGGCACGGCGTGGTAGCCGATCATGCACCAGGTTTCCTGGCCGTGGAACGCCCATACCGGCAGCATCCCGTAGGCGCTGTTGTGCTGGTGCGCGAGCAGCGAATTGATGAAATCGCTGTTACGTTTCTCCGGTTGCACCAGGGTGAGCAGTGGATGCAGGGCTCGGTAGGTGTCCCACAGCGAGAACGTTGAATAGTTGGTGTAGCCCTCGGCACGATGCACCGCGTTGTCCGAGCCGCGGTACTGGCCATCGCTGTCCATGAAGACCGTCGGCCCCAGCAGGCTGTGGTACAGCGCGGTGTAGGCGCTGCGCCGGTCATGCTCGGGCGCGTCGATGTCCAGCACCGACAGCGCCTGCGTCCATTGCGCTCTCGCCCCGGCTCGGACGCGATCGAAATCGAAGCCCGGCACTTCACTCTCCAGGTTGGCGATCGCACCTGCCTCGCTGACCGAGGAGATCGCCACCGTCAGCACCAGCGGTTTATCGAGCTTGCCGAAATCAAACGTCCCCACCAGTTGGCGCCCTTCAATCTGTGCACGCTGGGCCGGGCTCTGGTGCCCCGGCGGCGGGAAACCCTTGTAGGCGATGTCGGTCTCGGTATTGTGGAACGCATGACCGGTCAGCGGGCGGGAGAAGCGCATCGCGAAATACAGCTGGCGACCTGGCGCCCATCCGCGGGTCTCGCGGAATCCGGTGATGGTGCCGTCCTCGCGGGCACGCAGACGCGACCATAGGATCTTGCCCGGATAGTCGTAGAGGCTGGTGCGCAGGTCCAGCAGCACGCGCGCCGGCTGGTTGGCCGGATAGGTGTAACGGTGCACACCCACGCGGGTGCTGGCGGTGAGTTCCGCGCGCACCTTGGGGTCATCCAGAGTGACCGCGTAGTAGCCCGGCTCGGCGCGCTCGTCATCGTGGCGGAAGCGCGACGTGTAACCGCTGCCAGGTTTGTCCGGGTCGCCACGCTCCAGGCTGGCATCGGTGCGCACCGGCATCAGCAGCACATCGCCCAGATCGGAATGGCCGCTGCCCGAGAAATGCGTGTGCGAGAAGCCAACGATGCTGGTGTCGTCGTGCCGGTAGCCTGCCGCCCACCCATAGGCCCTCTCGCGCGGCTGGATGCGGGTGTCCGGGCTGAGCTGGACCATGCCGAACGGGACCGTGGCGCCGGGATAGGTGTGACCCTCGCCTGCAGTGCCGATGAACGGATCAACCGCCGCGTAGGCACGCTCGCCGACCTTCGCCGGTGCCGCCGTGGCCGTGCCGGCCACCAACATCGCCCCTACTGCGAGCCCCAACCAGCGCACCGTCCCCGTTTTTGTCATGGCGTTGAATTTAGATCGATTCAGGTAAGAGTGATCCTAGCACCGCCCCAGCAGACCGGCATGTTGCGGTGCGGTTGAGGACGCGGGGGGACGCGGCTTGCTACGCTGGCGCCTGGCTCGTTTCCGGGAAGACCTGCATGGTGTTACGCCGCCGCACCTGCCTCATGGCAACCTCCCTCATCGCTGCTGCCCTGCTCGCCGCGTGTGCGGGGCGAACCGCTCACAACGGTGGTGCTGCATCCACCGGGGCCTCTGGACCATCAGCGGCAGCGCTGACATGGACAGCGCACCAAAGCGGACATCCACCCACCGCGCGACACGAAAGTGCCTTGGTCGCGCTTGATGGCAAACTCTATCTGCTGGGGGGACGTGGTGAACGCCCCCTGGAGGTCTTCGATCCCGCCAGCGGAGGCTGGACCTCCGGCGCACGACCTCCACTGGAACAGCTTCACCACACTCAGGCACTCGCCTACGACGGCCGTATCTGGGTGATGGGGGCCTTGACCGGCGACTTCCCAGCCGAGCCCGCCGTTCCTGCGCTGTGGATCTACGACCCGACGGCGGATGCGTGGCAACAGGGGCCATCGCTGCCGGCAGGCCGCGCTCGCGGTGCCAGTGGCGTTGCGTTGCACGCGGGCCAGTTCTATCTGGTCGGTGGTGTAACGCGTGGGCACACCGGTGGCGTGGTGCCATGGCTGGATGTCTTCGATCCCGCGACGGGGCAGTGGACAGCGCTGCCGGATGCACCGCATGCGCGCGACCACTTCCACGCGGCGGTATTGGACGGCGCGCTCTACGCCGCCGGTGGCCGGGTCAGCGCCCATGGCAGCAATGCGTCGGGGATGCAGTCGGTGGCAGCCGTGGACGTCTTCGATATCGCATCGGGCCGCTGGTCCACCCTTCCCTCGCCCCTGCCGACCCCACGCTCAGGCACGGCCACGGTTGCCTGGAATGACAGGATCGTTGTGATCGGCGGCGAAAGCGATGCGCACACGGCCGCGCATGCAGAGGTGGAGGCCTGGAGCCCCGCCCTTCAGCGCTGGGAGCGGCTGCCGCCGCTGCCGGTCGGGCGACACGGCATGCAGGCGGCGGTGCTGAACGGTGCGCTGCACGTCGTCGCGGGCAGCGCTGATCGTGGCGGCGGACCAGAACTCGACGACCATTACCGCTTGGCCGCCCGTCCGTAGTCCATCGCCAGGCGGGCGCATGCCGTCCCGGCTTACGCCGGCCGTGCCGAGTCCGGTACCGCCGCCTCGGGCAGCATGGGCTGGGTCGCGTCCACCGTGACCGGCTCATCACTGCGCATCAACGCGCGCGCTTCGGCTTCGCTCGCCACCGCCGGCGGGGAGCCGCGCAGCGGCATGCCGGCGGTCTCGCGCACGAACAGCATGGTGATCACGCCGATCACCGCCGCGCCCATCAGGTAGTAAGCGGGCACCAGCGGATCACCGGTGCGCTCCACCAGCCAGGCAGTCACCAGCGGCGTGGTACCCCCGAACAGCGAGACCGATACGTTGAAGGCGATCGACAGCGCGCTGTAGCGCACCGGCGTGTAGAACAGCGCCGGCAGCGTGGACGGCATCGAGCTGGTGAAGCACACCAACGCCAGCCCGAGCAGCATCAGCCCCAGAAAGATCAGCCAGTCATTGCCGCTGCCCACCAGTTTCAGGCACGGGATCGCCAGCAGGAACAGCGCGATGCAGGCACCGATGATCATCGGGCGACGACCCAGGCGATCACTGAACAATCCACCCACCACATTGAGCGGCATCATCACCAGCATCACGATGATGATCAGCAGCAGGCCTTTGCTTTCGGCATAGCCCATGGTGACGCTGAGGTAGCTGGGCATGTAGGTCAGCAGCATGTAATCGGTGACGTTGAACACCAGCACCAGGCCGACGCAGATCAGCAGCTGTGCCCAATGCACGCGGAACAGCGCGCCCAGGCCCGGGCGCTCGTGATCGCGCTTCTCGGCCTCTTCGGCGTACGCGCGGAAGGCCGGCGTCTCTTCCAGCTTCATGCGCATGTACAGGCCAAGCAGACCCAGCGGGCCGGCCACCAGGAACGGAATGCGCCAGCCCCAGTCCAACATCTGGGTGCTGCTCAGGGCCATGTGCAGTGCGGTGACTGTGCCGGCACCGGCGATGTAGCCGCCCAGCGTACCGAACTCCAGCCAGCTGCCCATCAGGCCGCGATTTCGGTCAGTCGAATACTCGGCGATGAACGTTGCCGCGCCGCCGTACTCACCGCCGGTGGAGAATCCCTGCACGATGCGGGCAAGCAGCAACAGCGCCGGTGCCCAGATGCCGATGCGGTCGTACGAGGGAATCAGGCCGATGCTGAAGGTGCCTGCAGCCATCAGGATCATGGTGGCCGCGAGCACCTTCTGCCGCCCGTACTTGTCACCCAGCGGGCCGAACACCAGCCCGCCCAAGGGGCGCACCAGGAAGGCGACGGTGAAGGTGGCGAAGGTGGCGATCAGCTGCGCGGTCGGGCTGCTGTCGGGGAAGAACACGTGGCCGAGGGTCACGGCCAGGTAGCCGTAGACACCGAAATCGAACCACTCCATCGCGTTGCCGAGCGCGGCAGCGCCAACGGCCTTCTTCAACATCGGACGATCAACGACCGTGACTTCGTCGACATGCATCTGGCGGCGGCGTTTGAACCAGCCAAAATGAGCGTGTGCGGCAGGTAGGTCCTGCATCTGCTTTCTCCTGGAAGCAGGCCATCGCGGCGCCCGAGGTCCCGCGCACGGCACAGGAAATACCGCCTCTGATGACACAGCGCGATGCGCGAAGAGGGGTTGCAACAGACGATCCCGGACGGCCGCGTGGACTCAGCGACGCTGCGGGATGGATGACCAGGAAGCGGGCAATGGCCCGGGGGTGATCAAGCGGGCCATCTTACTACATTTGGCGAGCGCGAGGCCCGTACTGCTCCGGTCGGCAGCGTGGAACAGCATGTTTCAAGCTGTTTTGACTACTTTTCACGCGATGCATACACGCGTCGGCAGCGCTGGGAATGCGGCGAATGTGTTGTGCTGACACTCATCTCGCAGGGCGAATGTCGCTCGAGAGCGGGATGCTCGTTACTGCCCGCGCTCCAATGCGTCGATCAATGGCGCGAGATCGTCGCGCTCGTGCGGCCGCACTGCACGCGCGATTTCGCGGCCATCGCGCAACAGAATCACCGTCGGCCACAGCTTCACAGCAAAGGAGCGGCCCAACGGCCGCCCCTTCCCATCTTCGACCTTCAGGTGCGTAGCGTCGTAGCCGCCGAGAAACTTCTGCAGCAGGGGCTGGGCGGCACTGCAATGGCCGCACCAACCGGTGCCGAACTCCAGCATCACCCATCCGCTGCCGGCATCGATGTCGGCACGGGTGATGTCGGAGGGGCTGTACTCACGAACGAAGGCCATAAGCGGTTCTCAGGACAGTGCGCGCTGGATGTCCTCCAGCGGTGCGTTGGTGTAATCCTTCGCCAAATCCTTGATCAGCCGCTCCTGGGTTTCTTTGTGCAGCAACGGGCGGATGCGGCCCAGCGTCTGCGGGTCGGCGATCAGGATCAGGTGCGCGTAGCGGTTCTTCAGCGCATCTTCGTTCAACTGCGCGGCGACCTGCTTGGCAAACGTGGCTTCATTGAGCTGGGAGATCGTCATGTCCTGTGGCACCGAGCCGGAGGGGCCCTGCCCCGAGGCGCCGGTTTCGCTGACGGCCTGCAGCTGAAGTTCCCCCTCCTGCTTGAGTTGAAGCTTGTGCGCGGTGCCAACGTTGGTGAACACGCGGGCCGAGCCGCCGTCGGCGACAACAACGAGGGTACCTTCGGGAATCTGCTGGCTCATCATCTACTCCTTATGGGAAAAACCGAGCGCGGGTGCACTCGGGTTCCACCGTAGGCAACCCCATGTAAGCACCGTGCATACGGATGTATGCATTCCGTATGCAACGCCTGTGCGCCCTACTCCACAGGCGCTGGCGGTAGCGGCATGTCCAGGTGGCGGGTGAAGAACCGGGCCATCACCCGGTAAGCCTGCTGGCTCTCGGGCAGGCGGGCATCCAGATGAAACGCGTGGCCCAGCCCGTCCCAGACGTGCAGATCCGACTCGCGGCCCAGGTCCACCAGCCGGGAATGCGTATAGGACACGTTGCTCAGCTCCGCCGCACGGGTGGCGGTGATGAACAGGGTCGGTGGGAACTGCGCGAGGACTGCATCGGAGAACACCGGCGACACGAGTGGATCACGGAAATCCACCTTCCCGTAGTACAGGTCCTCCATGATCGGCAACGTGCCGTCAGCATGCGGCAGCAGTGCATCGGTGACGGCCGCCGCCACATAGCGGGAGTCGCCGCCGTAGCGTGCATCGCCGCCGGCGCAGAACAGGCCGGCCGCGGCCGGCATCGGCAGCTTCTCCTTGGCGAACCACGCCAGCGATTCGCCCGTGAGCACGCCGCCGGCCGAGCAGCCGAACAGACCGATGTGCCGTGCCGGCATCTTCTCCAGCGCCGCCCGGTAGACCGCGGCCACATCCTCACTCGCGGCCGGAAACTGATGCTCCGGGCCTTGCCGGTACTCCACCGCCACGACCGTGGCCCCGGTCATGGCCGCGACCGGAATCGCCTCCAGCAGGCCGAGGCTGTCAGCGCGGCCGAACACGAACGCGCCGCCATGCAGTTCGATCAACAGGCGCCGCTGCGCCGAATCGGCTGGCGCACTGCGTGGCTCGACACGTACCACCGGTACGCCATTCCAGGTTTCGTGGTGCAGCTCCACCGGATAGCGCTGGCGCAGCGCCTTGATCTCGCCATACGCCCAGTCATCGGCACCCTTGCGGATAGTCGCCAGTTCCTTGAGCACGGTGGCGTTGTCCATCTTCGCGACCGGGTCGCCGTGGGCGACGGCGCTGCGCATCGCGGCCTGTGCTTCCGGGCTCAGATACGGCGACAGCGGCAAAGCGAACCGGGGCACGTTGCGGACGCCGTCCTCAAGCGACGCAGCGGGCGTAGCCGCGATAACCGTTCCGCTGGCCGCCACCAACAGCGCCAGCAACCCGAAGGTGCGGGTCGATCCCATCTGCTGTACTCCCTATGCGAAATCGGGCCACAGCATAGCCGCTGCCTCGCCGTCACGGCACGCCGAAGCATCCGGATCCGTGCTCGCCGGCGCCCTGACTACAACTTTCGGCACCCGCATTCTGCCCTGCAGCCTGCCACTCTGCTCCCCACAACGTGTATCACATGGAGGCTGGATGATCAGGATGTGGATCGTGGGGATGCTGCTGGGGATGCTGTCGCTGCCTGCAAAGAGCAGCGTGCCTGAACCTGCCACGCAGGTGATCGTGCTGGGCGTGGATCATGCGGCGCAACTGGTGGCGCGCGAAGATCGGCCGGCGGTGCTGGCTGCGTTCCTGGATCGCGCTGACCCGGATGCGATCTGCATCGAGCGCTCGCCGGAAGCATTTGCACGCAACGATTTCTATGAATTCACCTACGAAGTGCAGGACGTGGTGGTGCCCTTCGCGCGCGAGCGCAACATCGCCCTGTGCCCCTTCGATTGGCACCCTTCGAGCGAAGACGCGCAACTGGGCTTCGGCATGGATCTCGAGGCGGTCCCCGAAATCCGGCCCACGCGCGGTTTCCAGCAGTTCCTGACCTTCCCCGAGCCGGCGCAGCTCAAACGTACCCTCTTCCATGCCGATGTTGCCGCGAATGTGGCGCGCTCCACGCAATGGAGTCTCACTCCAGCGGCACGCACCGCACAGGATCTGCCACGTCGCCTGTTCCTGTATCGCACGTTCCTGCAGGCCAAGCGCATTGCGGCCGCCGCGCGTGCGCATCCCGGCGGCACCGTGGTCGTGGTGGTCGGTGAGTTCCACAAGCGCGACATCGATGAGGTACTGGCCGATGAACCCGGCATCGTGCTGGTGCAGCCGTCGCGCCTGGGTGCCCCAACCGACGCAGAGGTAGAACCTTTTGAGCGACGCGAATATCGCGTAGCGGTGGCCACGTTCAACCTCCTCGGCATGCAGGCAAGCACCGCCAATCGGGACGACGCATTCCTGCGTGACACGGTCGATGCGCTCATCGGCAGCGGCGCTACCCCTGACGTGCAGTTGCTGGCTGCGCGATTGGACCTGCTGCAGGGGCGCATCAGCCGCGCCGAGGCAACCCGGCGCTATCGGCAGATCGCGGCCACCGCGGGTGATGCCCGGTTTACCTGGACGGGCGTGAAGGATAGCCGCCGCCTGGATTCCTGGTTCGACCCCTTCGGAAACCTCAGCGTGCGGCAGCGCGCCCTGCTGGAACTTGCGCGCGAGTCGACGCTGGCCGGGCGAGCCGGCGAGGCCGAGCGGCGTCGAGTTGCACTGCGTCGAGAGCTGACTGCCCGCCAGCAGAGGCAGCTGGACGGCTACTGGCCCCTGCTCGCCAAGTGAGCGCCTGCCCAGCCTGAACCTCCCGGCCCGGCGGGCTGCAGTCATTACGGTGTAAAATTCGCCGTTTTAACCGGAACAATGGCCAAAACCGCGCAACGGACGCCTGTCCCGGGCCCGGCCTTCATCTGGCTGCTGGCCCGCCTTGCCGAGAGCAACCTGTCCTCGGCGGGCCCTGCCCTGTCAGACCGGCTCAGCGAGTGGGTGGACTGGACGCGGGCGGTCACCTTGTCCAAGGCGCTCGATGGCCGGCTTCCACCTGCCGTGGACGGCCCGGATTTCGATGCCGACGAGGACGCCGAGTGTCGGCGGCTCCGCGCTGCGTTGGAGGCGACCATCGTTCAGGAACCTGAGGGTGCCAAACAGCCTTCCCAGGTGGCGGCCGACGGTACGGACGGCACTGTTGAGTACACCGCGTTCCGCGAGCGCTATCTGGCGTTGCAGCGGGCCATGCTCCGGGACACCAGCCGCCTGCGCGGTCGGCTTCGCGACATGTTGACCCGCACCTCGCCTGAGATGGCCAGGCTCGCCGAAGTCGACGCGCTGATGGAGCAGACCCTGAGCGCGCGGGAGTACAGCCTGCTGGCCAAGGTACCGGTGCTGCTCGGCGTGCATTTCGAGCGCCTGCGCGATGCCGGCAGCGATGATGCGTGGCTCGAGGTGTTCCGCCGTGACATGCAGAGCCTGCTGCTGGCCGAGCTGGATGTTCGTTTTCAACCGATAGAAGGGCTGCTTGCAGCGCTTCGCACCCACTAACCGGGACGTCATGTTCAGAACCAGTCTTCACTACGTTGTTTTCCTGCTTGGCCTTGTTGCGGTGTGCTGGATCGGGGCAGGCTACGCCAGCACCAATCCGGTCGGTTTCGCTGTCGCCCTGCTGATCGCCGTCTGCTACCTCGCCGGTGGCCTCGAGCTGTATCGCTACCGGCAGGTGACCGCCTCGCTCACGGCGGCCACGGTCAGCGCAGGCACCGCCAGCGCCGGGCTCGCCACCTGGCTGGGCCAGCTGCATCCCAGCCTTCGCAATGCCGTGCGTCTGCGCGTGGAAGGCGAGCGCGTTGCCCTGCCCGGTCCCGTCCTGACCCCGTACCTGGTCGGGCTGCTGGTGCTGCTGGGCATGCTCGGCACCCTGCTCGGCATGATGGCGACGTTGCGCGGGACCGGACTGGCGCTGGAAAGCGCGACCGACCTGCAGGCGATCCGCGGCTCACTGGGTGCACCGGTGGAAGGCCTTGCGGTCGCGTTCGGCACCTCGATCGCCGGTGTCGCCACCTCCGCGATGCTGGGCCTCCTCTCGGCCCTGTGCCGGCGTGAGCGCCTGGAAGCGGTGCAGCGACTGGACGTGGAGATCGCGACCACCCTGCACACGCACTCGCAGTCCTGGCAGCGCAATGAAGCCTTCCGGTTGCTGCAGCAGCAGGCCGAACGGATGCCGGCGCTGGTGGAACGGCTGCAGGCCATGACCACCGCGATCGAGCAGCAGAGCAACGTCTCGGGCGAGCGGTTGCTGGCGAACCAGCAAAGCTTCCATGCCAAGGCCGACGAGGAATATGCCCGCCTGACCGCCGCCATCGAACAGTCGCTCAAGGACAGCGTCGCCGAAAGCGCACGCGCGGTCGGTGCGGCCTTGCAGCCGGTGATGGACACCACCCTGGCCGGCATCGCCCGTGCCAACGCCGCCATGCATGAGACGGTGACCCAAGCGGTGCAGCGCCAGCTGACCGGGTTGACCGAGGGCTTCGACGCCAGCCGTGTCGCCACCGCCGCATCCTGGCAGGCCGCGCTGGAGAGCCAGCAACAGACCAACGCGGCACTGACCACGGACCTGCGCGCCACGCTGGAGGGGTTCGCCGCGCAGCACGATCAACGCGCGCTTGGCCTGCTCGATGCCGTTTCCACGAAGCTGGTCAGCACCGCTGATGGTTGGCAGGCGGCCCAGTCCGCACAGCAGCAGACCAACAACGCCATGGCGACCGAGCTGCGCAGTGCACTGACCCAGTTCGCCGAGCAACATGGCGAGCGCTCCAGCGCGTTGCTTGAGGCCGTCTCGACCGAGCTCAACGCGACCGCGCAGCGCTGGCAGGAGGCTCAGGCTGCGCAGCAGCAGACCCATGCTGCGCTCACCGGCGACCTGCGCACGGCCCTGGCCAGCTTCACCGAAACACATGACGCCCGGGCTGCCGGCCTGATCGACGCGGTCGGCAGCCGCATGGAGGCCACCACCGCGCAGATCGCCGAGGCATGGCAGCAGGCGCTCGCCCGCCAGGATGCCGCCGCGACTGCAGTGAGCGAGCGTCACCAGCACGCGCTCGATGCCGCCGCCGCGACGCTGCAGGCGCAGGCGGTGTCGCTCGGCGAGACGATGCAGCAGTCCCATGTACAGCTCCAGGACGCGTTGGAAGTGCGCGATCAGCAGCGCCTCAGCGTCTGGACCGATGCCTTCACCGGCATGAGCGCCAGCCTCGGCGAACGCTGGGAGCAGACCGGCGCCAGCGTCGCCAGCCGTCAGCAGGAGATCTGCGACACCCTCGCCCGCACCGCCAACGACATCACCCAGCAGGCCCAGGCGCACGCCAACGAGACGATCAGCGAGATCTCGCGCCTCGTCCAGGCCGCCTCGGAAGCGCCCAAGGCCGCGGCCGATGTCGTCGCCGAACTGCGCAGCAAACTCTCCGACAGCCTGGTCCGCGATACCGCCACGCTGGAAGAACGCAGCCGCCTGCTGGCCACCGTGGAGACCCTGCTGGATGCGGTCAACCACGCTGCCAACGAGCAGCGCGTCGCCGTCGATGCACTGGTATCGACCTCGGCCGAGCTGCTGGACCGGGTGGGCACACGCTTCACCGATCACATCGAAGCCGAGACCGGCAAGCTCGGCAGCGTGGCCGCGCAGGTCACCGGCAGTGCGGTGGAAGTGGCGAGCCTGGCCGACGCGCTCGGCAGCGCCGTGCAGTCCTTCGGGACGGCCAGCGACGGTCTCAACGAGCGCCTGGCCCAGATCGCCGCCTCGCTGGACGGCTCGCTGGCACGCAGTGACGAGCAGCTTGCCTACTACGTGGCCCAGGCGCGTGAGGTCATCGACCTCAGCGTGCTCTCGCAGAAGCAGATCATCGATGAGCTGCAGCAGCTGGCCGGTCGCCGCAGCACCAAGGCCGGAGCCGCCTCGGCATGAGCGACGAGATCGAAGTCGAGGCCGACGGAGGTGCGCCGATCTGGGCCGCCTTCGGCGACCTGATGTCGGTGCTGCTCGGCGCGTTCGTCCTGATTCTGGTCGGCGTGGTTGCGCTGCAGCTGGAGCTGACCAACCGACTGGATGAAGAGGTCAAGCAGCGCCAGGCCGAAGTGCAGCGCCGCCAGACGCTGGAGCAGGCATTGGCCGGCCCGCTCGCGGCCGGGCGCGTGACGCTGGTGGATGGCCGCATCGGCATCCGCGGGAATGTGCTGTTTGCCTTGAACTCGGACACGCTGCAGCCGGAGGGTGTTGAGGTTCTCAAGAGCCTGGCCGGGCCGTTGAAGGGTTATCTGGCCTCGCGGGAGGAGATCCTCATGGTCAGCGGCTTCACCGACGACCAGCAGGTGCGCGATGGCAACTGGCGCTTCGCCGACAACTGGGAACTCTCCGCCGAGCGTGCGTTGACCGTGACCCGCACCTTGATTGCCGAGGGCGTACCGTCGGATGCGGTGTTTGCCGCGGCGTTTGGCTCGGAGCAGCCGGTGAGTTCCAACGCCGACGAAGAAGGCCGCGCGAAGAATCGCCGTGTGGAGATTGCGCCGATTCCCAAGCCCAAGACCAGCAAGGCACCGGATGCCCAGTAGTTCTGTCGCAACGGCTGAGATCCTCCAGAACTGGCGGGCGGACAAGCTCGACCAGCTCGACCGCACGCGCTTTACCGTGATCGAGGCGCTGCATGCCCGCGCGCAGGCGCATGACGGCCAGGTGCGGGTGCTGCTGCAGGCGAAGCTGGATGCGTTGATGGCGAGCTACGGCGAGCAGATTGCCCAGGCATCCGTAGTGGCGTCGTCCGCGCCCGTCGCGTCAGCCGGACGCATTGACCTGCAGGCACTGATCACGGAATTGAGCGGCCAGCACAACGCGACCTACCCAGAGCTGCCCGTGCTCGCTGAGGTCCGTGCGACGTGGGCCAGGCTGCGCAATGCAAGCCAGCTCAAGGAATCACTGGCCCAGATGCCCACCAATGGTGGGCCGCTGAACTCCGGCGTGCTGGTCCATCGCGCCCTGACGCTGATGAAAGAGACCTCGCCGGGTTATTTGACGCACTTCATGGCGTACCTGGATGCGCTGTCCGGCATGGAGCATCTGCATCAGTGGGGTGTACTGGTCGCGACGCCGAAGGTCGTGCCGCGGGGGGCGAAGCCGCGGCGGCCGCGTGCGGGCAAGGCAGCAAACTGAGGCCTCTCATTAACCTGTGAGCGAAGAATCCAGGGATGAGGGATCAAAACCAGCGCCGATCAAGTGCAGGCACACGTCATAAGGCGACGAGGGACTGAAGAACTCTCTCGCAAGGAGTGACTCGCCCGACTGCGCGCCCTCCAGCCACACCTCAATATGGTCGGCGAGACTCATCAGCTCGCTCAGGGGGCCTGCGATCCAATGGCTATCGATGACTGGTGACGTCCATGTACCAATCTCAAGATAGTCATACGGACCCAGAGTGCAGTGGCATGAAATCCAATCATTGCCTGGATCGGAAGCATAGAGGCGAACAGCGGCAACAAAGGCCTCCAGCCCGCCCACTTCCCCAGTGATTGTCCACTGCTTGGCGGCATGGTCGACCTCATAGTAGAAGCCGAGCTTTCTCCATTCGGACCGAAACCACTCATCCGAAAAATGGTCCATCAGACTTCACTCCTTGGGTTCATGATCGCGGCGCAGGCTTAGGAGCGGGCACTGCCCCGTCAAATGTCATGGTTCAGAATGGACCTCGGCTTCGGCGCGCCGTGGCCCGCTTCGAACAAACACGCCAACGCATGCACCCGCCATGCCACTCAGGACGGACACCACGACGTTCGGCGCATTGATGCGGAAGATTGGCAGGAAGCCTGCCTGGGTTCCCGCGTTGACGAAGTAAGTCGCCATTCCCCAGAGACAGACGTACAGCACGCCGACGATGATCGCGAACCGGTACTGCCTTGCGATAAGCCCGCCAAACAGCGCGAACCACATGCCGGCAGCCGAGGACAGCACGTCGCTTGTGTCGAATGCAAAATTACTTCGAGCCACTATTGAGATGCCCAGGAAGTACGCAGCCCCGAATACCAATGCCAGCAACAGAAGAAACGCCCCAAGTTGTCGCCACATGGATTGAAACTCCCCTTCACTCCGTTCTAGGGCCACTCTACCTGAATGCGCTTCCCCAGCCCTTCCCCCCCTCCGCCCCCCTTGCCCCCACCAAATCCCGGTGGTAGCTTTGTAATTACAGCGTAATTATGAAGAGGCGCCAGATGGCTCGAGACTGGAACACGCTTGCGGATCGCCGCCAGGCAAGGCTGCAGCGGGCCACCGACGCCGGCTTTGGGCGCCTGGTGCCCCACGCCGGGATCATTCAGCTCCTGCACACCGTGCTCGAACCGGGCGACCGGGTCTGCCTGGAGGGCAACAACCAGAAGCAGGCTGATTTCCTCGCTGAGTGCCTGGCCCAGCTCGATCCCGCGCAGGTCCACGGCCTGCACATGGTGCAGTCCGTGCTGTCCCTGCCCTCGCACCTGGATGTCTTCGAGCGCGGCATCGCCCAGCGCCTGGACTTCTCCTTCTCCGGCCCGCAGAGCGGCCGCCTCGCCAATCTGGTCGCCGAAGGCCGGATCGACATCGGGGCGATCCACACCTATCTGGAACTGTTCGGCCGCTACTTCATTGATCTGACTCCACAGGTCGCGCTGATCGCGGCGCAGGCCGCCGACCGCCACGGCAATCTCTATACCGGCCCGAATACCGAAGACACCCCCGTGATCGTCGAAGCCACCGCGTTCCGGGGCGGCATCGTGATCGCGCAGGTCAACGAAATCGTCGACACCCTCCCCCGCGTCGATATCCCGGCCGATTGGGTCAACTTCGTCACCGAGGCGCCGCGCCCCAATTACATCGAGCCGCTGTTCACCCGCGACCCGGCGCAGATCTCCGAAATCCAGGTGCTGATGGCGATGATGGCCATCAAGGGCATCTACGCCGAGTACGGCGTGCAGCGCCTCAACCACGGCATCGGTTTCGATACCGCCGCGATCGAGCTGCTGCTGCCCACCTATGCCGAATCGCTGGGTCTGAAGGGCAAGATCGGGACGCACTGGGCGCTCAATCCGCACCCGGCGCTGATCCCGGCGATCGAATCGGGCTTCGTGCAGTCCGTGCATTCGTTCGGCTCCGAGCTGGGCATGGAGCGCTACATCGAGGCGCGCTCGGATGTGTTCTTCACCGGCAGCGACGGCAGCATGCGCTCCAACCGCGCGTTCTCGCAGACCGCCGGTCTGTATGCCTGCGATATGTTCATCGGCTCCACCCTGCAGATCGATCTGCAGGGCAACAGTTCCACGGCCACCCGCGATCGCATCGCCGGCTTCGGTGGCGCGCCCAACATGGGCTCGGATGCCCGCGGCCGCCGTCATGCCAGCCCGGCCTGGCTCAAGGCCGGCCAGGAAGCTGCGCTGCCCGGGCAGATGCCACGCGGACGCAAGCTGGTCGTGCAGATGGTGGAGACCTTCCGCGAGCACATGGCGCCGGCCTTCGTCGATCGCCTGGATGCCTGGGAGCTGGCCGAGCGCGCGAAGATGCCGCTGCCGCCGGTGATGATCTATGGCGATGACGTCACCCACGTGCTGACCGAGGAAGGCATCGCCAACCTGCTGCTGTGCCGCAGCCCGGAGGAACGCGAACAGGCGATCCGCGGCGTCGCCGGCTACACCGCGGTGGGTCTGGGCCGCGACCGCGCGATGGTCGAGAACCTGCGCGATCGCGGCATCATCCGCCGCGCCGAAGACCTCGGCATCCGCACCCGCGATGCCAGCCGAGATCTGCTTGCCGCGCGCTCGGTCAAGGATCTCGTGCGTTGGTCAGGTGGGTTGTACAACCCACCCAAACGCTTCCGCAACTGGTAAGGGGCACGCCATGGAAACCCTGCGTTATCGCTTCCCCGGGCAGCACGACCTCACCGAACGCGATCATCACGCGCTGGTCGGCGTGGTCGCCTCGGGCAATCTGGAAGTACTGATCGAACCTACCCCGCTGGACGGTGCGATGGAGATCGAGGTGATCACCTCGGCCACCGGCTTTGACACCGTCTGGCAGGCGGTGCTGGCCGACTTCGCCGCGCGCCACCCGCTGCGCAACGTGCGTTTGTCGATCAACGACGCCGGCGCGACACCGGCGGTGGTCAGCCTGCGCCTGCAGCAGGCGCTGGAAACCCTGCAGGAAGGAGGCGCCCCGTGAGCAGTCACAGTTTCTACGAGGCCGATGCCCGCGAGCGTATCCACGGCCTGCTCGATGCCGGCAGCTTCAAGGAATTTGTCGGCCCGGCCCGCCGCATCATCAGCCCACATCTGGCCCAGCTGGATCAGCCGGGTGCGTTCGATGACGGCATCGTGGTCGGTGCGGGCAGCTTGGACGGCCGCCCTGTCCTGATCGCCGCGCAGCAAGGCCAGTTCATGGGCGGCGGCGTGGGCGAAGTGCACGGCGCCAAGCTCACCGGCCTGCTGGAGCGTGCTGTTGAGGTGCGCCCCGATGCGGTGCTGCTGCTGCTCGACAGTGGCGGCGTGCGCCTGCATGAAGCCAACGCGGGCTTGATCGCCATTTCCGAAATCATGCGTGCGGTACTGGCCACACGCGCCGCCGGCATTCCGGTGTTTGCGCTGATCGGCAGCGGCAACGGTGCGTTCGGTGGCATGGGCATCGTCGCCCGCTGCTGCACGGCCGTGGTGATGTCCGAAGAGGGTCGTCTGTCGCTGTCCGGTCCGGAAGTGATCGAGACCGTGCGCGGCGTGGAGGAGTTCGACTCGCGCGACCGGGCCCTGGTCTGGCGCGTGACCGGGGGCAAACACCGCTACCTGATCGGCGATGCCGTGCAGCTGGTGCCCGACAGCATCGAGGCATTCGGGGATGCCGCAACGGCGCTGATAGCCGCACATGCCGAGCCGCAGGATCCGCTGGACGCGATTGATCAGGCGCACGCGCGGCTTGCCTCGCGAATCACCGCCTACGGCGGCTGCCGTGATGGCCTGGAGGTCTGGCGCCTGCAGGGCATTGCCGATCCCGAGCAGCTGCCATTGCTGGACACCGCTGACTTCCTTGACGCCGTCAAGGACCGGAGCCTGCCATGGAACTGACGCCCCTGCTCGATGCCCTGTTCCCGCTCGGCCATGCGGTCACCCGCGAGGACGATGTGCTGGGCGGTACCGCCACCACCGCCATCGGCGATGTCACCATCATCGGCACCGCCAACAAGCTGGAGGTGGGGGTCGATCACGCATTGGCGCTGGCCGACACCGTGCTCGCCAGCACCCGCGCACATCCGCGGCGGCCGATCGTGATGCTGGTCGATACCGCCGGCCAGCGCCTGGCGCGCCGCGATGAAATGCTCGGCATCAACAGTTACTTCGCGCACCTGGCGCGCACGCTGGATCTGGCCCGTCGCCGCGGCGCGCCACTGGTCAGCCTGGTCTATGGCGAGTCGGTGAGCGGCGGCTTCCTGTCGTTCGGGCTGATGGCCGACCGCATCTTCGCCTTGCCCGAAGCACAGGTGCGGGTGATGGATCTGCGCGCGATGGCCCGCGTGACCAAACAACCGCTGGAGAAACTGCAGGCACTGAGCCAAAGCTCGCCGGTGTTCGCGCCGGGCGTGGAGAACTACGTCCGCATGGGCGCCGTGGAGGCCGTCTGGGAGGGCGACCTCGCGCAGGCGCTGGTGGATGCGCTCACCGCCCCCATCACCGGCGATCAACGCCGCGACCGTGGCGCCGAGCGCGGTGGCCGCCCGTTGGCACGCGATGTCGCCGCTGCCGTGGCCGCGGGCGAGGCCTGAACCATGCGCCGCCACGACCTGGTCTGGATCGATCCGCAGGCACCGTGGCAGGTGCTGACCCCGGGCGCGGACGCGCGCCTGAGGGCGTGGGCCGAAGCACGCCTACCCTTCGTCGTGGCGCGACGCGATCCGGCCAGTGATGGCGATCAGCTGCGGCTGGGCGTGCCACTGCCTTTGGCCGAGCAACGCCGGCGGCTGTCGCTGCGCATCGAAGCGCGGCATGTGCTGCGCACGACGCCGCCGCCGGCCTTGGCCGAGGTCGCCGAAGGGCTCGCTGCGCCCTGGCGCGACGAGGTACGCCTGCTCTTGGCCGATACCCGCGATCTGGACGTGCCCCCGCGCGTGTTCGGCAGTTTCGCCTGGCAACACCTGACCGGCCTTCTCTATCTGCGGGCCAGCTCGGATCTGGACCTGCTCTGGGAGGTGGAGGATCACGCTCACGCGGATCGACAGGCCGCCCGCATGCAGCGCTGGGAGCGTGAGCATCGCCTGCGCATCGACGGCGAACTGCGCTTTCCGGGCGAGCGTGCCGTCAGCTGGCGGGAATACGCCAGCGGCGCCGCGCGTGTCATGGTCAAAACCGGGGATGCCTGCTGGCTGTCACCGCGCGACGCACTGCTGTCGCTGCAGGCCGTCGCATGAATGCTGCCCTGCACCCGGTTCCGGCGCCACCGCCCTCCCCCACGGCGGCGGCGCATCATCTGGGCCGGCTGGCGATAGCGAGCCTGCACGCCGAGCTGGCCTGCGCCCCCAAACCGGGCCTGGTGACGCCATGGAGCCGGGGCAGCCACCAGGACATGGACGCCGGCACCTTCCTGCGCAGCCTGTTCGCCCTGCGCGGCTACTTCGTGGCTGTCGCCACGGCAGGCGCGCAGGAGACGCCTTTCGAACAGTTGCGCTCGTACGGCATGGCTGCCGAAGCGGCCATGCTGCGCGCCACCGGCGGCGTCAATACGCACCGCGGTGCCATTTTCAGTCTGGGGCTGCTGGTCGCAGCGTCCGCGCGGCTTCGTCACGCCGGAGGAGCGCGCCGCCGAGGCATCGAGGTATGCCAGGCCGTACGCGATTACTGGGCGCCCGCGCTGCTCACTGCACCGTTGAACAGCGACAGCCCCGGCCAGCGTGCCCGGCAGCGCCATGGCGTTGCCGGTGTCCGCGAGCAGGCCGCGCAGGGCTTTCCGCTGCTACATGAGGTCGCCCTGCCCACTTTGCAGGCCGCGCTGCATGCGACGGATGATCGGCAGGCCGCCATGATTCAGACCCTGATGTCACTCATCGCGGTCACCACCGATCTCAATCTGCTCCATCGCGGTGGCGAGCGCGGGTTGGCCTTCGCACAGCAGCAGGCACGCCGCTTTCTCGCCGAGGGTGGCGCTCTGCAGTCCGGCTGGCGGGCACGGCTCGGGCCGGTATGCGACGCCTTCGAGGCCAAGCGCCTGAGCCCGGGTGGCAGCGCCGATCTGCTGGCCTGCGCGTGGTTCCTGCACCAGCAGGAGGGTGCATGAGCCTGGTCCTGCTCTGCCCCGGCCAAGGCGGCCAGCACCCGGCCATGTTCGAACGGGTGCGCGGTAATCCGCTGGCCCAGCCAGTAATGGACCTGGCCGGTGAATTACTCGGCACGCCGGTGGAAGAGATCGCTGCCGACACGACGCGTTTCCGCAATGCATTGGCACAACCGTTGGTCTGCACCGCCGCGCTCGCGCACTGGGCTGCGCTGCGCAACGCGCTGCCCACCATCACTGCGGTCGCCGGCTACAGCGCGGGCGAACTGGCCGCGCACGCGGTGGCCGGCAGTGTCGATACCGCCACCTGCCTGCAGCTGGCACGCAAGCGTGCGCGGCTGATGGATGCGGCAACCCCGGACGATGCAGGGCTCTTGGCGGTGATCGGGCTGGACGATGTCCGCATCGCACGCCTGTGCGCGGCGCACGGCATTTTCCTGGCCATCGTCAACGGTCCGGACCATGTGGTCCTGGGCGGCGAACGCAGCGCACTCGAGGCCGCCTCGGCGGAGGCCTCGGCAAGTGGTGCGCGGGTGGTATCGCTGCCGGTCTGCGTGCCGGCGCACACCCCGCTGCTGACGGTTGCCGCGCAGGGATTCGAAGATGCGCTGCACTCGGTCACGCTGCGCCCGCCCGGGCTGCGGCTGCTGGCGGGCATCGATGGTCGTGTGGTCGGCGATGTCGATCGGGTGGTGGCGACCCTGTCGGCGCAGATTTCCCAGCCGCTGCAATGGCAGACCGTGCTGCAGCAGGCGGTCGAGCGCGGTGGCCGGGTATTTCTGGAACTAGGGCCGGGCGCGGCGTTGAGTCGTCGCGCACGGGAGCTGCATCCGCAGCTCGAGGCTCGTTCCGTGGAGGATTTCCAGACGCTGGAGGGCGTACTGGAGTGGGTGGACCGCGCATGCGCACGCGCATGACGGGTCGCCGGTAAGGGTTGGATCACGTAAACCCCAGGTGGCGGGTCGCCATCATGCTGCACGCGTATCAAGTGTCTCGGGAGGGCGCATGAGTCCGCAAATCGCAACGATCATCGGCTTGGTGATCATGTTCATCGTGGCCACTGCGCTACCCATCAACATGGGTGCAGTCGCCTTCGCGCTGGCCTTCATCATCGGCGGCCTGTTCGTCGGCATGGAGGGCAAGGAGGTCTTGGCCGGGTTCCCGGGCGACCTGTTCCTGACCCTGGTCGGCATCACCTATCTGTTCGCCATCGCGCAGAAGAACGGCACCATCGACCTGCTCGTGCATTGGGCGGTCAAGGCCGTGCGCGGACACATCGTGGCCATTCCGTGGGTGATGTTCGTGGTGACTGCAGTGCTGACCGCCTTCGGTGCGCTCGGCCCGGCCGCAGTGGCCATCATCGGTCCGGTCGCACTGCGGTTTGCCAAGCAATACAGGATCAACCCGCTGATGATGGGCCTGCTGGTGATCCATGGCGCGCAGGCGGGTGGCTTCTCGCCAATCAGCGTGTATGGCGGCATCACCAACCAGGTGGTGCAGAAGGCCGGCCTGGAAGTCACGGAAATGGCCGTGTTCCTGACCAGCCTGGGCTTCAACCTGCTGATGGGCATCATCTGTTTCTTCGCCTTCGGCGGCGTGGCGTTGATGCGTCGTGCGCCGACCGCGACCGAGCCGCTGGTGGCCGGCAGCCAGGCCTCCTCGCGCCAGTTCGCGATCGAAGGTCACGGCGCCCTGGTCTCGGCCGGTGGCGGCACGCTCTCCAACGATCCGGGTGCGCTGGATGACGTGCGCATCAACCGCGAGCGTGTGTTCACCCTGATCGGCCTGCTCGGCCTGGGGATCGCCGCACTGGTCTACAACCTCAACGTCGGCCTGGTCTCGATCACCGTCGCGGTGGTGCTGGCCCTGCTCTCGCCCAACTCGCAGAAGGGCGCGGTGGATGGCATCAGCTGGTCGACCGTGCTGCTGATCAGCGGCGTGGTCACCTACGTGGCCGTGCTGCAGCAGGCCGGCGCGGTGGATTACATCGGCCACGGCGTGGGTGCGATCGGCATTCCGCTGCTCGGCGCGCTGCTGGTCTGCTATGTCGGTGGCATCGTGTCGGCGTTCGCTTCCTCGGCCGCCGTGCTGGGCGCCACGATTCCGCTGGCAGTGCCGTTCCTGATGCAGGGACATCTGAGCGCTGCGGGTGTGATCTGCGCCCTGGCGATCTCCTCCACCGTGGTGGACGTGAGTCCGTTCTCGACCAACGGTGCGCTGGTCGTGGCCTCGGCGGCGAAGGAGGAGCGCGAAGCCCTGTTCCGCCGCTTCCTGGTCTACAGCGGTCTGGTCGTTGCCTTCGGTCCGCTGCTGGCCTGGCTGCTGTTCGTGGTGCCTGGCTGGATGTGAACCCACGGCGGGCCTGCGCAGGCAGGCCCGCCGTGACCCGTTAGAATGCTGCACACCTGCACAAGAACTCCTGCCATGCCGCTGGCTCCTGGTCCCCGTCTGTCGAAGAAACGCGTGCCGCTGTATGAAGAAGTGGCCGAACGCCTGCGCCAGAAGATCTATGACTATGAGCTGCCGCCGGGTGAATGGATCGATGAGCCGATGCTCGCCGAAGAACTCGGCATCAGCCGGACGCCACTGCGCGAGAGCCTGAAGCTGCTGGCGGCCGAAGGCCTGGTGCAGCTGGATGCAGGCCGCGGCAGCCGCGTCACCCGGCTCACGCTGGAAGATCTCAACCAGCTGTTCCCGGTGATGGCCATGCTGGAAGGTCGCTGCGTGCATGAAGCGGTCAAGCGCGTCGACGATGAAGGGGTGGTGCAGCTGCAGGCCCTGCATGACGCGATGGAAGTTGCCGCGGCGGCCGGCGATCTGGCCGAGTATTACCGCAACAATTATCTGATCCACGAAAGCCTGCAGACGCATGCCGGTAATCCGTGGTTGATCCGGGTCACGCATGATCTACATCGCATCCTGAAGATGCATCGCGGGCGTCAGCTGTTGACCCCCGGGCGCATGGCGCAGTCCCTGGCCGAGCATCGCGCGCTGATGGAGTGCATCCGCAACCGCGATGCCGAAGCCGCCGAGCAGATGATGAATCGTCACCTGCTCAGTCAGGGTGAAGCGCTGGCTGCGTATGTTGCGGCTGGCGGGCAGTTGAACGTGCCCGCGCCGTTGCCCAGGCAGGGCGGTATCTAAGCGCGCGAAAGCACGCTGCGCCTAGACCAACTCCACCGTCAACCGCGTCAGCGATTGCCCCAGCAGGTGCAGGCGAAGCTGGTCCAGGCTGGTGAAATAGCAAACCGTCTCCGTGCCGGCCAGGCGGTAGATGCCGCGCTTGCCACCAAGCAGTACAAATTTGTCCTGGTCCACCAGGTATTGAGCGACCGGTGGCACGCCCTGTGCCTTCAGCCCATCAATGTCGATGGGTTCAAGCGCGTCGAGATCATGCAGTGCAGTAGTCATGGTCGCGGGAACATCGTGTTGGGGAGACTCGAGCTTAGGTTCTCGCCAGGCAGCGCTGCGTGGAATCATCGTGACGATGGCGAGAGCGCCATACCGCTGTCCGTCACGCCACCGGCAGCGCGTCCGCCGCCACTGGGCGGCCTAGCAGCCAGCCCTGCGCCACCGCGGAGGGCATCAGCTCCAGCATCGCCCGCGCCTGTTCTTCGGTTTCCACCCCTTCCACCACCAGGCCGATCTCCAGCGTACGCGTCATCGCGCAGATCGCTTCGATGATCTGGCTGATGGCAGACCCTGTACCGATCGCACGGGTGAAGCGCTGATCCATCTTGATCGCATCCAGCGGCAGCTCGGCCAGGTAGGCGAAGTTGGAGTAGCCGGTACCGAAGTCGTCGATGTAGAACGGATAGCCGTCCTCGCGAAGCCGCGCCATGCCATTGGCCAGATCGCTATGCCGCGTTGTCGAGCGCTCGGTGATCTCCAGTACCACCTGTTCACGCGCCACCCGGTTCTGCGCCGTGGCAGCGTTCAAGTAGGCCCGGAACCCCGCATCGACCACATCGGTCGCCGAAACGTTGAAGCTGACATAGAACGCAGGGTCCGCGCGCAGCCGGTCGCCCAGCTCGGCCAGCGCCTTGCGCACCACCTGGCGCGCCAGTGCACCACCCAGCCGCTGGTGTTCGGCCATCGGCACGAACGTATCCGGCGGCACCTGCTCGCCCTGCTCATTGCGCCAGCGCGACAGCGTTTCCACGCCGACCAGCCGCCGGTCTGCCAGTGCCCGAAGCGGCTGATACACCAGCGTCAGGCCGTCGCCCAGAATCGCCCGCTCCAACTGCTTGGGCAATGAGCGGCGGTGACGCTGGTAAGCGCTGATCAGCAGCCCAAGTCCACTGCCGGCGAACCCGCCCAGCAGGCACAGGCCGATCAGTATCCACGGCGACTCGGAGAACAGGCTCGACTGCTGCGCCCGCGCTGCCACACAGATATCGAACGTGTGGCTGCAACGGCGCGAATGCCGTGTACTGCCAAGATCGACCCAGCTTTCCTCGCGGAATGGATCCAGCGCGGTCACATCGCCGAAGCGCTGGAAGATATGCCGCGCGTCACGGGTAAGCACCAAGGCGCCCATGCCCGGCCCCACCTGGTCCACACGATCGAACGCACTCGGCGACGTGGTGACGATGACATCGCCCTTGGCTGACATATCGGCGGCCACCCGCGCATCGACAATGCCCGAGACGCCGCCCCACAGCCGGTAACCGCGGACGCGGCGGTCCGGTTCGGGCATCTGCGCCGGAGCGGCCAGGATTCCCCATGCCGCCGAGCAGATCAGCCGATCCTCATGCAGCCGGCCCACATCACGCACATAGCGCGACTTGAAGGCCAGCAACCGCAGTTCGGACAGATCCTCCCGCGTGCACGGTGCGGTCGTCAGCGCGGCCGCCTGCTCCAACGTCAGTGAGGAGGCGGCCGCCACGGATTCGGCCTGGAGCAGGAGGCGGTCGGCGTACGCATCCAGCAACGCGCGGTCGCGCTGCACCAGCATCGCCTGTGCGCTCAGCAGGGTAACGCCCAGCACCGCGATCGCCGTCAGGGTGACGAAGGGCGCTCGTCCTTCCAGCGCAATGCGGTAGCGGTGGGCAATCGAGGGTCGTGGCAACGTCGAGCTCCAGCAGGAACGGTGTCAATGGGAGGCGCTGGGACGGGCGCAGGCGTGCGCGCAGACCCGGGGGACCACAGCATTCGACCTACCGGTGTCAAACCGATGAAAACACCTGAAACGCCCCTCCATACCCTGCCCCCGCTCTACGCGCTCACGCGCGATGGCCGGCTCCTGCCTCGCTGCTGTCACCACATCTCTCTCCGGCATCTTCCCTATCCAGCTGATGGAGGCAGTCACGCATCGTTGCGGCGTTTCACCGGCACGGTGCCCTCGTCCTATCCGACTTTATCCATAGGCGGCCTCTATTGTATAGGCGAGCCAGTCGGTGTGGCCCGTCGTTTTGGCGGCCACGGCGCGTGCATCTCCCGCTGCCACAGCGTCCAAAGCTGCTCCATGCCTCAGTTCTCGAGGTCCGCCGGCGCTTTCGTATTTGTTGCATACCGCCGCAGCGTTGGCGCGTGTATCTCTATCGAGCATGTTTTCTTCAAACATCTGAAATGTGCCGAGGCGCGGCCCGCGCGTGGCGGCGAGGCGACTCACCCGCCGCTGCGGCGGCAGCCACGGGCCTACTTGAGACACCCATGTGAACACCGTTGCATCCCGTACTACCCTCGGCAGAGTCCTGTTGCTTGTCGGTATCGTCGTCACCGTGGCCTGCCTGGTCCTGCTGACACTGGTGTCCCCGCCGCAGCGGCATGCCACGTTCCGGCTCGCCATCGGGCCGCAGATGGCGATCTCGCAGGGCCTGGGCGGCTCGGCCGCGCAAGGTGGCCCCCGCGCGTACATGGAAGCACTGGAGGCCATCGCCGGGGTGCGCCTGGAGCTGCGGCGATCCTCTTCGATCGAGAGCGCCATCGCGCTGCTGAGTTCGGGCGCCGTGGATGGCGTGGCCTTCTCGCTGCCGTCGACCCGCCCCATGCTGCCTGGCTCGGCGGTCGTCTCGGCGCCCTTCTACACAGGCAGCTCGGTCCTCGTCAGCCGCCGCACATCGGCCTACCGCTCGCTGGCATCCCTGGCCGGCCGGCGGGTGGCAGTGATCGACAATGGCGAATATCGCGCGTATCTGGCGCGGCACTTTCCGGATATCAACGTCCTTCCCCTCGCCTCGCCCGCCGACATGCTGGCCGCACTGGACAGCGGCGCCGCCGATGCGGCACTCGGTGCCGATGGCATTCTGGTACCGCTGGCACGGCGGGATCACAACGCCATCCTGGAGGTGCATGCCGCGCACGATGGTCCCCCGGTGGAGCTGCGCGTTGCCTCCGTGCCAGAGCGGGCGGTCGAGGTCAGCATGGCGCATCAGGCGTTGCTGGCGCTGCCGTTGGACATCCACAAGGACATCCTCGAGCACACCCTCAATGCGGTGTATCGCGCCCCGCCGACGGTCCGCGCGGTGGCCACTTACTACCGCATCCCGATCATCCTGCTCTGCCTGGTGATGCTGGCCTTCCTGCTGGGCATCTCGCGCGCGTACCGCAAGGCCCGGCGCGCCGCGGCCCGCCAGGCGGCCGCCGCACGCGTGTTGACGCTGGTCAATCATGAGGTTCGCAACAGTGCCTCTTCTGTCATTTCGGCGATCGATCTGGCGGAGGGCGAGCCGGACATGGCCCAGCGCGAGCAGCACGTGGCATCTGCACGCTCGGCGGCCGACGCCCTGCGGCATACGCTGACCAATGCCCTGGAGTTCATGTTCCACGAGGCTTCGCAGCGCAGTTGCGCGCGCGCCAGCCACAGTGCACAGGCGGTACTGGAAGAATGCCTCTCCGGGATGCGGCCACTGGCCTTGTCCAAAGGGCTTGCCCTGAGCCTTGCGCTGGAGGGCCCCGACGCAGCCCTGGCGCACTGCGATGCCCGTGCACTCCACCACATCGCCAGCAACCTGGTTTCCAATGCGATCAAGTTCTCCGACGCTGGCGCCGTCGGCGTCCGGCTGGGTTTCCAGGCCGGGGTGGGCGAGCTGGGGCGGGTGACCCTACGGGTAAGCGATACCGGCCCAGGCATCGAGGCAGAGGATATCGAACGTATCTTCGAGGCGTTCAGCAGCACGGCCGAGGGGCGCCGCCGGCTCGGTGCGGGTATCGGGTTGAGCCTGTGCCGCAGGATTGCCATCAGCCAGGGCGGCGACATTACGGTGGAGACCCGCATGGGCGTCGGGTCGACCTTTCTGGCGACGCTGCGTGGCCGCCGGGAGATACCCTCAGTGGCCGGCGAGGCAATCGTTTCGGATCCGGCCGATACACCGGCTGCGCGTGCGCTGGTGGTGGAAGACCAGCCCACTGTCGCCGCATTGATCCGGCGGCGGCTGGAAGCGCAGCACTTCCGGGTTACGGTTGCCCACACGGGATCGGATGCCCTCCTTTTGACCGACCAGGAGGGGCCGTTTGCCTTGATTACCCTGGATGGCGATCTGCTGGATGCACGGGGCAGCGATGTGGCCCTTGCAATCCGGGAGATCGAGGATCGACACGGCTGGCCCGCGGCGCGTCTGCTGTCCCTTTCCGGCGCCGGGGAAACCCGGGATGTGAACGCGTATGCCCGCGCCGGGGTGGAGGCCTTTCTCACCAAACCGGTGGAGTGGCCCGTGTTCGACGTAGCAATCCAGCCCGCCCAACGCAGCCCCGCTGTGCCTCGCGAGCAGGCGCCAGGTGGGCCAGGGCAACGGGTCATGGCCATCTATGCCGCCCAGATGCAGGTGGACATCGCCGACCTGGAAGCGGTGATCGATGCACAGAACTGGCGGCGCGCCCTGGCGATGGCGCATCGCATCCAGGGCGCCGCCTCGATGGTCGGTGATACCGCCACCGTCGTCGCGATCTGCGCCCTGCAGACCTGCCTGAAGGGTCACGCCATCAATGGCGATCCTGCCGCCCAGGAGGTGTGGGAACTGGTGACGCTGCTCAGGCGGTTGCGTGACGCTGCCGGCGCCGGTTCGCCGCCGGTGCCACCGGCCTGAGGGCGTCGCGCCATGCGCCCAGCGCGCTGTCGTCCAGGCCCTCTTCGGCCGCCACGCCCACGGACAACAGCAATTGGCTGTCATCTACCTGGAATGGCCGAACGCCCCTCTGCAGAAGGGATGCCCTCAGGCGTCGGTATAGACCCAGCACGCTTGACCGTTCCAATCAAACGACGCAACCGCACGCATCCCCAGCCGCTCATGCGCACGACGCGATGTGACGTTGTCATCCGTGATGAACAGCACCGCCGCCCTACCGGGCAGCTGCCGCTGCAACGCCGCATAGAGCTGCGGCAGCACGCCCCTGCCACGGGCGCTTTGTGCGATGCAGACCGGACCATAGAGGTAGTCATCTTCCCGCCCCGGCCACGCCGCACGCATCGCCGCCAGCACCGGTACGTGAGCGGCAGTGGAGGCAGGCGCGGTGAACAGCACGCCCTGCAACTCCTCGCCCTCCCAGGCACTGATCACCGGCGAATCCTGCTGCAGCATCTGCGTCACCTTTTCGCTCGGAAAGTCGCCGGTGAGTGCGCCTCCGCTACTCGCTTGATTGGCCTGGAGCAACGCGGCCACCGCAGCCACGTTCTCAGCAGTGGGAGGTGTCAGTCCGACGGAATGCTTTTCCATAATGGCCCTCTGAACTGGCTCGCGCCTATTTGGATGTGCTCACTGCGGAGTGTGCCGCACAGGTCCGACGCATGCGAGCGCCATGTCGTGTCCAGCCAGCCTTGGCGTGCGGATGCGTGACGGCTATCGCAGTGCCCATCTCCCACCTCAAACTGGAGGTTCGCTTGCATCCTCATCACGTTATGCAGGTCGGCCCATTCCATGTCATGGGTGCTGGGCAGCATCTGATAACGCACGATGGGCGGCAGCGCGGCGTCTGCGGTCTTGCAGGCCATGATGCTGGCCCGGTCATGACAGGCGGCCCAGCAGCAGGTGCAGAAACGCCACAAAACGATGCCGGCGCTGATACTCCGCCGTGAGATCGGCATGGAGATCCACGATCTCCCAGAGCGCGCCCTGGTAAACGATCACGTCGTCGAAGCCCGCGTTGTCGGTGCGGCGTGCCAGCAGGCTTGCGTCATTCATGGTGTCCAGCACCAAGGTGTGCAGGGCGAGAACGCTGTCCGGGTTGTCGAAGGAGACCGCGCCGGGCCGTGCCAGGTCGTAGCTGCGGGTCATCACGCCATCCAGGCGGTGCAGCGCCCCGATGCTGCTGACGCGCGCGTTGGTCAGCGCGTGCACGCGTTCTGTCACGTCCTCGCAGAGATGCGGGCTGCAGCTCTCCATGGCACGCGTCAGTTCGGCGATGTCACGCAGCAGATCGGCCTGCAGCCGGATGGCCGCCCGCTCCAGCAGCACCACACGGACCTGCTTGACCTGGTCGGCGGCGTGATTGAGGTTGGCCAGGTACACGGAATCGACCGTTTTCTGCCCGAAATCGATGTTGATCGCGGCACGCTCATCGGAGCGTACGGCCGTGTCGATGCGTTGGGTGATGCGTGCGTCCAGCGCGGACATCCACGTCTGGGCAGCATCGGGGGTGACCCGCAGGATCGGCGCGGTGAACAGCGCCCACGCAAGCAACGCGACAATCACGATGACCGCAAACCAGAGCAGCAGCGTCCATCGGGACGGGCGCGAGGGCGACGTGGCGCCGGCCGGCGCGGGGGCGCCGGGTGTGGGGTGAGACATGGGTGCTTCCTCCAAAAAAGCACGGCGCCAGCAATGGGGCCGTGCGGGTCAAAACCCCTCGCCTGCCGCCCGGTCAAACCGATCCGGGCGACAGACGGGAGCCGCGGCCTTCCCTGGCCGGCTTACCAGCCGATACCCACACCCACGCCGACGGTCTTCTCACCGCTGTTGGTGAACGCACCATTGAGGCTGAAGGTGGCCGAGCCACGCTCGTTCATCACCCGCTGGTAGCCCACCGCCAAGGCCGACTCGCCATCGGAATGGCCCACACCCGCACCGAGACGATTGTAGGTGTTCAGGCCGGCCGTGTTCATGGCCATCGCGCTCTGCGCACTGCTCATCGCCGCCATGCGGTTGAAGCGCTTGTCCATGCCATCGAGGCGCTTGTTCAGGCCTTCCACGGCCTGATCGGTGTACTCGTTGGAGCGCACCAGCACATCGTTGAGCTGGGCCACGTTGACCGCATCGGTATCCGCGGTGCCCTTGGCCACATGCTTCACGCTGCGCTCCTTGCCCTCACTGCCCACGACCACGGCGGTATCGCCCTCGGCCTTCACCACTGGCTCCGGAGAGCTCGCTTCGCTGGCGACTGGGGTGGGAGTGGGAGTGGGAGTGGGCGTCGGCGTCGACGCCGGGGCATCGGCATTGGCAACGGCATCACCGCTGCCCTCGGCCGACATCGGGGCCGGTGCAGCCATCCGGCCACTGACTGCCACGCGCTTCTCACCGTCGACGAGGCTGTCGATCTGGCCCTGCAGGTCCTTGCGGACCTCGTACAGCTGCCCGCCGTTGACCGCGTCGCGGCTACCGGCTGAGACCATGCCGTTGGCCACGTTGCCGAGGATCATGCCGTTGGCACCGCCCAGGCTGAGGCGACCAAGACCGTCGGTACGGGCGGTGGCTTCTTCCTGGAACAGGCGGTTGAGACGCCTGTCAACGGAGTTCACATGTTCACTTGTCGATACTGCCGTCCTGTCCAGAGCCGCCAGAGCGTCGCCTACGTTAGAATAGTCAGCAGTCTGAATCTTGTAAGTAGGCTTCACGACAATGCCATTGCTATCAATGGCTGCCCCGCCTCCGAGACCAGCGAGTGTGTCATTAAGCTGTGCAACAGTCGTCGCATCGCCGTCCGTTTTACCCGGAGCGACATTTACTACTCGACGCTTGTACGTCGCGTGGCCGACGGAAATTGTATCCGCTTCGTCTGCTATCGATGCATAGCCGAGAGCAACCGAGTTACTCGCAGCCGACCTGACGATGCTGCCAGCACCGACAGCCATCCCATTGGATACTTCTACCTGCGACGCAGCGCCGAGCGCAAACCCTTGGGAGGCCCCCTCTTGAACATGTGCAGCGCGACCCAAAGCGACTGAATTCCTCCCCTTTGCCTTAGCGAAGCTGCCTACGGCCGTCGCACCTTCAGTTGTCAACGATGCTTCAGCAGAATCACCAATAGCAACAGCTACGAGGCCGGCCCGGGCGGTCTCACTATACTCATCGGATCCCACGACAAAATAGCGACGCTGTTCCTCAAGGCCGCTGATTCGACTGTTCGACGCAAACAGCTGCCCCCCAGTCACTGCATCCCTGCTCCCCAAGCTGACATCGCCATCCTGTACACCAGAGATTCGGGCACCCTCGATATCCACGCGAGTACGATCCTCGTTGAACATCACCACGCCCTCCAGCTCAGGCGCGTATGCATCAAAATCGCTGCGCAGTTTGGCGATGGCCTCACCGTTTACACCGATGCTGCCTCGGTTTCCTGCGATCTCAGCCTGGTTGTTGCTGATGTTGGTTTGATTGGTGGCGATGCTGCCCAGGTTGGTGTTGATCCGCCGGTCATTGGCATCTACTTTCAGCTGCTGCGAATACAGCTGCCCGCCGTTGACAGCATCCGTGCTGGTGGCGTTGACCGCGCCAGCGGCGAGCCCGCGGATCACGCGGCCCTTATCAGCCTTGTTACGGATGTCCAGTACGGTGCCGGTGTTGTCAGCGCCCAGCCGGACGTCTCCCGCCGCAGCCGCCTGACTCAGCAGGCCACCCAGCACATTCGCCTTGTTCAGCGCATTGGTCGCGTTGCCGTCGGCCTTGTCTGCGGTCGTCTTTGCTGTATTGGCCGTAGTGGTGGTGGTTCTCAGCGTGCCCTCCGCCGTATCCAGCCGCTGCGTCGCGGCGAACAGCTGCCTGCCAGTGACAGCATCGGTGCTGGATGCCGACAGGGTGCCATCGGCGACGTTGACGATCCTGCGCTTCAGCCCGCTGCTGCCCACCGAAACCGTCTCCTTGATCGTTGCCACCGACCCTGCACCCAGCGCAATGGCGTCACTCGCACTCGCATTGACCTTGGCATTCGCACCTAGGGCGATGCCGCCGCTCGCCGCAGGATCCACCCCGGCGCGATTGCCGACGGCAACGGCCGAGCTGGAGGCGCCCGCTGCCAGCGTACCCACGGCAATCGCGTTCGCGCCAGCACTGCTGGCGGCGTTGCCGATGGCATTGCTGTGAGAGCCTGACGCCGCCGCATCGTTGCCCAATGCGCTGGCATTCGTGCCGGCAGTAGCACGCTGGCCCAGGCGGGTGCTCGCACTGTCCAGGCGCAGTGCGGCGGCATCCGCGACGGCTTTGGCGGTACTGGCCGCAGTTGCTGCGCTCGTGGCGGCTGTCGCGGCGTCTGCCGCCGTGCGGGCTGCTGCAGTGGCTTTTCCATCCACCGCCGTGACGGATTGCTGCGTACGGTGCAGCTGTGCGCCGGTGATGGCCTCGTTGCTGGTGGCGGCTTCGCTGCCCTCGGCCAGGTTGACGATCCTGCGCTTCACTGCGCTGCTCCCCACTGACACCACGTGCTTCTCAGTGGCCACGGAGCCGTAGCCCAATGCAACGGACTCGGTCGCGCCGGCGCGAACGCCGGCAGAGTAGCCCAGCGCAACACCACGCTCGGCGGCGCTGTTGACCTCGGCGCGATCGCCCATCGCCACCGAATGCGTGCCAGTGGACTTGGCCAGGGACCCGATGGCGACCGAACTGCTACCCGAGGCATCGGCCATGTAACCGATGGCATTGGTCCAGGCGCCGCTGGCCTTTGCCTCGTGCCCGAAGGCCGTGGTGTAGTTGCCGCTCGCGCTCGCGTCCATCCCCAGGGCCATGGCGCTCTGGCCATCCGCGCTGGCTCGCAGGCCGGCGGCAATGGATTGTTGGCCCTTGGCGAACGATGCATAGCCCAGTGCCAGTGCACTGGGGCCGGAAGCGCGTGCCTGCTGCCCTACCGCGACCGATGCGGTCGCCTCGGCCCTGGCACGATCACCCATGGCGATGGATTGACCGGCGCTTGCCGTCGCCCCGCTGCCGATGTGCACGCTGGTGCCGTTCAACTGCTGCTGCGCGACGTTGGCGGTGGCTTGGGTCGCGCGAAGCGTCTCGTTGGTCTGAAACAGCTGCTTGCCGGTGACCGCGTCGTTGCTGCTCGAGGAGAGATTGCCTGCTGCAACATTGACGATCCGTCTTTGCAGGCTGCTGCTGCCCACCGATACGGTATGGCTTTCGTTTGCGATGGATGCAGTACCCAGTGCGATGGACCGGGTTGCGGTCGCTTCAGCGTTGTGGCCCAGCGACACGCCGTCGAAGGTCGAGCGGGCGCCGCCGCCCACCGCAATGCCGCCGGAGTAACCCGGACTTCCTGCGCTAGCGCCGTGCCCCAGCGCTACGCCACCGACACCGCCGTGGGTTGTCACCGAGGAGCCAGCGCCAATCGCGACCCCATAGCCCCCGTTGACTGCGGCCTTGTCACCCATGGTCACGGTGGCACCGGAGAACTGTTTGTTCATCGCGTTGAACAGCTGGCCGCCGTTGACTACCTCCGTGCTTTTGTCAGCAACCACGCCGTCGGCAACGTTGATGATCTTGCGCTTGACCGATGCATTGCCCACCGACACCACATCCGGCTGATCAGCGACCGAATCGTGTCCCAGCGCCACCGCGCCCGATGCCCCCGCACCAAGCGCCGCCCCTCGGCCGATCGCCACACCGTTAGCCGCAGTATTGGCAACGTTGGTGCCGTCACCGATGGCAACGGAATACTCGCCGACGGCCTGCGAGGAGCTGCCGATCGCCACCGAACTGTGGCCCGCGGCCCGGGATGAGGCGCCCAGCGCCATGCCGTAATCGGCTGTCGCTCGGGCCGAGCCGCCCACGGCAAGCGCGTAGCGGCCGCTGGCCTGCGACCATGCGCCGATCGCGGACGCCCAGTCGCCGGTCGCGCGGGTGGAAAAGCCGATGGCCACGGCATCATTGCCAGTGGCCGCCGACTCACGCGCCAGCGCCAGCGCGTTGGTATTGGTTGCCGTCGCACCCGTGCCAAACGCGGTAGCGCCAGCACCACGTGCAACCGCCAACGTGCCAACGGCTGTCGCTTGGTGCCCGTCAACGGTCACGCGATTGCCCAACCCGACGGCGTAGTTGCCGGTCACTGCAGAGCGGGAGCCCAACACCATGGAGTAGTCACCACTGAGCGTCGAGTTCTCGTAATAGGAATCGGTCACCAGCGCGCTCTGCCAATGGAGGGACCTGTCCTCGAATGCATCGAACAGCGACGCCCGTGGCAGCGCAAACGGATCACGCACACTCTGCGGCAGGACGGGCTGGCTGTCCGAGTCAGCTTCGCCGCCTGCGTCCGGCGGTTCATCGGCATACACTGGTGTCGACAGCGCAAGTGCGCCAGCCAGCGTTGCCGCGCCAACGGTTCTGGCCCGCTTGCTGCGTCCTTTGGTGTGCTCACTTGCCACCATCCAGCAGCTGAGGGCGGTGTTCCATATCAAGCGATAGATACGATTCATGCCAGGGTTTCTCCAGGAGGTAAGTGGGGGAAAAGGCAAACAGCGCCCGCCGCCGCTGGCGGGCCGCGCCGTGGCGCGTGTAGAGATGTGCCGCCGCGTCGTGCGGAACGATCGCGCTAAGGTGTGCGGGTCAACTCAGGGCGCCAGCACGCGCTCGTGATTGCGGTAGCCCGCGTAACTGAGACGGTAGGTGACGGTGAGGCGCTTGGCCGCGGGGTCAAAGGGCAATACCACGCGGCTCCCCGGATAGATGCTCTGCTCCAGCGCATGCTCAGTGCATTCATTGCGCGAATCACAGGCTTTGATCTGTGTCACACCCAAACGCACATTGCCGGTGTTATGCAGGCTCTGCCCCTCGATACGCATATCCGGCACCGGCTGCGGCGGAATCAAGTGGACCAGCGCGCCCCAAACCAGGCTGACGCCAATGTTGGCGGAGGCTTCCTCCGCGTCCGCCTCGGTGGTGGTCTCTGAGGGTGGGCGCACGCCCTCGAAATACACGCGATAAGCGGTTTCCTCCGTCACGCCAGCCAGTGGAATCAAGCGCACCAGGCGATTGCCACCGCCACCCAGCACGAATTTGCCCGGTGTGACCGCGATGCCCTCCAACGCGCCGGGCGCCATGTCCACCTGCTGCTCCTCCGGTGTGGCCGGGTTGAGTACCTTCTGGATGCGAACCTGCACATACTGCACCCGGGGCGTCTGCGAGTAGACGCGAATCTGGCCGGCGCGCTTGTCCTGCACGGCCAGGCGCATGGGATTCACGCTCAGATTGGCATGTGCTGGCATGGCGATGACGCCAAGCACCAGAAGGGTCAGCGCCCCGAAACGGGCTGCGATGGTATTCATTGCGGAATCTCGTTTTGAATGATCAGGGCGTGGAGGAAGGCACAATCATTTCGATGATCATGCGGCCCTCGTAGTAACCGGCGAGTTTGCTTGAAGCGAGCACGCGCGGAACATCCAGCGTCAATGGGGCCGGCACGCAGTACACCGGTTGCGACATGCCCGGCAGCACCACCAGGCGCAACAACGTCGTATCAATGCCCAGCAGCTGCCGGGTGACGTTGTTGTCCATCGGCAACGGAGTACCGGCGTAATTGAGCGAGATGCGATAGTCCAGGCGCGACTCCGGCCCGCTTCCACCTGCGTGGTGCCACACCGAATGCATGCCGGGAGCACGGTCCGACGCTTCCCTGCCGTCATCACGTATTTTTACTTCCAGGTAGGGAACCTGGGACCCGAGACCGTCGTAGAGGCACATGTCCAACACCGTTCCCCCATAGATGTGCGGAGGTGAGGGAACGGGGTAGTAACCAACGTTGAGATTGACAAGTGGCGTGACATTGTCCGAGGCGGGGAAGTAAATGTTGGCCCTGTCGTAGTCCGTGATGGTCAGATCGAAGACAAATTTGTAGGTCGCCAGAGCACCCCCATCTGGGTAGCTACGAAGATCCATCTCAAGCGTGGCATCCCAGCGTCCAGCTACCAGCTTCGCGAGCTCGCTACTTTCGAGTATCAACGCCCCACCTGTACCTGCAGAGCCATATCCGGTACAGACTGCCTCCGTGGAAGTCCAGAGCGGCGTTGTAACATCACTCCAGAAGTCCCGTGAACAGTCCCAAGTCTTATAGATTCGCAGCAAGTGTCCCTTCACATTAAGCTCTGTACGAAGCCCGCTTCGTCTCTCGACAAAGCGAAGATTTACAGAGCTTTCATTGCCCGACGGTTCGCCGGTGTCGGCAGTCGGGCAGCGCCCCAAAGCGCTGTCATCGTTCGATTTACAGGTTAGGTATACGCGCCCATAGTTGTCTCGTTCGTCATAGCTGTGGGCAAAGATTGTCCTTGCGAGGAGTAACTGCTCATCGCCCGGCACAGCTGATCGGTCGTAGAAGAGCTGGACACGTTCATTTCTAGACGATGGGGCGACCTCTGGTGGCCGTTGCGCCCAGCACGTGCCAATGGCAAGCAGTAGATGCAAACCAAGAATCCAACGTATAAAGATCATCGCCCCGCCCCCGCCACAGAAGGAATCTGTTCCACAAACGCCTGCTCGTGCAGCAACCGCTGTACCCGCGCCTGCTGCTGGATCTTCGCTGGCAGGCGTTCCACGGCCAGCCGCTGGCAGCGCACCGGGCCGACGAGGAACACTACGCTGCGCTGCTCCCGGACCTGCAGCGGGCATTCCAGAAGGCGGTTGGACTGCAGCAGATAGAGCGTCTTTTCGCGCTGGGGAAAATCGGCGACGAAGCCGCCGTCACGCCCCAATGAGGGCAACGGTGCGTTGAGGATGCGCGCGCCTTCCAGCGCACGTCCATCGCCATCGTGGGCACTGCCGATGAAGGTGTAGGTGAGGTCCAGCGCGATCGGCATCATCATCAGCCGGCCCGGGGGCAGGAACAGTGCAGTGCCGTTGCCCTGCCCCTCCACGCGCACCGTCGCGGCCACGTCGTGGGCGCTGACGTCCTGCACTTCGGCGCGGGTCATGGTATAGCTGCTGATCGGCAGCAGGCGGCGCTCACCGAAGCGCAGCAGCTGGCGCCGCGCACCACTGAGCCGCACCTCGGCTGCCTGGCCATGCAGGCCAATATCGTCGGGGCTCTCTACTTTGATGGCCAGCCCTGCGCCACCGCCCATGTCCGGGCCCCAGAAGATACCCGAGCGGCTCCACGCGAACGAAGAGCTGTGCGAGGCACTGTAGGAGGTGTCGGAGCGGCCGCTGCTGCGGTATTGGGAAAGAGTGACGTTGCCGTTGCCATAGGTATCCTGCTGCCGCCCGCTCAGCACAATCCCGTTGCGGTGATCACTGCGTCCGGTGAACTCGCCCCCCAGCTCGCGGTAGCCGGTACCGGTTTCCCAACGCCGCGTCTGGCCGATGCGGTAACCCAGCTCGGCCTGGTCTTGCCGGCCTCGCTGCAGGTCCATGGCCACACGGTCCTGACGCGCCACGGCGGGCGAACGCACAACGCGCGATACCGCGATGTTCAAAGTGGCTCCGTGGTTACGGCTGTAGCTCTGCTGGGAATGGTTGGTCTGGCCGAACAATCCAACGCGCGTTGTGATGTTCAGGCTGCGCCACAGGTGGCTGCGGCTGTAGCTGGCCTGCAGGGTCCGGGTGATCTGTGGTTCCCGCTCCCGGACCGGCGCAACCGGCTCAGGGAACCAGTTGTCGTCCAGCCAGGGCAGGTCCTGCTGTGCGCCGCGGCGCGGGGTGTAGGTGGTGCGGCGGGTGTAGCCGAGGTACAGGCTCCCTTTCGCCGCCGGGATCGATATAGAGCCGCTGAGCGAATCCTGGCAACCGAGCGATTCCGCATTGAGATAGCGCCCCACGCAGGAGCCACCGCGCATCCGCTGGTGGTACACCGTGCCCGAGACGCGGCTATGGCGATAGCCGGCCTGCTGCTGCAGTCCCCGGCTGCCATCGGCGCCGTGCAGCACGGCACTGCTCCCGCTGAATTCATGTTTGCCGAGTGTCTGATGGCCGTCCAGACGGACCTCGCCATAGGCGATGTTGTCGACCGTCGCCGCACCCAGGGTAAGCGCGAGGTTGCGGCGCAGCGGCATGCGCATGCCGGCCTGCACGGCGGAGTCATGGTGCATGTCACCGTGCGAAATGAGCCGGCCGCCCTGCACGAACCATTGCAGACTCTGGTCTGCCCAGTTGGTGCCGAACTTGGTGAAGGGCGCCTCTTCGCTGCGCACGAATACGCCATCTTCAAAGATGCGCAGGGTCACCACGTAGCTCCCGTTGGGGAAACGGGTGGTGTCGAGATCGTTGACACCGGTATCGAGATAGAACGTCTGCAACAGTCGCTCACCATCGTACGCGTCGACGCGTGCGTTGCGGCTGAGCAGCAGCGTGAGCGGGCTGCCCTGGCCCACCGCCACCTGGTCCACATAGGCCTGGGTGGTGCCGAAGCGGACACCTTCGAACCGATCCAGCGGCATCATGCTGAAAGCGAAGTTGCCACCGAGGGTGCTGGAGAGATTGCGTCGGTCCATGCGACCTGCCTGTACATAATATTGGCGCGCCAGGTCATGGCGCAGGTAGGCATCGCTGAGGGTGAAGTCCTGATACCCGTAGCCTCCGCTGCTGCGTTGGCGGTTGTAGTTCCAGTCCACGCCCAGGTGCGTATTGGTGAAGACGCCGAGCCGTCCGCTACCCTGCGCTGAAACACTCTGGTAGCGGCGCCCGCCGCTGAGATTGATGCTCTGCTGATGCAGCCACGCGTTCTCGGCACGTTCGGTGGGCCGATGGAAGCGCTCGCGCAATGGGCTGTTATCGGGCAGCCATTGGCGCGCCACGAAGAGGTTCAATGCACTTTCGCTCTCGTCGTAGATCACGCGGGCATCGGTGGGTTGTTCTGGCGCGGGCAGGTGGCCGCAGCCGGGATTGACGTCGCCGTAGCGGCACGCCAAGTGGCTGTTACGTGGCAGCGTGGTGGACAGCACCGGCAGCAGGGATGCCCGCGCCGGCTCGCTGAGATCCAGTGCAGCCAGCACTTGCGCCGGTTGCTGAAGGAGCACGCCATCTGGCGTGACGAACACCGGCCAAACGCCTGCGGATTGGCCCATCAACCTTATGTCCAGCTGCTCGGTCTGGCCTGCCGCCAGATCCTCGAAGCCGGCCGGCGCGGGCGCCGGCGCTGCGCCTGCGGGAACACTGATCAGCGCAGCTGCTAGCGCAACCGCAAGGCGGGAGAGAGAGAAGGAGTCGCTGCGCATGAGATATCCCCGCCGCGCGGCCGCTGCATCGCGCAGCGACCGCCCGACTTGAGGCTGGTTACAGCTTCTGCTCGAGGATGACGCTCACGATGCCAACGTACTTGCCCGCAGCGGTGATGGCTTCCTGAGTGGTCTGACGGATGGTCAGCGGCATCTCGATAGATGCACCCGGCAGGCCACCGGCATAGATTTCCGCCTTGGTGAACGGTGTGGCAGCAACCTTCAGATCGACACCCTTCAGGCTGACCGTCAGCGGGACGTCCTTGGCACCGGCACTGGCGATTTCCGGCGACAGCACCGGCAGCGAGGCAACGCGCACGTTCACATCCTTGTCGGTGTCGTTGGAGAAGATGCGCACCATTTCGGTCCACGGGGTCAGGCCAGCCGAGCTACCGGTGGCCGCGCCAGCGCGATAGGACATTTCCACCATGTCATCCAGGGCGCTGCCGTCGGCCTTGAGCAGCGAGAGCGTCGGATCGACGTCCGCCCACACCTTGATGTGGGCTTCGACAGCGTGAGCCGAGACAGATGCAGAGCCCAGTGCGGCGGCAACGAGGAGCTTCTTGATCAGATTCATTTCGTTCTTTCCTTGCGTGAAGATGCGGGGTGGTCTGCCCACAAGGCGTGGGACACCGCATCGCGGCGCTCGTGGACAGGGCGCCACAGTAGAGAGGCAAGCTGCACCGCACCATGCAACAACTTGATAAAACCGAAATGCGTGGTGTACGTCTCTTCTGCAACGATCAGCTGCCGCTGGGGGAGAGCCCGACGGACTTGGCGTAGTCCATGAGTTCGTAGTCCGAACGAAGACCAAGGCGACGCATGGCAGCGCCTTTCTGGCGGCTGATGGTGCTGACCGTTCTGCGATGGATGTCTGCGATCTGCTTGACGCCCAGGCCATGGGCCAGAAGACGGACCACCTCGCTCTCCCGCGCGGTGAGGCCGCCGCGATGCGCGCTGTTTCTCAAGCGGTGCGTGAGTGCTGGGGAAACATAACCTGCGCCATCCAGGATCTGCTCCACGGCATGAAGCAGTGCGGGAAGATCGCTTCTTTTTTCAAGAATTCCCGACACGCCAAGTTTGTCGACAGCGCGCAGCACCTGGAGGTTGGTGAAGGTCGTGACGACGAGGACAGGCAGTTCGGGATAGTCACGACGGATGCCCGCCAGCATGCGTACGCCGTCCGGGCGGCGACTCAACGGCATGGACAAATCAGTGATGAGCAGCTCGCATGGAGTCTCGGCCAGCAACCACTCCAACTGCTCGGGATCGCCAGCCTCACCTACGACCTTCCATGCCGGTCGTTGCGCGAGAAGACAGTGGATGCCAATCCGAACGACGGGATGATCATCCGCAATCAGAATGCGTTTCATAGGGCCTCGTGCGCGGTAGTGTCACGCACACGAGGCATAGCGCCGCCGCACCTCGCGATGACGAATGCACTTCATACGACTAGGCAGACCGGTCAGGCGTCTGGTGATGAGCAGCGCTGGCTTGGACAGAACATTAGGTGACGATCGACGTCAACGACTATGAACCAACTTGCATAAAACAGATTCTGCGGAATACGTCCCAGTTGTTCACCCTGGCCTTTTCTGGCTGATGGCTGCGCCTGCTCAGCCGCGCTGGGTGGCGCCGCCGTCCACGTAGAGATCGCTCATCGCGATGTGACTGGCCTGGTCTGAAAGCAGGAACATCACAGCGTGCACAATGTCATCCGGGCAAGCGAGTTTCTGTAGGGGAATTCCGGCTTTGTAGGTTTCCAGACTTCCCTGGATGACACGCGCCGCCCCTTGTTCGTCTGCCCACATGGCAGTCTGCATGGGCGTCACTGTCGACCCAGGTGCAACGATGTTGCAGCGGATGCCCAGCGGCGCCAGCTCCAGGCCAAGGCACCGGGTGAACATCGTGGCGGCCGCCTTGGAGGCAGCATAGGCGGCCATGCCGTGGCGCGGGACACCGGCTGCGTTGGAGCTGACCGTCACAATGGCTCCCGTCCGGCGCGGTGACATCACCCGTGCCAGCGCACGGGACACATGGAACACGCCGTCGGCATTCACCGCGAACACCCTGCGCCATTGCGCATCCTCCGTCTCCGAGACGGTACCCGTCTGCAGTACGCCGGCGACGTTGATGCCGAAGCCGATCGGGCCAACCTCGGCTTCAACCCACGCCACGAGTGCATCCACGGCGGTCGGGTCGGTCACATCGAGCGCCCTGGCGTGGGCCGGCGTCTGCCCTGCCCCGTCAACGATGGCCGGTGCCGCCACGTCGGTGGCGATCACGGTGCAGCCACTCTCGCGCAATTGCGTGACCAAGGCTGCACCTATGCCCCCGCCGGCGCCGGTGACCAAGGCGATGGTGTTGCTGAAGCCAGTGAGTTTCATGCGCGGGTCCCGAGGTGACGGTCCCATTGCTGGAGCCGTGTGTTGAGGTGAGGGATGAGCTGGGCGACGGCGTCGCGGCCGGTCAGTTCGGCATGCAGGAACGGCAGCTCAAGCGTGTCCACCTGAGCGGCATGGGGCTGCCAGAGCAGGGATTGGAGCTGCGGGCGCGCGGCGTGATCGCGACCAGCGCGGACGTGCAGCAGTAGGCCCTCGTAACGGCGATGATGATGGGCACGGATCAACCGGTTGGTGCCGGTGACCGCGCGGACCACACCATCGAGCACCGCGTCGGGCAGATTGCCCAGTGCGCTGTCGCCACGCCGCAGGAAGGCGAGGATGCGCTCGCGGGTGTCCAGCGCCGGGTGCGCATCGGGATCGTGCCCGGCGATGGCGAGCAGTGCCCGCAGCGCTGCGATCGGGTCCGGCTCGGGCTCGGCCCGCCAGCATTCACTGGGGTAGGCATCCAGCAGGGCCAGCAAACCGACGTCATGGCCGAGCTCGCGCAGGCGCACTGCCATGGCCTGCGCCAGAATGCCACCGACCGACCAGCCCAGCAGATGCACCGGCCCCGGGGTATTCAGGGCCAGGATCCGCGCCACGTGGTGGGCGGCCAACGCATCAATCGTCGCTGGCATGGGCTGCTCCGCGTCCAGCGCCGGCGATTGCAGCCCATGCACGTCGCGGGCGGGTGCCAGCGCACGGGCCAGGTCGCGATAGTTCCAGGCGATGCCGCCAGCAGGATGGATCACGAACAGCGGCGGCAGCCTGGCGTCACCGGTGGCGAGCTGGATCAATGGCCCCAGACCGTGATCGGTCGCTGCTGGTGGCGCGTCGATGCGCGCCGCCAGACCGGCGACGGTCGGTGCAGCAAACACCGCACCCAGGCCGAGGTCGCACCGCCAGCGCTGCTGGATCGCCAGCAGCAGGTGCACCGCGCTCAGCGAATCGCCCCCAAGCGTGAAGAAGTCCGCCTCGATGCCGATGGGGCCCTGGATGCCGAGCGTCTGCGCAAACAAGGCAGCAAGGTCATGCTCGGTGTCGGTCCGGGCGGCTATCCCCGCACTGTTCGTCTGCGCAGGCGCCGGCAGGGCGTTACGGTCCAGCTTGCCGTTGGCGGTGACCGGCCAGTGATCGATGGCCACGAACGCGGACGGCACCATGTAATCCGGCAGCATTCTGGCAAGGTGCGCGCGCAGCACCCCTGCATCGGGCGCTCCGTGCGATACATAGGCCACCAGCCGGCGCTCGCCGGGGCGGTCTTCGCGCATCAGCACCTCGCCGCGGGTGACGCCCGGCGCGGTGCGCAACGCGGCATCGATGTCGCCCAGCTCGATGCGCAGGCCACGCAATTTGATCTGGTGATCGCTGCGGCCCAGATACTCCACCGCGCCATCGTCGCGCCACCGGGCGACATCGCCGGTGCGGTACAGGCGTCCGCCGGTGACGAACGGATCGGGAAGAAAACGCTCGGCGGTGAGATCGTCGCGCCCCAGGTAGCCGCGCGCGAGCTGCACGCCGCCCAGATAGAGGTCACCGGCCACGCCCGGCGGCAACGGCTGCATGCCCGCATCAAGGATATACAAGCGCGTATTCCAGACCGGGTAGCCGATCGGGACCGGCCGAGATGCGTCCTCGGCGCTGGCTGGCCAGAAACTGACATCCACGGCGGCTTCGGTGGGGCCATACAGGTTGTGCAACTCGGCGTGGACGGTCGCGTGGAAGCGGTCGCGCAGATCGGCATCCAGCGCTTCGCCACTGGTGAACACGCGGCGCAACTGCAGGCCATGGCAGGCCGGTGCTGCGAGGAAGGCCTCCAGCATGGACGGCACGAAATGCAGGGTGGTTACGCCATGCGCGCGGATCAGCCCGGCCAGCGCCAGTGGGTCGCGATGTGCCTCCGGCGGCGCCACCACCACGGTGGCACCGCTGATCAGCGGCAGGAAGAACTCCCAGACGGAGACATCGAAGGTGGCCGGCGTCTTCTGCAGGATACGATCGTCCGGTTGGATGCCGTAGTGCACCCGCATCCATTCCAACCGGTTGACGATGGCGCGGTGCTCGATCAGCACGCCCTTGGGTTCGCCGGTGGAGCCGGAGGTGTAGATCACATAGGCCGCGTCCGCTGGCTGCGGCAGAGTATCCAGCGTTGCCTCGGTCGCCGGCACCCATTCCGAGGGAGTCAGGACGGGGACTGGAGCGAAACGCTGGCGGTCTTCCGGCAGCGCCAGTACGCAGGCTGGCTGCGCCGAGTGCAGGATGCGGGCGATGCGCGCATCGGGGTGCGCCAGATCCACCGGCAGGTAGGCACCGCCAGCACGCTGGATGGCGACCAGGGCGACGATGAGCGCCAGCGACCTGGGCAACGCGACGACCACGCGCGACTCCCGGCCCACGCCCTGCGCCCGCAGTTGCACTGCCAGCGCACGGCTGCGGCGTTCGAGCTGGGCAAAGGTGAGCGATTCCGCGCCGAACACCGCGGCAATGGCGTGCGGCCTCTGCGCCATGCGCGCGGTGATCAGCTCGACCAGGGTGACGTCCGGGACCGGATGATCGGTAGCGTTGACGTCATGGAGATAATGCTGCTGCTCGGCCGGGGTGGCCAGTGGCACGGTGGCGAGCATGGCGCCAGCGGCCTGTGCCTCCAGCGCGGCCGCGATGAAGTGCAGCAGGCGCGTGGCGTGCGCCTCGATCCGGGCCTGCGTGTACAGCGTGGGGTTGGCGTCGATCTCCAGATCCAGCACGGTTGTGCCATCGCCCCGGAAGCCAAGCGTCACATCGTCTACCGGACCGGTGCACAGCACCTCCAGCGTGGCCTCCACACCTTCCAGCTGCAGCGGCCGGTAGAACGGCTGCACATTGACCAGCGGGCCGTGCAGGCGCCGGTGACCGCCGATCAGGCCGAGGTCACGGCGCAGCTGCTCGCCTCGGTAGCGGCCATGGCGGCGGCTGCGCATCAAGCCTAGTCCCACGTCACGAACCCGATCATCGACACTGCCCTGTGGGGGCCCCATACGCAGCGGCAGCACGTTCATCACCATTGCGGGCACCCGGGCGGAGACGCTGCCCAGGCGGCCCATGAAGGGCACGCCGATGATGGCCTCGGCTTCGCCACTGATGCGGCGGCAGTACTCGGCGGACAAGGCGGTCAACACGTCCGGCCATGGCTGGCCGATGCGTGTGGCCGCCTCAAGGATGCGCTGGCGCAGGGCGGGTCCGATGGACTGCACGACACGCAGTGCCTGCGCTGCCGGTGGTGCGATGCCCGCGCCGAGGCCGGCGGCCGCCGGTGCCTCCGCCATGGTTGCAAGCCAGTACGCGGCGTCGCGCACCCGGCGCTCGCCGTCACGATACTGCGCGTCCTCCTCCAGCACCGGCAGCAGCGGTGCCAGCGCGGCATCGTCGTGCTGCGCGGCATACAGCGCGCAGACCCGTTCGGAGAACAGCGCCATGCCATAGCCATCGGCGGCAAGGTGATGCACGCGCAGGTACCAGACGTAGTGCGAAGGGCCGAGCACGAACAGCCGCTGCTGGCTCAGTCGATCACGTGAGGGGTCGACCGGCGTGAGGTGGTCGCGCCGCATCGCGGTCTGCGCCGCCTGCCTGGGGTCTTCATGCGCGGACAGGTCGACCACGTCCAGCAGCGGACGGTGCTGCGGGTCGATCCACTGCACCGGCGTACCCTGCCCATCCTCGGCAATGCGCAGCGACAGCGCGTGCGCCTCCAGCGCAGCCCGGTCAGCCGCGCGCCCGAAGGCGGCGACATCCAGCATCCCTTCGATCCAGACCGCATGAGCGGTATTGAAGGCCGGATTGTCCGGCGCAAGCCGCTGCGCATACCACAGCCCTGCCTGAGCCTCGGTCAGGCCGCGCGCCTGCGGCCACGTCGCGTCGGGCAGCGCAGCGGCATTCATGCGCCGGCAGCGCCCCGGTTCTGCAGGCGCTGCACCACACTCCACCATCCGCCGAGGGTGGCGTGCTCGGCCAGATGGCCGAACTCCAGCGGGATGCCGGTGTTGCCCCAGGCCAGCACCAGGCCGAGCACCCGCATCGAATCCAACCCGAGGTCCATCAGGTTCTCATCGTTGCTGATGTCCTCCGGTGCTTCGCCGAGCATCTCGGCGACATCGGCGCGCATGCGCTCCAGGGTCAGTGCGGTCATGCGAGGGTCTCCAGCAGGTGATCGGTGGTCATTGGTACGCCGCAGGTGCGCGCGATCCAATGCAGGGCGAGGTCGTGGTCGGCACGCGAGAAATCGGCGACGGCATCGGCGGCGATGAAACTCTCGATGTCACGCTGGAAGCCCTCGGCAACGGTGGCGGTGCAGCCGATGTGTGCGTACACGCCGGTGACCAGCAGCTGGTCGCGGCCACGGGCGCGCATCATCGTCTCCAGATTGCTGCGCTGGAAGGCGCTGTAGCGGTGCTTGACCAGCACATGGTCGCCCTCCGCCGGGGCCACGGCCTCGAGGATGGCCTCGTGTTCGTCGGTGGCCGACATGCCCGGACCCCACAGATCGGCCTGCAGGCCCCGATCGCGGCGGTCCTGGTTGCCCCGCTGGGCGGTATAGAACACCGGAATGCCACGCGCGCGGCAATGCGTGAGCAGGCGTGCGATGTTGGCTACGGCCGGTGCCAGCGGCGCGGCATCCGGCGCGAAGGCGGCCAGGAAGTAGCGCTGCATGTCATGCACCAGCAGCGCCAGGCGCTCGGTCTGCGGCTGCCAGGCGCCGCGCGGGGTGGGCAGATCGGCCTGGGTGGGCAGCGGATACGGTTGAATCTTGGGCAGCGCCATCAGCGCGTTTCTCCTGTCTGTTGCATGAAACGTTCGCGCAGCTGGGCACGCAGTTCGCGGCGGCTGATCTTGCCGACCGCGGTGGTGCCAAAGGCATCGACGAACACGATCTGGTCCGGCACTTTGAACGCGGCCAGGCCGCGGCTACGCACCCAGGCCTTCAGGCTGGCGGCCTTGGTCGGCTCACCTTGGGCAATGATGAAGGCGCAGCTGCGCTCGCCAAGGTAGGGATCGGGAATGGAGACCACGGCCGCATCAAACACGCTCGGGTGCGCGAGCAGATGGTCTTCGATCTCTTCGGCGGAGATTTTCTCGCCGGCACGGTTGATGTGGTCGGTGGCCCTGCCCTGCACCACCAGATAGCCACCGGGCAGACGCTGCACTCTGTCGCCGGTACGGTAGAAACCGTCCTCGGTGAACGCGCGCGCGTTGGCGGCGGGATCATTGTGATAGCAGCGGATGGTGTACGGGCCGCGGGTGAGCAGATGCCCGGTCTCGCCTTCTGCGACGGGGTTGCCGTGGTCATCGACCACCAGCACCTCGTCGTCTTCGCTGATCGGACGGCCCTGGGTGGAGACGATGGTGTCTTCGCTGTCGTGCAGGCGCGTGTAGTTGACCAGGCCCTCGGCCATGCCGAACACCTGCTGCAGGGTGCAGCCCAGCCCGGCGATCACACGGCGCGCCGCTTCCGGCACCAGCTTGGCGCCGCCGACCTGCACCACCTTCAGACTGGAGAGATCGTGCGGTGTCGTCGCGGCCGCCTGCGCCCACAGCAGCGCCAGCGGTGGCACCAGGCCGACACAGGTGACCCGCTCGCGCGCGATCAGGCCGAACGCGGTCTCCGGGCCCGCGCCCGGGCTCAGCACCACACGGCCGCCGGCGTACAGCGTGCCGAAGAACCCCGGCGAGCTCATCGGGAAGTTATGCGCGGCGGGCAGTGCCACCAGGTACACGCTGTCCTGGGTGATGCCGCAGATCGCGTTGCTGGCGCGGAACGAATACAGGTAGTCGTCATGCGTGCGGGGGATGAGCTTGGACAGGCCAGTGCTGCCCCCGGAGATCTGCAGGAACGCGACCGACTGCGGATCCGGGTCGGGTGGCAACTGTTCAAGACCCCCGGCCAGCGACGCCAGCGCGGTGAACTCCGCGGCGTCACCGGCGATGATGATGTGCTGCATATCGGGCAGCTGCGCCTGCAGCTCGCGGGCCAAGGTGCGGTAATCGAACCCCTCGTAGCTGGAGGCAGCGACATAGGCGCTGGCTTCGGCCTTGCGGGCGAAATGCACGACCTCGGTGATGCGGTGCGCGGGCAAGGCATAGACCGGAATCAGCCCGGCGCGGAACAATCCGCACACCACGGTCACGAACTCCGGCACGTTACCGAGCTGGACCACCACCCGGTCACCCGGCATCAGGCCCTGCGTGAGCAGGCCAGCGCCGATGCGGCCGGCTTCCTGCCACAGCTGGGCATAGGTCAGGCGCGTATCGCCGCCGACCACCGCGATATCGCCGGCGAAGCGCTCAGCGCGCTCACGCAGGAAGCCCGGGAACGTCTCGCCGCGCCAATGGCCCGCAGCGCGGTAACGCGCAACCAGGGCCGGCGGCCAGACCTGGCGCAGCGGCACCCGGGAGGAAGAAAAGGATGCGTTCATGGACAGCTCCCGCACATCAGAAAGGACGAACGTCATGGACGCCGAGCGCGGTCAGCAGGGCCATGAACTTGGCAGCCGTTTCGGCCACCTCGAGTTCGGGTTGGGACTCGGCGACGACGCCGGCCCCGGCATACAGGCGCACTTCGGTGCCCTGCACGCGTGCGCAGCGGATCGCCACATACCAGTCGCCATCGCCTTGCGCATCGGTCCAGCCAACGGCGCCGGCATAGAAGCCCCGTGCGACCGGCTCGGCCTGACGGATCAGCGCCAGCGCGGGCTGGCGCGGTGTGCCGCAGACCGCCGGGGTGGGATGCAGCAGCGCGACCAGAGCGGCCACGGACACCGAGGCGTCTTTCAGCGTACCGTGGATGCGGGTACCGAGATGCCACATGGTGGCGGTGGCGTGCAGTGTCGGGCGCGGCTGTGCTTCAACGTGGTGGCACAGCGGTGCCAGCGCCGCCACGATGGCCTCGACCACATGCCGATGCTCGTCGTGGTCCTTGGCCGAGGCCAGCAGAGCCTCAGCGGCGCGTGCATCTTCGGCGGGGTCGGCAGAACGACGGGCTGAACCTGCCAAGGGATGGGACAGCACGCGGTCGCCCCGTCTGGAGACCAGCAGCTCGGGGGTGGCACCCACCAGCCAGGCCGGATCGGTCGGATCGGCCGTGGGCACAGGGACGACATAGGTGGCCACACTCGGGTCTTTGCCAAGGCGCGCAGCCAGCACACGCGGATGCAGCGGTTGCGCGGTGGTGACGCGCAGGCTGCGTGCCAATACGACTTTTTCGAGCGGGCTGTCGGTGCGCTGCAGTTCCGTGACTGCGGCGGCTACGGCCTGTGCGTACGCATCCGCGGGCGGTTCGGCACAGACATCACCGACCAGTGTCGGCGTTTCCACACGAACCACGGTGGGCTGGCCGGAGACCTGATTCGGCTGATAGAGCGCATCGCTCTGCTCGGGATCGAACGGCACCGCGCCGACCAGCAGGCGCGGTCCGGAGCGCGGCGCAGCAAAGAACGCGGCCACGCGCTCGGCCAGCGTGGCGGTGGCTCCTGAAGGCAGCCGCGCGCGTACACCCTGCGCCTCCATCGCCTGCTGGGGGCTGCGCAGCAGGAAATAGGGCGCGTCGGCCGCATCGACCGCGGTGGTGTCGGTCATCTCGTCGGCCACGCGGGTAGCGAGCACGTCGTTCATGCGGCACTCCGCTGGCGATGCAGGGCGGCGCACATCGACAGGATCAGCAACACCACGCCGACCAGCAGGTACGGCGCGTTCGGCGACCATCGATACAGCAACGTGCCGATCATCGGCCCGACCACCATGCCCATGCCCTGCACCGAAGCCACTGTGCCCGCGGCAGCGCCCTGTTCGTGTGCCGCCACCGAATCGGCGGCCAGCGCCTGGAAGTTGGGGAACACGAAGCCCATGCCGAACGCGGCAATCGCATAGCTGGCCAGCAGCTGCCACGGCGCGCTGACCAGTGCGACCGAAGCGAAGCCGAGCCCGGAAATCAGTGCGCCCACAAGGATCCAGCGGGTCGGGCGGATGTCCTTGAGCTTCATCACCAGCCCCTGCGCGAAGATCAGACCGACACCGACGGCGGTCAGGGCCAGCCCGGCCATGCGTGCGCCGTCTGCCGGGGAGAGCTGCAGGCGATCAATCGCGAAGAAGCCGACCGTCACCTGCGCGATGGTCACCGAGATCATCGCAGCGAACACCGCCAGCAGCGGCAGGCGCAGGCGTGCATCGCCCAGGCCGAGTGTCGGCTTGGGGCCGGTGTGCGTGGGTGCGACGGGCGGCGTGTTCGGCAAGCGCCGCCAGATCATCAGCAGCGACAGCAGCGGCAACAACGCGGCCACATACAGGGTGAGCGAGAGATTCTGGTAGGCGATCCAACCGGCGGCGGCCGGCCCCATCACCATGCCCAGCGCGTTGGCGGTGCCGAGCTTGGCCATCACGCTGCCGCGCTGCCCCGGGGCGGCCTGGTCGGCAATGATGGCCGCGGCGGTCGGCGGCACGGCGGCGTAGAACAGCCCGACCAGGGCGCGCGTGCCGACCAGGACCAGCACGGAGATCCAGATCGCCGGCGGTGAGGTCAGCGCGACATCGACGAACACCGCCAGCGCCACGTAGATCACGGCGTAGGCCGCCAGTGCGATCAGCAGCACGCGCTTGCGGCCAATGCGATCGCTGAGCGCGCCCCAGCGGCGGGCCGACAGCATCCACAACACGCCCGCCGCGGTGACCGACAGGCCGGCGTGCCATTCGGCCAGGCCCAACACCCGCACCACCGGCCCGATCACGGACACGAACGCCATCATCGCCATGGTGCCGAGCAACGCGGCGGAAACGAGGGCGGGCAAACCGGAGACGACAGGACGTGAAGACATGGACACCACAGCCAATAAGAAGTTGAACCACGCGGTGCGCGAACGCGCGCGCGGCTCTGCCATCCGGTTGCGAACGCATCACCGCCCTGTGATCTACCAAATGATAACGGCTCGCATTTGCGTTTGATAGTGCAGGCTGTACGGGATGTTCATATACTTGCTGCCCTCCCCTGCGACAAAAAATCACTACATCTTCGGTTGACGCGCCAGTCGCACCCCACTATGTTGTGCCCATCGGCTCCCCGCTTCCGCCAGGCCCGGTGCACCGTCGCCACGCCGCGTTGGTCTTCAACGCCCCGTTGCGCCCACCCGACCGGCGCCTGGAAGCACGGCCCGTCGCCACCGATGTGAGCCAGCGGCGACGTATTCCTGCACACGCAGGGCCTGCCCACCAATCACGCCTTCTGTCCGGCTGCCGCACGGCTCTGCCGCGCTGCCTGCTGGTCTCTGCGCCCTGCATGGAGAACGCATGAACACCGACGACACCGTCGCTTCGACCATCACCCCGCCCATCGACACCGCCTTTGAGGCGGCCACCGGCACTGAAACGCTCTGGATCACCAAGGAAGGCGGCAATCGACGCATGCCCTTCGACCAGACGCGGCTGGAGCGCACGGTGCACAGCGTGCATGCCGAGTTCCCGCAGTTGGATGTGGCGGACTACCTGCGCAGCGTGCTGGGGCAGATCGCCAGGCGGCAGCAGCTCAGCGCTGATGAGATGGTGGACCTGCTGATCCGCGAAGCGGAATCGCGCATCGATCTGATCGCGCCGGACTGGGAGCACTTCGCCGCCCGCCTTTACCTGAGGCGCCTGTACAAGCGCGCCAGCAAGAACCGGTTCTACGATGCCACGCTGAAGTACGGCTCCTATGTGGGCCTGCAGGAGAGCTTGGCGGACCGCAACGTGTATTCGATCGACATCCTCAAGGCCTATTCCAAGGACGAACTGGAGGAAGCCGGGCAGATGATCGAGCCCGAGCGCGACACCTTGTTCGCCTACAACGGGCTGTACCTGCTGGCCACCCGCTACCTCGCTACCGATCAGTCGCGTGCGGTGTACGAACTGCCGCAGGAGCGCTGGCTGACGATCGCGCTGTACCTGATGCAGCACGAACACGAGCACGGCGAGCGCTCGCGACGCCGTCGCATGCTGCTGGTACGTGAGGCGTACTGGGCGCTGTCCAACCTGTACATGACGGTGGCGACGCCGACACTTGCCAATGCCGGCAAGGTCGGCGGCCAGCTGTCCTCGTGCTTCATCGACACGGTCGACGACAGCCTGCAGGGCATCTACGACTCCAACACCGACGTGGCGCGGGTCTCCAAGCACGGCGGCGGCGTGGGCGCCTATCTCGGCTATGTCCGCTCGGCCGGTTCCTCGATCCGCGGCGTGGCCAATTCTTCCGGCGGCGTGGTGCCGTGGATCAAGCAGCTCAACAACACGGCCGTCAGCGTAGATCAGCTGGGCCAGCGCAAGGGTGCGATCGCGGTGTATCTGGATGTCTGGCACCGCGACATCGAGGCCTTCCTCGACCTGCGCCTGAACAACGGTGACCAGCGCCTGCGCGCGCACGATGTGTTCACCTCGGTGTGCCTGCCGGACCTGTTCATGGAAGCGGTGGAACGGCGCGGCGACTGGTATCTGTTCGACCCGTATGAGGTGAAGCGGATCAAGGGCTGGTACCTGCAGGACTTCCACGATGAGCAGCGTGGACAGGGCAGCTTCCGCGAGAGGTACGAGGAGGTCGTGGCCGACGAGCGCATCAGCCGGCGCACCATCAAGGCCATCGAGCTGTTCAAGCGGATCATGGTCAGCCAGCTGGAAACCGGCAATCCTTTCATGTTCTACCGGGACGAAGTAAACCGGATGAACCCGAACAAGCATGCCGGCAGCATCTACTCCAGCAACCTGTGCACGGAGATCCTGCAGAACATGAGCCCCACCCGCATGATCCAGGAGATGATCAGCGGCGACCAGATCGTGACGACTAGGCAGGCCGGCGATTTCGTGGTCTGCAATCTGTCCTCGATCAACCTGGGGCGCGCTGTGACGGCCGCCCCGGACCTGCTGACCAGCGACGTGCTGGAGCGGCTGGTGCCGATCCAGGTGCGGATGCTGGACAACGTGATCGACCTCAACCAGTTGCCGGTGCCGCAGGCGACCATCACCAACCGCAAGTACCGCGCGATCGGGCTGGGTACGTTCGGCTGGCATCACCTGCTGGCCCTGCAGCAGATCGAGTGGAATTCCACCCAGGCCGAGGACTATGCCGACAGCCTCTACGAGCGCATAAACTACCTGACCATCCAGGCCAGCATGTCCCTGGCCAAGGAAAAGGGCCGCTACAGCGCCTTCGTGGGCAGCGACTGGCAGAACGGCGAGTACTTCCGCGCCCGTGGCTATGACAGCCCGGCCTGGCGCGAGTTGGCCGCGCAGGTCGGCGTCAACGGGCTACGCAATGGCTGGCTGATGGCGGTCGCCCCGAACATGAGCACCGCGCAGATCGCCGGCTCCACCGCCTCGATCGACCCGGTCTACGGCGCGTTCTACTACGAAGAGAAGAAGGATTTCCGCCGCCCGGTTGCCGCGCCGGGGCTCTCGCTGGAGACCTACCCGTACTACGAGAAAGGCGCCTACCGGGTGGACCAGTTCGCCAGCATCCGCCAGAACGCCCGCCGCCAGCGCCACGTGGACCAGTCGATCAGCTTCAACCTGTACGTGCCCAGCACCATCCGCGCCAGCACCCTGCTCGCGCTGCACATGAGTGCCTGGCGCGAAGGATTGAAAACCACCTACTACGTCCGTTCCAACGACATCGACATTGCCGAATGCGACTGGTGCAGCAGCTGACCACCAGTACGGCAGCTGACGACCGTCGCTCGTCAGCCCATTGACCGGTAGTGCCGGCCGCTGGCCGGCAACTCGCACTGCCCGAAGAGAATTAAGGACACACGCCGATGGCCATCCCCCTCGAACGCATCAAGATCCTCGAACCGCGCCACCCCAACCGCTCCACCGGCATCATCAACGGCCGCACCAGCGGCATCCTCAACTGGAACGACATCCCCTACCCGTCTTTCTACCGGGCGTACAAGGAGCTCTCGACCAACTTCTGGATCCCCGACGAAGTCGACATGAAGGGCGACGCACGCCAGTACGGCGAGCTCAATGCCCGTGAGAAGAACGCCTATGACTCCATCATCGGCCTGCTCGCCACGCTGGATTCGCCGCAGACGCGCTTCATTTACAACGTCGCCGAGTACATCACCGACCCCGCCGCGCACGCCAATGCGGCAATCATCGGCCAGCAGGAAGTGATCCACAACGAAAGCTACAGCTACGTGCTCGCCTCGATCGCCGGCCTGGCCGACCAGAACCGCGTGTTCGAGATCGCCCGCACCCACCCGACCATCCTGGCCCGCAATGCGCCGATCATGCAGTCCTACGACGACTTCATGCGCGAGAAGACCGCCGAGACGCTGATCCGTTCGCTGATCCAATCCTCTATTCTGGAAGGGATAAACTTTTACTCCGGCTTCGCGTTCTTCTACAACCTGGTCCGCCAGAACCGGATGACCGGCACCGGCAAGATCATCAGCTTCATCAACCGCGACGAGCTGGCCCACACCAAGTTCATCAGCGAGCTCATCCGCGCCATCATCGGCGAGAATCCGGCCCTGCAGGGCGAGCAGTTGACCGCGTATGTGCATGAGGCCTTCGAGCACGCCATCCAGCTGGAAACGCGCTGGACCGGCGAAGTGCTCGATGGCATCGACGGCATCGACGTGGACGAGATGATCCGCTACGTGAAGTACCGCGCCAACAAGATGGCCGGGATGCTCGGCATCGAGAAGCTCTACAGCGAGACCAACGTCAACGTGATGCCGTGGATCAAGGCTTACGCGGACAACTTCACTGAGACCAAGACCGACTTCTTCGAGATGCGCAACGCCAGCTACAAGAAGACCAATTCGGACAATGGGTTTGACGATCTGTAAGGAGGCATGGTGATGCACATTCTGCTGGCCTTTGCCTCGCTGAGCGGCAACACCCGCGAGGTGGCTTCGCTGATCCGGGCGCGCTGCGAAGCGATGGGGCATGGCGTGGACTGGCTCGACGTCGATGCCGATGACGTGGCCGCCGTACTGGCGGACGCAGCGCCCACCCTATGCCTGCTCGGTTCCTGGACCGACAACGCCGGCCGCACCCCAACGGAAATGAAGGACTGCGTGGCCGCGCTGCGTGATCGCTTCGGGCTGCCACTGCCGTTCCCGGTGGCGGTATTCGGTACCGGCGAGACCCAATGGGGTGAAGAGTATTACTGCGGCGCCGCCCATCGGCTGGCGCGGTTCTTCGGCTCCCCGTACCCGGTGCTGGAGATCGAGCAGATGCCGCACGGCGCCAACGACACCCACACCATTCACCACTGGACCGACACGGTGTTGGCCCTTACCGAGATCCCGACACCATGCTGACCTTGCACGCCCAGACCGCTGAGGACTACCACGCCGCCCTGCGCGAACACCCAGCGCTTCTAGTGGACTTCCACAAAGACGACTGCCCGGGGTGCCGGATGCTGGAGATGTCGTTGGCCAGTGTCGCTGGCGCCGTCTCGGACGCGGGGATGACGGTGTTGAAGGTCAAACTGGAGACGGTCGGTGAGGAATTGTTCCGGAAGCTGGGATTGCGACAGACCCCCACATTGCTGGTGGTCCGGGACGGTCACGAAACCGCGCGCCTGGCCGGGTTTCAGTCGCCAAAGCAGATTCTGGCGGTGTTGGGGGTTGGTTGATGCTTGGAGCAGGGAGGCCCCTGCAATGGCGGAGACCTCACTGCGCGTGCATTACCGCACTGGCGCAGACAACAACCCACGGCGCTTGAACCACCACTCCAGCGGCAGCGTGACCAGCGGCGGTACCGCTGCGGCCAGCGCCAGCAGTGCTGCCCACCACGGCCAACGCAGACGGATCGCCGCCAAGACGGAGACGACCACGTAGACCATGAAGGCCACGCCGTGCACCGGCCCGAAGATCTTGACGCCAACCGGCGTCGGGTCTGCCGCCTGGTACTTGAAGTACATGCCGATCAACAGGCCGGCCCACGTCAGGGCTTCGACGAAGGCGACCGTGGCGAACACGCGGCCCATGGGGCTGATCGGCGAAGCAGTCTTCAAGGTGGGCTCGAGGTCGTAACGGAAAAGGAGCCGCATCATAGCCAGTGATGCGCCTTGATGCGAACCATTCTCAGCCGAACGTGTTCGGCCGAACATCCGCCCACGCTGGCCTCAGACAAACATGCCGCCCGACGCTTCTACCCGCTGCGCGTTGACCCATACGGTCTGCGGCGACAGCAGCGCCACGGCCACCGGACCGATGTCGTCCGGCTTGCCCGGCCGGCCCATCGCGGTGACCGAGGCCACCATCGCGTTGACCTGCGCATCGTCGCGCACACGGCCGCCGCCGAAGTCGGTTTCGATCGCGCCCGGCGCCAGGGTGTTGGCAGTGATCCCGCGTGCCCCCAGCTCTTTGGCGAGGTAGCGGGTGAACACTTCGATGCCGCCCTTCATCATCGCGTACGCCGAACTGCCCGGCAGCGAGAAACGCGCCAGCCCACTGGACACATTGAGAATGCGGCCGCCATCGGCGATGAGCGGCAACAACGCCTGGGTCAGGAAATACGGGCCCTTCAGATGCACCGCGACCAGTGCATCGAACTGATCGACGGTGGTGTCGGCGATCATGGCGTGCAGGCCTTCGCCGGCATTGTTGAGCAGGCCCTGCAACTGCGTTGCGCCCCATCCGTCCAATACCATGCGGACGTGGGCAGCAAAGTCGGCAAAGCCACTGCTGTCGGCCACGTCCAGCGGAATCGCCTCAGCACGGCGACCGAGCGCCCTGATCTGAGCGACCACGGCCTGGGCGGCCTCGGCCTGGCTGCGGTAGGTCAGCACGATGTCGGCGCCGTCGGCCGCCAGCGCGAGGGCGGCGTTGCGGCCGAGGCCACGGCTGCCGCCGGTGATCAGGACGGCTCGGGTTGCGTTGCTCATGTCAGTGCACCTGCGCTTGGGGAATGGTTGCCAGCCTATTGGTGTTGCGCGGCCGGATAAATCGGCGGATGCTGATTTGACTATCCACAAATCGCGAACAATCCATGGATCGCCTCGATCATCTGCGGTGCTTTCTTCGGGTCGCCGAACTCGGCTCGTTCACCGGCGCGGCCGACAGCCTTGGCCTGCCCAAGGCCAACGTGTCGCTGGCCGTGCAGCGCCTGGAAGCAGACGTAGGTGTGCAGTTGCTGCACCGGACCACGCGCCGGGTGCAGCTGACCGCTGACGGCGCCCAGTTCCAGGCGCGGGCGCATGACCTGCTGCATGACATGGACGACCTCCAGGGCATGTTCCGCATCGATACCGCCCAGCTCAAGGGGCGCCTGCGTGTGGACATGTCCAGCGGACTGGCCCGGCAACTGGTGATTCCGCAGTTGCCCGCCTTCCTGGCCCAGCATCCGGGGCTGGAGATGGAAGTGAGCGGTACCGATCGCCGGGTCGATCTGATCCGCGAGGGCTTCGACTGCGTGCTGCGGGTCGGGCCGCTGGATGACAACACGCTGGTGGCCCGCCCGCTCGGACAGCTGCCGATCGTCAACTGCGCCAGCCCTGCCTATCTCGCCGCTCGTGGCACACCGACCATGCTGGGCGATCTGGCCGGCCACGCGCTGGTCCACTACGTCGGCACCCTGGGCCAGCGTTCACCGGGGTTCGAGTACTTCGATGGACAGCGCTATCAAAGCATGCCGATGGGCGGTGCGGTGACGGTCAACAGCGGTGAGGGTTATACCGCGGCGGCGCTGGCGGGGCTGGGCATCATCCAGGTCCCGCTGCTGGGCGTTCGGCAGGCACTGGCCTCGGGCACGTTGGTCGAAATTCTGGCCAACGTGAAAGCCGAACCGATGCCGGTCACCCTGCTCTACGCCCAACGCCGCCACCTGCCGAGACGGGTGGCGGCATTCATGGACTGGGTGGCCGGCGTGGTCCGGCGCGAGCTGGACCACGACCGGTAACGCACGCCCGCCCGGCGCAGTGACGTGCCGGGCGCGCACGCCGGTGGATCACGCGTCGGTATCCGAATGCCGGTTACGGCGGCTGCTGAGCACCACGATCGCGCGGTCCGGCAATTGCCAGTGGCCTTCCGCATCCGCCTGCAGCGGCGCACCATCGATGGTGCTGATCAACAGGCGCCAATGCTCGTCGTCGATCAACGGCGGCACGAAGGCCTGCGGCTGGTGCGAGGCGTTGAACATCAGCAGCAGGTGCGCATGTTCCGGGCCGCGTGGCGTATCGTCCTGGCGTGCAGCCCCCAGGTGCAGCGCCAGGCTGCGGGCTTCGCCATCGTGCCAGTCGCCATCTTCCATCGGCTGGCCATCCGCACGCAGCCAACGCACGTCGTAGCCTTCGCCCTGCTCGTCGCGGGCGTCCAGGAAGCGGCCACGGCGCAGCTGCGGATAGCGACGACGCAATGACAGCAACCGACGCACGAACAGCGATTGCTGGCGCCCTGCCGGGCTGGCGGCCTTCTGCCAGTCGATCCAGGTCAATGGATTGTCCTGGCAATAGGCGTTGTTGTTGCCGCCCTGGCTGCGCGCGAACTCATCGCCGGCCAGCAGCATGGGTGTGCCCTGCGCCAGCAGCAGGCTGGCGAGCATGTTGCGCATCTGCCGCGCGCGGACAGTGTTGATGCCCTCGTCGTCGGTGGGCCCTTCAGCGCCATGGTTGAAGGCGATGTTGTGGTCGCTGCCGTCGCGCCCGTCCTCGCCGTTGGCCTCGTTGTGCTTGTCGTTGTAGCTGACCAGGTCATTGAGGGTGAAGCCATCGTGCGCGGTGACGAAATTCACCGAGGCCGCCGGGCGTCGTCCCTTGTGGTTGAACAGATCCGCCGAGCCCATCAGGCGTGTGGCGAACTCGGCCAGCTGACCACCATCCCCGCGCCACAGCGCCCGCACGTTGTCACGGAACCGGTCGTTCCATTCGGCCCAGCCCGGCGCGAACTGCCCCAGCTGGTAGCCACCGGGCCCGATATCCCACGGCTCGGCGATCAACTTGACCTGGCTCAGCACCGGGTCCTGCCGCACCGCATCCATGAAACTGCCGGACGGATCGAAGCCGGCACGTTCGCGCCCGAGGATGGTGGCCAGATCGAAGCGGAAGCCATCCACGTGCATGTCCTGCACCCAGTAACGCAGCGAGTCCATCACCATCCGCAGCGCGCCGGCATTGGTCAGATCGAACGTATTGCCGGTGCCGGTATCGTTGATGTAATAACGCGGATCATCGGCGAGGCGATAGTAGCTGGCGTTGTCGATGCCCTTGAACGACAGCGTGGGACCAAGCTCGTTGCCTTCGGCGGTGTGGTTGTAGACCACGTCCAGGATCACTTCCAGGCCGGCGTCGTGCACGCAGGCCACCATCTGCTTGAACTCGGCGATAGTGGAGGTGGACATGAAGCGCGGCTCGGGCGCGAAGAAGGCGAGCGTGTTGTAGCCCCAGTAATTGCGCAGGCCCCGCTCGAGCAGATGCTGGTCATCCACATGCGCGTGGATCGGCAGCAGCTCCAGCGCCGTCACGCCGAGCTGGCGCAGATGATCCAGCAGCGCGTCCTGCTTCAGCGCCGAGAACGAGCCGCGCGCCTGTTCGGGCACCTGGGGGTGCAGCATCGACAGACCACGTAGATGCGCTTCGTAGATGACCGTGTCCTCCCACGGCGTGGCTGGCGCGGTGTCGCGCCCCCAGGTGAACGCTGGATCCACCACGGCGCAGCGCGGCATGTACGGTGCGCTGTCACGCTTGTCGAAGCTGAGGTCTTTGTCTTTGTGCCCGATCGTGTACCCGAACAATGCCGGCGCCCACTTCAACTGGCCGACGAGCTGCTTGGCGTACGGATCCAGCAGCAGCTTGTTGGGGTTGAATCGGTGACCGGCTTCCGGCGCGTATGGACCATGCACGCGGTAGCCGTACCGCTGCCCCGGCCGTGCGTCCGGCAGGTAGCCATGCCAGATTTCATCGGTGTACTCGGGCAGCACGATGCGCTCGATCTCACGGCCGCGCTCGTTGAACAGGCACAGCTCAACCTTGGTCGCGTGGCGGCTGTACAGCGCGAAGTTGACGCCCAGGCCATCCCAGGTAGCGCCCAGCGGGAACGGCCGCCCCCCGCGCAGGCGCGAGGATTGTGCAAACTGGCGGGCGCTCATCGGCGCATCTCTTCGGTGGTGTCGGCCGCTTGAAGCTCGGCCTCAACCAGGCGCTCGGCCATCAGCCAATGGCGCTGGTCCTGGCCATCCGGCCGACCTTCTGCTTCCCATATCTGCCGGGCCAGTGCCCCGATTCGCTCGCGTCGTTCTTTATCGTCCATTGCTCTGGCTTCACTCATTGATCAGCAGGGTCACGGGGCTGCCATCGGACAGCGCCCGCAGGGAAATAGCGGTGTCGTTGATTTCTACCGTCGCGTCGGTGAGCAGATTGCGATAACGCCCCTGCGGGATCGTCACGTGCCCGTTGATCCAGAAACGTGCCGGCACGGCCGCCGATGCGTGCTGCACCGGACGCAGCGTGGGAGCGATCGCGGCGATGACGACCAGGCGTTGCTGTCCGTGCGCTCTGGCAAAGGCCAGCACCTGATCGGGCTGACTGGTCGGCAGCGGCAGGTAGCTGCCGTGGGCGAACAGGTCCGGGGCACTGCGGCGGGCATGGAGCAAGGTGCGTACAAGACGCGCCTTCAGCTGGCCGTCACCCCACCCCTGCAGCAGTGCCGACCAGGACCGGCCGTCGCCGAGCCAGCGCTGGCGCAGTGCGTAATCCACCGGACGGCGATTGTCCGGATCCACCAGCGACAGGTCCCAGCCCTCGGTACCCTGGTACAGGTCCGGCACGCCCGGCACGGTCATCCGCAGCGCCGCCTGGGCCAGGCTCAGACGTGCGCCCGCCGGTGCAACCAGGGCCACGATGTCCTGCAGCGCGATCCGGAACGGCCGCCCCACATCAGCGTCGAGCAGCGCTTCAACCACGGCGGCGGCCTGCGCTTCGTAAGTCTCGTCTGGATGACCCCAACTACTCCGCAGCCCCCCTTCACGCAGCGCCTTGCCTTGCCACTGGACCACGCGCGCGCCGAACTCCGCGTCCACCTCGGCGTCGGCCGGCCAGGACGCGACCAGTGTCTGCCAGAGCATGTCGCGGTCAGCGGGATGCAGCGCAGCCGCACCGAGGGGGGCAGCGAGCCGTTCGACCCGGCGCAACTGGCGCATCCACCACTCAGGCCAGGCGGACAGCACGGCGATGCGCATGCGTGCGTCCTCGCCACGCTTGTGGTCATGCGTGGCCGTAGCGAGCAGGCTGCGCGGGTGCTGGTCGTGCCGGGCGCGCGCGAGACCGTGGAACCGCGGCGCCGACAGGCTCTGGACCGTGGGGTGGCTGCCGACTTCGTTGCGGGACAGGACCGGCGCGTAACGATAGAAGCTGCTGTCCTCCACTGCCTTGGCATTGAGCGGCGCGCTGAGCAGTTGGAAGCGCTGCCGCACAGACCGGCAGCAGCGGCGCAGCCTCGGGGAAGCATCCTCTGCGGGCGGCGCCAGCACCCACGCTGCAATCTGATGGATCGCGGCGACCAGATCCGGCGCAGCGCCTGCGGTTCCCGCATCGATCGCCTGTCGCCACAGACGGAGGTCCTCCGCGGTGGCCGGTGCATCGGTGAGATAGCTGCGGTAGGCGGGAAAATGGCTCAGCAACGCCAGTGCGGCGCGAGCGAGCAGCGGCCTGCCAAACTCGGCAGCCGTGCCACCGGCCAGACGCGCGAGGCGGACAAGCCGAAGGACGAAGGCGTCGAACTCCGCGCGCAGGCCATGCTCGAGGACATCGCGCCGGGCCTCCAGCTCGACCTCGCCGAAGCTGCGTGGGTCGCCGCTGATCCGTTGCCAGTGCCGTGTCAGGGCCTTGCTACCCTCGCCGGCGTGCAGCAGCGCGCCCACCTGGTCCATGAAGTCGTAACCGGTGCTGCCATCGCACGGCCACTGTGCGCGAAGCACTTCGTCCGGGGCGAGGATCTTCTCGACCCACAGGCCCAGCGACCCGGGAGCAAGACCGCGCGTGGCGCCCGCCGCGTCCAGTGCGGCGCGCAGCCGCTGCAGGTAGCCCGCCGGATCACGCAGCCCATCCACATGGTCCACACGCAGGCCATCCACGCGTCCTTCCGCAACCAGACGCAGCGGCAGGGCATGAACCGTCTCGAAGACATCGTCGCGATGCATCTGCAGCGCGGCCAGCGAGGCAATGGTGAAGAACCGGCGGTAGTTGATCCGGTCATCGCCGCTGCGCCACCACGCCAGACGATACGGCTGCGCGGCCAACAGATCGGCCAGCGCCTGGGCGGGCAGCGCTGTTGACCCCGCAGGCAAGCTCGACGGCGCCAGCGGATACACCGCATCGTGATGCGCAATGCCCGCCACGCCCTCGCCATCCCGACGCACGGCCAGCATGCCGTCGGCAATCGCGGTGGACAGCGGACGATCCAGTACCGGCAACCACAGCTTGCCGTCGCGCCCAGGGGCGCGCCAGGCGATGTCGAACCATGTGGCATGGCGGCTCTCGCGTCCGTGCGCGAGCACATCGGCCCAATAGGGGTTCAGCGGGTGCGCCGCCATATGGTTCGGCACGATATCCAGGATCAGGCCCATGCCCTGTGCGCGCACCGCATCGGACAGGCGCTGCAGCCCCGCCTCGCCGCCCAGCTCGGGATTGACCGTGGTCGGGTCGATCACATCGTAGCCGTGCATTGAGCCAGGCACTGCGCTGGCAATGGGCGAGAGGTACAGGTGACTGACGCCCAACGCGGCGTAGTAATCCACCTGTGCACAGGCCGCGTCGAAATCGAACCCGGCATGCAACTGCAGACGTGCGGTGGCGCGGAACGGCACCATCTCAATACTCCTGGGCGCGGCGTGCCGCGGCGAACTGCTGCAGCGAACGATCCAGCGTCCGCAGCGGTAATGGCGATGGCAGGCGCTGGCGCCAGTTCGGATGGACAGCGACGGTACCGGGCAGGTTCACCTGCCCGCGCAGGCCAAGGGCGTCTTCGACCGGCAGCAGTGCCAGCGGTGCCGGAGCGGCAGCCACATGCCGCAGCGCTGCCAGCCGCAGCGCGGCCGGGCTGGCACCATCGCTGCCTACGGCCCGCGCGAGCCGCGCGACATCGGCATGACGCTCTGCCATTGCCTGTGCCTGATCGGCAGCAGGCTGCGCCTCCAGCCGTGCGCGCCAGCCCAGATCGTCACCGTGCTGCCAGCCTTCCAGGGTCGGTAGATCGTGCGTGCCGGTCATGGCGACTGCGGTGTGCCGCCACTGCGGGGGCGTCAGGAATTCCCCGGCCGGGGAACGGGTGAACGCGAGCACGTCCATGCCGAGCACACCGCGTGCGGCCAGCGTGTCCCGAATGCCAGGCGGTACCACGCCGAGGTCCTCACCGATAACGATGCAGCGGTGGCGCCACGACTCCAATGCCAGCAGGTTGAGCAGGTCGGTGAGTGGATAGCGCAGGTACACGCCCTGCCCCGAGTCCGCACCGTGCGGCACCACCCACAGCCGCTGCAGGCCGAGAATGTGGTCGATGCGCACGCCGCCCCGGTGGCGCATTACCGCACGCAGCAGGGCAATGAAGGGCGCAAAGCCGGTGCGCCGCAATCCATCGGGCGAATAGCTGCTCACGCCCCATACCTGCCCACCCGGCGCGAAGGCATCCGGCGGCGCGCCCAGTACCAGGCCCTGCAATGCGGTGTTCCCGGCGGCGGCCGCTTCGGCACCGTCCGGTGTAAAGCCCACGGCGAGATCGGCAATCAGGCCCAGCGACATGCCGGCGTCGCCGGCGCGCTCCTGCACCTGCGCCCAGCTGCGCGCAGTGCGCCATTGCGCGTAGATCTGAAACGCGGGATCGCGCTGCCCCGACGCGCTGGCGTTGAAACGCGCAAAGGCCGCCAACGCCGTGCCGCCGTCCTGCTCAAAGCGCCGCAGCTCCTCCTGCTGTCCCGCGGGTGCCTGGCCGAACTGTTGAAAGGACTGCCGCAGCGTTTGCCATTTCACCGCCGCTGCACCTGGCCAGTCGATCAGGCCGTCTGCGGGCGTGGGATCGGCCTCCAGCGCACGGCCCGTCTCCAGACCGTCGAGCGCACCGGCGTAGACCGGTTCCAGGAAGCGTCGATCACTCGGAGAGTAAGGGCTGAACGCTGCATCGATATGCCCGGCCGCGTGCAACGGGCTCAACGCGAGGGCATCGCCGCCCGCTGCCGCAACCCGCTCGCACCACGCCTGCGCGCCAGCGCTGTCGCCGATACCGCCATCGCCCGGACTGCGCGCGGCATACACCTGCAGCATGGCCCCCCACCTGCGCGGCAGCGCCGTGCCGGTGGCGTCGGCCACGCCGAAACACCGTGCAGGTGCCACCGCAACGGAGTGTTCGGTCTGCCCGATCCGCAGTCGCCAGTAGCCTGGCTGCGCCGGTACTTCCCAGGCGCCAGGCCGAATCTGCCTGGCGGGCCGCGCCAGACCCTGCTCATCACTCCACTCGCCGGCACCGTCCGCCGCCAAAGCCAGCAACTCGCCCACCTGCACGGTGCGCAACGCGGGTTGCGCGCGCTGATGCAGACAGCGCTTCAGGCTGTCCTCCCGTTGACCCGGCGTCGCCGCTGGCCAACCCAACGCTGCCAGCACACTCTGCAGGGTGTTGTGGCCCACCGTACGCGGTGTGCCGTGGACGTCTTCCCAGTCGATCAGCAGCCCGGCAGCCTCCGCCAGCGCCGCCAGCGAACCCGCACTCATGCCTGCACCCGGCGGACCAGCAGCGCGGCCGGCGCCAGCAACTGGCCATGCCCTACTTCCCCCAGTTGCAGCACAGTCTCGCCGTAGGGAAGATCGGCCAGCACCTCGGTATCCCCCAGGTTGAAGGCCAGCCACCACTGGCCCTCACCCAACTGCCAGCCTGCGCGGATGGCGCCGTTGCCGATGACCTCCGCGCCTAGACTGCGGGCGTGCCGCAGCTGTGGCACCAGATACTTCCAGCGCAGCGCAAGGACACTGCGGAATGCGGCCAACCAGGTGTTCTGTTGCCGTGCCTCGGGTGACGGCAGCGGTGACTGCGACGCCTGGAAGGTGGTGACGGCGTTGGGATCAGGAATTGTGGCCTGCGCTGCGGGATCAGCGAACGCCTTGAACTGGCCAAACTCCGCGCGCCGGCCTTCGCGCACCGCCTGATCCAGTGGCGCATCGAAATCGGTGAAGAACTGGAACGGCTCGCGCGCGCCCCACGGCTCGCCCATGAAGAACAGTGGAATCATGGGAGTGAGCGCGGTCAACGCCAGCGCGAGCTGGAGCCGCTCCGGTGCCACCAGCGTCTGCAGCCGATCACCAAAAGCGCGGTTGCCGATCTGGTCGTGGTTCTGCGCGAAAATCACGAACTGCGCGGGCGACAGCGCCGCACTCGGTTCACCCCGACGGTGGCCCAGCCGGTTGGTTTCACCCTGCCACGCAAACCCTTCGCCGAGTACTCGCGCCAGCTGCACGTCGGGCGTTGCCGCGAAATCGGCGTAGTAACCCTCGGTCTCACCGGTCAGCAGTACATGCAGCGCATTGTGGAAGTCGTCGTTCCACTGTGCGGTGTAGCCCTGCGCCAGCAGCGAGGCCGCATTGTTTTCGTTCTCCAGCACCAGGTGCGCGCGGTGCGGCGGCCCTTCGGTGTGGATCGCCTCACGCAGCTGGGTCAGAAAGGCCTGTGGCTGGATGGCGTGTACCGCATCAAGCCGCAGCCCATCGAACCGGTACTCGGCCAGCCACATCAGCGCGTTGTCGATGAAGAAGCGCTGCACGTGCGGCTGGCGGAAGTCGATCGCCGCGCCCCACGGCGTCGCCACGTCGTCACGGAAAAACGTCGGGGCGTACTGCGGCAGGTAATTCCCTTCCGGCCCGAAGTGGTTGTAGACCACATCCAGCAGGACCATCAGGCCCAGCGCATGCGCGTGGTCGATCAGTGCCTTCAGTTCCTCGGGAGTGCCATAGACCGCGGCGGGCGCATAGGGAAGCGCACCGTCATAACCCCAGTTGCGGGTGCCCGGAAACGTCGCCAACGGCATCAGCTCGATCGCAGTGATGCCCATCGCCGCGAGCGCCGGCAGCTGATCCTGCACCGCAGCGTAGCCACCCACCGCGCCCACGTGGAGCTCATAGATGACCGCTTCTTCCCACGGCCGCCCTGCCCACCCCGTGGTCTGCCAGGCGTACGCGTCGGCATCGTGCACCGCACTGGCCCCGTTGAGGCCTTCCGGCTGCCATCGCGAGGCCGGGTCAGGCACGCTCAGCGTGCCGTCAATCCGAAAGCGATAGCGCGTTCCCGCCGCGCACGCAACCCGCGTGGCATGGCAGCCGTCGCCTTCTGCCTGCATCGGCAACGCCTCGCCGTCCAGCAGCAGCTCCACGCGCTGTGCCGCCGGCGCCCAGAGCCGGAAGCGGTAGTCACCCTCAGGCTGTCGCCAGGCACCGAGCCGTTCGCCCGCCGTCACCCCTCCACCTGCAGGAACACCGTGGACAGGGGCGGCAGCGTCAAGGCTACTGACTGGGCATGCCCGTGCATCGAGATCGGCAGGGTATCGACCTGGCCGTGGTTGCCGATGTCGCTGCCACCGTAGAAGCGGCTGTCGCTGTTGAAGACCTCGTGCCAGCGCCCTGCATGCGGCACGCCGACACGGTAGCCATGGCGCACCATCGGGGTGAAGTTGCTCACCGCCAGCAATGGGCCGGCCTTGCCACGCGGGTCATGGCGGATGAAGGCAAGCACGCTGTTGACGTGATCATCGCCGACACTCCATTCAAACCCGTGCTCGGTGCGGTTGCCGTGCTGCAGTGCCGGCAGCTCGCGCAGCAGCCGGTTGAGATCGCCGACCATCCGCGCCACGCCGGCGTGGGCGGGCTGTGCAGCCTGCGCCCAGTCCAGCTCGGCGTCATGGTTCCATTCCGTGCATTGGCCGAACTCGCCGCCCATGAACAGCAGTTTGCTGCCCGGGTGCGCCCACATGAAACCGAGGTAGGCGCGCAGGTTGGCCAGCTGCTGCCACCGGTCGCCAGGCATCTTGCCCAGCAGCGATCCTTTGCCGTGCACCACTTCATCATGCGAAAGCGGCAGCACGAACTGCTCGGAGAACGCATACATCGCGCTGAAGGTCATCTGGCTGTGATGGTGCGAGCGGTGGATCGGGTCGCGTCCCAGATAACTGAGCGTGTCGTGCATCCAGCCCATGTTCCATTTATGAGTGAAGCCCAGGCCGCCCTCGCCGGCCGGTGCGGTCACACCGGGCCATGCCGTGGATTCCTCGGCGATCACCAGTACACCGCATGCCTGCCGCGCAATGGCGTCGTTGAGGTCGCGCAGGAAGGCGATCGCCTCCAGGTTCTCGCGGCCGCCGTGCGCGTTGGGGATCCACTGACCATCCTCGCGGCTGTAGTCGCGGTAGAGCATCGAGGCGACAGCATCCACGCGCAGGCCATCGATATGAAACCGCTCAATCCACTCCAGCGCGCTGCCGATCAGAAAGCCGGTCACTTCACTGCGGCCGAAGTTGTAGATGAGCGTGTCCCAATCCGGGTGCAGGCCCTGTCGCGGATCCTCGTGCTCATACAGTGCGGTGCCGTCGAAGCGCTGCATGCCGTGGGCATCGGAGGGGAAATGGGCGCCGACCCAATCCACGATGACCCCCAGCCCGGCCTGGTGACAGCGGTCAACGAACCGCGCGAAGCGGTCTGGTTCCCCGTGACGGGCGGTCGGTGCATACAGGCCCAGCGGCTGGTAGCCCCACGAGCCACCAAACGGATGCTCGCTGACCGGCAACAGCTCGATATGGGTGAAGCCAAGCGCCGTCACGTAAGGGATGAGACGGTCGCCCAGCTGGTCCCAGTCGAGCACGGCCGCGTTGTCGCCGCGCCGCCAGGAGCCGGCGTGCACTTCATAGATGGAGATCGCGCGGTCATCCATCGAAGCACGGGCGGACATCCAGGCCTGATCCTGCCACGTGCGCGCCGTGCCATCGGCAACCACGGAAGCCGTGCCCGGCAGCAACTCGGACTGGCGCGCCATCGGGTCGGCCTTGTGTGTCAGACGCGTCCCATCGGCGGCGGTGATCTCGAACTTGTAGCGGGCACCCGCGTCGACGCGCGGCAGGAATATCTCCCAAACGCCGGCACCATGCCGCAGCCGCATCGGGTGACGCCGACCGTCCCAGCCATTGAAGTCACCCACTACCGAGACGCGCCGCGCATTCGGGGCCCAGACCGCAAAACGCACGCCGTCCACCCCCTGCTGCTGCAGCGGATGCGCACCGAGAGCGGCGCGGATGCTGCCGGGATCACCCGCGGCGATGCCGGCCAGCGCGTCGTCGTCCAACAAAGGACCAAACGCGTAGACGTCTTCGATCTCCTGCTGCACTGTGCCCCAGTCGACCCGCAGCACACTCACCGACGGACCATCGATGGGGGCCTCGAAAATGCCCTCGCCCATCGGAGCCATTGGCTGCCAACGACCGCCCGCGTCCCGGCGCAGTACGGTCAGCGCTGCCGGAAACAGCACGGACAGGCGCCAGCCGTGCGCAGGGTGGCGGTGCGGCCCAAGCAGGGCGAACGCATCACCGGGCGCGCCAGCGGCGAGCGCTGCAAGCTCCGGCGAGAGGCCGGCCTCTGTCAACGATGGCGCGGACACGCTCTCACTGCCGGGCTCGATACCGGCGTCCAGTTCCCATTGCGTGCTCATGCGCGTGCTTCCGTGGTGCGTTGATAGAGATCGAGGTAGTGCGTGCCGGCGATGTCCCAGCCACTCGGGCGCAGCATCGCCGCGCGCCGCATGGCCGCCATCAGGCTGGATTGGCGGAAGGTGCGGAAGGCGCGCTGCACGCAGCGGCGCAGCGCATCGGCTTCGGCCGCGTTGAACAGGAACCCGGTAACGCCATCGTCCACGGTGTCGATCAGGCCCCCGGTGGCATGTGCGATCGGCAGGCAGCCAAAGCGCTGGGCGTACATCTGGCTCAGGCCGCACGGTTCGAAGCGCGACGGCATCAGCAGGAAGTCGGCGCCGGCGAACATGCAGCGCGCCAGGGTTTCATCGAAGCCGATATAGGCCGAGACGCTGCCGGGATAGCGGCGCGCCAGCTCGCGCACCTGTGCTTCGATCTGCGGCTCGCCGCCGCCAATGATGACCAGCTGGCCGCCCGCAGCCACGATCTGCGGTGCCACATCGCAGGTCAGGTCCAGGCCCTTCTGATGGACCAGGCGCGAGACCACGGCGAACAGCGGGCCACGGCTCTCGGGCAGGCCGAACGCACGGCGCACATGCCGCGCGTTGTGATCGCGGCCTTCGCAGGACTGCACGCTGAAGTGCACCGGCAGGTGATGGTCGGTACGGGGGTCCCAGCTGCTGTCGATACCGTTGACGATGCCACTGAGGTGACCCAGTGCGGCGCGGCGCGAGAGCAGCCGGTCCAGCCCGCAGCCCTCGGCAGGCGCGGTGATCTGCGCCGCGTAGCTCACACTGACGGTGTTGACCTGGTCGGCGTGCACGATGCCCCCGCGCAGGAACGACAGCTGCCCGTGGAAATCCAATGCTTCCCGCTGCGCCTCGCCGATGCCCAGGTCCGCCGCGAGGCTGGCCGGGAACAGGCCTTGGTAAGCCAGATTGTGGATGGTGAGCAGGCACGAGGCCTTGCTGCCAGACCAGCGCACGTAGGCCGCGGCCAGCGCACACGGCCAGTCATTGAGATGCAGCAGGCCCGGTGTCCAGTCCATGCCTGCCTCGCCCGCCGCGATGACGGCAGCGGCACGCGACAGCGTGGCAAAGCGCACCGCGTTGTCGGCCCACGGCTCCCCGTCCGCGTCGACATAGGGCGAGCCTTCGCGCTCGTACAGCTCCGGGCAGATCAGCACATAGACCGGCAAGCCATCGTCCAGCACCGTGTGTGCGATCACGCAGGCAGGGAGTGCGGCGTGTGCGGGCGTCTGTCCGATCACCTGGATCGGCCCGGTACGCTCCAGTACTTCGCGATAGCCGGGAATCAGCACCCGCATGTCCGCACGGTCACGCAGCGCACGTGGCAGCGACGCGGCGACATCACCTAGCCCGCCGGCCTTGATGTAGTCGGCCATCTCCGAGACGACAAACAGCACGCGATGATCGCGGCCGCTGGCTCGTTCGATGTGATCGCCAGGCACGACGGTCTGCGTGATGCGGCGGCGACGCGCACGCAGGGCATCGGTTTTGACCAGGGCCTCGGCCTTGGCGGCGGAGACCTCACGGGTGCGAGTGCGAGCAGACATGGGGGAGAACTCAACGGGGGGAGACAGGGCACAACCGCTCCTCCCCTCGCGCGGTGGATGCGCAAGGCGGAGGACGCGCTGATTGAGACGATGTGGTCGGAGAAACAACCTCGACCTGTGATTCGAATCTACACCCCGCCTGAATCAATACGCCGTGAATCCGCTGCGACGATTTGTTGACCGACCGCGATATCGCGGCGCGAAGAATGTCCGGTACGCCACGCGCAGCAAGACGCGGCGTGGATGATGAATCTTTCAGATTCAAGAAAAGATGTTGCGTTCCGCGCACTACCAGCGCCTTTTGCGGGCGTGGTTGAGGAAGACATGCCGGATGACGACTCCAGATGCCATGTCACGATTTCATATCGTCATGCGCTTCGGTTCGGGCCGAGACTCGAAGCGCTACCCGCCTGCCATCCGCCCGCAGACAGCCGTTGCACGTTTTTGCACGTTTAAGTAGAGTTGGCAGCATCACGCAATCTTGCGGCCTTCGCGCCTTCCCATGATCGACTCCCCGGACACTCTCCCCAGCGAGCGCCAGCAGCGCATCCTGTCTCTCCTTCAACAGCACGGTCGGGTACTGTCGGCGCAGCTGGCGCTGGACATGCAGATCTCCGAAGACTCGATCCGCCGCGATCTGCGCGAACTCGCCCAGCAGGGTCTGTGCCGAAAAGTGTATGGCGGTGCGCTGCCTGCCACGCCGGCGTTCCCACCTCTGAGCGAGCGGCAAACCGTGCAGACACGGCAAAAACAGGCACTGGCCCGCCATGCCGCCGAGCAGGTCCGCGCCGGCGACAGCATTCTGCTCGATGCCGGCTCCACCAACAGCGCCATCGCCGCCTGTCTGCCGGAACATCAGAACCTCCGCGTCATCACCAACGCCCCGGACATCGCGTTGACCTTGATGGGGCGTGCCGGCATCGACGTCACCCTGCTCGGCGGCCGGCTCGACCCGCGTATCGGGGCCAGCGTTGGCGCACAGGCGCTGGAGGCCGTCAACGGATTGCGCGTTGATCTCTTCTTCGTGGGCACCTGCGCGGTGGATGCGCAGCACGGCCTGTGGGCGGTCGATGGCGAAGAAGCCGCGCTGAAACGGGCGATGCTTGCCGCGAGCAGCCGCTGCATCGTGGTCGCCACCCGCGACAAGCTCGGCGCACAGGCCAACCATCGCATCGGCGCGGTGGAGGACATCGACGTGCTGGTGCTCGAGGCCGATACCCCTCAGCCGCAGATCGACGCGTTCGCCCAGCGCGGCATCGATATCCAGCTCGCCCCGCGACGCTGACCTTTTCCTTCAACCTCCGCGACCCATGACCTCTATTCCGACGCGCATCGCGCGCGCGCAGCAGTACGCCACGCGCGCGGCGTTCTTTCTGCCGGGCTTTGCCACCGCTGCCTGGGCACCGCTGGTCCCCTTCGCCAAACTCCGCACGGCCCTGGATGAGGGCTCGCTCGGTCTGGTCCTGCTGTGCCTGGGTGCAGGTTCCCTGCTGGCGATGCCGATTGCCGGGATGCTCGCCGCACGCCACGGCTGTCGCGCCGTCATGGTCGCCACGCTGATGATGGTGATCGCCAGCCTGCCCTTGTTGGCCATCGCCCCCTCGCCTTGGACGCTGGGGTTGACCTTGTTCGTGTTCGGCGCCGGCGTGGGTGCGTGCGACTGTGTGATGAACATGCAGGCGATCATGGTCGAGCGCGACAGCGGCCGACCGATGATGTCCGGGTTCCACGCGTTCTACAGTATCGGCGGCGCAGTCGGTGCCGGCGCGATGACCGCACTGTTGGCCCTTCACTTGTCACCGTGGGTGGTGTGCCTGCTCGCCTCGGCGGTGATGGCGGCCCTGCTCGCCATCTCGCTGCCGCACTGGCGTACCGACAAGGCGCCCAGTGATGCGCCGCTGTTCGCGGTGCCGCACGGGGTGGTGCTGGCGATCGGCGTGCTGTGTTTCGTGGCGTTCCTGGCCGAAGGCTCGGTGCTGGACTGGAGTGCGGTGTTCCTGCATGAAGTGCAGCAGGTGGATCCTTCCCGCGCCGGGCTGGGCTATCTGGCCTTCGCCATCGCGATGACCCTGACCCGCCTGGTCGGCGATGGCGTGGTGGCCAGGCTGGGCCGACACCGTTCGATCCTGATCGGCAGCCTGATCGCCGCCGGCGGGTTCGCGCTGGCCACCTTCGCCTCCTGGCTGCCCTTGGCGTTGAGCGGCTATGCGCTGGTGGGCCTGGGCTGCGCGAACATTGTGCCCGCGCTGTTCTCGATGGCGGGCAACCAGAAGGTCATGCCCGAGAGTCTGGCCATCCCGGCCATCACCACGCTCGGGTATGCCGGCGTCCTGGCCGGCCCGGCATTGATCGGCTTCGTCGCGCAGGCGAGCAGCCTGGTGTTCGCCTTCAGTGCGGTGGCCGTGACGCTGGTCTGCATCGGCCTGGCGGCGCGCTGGGTGCGGGCCTGAGGCAGCGAACGTTACCTGCACAGTCTCGGGAATCAGTGGCTCGACAGCACCACCACCGCACCGGTGACCAGCGCGATCCCCACCCAGCCGATCGGGCGCAGGCGGTTGCCGAACAGCACCCGCCCGCAGAGGGCCGTACCGATCACGCCGATGGCACCCCACATCGCATAGGCCGTGGCCAGATCCATCGTCTTGACCGCCTGGCCGAGCAGCGCGAAGGCGATCCAGACCAGCACGATCGCGGCGAAACTCCACGCTGGCTTACGGAAGCCGTCGGATTTGGCCACCATCATGTTGGCGGCGATGTCGATCAGTGCCGAACACAGCACAAACAGGAAGGCGGTGAGGTTCATGACGTGTGCGCCTCGCCGAGGGTGACGCAGACGATGCCGACCGCCGCCATCACCAGCCCGATCATCTGCTGCACGGACAAGCTGTCCTTGAACACGAACATGCCGACCAGCGTCAGCAGGGTCAGGCCCAGGCCTTCCCACACGGCATAAGCCACGCCCACCGCGATGCCGCGCACCGACAACGCCAGGAAGTAATAGGAAATGGCCAACGCCACGGCCATGACGACATAGCCGGCATAGCCCCCATGACGGGCGGCATCGGCCATGAACGAGGTGCCGACCACTTCAGCGACGATCGCGACGGTCAGGCAGGCCCAGGCGATCAGACCGCCACGGGCACGGGGTTGCGAATGCACCTGTGTGTGCATGGAAAGCTCCTTGATTGCGGCCGCAGCATGACGCCCCAGCGGCGCGCCCATTATCATCGCCTTTTCCATCAGACCGAAGATGGAACCCATCGGCAAAGGCGATACATCCATGCGTTACAGCCCCGAATCCCTGCACGCGTTCGTGGAAGCGGCTGCACTTGGCTCGTTCTCCGCCGCCGCGCGCCGCCTGAAAAAGACCCAGTCGACCATCAGCACCGCCGTCGCCACCCTGGAGGCGGACCTGGGCTTGACCCTGTTCGACCGTAGCAGCCGCTACCCGGTCCTCACCGAGGACGGGCGCAAGGTGCTCGGCCATGCGCAGGAAATCCTGGCCGCGGCCGACCGTCTCGAACAGCTCAGCATCCGCCTGGCCGACGACGTAGAGCCACGCCTGAGCCTGGTGTTTTCAGACATCTATCAGCTCAATCCGGACCAGCATCTGCTGCGCCGGTTCGAGCAGCGTTTTCCGGATATCGAACTGGAGTGGCTCGACGCCGAAGGCAGTGACGTGCTGGAGGTGGTGCAGCGTGGACGGGCCCATCTCGGGCTGATGCCGCATCAGCCGGCCTACCCGACCGAACTGGCGGTGCGCGCCCTGCCCGTGCGCGCGGAGATGGCGGTATTTGTTGCCGCCGGTCATCCGCTGGCCGCACTGCACGCGCCGGAAGAATCCCACCTGGCCACCCATCGCCAGATCTGCCTGAGTGGCGATGCGGCGCGCGAGGGCCACGCGCGCGGGCGCATGTGGTCGGCCTCGGATTATCTGATGGTGCTGGAGATGGCCGAGGATGGCTTCGGATGGGCCGAACTACCGCGTGCGCTGGTGGCGCGATACGGCAGGGGCATGCTGGTCGAACTGCCCCTGCCCGGCTGGCCGCGACTGGTCTCTACCGATGCGGTGTGGCGCAAGGACGCGCCGCTGGGGCCAGCGGCGCTGTGGTTGCTGGATCAGTTTCAACTGCCGGCACCTTGATACCGGTCAGAACAGCACATGCCATGCAGCCTGCACGACACCCCGCATGAGCGCACCGCCTGCAGACACGCGCTGATCGGGCCAGCAGGGGACCAACCGTGCCCTGCCCGCCCTGCATCGATTACCAGGCGCGACGCAGACCGATCTGGCCTGCAACTTCCTTGTAGCCGCCGTCGCCACGCTGCACGCGCATGTCGCCCCACGCCGACCACTTCAGGCCCAACTTCAGCTGGGCACCGGCCTGTGCTTCATAGCGGTTGGTCGGCAGGGTCGCACTGATCCGCTCGCCATCGAACAGCAGCGAGTTGCCATGGTCGCCGCGCAGCCAGTTCACCGCGAAGAACGGCTGCACCCGGTTGCCCGTGGCGCTGTCGTGCCCGAACAGGCGTACGCCGACGCGTGATTCAAGCCCACCCGCACGGCCGTCCTGGACGATCGTGCCGTTGGCTTCCTGCAGGGTGTCACCCTTGTAGTCGGTGTAGGTCAGCTGCACCTGCGGCTGGATGAACCACGCGCTGCGCTCGCGGTTGACCAGCGTCCAGCTGTAGCCGGCTTCCAGCGACGCAGCACGGGTGGTGGCGTCGTACTTCTCCTTCGCCAGTGCCTCGCCCTGCACTTCGCTGTCGAAGCGCGCGTATTGCAGCCAACCGTCCACATAGGCACCGGTGCTTTCGCTGGCGCGCTGCACCCAGGTGCCATAGACACCCACGGCATCGCCCTTCACCTTGCCGCGCGTGCTGTAGCCGGTCACGTTGGAAACCGCCTGCGTATCCGCGCGGCCACTGGCCAACATCACACCGATCTGGCCACTGCTGGTGGTGCCCCAACGGGCTAGATCGCTGCCGATCTGCAGCACGTTGCTCTGGCTGCGCGCATCGATCTGGCCGCGTACATCGCCATGGACCTGATCACGGCCCACCCGCACCCAGGCACCGGCACGCTCGCCATCGAAGGCCCGCTCGCCGCGGTCATGGGCGCGCTGCTGGAACATGCGTGTGGCGATCGCCTGATTGGCGAGGTACGCGCCGGGTTCTGGGCGCAGCACTGGTACCGGGTCGACCGGACCCGGACCGGGGTCCGGATTGGGGTCCGGATTAGGGTCCGGATTCGGATCAGGGCCCGGACCAGGCCCAGGACCCGGATCGACCGGCGTGCAGGCAGGCAGCGTCGGATCGAGATCGCAAGGATCTCCGGTGTAGGAGGATCGCAGGTACCAGCCACCGTCACCCGGTGTGCTCACACCGCCCTTGTAGAGGAAGTACTCGTAGGCGCCCCCCACCGCACGGCCAGACAGGGCAAACGCTGCATCCGACGTACCGGCAACCGAAATCAACTGGATGCCTTCCACCGTCTGTGCGCCAGCTCCCCCGATGTTGTTGACCACGATGTTGCCGCTGCCCGAGGTGTTGCCGCCTACCAAAAGCTTGTCCGACGGCGATGTGTCATCACCCAGCGGGCTGTTGAAGATGAGCGTGCCGCCATTGACGGCAAAGTCGCCTGCGACAGTGACTGTCTTGTAGCCCGGCGACGGTGCGGCAAAGGCCAGCGTGCCCGAGCCGATATCCAGCGTGCCGACGGTGGAATCGCCGGTGACATCCCAGCGGGAGGTATCGGCGAGTGCCATGGAGTTCACGTTGGTCAGTGCACCGGCGAGGCTGGCGTTGTTCTGGAAGCTGAGGTTGGCCGTATCGGTGACACCCGCAATGACATTGCCGACCAGCGCAGAATCGTCCACCCGCACATTTGCGGTCTGGCCCCCGGAGACTTCCAGCAGATTGCCATTGCCCCCCACCAGCGACGAACGGTTGCGCACGTCGATATTGGCGATCCAACTAGCCGGGAGGGTGCCTAGCGCCATCACGATGGCGGCGCCGTTCTGACCAATGATGCTGGAGCGATCAATCAACAACGCGACGTCCGCAGGCCGACCGGCCGTGTTGAACGTCATGATGCGCACGCCGCTGTTGATGCCGGTCACCGTGGTGCCGTTCAACAGATTTGCGGTGCCGCTGAGATGCACCAGTCCGTGGCCACCGGTCAGTGGATTGGTGCCTATCGACTGCACCGCGTTGAGTTGGCTGTTATCGAGTGTCATGGTGCTACCCGAAGCGACGCTGGCACCTAACCCGACGCCGGTTAACGTGCTGTCAGCGATGCTCACCGCAGCACCTTCGGAAGCGGCGAGCGCCCTGCTTACTGACGAGGTGATTGTGGAACTGGTAATCGCAAGCGTGGTCTGGTTTGCCGTGACGGCTATTGTGCTACCGGCATTGACGTTGACTGTGCTGTTGCCAAGAGTGGCATCGGATGCCATGAAGCGCACAGCACCGACAATGGTCGAGCCCTCTATTCGCGTTGTCGTAAGTTGCGCGCTGATCGTCGGGCCTGGGGGGGACGAGCTGGCGATCAAAGCCCCATTGATATCCAGCCGTGCGTTCTGCGCCGCGATCCAGTCGGACTGTCCGCCGGGGTTGATGGTCAGCAGTGCATTGGACCGCAAGGTCCACGTTTCCGGCACATCGCCCGGGTTGACCGTCGCGCTGCCGCCGTTGAGGGTGCCTGCGAATGCCACAGGTGTCCCGGCCAGCAACGCCAGCGCCACGGCGCCGGCGAGCCCGTTGGTCATACGGGAGTGAGCGCGATTGCGATGCAACATGGTGAAGCCCTCAAGAGACAGTGGGGCCCATCTTTTGACAGGCTGATTGCGGGATCATTGCTGTTTCGACATAGCCGATACGTCCATTCAAGGCGGCGGCGAGACCCCCACGCCTCTTACCAAAGGCCCGTGGAGCGCTCACTACGTACGTCTGATGCACTGGCAGCCAACGAAAAGGACAGGACGCCCACAGGCGCCTTTTCACGCAAGACACGTGGCACTGGTTACCAGGCGCGACGCAGACCAATCTGGCCCGCCACTTCCTTGTAGCCACCATCGCCGCGCTGCACGCGCATGTCGCCCCACGCCGACCACCTCAGACCCAACTTCAGCTGGGCACCGGCCTGTGCTTCATAGCGGTTGGTCGGCAGGGTCGCACTGATCCGCTCGCCATCGAACAGCAGCGAGTTGCCATGGTCGCCGCGCAGCCAGTTCACCGCGAAGAACGGCTGCACCCGGTTGCCCGTGGCGCTGTCGTGCCCGAACAGGCGTACGCCGACGCGTGATTCAAGCCCACCCGCACGGCCGTCCTGGACGATCGTGCCGTTGGCTTCCTGCAGGGTGTCACCCTTGTAGTCGGTGTAGGTCAGCTGCACCTGCGGCTGGATGAACCACGCGCTGCGCTCGCGGTTGACCAGCGTCCAGCTGTAGCCGGCTTCCAGCGACGCAGCACGGGTGGTGGCGTCGTACTTCTCCTTCGCCAGTGCCTCGCCCTGCACTTCGCTGTCGAAGCGCGCGTATTGCAGCCAACCGTCCACATAGGCACCGGTGCTTTCGCTGGCGCGCTGCACCCAGGTGCCATAGACACCCACGGCATCGCCCTTCACCTTGCCGCGCGTGCTGTAGCCGGTCACGTTGGAAACCGCCTGCGTATCCGCGCGGCCACTGGCCAACATCACACCGATCTGGCCACTGCTGGTGGTGCCCCAACGGGCTAGATCGCTGCCGATCTGCAGCACGTTGCTCTGGCTGCGCGCATCGATCTGGCCGCGTACATCGCCATGGACCTGATCACGGCCCACCCGCACCCAGGCACCGGCACGCTCGCCATCGAAGGCCCGCTCGCCGCGGTCATGGGCGCGCTGCTGGAACATGCGTGTGGCGATCGCCTGATTGGCGAGGTACGCGCCGGGTTCTGGGCGCAGCACTGGTACCGGGTCGACCGGACCCGGACCGGGGTCCGGATTGGGGTCCGGATTAGGGTCCGGATTCGGATCAGGGCCCGGACCAGGCCCAGGACCCGGATCGACCGGCGTGCAGGCAGGCAGCGTCGGATCGAGATCGCAAGGATCTCCGGTGTAGGAGGATCGCAGGTACCAGCCACCGTCACCCGGTGTGCTCACACCGCCCTTGTAGAGGAAGTACTCGTAGGCGCCCCCCACCGCACGGCCAGACAGGGCAAACGCTGCATCCGACGTACCGGCAACCGAAATCAACTGGATGCCTTCCACCGTCTGTGCGCCAGCTCCCCCGATGTTGTTGACCACGATGTTGCCGCTGCCCGAGGTGTTGCCGCCTACCAAAAGCTTGTCCGACGGCGATGTGTCATCACCCAGCGGGCTGTTGAAGATGAGCGTGCCGCCATTGACGGCAAAGTCGCCTGCGACAGTGACTGTCTTGTAGCCCGGCGACGGTGCGGCAAAGGCCAGCGTGCCCGAGCCGATATCCAGCGTGCCGACGGTGGAATC
>NZ_JBSPUC010000005.1:5000-445841 GCF_056861555.1 Stenotrophomonas sp. K-6 | reverse complement strand
ATTACGCGATGATCTTGGAGACCACGCCGGCGCCGACGGTACGGCCGCCTTCGCGGATCGCGAAGCGCAGGCCTTCATCCATGGCGACCGGGTTGATCAGGGTGACAACCATCTTCACGTTGTCGCCCGGCATCACCATTTCCACACCTTCCGGCAGTTCGCAAGCGCCGGTGATGTCGGTGGTACGGAAGTAGAACTGCGGACGGTAGCCCTTGAAGAACGGGGTGTGACGGCCACCTTCGTCCTTGGACAGCACGTACACTTCGGCGTCGAAGGTGGTGTGCGGCTTGATCGAACCCGGCTTGGCCAGGACCTGGCCACGCTCGACGTCGTCACGCTTGGTGCCGCGCAGCAGCAGACCGGCGTTGTCGCCTGCCTGACCCTGGTCGAGCAGCTTGCGGAACATTTCCACGCCGGTGACGGTGGTCTTCTGGACCGGACGGATACCGACGATTTCGATTTCTTCGCCGACCTTGATCACGCCGCGCTCGATACGACCGGTCACGACGGTGCCGCGGCCCGAGATCGAGAACACGTCTTCGACCGGCATCAGGAAGGGCTTGTCGATGTCACGTTCCGGGGTCGGGATCCAGCTGTCGAGAGCCTCGACCAGCTTGATCACGGCCGGCACGCCGATGTCGCTCTGGTCGCCTTCCAGCGCCAGACGGGCCGAGCCCGCGATGATCGGGGTGTCGTCGCCCGGGAAGTCGTACTTGCTCAGCAGCTCGCGGACTTCCATCTCGACCAGTTCCAGCAGCTCGGCGTCATCGACCATGTCTGCCTTGTTCAGGAAGACGACGATGTACGGCACGCCGACCTGACGCGACAGCAGGATGTGCTCGCGGGTCTGCGGCATCGGGCCGTCAGCAGCCGAACAGACCAGGATCGCGCCGTCCATCTGGGCAGCACCGGTGATCATGTTCTTGACGTAGTCAGCATGGCCCGGGCAATCGACGTGGGCGTAATGACGTTCGGTGGATTCGTATTCGACGTGCGCGGTCGAGATCGTGATGCCACGCGCCTTTTCTTCCGGCGCGGCGTCGATCGCGGAGTAGTCCTTGAACTCGCCACCAAAGCGCTCGGCACCGATCTTGGTCAGTGCGGCGGTCAGCGTGGTCTTGCCGTGGTCAACGTGACCGATGGTGCCGACATTGACGTGCGGCTTGGTGCGCTCGAACTTACCCTTGGCCATGGCTGCTTATCTCGAAATCGTCTGAATTGGTAGCACTTAGATGGTGCTCACGAAAGGAATCGAACCTTCGACCTCCTCCTTACCAAGGAGGTGCTCTACCGACTGAGCTACGTGAGCGAGTTTTGTATTATGGCACGAATTTGAATACATTCAAACTCATTCAATGGAGCGGGAGACGGGGATCGAACCCGCACCATCAGCTTGGAAGGCTGAGGTTCTACCATTGAACTACTCCCGCATCGGAAGCTCTTGCCACAACATGAAACTGGTGGAGGGAGGTGGATTCGAACCACCGAAGGCGTAAGCCAGCAGATTTACAGTCTGCCCCCGTTGGCCGCTTGGGTATCCCTCCTTACCACCCTGTCCCGTGGCGCCGAAGCGTTTTCGGTGTGGGGTGGAAGAGCCGTGAATTTTGGGGATAAACGGGGGTTCTGTCAACAACCTTTTTGAATTTTTTCACACGAATCTTCAATTGCCTTGCCGGGACAGGCTATTGGCCTGGCAACGGCAGGGTTTCGCTGGCGAAGATCGCCACGTGTGGCACGCCATCGGCCCCGATCCAGCCGCGATACATGCCCTGCGTGTTGAACGGCGTCGCTGCGCGGCCGTCAGCGGAGAGCACGATCGCCCCGCCATCGCCGCCGAGTGCGGGAATGCGTTCGTTGATCACGGCACGCCCGGCTTCCACCGGCCCCTGCTTGAGGTACTGGATGCGTGCGCAGATATCGTGCGCGGCCGCCGTGCGGATGTAGTACTCACCCCAGCCCGTGCCCGACACGGCGCATCCCGCATCGGCATAGGTGCCCGCACCGATGATCGGTGAATCGCCGACGCGGCCGTAGCGTTTGTTGGTCATGCCACCCGTGGACGTGCCTGCCGCGAGTTTGCCGTCCTTGTCCAGTGCAACCGCGCCGACCGTACCGAAGTGGCGCGCCGTGTCCAGATCCGCGTGCGCCTGCCCACTGGCCTCTTCCTTCAGCGCTTTCTGCAGCTGCTGCCAGCGCTTGTCGGTGCGGAAGTAGGACGGGTCCACCAGGGTGATGCCCTGGCTGCTGGCAAAGGCCTCGGCGCCCTGCCCGACCATCATCACGTGCGGGGAATGCTGCATCACCGCTTCGGCAAGCAGGATCGGATTGCGCACGCGCTGCACGCCGGCCACCGCGCCGGCCTTCAGCGTGGCGCCATCCATCAACGACGCATCCAGTTCATTGCGCCCGTCATGAGTGAACACCGCCCCCTTGCCTGCATTGAAGGTGGGATCGTCCTCGAGCACGGTGATCGCCGCGGTGACTGCCTCCAGTGCCGGCTTGCCGGCGGTCAGCGCGGCATGCCCTTTCAACAACGCCTGCCGCAGGGCGGCACGCGCGGCGTTTTCCTCGGCTGGCGACAGGTTCCTGCGCTCCACCCCGGCACCGCCATGGATCACCAGCACCGGTTCGGCTGCCGCAGCGCTGGCAGCCAAGGGGATCGACAGACACAGCGAGAGCAACAGCGCGCTGGAACGGGACATGGGAAAGGCACTCCGAGGGGCGGCCGCCCATCATGGCGACGGCAGCGCACCATGGGTAGGGCGGGTGGAAGACCGGAAACCGTTGTGGTCGTTGACGAGGCTGAACAAAACGGGCCTGAAAGCGCTTCCACCCTTTGCCAGAGAAATTGGCAGTGGTCAACCCTGTGAAAAAGGCGTTAAATGCGCGCCATCCATTCGCGAAATGTGAATGGGGGACAGGTCTCCCTCGAGGCCGACACTTTCTTCTCGAGAATTCTCATGCGTAAACAGGCGATGGCGTGGTCGATCCAGCTGGCGTTGATGAGTGTGGCCGCAACTGCGGGTGCCCAGACGCCCGCCCCCGGGGTGCAGCAACTGGATACGGTGCAGGTCACTGGCTCGCGCATTCCGCGCGCGCAGGTGGAGGGCCCGGCCCCGGTCACCGTCATCACCGCCGAGCAGATCCAGGCCAGCGGCTTCACCAGCGTGCCGGACGTGCTGCGCTCGATGACCCAGAACGGCGGTGAGACCCAGAGCCAGCAGTCTTCCAGCGGCGCCGATTTCTCTCCCGGTGCACAGCAGGTCGACCTGCGCGGCCTTGGCCCCAACCACACCCTGGTGCTGGTCAACGGCCGCCGCATCGCCGATTTCCCGATGCCTTTCCAGGGACGCAGCAACTTCACCGACGTCTCCAACATCCCGATCGGGATGATCGAGCGCATCGAAGTACTGACCGGCAGCGCCTCGGCGATCTATGGTTCTGACGCGATCGCCGGCGTGGTCAACTTCATCCTGAAGAAGCAGGTGGACGGCACCACGGTCGACATGCGCATGGGCACCACCAGCGAAGGCGGCGGTGAGTCCTTCGACATGAGCATCGCCAGTGGTTTCGATGCGGGCCGCTTCAGCGCGGTCTACAGCCTGGAGCTGCAGTCGCAGACGCCGCTGTGGGCGTATGAGCGGAGCCAGCAGGATTCGACCCTCGACGCGCCGACCGAGAGCACCCGCGCCGCGCGGCGCGCCTACCTGCGCACCGACTACAACGACGACTATCTGGACCCGGGCGAGGCCACCTGTGATGCGCTGGCCGCCCAGAACAACGGCAGCACCCAGTACGCCGAACGAGCGCGCTACGGCTTCTACTGCGGCAGCGACCGCTCGATCGGCTACGGCACGATCCTGAGCAAACGCCGCGGCGCCAACGGCTACGCCTCGCTGCGCTATGCCTTCGACAACGGCGCGGAATGGTTTGCCGACGTGCAGATGGGCTACCACGACCTGGCGCTGATGCGCGATGTGACTCAGTGGGGCCGCATGGCCCCCGACGGCAATGAAGACGGCTACTTCTACAACCAGGCCACCGACCAGGTGGAGTTCTGGCAGCGCCAGTTCTCCCCCGAGGAGATGGGTGGGCTGAACAACGGCATGGTGCGCAGCACGCAGAAGACATTCAGCGTTACCACCGGCTTCAAGGGCGCGCTCGGTGCGGACTGGGAATACGAGGCCTCGCTGAGCCACTCGCAGTACCAGTCCAGCATCCGCTGGCCGCAGATCATCGCCGCCAAGGCCAACGCCCTGTTCCTGGGCGAGCAGCTGGGCGAGTACACCGATGACGATGACAACGTGTTCCCGGTGTTCAACGCCGATCCGGCGCGCCTGTACCGGCCGCTGAGCCGCAGCGGGTACGATTCGATCGCCGCGCGCACCACCTATACCCCGAAGTCGCGCACCGAGACCGCCGCACTGACCCTGACCAACGGCGAGCTGTTCGAGCTGCCGGGCGGCAAGGCCGGCTTTGCCGCGACGGCCGAGTTCGGCAATCAGTCCTATGCACTGAATCCGGACCCGCTGGCCACGCAGTACTACTACTACAGCTGGAAGGACTCGGACGGGCACGGCAGTCGCAACCGCTGGGCGACCGCGGCCGAGCTGCGCCTGCCGCTGCATGACACGTTCAACGTCAGCCTGGCCGGCCGCTTCGACCAGTACCGCTACTCGGGCAACACCATCGGCAAGGCGACCTGGAGCGGCGGCCTGGAGTGGCGCCCGATCGATACGCTGCTGGTGCGCGGCTCCTACGGCACCGCGTTCCGCGCGCCGGACCTGCACTACGTGTATGCCGGCCCGGGCAATGATGAAACCAGCGCCAATGATTACTACACCTGCGCAGTGGACGGCGGCGATGACTGCTCGGATTACGAGGAGAACCTGATCCGCACCCGCGAGGGCAACCGCCGGCTGGACCCGGAGACCAGCACCTCGTGGAGTGCTGGTTTTGTGTGGTCGCCGGCAGCGGGTCTGGACCTGTCGGTGGACTGGTTCGACATCGACATGCGCGACCAGGTGCAGGACATGGACGTGAGCACCATCCTGCGCGACGAAGCGGCCTGCCGCCTGGGCGACGCGGACGCGGCGTCGCCGACCTGCGTGGATGCCATCAGCCGGGTCACCCGCACCAGCGACGGCCGCCTGTATGGCGTGCACGTGAGCCCGATCAACATCGCGCGCGAAACGACCCGCGGCATCGATGTGGGGCTGCGCTACCGCCTGAGCACCGGGATCGGCGACTTCATCCTCAGTGGCAACCACACCTGGGTGAAGACGCATGATTTCCAGCAGTTTGAAGGCGATGTGATCGAGGACCAGTTCGCGATCAACAGCGGTTTCGACATTCCGCGCACCAAGACCAGCGCGAGCGTGACCTGGGAGAACGCGGGGTGGTCGGCCACGCTGTACGGCTCCCGCCTGGGCAAGCTGCCGACCTACGACAGTTACGACCAGAGCTTCGATCCGGACAGCGGCGACAGCCCGTGGATCGGCGCGACCTACCGCTACAACGTCTCGCTGCAGTACCGCTTCGATGATCATTCGCGCCTGTCGCTGTCGGTGGTCAACATCGCCAACAAGCTGCCGCCGAAGGATGCGACGTATACGCCGTATCCGTACTACGACGTGTCCTGGTTCGACACCGTGGGCCGGACGATCAATCTGCAGTACACCCATAAGTTTGGCGGTACGGCACTTTAATCCGCCGCCACCATCGCATCGCTGAGGGGCCCGCCATTGCGCGGGCCCGTTGGTTTTCACCCCGCTGAACAGACGTCATTCGCTCGCGCCTGGGCGCCCGGTTTTAGGGATCGGCTGATGGGCCTGCCCGCCTGCGCTTCCTAGCATGCGCCCATGCACCGTCTTCTGCCCCGACGCTCCTCTTTCGACGCCCCGGTGGTGGCGGCCAACGTATTGCTGCGTTGGCTGTCGCTTTGCGTGCTGTTCTGCCTGATCGGTACTGCGGGGTTCTACCTGCTGGCGCAGCTGAGCGATGACGTCTCGGTGCACCGCCGCGACATGAATGCCGCCGCCTACCGCGCGCAGCTGTACTTCGATCATCGCGAGGCGCTGTTGAACTATCTGGTGGATTCGGTGGTGGCGTCCTCGCCGTCGATGCCAGCATCCGCGCTGCCCCGTCCCGCCAACCGGGACGACAGCGAGGTCCAGCGCCTGCCGCTGGGAACGGGTTGTGATGGCCGCCAGCTCACTCTGCTGCTGTCCTCACGCGCCGAGCGGACGCTGGCCGAGTTCGGCGCACAGCTCATCCACGTCAGCGCCGATCCGGATGCGCCCCGTCAGTGGCTGCACGGCCAGCGCACCCCGGCAACGCCCCCGCCGGTCGAGCTGACGGCCTCCCTTCTTCGCGCACATGCCCGCCGTGCGATGCCTGGCACAAACGTTTACTGGCTGAGTTCAGACCAGCCAGGGGGCACCCTCTACCTGTTTCGGGCCGCCGACGAAGCATCCGATCCCACGAACTGGCTGGTGCTGGCGCTAGCGCCAGACGCTGTGGCAAGCATGGTCAATGGACACGGCATCGGCGATTTCCTCCTGCTCGACGGGCATAGCAAGCCAGTGCTCTCCAGCCGAGCCGACACCGGTCCACCCGCAACCTGGCTGTACGGCCAGCGCGACGATGCATTCGCCTTCGTCTGGGCGCGCGGGCTGCCGCAGGGGCTGGCACTGATCAAGAGCATCGGCCAGGACGGCTGGCGGCTTGTCTACCATGTTCCCTCCAGCCTGCTGCTGCGCGACATGGCAGGACACGCCGCAGTGTCGCTGCTGCTGTGCCTTGCCGCTGTCGGCGCGCTGCGGCTGCTCATCCGACGCATCGACCGCCAGCTGATCCAGCCGGCCCATCAGCAGCACCTGCAGCTGAAGGAGAGCTTCGACTTCGGCAGCACCGTGATCGAAATGGCGCCCGTTGGCATGTGCGTGCTGCGCTGCCACGACGCCCAGGTGATGCTGGAGAACCAGTTGGCCCGCGATTGGCTCGGGAGCGATACCCGCTCCGGCGATTGGACCGGCGCTTGGCGCAACGCAAGCGGTCGCGCCCTCTGTCGTACGCACCGGCGCGGAGTCGACTTCACGACCCGGGATGGACGGCAGTTGCAGGTACTGTTCGCGGCCACCCGTTACCACGGTGATGACGTACTGCTGTGCGTGTTCAACGACATCACGCGGCATCGCCAGATCCAGGCTGCACTGTCCGCCGCCAAACAAGCCGCCGATGAAGCCAGCCAGGCCAAGAGCGCTTTCGTCGCCACCATGAGCCATGAGATCCGCACACCGCTGTACGGGGTCCTCGGCACGCTGGAACTGCTTGGCAACACGCCGTTGGATTCACGCCAGGCGCAGTACCTCAAGACCATCCAGCAGTCATCATCCGTACTGTTGCAGCTGATCAGCGACATCCTGGATGTATCCAAGATCGAATCGGGCCAGCTGACCCTGGCCACCGCGGCGTTCTCGCCACTGGAACTGGCCGAAGACACGCTGCGTGCCTATGCCGCCGCCGCGGCGCGCAAGCAACTGCAGATCGTGGTCTGCACCGATCCGCGGCTGCCGGCCCAGGTGACCGGGGACGCCGACCGGATCCGCCAGGTACTGGGAAACCTGCTCAGCAATGCGATCAAGTTCACCGACAGCGGACGCATCGTATTGCGGGTCAGGCTGCTCGCCTGCGAAGGCGGCACCGCCACCGTGAGCTGGCAGGTCACCGACACCGGGATCGGTATCGCGGCCGCCGATCATCCCCGGCTGTTCGAGCCGTTCCGCCAGGCCGGCGGCCAGGGTCGCAACGATGGCACCGGACTGGGGTTGTCGATCAGCGACCACCTGGTGCGCCTGATGAACGGGGAAATGCGTCTGGTGAGCGAGCCCGGACTGGGAAGCAGCTTCACCGTGATCCTGCCGCTGGGCGTGCAGGAGGGCACCTCGATCAACGCCGCTGCCGTGGATGACGGCCCCGCACTGCTGCCGCACCCCCCGGTGTACGTGCGCTGTGCCATCACCGAACTCACCGATAGCGCCTGTCAATGGCTGCAGCGCTGGGGCGCCACGGCACGACGCTACAGCGACGACGCACCGGGTCCGATCGAACCGGGCGCGATCCTGCTTGACAGTGATCCGCGCGATGCCATTCCGGTCGAGTGGCCGGGCCCGCGCGTGGTCGCAACCGCCGACGGCGGCGACCCGGCCTGCGAGGATCCCATGCACCCGGACCAGCTGACGGTCACTCTGCTCAGCATCCGCGCCATCGCTGATGCCGTGTTCCGCCTGCAACACGGAAACCAGGTAACGGTCGCCACGTCGACACCGATCGTGTCTGCTCCGCTCGGACTGAGGGTGCTGGTTGCCGAAGACAATCCGATCAACCGACTGATCCTCAAGGAGCAGCTGGAGACCCTGGGATGCCACGTGGCGACCGCCTCCGACGGTCATGAGGCACTGGCCTGCTGCCGCGCCCAGCCCTTCGATGTGGTGTTGACCGACATCAACATGCCCGGCCTCGGCGGCCACGCGTTGACACGACACCTGCGCCAGCTGGGCTACGCGATGCCCGTGATCGGCGCAACCGCCAATGCCACCCCTGACGAGCGCGAGCGGTGCCTTGCCGAGGGCATGGATGACTACCTGGTGAAGCCGATCGATATCGCCACCCTCCGCCACGCGCTGGGCGGACTGACCGCAGGAGCCACGGCATGAGCCACAAACGTGTACTGATTCTCGAAGACCAGGCCTTCCAGCGCGGGTTCCTCGCCAACATGTTCAATGCTGCACCCGGCGTCACCGTGGATACCTCGGGCGATGCCGCCGACGCGGTGGAGCTGTGCCACTGGCAGCGCTACGACCTGGTGGTGACGGACCTGATGATGCCGGGCGTGGATGGCATCCAGTTCATCCAGGCGCTGGCCGCACAGGAGCACAGGCCGATGCTGGCGCTGGTCAGCTCGGTGTCGCAGCGGATGATGGCCTCGGCGCGGCTGATGGCCGAGTCGCTGGGCATCACCGTGCTCGGCATCCTGCCCAAGCCGGTCTCGCCGGCCGACGTGCGTGAGCTGCTGAGACAGCTGGACGACGCCCGCAGTGGGGAAGGCCGCGCGCACGGGCCGGCCGAGGTACCGATCAACGCAACCCGCGAACGCCTGCGCCGGGCGATCGATGACGGGGAGATCACCGCGTGGTTCCAGCCGAAGAAATCACTGGATTCCGGCCTGGTGGTGGCCGCCGAGGCGCTGGTGCGCTGGCGCCATCCCGAACACGGCACGCTGCAGGCTGGCCGCTTCCTGCCCCTGATCGAGCAGCACGGGCTCGAATCGGCGGTGCTGCGCCATATCCTCAAGGCCAGCATCCAGGCCCAGGCACGCTGGCGCGAGCAGGGATTCCGCATCCCGGTATCGATCAACCTGCCGCCTCACCTTCTGGAGCGCGGCAACCTGCCGGACGAACTGCTGGATCTGACGCTGCAACAGGGCGGCACACCGGCCGACCTGTGTTTCGAGCTGATGGAAAGCAGTACCACGCACCACGTCAGCGACTACTACGCCGGCGCGTGCCGCCTGCGCATGAAGGGCTTCGGGCTGGCCCAGGATGATTTTGGCCAGGGCTTGAGCACGGTACACAACCTGGTCAGCACGCCGTTCACCGAGGTCAAGATCGACGGTGCCCTGGTCCGTGGCTGCGCACGGGACCCCGCGTTGCACAGCGCGCTGGCGACGGTGATCGCGCTGGGCAGCAGATTGGGACTGAACATCGTCGCTGAAGGCGTGGAGACCGACGCCGAACTGGCCACGCTGCGCAAGCTGGGGTGCAACCAGGTCCAGGGCTTCCTGATTTCACGGGCGATCCCGGCCGAGACGTTCGGCGCGTTGCTGGACCAGGAAAAGGCGGCGCACCGGCATACTGAGCTGGGCCAGCCGGGTGCAATGGCCCCGCGCTGAGGCGGTGTCCGCCCGCATTCACCACGTCGTCAAACCCAGCTCCGCATGCTTGGCGCGGGGTGCATGATCGAACGGGCAGACGGCAGTGCGCTGCGGCCGGCGCCCTGATGCCACCATCTCAGAGGGGACTTCCATGCCCGAGGCTGCACCCATCCGCCGACTCGCCCGCCGCTCGCTGCGCGTGCATGCGCTGCTGATCGGCGTCATCGTTCTGGCCACGGTGCAGGCAGGGCTGGTGCTGTCGACCACGCTGCAGCTGCTGAACGAAGAACAGGGCAAGGTGGACTTCCACTTCCGCCGGCTGAGCGGTGCGCTGCAGGAACAGGAACGTTTCATGCGGCGATGGCGGGCCCATGACCACGAGCGCGCGCCGACACCGGGCGGGCCACCGGGTGCTGTGCGCAGCGAACCGCTGTCCGGCGTGCGCGAGCCAGGCGATGCGACGCTCGCCTTCATCCCGTTCTCCGTCCTGCACGACGGCACGCCCCCACCGACCTCCGCCGCGTCACTCGGCGTGCGGTTCTCCGGTTTCTACGGGGCGTTCTGGGCGGAATCACTGTACCCCTCACCACGCTGCCTGCTGGTCAGTGGCGAGGGAACCACCGGGCTGCTGGTGCCGCTGACGGTCGACGACATCGATCCGGTGCGCCCCTCGTCGGCATCGTCGCAGGCGCTTGTGCACTACATCCACGCGGTAGCCGCCAGTGTGTCCTTGCAACGGGGTGATGTGCGCTGGTTCCAGCGCGACCCGGGCGACGGCAACAATCGCCTCCTGTCGATCGCGCAGGCGCCGCAGGACGTCAGCGCATGGGGCGATGTGGACGCGGCGGCGATGCCAGCGATCGCTTGCCTTCTGGACCTTTCCCGCCTCGATGCCCACCGCCAGATTCTCGGCGAGGCGATCTACGATGAGCTGTCCATCATCGACCCGAACGGCCGACCCGTGCACGGCCCTGCCGTGAACGGCGATGGCCGCGGCGCGGAGCGCGCCTTCACGCCAACGGGCGTGGTCTACCGGATGCGAACCAGTGACGGCTGGCAGGCGGTCTATCAGGTGCGTTGGGCGCGCCTGCTGAGCCATCCGCGCGGCCCCCTGATCGGCAGTGTGGTCGCCGCGCTGTTGCTGGCCCTCGGTGGCGTGCTGGTGCTGCGCAGCTATCGGCGATCGGTACTGGAACCTCTACGCGAGAACCACGAACGTCTGTTGGAAAGCGAAGCGTTCAGCCGCACCGTGCTGGATGCCGCACCGATCGGCTTGTGCCTGCTTCGACGTCGCGACGGACAGATGATTCTCGAAAACGCCCTGGTACGCAGTTGGCTGGGGGAAGACCAGGCTGCACCCGGCTGGCACGGGGGGTGGCGCGACGACGCACTGGCCGACGTGGATGCGCAGCGCCCGGCCGCACAACCGTACACCACGCCCGACGGACGCCACCTCTTGATCACCGCTACGGCCGCTCGCTACCGGGGCGAGCCGGTGATGCTGTGCCTGTTCATCGATCTCACCGCTCAGCATGAGGCCGAACAGGTCCTGCAGCAGGCCCGGGTGGCGGCCGACCAGGCCAATCGCGCCAAAAGCCTGTTCCTGGCCACCATGAGCCATGAGATACGCACGCCGCTGTATGGGGTACTGGGAACGCTGGAGCTGCTCGGTCTGACGCCACTGGACAGCCGCCAGCAGGACTACGTGGGGACCATCCAGCGATCGTCATCGACCCTGATGCAGTTGATCAGCGACATCCTGGATGTCTCCAAGGCGGAGGCCGGCCAGCTGGTGCTGGAGCCGGTGGCGTTCTGCCCTGCCAGCCTGACCGAGGACGTCGTGCGCTCCTATGCGGGATCGGCCACGCGCAAGCGGCTGCAGCTGTATGCCTGCATCGACAGCAATGTCGCCGCCCTGGTCATCGGCGATGCCGCACGGATCCGGCAGGTGCTCAACAACCTGATCAGCAACGCGATCAAGTTCACCGATGTGGGTCGCATCGTGGTGCGTCTGCGTGGACTCAGCGAGCCGGGTGAGCTGCCGCAGCTGGGATGGCAGGTGGCCGATACGGGGATCGGCATCCAGCAGGAACACCAGCTCCGCCTCTTTGAACCGTTCTACCAGGCCAACCCGGCCACCGATGCGATGCGGGGAACCGGCCTGGGACTGGCGATCAGCGCCCATCTGCTGGAGCTGATGGACAGCGAACTGCGGGTGGTCAGCGATAGCGGGCTGGGCAGCAGCTTCAGCTTCGACCTGGCACTGGCCGAGAGCCCCGAGCTGCCGGAAATCCGCCCGACGTTTGCGCAGCATCCTGCGGTTTACGTGCGCTCGTCAGCGCGCGAACTGGCCGAGAACCTGTGTGAACGCCTGCGCCAGCGTGGCGCTGCGGCGCAGGTCTATCACCGTGAATCGGCACAGAATTTCAACCCGGATATCGCCATGCTCGATGCTGTGCTGGACGAGCCCGTTCCGGACTGGCCCGGACCGCACGTCGTGGCCAGGACAGATGGCGGCGACCACCCCGAGCTGATCGACGGACGATGGGACGTGGCGTTGCACAACCTGGATGCGATCGTGGATGCGCTGCTGATGGCTGGCGGTGACGACGCACCGCTGCGCGTACCGGCCGCCGCACCGCAGTTCCGCCGTCTGGGACTGCACGTGCTGGTCGCCGAGGACAATCCCATCAACCAGATGATCCTGCGCGAGCAGCTGGAACAGCTTGGTTGCCACGCCGTGGTCGCAAGCGATGGCGACGAAGCCCTGGGTTACTGGACGCAGCGCCGGTTCGACGCCGTGCTGACCGATGTGAACATGCCGCATATCGACGGGTACACCCTCACCCGCCAGCTGCGTGCCAAGGGCGTGCGTGTCCCCATCATCGGTGCGACCGCCAACGCGGCGCCCGAGGAGCGTGAGCGCTGCCGCAGCGCGGGCATGGACAGCTGCCTGGTGAAGCCAATTTCACTCCAGGCGCTGTACCGCCAGTTGAGTGGCGTGGCTGAGCCGGGCCCCTCGATCACCCCCGAGGCTTCACCGGGCCGCGATGCAGCGGTCGATATCATCCTCGTCCCCGACCATCTGCGCGCACTGTTCCTGACCACCATGCGCAGCGACCTGGGTCATCTGTCCAACGCAGTACATGATCGTGATCCCGTCGCGGCCGGACAGATGCTGCATCGCATCCGGGGCGCCTTGGTGATGGTGTCGGCACAGCCGTTGGTCGACGCTGCCGAGGCGATCGAAGATAGACTCGCCGCAGGTGCCGCGGTGGACGCGTGCGGTGCGTTCCTGGCGCGCCTGGAACACGCATTGGTGCGACTGGAAGGCTCGCCGCCGGGAACCCTGGATGTCCCTTGATTGCTACTACCGGTGCCGAGAACACGCATGCAGACCAAGATCGTCATTGCCGATGACCACCCGATCGTTCTGGCGGGTATCCGCGATGTGATCGAACGGGACCCTCGCCTGCAGGTGGTGGGGCAAGCGCAGAACCCCACCGCGCTGGTCGAGCTGATGCAGACACTCGGTCCGGACATCGTGATTTCTGATTACAACATGCCAGGCGATGACACGCTGGGCGATGGCATCAGGTTGATCTCGTATCTCGACCGCAACTTTCCAGCCACGCGCATCCTGATCCTGACCATGGTCTCCAATCCGTCGATCATCGCCGAGATGTACCGGGCCGGCGCTAGTGGCGTGGTGCGCAAGAGCGGCGATCTGAAGGAACTCAACGTTGCCCTCGCCTCATTGTTGGCGCAGCGCATCTACCGCTCGCCGGACCTGCCGCGCGAGGACGCTCTGCCCGCGACGGGCGATGCATCGTCCGCGTCATTGCTGTCGCCGCGCGAGTTCGAAGTCATCCGGTTGTTTGCCAATGGCCAGAGTGTGGGCGACATCGCCAAGCGACTGAATCGCAGCAGCAAAACCGTCAGCACCCAGAAGGTCAGCGCGATGCGCAAGCTGGGCGCCAAGACCGACCAGGAGCTGATCACCTTCTGCCTGGCCTCGGACCTGTTCAACTGAGCCGCGCAGGCCGGTAACGGCCGGGAGCACCGCCCGCGCGGACATGCGGCAACTGACTGGCGGCCCAATCCCAGTGCCTGCCTGAAGCAGTTTAAGGATCGCCTGATGTAAGCGGCGGTACCCACTGCCTAGCCTGTGCATACCGGTGGCGCAACGGTCTTGCCTGATCACGGCACCGCCCTGCGGCTTCGCCGGTACGGCTTCAAGGACGCCCCTGAGACACGCACTGGCGTGTCGTGGCGATGGCATTGCCATCTTGCCCTCCCTCCCCCGCGCCTTGTCGCCATGCAGCGTTGCCGGCCATCTCCGGTGATGCCCCGAAGGTGATCGCCAACGTGGCGATCGTCATGGCTGCAGACGCACCGGGTACACGCCGGGCGGCTGCCTTGCAACGAGATAGGCAGGATGAACAGAATCTACCGATTGGTACGGGATCCCGTGAGTGGACGCTGCGTGGTTGCGTCCGAATTTGCCCAGCGGCGCGGCACGCACTCAGGCGTGACCGCCACGCGTGGCGGTGGCCTGCCGACACGGCTGGCGCTGTGCGTCGCGCTGCTGGCGGCGCTGCCCGCCGCTGCGGTGGAGTACACCACCCCGATCACGGTCAATGCCGGCGACGCGTTCGATCTGGCCGCTGGTGACAGCGTAGTCCACGCCGGCAGCAGCTATGCGGTCTTGGTGCAGGGCCAAGGTGCCGCGCTGACCAGTACCGACCTGGACATGCGCGTGACCGCCAATGGCAGCGGCATCGGCGCCATGTCCGGCGGCAATGCAGTGATCAACGGCGGGCACCTGCAGTTGGGCGATGGCAGCGCCAGCGTTGGCTATGCGCTCAACGCCAGCGGTGTTGGCAGCGTGATCCGGGCCGACAATCTGGTCATCGATGCCTACCGCAACGGCTCGGGCTACGGCACGGTCAATGCCACCGGCGGCGGGAAAGTCTGGCTGACCGGCGGCCACGTAAGCAGTGCTGGTCATGCGCTTTACGCCACCGGGAGTGGCAGTGAACTGCATGTTGTCGGCACGGGTATCGACAGCGGCGCCAACAGTGCCGTGCAGGCGGCATCCGGCGCGCTGTTGTCGATGGAATCACTGCAACTGACCTTCGCGCCAGGCAACAACGGCTTCAGCGGGCGCCTCTCCTCCAGTGATACTGGCAGCGTGCTGTCGCTGACCAATGTCGATGTCACCAACGGCTCCTTCGATATCAGCAACGGCGGCCTGCTGCGCATGAGCGGGGGCAGCGCCACCACGACAGGGAGCAGTATCCGTCTAATGGGCAACAAGACCAGTCGGCTGTACGCAACAGCCGAAGTGACGGGCGGCCGTTTTGAGACGACCGGTGGTTACGGCGTCAACATCAACGACTGGGGCCGGCTGACCGCCGACGGGGCGCATTTCATTGTGCGTGACGGGCAATCCGGACTGTGGTTGTCCAGCTCGGCGTCGCTGGCAGATCTGACCGATACCGTGATCAGCACGTACGGTACCAATGGCTATGGCCATGGCATCGATGTCTGGGGCGGCACTGCAACGATCAACGGCGGCAGCATCGACACCCATGGCGACGGTGTGTACGGACTCCGCGCATCGGGCAGTAACCCACCAACGCCGTACTCCCGTATCCGCGCCAATGGACTGGATATCACCACCTACGGCAATGGCGGTGGCGGTGTGTTCCTGGGCGGCAGTACCGCAGACGTTCAACTGGATGGCGGCCACATCAACGTGCTGGGCGATGCGTCGTTCGGCATCGTGCAGATGAATACCGCGGTACTCACCGCAGACAACGTCGCGGTCCATGCGCAGGGAGCCAGTTCCGGTGTCTACCGCTCCTACATCACGGTGTTCGGTCCGTACTGGAACCGGGTGGCATTCAACAACAGCCAGCTGCAGAGTGAGGACGGACCGGCATTGTGGCTGCAGGGCAGCAATCAGGATCTGACCCTCACCAACACGGATGTGATCGCGCGCCAGGCCGGTGCGGTGGAAAGCGGCCGCCTGCTGCGTGTCAGCGATACCGTGTTCACCGATGGCAGCTCGGTGGCCACCTCCGACGTCGTGTTCACCGCCGACAACAGCCGCCTGACCGGCGATGTGGTCGTGGACAGCGCCACCGCCAACGTACAGATGGCCCTGGGCAACAGCAGCGTGCTGACCGGCGCACTGCGCAGCGACAGCGGCTTCCACGTGGCCTCGCTGTCACTGGATGACAGCAGCCGCTGGAACCTGCGCGGCGATTCCAGCGTGGGCACGCTGCAGCATGCCGGTACCATCGCGTTCGTTGCGCCCACGCAGGACGACTTCAAGACCCTCACCATCACCGGCGACTACGTCGGCAACGGCGGCACCTGGGTGATGAACCGCCAGCTTGGCGATGACGGCTCCCGTGGCGATGCGCTGGTGATCCAGGGCAACAGCAGCGGCACGGCCAACGTAAGGGTCGAGAACGCAGGCGGTGCAGGTGCACTGACCAGCGATGGCATCCGGCTGATCAGCGTGGCCGGCCAGTCGGAGGCGCAGTTCACCCTGCAGGGCCGCGCGGTTGCCGGTGCGTACGACTACTTCCTGTACAAAGGCGGCGTGGCTGATCCGGATGACGGCAATTGGTACCTGCGCTCAGTGTATGTGCCGCCGGTTGATCCGGTTGATCCGGTTGATCCGGTTGATCCGGTTGATCCGGTCGATCCGGTTGATCCGGTTGATCCGGTCGATCCGGTTGATCCGGTCGATCCGATTGATCCGGTCGATCCGGTTGATCCGGTCGATCCGGTTGATCCGGCGAATCCCCTTGCACCAGAGGATCCCGTGGATCCCGTGGATCCAGCACGCCCTGATCCGGTTGACCCCGCGACGCCACCTGCACTGAGGGTGGAACGTCCGGAGCCCGCCGTCTATCTCGCCAACCAATCCACCGCGCTGCGCATGTTCCAGCACAGTCTGCATGATCGTGCGGGCGATCCCATGCGGGTCCCATCCGACGACTCCCCCGGCGCGCTGGCCTGGGCAAACGTGCGCAGCAGCACCATGGATCGCCACGCTGCGGGGGAGCAGGTGCGCGTGGACAGCCGCGTGGACAGCGTGATGATGGGCATTGGACATGTTCTTGCCGAAACCGCGGGTGGCCAGCTGCAGGTCGGGTTGATGGGTGGACATGGCCGCGCCACCAATGACGCCACCTCGCGGGTGACCGGCTACACCGCGCGCGGCGTAGTGTCCGGTACCAGCCTGGGCCTCTACGGCACTTGGGTGCAGGAGGCCGGCATGCTTCCCGGCGCGTATGTGGACAGCTGGTTGCAGTACGCCCGTTTCCGCAACCGCGTGCAGGGTCAGGGCCTGGCCGAGCAACAGTACCGCTCACGCAACTGGAGTGGCTCTGTGGAAAGCGGCTATACCCTGCCATTGCACAGCAATGGGCAGCGGGGTGTATATCTGGAACCGCAGCTGCAGGTGATCCACAACCACTACAACGCCGATGAGGTCGTCGAGGCCACTGGCACGGTCGTGGAGAGCCGCCGCGTGGGTGGCACCAGCACCCGGCTCGGCGCGCGCCTGTATACCCGCGCGCTGACCCAGAAGCAGGGTCAAGTGCATCCCTTCGTCGCGGTGAACTGGTGGTCGGGTGGCAATGCGTCGGCGATCGCGGTGGATGGCGAAGCGATCCGTCGTGATCTGCCTGACGACCTGTACGAGGCCAAGGCCGGCGTGCAGGTCAACCTGTCCGGAGGGTGGCGTGGTTGGGGCCAGATCAGCCACCAGACCGGCAGCCAGGGCTATCGCGATACCAGCGCACAGCTGGGTGTTTCCTTGAACTGGTAACGGCTTGTCCGCTTCCGGTCATGTGACCGGAAGCGGGCAGCGCAGCGTTTTTGGGCCGCTGGGAAGTTCTGTCCCGACAATGCGCCCCGGCCGCGCTTCCAGACGCAGGATGCTACGCGGCATCCGGCATGGCGCGCGATGGAAGCAGCAGTCGGTTCGTCAACCAATAGGCCGTCACCAACCCGGCCAGCACCAACACGCAGGCGACGGTGAACGGGAGCTTTCCGCTCACGCTCAATGTCCAGTACAGCACCTGCAAGGCGCTGTCCGCCCGCTCAACCGCGGGATAAGGATCCGGACTGAGCAACAGGACGATGATGTCCAGCCCCAACACCCAGGTGCTGTAAAGCAACGGCACAGCGGCGGTGGCCAGCCCCAGGCGGATGCACCAGGCAAGCAGGCGCATGCGCGCCGGGACAGCCGGGATGGCAGGTCGGGGCCACAGTATCGGGTGTGCGCAGCGGGTGTGGAAGGCGACGTGGCGCTTGTGCAATGCAGTCGACGTGTTCTGGTGAGGCGGTTTTCCCGTGGCACAAGGTCATGGGGACAGAGGGGTGAAGTGAACACCCACTTTTTCCACACGCCATGTGGAACGACACATGCAGATCATGTGGATAAGCGGCGGCGAGCCTTTTGACAGAAGGCTTTGCAGCGCATGGTGAATTTTTATCCAGATCCCCATCGCGGTTTTCCACACACGCCGTGGAAAGCGATGGGGGTTTGCTGTGGACAACCCCGGGTAAGCGATGCGCTGCAACGGTTTTCAGTGGTGGTCAGAAATTGTCCACATCGCTTGCGGGCGGGTCAGAGGGGTTGTCGCCCAGCGGCCGGCATTACCGCGTGCCGGTTTTCCACACGGTGCGTGGAGAGGCGTGGGGGTTTGTTGTGGACAAGTGAGGCGGAGGCATACCAGGCAAGCATTTCAATGACTGATCATTTTTTATCCAGCCTGTTCATGGCGTGGAATGTGCTCCCCCGAACGCAAACGCCCCGCTCAAGGCGGGGCGTCGCGGGCATCAACGTGGGAGGGAATCAGACGTTGAAGCGGAAGTGCAGGATGTCGCCTTCCTGGACGCGATATTCCTTGCCTTCCAGGCGAAGACGTCCCGCTTCCTTGGCACCGGCTTCGCCCTTGTACTTGATGAAGTCGTCATACGCGATGGTTTCGGCGCGGATGAAGCCCTTCTCAAAGTCGGTGTGGATGACGGCCGCGGCCTGGGGGGCGGTGGCACCCTTGCGAACGGTCCATGCACGGACTTCCTTCACGCCGGCAGTGAAGTAGGTCTGCAGACCGAGCAGGCTGTAGGCCGCATTGATCACGCGGTTCAGACCCGGCTCGGTCAGGCCGAGATCGGCCAGGAAGGTATCGCGGTCTTCGTCGTCGAGCTGGGACAGCTCTTCTTCGATCGCGGCCGATACCGGCACCACCTGCGCGCCTTCCTCGGCGGCACGGGCGCGCACGGCATCCAGGTGCGGGTTGTTCTCGAAGCCGTCTTCCAGCACGTTGGCGATGTACATCACCGGCTTGAGGGTCAGCAGGAACAGGTCACGGACCAGCGCCTTCTCTTCCTCGTCCAGGCCGGCCGTACGACCGGCCTTGCCGTCGGCCAGTGCGGCCTGCAGCTTGGCCAGCACCGGCTTGCGGGCCGCCGCTTCCTTGTCGCCCCCCTTGGCAGCGCGCTCGGCGCGGTTCAGCGCCTTCTCGACGCTGTCCAGATCGGCCAGGGCCAGTTCGGTATCGATGGTGTCGATATCCGACAGCGGGTCGACCTTGTTGTTGACGTGGATGACGTCGGCATTCTCGAAGCAGCGCACCACGTGGGTGATCGCATCCACTTCGCGGATGTGGGCCAGGAACTTGTTGCCCAGGCCTTCACCACTGGCCGCGCCGGCGACGAGGCCGGCGATGTCGACGAACTCCACCGCGGTCGGGATGACCTTCTGCGGGTTGATGATGGCAGCCAGCTCGTTCAGGCGCGGATCCGGCACCGGCACGATGCCGACGTTCGGTTCGATCGTGCAGAACGGGAAGTTGGCCGCCGCGATGCCCGCCTTGGTCAGCGCATTGAACAGGGTCGATTTGCCGACGTTGGGCAGACCGACGATGCCGCATTTGATACCCATCTTTGACAACCTCTGGGGTGGTAGGTACCGACTGTTGGTCGGTACACCGTGGTTATTTCGGGGTGTGGAGGCGCTTCATCGCCTCACTGTAATCGCCGGATACCGCCAGCGGCAGCACGTCGATCGCATCTTCGATGGCATGACCGATCAGCACATCATCGTCTTTGCCGGCACGCCCCAGCACCCACGGGACCACGCGGTCCTTGTGGCCGGGATGGCCGATGCCGATGCGCAGGCGGTGGAATCTGCCGTGGCCCAGCAGACGGATGGTGTCGCGCAGGCCATTCTGGCCGCCGTGGCCGCCATCGAATTTGAGCCGCGCCACGCCGGGCGGCAGATCCAGTTCGTCGTGCGCCAGCAGGGTTTCTTCCGGCTCGATCTTCCAGAAACGCTGTGCCGCGGTGACCGATTTGCCACTGAGGTTCATGAAGGTGGCAGGCTTGAGCAGCCATACCGGCTGGCCGGCGATGTCGACCTTGGCGGTCTCGCCGAACAACTTGCTGTCCACGCTCCAGCGCGCGCCGGCCTGCTCGACCAGGGCGTCAATGAAACGAAACCCGGCATTGTGCCGGGTCTGGGCGTGCTCGGGTCCGGGATTGCCCAGACCAACGATCAATCGCAATCCTGTCATTACTCTTCTTCGTCGGTACCAGCCCTGTGCCGGTACATACAGAAACGGCGCCTGCCCCGAAGGACAGGCGCCGCAATCACTTACTCTGCAGCCGGCGCTTCGTCGGCAGCTTCTTCCTTGCCGAGCTTGGCGGTGACGATCGCATCGTCATGGTCCTTGCCCTGGGCCAGGGCCGGGATCTCGACGCCCTTCGGCAGCTTGATGTCCGACAGGTAGATCACATCGCCAGCCTTCAGGTCGGCCAGGTCGACGTCGATCGATTCCGGCAGGTCCTTCGGCAGGCAGGTGACGGTCACTTCCTTCAGTTCGTGGGTGACCACGACGTCGGCAGCCTTGCCGGCAGCGGAGGTGTCTTCATTGATGAAGTGCAGCGGGACGTTGGCGGTCAGCGCTTCGTTCTCGTTCACGCGCAGGAAATCCAGATGGATGATCAGCTGCTTGAACGGGTGGCGCTGCATGTCACGCAGCAGCACCTTGGTGACCTGGCCATCCAGGTTCAGGTCCAGGATGGACGAGTAGAACCACTCGTTCTGCTGCGCCAGCCAGATCTGGTTGTGGTCCAGGTTGATGTTGATCGGAGCGACGTCGCCGCCGTAGACGACGGCCGGGATCACGCCGGCGTGACGCAGGCGGCGGCTCGCACCCTTGCCCTGCACGTCACGAGCGGTGACCTTGATTTCATGGTTCTTGGACATTGTTTTACTACCAGTTGATGCCTCGCCCTGCGGCGAAGCGGTGAGGAGACATCCGCGACCAGATGCCCCCGGAACCCGTCCGCCGTTACCGGCGGTCGGAAAAATCAATCCACGTACAGCGAGCTGACCGACTCGCCGAAGGCGATGCGGCGCATCGTCTCGGCCAGCATTTCCGCCACGCTGAGCTGGCGGATCTTGCTGCACACCCGCGCCTCTTCACGCAGCGGGATGGTGTCGGTCACCACCAGCTCATCGAGCTGGGAGTTGTTGATGTTGTCCACCGCCGGGCCCGAGAGCACGGCGTGGGTGCAGTACGCGGCGACCTTGAGGGCGCCGCGCGCCTTCAGGGCTGCAGCGGCCGCACACAGGGTGCCGGCGGTATCGACGATGTCATCGACCATCACGCAGGTCTTGCCTTCGACGTCACCGATGATGTTCATCACGGTGGAGACGTTGGCGCGCGGGCGGCGCTTGTCGATGATCGCCAGATCGGCATCATCCAGGCGCTTGGCGACGGCGCGCGCGCGCACCACACCGCCCACGTCCGGGGACACCACGATCAGGTTTTCCGTGCCGTAGGCGCGCCAGATATCGGCGAGCAGCAGCGGCGAGGCATACACATTGTCCACCGGCATGTCGAAGAAGCCCTGGATCTGATCGGCATGCAGATCCACCGTCAGTACCCGGTCAGCCCCGACAGCGCTGAACATCTTTGCGGCCACCTTGGCGGTGATCGGCACGCGCGAGGAGCGCATGCGGCGATCCTGGCGCGAGTAGCCGAAATACGGCACCACGGCGGTGACACTGTTGACCGAGGCGCGCTTGAGCGCATCGATCAGGACCAGCAGTTCCATCAGGTTCTCTGCGCTGGGTGCGCACGTCGGCTGGATGACGAAGACGTCCTGCTTACGGACGTTTTCCTCGATCTCGACCTGCACTTCACCATCGGAGAAGCGCGACACCAATGCCTTGCCAGGCCGCACCCCCAGTTCCTTGCAGATGCTCTGCGCAAGGCGCTTGTTGGCGTTGCCGGAAAATACCAGCAGGTTGGGGTGTTCTTGCATCATGACGGTCTCGGGCGGGAGCGATTGGCGGAGAACTGGGCCGCCGGCACCCGAGGGTGTCTGCGGTGACAACACCGCGGCGTATGCACCGCGCCCGCGCAGACATGCGCATGGAGTCGCGGCAGATATCCGCTAGTGGCAGGGGCGGGAGGATTCGAACCTCCGAATGCCAGGATCAAAACCTGGTGCCTTGGGCCTCTTGGCGACGCCCCTGCATCAAAATCAGTAACGCTCGAGTACATCAAGCAGTGGCGAGCGCTCCACGCCCGCAGCCACCCATGCCCGCAGTTCCTTCGGCAATCGCGCCAGGCCCTGCTCTGCAGCAGCGCGCGTGGCGAACTCGACGAAACAACCGCTTCCCGACCCGGTGAGTCGTGCCCGGCCGATACTGCTCAACGCTGCGAGCGCTGCCTCTACGGCAGGTTCGCGACGGCGCAGGACCGGCTCGAACGCATTCCCGAGCAAAGACCCGGAAGCGAAGTCCGCTATTTTCGCCACTGGGGCATCCCGCGTCAAATCCGGTGATGCGAAAAGTGCGGGCGTGGGCACGTGAACGCCCGGGTGGGCCAGTACGAACCACGCCGGTGGCAGGGCGATCGGGGTGAGCAGTTCACCCACGCCCTCGGCCCAGGCGTTGTGCCCGCGCACGAAGACCGGCACGTCCGCACCCAGCTGCAGGCCCAGCGCGGCCAGCGCATCCACGTCCAGGCCGGCGCGCCACATGCGGTTCAGCGCGACCAGGACGGTGGCGGCATCAGACGAGCCGCCCCCGAAGCCGCCACCCGCCGGAACGACCTTTTCGACGCCGATATCGACACCTTGAGTGACGTTAGCCGCATTTTTCAGCAGGCGCGCAGCACGGATCGCCAGATCATCGGCCTCGGCAACGCCGGCCACGGAGATGCCTTCACGCCGGATCCGGCCATCGTCGCGGATGCGCAGATGGATCCGATCGCCCCAGTCGAGCAGGCGGAATACGGTCTGGAGCTGATGGTAGCCATCCGGGCGGCGGCCGGTGATGTGCAGGAACAGGTTCAGCTTGGCAGGGGCCGGCCAGGTGGACCCGCCGTCGAACGCATCCAGCGTACTCATGGGCCGGCCAGCACCCAGCTGTCGACCACCAGGCGGACCTTCGCGTCGCCATTGACCGCTTCAATCCGGCGCGGGAGCACCGGGCGACCGGCGTCGGCCGGGTACCACTCCAAGTACTGGATCTCCCAGCCCATCTGCTGGACGCGACGCGGGCGCCCCTCGCCGTCGCGCTCGATCAACTCGGCCGGAGCCGCATCGGCGACCAGACCGCGCACCCAGTCCGGCAGCTGGTTGACGGGGATGTCCCAGCCGGTGGCCTCCAGCAGGACCTGCTGGGCATCCTCGCCTTCGCGCGTGCCGCCTTCCAGGCCTTCCAGACGGCCGCCCTCGTGATGGCTGTCGCCGGTCAGCTTCCAGCTTTGCCGGGTGACCGGCGCGCTGAGCTCGACCACATACCCGGCCGCCTGCTGCTGCCAGTCGATGCGGCCGCTGCCGCCATTGCGACCTTTGCTGATCGCCACCCGGCCCTGGAAGGACCAGGCCGGCTGCGCGCGTACGGCCGCGACACGTTCGGTCTCGGCCTGTTGCGCAGCGGCCGATACCGCGGTAACCACGGTCGGGGCGGACGGCGCTTTTCGCTCATCCAGCGACACACAGGCCGAGAGCGACAACGCCACGGCGACCGCCGCGGCGGCCTTCAGGGACAACAGATTCATACGCCGTATTTCTCGATCACACGCTGCAGAGCGCGGTTGTCCGGGTCGAGCTTGCGGGCCTCTTCAAAGAAGTGGCGCGCCTCGTCCTTCTTGTTCAACACCCACAGCACCTCGCCCACATGCGCGGCGATCTCCGCATCCTTGGCCAAGGTCCACGCGCGGCGCAGCTGCACCAGTGCTTCTTCGTTGCGGCCCAGGCGATACAGCACCCAGCCGTAGCTGTCGACGATGGCCGCGTTGTCCGGCTCGGCCACGCGCGCGCGGTCGATCAGCTCCAAGGCCTCCTGATAACGCTGCGTGCGGTCGGCCAGGGTATAGCCGAGCGCATTGAGCGCGGCGATGTTTTCCGGATCGGTGACCAGCACCTTGCGCAGGTCGGCCTCGGCGCGCGGGATGTCATCGCGACGCTCCCAGGCCAGCGCGCGGGCATACAGCAGCGCGTTTTCGTCCGGATACGCGGCCAGGCCACGGGCCAGCGCGTCCAGTTCGCCGGCATCGTCATTGCCGCGCTGGCGCAGCTCGGCCTCGAGCAGATAGGCATCGCGGCGGGCATCGTCATCGACGGTGGCATCGGACTGGATCGCGTGGACTTCAGCCAGCGCCTTGTCGGTGCGGCCCAGCTCGTTCTGCGCATTGGCCGCGCGCAGGCGCGACTCGTCGCGTTCCGGGCCACCGGGCACGCTGTGGTACCAGTTGACCGCCTCCTCGTAGCGCTTGAGGTACTCGGCGATCTTGCCCAGCAGCAGGCGCTGGGCCGGATCGGGCTTGGTCGCCTTCCGGGAGAGTTCGGTATACAGGGCCAGCAGGCCGGGATCGTCTTTCTGCTTGGCCAGCAGCGAGGCCCGCATGCCATAGGTCTGCACATCCTGCGGGCCGACCGCCAGCACGCGCTCGGCCGCGGCGGGCTGGCCCATCAGATCGTAGGAGATGGCCACCGCGTTGCGCAGCTCGGGGTCCTGCGTGGTCTTGGGCTCCACGCCCTTCAACAGGGCCAGCGCCTCGTCGGTCTTGCCGGCCTGGTTGAGCTGGCTGGCATGCAGCAGGGCCACCCGCGGCTCGTCCGGGAAGCGCTTGACCACCTCATCGACCATGCGCCGGGCCAGCTCGGGCTGTTCCATGCGCATCGCCAGGCGGCCGAACTCCTGCCAGACCTCCAGCCGGTCGGGAATGGCATTGGCATCCACCAGCTCGCCCAGCACCTGGGCCGGAACCTTGGGATCGCTGCCGCCGCTGATCAGCGCGCCGATCGCGAACTTCCACGCGGTCGGATCAGGATCCTTGAGCAGCGCCTGAAGCTCGGTGCGGGCAGCCTTCACCTTGTTCTGGCGCATGTCCAGTGCGGCGGTGCTGCTGCGCATGGCCAGTGAGCGCGGCGCACGCTGCTCCCACAGGGCCAGCGCGCGGGCAGCGCGCTTGTCATCGTTGGCCAGCATGGCGATCCGGGAGGCGCGCTCGGCCAGGCCGGCATCGCCTTCACTGGCCTCGGCCGCCTCCAGGTACCAGCGCGCGGCGTCGCCCAGTTTGCCGGCCTGCAGGGCGAATTCGCCCGCCATGACCGGGGCCAGGGGGACCGCCTCGGCCGCGCTGTCCTTGCCCTTCGCCGGGGCTGCCGGGGGGGCGGCCAGGGCGTTGGCGGTGAACAAAGACAGCAGCAGAACACTGGAGATGCGAATCAATGCGGGCATCGGGGGCATCTGAGCCTTAAAATGACGACTTGAATGGCCAGCAGCTTATCGCAAGCAACTGAACAATGACCCTGTGGGTGCTCGGACTGAATCACCAGACCGCGCCAGTGGAACTGCGCGAACGCGCCTCCTTTGGCGGCGACGCCCTGCCCCAGGCATTGGCGTCGCTGCGCGATACCCCACAGGTGGCCGAGGCGGTCCTGCTCTCCACCTGCAACCGCACCGAGCTGTACGCGGTGGCCGAATCCGGTGATGCACTGGCGCAGTGGCTGGAGTCGCACGCCGGCACCTTGCATGGGTACCTGTACCAGCACGCCGACGCCGATGCGGTCCGCCACCTGTTCCGGGTCGCCACCGGGCTGGACTCGATGGTGCTGGGCGAGCCGCAGATCCTGGGCCAGGTGAAAGATGCCTGGGCCCTGGCGCGCGATCACGGCCTGCTCGGCCAGCGCCTGGACCGGTTGTTCCAGCAGACCTTCTCGGTGGCCAAGCGTGCCCGCACCGATACCCGCGTGGGCGCCAACCCGGTGTCGGTGGCCTCCACCGCGGTGCGCCTGGCGCAGAACTCGTTCGCGCGACTGGAAGATTCCACCGTGCTGCTGGTCGGCGCCGGCGAAACCATCGAGCTGGCCGCGCGCCACCTCAGCGAGGGGCGCGTGCGCCGGCTGCTGATCGCCAACCGCACCTTGGCCCATGCGCAGGAGCTGGCCAGCCGTCATGGCGGTGTCGCCCTGCCGCTGAGTGAGCTGGACCGCCATCTCGGCGAGGCCGACGTGGTGTTCGCGGCCACCGCCGCGCGTGAGCCGGTGATCACCCGCGCGCACGTGGCCGCCGCACTGAAAACCCGCAAGCACAAGCCGATGCTGCTGTTCGATCTGGCCGTGCCCCGCGATATCGAGGCCAGCGTAGGCGAACTGGCCGACGCCTTCCTGTACACCGTGGATGATCTGGAGCGCGCGGTCGAAGACAACCGCCGCAGCCGTCGGGAAGCGGCGGCCGAGGCCGAAGCGATCATCGAGCTGCAGGTTGCCCGCTTTGTGGAGACCCTGCAGGCCAGCGTGCACCAGGCCCCGCTGCGGCAACTGCGCGCCTATGGCGAAGCGACCCGCGTGGAGATGCTGGAGAAGGCCCGCCAGCAGCTGGCCCACGGCAAATCACCCGAGGAAGTGCTCGAGCTGCTCGCGCACGGCCTGACCAACCGCCTGCTGCACCCGCCCACGGCCGCCCTGCGCGCGGCCGCGCTCAGCGGCGATACTGAACTCACCCGCGCCGCCGAGCGCCTGTTCCCGGCCAAGCCGGGTTACCAGCACCCTGCCGTGCGTACCGATGTAGCGAGGAACGATGACGCCGACCCTGCGCCGTAAGCTGGAAGCGCTGGCCGAGCGCCGCGAAGAACTGGAACGCCTGTTGTCCGACCCCGCCGTGGTGGGTGACAACGACCGGTTCCGCGCGCTGTCGCGCGAGTTCTCGCAGCTGGAGCCGGTCGCCAAGGCGCTGGCCGACGAAGCCCGTGCCAAGGCCGACCTCGCCGCCGCCGAAGCGATGCGCGAAGACCCGGACCTGCGCGAGCTGGCCGACGAGGAAATCGCCGCCGCGCAGCAGCGCCTGCAGCAGCTCGACGAGGAACTGGCTCTGTTGCTGGTGCCGCGCGATCCGCGCGATGACGGCAACCTGTTCCTGGAAGTGCGCGCCGGCACCGGCGGTGACGAGGCGGCGATCTTCGCTGGCGATCTGTTCCGCATGTATGCCCGCTACGCCGAGCGCCAGGGCTGGAAAGTCGAAATCGAATCGGACAACCCCGGCGAACACGGCGGCTACAAGGAAGTGGTGGCGCGCGTTGTCGGCCGTGGCGCGTTCTCGCGACTGAAGTTCGAATCGGGCACGCACCGCGTGCAGCGCGTGCCGGCGACGGAGTCGCAGGGACGCATCCATACCTCCGCCGCAACGGTGGCGATCATTCCCGAGGCAGATGACGTCGAGGACGTGGTGATCAACCCGGCCGACCTGCGCGTGGATACCTACCGCTCCTCCGGCGCCGGTGGCCAGCACGTCAACAAGACCGAATCGGCGATCCGCATCACCCATTTGCCCACCGGCGTGGTGGTGGAATGCCAGACCGAGCGCAGCCAGCACGCCAACCGCGACAAGGCGATGAAACGCCTCAAGGCGCAGCTGCTGGATACCGAGCGCAGCAAGCAGGCCGCCGCCCAGGCCGAAAGCCGCCGGCTGCAGGTCGGCAGTGGCGACCGCAGCCAGCGCATCCGCACCTACAGCTTCCCGCAGGGCCGGATCACCGACCACCGCGTGGAAGGGCTGACTCTGTACGACCTGCCCAACATCCTGACCGGTGATCTCGATGCGCTGGTGAGCCGCCTAACCCACGAACACCAGGCCGACGAGCTGGCCCGGCTCGCGGAAGGCAGCTGAGCATGATCGCCGCGGGGCGGCCACGATGAGTGCCGATCCGCAGCGTCTGCAGCTGCGTCAGGCCGTACAGCGGCAACCGGCCGATTTCATTGCGTGGGTGATGCTGGCCGACGCGGAGCTGGAAGCCGGCGATGTGCGCGCTGGCGAACAGGCCGCCACCCGTGCGCTGCGGCTGCGCGGCGACCATCCCGAGGCCCTGGCCCGGCTGGGGCGCGCGCGCTGGATGCAGGGCCGCCATGGCGAAGCCGCCACGCTGCTGCGCCAGGCGGCGGACCGTGCCCCACAACATCCCGGTATCACCCTGTGGCTCGGCCACGCACTGGAAGATGCCGGCCAGCCCGAGGCAGCCGCCGATGCGTATCGCCACGCGCACCGTCTGCTGCCGGGCGAACCCTACATCACCGCGCAGCTGCTCAACTGGCAGCGCCGCCTGTGCGACTGGCGCGATCTGGAGCGGCTGTCGGCGCAGGTCCGCCAGGCCGTCGCGCAGGGCCAGGCCGTGGTCGAGCCGTTCGCCTTCCTCAGCGAAGACAGCAGCGCCGCCGAGCAGCTGGCCTGTGCGCGGCAGCGTGCGGCGGCGCTGGCCGAGGGCATCCCGCGGTTGCCCCCGGCGACGGTGCGCGCGCACGGCACGCTCAAGGTCGGTTTCCTTTCCAACGGCTTCGGCGCGCATCCGACCGGCCTGCTGACCGTCGCGCTGTTCGAGCAGCTGCGCGCGCTGGGCATGCTGGAACTGCATCTGTTCGCGCTCAACGCCGATGACGGCAGCAGCATCCGTGCGCGCCTGCAGCAGGCGGCGACCACTCTGCACGACGTCAGCGCCCATCCCCATCAGGTGATCGCACGCCGCATCCGCGAAGCAGGCATCGATGTGCTGTTTGATCTACGCGGCTGGGGCGGCGGTGGCACCCCGCAGGTGCTGGCGATGCGCCCGGCCCCGGTACAGGTCAATTGGCTGGCCTACCCGGGTACCTCCGGCGCGCCGTGGATCGATCATGTGCTGGCCGATGCGTTTGTGATCCCCGAGGCGCTGGCCCCGGCGTTCAGTGAGAACGTGCGGCACCTGCCGCGCGCGTTCCAGCCCTCGGACAACACCCGCGCGCTGGAACCGGTGCCCTCGCGCGAGGACTGCGGCCTTCCTGCGCAGGGCGTGGTGCTGTGCTGCTTCAACAACAGCTACAAGCTCAACCCGCGCAGCGTGCAGCGGCTGTTCGCGGTGCTGCACGGCGTGCCCGGCAGCGTGCTGTGGCTGCTGTCCGGCCCGGGCAATGCCGATGCGCGGCTGCGCAGCGCGGCACGCCAGGCGCAGCTGGATCCGGCGCGGCTGGTGTTCATGCCACGCCTGCCCCATCCGCAGTATCTGGCGCGTTATCAGCATGCCGATCTGTTCCTGGACACGCACCCGTACAACGCCCACACCACCGCCTCCGATGCGCTGTGGGCCGGCTGCCCGGTACTGACCTGCCCCGGCGCGACGTTCGCCTCACGCGTGGCCGGCAGCCTCAACCATCACCTGGGCATGCACGCCTTCAACGTGGCCGATGACGCCGCGTTCGTGGCTGCCGCCATCGGGCTCGGCAACGACCCGGCTGCATTGCAGGCGGCGCGTGCCACGTTGGCACAACGGCGTCAGGACAGCGGCCTGTTCGACATGGCCGGTTTCGCGCGCGACATCACCGAAGTGATCCATACGCTGGCACGCGAACGCGGCTGGCAGGGCCCACACATCGCCTGAGCATCGGCTGCGCTAGGCTCGGGCTTCCCTGTGAATCACCGAGGCACGCCGATGGGCAAGCTCAAGCGCAAGGACTACCAGGCCCTGCTGGAACCCATGCAACTGGAACTGGCGGCGATGGCGCGCTGGGTGCAGCACACCGGGCAGCGCGTGCTGGTGCTGTTCGAAGGCCGCGATACCGCGGGCAAGGGCGGTGCGATCCAGGCGATCGCCGAGCATCTCAATCCGCGCCAGTGCAAGGTGGTCGCGCTGCCCAAGCCGACCGATCGCGAAAGCACGCAGTGGTATTTCCAGCGGTATGTCTCGCACCTGCCGGCGGCGGGCGAGATCGTGCTGATGGACCGCAGCTGGTACAACCGCGCGGGCGTCGAGCATGTGATGGGTTACTGCACCGAGGCGCAGTACCGCAGTTTCCTGGCGCAGACGCCGGTGTTCGAGAAGCTGCTGATCGATGATGGCATCGTGCTGTTCAAGTACTGGCTCAGCGTGGACCAGGCGCAGCAGGAGAAACGCTTCGCCGAGCGCCACCTCGATCCGCTCAAGGGCTGGAAGCTGTCGCCGGTGGACCTGGAATCACGCAGCAAGTACAGCGCCTATACCGAGAGCCGCGAAGCGATGCTGCGCGCGACGCATAGCGAGGATGCCCCGTGGACGCTGGTGGACTTCAACGACCAGAAGCGCGGGCGGCTGGGCCTGATCCGCAACCTGCTCGATCGCCTGCCCGATACCCGCGTGGACGAGCCGGTGCTGGCGCTGCCGCCGTTGAAGGGCAAGCTGCACAAGGAGCACTTCGGGGTGCTGAAGCCGATCGAGGCGTTCGTCGCCCCGTAACGGTGCGCCGCCGCGACATGCGGCAGCGCACAGCAGCCGGGCAGCGCCCGGCACTACGTGATTACCTGGCGGCGATCCGCGCTTCGATGTCATGCGCGGTGACCGGGCCAAGGAATTCCTTGGCGACCTTGCCGTCCGGCGCGATCAGGTAGGTCATCGGCAGGCCGCGCGGGATCGCGAAGTCTTCCGGCGGGTTGTAGGTGTCCACGATCACGATCGGATAGGTGACCGGACGCTTCTCCAGGAAGGCCTTCATCTCGGCCGGTTCGATGTCCTCGAAGGCCAGCCCGACCACCTCGATCTCATTGCGCATCGCGTGCAGCGCCGAGAGCTCGGGCATTTCCTTGCGGCACGGGGCGCACCAGGTCGCCCAGAAATTCACCACCACCCACTTGCCGCGGTGCGCTGCCAGATCGTAGTCGGTGCCGCCCAGCGCCTTGGCTTTCAGCGTCGGCTGTTCGACGGTCTTGCGCTCGGTGGCGGGTACTGCTTCGGCCGGCGGTGCAGCCGGCTCGTTGATGGGGGCCGGGGCGGCGGGCGCGGTGGCCTCGCTTTGTGCGGCGGGCTTGTTGCAGGCGGCCAGCGTCAGCAGGCCCAGGGCCAGCAGCAGGGGCTTGGCGGTCATGGTTTGTCTCCGGGGGTCGAGTAGATGTCGCTGACGCGGCGTTTGAGCAGTTCGCGCAGCGGCAGGCGCAAGGTGTCCAGCGCGGCCACCGAGGCCGTGCCCAGGCTGTCGTCGCGATACGGCAGGTAGGCCTCCTTGATCGGGATCCGCATCTGCGTGGTCTCGTACAGGTCGGCCAGGGTGAGTTTGTCCAGGTCGCGCGCGAGCAGCCATTCACCCTGCTCATCGCGGCGCACCACGCGGATCGCCTCCAGATCGCAGAGCAACGTCTGCAGCAGCGAATCGGTCAGCATCGGCTCCAGCCGCAGGATTTCATCGTCATCCAGGCTGCGGCCATCGGCCCGGGCCTGGTGGAAGCGACCGATCAGGCGCAGCAGGCCGTAGATCTCATACCCCACCGGCAGGCGCAGGTCGGCTGGCTGGTAGCGGAAGGCGGCGATCGAGGAGGCCAGCGAGGCCCCCAGCAGCACCGAGACCCAGCACAGGTAGATCCACAGCAGCAGGATCGGTACGAAGGCGACCGTGCCGTAGAGCTTCTGGTAGGACTGGAAACTGCCCAGGTAAGCACCCATGCCCCACTTCACCAGCTCCAGCATGATCGCAGCCAGGATCGCGCCGGGGACGGCATGGCGCCATTTGACCGTGTGGTGCGGCACTACGCGGTAGACCAGCATGATGCAGACGAACTCGATCAGGATCGGCGCGACCGTCAGTGAGACGTTGGCCAGCCAACGGCCTTCGCTGGTGCCGAACAGCGGCAGCGCGAACACCCGCGCCGAGACCGCCAGCGAGGCCGCGGCGAGCATCGCGCCGAGGGTGAGCACGGTCCAGTACACGAGGAAACGGGTCAGCTTGGGCCGGGTCGAACTGACCCGCCAGATCTGGTTGAAGGTTTCTTCCACGCTGTTGAGCGTGATCAGCAGCGACACCACCAGGGCGATGAAGCCGGCGGCGGTCAATTGCCCGGCGCTGGCCGAGAACTGCCGCAGGTAGCCTTCGGCGGCGCGCGCGGCGTTGGGCACGAAGTTGGAGAACACGTAGTCGCTGAGGGTGTCGCTCCAGCGGTCGAACACCGGGAACGCCGAGAGCACCCCGAACACCACGATGGCCAGCGGCACCAGCGCGAACACCGTGGTGTAGGCCAGCGAGGCGGCCGCCTGGAACAGGCGGTCATCCAGGAAGCGGCGCCACAGGAAGCGGCCGAAGCTGATCGTGCGCGCGCGGTCCCGGACGCGTTCGATCCACAGATTGATCGTATCGAGAGGTTCCATCGGCGCAAGGGTACCCGATGACGGGTGTGGGGCATGCACGGCCGCTCACAGTGCCCGGCCTCGCCCTGAGCGGGCAGCGTTGCCATACTGGCTGCATTGCACGCAATGAGATGAAAGCGAAATGGCGGAGATCCTGGTGCTGTATTACAGCCGTGGCGGTTCGGTGGCACGGCTTGCCCGCCAGATTGCGCGCGGCATCGGCGAGGTACCGGGCATGAGCGCGCGGCTGCGCACGGTGCCCCCGGTGGCGGCGGTGACGCAGACCGCACTGCCCCCGGTGCCCGAGGATGGCGCGCCGTATGTCAGCGTGGCCGATCTGGCCGAATGCATGGGGCTGCTGCTGGGCAGCCCGACCCGGTTCGGCAACATGGCCGCGCCGGTGAAGCACTTCCTGGACGGGCTGGGCGCGGAGTGGGCCAACGGCACCCTGGCCGGCAAGCCGGCCGGCGTGTTCACCTCGACAGCCTCGCTGCACGGTGGGCAGGAGTCGACGCTATTGTCGATGCAGGTCCCGCTGCTGCACCACGGCTGCCTGATCGTCGGCATTCCCTTCACCGAGCCGGCGCTGAGCCACACCACCACCGGCGGCACACCCTACGGCGCCAGCCACGTGGCCGGGGCGGACGACAACCCGGTGCCGAGCGAGGATGAGAGCATCCTGGCCCGCGCGTTGGGGCGGCGGGTGGCCGATATCGCGCGGCGGCTGGCGTGACCACGCGCGCCCAGGAAATCGTCCTGGCGCTGCTGCTGGCGGCGCTGGCGGTGCTGTTCGCGGTGTGGTTCGCGCAGGACAAGCATTGGCTGGCCTCCCAGCTGGTGTTTACCCTGCCGCCGCTGCTGCTGGCACTGGGCGTGCTGGTGCGGCGGGGCAAGGCGATGTTCTGGGCCGGGGTGCTGGCGCTGTTCTGGTTCAGCCACGGGGTGATGAGCGCCTGGAGCCACCCGGAGGTGGCGCTGTGGGGCTGGCTCGAGCTGGGGCTGGCCCTGGCGGTGATCGGGGTCGCCAGCACGCCGGGGCTGCGCCGGCGCTTCGGCCGCAAGACAACAGCTGGCTGACCGTCCGGCGTCGCACGCCTGCATCGGGCCGGCGGCAGCCGTATCATCTACGGGTCGGCGCGGCGGTTCCGTGCCCTTCTGTCTGGTACCCAGGATGCTTGCAATGGAAGAACTACTGATCATCACCACCGGTGGCACGATCGACAAGATCTACTTCGACGACAAGTCGGACTATCAGATCGGTGATCCGCAGATCGGGATGATCCTGCGCGAGCTGGGCGTGACCTTCCGTTTCAATGTGATCCCGATCCTGCGCAAGGATTCGCTGCACATCACCGACGAGGACCGTGAGCTGATCCGGGCCACGATCGCCGCGCAGCCGACGCGGCATGTGCTGGTCACCCATGGCACCGACTCGATGGTGCAGACCGGCCAGGTGTTGAAGTCGATCACCGACAAGACGATCGTCATGACCGGTGCGCTGAGCCCGGCCCGCTTCCGCGGCTCGGATGCGGAGTTCAACATCGGGTGTGCGATCGGTGCGGTGCAGTCGCTGCCGAGCGGCGTGTACATCGCGATGAACGGCCGGATCTGGAATCCGGAACAGGTACGCAAGAACGTAGCCGCCAACCGCTTCGAAGCTGCGTAATCGCTGTTGATCGAACGAACGCCCCGGCATGCCGGGGCGTTCTGCGTTGGTGCGATGGGACAGCGATCAGTACTGCGCAGTCAGAGTCACCCCGGAGAAGGTCGAGTAGGCCTTGACCCGTACGTGCCAGGTGCCGGCCGCCGGCGACGCGATCGTGCAGGTCTCGTTGTTGCCGCTCAGGTAGGGGCGGCAGGTGTAGACAGTGTCGGTCGGGGCACTGCCGGAACGAACGTAGAGGTCGGCATCGCCGCTGCCACCGGCGATGGTGACCTTCAGCTGGCTGCTGCCCGACGGCACGGTCACGGTGTAGGCCAGGGAAGCACCGCTGGCGGCGCCGAGGCCGGTGACCGGGACGTTGTTCTGCAGCACGTTGCCGGTGCCCGGGTTCGGATTGGTCCCGCCCAGGGCGGCCGTCACCGCCGCGTCGGCATCGACGATGCCTGCGCCGCAACCGCCGGAGCAGGCGCCCGGCAACGGACGTGCGGTGCTCTTGAGCAGGCTTTCGATGGCCGCTGGGCTCAGCGCGGTCGGCGCGACGGACTGGACCAGCGCGACCACGCCGGCCACGTGCGGGGCTGCCATCGAGGTGCCGTTGTAGGAGGCATACGATGCGGTGCCCGGGACCGTAGTGCCGCTGTTGAGGGTGGAGAGGATGCCCTGCCCCGGCGCAGAGATGTCGATGCCGGCACCGTAGTTGGAGAAGCTGGCGCGAGCCCCGGCCGAGGTGGTCGCGGCAACGGCGATGACGTTGGCGCAGTTGGCTGGCACCGAAGAGGACACGTTGGTGTTGCTGTTGCCGGCCGCGACGACCACGGTCGTGCCGCGCGAAACGGCGCCGTTGATGGCGGTCTGGTAGGTGGTGGAGCAGCTGCCACCGCCGCCGAGCGACATGTTGATCACTTCGGCGGGGTTGGCATTGGCCGGGACGCCGCTGACGGTTCCGCCGGAAGCCCAGACGATCGCATCGGCGATGTCGGAGGTGTAGCCGCCGCACTTGCCGAGCACGCGCACCGGGACGACCTTGGCGTTGAACGCGGTGCCGGCCACGCCGCTGCTGTTGTTGGTCACCGCCGCGACGGTACCGGCCACGTGGGTGCCGTGCCAGCTGGAATTGGACGCAGGAATGCCGGAACCACACTCGTTGGCGGCGTACCAGTCGCCCTCGTCGTTGGGATTGTTGTCGCGGCCACCGCCGTCGCGCGCCATCGCCGCGTCGCTGATGAAGTCATAGCCGGGCAGGAGGTTGGCGTTGAGATCGGGGTGGTTGGTGATGCCGGTGTCGATCACCGCCACCACCACGCCGGTGCCGGTGGCCTTGTCCCAGGCCGGGCGTACGTTGATCGAGGCGTTGCTCGTGCCGAAGCCCCACTGTTCGGAGAAGCGGGTGTCGTTGGGCACCAGCGTGGCCTGCATCAGCTGATCGACTTCGACGTATTCCACGCCCGGATCTGCCGCCAGACGGCGCATCAGCAGCTCGGCTTCGGCACGGTCCAAAGGCCGGTCGGCCTTGACCACGGTCGGGCCGATCGCCAGCTGGCGCAGCTTCTGCAGCCCCAACGCGCGGCCCTGGGCCGCCGGCACCGCAGCGGCGGCGGCCTTCAGTGAACTGGCCAGCGCGGTCGGCGTTGCGACCTCGCTGCTGCCATCCTTGTACTTCACGATGAAACGCTGGTGGGTCGGCGCCGAAGACAGACCGCTCAGCTGCACATCGCCGGCGAAGGCCGGGGTGGCCAGCAGCAGGCTCGACATGACAGAGGCGCCCAGTACAACCCATGCACGGTGACGCAAACGGTGTTGCGAGACATGAGACATCGGATTTCCCTTTCAGACAGTGAATGCCGTCGTCGCGGCTGAGAATCCAGGTCCGATCCGGGGGCTGCTGGAGCGATGGCAAGGATCGGGCCCGGTGATTGGATCGGTTCCCCTGAGATCAAACCGCCCGTTCCGACGCTAGTGGCTCACCGCACGATCAACAATGTTTCAGCTGCACTTCAGTGACATGAAATGTCGGATTTGAGACTTTCTGTGTCGAGGGTTTGTGAAAGTGAAGGTGTAAGGGATGTTTTGAACGGTCCAATTGCGTCAACGAATGTCCGAAATGGCTGTCAATGTCCTCTCCCACAGGACAACACTTGCGCATCAATGGCTTGCGTCGTTGCCACCGCAGGACAGGCAACAAAAAACCCGCCTGTCACCAAGCGGGTTTGGGGGGTCTCAGCGGGGATCCGCCGGGATCAGGCGTCCAGGCGGACCAGCCAGCCATGACGGTCCGGCACGCGGCCGTACTGGATATCGGTCAGTTCCTTGCGCAGCGACATCGTCACTTCGCCGGCCGGCGCGTTGATGTCACCCACCGAGAAGCCTTCGCCCTTGAGCTGGCCGATCGGGGTGACCACCGCAGCGGTACCGCAGGCGAACGCTTCCACGATATCGCCGGAGGTCACGCCGTCCTTCCACTCCTCGAGAGTGACCTTGCGCTCTTCGACATTCATGCCGCGGTCGCGCGCCAGCTGCAGGATGCTTTCACGGGTGATGCCTTCCAGGATGCTGCCCGACAGCGACGGGGTCACCAGGGTGCCGTCCTTGTAGACCAGGAACACATTCATGCCACCCAGCTCTTCCAGGTACTTGCCTTCCACCGGATCCAGGAACAGCACCTGCGAGCAGCCCTGCGCCTGCGCCTTCTGCTGCGGCAGCAGTGAGGCGGCGTAGTTGCCACCGCACTTGGCCGCGCCGGTACCGCCCTTGCCTGCGCGCGCGTACTCGGTGGACAGCCAGATCGCCACCGGCGCCACGCCCTTGGCGAAGTACGGGCCGGCCGGGCTGGCGATCACGTAGTAGCCGGCCTTGTGCGCGCCGCGCACGCCCAGGAAGGCTTCATCGCCGATCATGAAGGGACGGAAGTACAGGCTGGATTCGTCAGCCGACGGCACCCAGCTGGCGTCCACCGCAATCATCTGCTTGAGCGATTCGACGAAGATCTCCACCGGCAGTTCCGGCAGCGCCAGGCGCTGGGCCGAACGCTGCAGGCGGCGGCCGTTGGCCTCCGGGCGGAAGGTCCAGATCGAGCCGTCGGCGTGGCGGTAGGCCTTGATGCCTTCGAAGATCTCCTGACCGTAATGCAGCACCGCAGCGGCCGGGTCCAGCTGCAGCGGGCCATACGGGCGCACCACGGCATCGTGCCAGCCGGTGTCCTTGTCCCAGCGCACTTCCACCATGTGGTCGGTGAAGTGCAGACCAAAACCGGGGGCGGCCAGGATGCGCTCACGCTCCTCGCTGCTGCGCGGCTGGGCGGAACGGGTGGTGTTGAAGCTCACGGAAGACTGGGACACCGGATATTTCCTGTTCTGGTTACGGGGAACGCCGTGACGCCGGCTGGCGATGGGCGGTTACAGCATGCCGGTTTCGAGCCGGGCGGCCTCGGACATCATGTGACGGCCCCACGGCGGGTCGAACACCAGTTCGACGTCGGCCTGCGCCACCGTCGGGATCATTTCCAGCTTGCTGCGCACGTCATCGACGAGAATCTCGCCCATGCCGCAGCCGGGGGCGGTCAGGGTCATCTTGATCTCGACCTCGCGCTGGCCGTCGTCCAGGTGCTTGAGGTCCACTTCATAGACCAGGCCCAGATCGACGATGTTGAACGGGATTTCCGGATCGAAACAGGTGCGCAGCTGCTGCCACACCAGTTTTTCGACCTCCTCATCGGAGGCATCGGCGGGCAGTTCCAGCGCCGGGGGCGCTTCCTTGCCGATGGCATCGCCATCCTTGCCGGCGATACGGAACAGATTGCCTTCGACAAAGACGGTATAGCTGCCACCCAGGGCCTGGGTGATGTAGCCATAGCTGCCAGCGGGCAGCGTGACCGTTTCGCCCTGCGGGACCATGACGGCCTCGCAGTCGCGTTCGAAGTGGACAGGTTCACTGCTACGGGAATACATGTGGATCGATATGGGGGTCGCGGCCAATTCCCGCAAGGCGACCATTTTAGCCCAGTGGCCGCCCACGCGCCGGTCACCCCGCAAGCCGGTATCCTGTGGGGACTTACAGGAAGATTGCATGTCGCCCACGTCCGTGCCTGTCCGGAGCCGCCACTGGCTCTGGCCCCCGATGTTGCTGCTTGGTGTTGTCACGGCCACGTTGGCCTGGTTGTTCATCGCCCTGCTCACCGGCCGCCAGGCCGGCTGGATGGCGGTTCTGGCCGCAGTGGACATCGCGTTCATGCTGCGCCTGGGCACCCTGCGCGCGGGCAGGACCCGGGTGGTGCTGACCCTGCTGGCGACCCTGCTGGTTGCGCTGGCGGCCAACTGGGGCATCGCCTCGGCCTACCTTGGCGGCTCGATGGGCCTCAATCCGTGGGAATCAGCGTTGCGCATGGGGCCCTATCTGGCCGCCACCCTGATCGGCCTGGCCAACGGCGCGGCTCAATGGCTGTGGTTGGGCGTGGGGCTGGTCGTGGGTTGGTGGGTGGCCAAGTAACCGCCCTCCATGCGCGCTGCCGACGCATGGCGTTCCATGCATCGGTAGTGCCGGTGTCGCCGCAGATCCGGTTTCGCCGCAGGTCGGATGCCGCCGTAATTTCGGTACTGCTGTAGGTCACGACCGTTGGTCGTGACCCTCGCCCCGCTTCAATGCCCGCCGTCGAGCGCCTTCAGCTCGCTGACCAGCGCGCTCGCCGCACCCGCACCATCGCCGTACAGCATGCGGGCGTTGTCGGCATAGAACAGCGCATTCTCGATGCCCGCAAAGCCGGTGCCCTTGCCCCGCTTGATCACCACCACGTTGCGGGCGTTGACCACGTCCAGGATCGGCATGCCATAGATCGGGCTGGCCGGGTCGGTGCGCGCCACCGGATTGACCACGTCGTTGGCGCCGATCACCAGCACCACGTCGGTGTTGGGGAATTCCGGGTTGATGTCGTCCATGTCGGCGATGAGGTCGTAGGGCACGCCCGCTTCGGCCAGCAGCACGTTCATGTGCCCCGGCATGCGCCCGGCCACCGGGTGGATAGCGAACTTCACCTTGATGCCGCGATCGATCAGGCGCTGCGCCAGCTCCCACACCTTGTGCTGCGCCTGGGCCACGGCCATGCCGTAACCGGGCACGATCACCACGCGCTCGGCGAAGGCCAGCATCGCAGCGACGTCACTGGCCTCGATCGGCTTCTGCGCGCCGCTGATCTCCTGCGCCACACCGCCGCCACCGAAGTTGGAAAACAGCACGCCGCTGATCGGGCGGTTCATCGCCTTGGCCATCAGGCGTGTAAGCAGGATGCCCGCCGCGCCAACCATCATGCCGGCGATGATCAGGGCCTCGTTGCCGAGCACATATCCCTCGAAGGCCACCGCCAGGCCGGTGAATGCGTTGTACAGCGAGATCACCACCGGCATGTCGGCGCCACCGATCGGCAGCGTCATCAGTACGCCCAGCGCGAGTGCGACCACAAAGAAGCTGATGATCGCCACCGGACTGAGGGTGACCGCTGCCCAGACGCCCAGCACCACCATCGCCAGCGCGACCAGCAGGTTGAACAGCTGCTGCCCCGGGAAGGTGACGCGGCGGTCGAGCCGACCATCGAGCTTGGCCCAGGCGATGATCGAGCCGGACAGCGACACCGCGCCGATCGCCGAGCCGATGACGGCCAGCGCCAGCACGGTGGCCGACGGCTGACGCGCGGCGAGGTCGGCCAGCGCCTGCTCGCTCCAGTGGGTGGTATCGCGGTTGGTCAGGAACGAGAAGCGCAGCAGCTCGACCGCACCGATCGCCGCCGCCGACCCGCCGCCCATGCCGTTGTAGAGCGCCACCATCTGCGGCATGTCGGTGATCGCCACGCGCTTGGCCGACCACCACGCCACCCCGGTGCCGATCGCCACCGCCGCCAGGATCAGCGGGATGTTGTGCAGCTCGGGCAGGAAGAATGTCGCCACCGTGGCGATCAGCATGCCCAGGCCGGCCCAGCGGATACCGCTGCGCGCGGTCATCGGCGAGGCCATGCGCTGCAGGCCGAGCAGGAACAGGGTGGCGGCGACCAGATAGCTCACCTGGACCAGCCACTGCAGCAGTTGCGCGGTGGTCACGTTCAAGGCGTCTTCTCCCCGGCGTCGCGCTTGGCGCTGGGCTTGAACATGTCGAGCATGCGTTCGGTCACCACGTAGCCGCCGGCCGCGTTGCCCGCGCCGAGCACCACCGCGATGAAGCCGATGATCTTTTCAAGTGGGGTCTGCGCGTGCCCCAGCACCACCATCGCGCCGATCAGCACGATGCCGTGGATGAAGTTGGAGCCGGACATCAAAGGGGTATGCAGGATCACCGGCACCCGCGAAATGATCACGTGGCCGGCAATGGCGGCCAGCATGAAGATATACAACGCCACGAACCCGTCGCTCATTGCAGTCACTCTCCCAGGCGGTCATCCCGTCCCCTGCATCATAACCATGCGCTGAACCAATCGGGCAGGCCGGTCAACCGTGACCGCCCTGGGGCGTTCTCACGGTATTCCCCTGCCGGACCGCTACCCTGTGCTGGTGAGCTCTCCCCTACCGTCGACGGATGCCGACCTGCCCGCCCCTGCCGAGGTGGCGCTGCCGGTGTCGCTGGATGCGTTCCTGGCCGGCATCGGCCCGCGCGCGTTCCGCTTCGCCGAGGCCGGCCTGCGCCAGCGCGACGACGCGCTGGATGCGGTGCAGGACAGCATGTTGAAAATGCTCGGCTACCGCGACAAACCCGCCGCCGAGTGGGCACCGCTTTTCTGGAGCATCCTGCGCCGCCGCGTGGTGGATCTGCAGCGCCGCCGTGGCTTCCGCCTGAAGTTCTGGCGCAGCAGCGACGAGCACGGTGGCGACCATGACATCGACTGGGCCGACAGTGCGCCCGGCCCGGCCCAGGCACACGAACAGCGCGACCAGTACACACAACTGGTGCAGGCGCTGCGCGAGCTGCCCGCGCGCCAGCGCGAAGCGTTTACCCTGCGCGTGCTGCAGGACCTGGACGGCGCCACCACAGCCAAGGCCATGGGCTGCAGCGAAGGCGCGGTCAAAACCCATCTTTCGCGCGCCCGCCAGGCGCTGCAGCAGTCTCTGGAGATCGCCCTGTGAACCGCCCCCTGCCCCCTTCGATGCATGACGATGCCGCGCTGCGGCAGCTGCACGCGCAGGCGCTGGATACGCTCTCGTCGGCCACGTTGGCGCGGTTGCGCAGCGCGCGTCATGGCGCCGCACCCGCCAAGCGGCATCTGCCGTCCTGGTGGATGGCCACGGCCTGTTCGGCGGTGGTCGCGCTCGCGTTGGGCTACAGTTTCCTCCTCGGCGAATCGACCGCCCCGCCGGCACCGGTCGTGGCGAGCGCGGCCGATGACGGCAGCGACGTTCTCGACGAAAATCCCGATCTGTATGTGTGGCTGGGCAGCACCGACCTGGCAATGGAGTGATGATGAAACTGCGACTGTCCCTCGGGCTGGTATTGCTGACGCTGAGTGCGGCCGGCTGGGCCCAGACCGCCCCGCTGCCGGATTGGGACACACTCAGCCCGCAGCAGCGTGAGGCGTTGATCGCGCCGGTGCGTGACCGCTGGAACGACGCCCCGGCGCCCCAGCGCGAACGCATGCTGCAGCACGGCCAGCGCTGGCTGACCATGACCCCGGAGCAACGCGCGCAGGCGCAGCGGGGCCGCCACCGTTTCGAGAACATGACGCCGGAGCAACGCGAACAGGCGCGCGCACTGTTTGGTCAGATGCGTAGCATGAGCCCTGAGCAACGGCAGGCGCTGCGCGACCGCTGGGCACGGATGACCCCGGATGAACGCAAGGCCTGGCTCAAGGCCAACCCTGCGCCGCCACCGACGCCGCCGAAGCGCTGAGCCGTTAACGGGAACGGAGGGGATGATTAACTACCTCCGTCCCTGTTATTTCAGGCGGCGACCCAGCGGGTTTTCGCGAGCAGTTCGTCGTCCCAGTCGAAGGTGACCGCGCCGTCCTTCAGGAACAGCGCGACGAAGTTGTAGACGTTGCGGGCGTACATCTCGCTGGCGTGGACCGCGCCCTGGCTGGCCAGGTTGAGCGGGCCGTCGATGAGCACGCCGTCCAGATCCACCACCTCGCCCGGCTGGGTGGCTTCGCAGTTGCCGCCGGTTTCCGCAGCGAGATCGACGATCACGCTGCCAGGTTTCATGCCACGCGCCATCGCGGTGCTGACGATCTTCGGCGCAGGCCGCCCGGGAACGGCGGCCGTGCAGATCACCACGTCCACCGTGCGCAGATGCTCGCCAAGGCGACGCTGCTGTTCGGCACGTTCCTCATCGGTCAGCGGGCGCGCATAGCCGCCTTCGCCCACTGCGCTGACGCCCAGGTCCAGGAATTTGCCGCCCAGCGATTCGATCTGCTCGCGGGTTTCCGGGCGCACATCGAAGCCTTCCACCTGCGCGCCCAGCCGGCGCGCGGTGGCGATCGCCTGCAGCCCGGCCACACCCGCACCCACCACCAGCACCTTGGAAGGACGGATCGTGCCAGCGGCGGTGGTGAGCATCGGGAAGAAGCGCGGCGCGCGCTGGGCCGCGATCAGCGTGGCCTTGTAACCGGCCATGCCGGCCTGCGAACTGAGCACATCCATCGATTGCGCACGTGTGGTGCGCGGCAGACGCTCCAGCGGGAAGGCCTGCAGGCCACGCGACTGGATCAGGCCGGCACGCTCGGCGTCGGCCTGCGGGTGCAGCATGCCGATCAGGCTGGCACCGGATGTCAGCCGGGCCAGACGGTCATTGGACGGGGGCTGCACGCACAGCACGATGTCGGCCTGGGCCAGGCGGGCGTCATCGGCAGGCTGTGCCCCCACGTCCTGGTAGGCCGCATCGGGGAAGCCCGCAGCCAACCCGGCACCGGGCTCGAATGACACGCCCGCACCCAGCGCGATCAGCTTGCGCGCCGTTTCCGGCGTCATCGCCACGCGCCGTTCTCCCGGCGCATGTTCCTTTACCACCAACACCTCGACAGCCATGCCTGTCCCCGACGATCAGCGGATTGTGGGCTGATCGTAACCCGATCGTCAGGCCAAGGTGGTCTCCGGGGTCAATGCACGGTGGCGTTCTTGGTATCCAGGCGATCGATCACGCCCTGCATGGCACTGTCGAACGCGCCGTCGTCGATATGCGCGCGCAGACGCCCCAGGCGAACCATCACCGCCAGCTCTTCCGGCGAGGCCACGCAGAAGCGCACCCCCCGCCGGTTGACGAACAGCAGGCGCTGGGAAATCGGACTGACCCAGGACAGCTTGCCCGCCTGCACCTTGCCGTCCTTGTCGACGAAATCCAGCCAGCTGCCGATCTCCAGGCCGCGGAAGCGGTCGGCATCGGCATTGTCGAAATCGCTGACATCCACCTTGCTGCCCAGCTCCACCGCCGCCGATTCCTGCGCCGGCGGCGAAGGCAACGCGACCTGCGGCAGTTCGGGCAGCGCCCGTTCCAGCTCGGGGCGCGATTCGGCGATGCCCTGCAGGGTATCGTGCAGCGCATCGATGGCACTGGTGGCCGCGTCGGCATGCACACCGACGCTGGCAAAGACCTTGCGCAGCGCAGGGTGCCAAGCCTGCAGCCACGGCTTGCCGACGATATGGCGGCGCGCCTCGGCCACTTCATCCAGGATGCCATCGGCCAGGCTCAACGCCTCACCGACCGACGCGCCGTCTTCGCCTTCGCGCAGTACGGTCAGGGTCAGATGGTGCTGCCACGGCTGGCGCAGGAATTCACCGATGGCCTGCGGCAAGGTGGTATCGCCGATGCGGCGGTCCAGTTCGGTGCTGGCGCGCTGGCGCGCCATTTCGAGCTTTTCCTGGCCGCGCTGGGTTTCGGCGGCACGGCGCTCGGCGATCTCGATACGGCGGCGGTGCTGGGTCAGGAACTCGCGGAATTCTTCTTCCAGGGTGAGGAAGATCGCCAGGTTTTCGTTGAACTCGGCCACCAGGCGCTCGATGATCTCCTCGACCTTGCCCATCAGCACGCGCTCGGCCTGGCTCTCGCCGGTATTGCCTTCGCAGGCCTCGGCCAGCGAGTTGAGCAGCTTGCGCGCCGGGTGGGTCTTCTGCACGAACATGCGGCGGTCGAGCATCGCGACCTTGACGAAGGGCACCACCAGCCGGCCGATCAGCTCGCGCGAACGGCCCTCCAGGTCGCGCTCATCGAGCATCACATCGAACAGCATGCCGACCAGATCGATCGCGTCTTCGTCCTGCGGGTCCAGCCGCGCCTGCGCGGGATCCACCCCGAGCCGGGTCGCGCCGGACAGCACTTCACTCTTCAACCGCTGCGCCAGCGATTCACCGTCCTCGCCGATCGCCGCGCGCAGGGTGGCGCTCGGCGTGGCCTGCAGCAGCGACAGCACGGACATCATCTCGCGCTGGCTCAGCGGGCGCTGCTGGCCCACCGCGACGCTGGCCGCCGAGGTGGCGTCCTCGCGCACATGACGGGTCTGCTGCAGCAGTTCGTGCAGCGCATCGAGCAGCATGCCCTGATTGCCACCGAGGCTCTCGCCCCCATCGCCGGACTGCTCCTGATGACCGGCCTGGGCACCCTGGAGGCGGCCGCGGCTTTCGGCCCAGCGGTCGGCGAAGCGGCGGGCCCAGGCCGGTGCCTGGCCCTCCTCACTGCTGCTCCCTGCGGTGTCCGGATCGAATCCATCGAACGCGGCATCATGGTCCGGTCGCGGCGGGGGCGAGGGCGCGCGCGGCGGGGGCCGGCGCGCGGCCATCTGCGGCATCACACCCGCAGCGGCCAGTTGTTCATCCAGATGGTCGTAGCGCTTGCCGATCGGCTGCTGGAGGTCGCGCTCACACAGCTTGATCAGCACCAGCCGCACTTCCGGGGCCAATTCACAATCGGCGAAGGCTTCGTGGATGGCCACGCCGATATGCTCGGGGCTGATCGGATTGGTATCGGCGTTGAGCTCCAGCCCCCGGGCGATCACGCCCAGGCGGCGGTCCAGCCGCGAGAGCACCGGCTTGAAGTCACGCAACAGCACGGTGGCGAAGTTGCGCACCGCCAGCCGGGACTCCAGCACGTGTTCAGGGACCAGGCTCAGGCCATCTTCGATCTGACCGGCCAGGGTGGCTTCGGCCGACACCGGGTCGCCCCGCTCCAGCCCGTCCCAGCCGTGCTCCAGGTGAGCACGGAACCCGGCCACGATGTCGTCCCGGCGGCGGCGCAGCTCGCGCATGCCATCCAGGAACAGCAACTGCGACGCGCCGGCGGTACCGGCACGGTCGAACAGCACGTCATCAAAGCGCGCCAGCACCGCCGAGAACGACTCGACCAGCCCAGGCAGCACGGCCTCACGGGCCATCTTCAACAACGCCGGGTCACGGCCCGGGTGCCCCCCTACATTGGGCGTGGCGATCATGCGAGAAGGCTCCCCACCTTCACAGGTACTGAGTGCAACATGGATACAACGAACGCCGGCGCACCCCATGCGCCCACGTTCGGAGGATAGGCCGGCCGACCGGTCAGAGACAGTGAAACAGTCGACACTTTAGACCTCATTACCGGTGACCCGGCAGGCCTTGTATCGTAAGCGCAGCAGGACGTGGAAGCGAGTACAGCCACGTGAAGGAAGTCCGCTGATTAGGTGATATTCATCACGCTTTGTCGCAAATTGCACCGAGATCGCCCAAGACCGTGTCACAAACACGGACGACTATAATCGGGGCATCGTGAAGCCTGATTGAGAGACCATGTCCGTTCCCCCCGCGCTGCATGCCCTGGACGCCCGCCGTTCGGTCCCCGCCAAGCAACTCGGCGAACCCGGTCCGGATCCGGACACCCTGCTGCGGATGCTCACCTCCGCCGTGCGCGTGCCCGACCACGGCAAACTGGTGCCGTACCGCTTCCTGCGGATCGCTGGCGATGCGCGTCACAGTCTGGGAGCGTTCCTGGCCGAGCGCGCCTTCCAGCGCGACCCTCAGGTGTCCGCTGCCCAGCTGGACAAGGATCGCCAACGGTTCTCCCATGCCCCGCTGATCATCACCGTCATCGCCAGCCCGCGCCCGAACCCCAAGGTGCCCGAGGCGGAGCAGTTGATGACCGCCGGCTGCGTCTGCTTCGCCCTGCTGCAGGCCGCGCAGGCATTCGGCTTCGGCGCGCAGTGGCTGACCGCCTGGATGGCCTTCGACCCGGCCGTGCATGCCCACCTGGGCCTGGCCGAGGGCGAGCAGATCGCCGGCTTCATCCACATCGGCACGCCGAAGACCGCCGTTCCCGAACGCGAGCGACCGGACCCGGCCGCGCTGCTGCAGGACTGGGAGGGCTGAGATGTCCGCCCTCGCTGCCGGCCCCGGCATGACATCACCGCCGCTGCGCGCGCCGTTGTACCTGGTCGATGCCAGCCTGTACGTGTTCCGCGCGTGGCATTCGATGCCCGATGAGTTCCAGGATCAGCAGGGTTGGCCGACCAATGCCGTGCACGGCTTTGCGCGGTTCCTGCTCGACCTGCTTGAGCGCGAGCGCCCGGCGAACATCGCCATCGCCTTCGATGAAGCCCTGGACAGCTGCTTCCGGCACCGGATCTACGCCGCCTACAAGGCCAACCGCGACCCCGCGCCCGACGCGCTGCGCCGCCAGTTCGCGCACTGCAAGGCGCTGTGCACCGCGCTTGGCCTGCCGGTGCTGGCCCACCACGAATACGAAGCCGACGACCTGATCGGCAGTGCCCTGCATGCGCGCCGCGATGCCGGCATGCGCGGGGTGATCATCTCCGCTGACAAAGACCTCTCGCAGCTGCTGTTCGAACATGACGAACAGTGGGATTACGCGCGCAACCAGCGTTGGGGCATGGCCGGGGTCAAAGCCCGCCACGGCGTGCATGCGCACCAGATCGCCGACTATCTGGCGCTGTGCGGCGATGCGGTCGACAACATTCCCGGCGTGACCGGCGTAGGTGCCAAATCCGCTGCGGTACTGCTGGCCCATTTCGGCAGCCTGGACGTCCTGTACGAGCGCCTGGATGAAGTGCCTTTCCTGCGCCTTCGCGGTGCGGCGCAGATGGCCGTGCGCCTGCGTGAACAGCGCGAGCATGCACTGCTGTGGCGCCAGCTGACCACCATCGCGCTGGATGCGCCGCTGGACGGCGCCGCCGTCGATTTCAGCCGGGGCGTGGCCGATGCACAGATGCTGCAGGGCCTGTGCGATGCACTGCGGTTCGGGCCGTTGACCCGGCGCCGCCTGTTCACCGCCGCCGGCCTGTCCGATTCCTCTTCCGTTGCCAGTGAGTTCGCATGAGCCCCGATACGCAAGCCCCGAAGGTCGTGTTTGAAGGCAAGTACCAGCGCATGGTCGTGCGCGGCACGTGGGAGTACAGCGAGCGCACCCACGCCGGCGGCCTGGCCGCGATCATCATCGCGGTCACCCCGGATGACACGGTGCTGTTCGTCGAACAGTTCCGCGTGCCGCTGCAGGCCAGGACCATCGAAATGCCGGCCGGCCTGGTCGGCGACATCGATGCCGGCGAGTCGATCGAGGTCTCGGCCGTGCGCGAGCTGGAGGAAGAAACCGGCTGGACCGCCGATCACGCCGAGGTGCTGATGATCGGCCCGACCTCCTCCGGGGCCAGCAGCGAGAAAATCGCCTTCGTGCGTGCCACCGGCCTGCGCAAGGTCGGTGAGGGCGGCGGCGATGCCAGCGAAGACATCACCGTGCACGCGATTCCGCGCGTCCGCGCCGCGGCGTGGCTGGTCGAGAAGATGGGCCAGGGTTACCAGCTGGACGCCAAGCTGTGGGCCGGCCTGTGGATGATCGAACACCATCTGGACGGCACCCCGCGTGGCTGACGCGCTTGCCCATCCGCACACGGGTGCGCCACTGCTCGGGCCGGCCGACCCGGCACCGTTCACCGTGCATCAGGCGCAGGGCCGCTCGTCGTTTGTGCTGATCGCTGACCACGCTGGCCAGCGGGTGCCGGCGGCCTTGGCCGACCTTGGCCTGTCGCAGCACGAACGGGACCGCCACATCGGCTGGGACATCGGCATCGCCGGCGTCACCGTTGAACTGGCGCGCCTGCTCGATGCGTGGGCGATCACGCAGACCTACTCGCGGCTGGTGATCGACTGCAACCGGCCGTTGACTTCGCCCACGCTGATGCCGGCGGTCAGCGACCTGACCGTGGTTCCCGGCAACCAGCACCTGTCACCGCTGCAGCGTCAGCAGCGGATCGAGGCGATCCATGCGCCCTACCATGCGCGCATCGATGTCGAGCTGGAGACGCGCCAGGCGCAGGCCCGGCCGACGCTGCTGGTGATGATGCACAGCTTCACCCCGGTGATGAACGACGCTGTGCGGCCTTGGCATGCCGGCGTGCTGTACCACCGCGACACGCGCTTTGCGCTTCCGCTCCTGCAGGCGCTGCGCGAAGAAGGTGACCTGGTGGTCGGCGACAACCAGCCCTACGCGGTCAGCAGCACCAGCGACTACGCCGTGCCGGTGCATGGCGAAGGGCGCGGGCTGGTGCACGTGGAGCTGGAGATCCGCCAGGACCTCATTGCCGATGCCGCCGGCCAGCAGGCCTGGGCGCAGCGCCTGGCGCGCATCTTCACCGCCCTGCAGCCGCAGCTGGAGGCACTGCCGCGCCCGTGATGCATGCGGTGAGCGTGCGATGGCAGCTGGTTCGCCAGACGGGCCAATAGGTCCCGATCGCTGCGGCCTCCGTCGATGGGTTCAACGGCCCGGCCGCAGCCACAGCGCCACGCCCACACCCAGCAGCGCGAACAGGGCCGCGCCGTACTGCGCATGGATCATGCCCTGCAGGGCCGCCTCACTGCTAGCGGCGGCGCTGCCGCGACCGGCGTTGGCCAGCATCACCAGCAACGCCAGGCCCAGTGCGCCGCCAATCTGTTGTGCGGTGGCGGCCATGCCCGAGGCCACGCCCTGTTGCGCGGCGGGCACGCCCTGCCCGGCCACGATCCACATCGCCGTCCAGGTGATGCCCTGGCCGAGGCTGAGCACCACGATGCCCGGCAGCAGCGCCCAGTAGGAAGCGCCATACGGCAACGCGGCGGCGACCGCGGCGATCCCGATCGCGCCGGCCAGCATGCCCACCGTCAGCACCTGACGCGGCGAACGCTGCGCGAGCATGCGCTCGGCGATGCGGATGCCGAACGTGCACACCAGCGTCGGCGGCAGGAACGCCAGGCCCGCCTGCAGCGCGCTCCAGCCGTAGCCATCCTGGTAGTACAGCGCCAGGAAGTAGTACTGCACACCGTAGCTGCTCATGAACAGCATCGTCAGCAGCATCGCCGCACGCAGGCTGCGCAGGCGCAGCAGCGAGAACTGCATCAGCGGGTCGCGGCTGCGGCGTTCGATCTGCACGAAGGCGGCCAGCATCACTGCCGACACGACCAGGCAGATCAGCGTGCGTGGTGCCAGCCAGCCCCACTCCGGGCCCTGCACCAGGGTGGTCACCAGCAGGCTGCCGCCGAGGGTCACGGTGATGCAGCCAGCCAGATCGAACGAGCGGCCCGCCAGCGGCGCCGGATCGCGCGGCAGCCACCAGCCGCCCAGCAGCGCGCAGCCGCCGGCGAACGGCACGATCACCAGCAGCACCGAGGCCCAGCCGAAGCTCTGGGTCAGCACGCCGCCGAGCAGCGTGCCCAAGGCCAGGCCGCCGGCGCTGGCCATCGACCAGATCGCCAGCGCGCGATTGCGTGGCGCGCCTTCGGCGTAGATGGTGTTGATCAGCGCCAGCGTGGCCGGGAACAGCAACGCCGCGCCGATGCCCTGCACCGCGCGGGCGGCGATCAGCAGCCACGCACTGTTGCTGAAACCACCGACCAGCGAGGCCAGCGCGAACAACGCCATGCCCAGCCGATAGACCCGGCGGCGACCCAGCAGGTCAGCCGCACGGCCGCCCAGCAGCAGGCACCCGCCGAACGCCACGGTGTAACCGCTGACGATCCACTGCAGCTGCTGGGCATTGATGCGCAGCTGCGCGCCCATCTCGTGCAGGGCGACGAAGATGATCGTGGAGTCCAGCGCGATGATCAGCTGGGCGGTGGCCAGCAGGGCAAGGGCCAGGCGTGGAAATGCGGGCGCCGGCGCGCCAGCGGGGGACAGGGGGGAGGTCATGCCGACTCGGTACTGCGTAAGAAGGTGGGCAGTCTCATTGATGACGCTGCAGAAATAAACCCGGATACTTCGATATCTGTCATGCATATCCGCATGAATTGGAGGAGCGATGGATCTGAACGCTGTGCGCATGCTGGTGCAGGTGGCCGAAGCACGCAGCTTCACTGTCGCCGCCGGCCAGCTGGGGATCAGCCAGTCCGGTCTGTCACGGGCGATCAGCCGCCTGGAGAGCGCCCTGGGGGTGCGGCTGCTCCACCGCAACACCCGCAACGTCAGCCTGACCCCGGATGGCCGCCAGTTCGTCGAGCACTGCGCGCCGCTGCTGAGCGGGCTGGAGGATGCCGAGCGCCGCCTGGGCGATCGCCCCTCCATGCCGTCGGGCGTGTTGAAGCTGACGGCGCCCTCGATGTTCGGGCGCAAGGTGCTGGTGCCGCTGGCCGGGCAATTGATGGCGGCGCATCCGCAGCTGCAGTTCGAGCTGGTGCTCAACGACCGGCTGGTCGATCTGGTCGAAGAAGGCTTCGATGCCGCATTGCGCACCGGGCCGATCAGCGACGTGCGCATGGTGGCGCGCCCCCTGCGACCATTGAACTGGGTCACGGTCGCTTCCCCGGCCTACATTGCGCAACACGGGCAGCCGGCCACGGTGGATGCGCTGCACGACCATGCCTGCCTGGCCGTGCGCAATCTGCGCAGCGGGCGGCTGGTGGATTGGCAGTTCCGCGAGGCCGAGGGCCAGCTGCGGGAGTTCACCCCGCCGGCGCGGATGGTGTTCGACAGCGGCGATCCGCTGGTGGAAGGGGCGCTGGCCGGGATCGGCATCGTGCAGGTGATGGATTTCGCGGTGGCCGATGCGCTGGCCGACGGGCGGCTGCAGCGGGTGCTGCAGCCCTTTGAGGGCCGCAGCCGGGTGCTGTCGCTGGTTTATCCACCTTCTCGGCAGGCCTCCCCGAAGCTGCAGGTGCTGGCGGAGGCGTTGCTGGGCGGTGATTGGTAACCCGCCGCATCACGACCAACGCTCGTGATCCACCGCGCGACATCACGGGGTGCCACGGTAGGTGCCGACCGCTGGTCGGCACGCGCCATCAACCCGCGAAACGATCCGTCGCCCGCACCAGCGCGTCGACATTCTCCGCTTCGAACGCGGAGTGACCCGAGGCCGGGCTGATCTCCAGCGTCGAGCTCGGCCACGCCTTGTGCAGTTCCCACGCATTCTGCAGCGGGCAGACCACGTCGTAGCGGCCGTGCACGATCACGCCGGGGATGTCGGCGATGCGGTGCGCGTCGCGCAGCAGCTGTTCTTCCACCTCGAAGAAGCCACCGTTGACGAAGTAGTGGTTCTCGATGCGGGCGAAGGCCAGCGCGAACTGCGGGTCCTGATGGCTGTTCACGAAGTCGTCGTCCACGTGCAGGAAGCTGGTAGCGCCTTCCCACACGCTCCACGCCTTGGCTGCGGCCAGGCGGGTGGCTTCATCGTCACTGGTCAGGCGGCGGTGGAAGGCCGAAATCAGGTCGTGGCGCTCCACGGCCGGAATCGGCTCGAGGTAGTGCTCCCACGCATCCGGGAACAGGCGGTTGGCGCCTTCCTGGTAGAACCACTCCAGCTCCCAGCGGCGCAGCATGAAGATGCCGCGCAGCACCAGTTCGGTCACGCGCTGCGGGTGGGTCTGCGCGTAGGCCAGCGCCAGGGTCGAGCCCCAGCTGCCGCCGAAGACCTGCCAGCGATCCACCGTGAGGTGCTCACGCAGTTTCTCGATATCGGCGACCAGGTCCCAGGTGGTGTTGTCCACCAGATCCGCATGGGGTGTGGAACGGCCGGCACCGCGCTGATCGAACAGGATGATCCGGTACTTGGCCGGGTCGTGGAACTGGCGCATTTTGTCGCTGCAACCGCCGCCCGGGCCACCGTGCAGCATCACCACCGGCTTGCCATCGGGATTGCCGCACTGCTCGAAGTACAGCGTGTGGCGGTCATCGACCTTCAGGCTGCCGACGTCGTAAGGGGTGATGGCGGGATACAGCGTACGCATGACAGGAACTCCATGTGGAATGACAGTCGCCGCATCACGCTGCGCGGCGGCCCGGTGGACAGGTCATTCTAGCCTCGGGGTCGCCGCGGGGCCGGCACGCACTCAAGCGGGCAGACAGCCCAGGCTCACCCGGTCGCGCTGTTCAAGATCGCGTTCGGTGGCGACCGACTGGAAACCAGCCTGCTTCAACAGCGCGCGGATCGCATCGCCCTGGTCCCAGCCGTGTTCGATCAGCAGCCAGCCAGACGGCCGCAGGTGCGCTGCCGCACCGTCGATGATCAGGCGGATGTCATCCAGCCCATCGTGGCCGGAGGCCAGCGCGGTGGGCGGTTCGAAGCGCAGGTCGCCCTGGGCCAGATGCGGGTCGTCGCTGGCGATGTAGGGCGGGTTGGTGGCGATCAGATCGAAACGCTCGCCCGCCAGCGGTGCGTACCAGGCGCCCTGGCGGAAGCGGACGTTGCCCAGCGCGTGACGCTCCGCATTGCGCGCGGCGACCGTCAGGGCTTCCTCGCTGAGGTCGGTCGCGACCACCTGCGCCTGCGGACGCTCGCTGGCCAGCGCCAGCGCGATCGCGCCACTGCCGGTGCCAAGGTCGGCGACCCGCAGCGTGGTGTCTTCGGGCAATCGTGCCAGCGCCAATTCGACCAGCAGCTCGGTCTCCGGGCGCGGGATCAAGGTGGCCGGGCTGACCTCCAGATCCAGCGTCCAGAATCCGCGCCGGCCCAGCAGGTACGCCACCGGCTCACCGGCCAGGCGCTTGGCCAGCAGCGCCTCGAAGGCCGCCGCGTGGGCCGGCTCGACCGGATCGGTGGCATGTGCGAACAGCCAGCTGCGCTCACGTTCCAGCACATGCAGAAGCAACAGCTCGGCCTCGTGCCGGCCTTCCACGCCGGGCAGTCGGGAGGCGGCATCGGCAAGCAGCTGGCGGAGGTCTGGCGTGGCGGCGGTCATGGAGGATCAGAGCTGCAGCGGGGGGGCGCAGTGTAGTCCACGGCAGCGCGGGGCCGCTGGCCGGGTGCGGCCATCCGCGACCCGGGCCGCAATTGAATCCAAACATCGAAACACCAATGCGTATTGGTCCCCGCTATCGGTTTCCACCCGAAATCCCGGGTATGTGCCGCCGCCTCCGTCGCGACCGTTCAGGTTGCCATCCCTGCGCATATGCGCAGGCTATTGCGCCGCGGCGCGTGTTCTATCGGAAGGTCATTGCGCTGCAACGGTTCTGACCGATCAGCCGCGCACCATTCAGTGCAGGATCAGTCCACTTTGATAGTCTTTGTCTATCGCATAGATGCAATCAATGGATTGTCCTTATGGGAATGGAGCCGCTAACCTGTGTTGGTCGCTTCACCCACCCCCTTCACCAAGAGGAACAACGATGTCGCTCATCAACACCCAGATCCAGCCGTTCGAAGCCAACGCCTACCAGAACGGCGAGTTCATCAAGGTCTCCGACAGCACCCTGAAGGGTCACTGGTCCGTGCTGATCTTCATGCCGGCCGCGTTCACCTTCAACTGCCCGACCGAGATTGAAGACGCCGCCGATCATTACGCCGAGTTCCAGAAGGCTGGCGCCGAGGTCTACATCGTCACCACCGACACGCACTTCTCGCACAAGGTGTGGCACGAAACCTCGCCGGCCGTCGGCAAGGCCCAGTTCCCGCTGGTCGGCGATCCGACCCACCAGCTGACCAACGCCTTCGGCGTGCACATTGCCGAAGAAGGCCTGGCCCTGCGCGGCACCTTCATCATCAACCCGGAAGGCGTGATCAAGACCCTGGAGATCCACTCCAACGAGATCGCCCGTGACGTCTCCGAGACCCTGCGCAAGCTGAAGGCTGCCCAGTTCACTGCCGCCAACCCGAACCAGGTGTGCCCGGCCAAGTGGAAGGAAGGCGAAAAGACCCTGACCCCGTCGCTGGACCTGGTCGGCAAGATCTAAGCCCCTTCTCATCCCCATCCCCGTCCGCCGGGGATGGGGGTGAACCCAAGCCGGTGCCCCACGCGCCGGTTTCGGTTCACCCCCATGTCGCGCAGATGCACCCGCGGGGTGCGTCGACGCTGTCCCCTTGCCTGATTCAAGGAGTTTTTCGATGTTGGATGCCAACCTCCAGTCCCAGCTGAAGACCTATCTGGAACGTGTCACCCGTCCGATCCAGATCACGGCGCACGTGGATGACGGCGCCAAGTCGCAGGAGATGCTCGAGCTGCTGAACACGCTGACGACGCTCTCCACGCAGATCCGCCTGGACGTGCGTCGCGACAGCAACGAGCGCACGCCGTCGTTCGCGCTGACCACGCCGGGCCAGGACATCCATCTGGTGTTCGCGGGCCTGCCGATGGGGCATGAGTTCACCTCGCTGGTGCTGGCGCTGCTGCAGGTCGGCGGCCATCCGTCCAAGGCCACCGCCGAGCTGATCGAGCAGGTGCGCAATCTTGAGGGTGAGTACCGCTTCGAAACCTATTTCTCGCTGTCCTGCCAGAACTGCCCGGACGTGGTCCAGGCACTGAACCTGGCGGCGGTGCTGAACCCGCGCATCCAGCACGTGGCGATCGACGGCGGCCTTTTCCCGGCCGAGGTCGAAGCGCGCCAGATCATGTCCGTGCCGACCGTGTACCTCAACGGCGAAGTGTTCGATCAGGGTCGGATGTCGCTGGAGCAGATCGTGGCCAAGCTCGACACCGGCAGCAGCAAGCGCGATGCCGAGAAGCTCAGCGCCAAGGCGGCCTTCGATGTGCTGGTGGTCGGCGGTGGCCCGGCCGGTGCGGCCGCGTCGATCTATGCCGCACGCAAGGGCATCCGCACCGGTGTGGCCGCTGAACGTTTCGGTGGCCAAGTGCTGGACACCATGGCGATCGAGAACTTCATCTCCGTCAAGGAGACCGAAGGCCCGAAGCTGGCCGCCGCACTGGAACAGCATGTGCGCGAATACGAGGTGGACATCATGAACCTGCAGCGGGCCACCGCGCTGGTGCCGGCCGGCGATGATGGCCTGGTCGAGATCAAGCTGGAGAACGGCGCGTCGCTGAAGTCGCGTTCGGTGATCCTGTCCACCGGTGCACGCTGGCGCCAGATGAACGTGCCCGGCGAAGATCAGTACCGCAACAAAGGCGTGGCGTACTGCCCGCATTGCGACGGTCCGTTGTTCAAGGGCAAGCGTGTCGCGGTGATCGGCGGTGGCAACTCCGGCGTGGAAGCGGCGATCGATCTGGCGGGCCTTGTGACGCATGTGACCCTTCTGGAATTTGATGACAAACTGCGCGCCGATGAAGTGCTGCAGAAGAAGCTGCGTAGTCTGGGCAACGTCACCATCATCACCAGCGCCCTGACCCAGGAAGTGCTGGGCGATGGCCAGAAGGTGACGGGCCTGGTCTACCAGGACCGCGTCGGTGGCGATTCGCACCGGGTGGAACTGGAGGGCATCTTCGTGCAGATCGGTCTTCTGCCGAATACAGAATGGTTGAAGGACACGGTGGCGCTGTCACCGCGTGGCGAGATCCTGATCGACGACCGCGGCCAGACCAGCGTGCCGGGTGTCTTCGCCGCAGGCGATTGCACGACCGTTCCGTACAAGCAGATCGTCATCGCGATGGGCGCCGGTTCCACTGCGGCACTGAGCGCCTTTGATCACCTGATCCGCACCTCCGTTCCCAAGAGCAGCGGCGCTGTCGCCGAAGCTGCCTGAAACGTTTCGGTTCCCGGTTCGCCGGGAATCTTGTCTGTCTGCTGGGTAGCCACGCCATCACCCGGTCCATTGCCGTGAGAGGTCCAAGGAAATGAACCTACGTGATTTGAAGTATCTGGTGGCGCTGGCCGACCACCGCCATTTCGGCAAGGCGGCCGCCGCCTGCTTCGTCAGCCAACCCACCCTGTCCACCCAGATCCGCAAGCTCGAGGACGAGCTGGGTCTGCCGCTGGTGGAACGCGCACCGCGCAAGGTCATGCTGACCCCGGCCGGGGTGGAAGCGGCCGCGCGTGCCCGCACCATCGTGGCCGAGGTGGAGCAGATGAAGGAAGCCGCACGGCGCAGCCGCGATCCGGAAGCCGGCACGGTGCGGCTGGGAATTTTCCCCACGCTGGGCCCGTACCTGCTGCCGCATGTGATCCCCAACATCCGCGAACGCTTCCCGCAGCTGGAGCTGCTGCTGGTCGAGGAAAAGAGCGACGAGCTGCTGGCGCGCCTGCGCGAAGGCAAGCTGGATGCGGCGTTGTTGGCGCTGCCGCTGGACGATGACCAGCTGCATGCGGAATTCCTGTTCGAGGAGCCCTTCCTGCTGGCCGTGTCCGGGCAGCATCCGCTTGCACGCCGCCAGCATCTGGATGTGCAGGAGCTGTCCTCGCAGAAACTGCTGCTGCTCGAAGACGGGCACTGCCTGCGCGACCAGGCGTTGGCGGTCTGCCGGTTGTTCGGTGCCAATGAAAAATCGGAGTTCCGCGCGACCAGCCTGGAGACGCTGCGCCAGATGGTGGCCGCCGATGTGGGCATCACCCTGCTGCCCACGCTCTCGGTCAAGCCGCCGGTGCCACGATCGGAGAACATCCGGCTGCTGGATTTCAGCGGCGATGACCGTCCCAGCCGCCGCATCGCGATGGTCTGGCGCCGCAGTTCCGCGATGACCGGCTTCCTGGAGCAGCTGGCCCAGCAGTTCAAACGGCTGCCGCGGGGCCTGCTCGCGCTGGAGACCACCGATGTCCCGGGTGCCGGTGAGACACGCAGCGCCCGCGCTGTCTGAGCCGGACTGAACCGCCCGGCGGACCGATACGCCGGACGGGTCGCATCCGTCCACGATTGTCAGCACAATAGAACGAGGCGGTGCCAGCAGGCGCCGCCTTTTTACATGGGTCTTCCACACACGCAAGGAGCTACATCATGTCCACTTCCAGCGGACTGCCCCCCTCGATCATCGTTTCAAGCCACGACATGGACCGCCTGGATGCCATGCTCGAATCCCCCGCCGTGGCGCAGACACCTGCCGCGCTCGCCCTGGCCCAGGAACTCAACCGCGCGACCGTTGTGGCGCCGGACGCGATGCCCGAGGGCACCGTCATGATGCATTCGCGCGTGGAGTGCGAAGATGAGCTGCAGAATGAAAAACACGTGCTGACGCTGGTCTATCCGCGCGAAGCCGATGTTGAACAGGGCAAGGTCTCCATCCTTGCGCCGGTGGGCACTGCCCTGCTGGGCCTGTCAGTCGGCCAGACCATGGATTGGGACGCTCCGGGTGGACGCAAGCTGCGCCTGCGCGTGACCGCCGTCCACCATCAGTCCCACGCCTGATCCCTGCCTGCTGCGTCGCCGCGCAGGCTCCACCGTTCGTCTCAGGAGTTGTAATGAGCACCGTTTCGCTGTCCAAACTCTCCCAGTTGCGTGATCTGTCCGTGGTGGTTGCCGATACCGGCGATTACGAGGCGATCAAGCGCTTGAAGCCGGTCGACTGCACGACCAATCCCACCCTGGTGAAGAAGGCGCTGGATCTGCCGGTCTATGCCGACCTGATCGAGAGCGCGCTGGCCTGGGGCCGCGAGCAGACCGGTGAGCGCGAGACCCTCGTGCACGCGGTGGCCGATCGGCTGACCGTGGGCGTGGGCACCCTGCTCAGCACGCTGGTGCCGGGCCGTGTTTCGACCGAGGTCGATGCGGACCAGGCCCACGATACGGGGGCGACGGTGGCCAAGGCGCGCCAGTTCATCGCGATGTACGAGGCGGCCGGCGTGCCGCGCAGCAAGGTGCTGATCAAGATCGCCGCGACCTGGGAAGGCGTGGAAGCGGCGCGCCAGCTGCAGGCCGAGGGGATCGACTGCAACCTGACGCTGATCTTCAATCCGACCCAGGCCTTGGCATGCAGTGAGGCCGGGGCGTTCCTGATTTCGCCGTTCGTCGGCCGCATCCTGGATTGGTATGTGGCCAACGGGCAGGCGCCGGCCACCATCGATGAAGACCCGGGTGTGGTGTTTGTGCGCGGCGTGTACGCCGAGTTCAAGCGCCGCGGTTCGCCGACGGTGGTGATGGGCGCATCGTTCCGTTCGACGGCGCAGATCGAGGCGCTGGCGGGCTGTGATCGCCTGACGATTTCACCGGAGCTGCTGGAGAAGCTGGATGCCGATCACGGTGAGTTGCCGCGCAGGCTGGTGGCCGGTGCGGCGGAATCCGTGCAGGTGACGCCGATCGATGGGGCGCGGTTTGCGGCCGATCTGGCGGCCGATCCGATGGCGACGGAGAAGCTGGCCAGCGGCATCGATGCGTTCGCGAAGGATCTGGAGGCGTTGCGGCAGACGATCCGCGAGCGGTTGTAAGGGCTGGCGGTTGGATGTACGACAAAAGGCTCCGTTCTGCGGGGCCTTTCGTTTTTGGCTCGTACGGCAACCGCAACCGCTCACTTTCGTTGGGGTTGGCGCGGTGTGGGTGGGTTTGCTGGACGCGCCGTAAACCCATCCCTGGGGGCTCGTGAGCGGCTTGCTCGTTTGTGCAGTCCTGCACAAACGGCAAGACCGGGGTTGGGCGTCCTGCCCAACCCGTCCGGCGCATGCGCCGGACCCATGCCGCTCCAACGGTCCTGCAAACCCACCCACACCGCGCCGTCGACACTTGGCTGGTGCGTTGGGGAGAGCGGTTGAGCAGCGAACCCTTTGCTGTCCGTTGGGCCTGGTAGAGCCGACCTTTGGTCGGCTCTGGGGTATCAGGCATCCACGCCGATGGGGCAGCTGACGCCGGTGCCGCCGATGCCGCAGTAGCCATTGGGGTTCTTGGCGAGGTACTGCTGGTGGTAGTCCTCGGCGTAGTAGTACTCGGGCGCGGGGAAGACGAGCTCGGTGGTGATGGCGCCGTAACCGCTGTCGTTGAGGCGCTGCTGGTAGGCGTCGCGGCTGGTCAGGGCAGCGTCGTGCTGGGCCTGGGTGGTGGCGTGGATCGCGGAGCGGTACTGGGTGCCGGTGTCGTTGCCCTGGCGCATGCCCTGGGTGGGGTCGTGGCTTTCCCAGAAGACCTGGAGGAGGCGCTCGAGGGGGACGATGGCAGGGTCGTAGACGACCTCGACGATTTCGGTGTGCCCGGTCAGGCCGGAGCAGACTTCTTCGTAGGTGGGGTTCGGGGTGACGCCGCCGGCGTAGCCGACCGAGGTGGAGTAGACGCCGGGGATGGTCCAGAATTTGCGCTCCGCGCCCCAGAAGCAGCCCATGGCGAAGCGGATGCGCTCCAGGCCGGTGAAGCTGTCTTTCAGCGGGTGACTGTTGACGTAATGCTGGTTGTGCAGCAGCGGCAGGGGCTGGTCGCGGCCCGGCAACGCTTCTTCCGGGCGCGGCAGGCGCTGCTTGAAGGCGCCGATGCCCAACAGACCGTTTCCAATACCCAACATGGCGTTCTCCTAGGCCGGCAACAGGCCGGCGCTTTCGTCTCCGTCCAATATGGGGTCGTCCGGGGCCGCGCCCAAGTCCAGTTGGGCGACGATGTCTTCCGCTTCAGGACGGGCCAGATCGGGGACGCACACGCGCAGGACGCCGAACAGCGGGAGCTCGCCCATGCCGCCCAGCAGCGATTCGCCGAAGACGAAGGCGGGGATGCCGGCGTCCTCCAGGGCGTGTTTGACCAGATGGGCGTCGAACAGGTTGTCGGCCTGGTAGACCACGTGCATGGGGCGGCTCCGCAGGGCATGGGCCCAGCATACGCCCGGGGGCTGAAGGCGTGCCGACCCACGCGGCCGGGCAAGCCCACCCCCGACAGGCTAAACTGTTGGTCTTTCTGCCTTTTAACTGCGACCGCGCATCATGTCCGAGCCTACCGCCGCCCCCACCGACGCCCTTCCGGAAACCCAGGAAAAACGGGATTTCATCCGTCAGATCGTCCGCGAGGACCTGGCCGCCGGCAAGCATGCCGCGATCAAGACGCGCTTCCCGCCCGAGCCGAACGGCTACCTGCACATCGGCCATGCCAAGTCGATCTGCCTGAACTTCGGTATCGCCGGTGAGTTCAACGGTGTGTGCAACCTCCGTTTCGATGACACCAACCCGGCCAAGGAAGACCCGGAGTACGTGGCCGCGATCCAGGACGATGTGCGCTGGCTGGGCTTTGAGTGGAACGAGCTGCGGCATGCCTCGGATTACTTCGATGCCTATTATCTGGCCGCGCAGAAGCTGATCACCGATGGTAAGGCGTATGTGTGCGACCTCTCGGCCGAGGAAGTGCGCGCCTATCGCGGCACGCTCACCGAGCCGGGCCGTCCGTCGCCGTTCCGCGACCGTAGTGTCGAAGAGAACCTGGATCTGTTCCGCCGCATGCGCGCGGGCGAGTTCCCGGATGGTGCGCGCACCGTGCGCGCCAAGATCGACATGGCCAGCGGCAACATCAACCTGCGCGACCCGGCCCTGTACCGGATCAAGCACGTCGAACATCAGAACACCGGCAACGCGTGGCCGATCTACCCGATGTACGATTTCGCGCATGCACTGGGCGATTCCATCGAAGGCATCACCCACTCGCTGTGCACGCTGGAGTTCGAAGACCACCGCCCGCTGTACGACTGGTGCGTGGACAACGTCGATTTCGCGCACGACGATGCGCTGACCCAGCCGCTGGTCGATCGCGGCCTGCCCCGGGAAGCCGCCAAGCCGCGCCAGATCGAATTCTCGCGCTTGAACATCAACTACACGGTGATGAGCAAGCGCAAGCTGATGGCGCTGGTCACCGAACAGCTCGTGGATGGCTGGGAAGACCCGCGCATGCCGACCCTGCAGGGCCTGCGTCGCCGTGGCTACACCCCGGCGGCGATGCGCCTGTTCGCCGAGCGCGTGGGCATCAGCAAGCAGAACTCGCTGATCGACTTCAGCGTGCTCGAAGGTGCGCTGCGCGAAGACCTGGACAGTGCCGCCGCGCGCCGCATGGCCGTGGTCGATCCGGTCAAGCTGGTGCTGACCAATCTGCCAGAGGGTCACGAAGAGACCCTGACCTTCTCCAACCATCCCAAGGACGAGGCGTTCGGGACCCGCGAGGTGCCGTTCGCACGCGAGCTGTGGATCGAGCGCGAGGATTTCGCCGAGGTCCCGCCGAAGGGCTGGAAGCGCCTGGTACCGGGCGGCGAAGTGCGCCTGCGTGGCGCCGGCATCATCCGCTGCGATGAGGTGATCAAGGACGCCGACGGCACCATCACCGAGCTGCGCGGCTGGCTGGATCCGGAATCGCGCCCGGGCATGGAAGGCGCCAACCGCAAGGTCAAGGGCACCATCCACTGGGTCAGCGCCGTGCACGCGGTGCCGGCCGAGATCCGCCTGTACGACCGTCTGTTCTCGGTGGCCAACCCGGACGATGAATCCGACGGCAAGACCTACCGCGATTACCTCAATCCGGACTCGCGCCGCACCGTCACCGGGTATGTCGAGCCGGCCGCGGCGAGCGCCGCGCCGGAACAGTCGTTCCAGTTCGAGCGGACCGGCTACTTCGTCGCTGATCGCCGCGATCACACCACGGCCAAGCCGGTGTTCAACCGCAGCGTGACCCTGCGCGATACCTGGTCGGCGTAAGCTGCTCCCGGCCGGTGCCTGGCACCGGCCGCCCGATGTCACCTACGCAACCCTGCCATGGCAGGGCCTGCGCTCCAGCTCCCCTGCGACCGGCGCAGCCCTGCGCCGGCGTGCGCGTGGCCGTGTTCAGCGCGGGCACGGCATCCGTGGGCGCGGCCCGATACACTGCCGCTGCTCCATCTTTGAAGAGGTTCATGTCCCGATGCTGTACGCGCAAGTCCATCTCACCCTGCCCGCCTGGATCCACGACCAGATCGATCTGGGCCGTGTCTATCCCGAAGACGCCGACAAGGTCGCGCTGGCGATCGAACTGTCGCGCCTGAACGTCGAGGCGCAGACCGGTGGCCCGTTCGGCGCCGTGGTGTTTGGGCCGGACCATCGCGTGATCGCCGCCGGTGTGAACCGCGTGGTCCCGCATACGACCTCGCTGGCGCATGCCGAAAACATGGCCTACATGCTGGCCCAGCAGCGCCTGCAGACACCGCGCCTGAACGATGTGCTGTCGCCGATCACCCTGGCGACCTCCTCGCAGCCGTGCTGCCAGTGCTACGGCGCGACCATCTGGGCCGGCATTGATCGGCTGCTGATCGGCGCCAGTGCACAGGACGTGGAAGAACTGACCCCGTTCGATGAAGGCCCGCTGCCAGCGGACTGGATCGGCGAACTCAACACGCGTGGCATCGAGGTCGTGCGCGACATCGAGCGCGACGCAGCGCGCGCGGTCCTGCACCAGTATGGAGAAACCAACGGTGCGCATTATTGATACCCGCGCTTCGGGCGCACGTTCGTGAGCGGCCTGCTGTGCCTGTGCAGGCAGGGCTTTGAACCTGAACTGGCCGCCGAGCTGTCCGAACGCGCCGCGTATGCCAACGTGGCCGGCTATGCGCGCACCCAGCGCAATGACGGCTACGTGGTGTTCGTCACCGAGGAAGGCGCGGCGCTGTCCAAGGCCCTGTCCTGGCGCTCGCTGATCTTCGCCCGGCAGAAACTGCAGGTCCTGGCCGAGCTGCCGCAGCTCGATGCCGCCGACCGCATCACCCCGATCATTGCCGCGCTTCAGGGGCAGCAACGCTTCGGCGACATGTGGGTCGAGCATCCGGATTCGGACGAAGGCAAGCCGCTGGCCGGCCTGGCCCGCGCGTTCGGCAATGCCCTGCGCCCGGCGCTGCGCAAGGCCGGCCTGCTGACCGACAAGCCCAACACCGGCCTGCCGCGCCTGCACATCGTGTTCGTCGATGGTCGCCATGCCTTTGTGTGCGTGGCCGATACCCGCGACAGCGCGCCGTGGCCACTGGGCATTCCGCGCCTGAAGCTGCTGCCCGATGCGCCTTCGCGCTCGGCACTGAAGCTGGATGAAGCCCTGCTCACCCTGATGACGCCGGAAGAGCGCGAGTTGCTGGTCAAGCCGGGCATGCGCGCGGCCGACCTGGGCGCTGCACCGGGTGGCTGGACGTGGGTGTTGACCCGCCAGCACGTCAAGGTGATCAGCGTGGACAACGGCCCGCTGCGCGAGCACGTGCTGGAGACCGGGCTGGTTGAACATCTGCGCGCGGACGGCTTCCACTGGCAGCCGGAGACCCCGCTGGACTGGATGGTCTGCGACATGGTCGAACAGCCGCGCCGCGTGGCCGAACGCATGGCGACCTGGTTCCGCGAGGGCTGGTGCAAGCACGCGATCTTCAACCTCAAGCTGCCGATGAAAAAGCGCTGGGATGAAACCCGCCTGTGCCTGGAGCTGTTCCAGGAGCAGGCCGGCAAACCGCTGCACCTGCGCGCCAAGCAGCTGTATCACGACCGCGAAGAAATCACGGTGCTGGCTTCGCCGCTGCGCTGACCGGTAGAGCCGGGCCATGCCCGGCTGGCCGCGCAACGCGCGGCAATGATCGAAGCACGCGCCGGGCACCCGGCGCCCCCACGTCAGATATACGGAGTTTCCATGCGCCGCCGATCCCGCCTCACCCTGCTGCTGACGTTGCTGCCCACGCTTGCCCTGGCCCAGGTCCGCACGCCGCCTGCGGCGGTCAGCGAACCGCTGCGGGAGGTACCGGCCAGCGTGCGCGCGCAGCCGCTCTCGCAGGGTGAGGTGACCCATCAGGTGACGCTGGCCGCACCCGCCGGCGAAGCAGCAGTAACGGTGCGTTCGGTGCAGCCGGTAAGCGTGGTCGGCCAGTACCGCATCGCGTTCGCGGCGCTGGATGTCGACGGCGATGGCTTCATCAGCCGCGCCGAGGCGCAGGCCAACCCGACGCTGGCCGATGAATTCAACGCGCTGGACGTGACGCGGCGCGGCAAGCTGGACCGCGCCGATCTGGCCGGCTGGCTGATCGACTGAGCGCGCCGGTCACAGCCCCGCCGCGCGCTTCCAGAACATGGACACCAGCGGCGGCAGCTTGCCGGCGCAGCCCAGCGCGCGACCGCGCGCCAGGGTCAGATGCATTTCATCGTTGGAGAACACCGTGTTGATCGCATCGAAGCTGTACGCAGCGACGGTGTTTTCACTGCGGCGTTCGCGTGCCCAGCGCTGCAGGCGGTGCGGTGACATCCAGTCCTGGCGCCGCTGCTGTGCGGCCAGCACCATCGTCCGCAATGCGGCGACATCGCGCAGGCCGAGATTGACGCCCTGCCCGGCCAGCGGATGCACCACGTGCGCCGCATCGCCGAGCGCGAGCACGCGGCCAGCGACGTAACCCGTGGCCAGCTGTCGGCGCAGCGGAAAAGCGGCGCGCTTGGAGGCCAGTCTCATCGCCCCCAGCCGGCCGGCAAAGGCATGGGTGAGCTCACGGCCGAAGGCGGCCTCGTCGAGTGCCAGCACGCGCTCGGCCTCGGCATCGGGCAGCGTCCACACGATCGAACTGCGCTGCGCGCTGATCGGCAGCACCGCCAGCGGCCCGGTCACCAGGAAGCGCTGCCACGCAGTGGCTTCATTGTTCTTTTCGGTATCCACGTAGGCAACCACGCCGCGCTGGGCGTAGTCATGCCGGCTGACCTCCAGGCCCGCCAGTTGGCGCAGGGTGGATTCGGCGCCGTCGGCGGCGATGGCCAGCGAGGCCTCGAGCCGACGGCCGTCGTCCAGGCGCAGGCGCACCCCGTTGGCATCCTGTTCCAGCGCTTCCACCCGCGCCGGGCAACACAGTTGCACACCCGCAGCCGGCAGCGCCGCCCACAAGCGGTCCACCAGCAGATCGTTCTCCACGATCCAACCCAGTTGCTCGCGGCCAAGCGTATCGGCATCGAAGCGCAGTTCATCGCCACCGGCCGCGTCCCAGACCCGCATGCGGCGGTAGGCACAGGCACGCGCGGCGGTCACCGCCGGCCACACGCCCAGCGCTGCCAGCAGCTGGGCATTGTCCGGCGCGAAGGCATACACACGCAGATCCGGCTGCTGCGGCTGCCAGGCGGCTGGCTCCCGGCCTTCAACCAGCGTCACCGACAGCCCGGCATCGGCTAGGGCCAGCGCGCAGGCTGCGCCGACCACACCGCCGCCGACCACCACCACATCCTGCGGGCGGCGGCTCACAGGCCGCCCCCGCGGCACAGCGCCGGCACCTGGCCGCGGAAGCCCATCGCGCCGCCGACCAGCATCGACTGCATCGGCGTCGCCTGGGCGGCCAGCAGGCCCAGCGAACGCAGCGGTCGCATCAGCGGCGCCGGGTTGCTGGTCAGCCGCGCCAGCCCACCAGAGAAGGCGATGGTCTGCTCGCGATCTTCGATACGCCGCGTCACGTGTTGCTGCAGCAGCGCATCGCTGCCGACATCGTCGGCCTCGGCAATCAGCTCGGCCAGCGTCAACGCATCGCGCAGGCCCAGGTTGAAGCCCTGCGCACCCAGCGGGTGAATCGTCTGCGCGGCATTGCCGAGCAGCACTGCACGTTCGCCAACCAGCGCCCGCGACAGCACCTGGATCAACGGGTAGGCGCTGCGCGGCCCACTCTCCAGCAGCCGACCGGCGCGCCAGCCGATTGCGCCCTGCAGTCGGCTGACCCACGCCGCATCGTCCAGCGCCATCACCGCCTCGGCCTGGTCACGGGCCACGCCGTGCACCGCGCCGAAGTGACGGTCGCCACGCGGCAGCAATGCGGTCGGGCCGGTGTCGGTGAAGCGTTCGTAGGCCGTGCCATCCGGCGCCCGGGCGGCACGCACGCGCGAGACGAACAGTGTCTGCTCGAAATCATGTTCGTCCACCTCGATGCCCAGGGCCTCGCGCACACCGCTGCGGGTGCCGTCGGCCCCCACCACCAGGCGCGCCAACAGGCAACGCTCGCCACCTTCATCGGCGATGAAGACCTGGCGATAGCCGTCCACCGTCTCGCCGAGGCGCACGAAGCGGGCCGGGCGATAGCGGGTCAGGTGGGTCAGCGTGTCCAGCCGCGCCTCCAGCGCCTGGCCGAAGTCGCGGGCCACCACCACCTGCCCGAACCACGGCCGCTGGTACTGCGCGGCCTCCATCTGCACCCGGCCGAAATCGCCGGCGCGACTGACATGGATACGGGTGATCGCGCCGGGCGCACCGGTCAGCTTCTGCATTACGCCCAGGGCAGTCAGCGCATTGACCGTCGCGGCGGCGAAGCTGAGGTTGCGCTGGTCGAACACCGCCGGCAGCGTGCCCAGCGGCGAAGCCTCGACCAGGCCGACATCACGGCCGGCACGGTCCAGGGCGATGGCCAGGCTGGCACCCACCAGCCCGCCGCCTACGATCACTACATCATGTCGTTCACTCATGCCCGCCATGATAAGGGTTCGCCCGTTCCGGCGGCGTGCGGCGGGCTGCCGCAGCAGGCGCTAGAATGAACGCCTGCCCTCATCCGTCACCGCCATGACCTCCACTGCCCAACGCGCCTTCGTCCTGTCCGTGCTCGTGCTGTTGATGGCGGCCACGCGGGTCAACCATTTCGCGGCGATTCCGGATGCGTCCTGGGCGGTGTTCTTCATCGGCGGCTTCTACCTGCGCCAGTGGACCCGCTGGGCGTTCCCGTTGCTGATGGCGCTGGCGGTGCTGGTCGACTGGATCGTGATCCGCCGCAGCGGGCTGGACTTCTGGCAGCACTACTGCGTCTCCCCCGGCTACTGGATGCTGCTTCCGGCGTACTTCGCGATGTGGAGCGGCGGCATGCTCCTGCGCAGCGGCTACCACGGTGCTACCTGGGCGGCGCTGGGCAAGGGCGCCCTGCTGCTGGTCGCCGCTGTGGCGGTCTGCCATCTTTTCGCACAGGGCGGCTTCTACTGGACCAGCGACAGCGTGGCCGCCCCTACCGTCGATGGCTGGGCAAAGAACTATGGCGACTGGTTCCTGCCGTACCTGTGCACCGCAGCGGTCTACGTCGGCCTGGCCGCGGCGCTGCAGCTGGCGACCGAGCAGGTCGGCAAGCTGCTCCAGGCGCGCCGCGACGTGCTGCACTGAGCGCGGCCGGGCTCCCCCATGGGCAACCGCCTTTCCCGTATCTATACGCGCACCGGTGACGATGGCAGCACCGGCCTGGGCGATGGAAGCCGCGTGGCCAAGGACGACGCCCGGGTGGCCGCCTACGGGACGGTGGATGAAGCCAACTCGGCGCTGGGCGTACTGCTGGCCGTCGGGCTTCCGGACGATGTGCGCACGCTGCTGACGGTGATCCAGCACCAGCTGTTCGATCTGGGCGGCGAGCTGTGCATCCCCGGCCATGCCGCCATCCACGCCGTCGACATCGACGCGCTGGAGCAACAGCTGGACCACTACAACGCCGACCTGCCGGTGCTCAGGGAGTTCATCCTGCCGGCCGGCGGTGAAGCGGCCGCACGCTGCCACCTGGCCCGCACCATCGTGCGCCGCGCCGAGCGCGAGACGGTCACGCTGGCGCGCCAGGAGACGGTCCGCCCGGAAGCGCTGCACTATCTCAACCGCCTGTCGGACCTGCTGTTCGTGCTCGCGCGCGTGCTGGCCCGCGCCGACGGCCACGGCGAGGTGCTCTGGCGCCACGAGCGCCGCCACGCCTGAGCGGCCCTGCCGCCCCACCGGATATTCTGCCCGCATGCTGGTTTTCACCCACCCCGCCTGTCTGCAACACGATCCCGGCCGCGGCCATCCCGAATGCCCGGCCCGCCTGCAGGGGGTGCTGGATGCACTCAAGGCGGCCTATCCGGACCAGCTGGACTGGCGCGAGGCCCCGCCGGCCAAGCTCGGCGAGCTGGCCCGTGTACACGACAGCGAGCTGATCGATCTGGTGCTCATGCCGCAGACCGAGCCGCTGCGTCTGATCGACATGGACACCATGACCTCGCCCGGCTCGGCCAGCGCGGCCCTGCATGCAGCCGGTGCAGGGGTGGCGGCCGTCGATGCGGTGATGCTCGGCAGTGACCCGGTCGCGTTCTGCGCGGTGCGCCCACCCGGCCACCACGCCAGCGCCAGCACGGCGATGGGCTTCTGCCTGTTCAACAACATCGCCATCGCGGCCGCCTACGCCCGCGACCGCTACGGGCTGGAGCGGATCGCCATCGTGGATTTCGACGTCCACCACGGCAACGGCACCCAGGACATCTTCATCGCCGATCCCGGCGTGGCCTACTACAGCACCCACCAGGCCGGCCTGTTCCCCAATTCCGGCCTGCGTCGCGACCGCGGGGCGGGCAACCTGATGAACATCCTGCTGCCGCCGGGCAGTGGCGGCTTCCGCTTCCGCAACACCTGGGCCGACGAGATGCTGCCGGCCATCGACGATTTCCGGCCCCAGCTGCTGCTGATCTCGGCCGGCTTCGACGCGCACATGCGCGACCCGCAGGCCGACCTCATGCTGGAAACCGAGGATTTCGCCTGGATCACCGCCGAGCTGCGCGGCCTGGCCCGGCGCCACGGCGCCGGCCGGATCGTCTCCATGCTCGAGGGCGGATACGACCTGCAGGCCTTGGCCGAGTGCAGCGTGGCCCACGTCGGACAGCTGCGCTGAGGCCGCCCGTTCCGGGCGGTGAATGAACCCGGCCCCCTGCGTCGGTGCGACCTTCATTGCCCCTATGCAAGGGATGGGGCAAGCTACGATCCGTTTTCGCCCGAATCCGATACCGCGTGCGCCGAGCCCTCCGCCTGCTGCCCCTCCCCCTCAGTATCGCCATCTGCCTGCCGGCCCTGGCCGACGACAAGCCGGTGAACTGGGGCCTGTGCCCGGTTACCGACGTGCTGCCCGTCTTCGACGATGCGCCCAAGGCCGACAAAGCCGCGGCCGCCACGCGTGACCAGCAGCCGACCGATATCGAGGGTGACCAACTCACCGGCACCTCCGTGGTGCCCAACTACCAGGGCAATGTCGCGCTCAAGCGCGGTGACCAGTTCCTGGGGACCGACAACCTGAGCTTCGATACCGAGAGCGGCAATTACGTCGCCGAGGGCAACGTCCGCTACCAGGACTCCTCGATCCGGATGAAGGCCCGTCGCGCCGAGGGCAACCAGGAAAGCGACACCCACAAGATCAGCGACATCCAGTACCAGCTGGTGTCCCGCCGCGGCAATGGCGGTGCCGAATCGATCGACCTGCAGGGTGCGGTCGGCCAGATGCATCGTTCCACCTACACCACCTGCGATCCTTCGCAACCGGTGTGGAAGCTCTCGGCGCCGCAGATCGAGGTCGATAACGACGCCGGCTTCGGTACTGCGCGCAACGCCGTGCTGCGCATCGGCAAGGTGCCGGTGCTGTGGGCGCCGTACTTCAAGTTCCCGATCGATGATCGCCGCCAGACCGGCCTGCTCTACCCGCAGCTCGGCCTGTCCGGGCGCAACGGATTCGACTACGCGCAGCCCATCTACTTCAACCTGGCGCCGAATTACGACGACACACTGACGCCGCGCTACATGAGCAAGCGCGGCCTGATGCTGAACAACGAGTTCCGCTACCTGTACGGCGGCGGTCGCGGCGAACTGGTTACCTCCTATCTGCCCAACGACAAGCTGCGCGACAAGGATCGCGGCCAGGTCCAGTATTTTGGCTACCACAACATCGATGCCAACTGGCAGGCGCGCGCCAATCTGGCCTGGGTCAGCGATGAGCGTTATACCGAGGATTTCGCCAGCAAGCTGCTTGGCGTGACCGCATCAACCGTGCACAGCGAAGTGGGGCTTTACGGCACCGGTGAGAACTGGACCGCGGGCCTGATGGCCGACTACTGGCAGCTCACCGATTACACGCTCACCGAAGGCGCGCTTCCGTATGCCCGCCAGCCGCGCGCGTACTTCAACTGGGACAAGCCGCTGCTGCCGTGGCTGGAAGTAGGTGTATATGCCGAAGCAGTGCGCTTCACCCACGACGACATCAATGAAAAGACGACCGACGCCGATGGCGAATATGTGCGCACTGGCGACGTCTACCCGATGTACAACGGCTCGCGCCTGGACGTGAAGCCATATGTGACGCTGCCGTTCGCCGGCGCGTCCTGGTATGTCACCCCGACGCTGGCCTACCGCTACACGGGGTATGAGCTGGACCGCGGGCTGGCCGACCAGACCCGGTTGCGGATGCTCTATGACACGCCGGGTATCGACCCGACCACGGCTACCCCGGAGCAGCTGCGCGGCAACACCTCGCCGCACCGAAGCGTGCCCATCGCCAGCCTCGACGCCGGCATGTTCTTCGACCGCGAAACCGAGATCGGCGGCACCTCCTACCTGCATACGCTGGAGCCGCGCCTGTTCTACCTGCGCACGCCGTACCGCGACCAGGACGACCTGCCGATCTTCGACACGCGCGACTTCACCTTCAGCTGGGGCCAGCTGTTCCGCGATTCGCGCTATACCGGTGCGGACCGCCAGAACGACGCCAACCAGCTGACCATGGCGGTGAGCACGCGCTTCATCAACCAGGAAACCGGCCGTGAGCGCTTCTCCGGCAGCATCGGCCAGATCCTGTACTTCGACGATTCGCGGGTGAGGCTGCCCGGTACCACCTCGCAGGTGGAGCAGGGCAAGTCGGCCTGGATCGCTGATGCCAACTACGCCATTAACGACCGCTGGAACCTGGGCGCCACTTACCAGTGGGACCCGAAGTACAAGCGGGAGGATCTGGCCAGCGTGCGTGCGCGCTACTTGATGTCCAACGATGGCATCATCAACCTGACCTACCGCTACCGCATCAATGCGGCCGCCTCGAGCGCGGCGACCAAGGCAGAGCGCACCCTGCTGGAACAGGCAGACCTGTCCTTCCTGTACCCGATCAACGAGCGCTGGAGCGTGGTGGGCCGTTACTACTACTCCATCGCAGAGAAAGCGCCGCTGGAAATCATCGGTGGCGTGCAGTGGGACAGCTGCTGCCTGGCCGTGCGCGCCCTGGCCCGCCGCTACGTGCGCAACCGCGAAGGTGAGTTGAATAATTCCTTCCAGATCGAGTTCGTGCTCAAGGGCCTGAGCTCCATCGGCCAGAACACGGACCGCACTTTGCGCCGTGCTATTCTCGGGTACTACCGAGACGACCTCTATCTCGTGCCGCCCAGCAACACGGGCGCCCCCACGCGCGACGACTACGATCCGAACCAGATCCCATGACCAAGACCCTTCCCGTCCTACTCGCCTCCCTGCTCGCGGTCTCTACCGTCTCCGCGCCATTGCAGGTGCTGGCCCAGCAGTCCCAGCCGCTGGACCGCATTGCCGCCATCGTTGACGAAGACGTCGTGCTGCAGAGCGAACTGGACCGTGCCGTCCAGAACATCAAAGCGCAGTACGCCGGTCGCGAAAACCAGCTGCCGCCCGATGACGTGCTCAACCGCCAGGTGCTCGAGCGTCTGGTGCTGGTCAAGCTGCAGGTCGCCCGCGCCGAGAGCAGTGGCATCAAGGTCAGCGATCAGGAACTGAACCAGGCGATCAACGCCATCGCCCAGCAGAACGGCTCCACCCTGGATGCCCTGCGCCAGCGGCTGGCCAGCGACGGCCTGGATTTCAACGATTTCCGCAATTCGGTCCGTGACGAGATCACCGTGCAGCGCCTGCGCCAGAGCTTCGCGCAGAGCCGCATCTCGGTCAGCGAAGGCGAAGTGGACGGCGCGCTCAAGCAGCAGGCCACGGTCGGTACCCAGTACCACCTGGCGCACATCCTGATCGGCCTGCCCGAAGGGGCCACCGCCGAGCAGATCACCACCGGCCAGAAGAAGGCCGATGGCGTGAAGGCGCTGCTGGACAAGGGTGAGATCGACTTCAACGCCGCGGCGGTCCGTTATTCGGACAGCCCCAACGCGCTGGAAGGCGGCGACCTGGGCTGGCGTTCGCTGGATGAAATCCCGAATGCGTTCGCCCAGATGATGAAAGACATGAAGACCGGCGACGTGGTCGGTCCGCTGCGTGGCCCGAGCGGCTTCCAGCTGCTGAAGCTGGTCGAGGTGCGTGACGCCAATGCCACCGCCGGCGGTGGTCAGAGCATCACCGAGTACCACGCCCGCCACATCCTGGTCCGCGTCACCGACCAGCAGGACAATGCCGCGGCCAAGGCCAAGATCGATACCCTGCGCGCCCGCATCGTCGGCGGCGCCGAGTTCGACGCGGTGGCCAAGGAATCCTCTGAAGACAACAACAGCAAGGGCCAGGGCGGCGATCTGGGCTGGTTCCCGGTCGATGCGTTCGGTCCGGACTTCGGCAAGCAGGTTGAAGGCGTGGCCGACGGTGGCATCAGTCAGCCGTTCCGCACCGATGCCGGCTGGCACATCGTCCAGCGCGTCGCCACGCGCCAGACCGATGCCACCACCGACAACCAGCGCGCCCAGATCCGTGAAACGATCGGCCGCCGCAAGCTGGAGGAAGAGTACAACCGCTTCCTGCAGGAACTGCGTGGCGAAGCCTACGTGGACATGCGCGGCAACACGCCTGGTGGCGCCGCAGCCTCCACTCCGCCCCAGTCCTGATCGATGCTCCCGCAGCTCGCGCTGGTCCCGGGCGAGCCGGCGGGGGTCGGCCCGGAGCTCTGCCTCCGCCTGATCCAGCAGCCGCGCATCGATTGCCGGCTGCTGGCCTTCGCCGACCCGGATACCCTGCACGCCGCGGCCGCGGCGCTGTCGCTGCCGCTGCAGCTCCTGCCTGAAGACGCCATCGCCCGCCAGCCGGGCGATCTGCCGTTGCGCGCAGTTCCCAATGCGGTGTCCTCGCGCTTCGGCACGCCGGACCCGGCCAACGCCGGGGCGGTGATCGGCGCACTGCGGCTGGCGGGCCAGGCCTGCCTGTCCGGTGAGCTGGCCGGCGTGGTCACCGGCCCGGTACACAAAGCGGTCATCAACGAGGGTGGCATCGCCTACAGCGGCACCACCGAACTGCTGGCCGACCAGGCCCGCACCCCGGTGGTGATGATGCTGGCCAATGACATCGTGCGGGTCGCGCTGGCGACCACCCACCTGCCGCTGCGGGCGGTCGCCGATGCGATCACCGCCGATGGCCTGGCGCTGACCCTGCAGATCGTCCACGACGCCCTGCAGCGGGATTTCGGCCTGGCCTCGCCGCGCATCGCCGTGCTTGGGCTCAACCCCCATGCCGGCGAAGATGGCCATCTGGGCCGGGAAGAACTCGACCTGATCATTCCGCTGCTGGAGCGCCTGCGCGCCCAGGGCATGGACCTGGTCGGACCGCTGCCGGCCGATACGGCCTTCCTGCCGGCCAAGCTGGCCGGGTTCGACACGGTGCTGGCGATGTATCACGACCAGGGCTTGCCGGTGCTCAAGTACAGCGGCTTCGAACAGGCCGTCAACATCACCCTGGGCCTGCCCTACCCGCGCGTTGCGGTCGACCATGGCACCGCCCTGGATCTGGCCGGCCGCGGCGTGGCCGACCCTTCCAGCCTCCTCGCTGCCACCGCGCTGTGCGCCCGGCTGGCGCGCCAACGTACACTGGTGTCATGACTTCTTCGTACTCCTCCTCCGGCGCCCCCGGTTTCTCCGGCCCCGCCAAGAAGCAGCTCGGCCAGCACTTCCTCGCCGACCGCAGCTACATCGACAAGATCGTCCTGGCGGTCAGCCCGAAAGACGGCGACCGGCTGGTCGAGATCGGCCCGGGCCAGGGCGCCATCACCCTGCCGCTGCTGCGCCGCCACCCGAAGCTGACCGTGATCGAGTTTGATCGGGATCTGGTCGGCCCGCTGGCCGCCGCCGCCGAACCGCTGGGCGAGATGACCATCATCCACCGCGACGTGCTGCAGGTGGACTTCACCGAGCTGGCCGCCGGCAGCCCCATCCGTCTGGTCGGCAACCTGCCCTACAACATCTCCTCGCCGATCCTGTTCCATGCGCTGGACCACGCCGCGGTGATCACCGACATGCACTTCATGCTGCAGAAGGAAGTGGTCGACCGCATGGCCGCCGATCCGGGCAGCAAGGTCTATGGCCGGCTGAGCGTGATGCTGCAGGCGTTCTGCAAGGTCACCTCGCTGTTCGTGGTCCCGCCAGGTGCGTTCCGTCCGCCGCCGAAGGTCGATTCTGCGGTGGTGCGGCTGGTGCCACGGGATCCGGCCACGGTCGGCATCCTGGACCGCAAGCGCTTCGCCCACGTGGTCAAGGCCGCCTTCGGGCAGCGTCGCAAGACCCTGCGCAACGCGCTGCAGAACGTGTGCACGCCCGAGCAGTTCGAGGCGGCCGGGGTGCGCAGCGATGCCCGCGCCGAGCAGCTGGACGTGGCGCAGTTCATCGCCCTGGCCAACGTCCCGTACGAGGCGGACGCGCCGCAAGGATGAGCGCGTCACCTCGCGGCCCTCTCCGGCCGCGCGCACGTAGAACCGCCTGACATCCATGACGGGGGCGCTGCCAGCTTGGGCAGCACTCATCTCAACGTGCACAACATTCACTAAACTGCCTGCATGAACGACGCTGCAAACTACGCGATCTCCGTCGAGGTCGCCCCCCGCTTCCTCGATGACCAGTCCACCCCGGAGGACGGCCGCTACGCGTTCGCCTATACGATCCGCATCCTCAACCGGGGCCGCGTCGCGGCACGGCTGGTGGCCCGCCATTGGCGAATCACCGATGCCAATGGCCGCATCGAGCATGTCGACGGCGATGGGGTGATCGGCGAACAGCCTCGGCTGCGCCCCGGTGAAGACTTCCGTTACACCTCCGGTGTCATGCTGGAGACCGAGCACGGCACGATGCAGGGGCACTACGACATGGTGGCCGACGACGGCACCGAGTTCGCCGCCCCCATCGCGCCGTTCGTCCTGACCGTTCCGCGCACACTGCACTGATGGAGGCGCACGCATGAGTGTCTGGGCCATCGGCGACCTGCAGGGCTGCTACGACGTCACCCAGCGGTTGCTGGAAAAAATCAACTTCGACCCCGCCGTCGACACGCTCTGGTTCTGCGGCGATCTGGTCAACCGCGGCGGGCAGTCGCTGGAAACCCTGCGCCTGGTCCATTCGCTGCGCGAGAGCAGCGTGATCGTGCTGGGCAACCATGACCTGTCCCTGCTCGCGGTCGGTGCACGCACCGAGGAAGAGCAGCGCAAGGTCAACCCGGACCTGCTGCGCATCGTGCAGGCCGAGGACCGCGACGAGCTGCTGGAATGGCTGCGGATGCAGAAGCTGGCCCATGTGGACCGCGAGCTGGGCTGGATGATGATCCACGCCGGGCTGGCCCCGAAGTGGACCACCCAGTTGGCCGAGAAGCATGCACGCGAGGTCGAGCAGCAGCTGCACGGCAGCGGCTATCGCAAGCTGTTCCGCAACATGTACGGCGACAAGCCGAGCTGGTCCCCCGGGCTGGCGGGCTACGACCGCTCGCGCGCGATCATCAACCTGTTCACCCGCATGCGTTACTGCACCCCACGGGGCCGGATCGGGATCGAAGACAAGGGCACGCCGGGTACGCAGGAACAGGGGCTGTACCCCTGGTTCGAAGTACCGGGCCGCGCCGAGCGCGATCTGAAGATCGTCTGCGGGCACTGGTCGGCACTCGGCCTGACCATCACCCAGGGCGTGCACGCGATCGATACCGGCGCGGTCTGGGGGGGCAAGCTCACCGCGCTGCAGCTGGATACCGAGGAACTGCGCGTGGTGCAGGTCCCGGGCCGCGATGTGCCCAAACCGGTGTCCGCGCCGCGTCCACCAGCACGGCGGCCGACCGCCGAGGGGGGGGCACAGCCGAACGGGCGGCCTCCGCGCCAGGGGCAAGGCCAAGGGCGTGACCGTGGGCGTGGTGGCCAGGGCCGACAAGGCGGTGGCGCGAAGCCCGCGCAGAACCCAGCGCCGCAGCAGCAGCCGCAGAACAACGACGTCACCAGCGACGCAGAATGATCCGCAGGCCGGTCAGCACGACCGGCCTGCGTGCACCGCCGGCTCAGGCGCGGCGATAATCCACGAAATCGAACGCGAACGCGTGCCGCTGGTCGGCCGCGTGATGTTCGCGCGCCACCTCCACCCACAGGGCCGGATCGACGGGCGGGAAATGGGTATCGGCCAGCACGGTGGTCTGCACCCAGGTCAGGTGCAGATCGGTGGCCTGGGCCATGGCCAGGCGATAGATCTCGCCGCCACCGATGACGCACAGCTCTTCCGCCTCCGCCTGCGCCGCTGCCTGCAACGCCTGCTCGATCGAGCCCACCGCCTGCATGCCCTCGAAGGGCACCTGGCCACTGCGGGTCAGCACCAGATTCAACCGGCCGGGCAAAGCGCGGCCCAGCGACTGCGCGGTCTTGCGCCCCATCAGGATCGGCTTGCCGACGGTCAACGCCTTGAAGCGCTTGAGATCGTCGGGCAGCTTCCACGGCAGGTCGTTGTCACGGCCGATGCCGTGGTCGGTATCCAGCGCGGCGATCAGGGAGAGCTTCATGCGCGTGCCGCTCACACCGCCACCGGCGCCTTGATGGCCGGATGCGGGTCGTAGCCATCGATGCGGATGTCGTCGAACTGGAACCCGAACAGATCGGTCACCTCGGGGTTCAGCCAGAGCGTCGGCAGCGCGCGCGGCTCACGCGCGAGCTGTTCGCGCGCCTGTTCGAAATGGTTCGAGTACAGGTGCGCATCGCCCAGGGTATGCACGAAATCACCGACGCCCAGCCCGGTCGCCTGCGCGACCATGTGGGTCAGCAGCGCGTAGCTGGCGATGTTGAACGGCACGCCGAGGAAGATGTCGCCGCTGCGCTGGTAGAGCTGGCAGCTGAGCTTGCCGTCCACCACATAGAACTGGAACAGGTTGTGGCACGGCATCAACGCCATCTGCGACAGCTCGCCCACATTCCAGGCGCTGACCACGAGGCGGCGCGAATCCGGATTGCGCTTGATCTCGTCCACCAGCCACTGCATCTGGTCGATCGCCCCGCCATCGGCGGTGGCCCAGCTGCGCCACTGCTTGCCGTAGATCGGGCCAAGGTCGCCGTTGGCATCGGCCCATTCGTCCCAGATCCGCACCTGGTTGTCCTTGAGGTACCCGATATTGGTATCGCCTTTCAGGAACCACAGCAGCTCATGGATGATCGAGCGCAGGTGCAGCTTCTTGGTGGTCACCAGCGGGAAGCCGTCGGCCAGGTTGAAACGCATCTGCCAGCCGAACACGCTGCGCGTGCCGGTGCCGGTGCGATCGGACCTTTCCGCGCCGTGCTCCAGCACATGCTCGAGTAACTCCAGGTAGGCCTTCATGCCTTGGCACCTTCAGGGGCGGCCGGCAGCGCCGGCTGCAGGACCGGTGCGCGGCGCGACAGCGCCAGCAGCACCAGACCAAAGGCCACCAGCGGCAGGCTCAGCAGCTGGCCACGGGTGAACCAGTCGAAGGCGAGGTAGACGCCGTTGTCGGGCATGCGTACGAACTCCACCGCGAAGCGGAAAATACCGTACATCAGCGCGAACAGCCCCGCGATCACATAGCGATGGCGCGGCTTGGCCGACACCGCCCAGAGCACCACGAACATCACCAGGCCTTCCAGCACCGCCTCATACAGCTGCGAGGGATGGCGGGCGTACTGGTTGAGCGCACCAGTGGCAAACTCGGCCTTCAGCGTGGCCAGGTCCAAGCCATTCAACGGCGCCGGCAGGCCGCTCGGGAACACCACGCCCCAGGTGCCATCGGTGTACTTGCCCCACAGCTCGGCGCCGATGAAGTTGCCGATGCGCCCGAAGCCCAGGCCCAGCGGGACCAGCGGGGCGACGAAATCCAGGGTGTCGAACAGGTGCAGACGGTGCTTGCGCGACCACCACCATGCGGCGAACAGGACGCCAAGCAGGCCGCCATGGAAGCTCATTCCGCCGTCCCACACCTTGAACAGCAGCAGCGGGTTGTGGAGGAATTCAGAGGTGGCATAGAACAGCATGTAGCCCACACGGCCACCGACGACCACGCCGAGCATCGCGTAGAACAGCAGGTCGGAGAAGCCATTGGCATCCACCCCCGGCAGGCGCCCGGGCGCGATCCGCTTGCGCCCCAGCCACCAGGCGGCGGTGAAGCCGAGCAGGTACATGATGCCGTACCAGTGCACCTTGATCGGCCCGAGCGAGATGGCGATGGGGTCGATATCGTGGAAATAGATCATGAAGGGCGCCTTGCAGGGATGCCGATATTCTAGCGCCGCGCGGGAGCGGCCTCACGGCGGCCCCGATCGCCCGATTGCCGGGCTTCAGCCCAGCATCTGCGGCGTGTCCGGCAGGCCGTCATCGTGTGACCCCGGAACCGGCGGATAGTGCCCGGCCAGCAGGCCCGAGACCTCTTCGATGGCCAACAGCACGGCCTCCTGCAGGGCCCCGTCGCGCAGCCGCTGCTGCATGTGCGCGCAGATGGCCTGCCACTGCGCCTCGCCGATGTGCCCGCGCAGGCCGCGGTCGGCGACCAGCTCGATGGCGTGATCGGCCAGCAGCAGGTAGATCAGCACGCCGTTGTTGTGTTCGGTATCCCAGGTGCGCAGCTGGGCGAAGGCCTGCTCCGCACGCTGGCGGGGACTTACGCCCTGCCACAACGCGAGCAGGGAGAGGTCGGCCTCGACCGCGAACATCACCTGCCCGCCATGCCGGCGCTCACCGGCGGTGATCGCCTCGGTGATGGCCTGCAGCCGCGCTGGCGGAAACGCGCGCGCCATCGACGGCGAGAAAAGGTGTCGCCACCAACGCATCACCAGCCTCCCGAGGCGCCACCGCCTCCTGATCGTCCACCGCCACCGCCCCAGCCGCCTCCACCGCCACCGAAGCCGCCGCCTCCGCCAAAGCCACCGCCGCCCCATCCGCCCCCGCCCCACCCGCTGTTGCGGGCGAACCGGCCGACCTTGCCCGAAGACAGGCCGACGAACAGGCCGATCAGCCCGGCCAGACCGCTGGCCAGCCACAGCGAGGTGAACAGAAAGGCGACCGCCGCCGCGCCGCCGCCGCCCAGCAACGCGCGCACCGGCCGCGGCAACCAGCCGAGGATGGCGCGCAGGAAACTGCCGACGAACAAGCCGATCACCAAGGCGAACGTCCAGCCGTCGCCATCCGGGTTGCGGGTGGCGCGGTGGGTGCTGACCGGGGCGGGCAACGCCTCGCCGTCGATCAGCTTCACCAGCGCGGCGCTGGCGTCGGTCAGGCCGCCGGCGTAGTCATTGGTGCGGAACCGCGGGGCCAGGTACTCCTGGATCACCCTGTTGGCGATCGCATCCGGGATCGCGCCTTCCAGGCCGTAGCCCGGCTCGATGCGGACCCGCCGATCGTCCTTGGCCACCACCAGCAGCACGCCGTCATCCACGCCCTTGCGGCCGATGGACCACTGCTCGAACACGCGCTGGGTGTATTGCTCGATGGTTTCCGGCGCGGTGGTCGGCACCATCAGGATCTGCAGTTGGCTGCCCTTGCGCTGCTGCAAGGCCAAGGCCTGCGCCGCCAGCGCCTGGATCTGGGCCGCATCCAGGGTGCCGGTGGTATCGACCACCGGCGAGGACATCGCCGGGATCGCCGCCTGGGTCTGCGCCCAGACAGGCAACGCCAGCGCCAGGCAGAGCAGCAACAGGCAGCGCAGCAGGCGCATGGTCACCGGCTCAGTTCGCCGGCTGCGGCTGCGGCTGCGGCGCGGGCGCCGGCGGCTGCGAACCGAACTTGACCGCCGGCGGCTGCGAGATCTGCGCTTCGTTTTCCACGGTGAAGTTCGGCTTGGTCGCATAGCCGAACAGCTTGGCGGTGATCACCTGAGGGAACTGGCGGATGTAGGTGTTGTAGTCCTGCACCATCTGGATATAGCGGCCGCGCGCCACGGTGATGCGGTTCTCGGTGCCTTCCAGCTGCGCCTGCAGATCGCGGAAGCCCTGGTCGGACTTCAGGTTCGGGTAGTTCTCGGTGACCACCAGCAGGCGTGACAGCGCACCGCTCAGCTCGCCCTGGGCCTGCTGGAACTGCTTGAGGGAGTCGGCATCGTCGGCGTTGACGTTGACCTGCCCCACGCGTGCACGGGCGTTGGTGACATCGGTCAGGACCTGGCGTTCCTGGTTGGCATAGCCTTCCACGGTCTGCACCAGGTTGGGGATCAGATCGGCGCGGCGCTTGTACTGGTTGAGCACCTCGGCCCAACCGGCCTTGACCTGCTCATCCTTCTGCTGGATGGCGTTGTAGCCACAACCGGACAACAGGGAGGCCAGCACGGCCAGGCACAACAAACGGGAGAACGATCGCATGGCCGGCTCCGGATCTCGATGAACGGGATCCGGAGCATGCCACGTCTGCAGTAAAGCCGGCGTCACCAGCCACGCCCCCTGAGTCAGGGGGCTGCCGCTTCCCCCACCTTCTTACCAGTTGCCGGCACCCGGCACGTGGTGGGCCACGGCGCGGCGGCGCATCAGCAGGTTCAACCATTCCACCAGCACCGAGAAGCCCATCGCGGCGTAGATGTAGGGCTTGGGCACATGCACGTCCAGGCCATCGAGGATCAGCACCGCGCCGATCAGCAGGATGAAGGCCAGGGCCAGCATCTTCACGGTCGGGTTGGCGTCGATGAAGCGGCCCAGCGGGTTGGCGGCCAGCAGCATCACCGCGACCGAGAGCAGGATCGCGGCGACCATCACCGGCACATGCTCGGCAATGCCGACGGCGGTGATCACCGAGTCCAGCGAGAACACGATGTCGATGATGGCGATCTGCGCGATGACCATGCCGAACACGGCAGAGGCCTTGGTGGTGGTCGGATCTTCGTCCTCACCGCCGGTGATCAGCTCGCGGATTTCCATGCCGCCCTTGATGATCAGGAACAGGCCACCGACGATCAGCACCAGGTCGCGGATCGAGATGCCCATCCCGGCCACCGTGAACAGGTTGGCCTGCATGTGTGCCAGATAGGCCAGCGACACCAGCAGCAGGATGCGGGTGATGCAGGCCACGGCGATGCCGAGCTTGCGTGCGAACGGACGACGCGCCTCGGGCAGCTTGCTCACCGCGATCGAGATGAACACCAGGTTGTCGATGCCCAGCACGATTTCCAGTGCGCTCAGCGTCAGAAGGGTCAACCAGACATTGGGGTCGGACAACAGCTCAAGAAACATGGACTTCCATCCTTACAGGGGGGATGACGCGCGTGACGCGTCAGAAGTGGTATGTCAGAAGATCTGCGGCAGCAGGATCAGGACCCAGCACACCAGTACGTTCATCATCAGCACGAACACGGCGGCCGAGCCCATGTCCTTGGCACGACCAGCCAGCTCGTGGAACTCCGCGCCGTAGCGTTCGATCACCGCCTCGATCGCCGAGTTGGCCAGTTCCATGGCCAGCACCAGCAGCACCGAACCGATCATCAGCGCACGCTCCACCGGGGTCTGGCCGAGCCAGAGTGCCAGCGGGGCGAGCACGATCAGCAGGTAGACCTCCAGCCGGAACGAGGACTCATGCAGCCAGGCCGCACGCAGGCCCTGCCACGACCAGACCGCGGCCTTGAAGATGCGCTTGGGGCCGCGCGGCAGGTGCCCGATTTCATCCGCCATGGGCAATCACCCCGGTCGGCAACGCGGGCCGGAACGGCAGGAACAGCACACGGCAGACAGTCATGGGCATCGCTGAATGGGGCAGGCAATCACGCATTTTGCCATAAGCCGGCCAGGGCATTGTCGAAGGCGGCCAACGCCCGCCTATGGTAAAGCGCGGTCCGGCGGCAGCTTCTATGATGACTGCCTACCCGTCCGGGCGCCTTCGGGTGCCATTACAGGAGTCGTCCATGCTGCACCGCCGTGCCCGTCCCCTTCTGCTCGCCCTTGCCCTGGGCGCTGCCCTGCCCGCCCTGGCACGCACCCCGGCCCCCGCCGCGCCGCAGGTACCGACCCAGGTCTCCAATGTGGCCTGGGCCGGCGACATGGCGCAGTTCGCGGCCCAGGACGCGGTCACCCCGCCGCCGCGCGGCGGCATCGAGTTCATCGGCAGCTCCTCGATCCGCATGTGGGAAGGCCTTGCGGCCGATTTCCCGGGCCAGCCGGTGTTCAACCGCGGCTTCGGCGGCTCGGAAGTGCGCGACAGCACCTGGTACGCCGACCGCATCGTGATCCCGTATGCGCCGTGCAAGGTGTTCTTCTACGCTGGCGACAACGACCTCAACAGCGGCCGCAGCCCGGCCCAGGTGCGCGATGACGTGGTGGCCTTCGTGCACCGCGTGCACCGCGACCTGCCCAAGACCACGGTGGAGATCATCTCGATCAAGCCCAGCCCGTCGCGCGCGAACCTGCTGCCGGCGGTGGTGGAAGCCAACGGGCTGATCAAGGCCGCGCTGACCACGCTGCCCAACACCGGCTACACCGATGTCTATACGCCGATGCTCGGCGCCGACGGCCAGCCGCGCGCCGCGCTGTTCCGCGAGGACATGCTGCACATGAAACCCGAGGGCTACGCGATCTGGCGCACGGCGCTGGCGCCCAAGGTGCAGTGCGACTGAGCCGTGCCGGGAGGCGCCGCGCCTCCCCGACTCAGCGGTACTGAATCGTGGCCTGGGTGCCCTGCCCGGGCTCACTGGTCAGGCCGATCTTCCAGCCGAAGCGGTCACACAGCCGGCGTACGATCGACAGACCCAGCCCGGTCCCCTGCGGGCGGCTGGGCTCGGCGCGGTAGAACGGCTCGAAGGCGCGGCTGAGCGCTTCGGCGGACATGCCGATACCCGTATCGCGAACGACCACCTGATCTTCCCCGACCTCCACGTCGATCCGGCCCTCGTCGGTATAGCTGCACGCGTTGCGCAGAAGATTGCTGATCACCACCTGCAGCACCCGCGGCGGTGCGTGCAGCATCACCGGGCCGCTGCTGTGCAGATGAATCTCCACCGGTCGGCCGGCGATCAGCTCGCGGGCGTTGTCCACCTCATGGCGGACGATCTCGTTGACGTCGAACAGTTCGATCTGCGGCTCGACGTCGGCCTCGCGGGCGAGGATCAGGAAGGCGTCGATCACCGCTTCCATGTCGCGTCCGGCGCGTTGGATGCGCTGCAGGCCGCGGCGCAGGCGCGGGGTCATGTCCTCGTCGCCCAGCGCCATGTCGCTGGCCACGCGGATCACGGTCAGCGGGGTGCGCAGCTCGTGGCTGGCATCGCGGGTGAAGTTGCGCTCGCGCGCGACGTGCGCGGTGACCCTGGTGGCCAGCGAATGCAGCGCGGCGGCCAACTGGCGGGTTTCGCCCTGCATGTCGGCCGGCAGTTTGGTCGGCGCCAGATCGGCCGCTTCCGGATGCCCGGGGTCCCAGCGCGAGACGCGCCGGGCCAGCCAGTTGACCGGCGACACCAGGCGTTTCGAGGCGCGGTAGGTGATCCACGAGGCACCATAGACCGCCAGCAGGGTCAGCAGCACCGGCACGATGCCGAACCAGAACGCCAGCATCTCCGCGCGCGAGCGCAGGAACACCAGGTACAGACGACCCTCCGGGCGCGCATCGACCAGCACCAGCTGATCGTCGTCCTTGAGTTCATGGAAACCAGGCGTGAGCGTGCGCAGATTGGCCGGCAGGCTCAGCGGGGATTGGCCGGTTTCGAGCAGGTAACCGCGGATGTTCTGGGTATTGGGTGGGGGCTGCACCGGCGAGGCCTCGTGCAGTTGCCAGTAGTAACCGGCCTCTTCCTGCAGCGCGCTGCTGACCAGGCTGTGCTTGATCACCAACGACACCAGCCAGGCGCCCAGCAGAATGCCCAGACTGGCCAGCACGGCTTGCAGAATGAAGACGATACGGATCTTGCGCGGCAGACCGTGCGGCATTACGGGATCCAGGGCGGTTCGCGGCGATTATAGGTAAGCGTGTCGTGATTCCATCGTGCAAATCATGACAACGGCCCGGCAAATGCCGGGCCGTCATGCGCCAGAGGAACCCGGAGGATCGGCGCTCACGCCACCCGCAGGCGGCCGAGCGGCGATCGACCGCCCATCAGCTCATCGGCTGGGCGATATCGGCAATGCGGTAACCGGCACTCTGCACGGTGTGCAGCAGCGGGCGGTCGAACGGCTTGTCGATGATCTTGCGCAGGTTGTACAGATGGCTGCGCAGGGTGTCCGAGTCCGGCAGGCCATTGCCCCAGATCTCGCGTTCGATCTCCTGGCGGGTCACCACACGCGGCGATTCGCGCATGAGGATCGTCAGCAGGCGCAGGCCGATCGGCGAGAGCTGCAGTTCGGTCCCGGCACGGGTGGCGCGCATGCTGACCGGATCGAGCACGAGGTCGGCGACCTTGAGCACTTCCGAACCCACTTGGCGACGCTCGCGGCGAATCAGCGCACGCAGGCGGGCTTCCAGTTCCTGGATGGCGAACGGCTTGGTCAGGTAGTCATCGGCGCCGAACCCCAGGCCGGTGAGCTTGTCGTCCAGCGTGTCGCGCGCGGTCAGCATCAGCACCGGCGTCGATTTGCGGGCGTCGTTGCGCAGGCGGCGACAGACTTCGATGCCGTCCAGACGCGGCAGCATCAGGTCCAGCACGACCACGTCGTAGCTGTTCTCGGCCGCCAGGCGATAACCGTCCAGCCCATCCTGAGCGTAATCGACTTCAAAGCCGCGCCCTTCCAGGTACTCGCCGATCATCTCGGAAATATTACGGTTGTCTTCGACCACCAGCACCAGGCCGGAGGTTTCCTTTGTCTGACGCATGGGATTCCCTCTTTCTTCAGCTTTGTGAAACATGCCGCATCGCCAGTGGACGTGGTGTGAAGTTCTTCATGCACCGATCAAAGCAGGGGTTTGAGCAGCGGCCAGACGTTCTCAAGCACCTGCGGCTGCGCAGCCGCGGTGGGGTGCAGCCCGTCGGCCTGCATCAGGTTGGGCTTCAAGGCCACGCCTTCGAGCAGGAACGGCAGCAGCGGCACGTCGTACTGTCTGGCCAGCTCTTCGTAGGTCTGGCGCAGGCGCTGGCGGTAGGCCGGGCCGTAGTTGGGCGGCACGTCGATGCCCAGCAGCAGCACCTTGGCGCCGGCCTTCTGGCTGGCCACGATCATCTTTTCCAGGTTGCCGCGCAGCTGGGCCGGGGTCAGCCCGCGCAGCGCATCGTTGCCGCCCAGTTCGATCACCACCACGGACGGCCGGTGCTTCTCCAGCAGGCCCGGCAGGCGGGTCAGCGCGCCGGCGGTGGTTTCGCCACTGATGCTGGCATTGATGATCGCCGGCGGCGGCGTGATCTGTTGTTTGACCCGCTGCTGAAGCAGGGTTACCCAGCCCGACGCGGCCGGGATATTGTGGGCGGCACTGAGGCTGTCGCCGACCACCAGCACCGCCGCACGGGTGTCCGGACCTTTGGCACAGGCCAGCATCGGCATCAGCAGCAACCATGCCAGCAGCCAGCCCATCGAGGCTGCGCGGCCCTTTCCACTTGCTTGGTTCATTGGAGAATCCTCATCGACAGCCTGTCCCCCCGCAGCGCGCCCGTCGCCATCGCCGCCCACAACGTGGGCAAGTCCGCACGTGGCCCGGAGGGTGAAGTCCACATACTGGACAACATTGACATGACCGTCCATGAAGGTGAGAGCGTGGCCATCGTCGGCGCTTCAGGTTCGGGCAAGACCACCCTGCTCGGCCTGCTGGCCGGGCTGGACCTGCCCAGCCACGGCACGATCGCGCTGGCCGGTGCCGAGCTCGGCACGCTTGATGAGGAAGCCCGTGCGCAACTGCGCGCGCGCGAAGTCGGCTTCGTCTTCCAGAGTTTCCACCTGTTGCCGGCGTTGACCGCCGAAGAAAACATCGCGCTGCCGCTGGAACTGGCCGGCCGCGAAGATGCCGCGCGGGTGCGCGAGGTACTGGAACAGGTCGGTCTCGGCCACCGTGCGCGTCATTACCCGCGCCAGCTCTCCGGTGGCGAGCAGCAACGGGTGGCGCTGGCGCGTGCGTTCGTGGCGCGGCCGCGCATCCTGTTCGCCGATGAGCCGACCGGCAGCCTGGACCAGGCGACCGGGCAGCAGATCAGCGACCTGCTGTTCGCGCTCAACGCCACCAGCGACACCACTCTGGTGCTGGTCACCCACGACCTGCGCCTGGCCCAGCGCTGCGAGCGCATCTACCAGCTTGACGGTGGACGCCTGGCCGACACCGTTGCCGGCGTCGGCGCATGAACGTCGTGCGCCACGCGGCGCGTGCGCTGCGACGCGAGTTCCTGGCCGGCGATCTGCTGACCGTATTCGCCGCGCTGGTATTGGGCGTGGCGGTGATGACCGCCGTCGGGACATTGGTCAACCGCGTGACCCTGGCACTGACCAGCAGCGCAGCGGAGATGCTTGGCGGCGACCTTGGCCTGAGCGGCCGGGAAGACATCCCGCAGACCTTCGCCGATGCAGCGCGCGAGCGCGGCCTGGCCAACACGCGCATGGTCAGCTTCCCCAGCGTGCTGTTCCATGGCGATGACAGCCAGATGGCCAACATCAAGGCGGTCGCCGATGGCTATCCGCTGCGTGGCGAACTGCGGGTCAGCCGCAGCCTGCATGACAACGCCAGCGACACCGCAGGAACGCCGCCGCCAGGCGAGGCGTATGCCGATCCGCGGCTGATGCAGGCGCTTGGCCTGCAGGTGGGCGATGCACTGGAATTTGGCGCAGGCACGTTGACGGTGACGCGCGTGCTGCAGGCCGAGCCGGACACCTCCGGTGAGCTGATGCAGCTGTCGCCGCCATTGCTGGTCAACCGCGTCGATGTGGACCGTGCTGGCCTGCTGGGGCCGGGCAGCCGCGCGTCGTACCGGATGATGTTCGCCGGTGAGCCGGCGAAGATCGAGGCCTTCCGCGAATGGCTGACGCCGCAGGCCAAGGGCTACCGCATTGTCGGCATCGCCGATGCCCAGCGTGGTGTGCGCGGTGCATTTGATCTGGCCGGTCGCTTCCTGTCGCTGGCTGCGCTGTTGGCGGTGTTGTTGGCCGGTGTCGCCACCGCGCTGGCCGCCAACCGCTTCGCGATGCGCCGTATCGATCAGGTGGCCATCCTGCGCTGCCTGGGCGCGCGCCAGCGCGACATCCTCACGGCAATGGCGCTGCAGCTGGTGATGCTGGCGGTGCCGGCCTGTCTGGTCGGCATCGGCTTGGGCATGGCGGCACAGGCCGGGCTGGTGCAGGCGCTGGGGGGATTGATTCCAAACCGCCTGCCGCTGCCGCAGGCCACACCGGCACTGAGCGGTGCGGGCATCGGCCTGGTGCTGCTGCTGGGCTTTGGCCTGCCGCCGTTGCTGCGCCTGCGCAGCGTGCCGCCGATGCGCGTGCTCAACCGCAGCTTCGCGGCGCTGCCGCCGAGTTCGATGCTGGTCTATGCCGCCGCGCTGGCCGCGACCGTGGCACTGACCGTGCAGGCCACCGGTGATGTGAAACTGGCCGCGTGGGTGCTGGGCGGGCTGGCCGCGCTGGCGGCGCTGGCCGGCGCGCTCGGTGCCCTGCTGCTGTGGCTGCTGCGTGGACTGCAGCCGCGCCTGCGCGGACGCTGGAAGCTGGGGCTGGCCTCGTTGACGCGACGCCGCGGGCTGGCGGTGATGCAGCTGGTCGGCCTGTCGCTGTCGCTGTGTTCGCTGCTGCTGCTGTCGGTGATCGGTCCGGGGCTGTTGGCGCAGTGGCGCGATCGCTTGCCGACCGATACGCCGAACTACTTCCTGATGAACATCCAGCCCGAGCAGCGCGATGCGGTGCTGGCCACGCTGGGTGGGCTGGGCGTGGCATCACCGGGCATCGAGCCGTTCAGTACCGGCCGCCTGCTGGCGGTCAATGATCGGCCGCCGCAGCGGCAGGCACGCGAGGACAACAGCAACGAGGATGACGATGCCAACCGGCCGGTCAATTTCTCGTGGCGGCATGATTTCCCGCCGGCCAATACGCTGCTCAGCGGGACGTTCTGGAAGGCCGGCAGCACGGCGGCGGAGGCCTCGATCGAGCAGGGCTGGGCCGAGCGCTACGGGATGACGCTGGGCGACACGGTGACGCTGCAGATGGGCGATCAGGAGCGTCGTTTCACGATCACCAGCATCCGCAAGGCGGACTGGGATTCGTTCCGGGTCAACTTCTTCCTGCTGCTCAACGAGGGCGCGGTCGCCGATGCGCCGTACAACCTGATCACCGCGTTCCATCTGCCGCGCGCGCAGGCACCGGCGCTGGCCGGGCTGACGCGGGAGTACCCGAACATTTCACTGTTGGATATCGACGGCATCCTGGAGCGGGTGCGCGAGGTGGTGGATCGGGTGAGCCAGGCGGTGCAGCTGGTGATGGGCTTCAGTCTGCTGGCCGGGCTGCTGGTGTTGCTGGCGGCGTTGCAGGCGACGGCCGGTGAGCGACGTTACGACAGTGCGGTGCTGCGTACGCTGGGGGCGACGCGCCGTCAGCTGCGCGGTGCGGTGCTGGTGGAGTTCGGCGCGCTGGGGCTGTTGTCGGCGTTGTTGGCGGTGGGCGCGGCGGCGCTGCTGGGCTCGGTGGTGGCGCGGCAGGTGTTCGAGTTGACACTGAGTCCGCCGTGGGGGCCGCTGTTGGTCGGCGGTGGGTTGGGCGTGCTGTTGAGCATGCTGGCCGGTTGGTGGGGCACGCGGCGGATTCTGCATACGCCGCCGGCGTTGGCGCTTCGGGAGGCGTGAGTTGGGGCGCCGTTGCATTGAAAGCGACGGCGTCCATGCGTCCACTGCCTGAAGGCTGGCGGGTAGCCCTGCCCAGGACGCGCCGTAAACCCATCCCTGGGGGCTCGTGGGCGCCATCCTTGGCGCCCTGACGGTCCCGGGCAGGGCTACCCGCCATCCTTCTCGATGGATGGCTTTGGGCGGAGGGGCGAGCGCCACGCCGGTTGCGTCTGTGTCAGCGCGCGCGTTCTGTCGATGCGTTTTCCACCCACTGCTGGAAGACCGCGTCGATCTCGGCATCCGCCACGGTCTTGCCGTCCTGGATGTCCTGGGCCTGGGTGAACAGCGGGATGATCATGGCCATGCCGTCGGGTTTGGTTTTCAGGTGCACGCCCGGTGCCTGCCCGAGGAAGTTGTCCCAGCGCTGGCGCACTTTCGCCCAGTAACCCGCGGTGGCGGTCCAGTAGGCGTAGGCGGGGGTGAAGTCCACCTCGGTGGTTTTGGTGTAGTCGTTGAAGCCGAATTCACGGGCGATCGGCGTTTGGCTGCCATCGGTGCCGCGCAGGATCTTGGTGTTGAACTGCTCGTGGGTCCACCCGTTGGGCGTGCGCGTGTGGCGGTTGATCACGGCCAGGGCGTTGTAGTCGCTGCGGCGGGTGTATTCGCGCCGCGGCAGGGGCCGCCAGCTGAGGTCGCTGGTCCATTCGGCGATGCCGTTGTCGTAAGTCCAGCGGCCGGTGCCGCAGTAGCGCGGTGCGTCGCTGACTTCGTAGACGCATTGGGTCCAGGCGCCGGTAGTGAGTGCCGTGGGAATCGGGCGCACGTGCCAGGTCTGGTCGGCGCTGAACTCGAATCGGATCGGTGCCTGGTAGACCCAGTCCTGGCGCCAGTGCTTGGTGACATGGCCGCTCTTCGGTTCGACCAGCAGGTGCTGCAGCGTCACCCGCGTTGGTGTGTCCTCAACCACGATCACCACTTCGTTGCCGCCGGTGCGTACGGCCGGGGCGCGTTCGTAGCCGGGTTTGAGCAGGACGGTTTCGTCGAAGGCGAAGTCGACGGTGTATTCGCCCTGCATGGCCAGGATGCTCGCGTGGTCGCGCGCGGGGTCGGCGGTCGTGGCATGCGCGCTGGCCGTAAGGGCAAGCAGCAGCCCTGCGTGGGCGAGGCAGTGCGTCATTGCAGCTGGATCACCGGCATGCCGTCAGCCGTCCACGGTCCGCTGCGGCGGGCCGCGCTGGCGCAGCAGCAGTCGTCGACCCACAGCTCGCCTTCGGCGCCTTCAACGTTGCCGATCCTGCGCGCGGTGGTGGCGCCCAGGGAGGAAAGCGAGGCCAGGCTGGCGGCGAGTTCGCGACCTTCGCCCACCTGCAGTCGCAGGGCGCACATACGCCAGGCATCGTTGCCCAGGCGCACGGCGAGGCGTCGCCACAGGCGTTCGGCCACGCCGGCGTCGTTGACCGGTTCAGGCCGCGCCGGGAAGGCGGAGACGAGGCGGTCCCAGGCCAGGAAATCGCTGTCGGGCAACAGATACAGGCGCCAGCAGCAGCGGCCGCGGGCGTCGACGAAGCACAGGCTTTCGCGGATACCTTCGCTGTCCACGCCCTGGCAGGCGTGTGCGGACACGGCGTGTTTCCAGCCACCGAGTTCACTGCTGTCCGGCCGGTACAGGCACAGCACGGTGCCCAGCGAGGTCAGTTGCGCGGCCGATGGCAGACCGGCGATGGGGTGGCGGCCCGGTGGGCGGCCAACGGAGAGGGCGCGGCTCATGGCGTTCTACCTGCAATCGGCGGTTGCGGGGGAGACCCTCGACCCACGCCGTGGACCGAAGCCGACGGCGAAGTGTCGAGGGGGAGAGAGCTGGGGGAGGCAGCGCTGTTACTTGGTCAGGATCAGCTTGTCGTTGCTGGTATGACGCAGGCGATAGAAGCGGTCGCCGTGCTGGATCAGGATTTCGCGGCGTCCCTTGAGCAGGGCTTCGCTGTCGATCACTTCTTCCGGCGGGACCACGCGGACCGGACGGTCGCGGAGGGTCAGCGTTTCGGGGCGCAGCAGTACAGCAGCTTGAGTGTTCATCGTCTGGACTCGTTGCGAGGGGCCATTCAAATGATAATGATTCTCAGTTGACAATCAACAACCATTCTCACTTTGATAGATGGCATTAATGATCGAACACCTGGTTTCGATAGTCGCCATCAATCAAATAGCGCGCTCGCGCCCGGCGACAGGGGGTGCAGAGCCGGCTCAGGCAAACACCGCATCCACCTGCTGCCACACGCTTTCATCCAACTGCTCGAACAGCGCCAGTGCGCCCAGGTTCTCTTCCAGCTGGCTGACCCGGCTGGCGCCGAGGATCACGCTGGAGACATTCGGGTTGCGCAGGCACCAGGCGATCGCCAGCTGTGCCGGGGAGACGCCCAGCTGCGCGGCCAGTGTGGTGTAGCGGCGTACCCGCTCCATGCGATCAGTCCCGTCCTCCAGCACCTGCGCCTTCAGCCAGCCCAGCTGTTCCTGGCCCAGCCGGGACTGCGGATCCACCCCGGCGTTGTACTTGCCGGTCAGCAGGCCCGAGGCCAGCGGCGACCAGATGGTGGTGCCCAGACCAGCCTCGGCATACAGCGGCGCGTACTCGCGCTCCACCCGCTCGCGGTGCAGCAGGTTGTACTGCGGCTGCTCCATGGAGGGTGCGTGCAGGTTGCGCGCGCGGGCGATGTCCACCGCCTCCTGGATCTGCACCGCCGACCACTCCGAGGTCCCCCAGTACAGCACCTTGCCCTGGCGGATCAGGGTGTCCATGGCCTGCACGGTCTCGGCGATCGGGGTGTCCGGATCCGGGCGATGGCAATAGTAAAGGTCCAGATACTCCACCCGCAGCCGCTTGAGCGCGGCGTGGCAGGCGTCGGTGACGTGCTTGCGCGACAGGCCGTGCTGGGTCGGGCGCGGCTCGTCCACCGCACCGAAGAACACCTTGCTGGAGACGCAGAAGCCATCGCGCGGCAGGCGCAGGTCGGCGATCACATCGCCCATCACCTGCTCGGCGCGACCGCGCGCATAGCCCTCGGCATTGTCGAAGAAGTTGACCCCGGCATCCCAGGCGGTGGCGATCAGCTTGCGTGCCTCATCGCGGCCGATCTGGTCGCCGAAGGTCACCCAGGCCCCGAAGGACAGGGCGGAGAGCTTCAGGCCGGTGGAGCCAAGACGGCGATAGAGCATGTGGTTCTCCTGCTGCGGGCCCACGACCGGGCCGGATCGATGCCGGTAAGTGTAGAGGGTGGCGCGCACAGGGCGGACAGCGCGATCTCACGGCGCGTGACACGCCACACGGAAACCCGGCCATGCCTTGCCGATACAGGCCCGATCACGACCGATCGCCTCGCGGACGCTGCTTTTCCTTGCCCCGCCCTTGCCGCTGCTCTAGGCTTCCCGTTTTTCGCGGCGCCCCAAGGGAAGTCTCATGGTCGAAGGTTTGGGCAGGATTGGCTTCGGCCTGTTCGGGTTGGCAGTGCTGATCGGCATTGCCTGGTTGTTCTCGAACAACAAGCGGGCTGTCGACTGGCGCCTGGTCGTCACCGGTATCGCACTGCAGATCGCCTTCGCGGCGGTGGTGCTGCTGGTGCCGGGTGGCCGCGATGTGTTCGACGCGCTGGGCAAGGGCTTCGTCAAGGTCCTGGAGTTCGTCAACGCCGGTTCCGGCTTCATCTTCGGCAGCCTGATGGACACCAGCCAGTTCGGTTTCATCTTCGCCTTCCAGGTGCTGCCGACCATCATCTTCTTCTCGGCGCTGATGGGGGTCATGTACCACCTCAACGTGATGCAGATGATCGTGCGCGGCATGGCCTGGGCGATCACCAAGATCATGCGTGTGTCCGGCGCCGAGACCACCAGCGTCTGCGCCAGCGTCTTCATCGGCCAGACCGAAGCGCCGCTGACGGTGCGTCCGTACATCGCCAAGATGACCCAGTCCGAGCTGATCACCATGATGATCGGCGGCATGGCGCACATCGCCGGCGGCGTGCTGGCCGCGTATGTGGGCATGCTCGGCGCCGGCGATCCGGTCGAGCAGGCCTTCTACGCCAAGCATCTGCTGGCCGCGAGCATCATGGCCGCCCCGGCGACCCTGGTGGTGGCCAAGCTGCTGGTGCCCGAAACCGGTACTCCGCTGACCCGCGGCACCGTCAAGATGGAAGTGGAGAAGACCTCCAGCAACATCATCGACGCTGCCGCAGCCGGTGCGGGCGATGGCTTGAAGCTGGCGCTGAACATCGGTGCGATGCTGCTGGCCTTCATCGCCCTGATCGCCCTGATCAACGCCCCGCTGACCTGGCTGGGTGACGTCACCGGCTTGGCCTCGCTCATCGGCCGCCCGACCGACCTGTCCACCCTGTTCGGCTTCCTGCTGGCCCCGATCGCCTGGGTGATCGGCACCCCGTGGGCCGATGCCACCACCGTGGGCTCGCTGATCGGCCAGAAGGTCGTGATCAACGAGTTCGTGGCGTATTCGGAACTGGCCAAGATCATCCGAGGCGAGGTGCCGGGCACGGTACTGTCGGCCGAGGGCCGCCTGGTCGCCACCTACGCGCTGTGCGGTTTTGCCAACTTCAGCTCCATCGCGATCCAGATCGGTGGTATTGGTGGGCTGGCGCCGGAGCGTCGCCACGATCTGGCCAAGTTCGGCCTGCGTGCGGTGCTCGGCGGTACCATTGCCACCTTCATGACGGCGACCATCGCCGGTGTGCTGACGCATTTCAGCTGATATCCGTTCTTTGAGAAACAGACTTTATGAGTAGCAGTGTCGTCGTAATCGGTTCCTTCAATGTGGATCATGTCTGGCGTTGTGAGTCGCTCCCGGCCCCGGGTGCGACCATTGCCGGCCGCTACAGCACCGGTCCCGGCGGCAAGGGCTTCAACCAGGCCGTGGCCGCCCGCCGTGCCGGCGCGCCGACCACGTTCCTGTGCGCGCTGGGCGATGACGCCGGCGGTGCGATGGCGCGCGGCCTGGCCGAGCAGGATGGCTTCGCGCTGACCGCCGAGGCCAGCAGCGAGCCGACCGGCACCGGCGGCATCTATGTCGACAGCCGCGGCCGCAACACCATCGTGATCGGCCCGGGTGCCAACGCCGCGTTGAGCCTGGACTTCGTCGAACAGCAGCGCGCGCTGCTGGCCGGCGCCAAGGTGGTGCTGGCGCAGCTCGAATCGCCGGTGGAAACCATCGAGGCCGCCTTGGCGATCGCGCGTGAGGCCGGTGCCACCACCGTGCTCAACGTGGCGCCTGCCGATGCGCCCTCCAGCATCGGCCTGCTCAAGCTGGCCGATGTGCTGACCCCGAACGAGACCGAGTTCGCTGCCCTGCTTGGCCGTCATGTCGGCGAGCGCGTGGATGCCAACGACGTCGCCGCACTGGATGGGGCCAGCCTGCATGCGCTGTGCCGCAAGCTGGTCGGCAATGGCACCGTGGTGGTGACGCTGGGGTCGGTCGGTGTGTTCGTGTCGCACGCCGATGAGAACCTGCGTGGCGATGCCCAGCCGTACTACCGCGTGGGCGCCGAGCAGGTGCAGGTGCTGGACACCACCGGTGCGGGGGATGCGTTCAATGGTGCGCTGGTGGCCTCGATCGCGCAGGACCCGGAGGCGGCGTTTGCCCGCCACGTGCGTTTCGCCAATCAGTTCGCCGGTCGTTCGACCGAGAAGGAAGGCGCCGCCGCGGCGATGCCACACTTCACCCCGGGTGATGCCGAGAACAAGTAAGCGTCACCGCTGTGGATACCAAGAGGCCAGCGTTCGCGCTGGCCTTTTTTTTTGGTTTTTCTCCCAGCGTCTCGCTGTGGATCTGGGTGCGTCTTCGCTGGGGTCTGCCGCGAGCGTGAGGGCCCATGGTCTGGACACGTGGGGCGCGATGGCCTTGTGGGCGAAATCAAGGAGGAGGGGGCGGCCGCAGGGCGCGCCCGGGGGACATTCGCCGGCAAGGGCATCGCGCCCCAGCGCCCGACCCACTGGCCGCCGCAGCCGCAGCCGCAGCCGCAGCCGCACCCGGAGAATCTCAGTCGCCTGCACTCAGCCGATACGCCCCAACGAGGGCGGCACGCAACGCGTGATCCACAGCGCCAGCGCGCCGACCAACAGCCCGGCCAGTACGTCCAGCAGATCGTGCTGCCAGGTGGTGAGCGTCGAAATCAGGATCAGGCCACAGGCGCCGTGCCACAGCCAACGCAACCCTGCCGCATCCGCCGGCAACGACTGCCGCCATGCCTGCCAGACCACCACCAGCACCGCGGCGTGCAGCGACGGCGCCATGTTGAAGGGCGCCTCGAACGCGCGCAGTTGTGCAAACAGCAGGCCCGTCGCGCCGTCCGGCTGCGGCACCACACGCACATTGCCGGTCGGCCAGCACACGAAGGCAAGCATGCAGGCGGCCTGCACCAGCGCGATGGCCAGCGCATGGCGGCGCAGGGCCGATCGGGTCGGGCACAGGAAGAATGTCAGCGGGTACAGCAGATTCAACGCCAGGTAGGGCCAGATCGTCCACGGCCAGAACGGGATCGCCTCGTCCCACCAGCCGTGCAGGCTGTAGGTATGCGCCTGGCTGGCCGCCAAGTGGTTCGTCCAACTGTAGCCATGGATGAACATCGCACCGAGCAGCAGCATCCACAGCATCGCCTCACGCCAGGGCGGTTGAGGGATAGAAGCGCTGGCAACAGGCGGCGTAGGCACGCGCGCACCGTAGCAGAAGGTGGCGCGCCTGTTTGCCGGTATCCTTGCGTTTTCGCGGATACACGGACTGTACGCAGTGGCAGCAGCAGGCAGTCAGGAACACCCAGGCACGCACGCGGCCGACCCGCGCTGGACACGCAATCCGGCCTGGGCGCTGTTTTCGCAGACCCATGCGCAGCGCCAGCTGCTGCTGGTATCCGGTGGCGCTGACGAACTGTACGTGGTCGATGAGGCCGATTCGCCGACGGTCATCGAGCGGATTCTCGGCCACTGGGAAAACGACACCCTGGCGATGCTGCACGACGATGCCGACTGCGGCCCGGCGGTCCGCCAGTTGATACGTCTCGGTGTCCTGGCACCGCTGGCGGCCGTGCGCAGGGTGCGACGCTATGCAATCGACTGGCTCGGCGAACCGCTGCCCGGGTTGGCCGACGCCTTCGACCGGCATGCCAGCGCGGATCTGCAGCGCGTCGATGCCGTCGCTGATGCCGACCTCCTCGTGCTGGTCAGGCACGGGCTGGGCTGGGAACAGGCCTTGGCCCGCTACCGCACGCAGATGCCGACACAACCGCATCTGTTGCTCGACCTCACCTATCACCACACGCTGGCTCTCGGCCCCTATGTGGTGTCCGGGCAGAGCGCTTGCGTGTATTGCCTGGGCAACCGGGTGCTGCGCCGCTGGGGCGAAGCACCCGTGCCGGCAATGCCGGCGGTCGCAGCGCAACCGGCACGGATCGCAGCGCTGGTCGCCCCGTTGCTGGATCAGCCGGCGCTGTTGCTGGGCTATCTTGAACGCAGCGTCTGGCTCGATCTGCATCGCCTGCATGGCGAACGCGACCGGGTGCTGCGCCTGCCGTGGTGCCCCGCCTGCCAGCGCGGCGAGGCGTCACTGCCGCCCCCGCTGTCATTGCCTTGGGGCACCGGGCACCCGTGATAATGTGCGTCACGCGCCGGGCGTTTCCGCCTCGGTCAACGGAGTGACCTCATGTATCGCCTGCCGACCCAGTTCGATGCCAGTGCCTCACGCCAGGACCTTGCCGCGGCCGGCGGCGGTTCGACGTCGACCACCTGCAGTTCCTGCGTCGTCACCCTGCTCGGCACCTCGGTGCTGTCGGCGGTGGTGCTTGGCAAGCTCGACCCCGTAACGCCTGCAGCCATCAGTGGCGACGCGCACGCCACGGTCGCCAGCGTCGACACCCGTACGGACCTGCACCCCCAGCCCCCTGCGTTGCCGCAGGCACCGATCAGCGCTGCGACGCCGGACCGTCCGGAGACACCTGTCGCTGTCGTGCCGGTGGCCGGATTGAGCCGCACCAGTCGGGTGTTGCTGGGGCTGTTCGCCTTGCCGCTGGCCGCGCTCGGCGGCGGCATTTTCGGCACCGCCAACCCGATATTCGGCCTGTTCGTCGCCGTCGGGCTGTATGTCGGGATTTACGCCCTCGTCTACGAGCGCTCGGGGCGTTCGCTCGGGCGCGGCATCGGCATCGGCATCGCCCTGCTGCTGGGCCTGTTCGCGGTCGGCGCCTTCGAGATGATGCTCTGGCTGAGCGTGATGAAATGAGCCGCGCCGCCATGCAGGCGGCGCAGCCGGAAACGCCCACGCTGTCCTCGCACCTGTTGCAGGGCGCGGCGCGTTCGCGCTGTGGTCTGGTGCGCCTGGCGCAACCGATCGAGCTCAACCCCTGTGATGCCACCGGCCCGTTGTTCGAGGGACGGCGCGTGCACAATGCCGCCACCCCGGCCGACCCGGCCAACCCCTGGCAAGGCGTTTCCGGCGCGGTCGCCCTGGATGCCGAGGCGGCCGCCGATGGTGCGGTCGCCGAGGCACTGGAGCGGCTGGCGGCAGCGCAGGCGGATGTCGAGGTGCGTCGGCGTGATGCGCTGACGCCTGCAGAGCGCCTGGACGAATCGGCCTTCGCCTTGTTCTCGCCACGCCAACGCGCCACGCCCGGCTTCCCGTGGCCGATGCCGGAGCACGATGACGATCTGTTCGCGGCGGTCTATGCGCTGGATGACAACCGGGTGGCCTGGGTACCGCAGGAACTGGTCGGGCTGGGGCCGCGCCGTGGCCAGGCGCGCTTGCCGTCGACGTCCAGTGGACTGGCAGCCTGGCGGGATGGCCGTGATGGCGCCTGGCTGGCGCTGCTGCGGGCGGCCCAGGAACTGCTCGAGCGCGATGCACTCGCGGTGACATGGCTCAATGGCGTGGCGGGCCGGAGGATCGCGCTGCCACCGCACTGGCACGCCCATGCAGACGCACGCGGCGGCGAACTGCAGGCCTTCGACCTGACCCAGCACTGGAATCCGCACCCGGTGATCGCGGTCGCCGGCGGCATCCCGTTTGAAGGCCGCCCCCGCCACGTGCTGGGCATCGCCTGCCGTGCCGATCCGGGCGAGGCACTGCACAAGGCGCTGCTGGAATGGCAGCAGGCGCTGACCTTTGCCGCGCATCTGTGTGGCCGCGAAAGCGCCCGGCTGCCGCGCGAACCGGCCGCGCTGCGCAGCTTCGATGAACACGCCGCGTTCTATACCCTGCGCCCGGACCTGTGGCCGCAGGTGGCGCTGCTGAGGGATGGAGGCGAGAGCACGCTGCACCTGCCGCCGCCGGCCTCGGTTGTCCGCCCGCCAGCGGCGCGAGCGATGGCCGAGCTGGATCTGCTGCGGCGCCGGCTGGGCAGTGCGGGAGTGGCGATGTACTACCGCGAGTTGACCACCCCCGATGTGGCGGCGGCGGGGCTGAGGGTGATGCGGGTGCTGTCGCCGCAGCTCAGCGGCCTGCATGCCGACGAGCGTGCGCCGTTCCTCGGTGGCCGTTGTCAGGACATTGCATGGCGTTATCCCGGCGTGCCGCACAGTGGCGCGTTTCCCAATCCCTTTCCGCATCCCTTGGGTTGATGCACGAGGACCGCATGCCGTCACCCCCCTCCCCTTGGGACGATGCCCCGCTGTTCCATCTGTTCTGGCACAACGGCGAGCTCAATCCTGCGCGCGCCGAGGTGATGCGCACGCGGATCGCCGAGGATGCCGCGCGTGCCTGGTCGCCACCGCGGCCGTTGCATGCGGCCGCCGGCATTGCCCTGCCGGACCCGGTACATCCCGGCGATGCCCTGGCGCAGCGCCGCAGTGGCCGCCGTTTCGGTGACGCGCGCTGGGGCGCCAAGGAACTGGGGCGCGTGCTGGCCCCGCTGCGGGCCCGGCCCGGCGACACTGACACCCGACGCCTGCCGTCCGGCGGAGCCAAATACCCGATCCAGGCCTATGCGGCGCTGTACGGCATTGACGATGTGACCGCCGCAGACCCGGGCATCCATTGGTATGACCCGCTTGAACATGCGCTGGCACCGGTGGCGCCCTGCCCGCCGTGGCCGGCGCTGGCCACACTGCTTGGCGTGGAGTGGCCGGAGCGGCCAGGGGCGGTGCTGTTCCTGATCGCCGAGCCGGGCGGAACGCTGGCCAAGTACGGCGAGCGCGGCGGCCGCTTCGTGTTGATCGAGGCCGGGGTCTGGCTGGGGGCGCTGGGCCAGGAAGTGGCGGCAATGAACGCCGCCGGCTGCGCGATCGGCTCGTTCGACGACGCCGCCGTGCTGGCCCTGCTCGGGCTCGACCCGCAGCGTCATCTGGCCGTGCTGGCCTATGCGTGTGGTCCCGCGCCATGAACAACCGCCGGTGTCGCAACGCCGGCTGCGCAGGGCGTAACTGCCCAGCATCCCCGGCCAGTGGGGGCGGCGGAAGCAATCGTCAAGCATATGCTCATGACTGGAGCGCATCAGGCCCTTCCGGATCGGCCTGAACGGGTATCGCTGTCTGCGTGGTTGCCGGCCAGCGGCCGGCACTACAATGCGCGCATGCAGATTGGCCCCTACAACATCCAGCCCAATGTGGTGCTGGCGCCGATGGCCGGTGTCACCGACAAGCCCTTCCGCCTGCTGTGCAAGCAGCTGGGCGCGGGCCTGGCCGCCTCGGAGATGACCATCTCCGATCCACGCTTCTGGAACACCCGCAAGTCGCTCCACCGCATGGACCATGCCGGCGAACCGGACCCGATCAGCGTGCAGATCGCGGGGACCGAGCCGCAGCAGCTGGCCGAGGCGGCGCGTTACAACGTGGACCACGGCGCGCAGATCATCGACATCAACATGGGCTGCCCGGCCAAGAAGGTGTGCAACGCCTGGGCCGGTTCGGCGCTGATGCGCGATGAGGATCTGGTCGCGCGCATCCTGACCGCGGTGGTCAACGCGGTGGACGTGCCGGTCACGCTGAAGATCCGCACCGGCTGGGACTGCGACCATCGCAATGGCCCGCTGATCGCCCGCATCGCCGAAGACAGCGGCATCGCCGCGCTGGCCGTGCACGGGCGTACCCGCGACCAGCATTACACCGGCACCGCCGAGTACGAGACCATCGCCGCGATCAAGGCGGCGCTGCGCATTCCGGTGATCGCCAACGGCGACATCGATTCACCGCAGAAGGCCGCGCAGGTGCTCAAGCAGACCGGTGTGGACGCGGTGATGATTGGTCGCGCCGCCCAGGGCCGCCCGTGGATCTTCCGCGAGGTGGCGCATTACCTTGCCACCGGCGAGCTGCTGGCGCCGCCGTCGGTCGCCGAGGTACGCGACCTGCTGCTGGGCCACCTGCATGCGCTGCATGATTTCTATGGCGAACAGCAGGGCGTGCGCATCGCGCGCAAGCACCTGGGCTGGTACGCCAAGGATCGGCCGGAAAACGCGGCCTTCCGTGCGGTGGTCAACCGCGCCGAGGATGCCGCCAGCCAGGTCGCCCTGACCACCGAATATTTCGACGCCCTCGCCGCCGGCGAGTCGTTGTCGTCCGCTGCCTGAGCCTGCGCCATGACCCCACCCATCACTGCACCGACCTATCTCCACGGCTTCTCCGATACCGAGCAGCACCGCCTGGTCACCCAGTCGCGCCTGTTTGAATCGAGCATCTTCAGCGGTATCGACTACGGCGGCGCCAAGCGGCTGCTGGAAGTTGGCAGCGGCGTCGGTGCGCAGACGGACATCCTGCTGCGGCGGTTCCCGGAACTGCACGTCACCGGCGTGGACCTGAGCGAGGCACAGCTGGCCACCGCTGCCACCAACCTGGCCAAGACCCCGTGGTGCCGCGAGCGCTACACGCTGCTGCAGGCCGATGCCGGCAACCTGCCGTTCGGCGCGCGCGAGTTCGACTCGGCCTTTCTGTGCTGGGTGCTGGAGCATGTGCCCTCACCGGCGCGGGTGCTCAACGAAGTGCGCCGCGTGCTGGTGCCGGGCTCGCCGGTGTACGTCACCGAAGTGATGAACGCCTCGTTCCTGCTCGATCCGTACTCGCCGCATATCTGGCGCTACTGGATGGCCTTCAACGATTTCCAGTACGACCACGGGGGCGATCCGTTCGTCGGCGCCAAGCTCGGCAACCTGCTGCTGGCCGGCGGCTTCCGCGACGTGCACACCGAGATCAAGACCATCCATCTGGACAACCGCGAACCGGCGCGCCGCAAGACGATGATCGCGTTCTGGGAGCAGTTGCTGTTGTCGGCCGCCGATCCGCTGCTGGAGGCCGGCCTGGTCGACCAGGAGACGGTGGACGGCATGCGCCGCGAGTTCAGTCTGGTCCAGAATGACCCGAATGCGGTGTTCTTCTTCTCCTTCGTGCAGGCACGCGCGACGGTGTATTGATCGCGGCGCGGCGCTAGCGCGTCGCCCAGGCGATCACGGTCACCACGACCGCTGCCGCGAGCAACAGCCAGATGCCCAGTCCGCCCCGGTCCCCCGGGGCCACCGTGCTGCCACCGGCGGTGTTGCGGGCCCCTTCGCGCGGGCGTGCGGTGGGTGTGGTGCCCACTTCCAGGGTACCGGTGGCCGGCCGCTGACTGCGCTCGGTGAGCTTGTTCTGCATGCGTCGCGCGCGCTCGGGGTCGACCTTGCGCAGCTCGTCCAACAGCACCTGCTGCTGGCGTTCGCGGTCCGGCTGCGCCTTGGCCTTGCGCAGGATCTCGCGCAGCGGCACCGCCGGCTGCTCGGCGGAGCGGCCCGGGGTCACATCCAGCAACAGCGCGCGGTACTCCGGCGGCACATCGGCCAGCCGCGTGTAGCGCGTGCCATTGATCTCCATTTCAAACCGTTCGGTCACGGTGCCTCCGTCCAACCTGCCTTCGGTGCGATCACGTCGGTGCTCGGCGGCGCATGCCAGATGCGCTGCCACAGGGCCGCGAACCGGCGCTTCAGGATCGTCCTGCCCTGCTCCCCTTCATACGCCGGGCGCAGCTGTCGCGGCGTGATCGCAGCCCAGCCCTCGCCCTCGGCCCGCGCAACCGCGAAGGTGAAGGTGTAGTCCGGCTCCAGGCCCATGCGCAGATCGCTGAGCCGCAGTTCGCCATCCACTACCTGGGCGCGCATGAAGCCCCGGTTGAACCAGTTCAGGCGCTGCACGGCCGGCAGCGCCGCCGCCTGGCGCAGGGCCTGTACGTTGGAAGGATGACCTTCAAAGGTCATCGGGCCATGGTCGGCGATCAGCGAGCGTTCGCCGATCACGTAGCCGTTGGGCGTCATCGCCACCACCTGCCAGAGCAGTGTGTTGAACGGCATCGCCACCGAGAAGCGCGGCGCATCGTCCAGCCCCATCGCCGCCAGCGCGCGGTCGGCTTCGCGATCGACGGTGTGCTTGGCCAGCAACGACCAGCCCAGGTAACCACTGCTTAGCACCAGCCCGGCCACCAGCGCCTTCTGCGCCAACGGGCGCGCCCGCGCAAACCACGCCACCACGCAGGCGAGCAGCAGCCACACGGTGTACAGCGGGTCGATGATGAAGACGCTGGCCCACATCGTGGGATGCGGGGTGAACGGCCACCACAGCTGGGTACCGTAAACGGTGAAAGCATCCAGCAGCGGATGGGTGATCAGCGCCAGCAGGATCGCCCAGAACCAGCGCCCCGGTGCCTGCGCCACGCGGCCGTGGCCGAACCGCTTGAAGAGCCACCAGATCAGTGCGGCCACCCACGGCAGCACCAGCAGCGAATGGCTGTAGCTGCGGTGTTCGACCATCAGCGCCACGGGATCGGCAGCAGTGAAGGCCAGCACCAGCGCATCCAGGTCCGGCAGGGTGCCGAGCGCGGCACCGGCCAACAGGGCAGCGCGGCGATGGCCGGCCGGGGCGATGGCGGCGGCCACTGCGCCGCCGAGAACGATCTGGGTAAAGGAGTCCATCGGCCGATGCTAGCAGCCGGGACTGGCCCTGCGCCCATGCCGTTTGCTCAGGCCGCTCTGGCCAGTGCGGCGTTGCCGGACAGCACCACCAGGGTCTGCCCGGTGTGGTCCAGCAGCCTCAGGCTGCCGTCCGGATCCTCGGCCAGCACGGTCAGGCTTTCCACCCAGTCGCCGTCGTTGGCATAGATCAGCCCGTCACGTTCGACCAGCGCGGCACGGTGGATATGCCCGCAGACGATGCCATCCAGGCCGCGCCGGCGCACATCCTCAAGCCCGGCCTGGACAAAGCGTTCGATGTAGCGCTCGGCCGCGCCGCTGCGCTTCTTGAGGAACTCCGACAGCGACCAGTAGCGCTGGCCGAGCCGCCGCCGCGCGGCATTGAGCAGGTGGTTGCCGGTGAGGATGCGGTAGTACAGCCAGTCCCCGAACTTCTCCTGCAGACCTCCGAAGTGGGTGACACCGTCGTAGTCATCGCCATGCACGACCAGCAGCCGCCGCCCGTCCGCGGTCACATGGATCGCCCGCCGGCGCACCTGCATGGCCGGCAGCATCAGCCCGCAGACCTTGCGCAGCGAGGCATCGTGGTTGCCCGGGATGTAGATGATCTCGGTGCCGGTGCGCTGCAGCGCATGCAGCGCCTGGATCACCTCGCTGTGGGCCGGCCGCCACGCGGCCCGGCGGTGTGCCATCCACCACAGGTCGATGATGTCGCCCACCAGATACAGGCGTTCGCAACGCAGCCCGGTCAGGAAACGAGCCAGTTCGGCGGCATGGCAGTGGCGCGAGCCCAGGTGGACATCGGAAAGGAAGACCGCCCGCCGATGGGGCGCCAGGGTGGTCACGGGCCGCGTGGCGGCCTCCCGCGCGTCGCGCTGCTCGAATGCGTGCATGGCGTGCTCCTCAGGTCCGGCGGCCGGATGCGCCGAAGCCTGCACGGTCTTGGCGACAGTCCGATGGCGATTTGACGACGGGGCGGTGACGCTCGCCGACCGGGAGGCCCCCCCCGACCCGCGTGAGCGTGCGCACGGCGCGCGCCTGTCGGAACCTTGTGCGTTGCGGGCGTCCATTTGTCACGCTGGTGGAACACTGGGCGGCGACGCTGCGGCGCAATCCCGTCACACAGGGCCCTGCGACGGGCACGCGAGCTTAACCACCGGCAACCCGTGCTGACGCACAATGCAAGCGCGTGACTTGCCGTGTATCATTCGCGGCCATCTTTCCATCCGAATCAAAGGATATTACGCCTGATGTCCAGCTACCTGTTCACCTCCGAATCGGTCTCCGAAGGCCATCCGGACAAGATTGCCGACCAGATCTCCGATGCGGTGCTGGACGCGATCCTGACCCAGGACAAGCGTGCGCGCGTGGCCTGCGAAACCATGGTCAAGACTGGCGTGGCCATCGTCGCCGGTGAAATCACCACCAGCGCCTGGATCGACCTGGAAGCCTTGACCCGCAAGGTGATCCTGGACATCGGCTACGACAGCTCCGACGTCGGCTTCGACGGCGCGACCTGCGGCGTGCTGAACCTGATCGGCAAGCAGTCGCCGCACATCGCCCAGGGCGTGGACCGCAAGAAGCCCGAAGAAATGGGCGCTGGCGACCAGGGCCTGATGTTCGGCTATGCCACCAACGAGACCGACAGCTACATGCCGGCCGCGATCCACCTGTCGCACCGCCTGGTCGAGCAGCAGGCCAAGATCCGCAAGAAGAAGAACTCCCCGCTGTCCTGGCTGCGCCCGGATGCCAAGAGCCAGGTCACCCTGCGCTATGAGAACGGCGCCGTCTCGGCCATCGACGCGGTGGTGCTGTCGACCCAGCACGCCCCGGGCGTGAAGCAGAAGGACCTCATCGAGGCCGTCCGCGAAGAGATCATCAAGCCGGTGCTGCCGGCCAAGTGGCTGCACAAGGGCACCAAGTTCCACATCAACCCGACCGGCAAGTTCGAGATCGGCGGCCCGGTGGGCGACTGTGGCCTGACCGGCCGCAAGATCATCGTCGACACCTACGGCGGCTGGGCCCGTCACGGTGGTGGTGCGTTCTCGGGCAAGGATCCGTCCAAGGTCGACCGTTCGGCGGCTTACGCGGCCCGTTACGTCGCCAAGAACGTCGTTGCCGCCGGCCTGGCCGACCGTTGCGAAGTGCAGGTCTCCTACGCCATCGGCGTGGCCGAGCCGACCTCGATCTCGGTCACCACCTTCGGCACCGGCAAGATCAGCGATGACAAGATCGAGAAGCTGATCCGCAAGCATTTCGACCTGCGCCCGTACGGCATCATCCAGATGCTGGACCTGATCCACCCGATGTACCAGCAGACCGCGGCGTACGGCCACTTCGGCCGCAAGGCCAAGGAGTTCAGCTACACCAACGGTGCTGGCGAACAGGTCAACGCGACCGCCTTCTCCTGGGAGAAGACCGATCGCGCCGCCGCCCTGCGCGCGGATGCGAAGTTGAAGTAAGCGGTCGCATCGGGCTCCGCCCGACGTCGATTGGAGAACGGGCCGCACCAGCGGCCCGTTTTCTTTTTTGGACTGCGGAAATGTCAGGTCACGGGTTGCCTGTACTGCCCCGGCGGGCGAGGATGCACGAACACAGGACAAGGAAGGTCACGATGTTTTCAGCACTGATGGACAGGCTGTTCAAGGACAAACCCGGCAACGAAGCATTTGCCGAGCGTTTCATTGCTACCGCACACCGCCATGGCATGACGGCCCCCATGACCTATGAGGCGGATCTGTTCCGCATCCGCGTGGGTGACGGCTCGTATTTTCACCTCTTCAACGCCCACCGCGCCTATCTTGATGCGAAGCGCGGCAAGCAGCAGGAGGCGCTGGACATGTTCGTGCGCAGCCTGCGTCCCGTGGACGACGGTGACGCAGGGTGGAATGCGCTGCGTCCACAGCTCCGCCCGATCCTCCGCAGCATCTCCCAGCTGGAGCAGGTGCGGTTGCACGCAATCGAAACGACGGGCTGGGAGGCCCCGAACACCCTCCAGTTCCGCAGGATCACGGAGGAATGCGTGGAACTGCTTGCGGTGGATCATCCCGAGCACACCCTGACCAAACAGGATGGCCCTGACCCCGCTTGGGGGGTGTCTCTGCATGAGGCGCTCGATACCGCACGCAGCAACCTGCGCGGCATTGAACAGGTGCCCTTCCTGCCACTGGCCCCGGGCCTGTTCCACGCCGCCTGGCAAGACGGCTACGACAGCAGTCGCGCCCTGCTGCCCGAACTGGTCAACCGGATCCCGATCACGGGGCGACCGGTGTTCATGCTACCCACACGCGATCTGTTCATGGTCGCCGGAGAACGGGATCTGGACGCGCAGGCCCGGATGTTCGACCTGGCCAGCGATGCAGTGGCGGCAGGGCGCGCCATTTCATGGGAACTGCTCTGCTACGACGATGAAGGCCGCATCCAGGCATTCACGCCGGCGTCGGACCTGCTCCGCGCCAAGCAGGCCCGCCTGCGGTACGCATTCCGGCAGGATGCCTACCAGATGCAGCAGCAGCTCCTGCGACGTGTGCATGAGGCACAGGACGAAGATGTGCACGTTGCCAGTTATCTGGTGAAAGAGCAGGACGGCGAGCTCACGTCTTTCTGCAGTTGGGGAAACGTGGCGCTCGCATCACTCCCGCAGACTGACATGATCGGATTCGTAATACCCGACGCGGAATCCCCCCGGGTCATGTTCGTCGCATGGGAAGCTGCCATGCCGGTGATTGGCCACCTGCTGGAGCCGGATCTCCGGCACCTGCATCCGCCACGCTACCTCACCCTCGGCTACCCTTCGGCAGACCTCCTGGAGCGCCTTGCCGTCCAATAGCAACCGACAGGGGGGCAGCCCCTCGCTGACGCTGTTCCAGTCGTGGGGATACACTCCAGCCATGCCCGAATTCAAATCCAACCAGCTCTCCATGACGGTGCTGATGTCACCGGACATGGCCAATTTCTCCGGCAAGGTGCACGGCGGTGCGGTGTTGCGCCTGCTGGACCAGGTCGCCTACGCGTGCGCCAGCCGCTATGCCGGCAGCTACGTGGTCACCCTGTCGGTGGACCAGGTGATGTTCCGCCAGCCGATCGCGGTCGGCGAGCTGGTCACCTTCCTGGCCTCGGTGAACTACACCGGCACCTCCTCGATGGAGATCGGCGTGAAGGTGGTGGCCGAGGACATCCTCAAGCGCAGCGTGCGCCACGCCAACAGCTGCTTCTTCACCATGGTCGCGGTGGATGACGATGGCAAACCGACGCCGGTGCCGCCGCTGGTGCTGGAGACCGCCGACGAACGCCGCCGGCATGCCGCCGCGTTGATCCGCCGCCAGCTGCGCGAGGAGATGGAGCAGCGCCATCTGGAGCTGCTGGCATCCAATCCGCCCGCACCGGGTGATCTGGTCGAGCGGATCTGAGCCCTGCGCCATGACCCACGGTCATGGCCTACCCGTGATGGCCTATCCGGTGTTCTGTACGCCCTGCGACACACCGTTCACGCACGCCACCAGCGCGCGCAGCACATCGTCGTCTTCGCCCCCGCTCTCCCGCCAGCGGCGCAGCAGGTCCACCTGCAGCACGCTGATCGGATCGATGTAGGGATTGCGCAGGCGGATCGACAGCGCCAGGCGCTGGTCGTGCTGCAGCAGTGTGTCCTGCCCGGTGAGTGCCAGAATCCACTGTGAGGTGAGCTCAAGCTCGCCCTGGATCTGCGGGAAGAAGCGCCCGTGCAACGCACCGGACAGCTGCGAGAACTGTTCGGCGATGGTCAGGTCGCCCTTGGACAGCACCATGGCGATGTCGTCCAGGAACGTGCTGAAGAACGGCCAGTCGCGCGCCATCTCCTTCAGGAGGCCTTCGTGACCGGCATCGACCGCCGCCTGGAGGCCACTGCCGACACCATACCAGCCCGGAATCACGGCACGCGCCTGGCTCCACGCGAACACCCACGGGATCGCGCGCAGGTTGGTCAGTGCGGCATCTTCGCCCAGCCGACGCGAAGGGCGTGAACCCAAGGTCATCCGCTCGATCACGTCGATCGGCGTGGCCAGGCGGAAGTACTGCATGAAGTCTTTCTGGCCGACGAAAGCGCGGTACGCCTCCGCACTCTTCTGCGCGATCAGGTCCATCACCGGGCGCCACTGTTCCTCGCGCGGTTCCGCTGGGCGCGGGCGCAGGCTGGAGCGCAGCACCGCACCGGTGGACTGCTCCAGCGAACGCAGCGCCAGTGCACGGATGCCGTACTTGCGATGGATCACTTCACCCTGCTCGGTCACGCGCAGACGGCCATCGATGCTGCCACGCGGCGAGGCATCCACCGCGTGCGTGGTCTTGCCACCCCCGCGGCTGATCGAGCCACCACGGCCGTGGAAGAAGGTCAGCCGGATGTCGTTCTCGGCAGCGACGTCCAGCAGTTCCACCTGGGCGCGCTGCAGGCCCCAGCGCGAGGCCGCGATACCGCCGTCCTTCCCGCTGTCCGAATAGCCGAGCATCACCATCTGCACATCACCGCGCGAGGCCAGGTGCGTGCGGTAGACCGGGTCGGCCAGCAGATCGCGCAGGGTGTCGGTACCGCGCTTGAGGTCATCCACGGTTTCGAACAACGGCGCGATGTCCAGCGGCACCGCGCCGGCGTCATCCACCAGGCCGCCGCGACGCGCCAGCGCGAGCACGGCGAGCACATCGCTGCGGTCGTGCGCCATTGAAATGATGTAACTGCCCAGCGCGTCGGCACCGTGCCGGTGGCGTGCATCGGCCAGCGCCGCGAACACCGCGTCCAGGCGCTCACCGCCTTCTTCGTTGCTCGCCGGCAGCCCCTGCTCGCCACTGGCGAACGGGGCCAGGCGCGCGGCGCGGGTGACCGCATCGGCGCCGTCCCAGGCATCCTGTCCATCCAGCACGCTGGCCAACGCCCGGCCGTGCACGCTCGATTCCTGACGTACATCCAACCTCGCCAGATGGAAGCCAAAGGTACGCACCCGCCACAGCAGGCGACGCACCGCGAAGCCGCCGGCGTGGTCGCCCTTGTTGTCGTGCAGGCTGCGCAGGATCAGCTCGATGTCGTCGGTGAGTTCCTGCGGCGACGCGTAGGCACCTTCCGCATCGTCCATCGTCGCCTGCACGCGTGCGCGCATGCGGTCGTTGAGCAGGCGGTACGGCATGTCGGCATGTCGCGGCCGCGAGGTGACGTTGGGCAGCAGCACCTTGTACTGCTCCACACGTGCCTGCAGCGCATCGCTGACCGCCACCCGCTCGGTGGACTGGCTGAGCAGGCTGGCCAGCTGCAGCAGGTCTTTCTGGTAGCGGCCGAGTACGGCCTGGCGCTGCGCATCGAGCGTGTTGCGGATGGTGTTGGCGTCCACGTTCGGATTGCCATCCATGTCACCGCCCACCCACGTGCCGAAGCGCAGCAGGCGCGGCAGCGGCAGTTCCTCGCCGTAGGTATCCAGCAGCGCCTGCTGCAGCGATTCGTACAGCACCGGAATCACCCGGTACAGCACCTGCACCAGATAGAAGCCGACGTGCTCCCGCTCGTCGTCCACGGTCGGGCGTACGGGCGAGGAATCGGTGGTCTGCCACGACGCCGTCAGAGCCATGCGGAAACGGGCAGCGTCGGCGGCGGCTTCACCCGGCGTGCGCTGGCCGTCGAGGTTGTCGACCAGGCTGGCAACCATCAACTGTTCTTTTTCCAGCAGCGCGCGGCGGACGGCTTCGGTCGGATGCGCGGTGAACACCGGCTCGATATCGATGCGCGGCAGCCACTCGGCAAGCTCGGCCAGGGTTACGCCCTGCGCTTTGAGATTGACCAGTGCATCCTGCAGGCCATCCGGCTGCGGCGTGGCCGTACCGGCACGCTGGTAGTCACGGCGACGGCGAATGCGGTGCACGCGCTCGGCGATGTTCACCACCTGGAAGTAGGTGCTGAAGGCACGCACCATCGCTTCGGCGCGCGCCGGCGGCAGGCCGGTCAGGACGTCGTTGAGATCGGACAGCGGGGCGTCGCTTTCGCGGCGGGCGATGGCGCGCGTGCGCACCTGTTCCACATCGTCGAAAAACTGCGTGGAGACCTGCTCGGCGAGCAGGTCGCCGACCAGTGCGCCGAGTCGGCGTACATCGTCACGCAGGGGAATATCGGGAGTGGCAAAAACGATGCTGCTACGGTACTCGTTCATCTGCGACGCACTGGCCTCGGGAACGGAATCCGCTCAAGCCTAACCCACAATCGCGTCGTTGCTGCGTCGCGCAAATAGTTACATCTGGTAATGCCGGCAAGGGGCCGGCATTACCGATTGTTCCGTACCGGCCAACGGCCGTTACCTACCGGGTGTTGTCAGGTGCCGGCCAGCGGCCAGCACCTGCAGGCTCAGCGCTTCTGCTTGACCGGCTTACCCTCGCCCACGGTCTGTTCCAGCCAGCGCTCGCTCTCGGCCAGCATGGTCATGATCGATTCGCGTGCACGGTAAGCGTGCGATTCGTTGGGCAGCATCACCAGGCGCGAGGTGCCGCCCAGTCCCTTCACCGCGGCGAACATGCGCTCGCTCTGGATGGGGAACGTACCGGAGTTGTTGTCGTCCACGCCGTGGATGAAGAGGATCGGGTCCTTGATCTTGTCGGCGTAGTTGAACGGCGACATCTTCTGGTAGACGTCCTGCGCCTGCCAGTAGTTGCGCTCTTCGGCCTGGAAGCCGAACGGGGTCAGCGTGCGGTTGTACGCACCGCTGCGCGCGATGCCGGCCTTGAACAGGCGGGTATGCGCGAGCAGGTTGGCGGTCATGAACGCACCGTAGGAGTGGCCACCGATCGCGATGTGCTCACGATCGGTCACACCACGCCGCACCACTTCATTCACGGCCGCCTCGGCATTGGCGATCAGCTGCGGCAGGTAGGTGTCGTTCGGTTCCTTGTCGCCCTCCCCGATGATCGGCATCGAGGGGCTGACCAGCACTGCGTAGCCCTTGGCCAGGAACGCCTGCGGCCCCCAGTAGCTGATCGCGTTGAAACGATACGGCGAATCCGTCACCTGGCTGGCGGCCTCGGCGGTCTTGAACTCGCCCGGATAGGCCCACATCAGCAGCGGCAACGGACCGTCCTTCTTCGCGTTGTAGCCCGGCGGCAGCATCAGCGTGGCGGTCAGGTCAACGCCATCGTTGCGCTTGTAGCGGATCTGCTCCTTGCTCACCCCACGCAGCTGCGGCAGCGGGTGCTGGAAGTGGGTCAACGCCTTCGGTGCCGCGGAGGCATCGGCCAGCGACTGCACGTAGAAGTTGGCCGGCTCGTCGGGCGATTCACGGGTCAGCAGCAGCGAGGTGCCTTCCTGGTCGAGCAGCGCCACCGGCGCGGCGTAGGACGGCGCCTGCGAGTGGAACAGGCGGGTGGTCTGCTTGCTGTCCAGATCGAAGCGATCCACGAACGGACGGTCGCCTTCCGGCGAGGCGCCTGCCCCGTACAGGAAGATGCTGCGGCCATCGGCGCTGACCTGTAGGCGCGAGCGACCGTTGACGTCGCGCACCAGGCCCGGGCGGCCCGGGTCGTTGTAACGGTCCTGGGAGGAGCGCGCCGACAACAGCTCGGCTGCCTTCTCCGGCTGGTCCGGCGCGATCCGCCACTGTTTGACCTCGCGGTTCTTCCACCACGATTCGTTGAGCAGCGCCAGATCGCCACGGCCCCACTGGATGCCCGCATAACGGCTGCCCAGCTGCGCCAGCGTCACTGGCGGCTTATCGAAGGGCGCCGCCTGCATCAGCACCGCATCGCGCACCTTGGCCTCGCGGTTCGGGTCGCCGCCGTCCTGCGCTTCGGCCCAGACCAGGGTCGCCGGCGCATCGGCGCGCCAGTCGATCCGGCGCACGCCGGTGGCCACCGCATCGTTGCCGGTCGGCAGGCCTTCCTTCAACGGCAGGTCGGCGACGGTGTGTTCGAGCCTGCCGTCTAGCGCGGACAGCACTTCGATGCGACGCGCGAACGCGCTGGCCGGCACCAGATAGGAGTACGGACGCACAACGCGCTCGCTCAGCAGGTAGCGCCCATCCGGCGAGAGCGTCATATCCCAGTACACCCCACTGGTGGACAGCGGCGTGTTCACGCCGTTGAGGGCGACCTTGGCCGGCTGCGCGCTGGCGTAGTAATCGAAGAGGCGGGCATCGGCCTCGTTCTTGAGCATGTCCTGGTAGGTACGGATCGTGCGCACACCGGCGTCGGCCTCGGTCTGCTGGATCGCCGGACCGGTCGGAATGCCGCCGGCGGCCGGTGCCGCGCCCTGGCCCTTGAGCTGCTGCATCACCAGCAGCCCCCGGCTGTCGGGCTGCCAGCTGTAGCCGTCGCCCATCACCGTGTTCAGATCACCGACCAGGCGGCGCGCCGAGCCGGCGTCGACATCGACGATCCACAGTTCATTGGTCCCGGTGGCGGCGTGCACCTGGTTGAAGGCGATGTACTTCTGGTCCGGCGACCAGGCAAAGGTGGCGATCGACAACGGCTGCGGCAGCCCGCTGATCTGGCGCTCCTTGCCGTCGGCCACGCTCATCAGCCACAGCTTGTCGGCGAAGCTGAAACGGCTGGCCGAATGCGTGGCCGGGTTGATGCGCAGGCCGGCCAGCTTCAGTTCGGGCTGGGCGACGTCGTTGATCGACGGCAGCGGCGGCGTCTGCAGCAGCGCGGCCAGGTCACGGCGCGGGGACAGGCTCAGGGTCGGGGCACGCGGCGCATCGACCACGGCCTGCAGGGCGGGCGATGGCAGCTGGTAGCCGCCCTGGTCGCCCTTGGCGGCGGCCACGGTCTGCGCGTTGGTCTTGGCGGCCGGGGCGGCGGCCAGCGCCAACGGCGGCACCGCCAGCAGGGCCAGACCGAGGATCAGGGTATGGCGCCACTGTGGAGCGCGTCGACCGGGGGTGCGTGTCATGTTCTGTGCCTGTGCGGATACAAACCCCCGACCTTAACAGCCGAGCGCCGATCGCCCCCCTGCCGATGGTTGGGGGCAGGCACCGATTCATGCCAATGCAACTGGCCGCGATATAATGGGTCACCCTCCACCGAGGGGCGCTGCGACCGTTCCGGATCTTGTCCGGGGGCGGCCAGGCTCGGTGGCCAGGATTGGTTCCAACGGCGCCCGGCGAACACGAGTATCGACTCGTCATTACACCGGAGCTTTGAATGAACGCTGTTGCCAAGACCTTCTCCACCGAAGGCGATTACAAGATTGCCGACATCTCCCTGGCCGATTGGGGCCGCAAGGAGCTGGACATCGCCGAGCATGAAATGCCGGGCCTGATGTCGATCCGCCGCAAGCATGCCGCCACCCTGCCGCTGAAGGGCGTGCGCGTGACCGGCTCGCTGCACATGACCATCCAGACCGCGGTGCTGATCGAGACCCTGAAGGACATCGGCGCCGACGTGCGCTGGGCCTCGTGCAACATCTTCTCGACCCAGGACCATGCCGCCGCGGCGATCGCCGCATCGGGCACCCCGGTGTTTGCCTGGAAGGGTGAAACCCTGGAAGAGTACTGGGACTGCACCCTGGACGCGCTGACCTTCACCCTGCCCGACGGCACCCTGACCGGCCCGGAGCTGGTGGTGGACGACGGCGGCGATGTCACCCTGCTGATCCACAAGGGCTATGAGCTCGAAAACGGCAGCACCTGGGTCGATGAAAAGGCCGCCTCGCACGAAGAGCAGGTCATCAAGAACCTGCTCAAGCGCGTGGCCAAGGAGCGCCCGGGCTACTGGGGCCGCGTGGTCAAGGATTGGAAGGGCGTCTCCGAAGAGACCACCACCGGCGTGCACCGCCTGTACCAGCTGGCCCAGGCCGGCACCCTGCTGATCCCGGCGATCAACGTCAACGACTCGGTCACCAAGAGCAAGTTCGACAACCTGTACGGTTGCCGCGAGTCGCTGGCCGACGGCCTCAAGCGCGCGATGGACGTGATGCTGGCCGGCAAGGTCGCCGTGGTCTGCGGCTACGGCGACGTGGGCAAGGGCTGCGCCGCTTCGCTGCGTGCCTACGGCGCGCGCGTGGTGGTCACCGAGATCGATCCGATCTGCGCCCTGCAGGCGGCGATGGAAGGCTTCGAGGTCAACACCATCGAATCCACCCTGGGCCGTGGCGACATCTACGTCACCACCACCGGCAACAAGGACATCATCCGCATCGAGCACCTGAGCGCGATGAAGGACCAGGCCATCGTCTGCAACATCGGCCACTTCGACAACGAGATCCAGGTCGATGCGCTGAACGCACTGGCCGGCGTGCAGAAGATCAACATCAAGCCGCAGGTCGACAAGTACATCTTCGACAACGGCAATGCGATCTTCCTGCTGGCTGACGGCCGCCTGGTGAACCTGGGCTGCGCCACCGGCCACCCGAGCTTCGTGATGTCCAACTCGTTCGCCAACCAGACGCTCGCGCAGATCGACCTGTGGGCGAACAAGGACAGCTACGAGAAGAAGGTGTACCTGCTGCCGAAGAAGCTGGACGAGGAAGTGGCGCGTCTGCATCTGGAAAAGATCGGCGTGAAGCTGACCACCCTGAGCCAGGAGCAGGCCGACTACATTGGCGTGGCGGTGGACGGCCCGTTCAAGCCGGAGCATTACCGCTACTGATCGGCATGCCGGTCCAGTTGCGTTGAAAACAGACGGGCGCCGGAAGGCGCCCGTTTTTTTGTGGCGCGATGCCCTTCAGTCCTGGCTGAAACCCCTGCGGTCGTCGTTGAGGACGGCCTGGCACTGCCCGGCGAAGTCCGCTTGCCAGCGCGACAGCATGAACCCGTCGCGTTCCTGAAAAGAGACCGTTTCGCCAGCCAGCACGTAGCAGCGGTTCTGCGACAGTCGCAGCGCCGTCAGGGTGTCACCGGCAGCCCAGCATTCATCGATGCAGGCCTGCATCAGCGCGTAATCCGGATTGGTCTTGGCGCCGCCGAAGGCGAAGCCCATCCGCTGCACCATCGCGATCACCGGGTCAGTGCTGGCCGGGGCAGCGCGCAGGATGCGCAGCACGCCGGCCTCGGGAATGCCAAACGCCCAGTTGGCCAGCACCGCCGAACGTGCCGCATCGATCGCCGCATCGCGCTGCCCCTGCCGCATGTACTGGCTTGCCAGCAGCGCCCAGCCCTGCTGAAGCTCCGGGAACGCGGTGCAGGCTGCGCGCAGCAGTTCAATGGCCTGCTCGACCTCCGCTGCCAGCACCTGCGCGCGCGCCTGCTCCAACCGCTCGGTGGGCGAACCGGGATCTTCGACCTCATGCTCGCCATACTCGCCTTCGTTCAGCTCCAGCCAGCGAGAGAACACCTGCACCGAGGAATGACGCAGTTCCATACGCCATTCGTCATGGAACATCTCGCAGACGAAGGGCGCATCTCCCTCGCGCCCCAACGGCCAATACAGCCCGAAACAATCGCCATTGCCGAGCGCGCCTTCCGCGATCGACACAAACCCCTGAGGAGGATACGGTCCGCGCGCCACATCACCATCGAAGCTGAGCGCGTTGAATTGGCCAGAGAGGCGCATGGGAACTTTCCAGACGGGAACGCCGCCATTATCGCAGCGACCGCAGTAGCTTCGGTCAAGGCAGCGGGTCCGCACCGCGCTAGGATGCCCCCATGACCCCCGCCATCAACCTGCTGAAGAAGTCCGGCATCGCGCACAGCGTGCTGTCCTATCACCATGACGCCGCCTCCGAATCCTACGGTGGCGAAGCGGTGCAGCAGCTCGGGCTGGATCCGGCGCAGGTGTTCAAGACGCTGCTGGCAAGCACCGAGACGCACGAGTTGCTGGTGGCGATCGTCCCGGTGAGCGGCACCCTGGACCTCAAGGCACTCGCCGCAGCGGCCGGCTGCCGGAAGTGCGGGATGGCCAACGCCCAGGCGGCGCAGCGCGCGACCGGGTACCTGGTCGGGGGCATCAGCCCGCTGGGGCAGAAGAAAAAACACCGCACCTTCCTGGATGCGAGCGCGCGGACACTGCCGATCGTGCACGTCAGTGCCGGGCGTCGTGGACTGGAGGTGGCGCTGGCACCGGCCGATCTGCTGCAGCTTACTGGCGGATGCTATGCCGCCATCGGCAAGGCACGGTGATGCGCTGGCCTTTCAACCGGGACCCATCCGTCCCCACCGAGGGACCTGGCGCGCAGCACCTGCAGGCGCTGCTGTCTTCAGCGCCTGACCGCATCTACAGCGCGGCCTGCGCCATCGCCCAGCTCCGTGATCCGGCCGAACTGGACGCGCTTTCGCCGTGGGTCGAGCGGATCGAGCGCGCCACCGCGCACATCGCGCTGGGTGGCGCTCTGTTCGCCAATAACCATCACCTGCAGTTCGCCCTGCGCCGGCTGCGCTTCTGGCGGGAGCGGGCCGGCTGCCTGTGTGCGCTTTACCCGCACTACCCGTTCTTCGATCCGCGTCGGGAAGCCACGCGCGGGCATGTGGTCATCGATGCCGTGGGGGAAGCCGAGGACGGCTGGGGCGAGGCGCATGCCGTCACCTGCGTGGACTGTGCAACGCACTGGTTGGCCACCGACCGCGAGTATCACTACCCTTGGTGGGAGTGGAAACTGGGGACTTCAACCTTTGAGGCAACCCCAACGCATGCGTGATTTCATCGCCGCTGCACGCTCAGGGACGCCAGTTGGCGTTGCTGTCCCAGAACACCACCGCACGCTGATACGCTTCGCGATCCAGCGGCACACCCGAGCCCCCCTCTTCCACGCCCAGCGCGTTGCGCATCATGGTGATCGGCGCCATCGGCACTTCCTCCGGTTCGGCGGTGTAGATGCAGCCCACGATACCCCAGTCCGCCTTGATGGGTGAGCCTTCCCTGGCCAACTGCTCAGCGCTGTACAGGATCACCACCAGGTAGTTCGCGCGCGGTGATTCCACGCCTTCGAACCAGCGCACCAGCACCGGCAATTCATCGCGGTTGCGCGCCTCGTAGCCGCTGCGCAGCTGATGGCGGTTGGCCTCGGTGATCGGCACGGTCAGGCAGCGCGTAGAGGTCCAGTTTTCGTACACATGCAGCTTGCAGAACGGCGCGTAGCCATCGAGCACCTTGAACGGCGCGTGCGTATTGAGGTGCTGCTCGAACTGTTCGGCGCTGCAGTCCTGGATGGTGTTGCCGCGCGGCACGCGCGGGAACAGGCGGGGCCGAGCGAACGCAGTGAGGACGATGGACATGGGCACAATCAGGCGGTGGAGATCGTGCACAGGGTAACGCGTGCGGCGCGTGCCCTACAGCGCCAGCCGCTCACGCAACTCACGGGCCTGCCGCCGGGACACCTCCACCCGGCTGCCGTCATCGAGGGTCAAGTCATAGCCGTCACTCATCGAGGGCTCGATCGCACGCACGCGGCGCAGGTTGACCAGGGTGTTGCGGTTGGCGCGGAAGAACAGCGCCGGCGACAGGCGGGCTTCCATCGTGCTCAGGCTGCGCGCCAGCACCGCGTTCTGGTCGCGGAACCACAGCCGTGCGTAGTTGCCGTCGACCACCACCTTGCGGATCTCACCCAGCGCCACGAACCAGCAACGCTCGCCATCGCGCAGGAACACCTGATCCTCCGTGCCCAGCGGATCGCGTGGGCCGCTCGCCGTTGCGGCCGTCGCGACTGCGGCCCGGGGAGAGAGTCGTTCTCGACCGCGTTCGAGCGCGGCCCGCAGACGGTCCGCTTCCACCGGCTTGACCAGGTAGTCAAGTGCATTGGTTTCAAAGGCACGCACCGCGTATTGATCGTAGGCGGTGACGAACACCACCATCGGCACCGTGTCCAGTCCCTCAAGCACATCGAAGCCCTCGCCCGAGGGCATCTGGACATCGAGCAACACCAGATCGGGCTGCTCGCGCAGGATCGCCTCGCGTGCAGCGGGCACGTCGTCAGCCTCGCCGACACACGCCACCCACGGAATCGCTGCCAGCAGGGTGCGCAGCTCACTGCGTGCCAGCCGCGCATCGTCCACGATCAACACGCGTAGTGAAGCGCTCATTGCTGTACCTCCAGGTGGGCCAGCATGCGCTCGCCCTGTCGCTCCAGCCGGAACGTGCCCCGGCTGGATGAGGAGGGCGCCGCGTCGATGCCCAGCTGCGCCCGCAGATAGGCCAGCCCGATGCCATGGCCTTCGGTCGTGGTCTGAGGCGCGGCCGGATTGCCCACTTCCAGCCGCAGCACGCCGCACTCGCACTGCGCGCGCACCTGCAGCTCGCCGCCGCCGGGGTAAACCGCGATGCCATGCTTGATCGCATTCTCCACCAGCAACTGCAGCGCCATCGGCGGCAGCCGCGCGGACAGCGCGGCCGGATCGATGTCGGTGTGTACCCGCAGGCGGCCCTCGTAGTGGATCGCTTCCACCGCCAGGTAGTCCTGCACTACGCGCCATTCCTCGGCCAGGGTGACCCAGCCCCCGTCGGTATGCACCAGGGCGTGGCGCAGCGTGCTGGACAGATGGGTGACCATGTCGCGTGCACGCGCCGGGTCTTCATTGATCAGCGCACGCAGGTTGTTGAGCGCATTGAACACAAAGTGGGGATTGAGCCGCGCACGCAGCGCCTGGTGCTCCAGCGTCGCCCGCTGCGCTTCGGCGCGCAGCTGGGCCATCTCGCTGTGCCGGGCACGCTGCAGCGCGCGGCGGCCGGTCCACAGCGCGCACCACACGCTCAGCACGATGGCGGTATTGAACCAGTAGCCGAAGACAGCGGCCGGGCGATAGTTCGCACGCTGTCCCGGCAGCTGCACCCAGTCCCAGGCCAACGCGGGCAACAGCGCGGCAGCGGTGAGCACTTGGGCGACCGCCGCCACGATCACCACCGCGAGCAGCAGCCGCCACGTCAATCCCAGCAGATCGCGCTGCAACCAGTCATGCCGCAACGCATAGCCGCGGATGAATGCGCTGCCCACCCACAGGGAAAGCGTCACCATCACAGAGATCAGGACGATGCCGGACCAGTGCCCTCCGTAGGTGAACCCGAGCAGCAGGCTCACGCCAAGGTAGACCAACCACACCGCGCTGTTGCGCCACCAGAAACCGGTATCGCGTGCTGCCCGCTTCTCGCTCATCGTCTCCACGCCGGTCTCGATCAGGGCGCTGCAGGCAGATCAAGGAAGCCCCGGATCTGCGACTGCAGCCAGCGCGGATCATCCCACATCAGGAAGTGGTGGCCGGCGCGGCTCATCTCGATCCGCACGCCGGGCAGCGCGGCGTACTGCGTGGCGAATACCTGCCGCGTGCTGGCTTCGGTAGCGCCGAAGGGTTGATAGGCCGCCCACGCGCCCAGCACCAGCACCGGCGAGGTGATGCCGGCGATCGGTTGGCGCAGGTCGGTCATCGTCATGGAATACATCGCGTTCGCGGTGGTGGCACGGTCACTGTCGCGTCCCCACTGCTTCAAGGTCGCCACATGCTCGGGGGCGTGCGCCATGTTGGCGACCGCAGCGTCGGTCTGCGCCGCGTACTGCGTGGCGTCGGCGGCGAGCATGCCGGCCCGCATCTGCTCGGCCATCGGCTTGAGCGTGGGCGGCGTCGCGGCCGGATTCTGCACGGCACCGAAGTACGGCAAGGCATCCACGATCACCAGGGGCCCGATCTTGTGCGGCGCCGCGATCGCCATCTGCAGCGCCAGCACACCACCGAGGCTGTGGCCGATCACGGCCGGATGATCGAGCTTGCGGTCCGCGCTGTAGGCCAGCAGGCGATCGCGCATCGCGCTCAGAAAATCATCGCTGGCCACCGCAGGCGCACCGGCAAAGCCCGGCAGCTGGATCAGGTGGCATTGCACCTGCGGCTGCAGCGCGGCGCAGGTCTCGCGCCAGACGTCGGCACCGCTGTTGAGGCCCGGGATCATCAGTACCGGCCGGCCGCTGCCGATCACCTCGACCTGCAGATCCTGGAAACGCACGGTGGCCGCATGGGCCGGGCTGACCAAGGTGGCCCATGCGGTCAGCGCGAGCGCAGCCAACGGGGCGATGGAGTAGATGCGGCGGGGACGGGCGGTCGACATGGCAGGCTCCTTCTGGGTGAGCATGGAGACTGCCGCAGGGTGTCGTCGCCGGGGCGATTACATGAGCAGCGGCCGCAGACCGGCAATGAGCGGTCGGCAGCGGCGGATCAACATCCGCGCCTCAGCGATCCGGCGCGCTCACGATGGCCTGCAAGGCCGCCGGCAGCGATGGATACTGGAAAACAAACCCCTCCGCCAGGGCGTGCACCGGCTGCACGTTCTGCCCGGTCAGCAGCAGCCCGCTCATTTCCCCGAAGCCCAGCTTCAACGCGAACGCCGGAGTGGTCAGCCGAGCCGGACGGTGGAGCACCTCGCCCAACGTGGTGGCGAAGGTGCGGTTGGTGACCGTGCCGGGTGCCGTGCCGTTGTAGGCGCCGCGTGCCTGATCGCGAGTGAGCAGCCACAGAATCATGCCGACCAGATCCTCGCGATGGATCCAGCTCATCCACTGCCGACCATCGCCCATCGGCCCGCCGAGCCCCATCCGGAACGGCGGCAGCATCTTCTGCAGTGCGCCGCCCTCACGTTCGAGCACGATGCCGGTCCGCAGCACGCAGGTGCGCACGCCGAGGTCCTCGGCCTTGAGCGCTTCGGCCTCCCAGTGCCGGCACAGCATCGCCGCGAAGTCGTGCCCCGGGGAGGCCGTCTCATCCAACGGCGCGCTGTCGCGCGGGCCGTACCAGCCGATCGCCGAGCCGGACACCAGCACCCGGGGGCGCTCAGGCAACCCGACCATCCAGGCCAGCAGCGCCTGCGTGGTGCCGATCCGGGAATCGCGCAATGCCTGCTTGCGTTCATCGGTCCAGCGGCCGTCCATCAACGGCTCGCCGGCCAGGTTGACCACCGCCTGGACCGGGCCAACCTCGTCCAGCGCCGCAACGCTGCGTACGCCCGGCTGCGGGTTCCGGCCGGGCCGACGGGTCAGGACGATGGGGTCGTGGCCCTCGGCCAGCAGGCGCGTGCACAGGCTGCGCCCGATGAAGCCGGTGCCACCGGTGACGAGAATCTGCATGGCGGTTGCTCCTTGAGGTAGCCATCACTGTAAGCCCGGGGATGTGCACGGCGCATGCGACGCACTTCACATTCATCGCGATGAAGAGATATGATTGAGCCACACCCGCCGACGCGCCCCGCCCATGACCGCCATCAGCTTCGAGTTCTATCCGCCCAAGACCGACGAGCAGCGCGCCCAGCTGGACCGGACCGCGGCCAGGCTGAAGGTGTTCGCGCCGGAGTACGTGTCATGTACGTTCGGTGCCGGCGGCTCCACGCTCAGCTACACCTCCGAGACCGTCCGTCACCTCAAGCAGCACCATGGCTTCGATGCGGCCCCGCACCTGTCCTGCGTCGGTGGCAGCCGCGAGGAGATCCGCGAACTGCTCAAGCTGTACCGCGCGATCGGTTGCCGCCGCATCGTCGCCCTGCGCGGTGACCTGCCCTCGGGCATGGGCCACCCCGGTGACCTGCGGTATGCCTCCGACCTGATCAGCTTCATCCGCGCCGAGCATGGCGATGCGTTCCGCATCGAGGTGGGCGCGTATCCGGAGACCCATCCGCAGGCCAACGACGCGCTGCTGGACCTGAAGCACTTCAAGACCAAGATCGACGCCGGCGCCGATGCGGCGATCACCCAGTACTTCTTCAACGCCGACGCCTACTTCCACTTCGTGGATGCGGTACGCAAGCTGGGCGTCACCGTACCGATTGTGCCGGGCATCATGCCGATCTCCAATTTCAGCCAGCTGCGGCGCTTCTCCGAGCAGTGCGGTGCCGAGATACCGCGCTGGATCGGCAAGCGCATGCAGGCCTACGGTGACGATGCCGAATCGGTCCGCGCGTTCGGTGCCGAGGTGGTGGCCAGCCTGTGCGAACGCCTGGTCGCGGGCGGTGCGCCGGGCCTGCACTTCTACACCCTCAACCTGGCCAAGCCCACCACCCAGGTGCTGAAACTGCTGCGCGGCTGAGGCCGCCACGCATCGCTTGCAGATAACGCCCACGCCGCTACGCTGCTGCGATGAAACCGCTCGTGTGGCTCCTGCTGTGTGCGCTGTGCCTGCCCTCGCCGCCCGCGCTGGCGCAGGCGCCGCAGCGCGTGAACCGCTGCACCACTGCCCAGGGCGAAACCGTCTTCACCGACCGCCGCTGCGATGCACTGGGTGCCACCGCGCGATTGCCCCCGCGCACCGCGAGCGTCGGCAACACCGGCATCTACCGCGCCGGCTGCGCGCGCCGGCTCAGTGAACTGACCGGGCAGATCCGCGACGCGGTCAGCGCACAGGACGTCAACCGGCTGTCCTCGATCTACCTCTGGAGCAATGTCTCCAACGCCACCGCCAACCACATCATCGGCCGCCTGGAATCGGTGGTTCAGCGCCCGCTGATCGACATCGCGCCGGTCTACCCGGACAGCGCGCCTGTGATGGAGGACCCGGCGCTTGCCGCTGCAGGTACCGTGGAGGCCCCCCCGCGACCCCGCCCGATCGGCCTGCGCATCGAGCAGACCCTCGGCAGCACCGCCACCCCGGCCAGGACCGTATTCGGCCTGCGCCGTCAGTACGGCTGCTTCTGGATCACGCTGTAGCGGGCCACAGCGACCGGATCGCCGCGATGCCCTGCGCGCCGTGGCGACGCGCCTGCGCGATATCAGCGGGCGCCATGCCGCCGAGCGCATACAGCGGCAACGACACCTGCTCGCGCAGCGCCTCGAACGCCTCCCAGCCCAGCGGTGCCGCTCCGGGATGGCTGGCCGTCGCCTGCACCGGCCCCAGCACGGCGAAATCGCAGCCCAATCGCTGCGCCGCCTGCAGCTGTTCCAGATCGTGGCAGGAGGCCGCGACCAGCTGACCGGCGGCCAGCGGCCGCGCATCCAGCCCCAGCAGCTGCTCACTGCCCAGATGCACGCCGACCCCCAACCGAGCGGCCAGCTCGATATCCCGATTCACCAGCCACTGCGTGCGCGGCCCGTGCTGCTGGATCACCCGCTCGGCCAGCGCCACCCGTGCCGGGCTGGACGGCGTGCGCAGCTGTACCCGGCGCACCCCGCTTTCCAGTGCCTGCGCCAGGCGCCCCAACCAGGCCTGGTGGACGCGGTCCTCCTCACCCTCCGGCTCCGGCGTGATCAGATACCGGTCCGGCTGCCGCAGCGCCGCCACCACCGGCAGATCGGCCGGCGGCATCGAATACCGGTGCAGCTTGTCCGGTGCTACCCAGGTGATGGCCTGTCCCTCACGGCCCCGCGGCGAGCCCTTCCAGCTCTGGATCCGGCGCACCTCCAGCCGGAGCCGCTTGTCCGGGTAGATCTGCGGGACGTCCATGATCCACTCACCGATCTCCGCCTCGATCCCCAGCTCTTCGCGCAGCTCCCGCACCAGCGCCTCTTCGGAGGTCTCGCCGGGCTCCCGCTTGCCGCCCGGGAATTCCCACAGGCCGGCCATATCGCGGTTCTCGGTACGACGGTTGAGCAGAATGCGGCCACGGGCATCGGTGATGACGCCGGCCACGACATGGATCGAACGAAGGGGAGATGACATACCCGGAGGATGCCCAAAGCGGGCCGGGTGACGCAATGCCCCTGCCGGTAGTTGTGGAGGCGCAGTGCGGACCGTGGTGTGTCTCCGTTCGCGTCTGCCGCGAGCGTGAGGGCCCCGCAGCGACCGATAGGCCCCTCGGCAAATGTCCCCCGGCCGCCGCCTGGCGGCGACGGCCTCCTCCTTGATTTTGCCCAGGGGCCTATCGGTCGCTACGGCGCTCGCGCGTGGTGGGTTCGCAAAGCGGCCCTTGATCTGCCCACCGCTACCGCAACCTGCTGCCACGAGGCGACCGGGCTGCTCCGGGAAGGACCGTCACCCGCATGGATGCGGGTGTCGAGCCTACAAGGAGGTATTTACGGCGCGTCCTGGACGGGGCTGCCCGGTCGCCTCACGCCATGAACATTCGAGGCGCCACGCCGTTGGCGAAGAACCAAAAAAAGCCCCGCACAGGGCGGGGCTTTTTCAGCACTTCCAATCACTCGATCAGTCGATCAACTAATCAGCTCAGCTGACCATGGCAGTGCTTGTACTTCTTGCCGCTGCCGCACGGGCACGGATCGTTGCGGCCGACCTTCGGCTCATCGCGGCTGACCTGCGGCACGCCATTCTGCGCCGCCTCCACCTGCGCGGCCTCTTCGTCCGCACCGTAACCGCCCGCGTCCTGGTGCTGGAACTGCGACTGCAGCAGACGCGCTTCGGCCTGCTGGCGCTCGGCCTGCTCCAGGGCAGCCACTTCCTCTTCGCTGCGGATGCGCACGCGCGCCAGCAAGGTCACCACTTCGCGCTTCACGTTCTCCAGCATCTCCGAGAACAGCTCGAACGCTTCCTTCTTGTATTCCTGCTTCGGCTGCTTCTGCGCATAACCACGCAGGTAGATGCCCTGGCGCAGGTAATCCATGCGCGCCAGATGCTCCTTCCAGCTCTGATCCAGCACGGTCAGCATCACGTGCTTCTCCAGCGCGCGCATGGTCTCGTCGCCCACGCCGGCTTCCTTCGCCGCGAAGTGCTCGTCCACCTTGGCCTGCACCTTCTCGGCGATGCCCTCGGCGTCCAGCTCCTCGTGCGACTTGACCAGCTCGGTCAGCGACATGTCGATGCCGAAGTCCGAGGCCAGCGTGGCTTCCAGACCCTGCAGGTCCCACTGCTCGTCGATCGAGTTCGGCGGCACGAAGCGCGCCACCACGTCGAAGATCACATCGCCACGGATGCCATCCACGTTGTCCTTCACCGACTCGGCGTCCAGCAGCTCATCGCGCTGGCTGTAGATCACCTTGCGCTGATCGTTGTTGACGTCGTCGAAGTCCAGCAGGTTCTTGCGGATATCGAAGTTGTGCGCTTCGACCTTGCGCTGCGCCTTCTCGATCTGGCGGCTGACCAGACGATCTTCGATGACGTCGTCTTCCTTCATGCCCATCATGCGCATCGCCTTCTGGACCCAGTCCGAGGCGAAGATGCGCATCAGGTTGTCTTCCAGCGACAGGTAGAAACGGGACGAACCCGGATCGCCCTGGCGGCCCGAGCGGCCACGCAGCTGGTTATCGATACGGCGCGACTCATGGCGCTCGGTGCCGACGATGTGCAGGCCACCGGCTGCCTTGACTGCATCATGGCGGACCTGCCACTCGGCCTTGACCTGGGCGCGCTGTTCCGGCGTCGCCTCTTCGCCCAGCTCGTGCAGCTGCGCTTCCAGCGAACCGCCCAGCACGATGTCGGTACCACGACCGGCCATGTTGGTGGCGATGGTCACCGCGCCCGGCATGCCGGCGTTGGCGATGATGGTCGCTTCGCGGTCATGCTGCTTGGCGTTGAGCACTTCGTGGTGCACACCGGCCTTGGTCAGGTGCTCGGACAGCATTTCCGAGGTTTCGATCGAGGTGGTACCCACCAGCACCGGCTGGCCGCGCTCGTTGCAGGCCTGGATATCGGCCAGCACCGCGTTGAACTTGCCGTTGCGGTTGAGGAACACCTGGTCCGAACCGTCCTTGCGGATGGTCGGGCGGTTGGTCGGGATCACCACCACTTCCAGGTTGTAGATGCTCTGGAATTCGTAGGCTTCCGTATCGGCCGTACCGGTCATGCCGGACAGCTTCTTGTACATGCGGAACAGGTTCTGGAAGGTGATGCTGGCCAGCGTCTGGTTCTCGCGCTGGACCGGCACGCCTTCCTTCGCTTCCACGGCCTGGTGCAGGCCATCGGACCAGCGGCGGCCGGCCAGGGTGCGGCCGGTGAATTCATCGACGATCACCACTTCGCCATCGCGCACGATGTAATCCACGTCGCGCTGGTAGATGGCATGCGCGCGCAGGGCGGCGTTGAGGTGATGCACCACGGTCAGGTTCTGCGCGGCGTACAGGCCTTCGGTCTCGGCATTGAGGATGCCGGCTTCGACCAGCAGCGCCTCGGCATGCTCCATGCCCGCCTCGGACAGATGGACCTGCTTGCCCTTCTCGTCGACCCAGAAATCGCCCTCGCCTTCCTCGGCTTCCTGCTTGATCAGGTGCGGGACAATGCGGTTGACGCGGATGTACAGCTCCGGGGAATCATCGGCCGGGCCGGAAATGATCAGCGGCGTACGGGCTTCATCGATCAGGATCGAGTCGACTTCATCGACGATGGCGTAGTGCAGGCCGCGCTGGTGGCGATCTGCGCGCGACAGCGCCATGTTGTCGCGCAGGTAATCGAAGCCGAATTCGTTGTTGGTGCCGTAGGTGATGTCGCTGGCATATGCCTCGCGCTTGTCGCCGTGCGGCATGCCCGGGTAAACCACGCCCACGCTCAGGCCCAGCCAGTTGTAGAGCTTGCCCATCTGCGCCGAGTCACGGCGGGCCAGGTAGTCATTCACGGTGACCACGTGGACGCCCTTGCCTTCCAGCGCATTGAGGTAGACCGGCAGCGTGGCGACCAGGGTCTTGCCTTCACCGGTGCGCATTTCGGCGATCTTGCCCAGGTGCAGGACCATGCCACCGATCAGCTGCACGTCGTAGTGGCGCATGCCCAGAACGCGGCGGCTGGCTTCGCGGCAGACCGCGAAGGCTTCCGGCAGCACCTTGTCCAGGGCTTCACCGTCAGCGATGCGCTGCTTGAATTCCGGGGTCTTGGCCTTGAGCTGCTCGTCGGAGAGCTTTTCGATTTCCGGCTCCAACGCATTGACCTTGGCGACGATGCGGTTGAGCTGGCGCAGCTGTCGTTCATTACGACTGCCGAAGACGCGGGTAAGCAGGCTGTTGATCATTGAAGGAACCGGTTGGAATGAGACGCCCCAACGGCGGCGCTTTCCCCGGGGGATGCGCACGCCGCAAACGAAACAGGGCGCACCGCGCCCTGTCTATGGCAACACCCATTGTAGCTTGGGACGGGGGTCCGGCGTTTCAAGCACCCCCGTTCAAGTTCGTTACCGTGATCAGCCCCGCGAAACGCGGCCGACCGGGGTGTTGCCGCCATCACCAAGGAACTTGCGCGGATTGACCACCTGGCCGCGTTCCCAGACCTCGAAGTGCACGTGGGCACCGGTGGAACGGCCCGTGGAACCGGCCTTGGCCACTTCCTGGCCGGCCCGGACCAGATCGCCCGGCTTCACCACCAAGCGCGAATTGTGCGCATAGCGGGTCACATAGCCGTTGCCATGGTCCACATCGACCACGTTGCCGTACCCGCCCTTCACGCCGGCGAAGCTGACCACGCCGTCGGCCACCGACATCACCGGGTCACCGACCTTGGCGTGGAAATCCATGCCCTTGTGGGTGGCCGCACCGCGACCGAACGGATCGCTGCGGGTGCCGAAGTTGGAGGTGATGTAGGTGTTGCGGATCGGCATGCGCGAAGGCACGGCGTTCTGTTCGAGCTGGTGGTCGAACATCAGCGATTCCATCACCGACAGCTGGCGGCCTGAAGCAGCAAAGCGCTGCTCCAGCACCTGTAAGTCGGCGTTGACCGCACTGACCGGGATGTCCTGGGTCGGGCCGGGCTCGCCTTCACCGAGGCCGGGGGTCTCGTTGAAGTCGAATTCGCCGTCTTCCAGCTTGCCCATCTGGGTGAGTCGTTCGCCCAGGGCATTGAGACGGGTCGCCTGTGCCTGCAGCTCGCCCATCCGCGCTGCCAGCGCGTTGACCTGGGTCTGAGCGTCCTTCTGGGCCTGCGCCAGCTCGCGTTCCTGCTGTGCGACCTTGGCGTGGAGCCGGGAATCGTTGAACATGCTGCCACCGATACCGGCACCGAAGCCGATCAGGCAGCCCACCCCCAGCACACTGCCCAGCAGGGCACGGGGGGAATCTTCGAAGTAGAAACGCAAACGCGCCAGCGGCGTCTTGGCCTGTCCTTCACGCGTTTTGATTACGATCTTTTTGAATGCCATCAGTGAGTTTTCATGTCTGAGCCGAAATCCAGTGCCCGTTCCCCATCCACACCGAAGCCGGCGCTGGATGCGGTCATGGCGGACAAAGCCGGTAACCCGCTGCGTCGTGCCTTGTGGCTCGACGCGCTGGACCGTCAATTGCGCCCCCATTTGCCGCCTGCACTGGCCACCCGTTGCCGGCTGGCGAATGTAAACGGCGAGCACCTCGTTTTTCTCGTCGAATCTCCCGTGTGGCACGCCAAGGTCCGGCTTGCCGAAGCACAGTTGATCGACGCGGCCCGGTCCATCGGGCTGAAGGTCACCAAGGTGACCGTCAAAACAGCATCTGCCCCTCCCCCACGCTCCCCAGCGATCGATAACAGGAATGGCCCCCACGCTGTTTCAGCCGCCACGCACAAAGGGCTACGCGACGCGTTGGCCTGTCTCCGCGATGTGGATTCGTCCAAATCGTGAAGCCATCGGGGCATCCCGCCCCTTCCCGGCCGCGTCACGATCACGTGAACTTTGGCTGGGAGCCGGTCTGCACTGTAGCGGCGGAACCGCCGCCAGTCGTTAGTGTTTTATTAAATTAACGTTAAATCCGGCAGAAACCTTGATGAGGTTCACAAATCTGTGCGCTGTGCACCCCCACGGTTCATTGACGTCAAGATCACATGGCTCTCAGCGCGTCTAAACCCCAGAAAACAGAAACGGCGCCATGGGCGCCGTTCTATTTTGTTTAAAATCAATTACTTGCGCAATTACAGGGCTCAGGCGTACGCCGGCAGACCGTAGACGACCGGTGCCTCGACCGCGGGCGAGTCATAGCTGACCCACTCCCAGGCACTGGCATCGGCCAGCAGCGCGCGCACCAGCTTGTTGTTGAGCGCGTGGCCCGACTTGAAGCCCTCATACGCGCCCAGCACCTGGCCGCCGGCCAGATACAGATCGCCGATCGCATCGAGGATCTTGTGGCGCACGAACTCATCGGCGTAGCGCAGGCCGTCGTCGTTGAGCACGCGGAACTCGTCGAGCACGATGGCGTTGTCCATCGAGCCGCCCAGGCCGAGGTTGCGCTCGCGCATGTACTCCAGATCCCGCATGAAGCCGAAGGTCCGGGCACGCGAGATTTCCCGGGTGTAGGCCTGGGTCGAGAATTCGATCTCGGCCCGCGATTGCTTGGCCGGGATCATCGGGTGGTTGAACTGGATGGTGAAACCGAGCTTGTAGCCTTCGTACGGTTCGAAGCGGGCGACCTTGTCGCCATCGGTGACTTCCACCGTCTTGAGAATGCGGATGAAGCGTTTCGGCGCGTCCTGCTCGGCGATGCCTGCCGACTGCAGCAGGAAGACGAACGGGCCGGAGGAACCGTCCATGATCGGCAGCTCGGCCGAGGACAGTTCCACGATGATGTTGTCCACACCCAGGCCGGCCAGAGCCGACATCAGGTGTTCGACGGTCTGGATCTTCGCCTCGTGATAGGTCAAGCCGGTGCACAGGGTGACTTCGGTGACCAGGTCCGCACGCGCAGGCACTTCCACCACCGGGTCCAGATCGACGCGACGGAAGACGATGCCGTGGTTGACCGGGGCCGGGCGCAGGGTCATGTAGACCTTGTCACCGCTGTGAAGGCCGACGCCGGTGGCGCGGATCGTGTTCTTGAGGGTGCGTTGCGGAATCATCGGGGGGCAGGACCAGAAAGCGCGCGGTCAGCGCGACTGTGACAAACAAGAATAACACGCACTACCGCTGTCCCTTCCGTGAACCGTGGTGCGTCGACAGCACTGCCCGGACGTGCGCGATGCACGACGGCGGTCAGACTGCCGGGCCGATCCTGGCCCGGCAGCATGGGACATGGAGGTGCTTACCGGGGAGGACAAGGCCCCGGCACGCGTTGCTCAGTCCGCCTGGCGGCGCAGGAACGCCGGGATGTCCAGGTAGTCGTTCGGCAGTTCAGCAGCAGCCGGGCCCGATGCGCTGGGGGCGGTCGGCGCCACGGTGTCGGCGCTCGGACGACGCAGGCCCATGCCCATGCCCATCCCGCCCACGGCCTTGGAGACCGCATCGCCGCCATTGTCGAACTCGCCGAACTCCGGCTGGCCGGTGGTGGCATTGCGGACCAGCTTGATCGGTGCGCGCTCGCCCGGACGCTGGGTCTTGGCGGCCACGGCACGGTTCAGGCCGGTGGCGACCACGGTCACGCGGACTTCGTCCTGCATGTCCGGATCCAGCACGGTGCCCACGACCACGGTGGCATCTTCGGAGGCGAAGCCATCGATGGTGCGGCCGATCTCGTCGAACTCGGCCATCGTGAAGTCGGCGCCGGCGGTGATGTTGACCAGGATGCCGTTGGCACCGGCCAGGTTCACATCGTCCAGCAGCGGGTTCTGGATGGCCGCTTCGGCCGCGGCCTGGGCGCGGTCATCGCCACGCGCGGTGCCGGTGCCCATCATTGCCAGGCCCATTTCGGACATGACGGTGCGCACGTCGGCGAAGTCGACGTTGATCAGGCCCGGGCGCACGATCAGGTCGGCGATGCCCTGCACGGCGCCCTGGAGGACGTCGTTGGCGGCACGGAAGGCCTGGATCATGGTGGCGTTGCGGCCCAGCACGGTGATCAGCTTTTCGTTCGGGATGGTGATCAGCGAGTCGCAGTGCTGGCTCAGTTCTTCGATGCCCTTCAGCGCGACCTGCATGCGGCGACGGCCTTCGAACGGGAACGGCTTGGTGACCACGGCGACGGTCAGAATGCCCATCTCCTTGGCCAGCTGCGCCACGACCGGGGCTGCACCGGTGCCGGTGCCACCGCCCATGCCGGCGGTGATGAACACCATGTCCGCACCCTGCAGGGCGTCCATGATGCGCTCGCGGTCTTCCAGCGCGGCCTGGCGGCCGACTTCCGGATTCGCGCCTGCGCCCAGGCCCTTGGTGACGTTGGTGCCCAGCTGCAGCTGCAGCTTGGCACCGCAATTCTTGATGGCCTGCGAGTCGGTGTTGGCGGTGATGAATTCCACGCCGTCCACACTGGTGCTGACCATGTGCGCCACGGCGTTACCGCCGCCGCCGCCCACGCCGATCACCTTGATCACCGCATTGGGTGCCATCTTTTCAATCAGTTCGAAATGCGCCATGTCCGTGTCCTCGTGTTGCCGTTTACGCGGGACGGGGGCTTCGGAGAATCCTTCTCCTGTCCTCCCCACCCGTCGTGCCGGCGAGTTGTAGTTGGTATGTCGGGCTGGATAGAGCCAACCGCGACGGTGGTGCCTGCTTCAATGGTCGGCCAGGTGGCCGGGTAACGCGGTTGCTGTGTACGTCGTGATGCGGTCTGTTGCGGTGTGCTGCGGTGTTGCGTGGACGGTGTGTGGATTTTTCGGGAACTGCTTATCGCTTATTGCATGTGTACTGCGTGTTGCGGTCCGCGATCAGAACTCGCCGCGGAACCAGGTTCTGAGTTTCTTGAACATGCTGCCGGCGCGGCCGGTGGGCAGCGACGGGCGACGCGGGTGTTCGATCTGGCTGCCCATCAGCAGCAGGCCCACGCCGGTGGCATGCACCGGATTGCCGACCACTTCGCCCAGCCCGGTGACGTGCTGCGGAATGCCCACGCGTACCGGCATCTGCAGCATTTCCTCGGCCAGTTCGACCACGCCTTCCATCTTCGAGGCGCCACCGGTGAGCACCATGCCGGCGCGCACCAGTTCTTCGAAACCCGAGCGGCGCAGTTCGGCCTGCACCATCTCGAAGATCTCTTCGTAGCGGCCCTGCACTGCCTGGGCGAGTGCGTGGCGCGGCATCCGGCGCGGCGGACGATCGCCGACGCTGGGCACCTGGATGCTTTCCTCGGCGGTGGCCAGCTGGGCCAGCGCGCAGGCATAGCGCACCTTGATCTGCTCGGCTTCCGGCGTCGGCGTGCGCAGCATGTGCGCGATGTCGTTGGTGACGTGGTCACCGGCGATCGGCAGCGAGGCGGTGTGGCAGATCGCGCCCTGCACGAACACGGCCAGGTCGGTGGTTCCGGCGCCCATGTCAACCAGCACCACGCCCAGCTCGCGCTCGTCGGCGGTCAGCACCGCCACGCTGGAGGCCAGCGAGGACAGCACCAGATCATCGACCTGCAGGCCGCAGCGCTGCACGCACTTGGAGATGTTGGCCGCCGCCGACTGTGCGCACACCACCAGGTGGGCATGCACCTCCAGGCGCACGCCGGTCATGCCGACCGGATTGCGGATGCCTTCCTGCGAATCGTCCAGCACGTACTCGCGCGGGATCGCATGCAGGATCTTCTGGTCGGCCGGAATCGCCACCGCCTTGGCCGCATCCAGCACGCGATCCAGATCGCCCCAGGTCACCTCGCCGTCGCGGATCGGTACGATGCCGGGCGAGTTCTTGCACTGCACATGGTTGCCGGAGATCGAGGCGTACACCGAGCGGATCTCGCAGCCGGCCATCAGCTCGGCCTCTTCGACGGCGCGCTGGATGGACTGCACGGTCGATTCGATATCCACCACCACGCCCCGCTTGAGACCGCGCGATTCGTGCGAGCCGATGCCGATGACCTCGATCGGATTGCCCGGCGAGTATTCGCCGACCAGCGCCACCACCTTGGAGGTGCCGATATCCAGACCGACGATCAGTGATTTGTCACCCTTGCGATTCATGTCCTTTCCTGCGTCCTGTGCGCCACATTGGCCGTTTCGGCCGGGGCGGCCGGCGCGGCCGGAGCCGGGGTACCCCAGCTCAGCGTGAAACCATTGGTGTATCGGAGGTCGGCGCGCTCGATCGGCGCCGCTTGATTGGCCAGCTGCGGCAGTACGCGCACGAAGCGCTGCAGGCGCGAGCGGGCATCATCGCGGCCAACGACCACTTCGGTGCCGTTGCTCAGCACCAGCGACCAGCTGCCGCGTGCATCCATGGTGACCCGCTTGACGTCTACCCCGGCCGGCGCGAACAGCGCGCGCGCATCGTTGTAGAGCGCCACCACTTCTTCGGTCTGGCTGTCAGGACCATCCAGGTCGGGCAGCTCCAGGTCCTGCAGCTTCTTCGGCGTAGCGAACAGCTTGCCCTGCTCGGAGAGCAGGCGGTCGTTGCCCCAGCGCGCGAACGGCTTGTGCTCGACCAGGGTGATTTCCAGCACGTCCGGCCACTGCTTGCGGACCTGCGCGCTTTCCACCCACGGCAGTGTTTCGATGGCGTCCTGTGCATCCTGCAGCTTGACCGCGAAGAAGCCGGACTTCGCATACGGCAGCACGACCTGCTGCAGCTGCTCGGCCGGCACCCGCTTGAACTCACCGTGCACACGCAGCTTGGCCAACGGCCACCGCTCGGCACCGACCCAGCCGTTGAGCACCGCCACCACGGGCAGTGCCACGACCGACAGGGCCAGCAACCAGACGAAGATGCGCAGCACCGCGTTCATGCGTGACGGTTCTCCTGCGCTGCGTGCGCCGGCAGGGTCTGTTCCAGCACGCGCCAGACCAGCTCTTCAAAGCCGATTCCGGCCTGGCTGGCCGACTTGGGCACCAGCGAATGGCTGGTCATGCCCGGTGCGGTGTTCACTTCCAGCAGATAGAAACGGCCGGTGCTGCGGTCACGCATCACGTCCACCCGACCCCAACCACGGCAACCGGCGGCGCGGAACGCAGCCAGTGCGAGGCGGCGGATCTCGATTTCATCCTCGCCCTCCAGGCCCGGGCACAGGTACTGGGTGTCCTCGGCGATGTACTTGGCGTTGTAGTCGTACCACTGGCCCTTGGGCACGATGCGGATCGACGGCAGCGCCTGGTCACCCAGGATCGCCACGGTCAACTCGTCGCCGACCACCATCTGCTCCATCAGCAGCTGGCCGTCGTAACGCACCGCCAGCGCGACCGCGTCATCCAGGTCGGCCTCTTCGGTGACGCGGCTGATGCCAACGCTGGAGCCTTCATTGGCCGGCTTGACCACCACCGGCAGGCCGAGCCCGGCCGCGGCGGCGTGGACATCGGAGGCCTGGTCCAGCGCGATGAAGCGCGGGGTCGGCAGGCCGTGCGACAGCCACACCTGCTTGGTGCGGATCTTGTCCATGCTCAGCGCCGAGCCGAGCACGTCCGAGCCGGTGTACGGCACACCGAAGGCTTCCATCAAGCCCTGCACGATGCCATCTTCGCCACCGCCGTTATGGCCGTGGAGGATGTTGAAGACGCGATCGAAGCGCTTCTCGACCAGCGCCAGCGCCAGGGCCGGGATGCCGTCGACCGCGATCGCATCGACGCCGCGCGCGCGCAGCGCTTCGATCACGTTGCGGCCCGAATCCAGCGAGACGTTGCGCTCGCTGGAGGTACCGCCGAGCAGCACGGCGACGCGGCCGAACATGGCCGGATCGGTGAGGCGCAGCGGGGGGAAGGTCAGCGTGTTCATGCGGCCGGCGTCTCCTGGAAACCTTCGCCGGCAATCTGCTGGGCGATGTAGCCGATGTCGCCGGCGCCCATCATCAGCAGCAGGTCACCGTCCTGCAGGACATCGGGCAGCACGTGGGCCAGTTCGCCGGCATTGCCGACCACCACCGGCTCGCTGCGGCCGCGCGCGCGGATGGCACGGGCCAGCGAACGCGAATCGGCACCCGGGATCGGCGCTTCGCCGGCCGGGTAGACCTCGCTCAGCACCAGCGCGTCCACTTCGGAGAGGACCGCGGCGAAGGCATCGAACTGATCACGGGTACGGCTGTAACGGTGCGGCTGGAAGGCCACCACCAGGCGCTGGCTCGGCCAGCCACCGCGGGCGGCGGCGAACACGGCCGCCAGCTCACGCGGGTGGTGACCGTAGTCGTCGATCACGCGGACCTTGGCACCGGTATGCGTGGTGACGATGCCCAGGTCGTTGAAGCGGCGGCCGATACCGGCAAAGCTCTCCAGCGCACGCGCGATCGCGTCCGGGGCCACGCCCAGCTGCCAGCCCACGGCCGCGGCGGCCAGTGCGTTGAGCACGTTGTGCGCACCGGGCAGGGCCAGCGTCACCGGGTGGCTGCTGCCTTCGGGCAGGCGCAGGGTGAAGCGCATGCGCGGGCCATCCTGGACCACATCCTCGGCACGCACGTCGGCGTTGCTGCTCATGCCATAGCTCATGACATGGCGCGGCGTCTGCGCGGCCAGCGCGGCCACTTCCGGATCGTCGATGCACAGCACCGCCAGGCCATAGAACGGCAGGCGCTGCAGGAACTCGGCGAACGCAGCCTGGACACGGGCGAAATCGTTGCCGTAGTTCTCAAGGTGGTCCGAATCGATATTGGTGATCACCGACACCAGCGGGTTCAGGCGCAGGAAGCTGCCATCGCTCTCGTCGGCTTCAGCCACCAGCCACTGGCCACCGCCGAGCTTGGCGTTGGCACCGGCGGCGAGCAGCTGGCCACCGATCACGAAGGTCGGGTCCAGCCCACCTTCGCTCAGCACGGCAGCGGTCAGGCTGGTGGTGGTGGTCTTGCCGTGCGTGCCGGCCACGGCGATGCCGCGGCGGAAGCGCATCAGTTCGGCGAGCATCGCCGCGCGCGGCATGATCGGGATGCGCTGGCTGCGCGCTTCCATCAATTCCGGGTTGTCATCCCGGATCGCGCTGGAGACGACCACGCAATCGGTGCCGAGCACGTTGGCGGCCGAGTGGCCGCGCATCACGCGCGCACCCAGGCCGGCCAGGCGACGGGTCGCGGTGTTGTCGGCGTTGTCCGAACCGGACACTTCATAGCCCAGCGTCAGCATCACTTCGGCGATGCCGCTCATGCCAGTGCCGCCGATGCCGACGAAGTGCACGCGCGGGAACGCGCGTACCAGGTCGTTGGTGTCGTGGAGGCGGCGGATCATGCGTGGCCTCGCGCCAGGCTGGCGCGCGTAGCGGTGTTCATTTGGATTCCTCGAGAATGATGTCGGCGATGCGCTCGGCGGCATCGACCTTGGCCAGGGCACGCGCGGCCTTGGCCATCTGCATGCGTCGGGCGGAATGTTCGGACAAATCGCGCAATACGCCTTCCACCTGTGTCGCCAGCGTTTCATCCTGCTTCAGCAACACAGCGGCGCCGCGTTCGACCAGATACTGCGCATTGCGGGTCTGGTGATCGTCGACGGCGGCTGCGAACGGCACCAGCACGCTGCCCACGCCGACCGCGCACAGCTCGGCCAGGGTGGAGGCGCCGGAGCGGCACACCACCAGATCAGCCCAGGCGAAGGCCTCGGCCATATCGGCAATGAAGGGTTCCACGCTGGCCTGCACGCCGGCATCGGCATACGCCTGCAGCGCTTCGGCGTGCAGCTTCTCGCCACTCTGGTGGCGTACCTGCACGGGCATCCCGGTGCCCAGCGCAGCCAGTGCCTTGGGCACCGCGTTGTTGAGCGCGCGCGCGCCCTGGCTGCCACCGAGCACCAGCAGGCGCAACGGGCCCTGACGGTTGGCCAGGCGCAGCTCCGGCGGGGTGATCGCGGCGATCTCGGCACGGACCGGATTGCCGACCGCTTCCTCGCGCTGGGCGAAGCTGCCCGGGAACCCGGTCAGGACGCGGCGTGCGAAGGGCGACAGCACGCGATTGGTCATGCCCGGCGCGCGGTTCTGTTCGTGCACCAGCAACGGCAATCCATGCAGGCGCGCGGCGATACCGCCCGGGCCGGAGGCGAAGCCACCAAAGGCGATCACCGCACGCGGCTGACGATCGCGGATCAGGAAACCGGCCGCACGGATCGCACGCAGCAGCCGCAGCGGCGCGCCGATCAGGGCCAGCTTGCCCTTGCCGCGCAGGCCGCTGATGGCCAGCGTATCGATGTGGATATCGTGCTGCGGCACCAGCCGCGTTTCCATCGCGCCGTCGGCACCGAGCCAGGTGACCGGCACGCCGCGCTCGCGCAGCACCTTGGCCACGGCCAGGCCGGGGAAGATGTGCCCGCCGGTGCCGCCGGCCATGATCATGACCGGGCGCTGGGACGGATCGAGGCGAGGTGTGCTCATCCCATCCTCCCCAGCGTCGGTTCAATGCGCTGCTGCATGCGGCTGGTGCCACGGGTGGCGCTGTTACGCGGGGCGGTATCGCGGGCAGCGCCGTCCTGCATGGCCGCGGCGATGGCACTGGCGGTGTCGGCCCTGGGGACATCACCCGGCAGCGGCCCATCCTGGTCGGCGCCCATGCGCACGGCCTGGCGGCGCTCGGCGCGGTCCAGTTCGTAGGAGACGCGCAGCAGCAGGCCCATTGCCACGCAGGTCATCAGCACGCTCGAGCCGCCCGAGGAAATCAGCGGCAGGGTCAGGCCCTTGGTCGGCAGGATGCCGAGGTTGACCCCGATCGAGACGAAGCTCTGCATGCTGATCCACAGGCCGATGCCGAAGGCGATGTAGCCGGAGAAGTGGCGCTTCATTTCCACGCAGCGCATGCCCAGCCAGAAGGTGCGGCCGACCAGCAGCGCATACAGCGAAATGATCAGGCAGGTGCCAAGGAAGCCCAGCTCCTCGGCGGTGACCGAGAAGATGAAGTCGGTATGCGCTTCTGGCAGGTAATACAGCTTCTGCACCGAATTGCCCAGGCCCACGCCGGTCCACTCGCCGCGGCCCACGGCCATCAGCGCGTTGGACAGCTGGTAGCCGTCGCCCTGCTGATCGGCCCACGGATCCAGGAAGGAGGTGATGCGGCGCATCCGGTACGGCTCGATGATCGCCAGCGCGCTCATACCGACCATGCCGATGATCACCGGCATGGACATGCGCGGCATGTTGACCCCGCCCAACACCAGCATGCCGGCAGTGATCGCCAGCAGCAGGGTGGAGGAGCCGAAGTCCGGCTGCAGCAGCAGCAGCACCACCAGCGCGCCAGCCACGCCGAGCGGCTTGAGCATTGCCGGCCAAGTGGCATTGACCTCATCGCGGAAGCGGACCAGATAGCTGGACAGCCACACGATGTAGAGCACCTTGACCGCTTCGACGGTCTGGAACTTGGAGATCCCCAGATTGATCCAGCGGCGGGCACCGTTGACGCTGCTGCCCAGGCCGGGGATGAACACCACCACCAGCAGCGCAAAGCAGCCCAGCAGCAGGATCTGGTTGTACTGCTCGATGCTCTTGAGCTCGGTGCGCATGGCGATGATCGCCAGCCCGATGCCCACCGCCAGGAAGATCAGGTGGCGGTTGAGGTAGTAGAACGGGCTGCTCATCAACGCGATTGAGCTCGACGCGACCATCACCACGCCCAGCCCGGTGAGCGTGATGATCGCGCCCAGCAGCCACTTGTCGAAGTGGCCTCCGATGGCTTCCAGGCGGGTGGCTTGGCGCGACAGGTCGTTCATCAGCGGACCTTCAACGTGGCCAGGCCGATCAGGACCAGCACGACCGAGATGATCCAGAAGCGCACGATCACGCGCGGCTCCGGCCAGCCCTTCAATTCGAAGTGGTGGTGGATCGGTGCCATGCGGAACACGCGCTTGCCGGTCAGCTTGAACGAAGCGACCTGGATCATCACCGACAGCGTCTCGATCACGAACACACCGCCCATCACCACCAGCACCAGTTCCTGCCGGGTGATCACCGCGATCGTGCCCAGCACCGCACCCAGCGCAAGCGCGCCGATGTCGCCCATGAAGACCATGGCCGGATAGGTGTTGAACCAGAGGAAGCCCAGGCCTGCACCGGCGATCGCCGCGCAGATGATGACCAGCTCACCGGCACCTGGGATCTGCGGGATCTGCAGGTAGCTGGAGAACACCACGTTGCCCGAGGCATAGGCGAACACGCCCAGCGCGCAGGCGACCAGCACGGTCGGCATGATCGCCAGCCCGTCCAGGCCGTCGGTCAGGTTGACCGCGTTGGAGAAGCCGACGATCCAGAAGTACGCGATGGCCACGAAGCTGATGCCGGCCAGCGGCAGCGCGATGGACTTGAACATCGGGATGTAGAACGTCATCGCCGCCGGGACATCGGCGGTGTAGAACAGGAACAGACCGGCAGCCAGACCAAAGATCGACTGCAGCAGGTACTTCCAGCGCGACTTCAGGCCGTTCGGATCACGCCGGACGATCTTGATCCAGTCGTCGTACCAGCCGATCGCGCCGAAGCACAGCATCACCGCCAGCACCAGCCAGACATAACGATTGCGCAGGTCGGCCCACAGCAGCACCGACAGCGTGATCGTCAGCAGGATCAGCGAGCCGCCCATGGTCGGCGTGCCGGCCTTGGCGAAATGGGTCTGCGGGCCATCCGTACGGATCGGCTGGCCGCCCTTGAACTGGGCCAGCTTGCGGATCATCGCCGGGCCGAGCCACAGCGACAGGAACAGGGCGGTGAGCGCCGCGAGGATGCCGCGCAGGGTCAGATAGCCGAACAGCCCGAACAGGCTCTCCAACTGCTGCAGCCATCGGGCCAGTTCAAGCAACATGGGGGGTTTCCTCTCCTTGCGCGAGCAGCGCTTTGACGATCGTGTCCATGGCGCTGCCACGTGAGCCCTTGACCAGGCAGCGCACGCCGGCATGCAGTTCGCTGGCGAGCGCGGCGGCCAGCGCCTGGTGACTCTGGAACGCCTGGCCGCCTTCACCGAAGGCGGTCGAAGCGGCGGCGCTCAGCGGGCCGAGCGTGTACAGCCGCTTCAGGCCGGCCTCGCGAGCGCGGCGGCCGGCCTGGGCATGCAGGGCTTCACCGTCCGGGCCGAGCTCTCGCATGTCACCCAGCACCAGCCAGCCTTCTTCCTTCGTGCCGGCCAAGGCATCGATGGCAGCGGCCAGCGAACCTGGGTTGGCGTTGTAACTGTCATCGATCAGCACCGCGCCGTTGGGCAGCTGGTGCGCGATCTGGCGGCCCGGGACCGGCTCGGCGCGGGCCAGGCCGGCGGCGATCTGCGCCACCGCAATGCCCGCCGCCAGCGCCAGCGAGGCAGCGGCCAGCGCGTTGCTGATGTTGTGCCGGCCCGGCAGGCCCAGCGTGATCTCGGCATCGCCCGCGGGCGTGGACAGCACGAACTGGCTGCCTTGCGCGGCCGGACGGATTGCGCGCGCGGTGACGTCGGCGGTGTGCTCCAGGCCGTAACGCAGCACGCGGCAGCGCGGCGGCTGGCCGACGATGTGCTGTTCAAACCAGATCCCGAAGGCGTCATCGGCATTGATCACGGCCACGCCATCGGAAGGCAGCGCCGCGTAGATCGCGCCCTTGGTGGTGGCCACGCCCTGCAGGCTGCCCATGCGCTCCAGATGCGCCGGCGCGATGTTGTTCACCAGCGCGTAGTGCGGGCGCACGATCTCGGTGAGGTAGGCGATGTCGCCCGGCTTGCCGGCGCCCATCTCGTAGACGGCGTAGTCGGCATCTTCCGGCGCGTCGAGCACCGCCAGCGGCAGGCCGATCTCGTTGTTGCGGTTGCCCGGGTTGGCATAGACCACCTTGCCGTTATCACGTGCCACCTGTTCCAGGATCGCCAGCAGCAGGCTCTTGACGCTGGTCTTGCCGTTGCTGCCGGTGATCGCGAAGACCGCGGTATCGCGGTCGCGCTGCATGCCGGCGGCGATGCGACCGAGGGCGTGTTCGCTGTCGGCGACGACGATCTGTGGCAGCGCCACATCCAGCAGGCGCTCGACCAGCATCGCCGAGGCACCGCGCGCCAAGGCGTCGGCGGCGAAGTCATGGCCATCGAAGCGCTCGCCACGCAGGGCCACGTACAGGCTGCCCGGGGCCAGCGTGCGGGTGTCATTGCTGATGGCATCGATGGCGGTGTCTTCGCCATGGATCTCGCCACCGGCCCAGTGGGCGATCAGCGACAGCGGGGTGCGCTTCATGGTGCATCCTCCGCGCGCGCGGCCAGCACACGGCCAGCGACTTCAGTGTCGTCGAACGCGTGCTTGACCCCGTGGATCTCCTGGTAGGGCTCGTGGCCCTTGCCGGCGATCAACACGATGTCGCCCGCGCCGGCCTGGCCGATCGCGGTGGCGATTGCGGCGGCGCGGTCGCGCTGCACGGTGACGGCAGCGGGTGCCGCGAATCCCTTGAGGATGTCGGCCACGATCACGTCGCCGTCTTCGCCGCGCGGATTGTCGTCGGTGACGATGATCACGTCGGCATGGCGTTCTGCGATGGCGGCCATCTGCGGGCGCTTGCCGGTGTCGCGCTCGCCACCACAGCCGAACACGCAGACCAGGCGCCCGGCCAGATGGCCCTGCACGCTGGTCAACGCCTGTTCCAGCGCATCCGGGGTGTGGGCGTAATCGACCACGACGGTGGGCAGGCCACTCTCGCCGCCCAGGCGGTTCATGCGCCCGGCGATCGGCTGCAGCTGCGAGAGCAGCGCGGCGATCGCGGCCGGGGTGTGATCCAGCGCATAGAGCGCACCGGCCACGGCCAGCAGGTTGTCCACGTTGAAGCGGCCGAGCAGCGGCGACTGCACCGGATGGCGCTGACCGTCCACGACCAGATCGAAGGCGATGCCGCGGCCGTCCAGGGTGAGCGAATCGGCGCGCAGGGTGGCCTGTGCGGCACCGCGCGAACTCACACCGATCGGGCGCACGGTCTCGCCGACGGTGCGCAGCAGTTCACTGCCGAAGCTGTCATCGAGATTGACCACGGCGGCCTTGAGCCCGTCGCGGTGGAACAGCTTGGCCTTGGCCGCGCCGTACTGCGCCATGTCGCCGTGATAGTCGAGATGGTCGCGGGTGAGATTGGTGAACACCGCCACGTCGTAATGGACCGCGTCCACGCGGCCCTGGTCGAGCGCGTGCGAGCTGACTTCCATCGCCACGGCCTGGGCACCGCCGTCGCGCAGCTGTGCCAGCACCTCATGCATCTGCAGCACCAGGGGTGTGGTGAAGCCGGTCGGCACGACATCGCCATAAAGTCCGACGCCCAGCGTGCCGATACTTCCACTGCGGGTGCCGAGCAGGTGCCAGGCCTGGGCCAGCAACTGCACGGTGGAGGTTTTGCCGTTGGTGCCTGTCACGCCCACCATGGTCATCGCGCGCGAGGGGTGGCCGTGGAACTGGTCGGCCATCGCACCCAAGCGGTGGCGCAGGCCGGGCACGGCAATCGCATCGGCCGGCGCCGGCAACTCGGCCGGGGCCGGCGGGTCGAACAGGATTGCCCCGGCGCCATTGGCGCGGGCCTGATCGACAAAGCCCAGCCCGTGCGCGCCGAAGCCGGCGATCGCCACGAAGGCATTGCCCGGGCGCACCGCGCGGCTGTCCAGCACCAGGCCGGTGATGGTCGGGTCGTGGCTCAGCGCCATATCGGGAAGCAACTGCGACAGCAACATCATCTGGCTCATTGCGTGCCTCCCTGCGCGGGCGGCACTGTGGCGTGCGCGCTGGGCAGCGCGGCATCGAATTCTGCGGCGGCATCGGGCGCGATCACCGTTTCCGGCGGCGGCGTCGGCAACGACGAGGCGGTATGCCCCAGCTTTCCGGACTGCTGGGCGGCCAGCCACGACTCGATGTCATCCGGCGGCACGTCCATCAGGCGCAGCGCGCCCTCCATGACGTTGTGGAACACCGGTGCGGACACCAGGCCGCCGTAGTACTTGCCGGCCTGCGGGTCGTTGATGACGATCACCGTGGCAAAGCGCGGGTTGGTGGCCGGCACCACGCCGGCGAACAGCGCGTTGTAATGCCCGCGCTCGTACCCGCCCGGCCCGGCCTTGCGGGCGGTACCGGTCTTGCCGGCCACGTGATAGCCCAACACGGCTGCCTGCTTGGCGCCGCCCTGGGTGACCACGGTTTCCATCATCGCCACCACTTCCTTGGCGATGTTCTCATCGATGATCTGCTTGCCTTCGTTGCGCTGGCCCTTGACGAAGGTCGGCGCGATCAGCTTGCCGCCGTTGCCCAGCGCCGAGTAGGCGGTCGCGATCTGCAGCGGCGTGACATTCAGGCCGTAGCCGTAGGACATGGTGGTCTTGGACGAACCGCTCCAGCGCGCCGGGCGCGGCAGCACGCCGGCCGATTCACCGGGGAAGCCACTGTGCGGGGCGACGCCATAGCCGAAGCTGTGGATGTGGTCGTAGAAGACCTGGTCCGGCATCTTGGCCGCGATCTTGGCCGCGCCGATGTTCGAGCTGCGGGTGATTACGCCGGTGACGTTGAGCACGCCGTTGTTGCGCGGCACATCCTTGATGGTGAACCGGCCCACGGCCATGTAGCCCGGGTTGGTATCCACCGTGGTGTCCTTGGTGACCACGCCGGACTGCAGCGCCGAGGCGATGGTCAACGGCTTCATGGTCGAGCCGGGCTCGACCAGGTCGGTCACCGCGCGGTTGCGGCGGGTATCCGGTGCGGCGCCACCGACGGCGTTGGGGTTGTAGGTGGGCAGGTTGACCATGGCGAGCACTTCGCCGGTCGCCACATCCATGATCACCATCGAACCGCCGGCCGCCTTGTTGGCGATCAGCGCGTTGCGCAGCTCCTTGAACGCCAGGAACTGGATGCGGCGGTCGATGCTGAGGGTGAGGTCCTTGCCCGGCTCGGCGGCGCGCAGCAGATCGCTCTCCACCGTGTCGCCCTTGCGGTTGCGGATCACGCGCTTGGCGCCGGCCTTGCCGCGCAGCCATTCGTCGAAGGCCAGCTCCAGCCCCTCCTGGCCGCGGTCGTCGATGTTGGTGAAGCCGAGCACGTGCGCCATCGCCTCACCCTGCGGGTAGAAGCGGCGGAACTCGCGCTGCGAGGCCACGCCCGGAATCTTCAACGCGACCACTTTTTCCGCGTCGTCCGGATTGATCCGGCGGCGCAGGTACATGAATTCCTTGTCGGCCTTCTGCGAGAGCTTGGAGGTCAGCTCATCCAGCGGCATGCCCAGCGCGGTCGCCAGCTCGGGGATGCGGTCCGGCGAACGCAGCAGTTCCTGCGGGTTGACCCAGATCGAGGCGACCGGGGTGGACACCGCCACCGGTTCGCCATTGCGGTCGGTGATCATGCCGCGCGAGGTATTGATCGGCAGTTCGCGCAGGTAACGCGCTTCGCCCTGGCGCTGGTAGAACTCGCTGTTGATGATCTGCACATATGCAGCGCGACCGACCAGCGAGACCGAGCACAGGCCGAGCGCCAGCCCCACCCACTTCAGGCGCTGGCGGAGGTTGAAGCTGTTGCGCGCACGGTTGCGACCGGACTTGTTCATGGCCGGATCACCACGACATCGGCCGCTTCCGGGAACTTCATACCCAGGCGCTCGCGGGCGACGCGGTCGACCCGGGTTGCCTCGGCGAGGGTGGCCTGCTCAAGCTGCAGGCGACCGAACTCGATGTTGATCTCATCGCGCGCACGCTCGACCCGGGACAGCTCCACGAAGGTCTGGCGGTGGCGATGGCGCATGAACACCACCCCGATCGCCGAGGCGACGGTGCAGGCCAGCAGCACGATCAACAGCAGGCGGCTCATCCAGCCACCTCACGTTTTTCGGCGACACGCAGCACGGCGCTGCGCGAGCGCGGATTGACCGCCAGCTCGTCGTCGTCGGCCTTGATGGCGCCGCCGTGCAGGTCCAGCGTCGGCACGAACGCGGCCAGCTCGGGCAACCGGCGGTTGCTCGGCGGTGCCTTGGCGTAGCGGTTCATGAACTGTTTGACGATGCGGTCTTCCAGCGAATGGAAGCTGATCACCGCCAGCCGGCCACCGGGCTTGAGGCGTGCCAGTGCCGCGTCCAGGCCGGCTTCGAGATCGGCCAGTTCACGGTTGATATGGATGCGGATCGCCTGGAAGCTGCGCGTGGCCGGGTGGATCTTGTCCTTGCCACGCGGCATCACCGAGGCGATCAACTCGGCCAGTTCGGCGGTGCGGGTGAAGGGCTGCTTGTCGCGGCGGGCGACGATGGCCTTGGCGATGCGACGGCCCTGGCGCTCTTCGCCATAGGTCCACAGTACGTCCATCAGCTCGCGCTCTTCAACGCGGTTGAGCCACTGGGCAGCGCTTTCGCCGCTGTCCGGATCCATGCGCATGTCCAGCGGGCCATCCTTGCCGAAGCTGAAACCGCGCTCGGCGACATCCAGCTGGGGCGAGGACACACCCAGATCGAACAGCACGCCATCCAGGCCCTCGGCGGTGGCCTCCCAGTGCAGCAGATCGGCGAAGCTGCCGCGGAAAATCGAGACGCGCGGGTCCGGCGCGAAATCGCGCTCGGCTACCGCAATCGCCTCCGGATCCTTGTCCATGACCAGCAGCCGGCCTCCAGGACCGAGTTGCTCGAGCACGCCGCGGGCGTGACCGCCACGACCGAACGTGCCATCGAGATACACGCCGTTTTCGATCACCTTCAGGCCATCCAGGACCTGCGTGTACAGGACCGGCAGGTGGCCTGCCGGCGACTGCGACACCGGAAGGTGACCGGTCTGCGCTGCTCCGCGCATCCGGGCACCCCGGCTCACAACTTCAGGTCGAGCAACCCATCGCCGAGATCCTCGTCAGACAACGTCTGCTGGATCAACGCGCGATGAGCCTGCTCGCTCCACAATTCGAATTTGTCGCCCATACCGAGCAGCACCGCCTTCTTTTCAATGCCAACGGCACCACGGTGGCTGGCGGGAATACTGATGCGGCCGTTGCCGTCCAGCTCCAGATGCGCGGCCGAACCGACCAGCTTCTGTTGCAGGAGGCGCACGACGCGCTGTGTGTTGGGCTTGGACATGACGTCGTCACGGACGCGTTCCCATTCCTGTTCGGCGTACAGCCACAGACAGCCGGACTCGAACGGGTTGTAGGTCAGGACCAGACGGTTGTTGCTCACACGCGCGACAAGGTCGCGATGCGCGGTCGGAACCGCCATGCGCCCTTTGTCGTCAACAGTGATGGCCGTCTCGCCTTGAAACACGACGTTTTCACCTTTCCTTCGCTTGGTGAAACATTGAACCACGAAAAACCACAAAAAACCCGGTTTCCCCTCTGATGCCCACCTTAGCAGTGCCGATTGGGTTGTCAACAACTTTGCGAAGAGGAAATCACTTTGAACATCAAGGGCTTGCAGCAATGTTTAGAGACTTGTTCAAGGCTTATCCACAAGTTGCTGTTTCGTCTCATTTTTTGAGATTTCGCCGAAGTTCAGGCCTGTGGAGGCCGCGTGAAACATCGCCCCGTATTCAGTCCGGACCGGGCCGCCATCGCCTCCGCCCTGCGCAGAACCGGCACAATGTGAGGCATGTGTCTGCTCGCCCTCGCCTGGAAAACCCACCCCCGCTGGCAGTTGGTGATGGCCGGTAACCGCGATGAGTTCCACATGCGGCCCACGGCTGCGCTCAGCCGCTGGCCCGCGCCTGAGGACGGCATCGCCGCCGGCCGTGACCTGCGCTCGGGCGGAACCTGGGCCGGGATCGGCCCGGACGGGCGGATGGCGGTGGTGACCAATGTGCGCGACCCGCAAGCCCGGCAGACCGGCCCCTCCCGCGGGGCGCTGGTAGCCGACTATCTGCGTGAGGCCGCGCCGGCCGCACTGTTCGCGGACGAGCTCGCTCGGCGGGCAGTGGAATTCGCCCCCTTCAATCTATTACTGGCCGATCGCGACAGTTGCCAGTTCCTGGGCAACCACCCCCTGCACCGCCAGTCACTGGCGCCGGGCATCCATGGCATGTCCAACGGTCCGCTGGATGCGCCGTGGCCGAAAACCGTGGCATTGAACGCCGCCCTGCGCACATGGGTGGACCTCGGCAATGACGACCTGGCTCCGCTATGGGACGCCCTGCGCGACGAGACCCGCGCCGACGATAGCGCGCTGCCGGAGACCGGCATCGGCTTGGCGCGCGAGCGCTGGCTGTCATCCGCCTTCATCCGCAGCCCCGAGTACGGCACCCGCGCCAGCACGATCATCGCGCTGGACGCCAACGGCCACGGCTTCATCACCGAGCGGCGGTTCGATGCGGAGGGTGTCTGTGTGGGTGAAACGACGTTGACGGCGCAAGGCTGAGCCGCCCCGGGACAGCACCGTGATCACCGGGCACCCAAAGCCCAGAACAATCAGGCGGAGTAACAGCCCCTTCAGTAAGCGGGCGCACCGTCAGGCGCGGGGAATTGGAGGCTGGTAGCCGGGGCCCCAAGGTTTGCGCTGCAAACCTTGGGGCTTTTTTCGCGAATCGCGAAAAAAGCGGCGGAGCCGGCCGATAAGCCGGGTTTTGTCGTGGACAGTCATTCTTCTAGGCGATGCGTCACCGCAGCGCTCAAGCAACCTACCCGGACCCGACGCGGGCCACGCCATTAGGTCCCTATTTGGTCTTGCTCCAGGTGGGGTTTGCCGTGCCGGTCTGTTACCAGACTCGCGGTGCGCTCTTACCGCACCATTTCACCCTTACCGGCTTCCCGAAGGAAACGTAGGCGGTATCTTTCTGTTGCACTTTCCGTCGGCTTGCGCCGCCCAGGCGTTACCTGGCACCTTGCCCTGTGGAGCCCGGACTTTCCTCGGCATCCGCAAGGGATGACGCGACTGTCTGGCCGACTCCGCCACGCGCATTGTCCCACAAAACAAGGACCATCGCGGTTACCCGCCGTACAACGCCTTGCGCGGGGCACCGGTGATTTCCGCCGCCAGCTTGGCCGCGGTCGAGGGCGGCAGGTGCTCGCTCAGCTTGGCGTACAGACGCCGGCCCTGGACCAACTGAGCCTCCTCATCGTCGGCCGCGCCCTGCACCATCACCACGAACTCGCCCTTGCGCTGGTTGTCGTCCGCCTCGACCTGCTGCAGCAGCGAGGCCAGGTCGCCATCCAGCACGGTCTCGAACAGCTTGGTCAGCTCGCGCGCCAGCACCGCGGGGCGCTCCGGCCCGAAGGCCGCGATCATGTCCGCCAGCGAGTCGGTGATCCGGTGCGAGGATTCATAGAACACCAGCGTGCGGGTTTCACCGGCCAGCGCGTTGAGGCGCTCACGGCGACCGGAGGCCTTGGCCGGCAGGAAGCCTTCGAAGGTGAAGCGGTCGCTGGGCAGGCCGGCCACGCTGAGCGCGGCGATCGCGGCACAGGCACCGGGGATCGGGCTGACCTTGATCCCGGCGTCGCGCGCCGCGCGCACCAGGCGATAGCCCGGGTCGCTGACCAGCGGCGTACCGGCATCACTGACCAGGGCCAGCGATTCGCCCGCCAGCAGGCGCGCCACGATCCGCTTCGACAACGCTTCTTCATTGTGGTCATGCAGCGCCACCAACGGCTGCTGGATGCCGAAGTGGGCCAGCAGCTGGCCGCTGCGGCGGGTGTCCTCGGCGCAGATCGCGGCCACCGAACGCAGCACGTCCTGCGCGCGCGGGGTCAGATCGGCGAGGTTGCCGATCGGGGTGGCAACGACATACAGCGTGGGGACAGCACTCATCAGCGGCTCTTCCGTGGTCAAGGGTAGAATCGTACCGTTCCCCGGCCACGGCCGCTGCCCCCATCGAATGGACCTGATCATGAACAAGCCCGTCGTACGGATCTCCGCCCTTTCGTTGTCGCTGATGCTGCTTGCCGGCTGCGCCACGACCAGCTTCACCACTGCGCCGGAATCACCGGCCCAGAGCCAGGCCCTGGCGCTGATCGAGCAGGGCAAGCCGCGCGATGCGGCGGTCCAGCTGGAAGCGCTGGCCAACACCCTGCGCGGCAGCGCCCGCAGCGCCGCGCTGGCCGATGCCGCCTTCGCCTGGCACGAAGCCGGCGATGCCACCCGCGCCCGCACGCTGCTGGCCCAGGTCACTGCGCGCCAGCTCAGCGGCGCCAGCCTGCAGCGGTATCAGCTGACCACCGCCGAGCTGGCCTTGGCCGACAAGCAGCCGGCGCAGGCGCTGGCCGCGCTGAAAGAACCGGCCGACGCGGTCATCCCGTCATTGCGCACCCGCTGGCAGCTGGCGCGCGCCAACGCATTGCAGGCCACCGGCGACAATCTCGGGGCCGCGCTGGAGCGCGCCCGTGCGCACGCCGCGCTGACCGGCAAGGCGCGTACCGACAATCAGCAGGCCATCGCCGGCCTGCTCGGCACGCTGGACGACACCACCCTGCGCACCCGCGCGGCGGCGCTGCCGGCCAACGAGCCCCTGTACAACTTCGCCGGCCGTGCGCTGATCGCCCGTGGCCTGCCGCTGCCGCGTCCGTTTGATCGCGAAGGCGCCTCACAGTTCGATACCAGCAAGCGCCCGCCGGCGATGAGCGATGGCTATCGTCCACCCGTGAAGATGGCCGTGCTGCTGCCGCTCAGTGGCCGCCTGGCCACCGCTGCGCAGCCGGTCCGCGATGGTCTGCTCAGCGGCTACTACGGTGAAACCCGCCGTCGCCCGGACATCCAGTTCATCGATACCGCCGGCACCGCGGCCGGTGCCGTGGCCGCCTACGACAAGGCAGTCACCGCCGGTGCCGACTTCATCGTCGGCCCGCTGGGGCGCGACGAAGTGGATGCCGTGTTCGGCCGCCGCGAGCTGCCGGTGCCGGTGCTCGCCCTGAACCGCGGCAAGGACACCCCACCGGCCGGCAGCGCCGGTTTCTCGCTGGCTCCGGAAGACGACGGCATCATCGCCGCCGAATACCTGCGCGGCCGCGAGCGCAGCAAGGTGCTGGTGATCCACAGCAACGACGACAACGGTCGCCGCGCCGCCGCCGCTTTCCGCGAGCGCTTCGCGCAGCGCGGTGGCCAGGTGGTGGCGACGATCGGCGTGAGCGATACGGTCGGCGACATCGGCGCGCAGGTGCGTGCGGCCGGCGCCATCGACGGTGTGTTGCTGGCAGTGAAGGCACCGCAGGCGCGTGCACTGACCCCGCAGCTGGCGCTGGCCGGTGCCGGTGGCGCGAGCCGCGTCGGCACCTCGCAGCTGACCGTCGGTACCGGCAAGCCGGAAGAGGACATGGCGCTGGACGGCATCGTCTACCCGAACGAAGCGTGGAACGTGCGCGGCGTGCCCGGCCTGCCGGCCGCTTCCACCGCCGGGCAGATGCTGCCCTCGGCGCGTGGCGCCTCCGGTCGCCTGTTCGCGTTCGGCTTCGATGCGTGGAAGATCAGCGCCTACCTGGACAAAGTTGCGACCGAAGGCGGCCTGGCCGGCGCTACCGGCACCCTGTTCCTGGACAGCAACGGCAATGTGCTGCGGGTGCCGGCATGGTCGACCTTCAGCGGTGGCCGGCCGATGCCCATCGCCACCAGCAATTAAGTCGCGTGCCGACCGGGCGCGCGGTGCGTGGCGCGGCGGTGGAAGCCGCCGCGCAGCAACACCTCCGGGAGGCCGGGCTGCGCCCGGTCACCACCAATGCGCGTTATCGCCGCGGTGAGATCGACCTGATCATGCGCGACGGCGATGTCGTCGTGTTCGTGGAAGTCCGCTACCGCGCGGACGCCCGCTTCGGCGGCGGCGCGGCCTCGGTGGACCGCCGCAAGCGACGCAAGCTGGTGATCGCCGCGCAGCTGTTCCTGCAATCGCATCCCTGGCTGGCCGAGCAGCCATGCCGCTTCGATGTCGTCGAAGCCGCCGGCGAGCCCCCGCAGCTGAACTGGCTGCGCGACGCGTTCCGGCTGGAAGACTGCTGATGCCTTCCATCTTCACCCACGCGGCCATTCCGCTGGCGCTGTGGTGCGCCGCGGATCGCGGCCGGATCTCCACGCCATTGCTGGCCGCCGGGGTGGTCGCGGCCATGCTGCCGGATGCGGACGTACTCGCGTTCGCATTGCACATTCCGTATGCCGACAGCTTCGGCCATCGGGGCGCCAGTCATTCGATGGTGTTCGCCGTACTGATGGCAGTGGTCGCCGCGCTGCTGCATCGGCGCCTGCGCGCCACGGCGGTGCAGGCGGCCGCGTTCGTCGGTCTTTGCGCGCTGTCGCATCCACTGCTGGATGCGCTCACCTCCGGCGGGCTTGGCGTCGCGTTGTGGTGGCCATGGAGCGGCGAACGCTACTTCGCCCCGTGGCGCCCGATCCGCGTCTCGCCCTTCGCGCCGCAGTTCTTCAGCGCACGCGGGATGGCGACCGTCCTTTCCGAACTGCGTTGGGTCTGGCTGCCACTGGCGCTGGCTGTGGTCGGCTGGCGAGCGATCCAACGTGCCCCTGCTGATTCCCGGACCTGATGATGACCCCTGCCCTGCCCCCTGCGTTCATTGCCACCCTGCATGCCCTGCTCGGCGAAGACGGTTGGCGAACGGATGACAGCGCACGCAACGCGCATGCCCAGGACAACTCGTGGCGGCACACGCTGCCGGCCGGTGTCGCCTTCCCGCGCGATCGCGAGCAGGTCGTCGCCCTGGTCCGCGCCTGCCGCGAGCACCGCATCGCGTTGGTCGCGCGTGGCGCAGGCACCGGCACCACGGGTGCGGCAGTGCCGATCGAAGGCAGCATCGTGCTCTCGTTCGCGCGGATGAACCGCATCCTTGCCATCCAGCCCGGCGACCGCTGCGCGGTGGTCGAGCCGGGCGTGCTCAATGGCGACCTGCAGCAGGCACTGATGCCACATGGCCTGTTCTGGCCACCGGACCCTTCCAGCGCGGAGATCTGCAGCATCGGCGGCAACCTGGCCTGCAATGCCGGCGGCCCGCGCGCGGTGAAGTACGGCACCAGCCGCGACAACGTGCTTGGCCTGGTGGCGGTCACCGGTGCCGGTGAACTGATCACCTGCGGCGGCCCATACACCAAGGACGCCACCGGCTACGACCTGACCCATCTACTGGTCGGCAGCGAAGGGACGCTGGCGCTGATCGTGGAAGCAACGTTGAAGCTGACCCCGCTGCCGGTGACGCAGGCGGGGCTGCGCGTGCTGTACCGCGATGCGGATGCTGCCGCGCAGGCGGTGTCGCGCCTGATGGCCCAGCCGGTGGTGCCCACCCGCCTGGAATTCATGGATGCGCGCAGCCTGGAGCTGCTGCGCCGCAATGGCGCCGAGGTGCCCGAGGCCGGCGCGATGCTGCTGGTGGAGGCTGATGGCGACCACGATACCCTGCCCTACCTGCTGCAGGCCCTGGCGGCGGCCGCCGAAGGCGACGGTCTGATCGCACTGGATGTGGCGATGGAAGGCAGCGCGCGCGAAACCCTGTGGGCCGCGCGCAAGGCGCTGTCACCGGCGCTGCGCAGCATCGCCCCGGGCAAGATCAACGAAGACGTGGTGGTGCCGGTCTCGCGCATTCCCGCGCTGGTCGCCGGGGTGCAGGCACTATCGGCGGAGTTCGATCTGCCCATCGTCACTTTCGGCCATGCCGGCAACGGCAACCTGCACGTCAACATCCTCTACCACCCGGACGATGCCGGCGAGAACGCACGCGCGCATGCGGCGCTGCCGCGCGTGTTCGCGCTGACGCTGGCACTGGGCGGCACACTGTCCGGCGAACACGGCATCGGCCTGGCCAAGCGCGATTTCATGGCACAGGCATTCACCCCGGCCACGCTGGCGGCGATGCGCGCGATCAAGGCCGCGCTGGATCCGGACGGGATTCTCAACCCGGGCAAGGTACTGCCGCCGGGGTGATGAGCGTCAGCGACGTTCGGAGAAGTGCTCGTAACCACCGTCGGTGGCGTCCGCATCGGCGCAGTGCACGCCCTCCCCTTCGACGATCCGGCCGATCCGGGTCAGCGGCAAACCCAGTGACGCCGACAAGGCATGGATCGCCTCGCGCTGCGACGGCGCGACGGTGAAGCACAGCTCGTAATCGTCGCCGCCACGCAGCGCGCAGTCGCGGGCACCCTCGCGCCCCAGCTGCTCGCGCAGCGCCGACGAGATCGGCAATGCATCGGCCTCGACTTCCGCGCGCACACCGCTGCGTGCCGCGATGTGGCCCAGGTCGGACAGCAGGCCATCGGAGATATCCACGGCCGCATGCGCGTAGGCCCGCAGGCGCAGGCCGAGCGTGACCCGCGGGATCGGACGCAGCAGGCGCTCGCGCAGCGTTTCGTCATCGCTGAGCAGCGTGGCCACCGCCACTTTCAAGCGGTTCTGCTGCCACAGGCGCAGCGCACCGGCGGCATCGCCCAGGGTGCCACTGACCCAGATGTCATCCCCGACCTGCGCACGATCGCGACGCAGGGCCTGGCCAGGCGCCACCTGCCCCATCGCGGTGACCGACAGCGACAGCGGACCGCGTGTGGTGTCGCCGCCAACCAGCACGATGTCGTGTTCGTCGGCCAGGGCGAAGAAGCCATCGGCGAAGGCTTCGATCCAGTCCGGGTCGGCCGTGGGCAGCGACAGCGCCAACGTGCACCACGCCGGACGGGCACCCATCGCGGCGAGATCGGAGAGGTTGACCGCGAGGGTTTTCCAGCCGATGTCGTAGGCCGGGGTTTCGGCCGGGAAATGCACGCCGCTGTTGAGCGTATCGGCGGTGATCACCAGCTGTTCGCCTGCACGCGGCTGCAACAACGCGGCGTCATCGCCGATGCCGAGCACGACATCGGCGCGCGCGGTGGTGCGCGCGCGGATGCGATCGATCAGATCAAATTCGGCAAGGGACATGGGGCGGATCAGCCCCCGTTTTCGACCTTGCGCCACTCGGCCGAAGCACGGTCCAGCACGCCATTGACGTAGGTGTGGCCATGCTCGGAGCCGAAGCGCTTGGCCGACTCGATCGCTTCGTTGATCACGACGCGGTACGGCACGTCCAGGCGGTAACGCATTTCGTAGGCGGCCACGCGCAGCGCGGCGCGTTCGATCGCGTCCACTTCTTCGATGCCGCGGTCCAGGTACGGGTCCAGCGCCGCGTCCAGGTCCTTGCGGTTGTCCAGCACGCCATGCACCAGCGCTTCGAAATAGGCCAGATCGGCAATTTCGCGGGCCTGTTCGTGGGCGAACTGGGCGATCACGCTCTGCGCGTTACCACCGGAGATCTGCCACGCATAGATCGCCTGCAGGGCACGACGACGCGCGCGCGAGCGCAGCACGGGGTCGACGCCATCACGGCGGACGGGTTTACCGGAGGGCTTGCCCGGGTTTGACTTGTTCATGGCAGCTGCTCCAGAAGATTGACCATTTCCAACGCCGACAGTGCGGCTTCCTCACCCTTGTTGCCGTGGCTGCCACCGGCGCGGGCCTCGGCATCCTCGACCCGTTCCACCGCCAGCACGCCATTGAGCACCGGCACGCCGAAGTCCAGCTGCACACGCATCAGGCCTTCGGCGCAGCGGTCGGCCACGTGTTCGTAATGGCGGGTATCGCCGCGGATCACACAGCCCAGGGTGATGATCGCGGCATGCTGATGGGCGGCGGCCAGGCGTGCAGCGACCAGCGGCAGTTCCCACGCGCCAGGCACGCGGATCACATCGATGGCGGACTCGTCGATCCCGTTGCCGGCCAGGCTCTTGCGCGCGCCGGCCACCAGCACGTCGGTGATGCGGGCATTCCAGCGGCTGGCGAGGATGGCGAAACGGGCCGTTTCGGGGGTGCGAAGGTCGCCTTCGTAGTGACTCATGTTCGGCGGGGGATCCAAAAGGTTGATTAGTTTAACGCGCGCGGGCGCCCTACGCGGTCCACGCGGCCTCAATGAGGGCTGGGAACGCCGCGTGATCGCCGGGCAGTGCCCGGCGCCACGCGGCGGATCCGGTCACGGCGTGACCGTCTCGACCACTTCCAGGCCATACCCGGCCAGGCCTACCTGGCGGCGGGGGGTGCCCAGCACGCGCAGCTTGCCCAGGCCCAGGTCGGACAGGATCTGCGCCCCGGCACCATTGCGGCGCCACTGCCCTACATCCTTGTCCTTGCCGGGGGTGACCGGGGCCGGCTGCTGGCGCAGGCGGGCCAGCAGGCTGTTGGTGTCGCGCGGCGCGGACAGCACCACCATCACGCCCCGCTCGGCGGCGGCGATCGCGCGCAGGGCATCGGTGGAGGCCACGCCGAAATCATCGCGGCGCCAGTGCAGCAGATCGGCCAGCGGGTTCTCGACCTGCACGCGGACCAGGGTCGGCTCGGCATCCGGGGTGCCGCGGACCAGCGCGAAGTGCAGGTCGTGGGCGATCCGGTCGCGGTAGGTGACCAGCGTGAACGGGCCGAACTCGGTCTCGATCTCGCGTTCGTCCACGCGCTCGACGGTTTTTTCAGTCGCCAGGCGATAGGCGATCAGGTCGGCGATCGAGCCCATCTTCAATCCGTGCTCGCGGGCGAACACTTCCAGCTCCGGCCGGCGCGCCATGCTGCCGTCCGGGTTGAGGATCTCCACCAGTACGCCGGCCGGCTCCAGGCCCGCCAGCATCGCCAGATCGACACCGGCCTCGGTATGCCCGGCGCGGGTCAGCACGCCGCCCGGCTGGGCGATCAGCGGGAAGATGTGGCCCGGCTGATGCAGGTCGGCCGGCTTGGCATCGGGCTTCACCGCGGTGCGGATGGTGTGCGCACGGTCGTAGGCCGAGATGCCGGTGGTGACGCCTTCGGCGGCCTCGATGCTGACCGTGAAGTTGGTCTGGAACTGCGCGGTATTGGCCTGCACCATCGGCGCCAGGCCCAGATCGGCGGCGCGCTCGCGGGTGAGCGGCAGGCACACCAGGCCACGGCCATGGGTGACCATGAAGTTGATGTCCGAGGGCTTGACCAGCTCGGCGGCCATGATCAGGTCGCCTTCGTTCTCGCGGTCTTCGTCATCGACGATGACAACCATGCGGCCGAGGCGGATGTCCTCGAGGATCTCCGGAATGGGGGCGAAATTCATGCGCGTGCTCCTGCACCCAACAAACGTTCGACGTAACGGGCGACCAGATCAATTTCAAGATTGACCGCACTGCCCACGGCCGTCGCAGCGAAGGCGGTGTTGGCGACGGTATGCGGGATGAGGGCGACTTCGAAGCCCTGCTCGTCCACCTCGTTGACGGTCAGGCTGACCCCATCCACGCAGATCGAGCCCTTCTTGGCGATGTAGCGCAGCAGCGCCGTCGGCGCGGCGAAGCGCCAGCGCTGGGCGCGGGCGTCGTCGTGCACCGACAGCACCTGCCCGAGGCCGTCAACATGGCCGCTGACCAGATGGCCGCCAAGGCGGTCGGTCGGGCGCATCGCGCGTTCAAGATTGATGACCGCGCCGTCGGTCAGTTGACCCAGCGTGGTCAGGCCCAGCGTCTCGGTGGAGGCGTCGGCCTGGAAGCTCGTCGCGTCATAGGCGATGACAGTGAGGCAGACCCCGTTGATGGCGATGCTCTCGCCCATCTGCACGTTCTCGAACGGCAGGGTGCCCACGTCAAAGGTAAAGCGGACATCGCCGCCAAGGGGGTCGCGTGCGGCCAGACGGCCGACGCCTTCGATGATTCCAGTAAACAAGGAACGTTCTCCGCGGAAAGTGAGCGAAAAACGCCGCAAGGCATATAGGTGCACGCCGAGCGCAAGGCCCGGCCGCACCGTCTTCTTTCATCCGGACTATACCGTCGGCTCCGGCATCGGACCGGATCTGCTGACCTTCCCGGGGACCGGGAAGCGCTCGCGGGCTCGTGCTTGCGCACCTACCGCCGGTGGGGAATCGCACCCCGCCCTGAAGACGTTTGTGTACCGGCGAACCGGCCCGGCTAGTGTAACAGGGCACCCTGACTGGGGGCTTTAAGTTAAATAAGTGTTAAGCTTCACCCCTCAGCACCATTCCCATGAACGGTGGGGAGATGCACATCGCTTACTGATCGGGCTGCGGCGTCCGCGCTGCGCCCTGATCGAACGGGTCCCGCAAGGGACCCGTTTTTTATAGGCGCAGCAGCGAACGCAGGTCGCTGCCCACGTGCCGCTGGTCTACCACGCGCATGCGGCGCTGCTGGTCCATCGCATGGATACCCAGCCCAGACAGCAGCGGCAGGCCGTGTTCACCGAGCAGCGTCGGAGCCTGATAGAGCAGCAGTTCGTCGACCCAGCCACCGGCCAGCAGCGCGCCGGCCAAGGTCGCGCCGGCCTCGGTATGCACTTCATTGATGCCGCGCTCGGCCAGCAGGGCCAGCACTGCGCCCAGATCCAGCCGACCGTCATGGCTGGGTACGCTGGCGAACTCGGCATCGGCGGCATCCGGCGGGCTGACCGCGGCGTCATGCACGTACAGGGTAGGCGCCCCGCCCTCGCGCACCCGCGCACATTCAAGCGAGCGCAGCCGCGCATCGAGTACCACCCGCAACGGCGGCAATACCTCGGTATCGGCCAGCCGCACGGTCAACATCGGGTCATCGGCCGACACGGTCGCCGCGCCGGTGAGAATCGCACCCGCACGCGCACGCCAGTGCTGCACATCTTCGCGGGCGGCCGCACCGGTGATCCACTTGGAGCTGCCATCGGCCATCGCGGTACGGCCGTCCAGACTGGCCGCAAGCTTCACCCGCACCCAGGGGCGCCCGCGTTCGATGCGTGACAGGAACCCGTGGTTGAGTTCGCGTGCCTGGGCGGCCATCAGGCCTTCGGCCACCTCGATACCCGCCTCGCGCAGCAGCACGAAACCGCCGCCGTCGACCTTCGGGAAGGGATCGCGCATCGCCGCGACCACACGGCTCACGCCGGCATCGATCAGGGCCAGGGCGCATGGCGGTGTCCGGCCATGATGCGCGCAGGGTTCCAGGGTGACGTAGGCGGTGGCATCGCGCGCCTGTTCACCGGCCTGGCGCAGTGCGAAGACTTCCGCATGCGGACCGCCGGTACGCTGGTGCCAGCCCTCGCCGACCACCACCTCGTCGCGTGCGATGACACAACCCACCATCGGGTTGGGCCGCGCGGTGTACGCGGCGCGCTCGGCCAGGCGCAGCGCATGCGCCATGTGCTGGTGGTCGAGAGCGGTAAATTCGGTCATGGCGGTGAGCATCTGGCGGCAGGCAGCCGCGATGGTAGCTCAGCCGTGGTGGCCGCGATGCGGCGCAGGCTCAGCCTTTCTTTTTCTTGGTCAGCGCGATCACATCGCCGAGCAGCTGCAGCTGTTCAGTGCTGGACGGCAGCTCGCGCTCCAGCTTCTCGATTTCCTCGCGGAAATCGGCAACGTCTTCGAAGCTGCGGTATACCGAGGCAAACCGCACGTAGCCGACATGGTCGAGCTTGCGCAGCTCGTTCATCACGAACTCGCCGACCTTGATCGACGGAATCTCGCGCTCACCGCAGATACGCGCCTGCTGCATCACCGCGCGCACCGCCAACTCGATCTTGTCTTCGGGCACCGGGCGCTTCTGCAGCGCGCGATCGAAGCCGCTACGGACCTTGCGAGCGTCGAAGGCCTCGCGGCTGCCGTCGCTTTTCACGATCGCCGGCAGTTTCAGTTCGATGGTTTCCAGGGTGCTGAAGCGCTCGTTGCAGGCCTCGCACTCGCGGCGACGCCGGATCGTCGCGCCGTCTTCGGAGACGCGCGAGTCGATTACACGGGTGTCGGCATGCTGGCAGAACGGACAGTACATGGAACGCCTTACATCGGGAAAACGTCATGCCGTGGTCACGGCAGCGTCGCAACGGTACCTGAGAGGGACCGGCTACAGCAAATGGACGGGGGAGAGTCCAGCCCTGTCTAGGCGGACTGCCGACGCAACCACAGCAGGTGCGCCGCACAGGAGAACAGCGGGAGGCCTGCCATCACGAGCAGGGCGGCCGCTGGCGCGGGCCCATCGGACAGATGAATGTGGAAGATCGACCGCACCAGACCCGCCCAGGCAATGCCGGTTGCCACGAGCGCGGCCAGCAGACCAGCCCACCACATCGGTGATGCCGCCCGGAGTGCGTCCGCGCCGCCCTGCCACCAGCGCCGGGCAAGGGCGAGCCATATCATGATGATGAGACTTGCCGTGCCAAACCAGGCCGCTGCCCAGCCCGGCGCGTCGCCCGGCCCGCCGTACTGGTGGAGGACGTCACGCAGGCACAGCCCCACCCCCACAAACACCGCCACGGCATGAGGCAGTCCAAACACGCCCACGTGCAGCAGCATCCCTCGCCGCTGTCTGCGATGGATCTCCATCCGGTCAGGTGCCTTGGGTACGCCGCAGCTGCAGCAGCATGACGGCAGGCAGCAACAGCGGCGGCCCCGCCAGCAGCAGCACCAGCGCCGTTGGACTGGCGGCGGCCTGCCAGACCGCCATACCGACGACTGCCACGGCGGCCAGTGCTCCAAGACCCAATGCCGCCCACGGCCAAGGCCCGCTGTCGCGCAGGCCGGTGCGTCCCGCTCGAAGATAACGGCCGCTCAACCACAGCCAGCCGATGACCCCGATCAGGCCCGCACTGCCCCAGCCCCCGATCAACAGGCGCGAGGCGCGATCGAGATAGGCCGGTTCGACGAACGCGACCCAGACCCCGATGGCGGCGAAGGTGCCGCCGCCGGCCATCCCTACGATGCCGCAGATCAGGGCCAGCACGGCGTAGGTACGCCGTTGCCGGCCCTCGTCCATATCAGCCGTAGACCGGGTACTTGCGGCACTGCGCGCTGACCGCGTCGCGGACGCGGGCGATCACCGCCTCGTCAGCCGGGGCGTCGAGCACATCGGCGATCCAGTTGGCCAGGTCCACGCAGTCCTGTTCCAAGTAACCGCGCGTGGTCACCGCCGGGGTGCCCAGGCGCAGGCCCGAGGTCACGAACGGCGAACGCGGGTCGTTCGGCACGGAGTTCTTGTTGACGGTGATGTGGGCCAGGCCGAGCGCGGCTTCGGCGTCCTTGCCCGAGACATCCTTGCCGATCATGTCGACCAGCATCAGGTGGTTCTGGGTGCCGCCGGAGACGATCTTGTAGCCACGCGCGATCAGCGTGTTGGCCATCGCCTGGGCGTTCTTGACCACCTGCTGCTGGTAGGCCTTGAAGCCCGGCTCCAGCGCTTCCTTGAAGGCCACGGCCTTGCCGGCGATGACGTGCATCAGCGGACCGCCCTGGATGCCCGGGAACACGATGGACTGCAGCTTCTTCTGCAGTTCTTCGCTGGCCCCCTTGGCGATGATGATGCCGCCGCGCGGGCCGCGCAGGGTCTTGTGGGTGGTGGAGGTGACCACGTGGGCGTGCGGCAGCGGGCTCGGGTAGACGCCGGCGGCGACCAGGCCGGCCACGTGTGCCATGTCCACGAACAGGTAGGCACCGACCTTGTCGGCGATCGCGCGGAAACGCGCCCAGTCGATGACCTGCGAGTAGGCCGAGAAGCCGGCGACGACCATCTTCGGCTTGTGCTCCAGCGCCAGACGCTCGACCTCGTCATAGTCGATCAGGCCCGCTTCGTCCACGCCGTACTGGATGGCGTTGAACAGCTTGCCCGAGGCGTTGACCTTGGCGCCGTGGGTGAGGTGACCACCATGGGCCAGGCTCATGCCCAGAATGGTGTCGCCCGGCTGCAGCAGCGCGAAGTAGACGGCCTGGTTGGCCTGCGAGCCGCTATGCGGCTGCACGTTGGCGTAGTCGGCGTCGAACAGCTGCTTGAGGCGGTCGATGGCCAGCTGCTCGGCGATGTCCACGTATTCGCAGCCACCGTAGTAGCGCTTGCCCGGGTAGCCCTCGGCGTACTTGTTGGTCAGCTGGCTGCCCTGGGCTTCCATCACCGCCGGGCTGGTGTAGTTCTCGCTGGCAATCAGCTCGACATGGTCTTCCTGGCGCTGGGTTTCGGCGGCAATGGCCTTGGCCAGTTCGGGATCGTAGGTTTCGATGCGGACGTCACGCGGGAACATCGCTTACTCCAGGACAGGGGATGAGGGAACGACAGCCCTTCATTGTAAGGCCGAGATCGGCGGCTGGCCCCTGCCGAAGGCGGGGTGGATCCATTCTCCAATGACGGCCAACAAGCTGAACTGCGACCGCGTTCCTTGAATTGTTCATTTTTTGTGATTTCAGACCCTAAAGACGTTCAGCCAGCGGCCGTTATTCCCAATTCAGGGAATCGTCTCACTCAAACAGGGGTTGGCTGTGAATCATGTGTATCGCGTGGTCTTCAATCACGCGCTGAAGTGCGTGCAGGTGGTGTCCGAATTCGCCCGTGGCGGCCGCAGCAGCGCGGGCACCGACCGCCGCCGCGCACCGCGCCTGGCCCCGCTGTTCACCGGTATCGCGCTGGCCTGCATGGCGCCGGCGGCACTGGCGATCAATTCGATCTGGATAGGTCCGCCGGGCAGCGAGTGGAACGTCGGCAGCAGTTGGATCAACGGCGTCCCGATCGACCGCGGCATCGATACGCCCAACGACACAGCCTACGTCAACAGTGGCGGCGTGCGGATCACCGGCACCCTTGTGCCCGATGCCGACGAAGTGCACATCGGCAACACCGGCGCCGGGCGGCTGGATATCTTCGCGGGCGGCAGACTGGACACCAACACCCTGTACATGGGCACCGAGGTGGGCTCGCTGGGCGTGGCGACGATCAATGGCGTGGGCTCGCAGTGGAACGCCCGCTACAGCATCGGCGTGGGCCACTACGGCACGGGCGAGCTGTCGATCCTCAATGGCGGCAGCATGACCATCGACCGCGAAAGCTACATCGCCTCGATGGGCGGCAGCACCGGCTTGGTACGGATCGTAGGGGCTGGCAGCACGTGGAACACCGGCGACACCCTGTACGCCGGCCAGGCCGGCACTGGCACCGTGGAAGTCACGGCGGGCGGCCTGCTCAACGCACGCGGCACCCTGGTCGGCAACCTGTTCGGCAGCGTGGGCCAGGTCACGGTGAGCGGCACCGGCAGCCACTGGGAGAACGCCGGTCTGCTCTACATCGGTCAACTGGGCAAGGGCACGGTCACCGTCTCTGACGGCGCCACGGTGGAAACGCACGGTCTAACGATCCTGGGCAACCAGGCCCTGTCGGCCAGCAATCGTTCGCGCGGCGACCTGATCGTGACCGGCAGCGGCTCCACCTTCAACACCAGCAGCGGCGCGATAATGGTCGGCAACGCCGGTGTAGGCGCCATCGAGATCCGGGACGGAGGCGCGGGCCAGTTCGGTGGGGTGACCTTCGGCCAGACCTCGTCGGGTGTCGGAACGGCCTTGATCACCGATGCGGGGTCGACTTGGGAAAGTGGGTCACTGGTTCTGGGCATGAACGGTTACGGCCGTTTCGACCTGCGCGATGTTGCCACTGCAACGGTGCGCGGCAACATCTCGCTGGGTGAGGGCAACTTCGGTGCCGGCTATCTGCTGGTGGGTACGGACGCCACGCTGGACATGACCAGCGCCACGCCGGCCACCATCACCACCGGCAGCAACGGCACCGGGTGGGTGGAACTCAACGGCGGGACGCTTCGCGCCAGCACCGCGCTGCGCGTGGACAGCGCAGTGCAGATCGGTGCAGATTCTGTCCTGGATGCCCGCCAGGCGGTGCTGGTGCGGGGCACGATCAGCGGCAGCGGCCGGCTGCGCAAGGACGGCGGCGGCACGTTGAATCTGGCCAACGTCGACAACAGCGCGTGGACCGGTGGCCTGCAGGTCGACAACGGCACGGTCTGGGCGGCCGGCAGCCAGTCGCTGGGTCGTGGCTGGCTGGGCATGGCCGATGGCACCTCGCTGGGCCTGTTCGATGGCATAAACCTTACCAACGCGGTGCAGATGCTGGGCGACGTCACGGTGATGGTCGCCAGCGGTGAGAGCGCCACCCTGTCCGGCGGCGTGAGCGGCGACGCCACCACCCAGCTGATAAAGCGCGATGCGGGCACCTTGACCCTAGGCGGCGGTACGGTCGGGCTGACCCGCGTCGAAGCGGGCACCCTGCGCGTCACCGGCAATGCCTTGAACGGCGGCAACGTCGAGATCGGTAGCGCCGGTACGTTCGCCATCGATACCACCCGCGTGCTGCAGTACGCCGGCCAGTTCAGCGGCGGCGGCACCCTGCGCCAGGGTCGTCACTTCCTGACCTTGACCGGCGACAGCAGCGCCTTCATCGGCAACACGGTGGTTGATGGCGGCATGCTGGCGGTTGAAGGTGCACTGGGTGGCCAGCTGCAGATGACCAACAACGCCCTGCTGGCCGGCAACGGCAGCCTGGGCAGCGTGCAGCTGCTGGGCGGCAGCGTGCTGTCGCCGGGCAGCCGCGTGGCCGGCAGCATCGGCCGGTTGTCGATCAGCGGCGACCTGCTGTTCGATGCGAGCGCCACCTTCCAGGTGGATGTGGCCGCCAATGGCAGCAGTGACTACGTCGGTGTAGGCGGCAAGGCCACGCTGGGTAACGCCGGCACGGTCGCCGTCGCGGCCGCAGGCGACTGGGCACCGTCCACCCGCTACACCCTGATGACCGCCGATGCCGGCGTGGTGGGCACGTTCGCGGGGGTGACCAGCAATCTCGCCTTCCTCGACCCGGCGCTGAGCTACGACGCCAATCATGTGTACCTGACCATGGCGCGCAACGACATCGCCCTGCCAGAGGTGGAGCTCGCGTTCCCGGAGGTGGTGCTCAACACCAACCAGAAGCAGGTGGCCGGCGCGGTGGAAGCGCTGGGCGATGGCAATGCCGTGTACGACGCAGTGGTGCGCCTGGAAGTACCGCAGGTGGTGCCGGCCTTCGACAGCCTGTCCGGTGAAGTGCATGCGGCCACCCGTGGCGCGCTGCTGCAGAACCGCTTCCTGCACGATGGCATCGACCGCCACCTGGATGGCCGCGCGATGAGCGGCGACATCGCCCCGGGCGTCAGCGTGTGGCTGGCCGGTAGCGGTGGCCAGCTGCGCACCGACGCGTCGGCCGAAAACGCGGCATCGCGCGTCCAGCAGCAAGGGCTGATGGCCGGTGCCGGCTGGCAGGTGGGCGAAGCGCTGGAACTGGGTGTGGCCGCTGGTCAGCAGCAGTTGGACAACCGCCTGCGCGAGCGTGCGGCCGTGGCCGAGACCGACGCCACCGAGTACGGCGTGTACGCCCACTACCGCTGGCAGGGCCTGAGCCTGCGCGGCGGCGTCACCCGCGCCGACTACCGCACCGACACCACCCGCACCGCGCAGATCGGCACGGCCTTCAGCGAGCAGCTGCTGGCCCGCGAAGATGCCACCGGCACCACCGCGTTCGTGCGTGCCGGCTGGAGCTTCGGTGGTCCGCGCCTGCAGCTGACCCCGGAAATCGAGCTGGCCCAGGTGCGGCTGAAGAGCGATGGCAGCCAGGAACGCGGTGGCGACAGTGCACTGCGCCTGGCCTCGGGCGACAGCGACTACCGCACCGGGCTTGCCGCGTTGAAGGCGGACTGGGACATCAGCGGTGGCCTGCAGGACCGCGCGGTACTCAGCGCACGCGTGGGCTGGCAGTACGCCGACGGTGACCGCCTGCCGACCACCACCGCCCGCTTCGTCGGTGGATCGCAGGACTTCACCATCGCCGGTGCGCCGTTGGCACGCAGCAGTGTGCTGGCGCAGCTGGGGGTGGCGGTGAGCCCGAGCGCCAACAGCCGCGTGTCGCTGCAGGTACAGGGCCGTGACGGTGATGGCCAGCGTGATGTGGGGGCGCAGCTGGACTGGTCGGTGGCGTTCTAAACGCCCTCTTCGGAAAATGGTGCAGCCACCCATGGGGTGGCTCTACCGGATCCAACGAAGAAGCGCGCCCTGGGGCGCGCTTCTTCGTTTGGGCCGCGTCAGCCACGCAGGGCGTGGCTCTACCGCATTGTTCCGGGCCCTTACCGGTTGATTACGTAGTCCGCAATGATCCCGGTGGCGATTGCCACCAGCAGCAGGTTGCCGCGATCATCGCGGATCCACTGGTGGTCCCGCGGCGGGCGGCGCACCGAGTAGCGGCTGTAGTCATTGACCACGTAGACCGGGCCGCCATAGTACTCACGGTAGCGGTGACCACGCGCCCAGCCGTAGGAGCCATACCCCGGCGCCGGACGATAGACCACACGCGGCGGCGGCGGGCCCGGACGGTAGTAACCACGGTTGTCGTAGCGATGATCGTAACGGCGGTCGTGGCGAACCTCGCGACGGTCATGACGATCGTGACGGTCATGGCGATCGTGGCGGTTGTCGCGGCGGTCATCACGCCACTCGCGGCGGTCGTGACCGCGGCCACGATGGTCATCGGCGAAGGCCGGAGCCACGGTGCCCAAGGCCAGCAGCGAGGCAACGGCCCCGACCACAAATCGATTCATGCGCATGACTGGCCTCGCTTGGTGGGTTGATGTCTCCATGATGCGCACCGCGTCTGAACGGTCTCCGGCTGGAAACGGTTTCCAATTCAAGGGCTTTGACCCCGCATTCAGGCGGCGGCAAGGCCCAGACCCGGGGTCTCCCGGCGGCCCTGATCGCTTCCGGCTATAATTGCCCCATCCTTTTCTTCTTCTGTTCCTGTTCCGTCCGGAACGGGCGCAGGGTTGCGCCTTCGGAGAGCTCATGTCCTCGCAATACATCTACACCATGAACCGCGTCAGCAAGGTGGTCCCGCCCAAGCGGCAGATCATCAAGGACATCTCGCTGTCGTTCTTCCCCGGTGCCAAGATCGGCCTGCTGGGCCTGAACGGCGCCGGCAAGTCCACGGTGCTCAAGATCATGGCCGGCGTGGATACCGATTTCGAGGGCGAAGCCCGCCCGCAGGCCGGCATCAAGGTCGGCTACCTGGCCCAGGAACCGGAGCTGGACCCGACCAAGACCGTGCGTGAAGCGGTCGAGGAAGGCGTCGGCGAAGTGCTGCAGGCGCAGGCGCAGTTGGACGCCGTCTACCTGGCCTATGCCGAGGAAGGCGCCGACTTCGACAAGCTGGCCAAGGAACAGGAGCGCCTGGAGGCGATCCTGGCCGCCGGCGATGCACATACCCTGGAAAATCAGCTGGACGTGGCCGCCGATGCGCTGCGCCTGCCGCCGTGGGATGCGGTGATCGGCAAGCTGTCCGGTGGTGAAAAGCGCCGCGTGGCGCTGTGCCGCCTGCTGCTGCAGAAGCCGGACATGCTGCTGCTCGACGAACCGACCAACCATCTGGACGCCGAGTCCGTGGAATGGCTGGAACAGTTCCTGGCGCGCTACACCGGCACCGTCGTGGCGGTCACCCATGATCGCTACTTCCTGGACAACGCCGCCGAGTGGATCCTGGAACTGGATCGCGGCCGCGGCATTCCGTGGAAGGGCAACTACACCGACTGGCTGATGCAGAAGGACGAGCGCCTGAAGCAGGAAGACAACCAGGAAAAGTCCCGCCAGAAGGCGATCCAGAAGGAACTGGAGTGGTCGCGCCAGAACGCCAAGGGTGGCCGCACCAAGGGCAAGGCCCGTCTGGCCCGCCTGGAAGAGCTGCAGTCGGTGGATTACCAGAAGCGCAACGAAACCAATGAAATCTTCATCCCGCCGGGCGAGCGCCTGGGCGCCTCGGTGATGGAGTTCAAGAACGTCTCCAAGAAGTTCGGCGATCGTCTGCTGTTCGACGAGCTCAGCTTCCTGGTGCCGGGCGGCGCGATCGTCGGCATCATCGGCCCCAACGGTGCCGGTAAGTCGACCCTGTTCAAGATGATCACCGGCCAGGAAAAGCCGGATTCGGGCGAGATCACCGTCGGCCCGACCGTCAAGCTGTCCTATGTGGATCAGAGCCGCGACGCGCTGGAAGGCAACCACAACGTCTTCCAGGAAATCGCCGGCGGCCTGGACATCCTCAACATCAACGGCATCGAGATCCAGTCGCGCGCCTACATCGGCCGCTTCAACTTCAAGGGCCAGGATCAGCAGAAGCTGGTCGGTTCGCTGTCCGGTGGTGAGCGTGGCCGCCTGCACATGGCCAAGACCCTGCTGCAGGGTGGCAACGTGCTGCTGCTCGATGAACCGTCCAACGATCTGGACATCGAAACCCTGCGTGCGCTGGAAGATGCGCTGCTGGAGTTCCCGGGCAACACCTTCGTGATTTCGCATGACCGCTGGTTCCTGGATCGCATCGCGACCCACATCCTGGCGTTCGAAGGCAACTCGCACGTGGAGTTCTTCCAGGGCAACTACCGCGAGTACGAAGAAGACAAGCGCCGCCGCATGGGCGACGACGCCGCGCCGAAGCGCCTGCGCTTCAAGGCGCTGAAATAAGAAAGGAAAAACGGCCGCGCACTGCGCGGCCGTTTTGCATTCCGCTAGGTCACGACCGTTGGTCGTGACACCTTTCGCCACGAGATTCCCCCATGTCCCTCCCCGAGCGCCTTTTCCAGCTGCAGCAGCACGGCACCTCCGTGCGCACCGAAGTGCTGGCCGGCCTGACCACCTTCCTGACGATGTCCTACATCGTCTTCGTCAACCCGGACATTCTGGGTACCACCGGCATGGACCCGGGTGCCGTGTTCGTCGCCACCTGCCTGGCCGCCGCACTGGGCTCGCTGGTGATGGCGTTCGCGGCCAACTTCCCGGTCGGCATGGCCCCGGGCATGGGCTTGAATGCGTTCTTCGCCTTCACCGTGGTCGGTGCCGCCGGCCTGCCCTGGCAGCAGGCGCTGGCCGCCGTCTTCATTTCCGGGCTGGTGTTCCTGGTGCTGTCGCTGACCGGCGTGCGCGCGTGGCTGGTGGCGGGCATCCCGCCCTCGCTGCGTGCGGCGATCGTGGCCGGCATCGGCCTGTTCCTGGCGATCATCGCGCTGCAGAAATCCGGCGTGATCATCGCCAATACCGACACCTTGGTCGCACTGGGGCCGCTCAACACGGCGCCGCCGCTGTTGGCGCTGGCCGGCTTCCTGTTGATCGCCATTCTGGAAGCCCGCAAGGTGCGCGGCGCGATCCTGATCGGGATCCTGGCCGTGACCGGTGCCGCCTGGCTGCTTGGTGATGTGCAGTTCCACGGCCTGATCTCGCTGCCCCCGAGTCTGGCGCCGACCTTCCTGCAGTTGGACCTGCCCGGCCTGCTGCACCACGACGGCGGCGCGCCGATCGCGGTGTTGCTGCAGGTGGTGCTGGTGTTCGTGCTGGTGGAGGTGTTCGATGCCACCGGCACGTTGTATGGCGTGGTCGGGCGTGCGGGACTGCTGAAACTGCCCGGCGCGCAGAAGCGCTTCGGGCGCGCGTTGCTGGCCGACAGCACGGCAATCGTGGCCGGCTCGCTGCTCGGCACCAGCAGCACCACCGCCTTCGCTGAAAGCGCGTCGGGCGTGCAGGCCGGTGGCCGCACCGGCCTGACCGCGTTGGTCGTGGCCGCGCTGTTCCTGGCCGCCCTGTTGTTCTCGCCGCTGGCGGCGATGGTGCCCGGCTACGCCACCGCCCCTGCCCTGCTCTTCGTGGCCGGGCTGATGCTGCGTGAGCTGGTCGATGTGGACTGGGGCGATCTGACCGAATCGGTGCCGGCCGCGCTGTGTGCGTTGGCGATGCCGTTCACCTATTCCATTGCCAATGGCCTGGCCTTCGGCTTCATCGCCTACGCGGTGCTCAAGGCCGGCACCGGGCGCTGGCGCGAGGTGCACCCGGCGGTGTGGCTGGTGGCCGGGCTGTTCGTGCTGCGTTACGCACTGGAATGAGGGTGCGCCTACCGACGCGCGGTCGCCAGGCGGCGGATCAGGCCCAGGCCGGCCGCAATTGGCCGTCGGCGGCGAAGCGGTAGCGACCCTCGTACCAGCCCAGCGCAAACAGGCTGAGCACCTGCTCGTAGTAGCGCGGCGGTGCGGCACGCTGCTGCTCCGGTGTGGGCAGGGCAGCCGCCATCGCCTTTGCCCGGTCCGCTTCGCCCTGCGCCTGCAGGTACGGCACCAACGCCGCCTCGAAACCGTAATTGCCCGTGCCTTCGCGCGTCCCGGTCAGCGTGTTGACCTTCTCCGGGATCGGCTGCCCTTCGCGCAGCGCGCTCAGCGGTCCGTGCAGCGCCTCCAGCACCGGGCGGAAGCTGGGATCGTTCACCGCGGTCATGCCGGCCCACAGATAGCAGCGGATGGCGTCGTAGCTGCCGACCGGCCCCTTGTCCGGGTCGGCGATGAAACCGCCGTTGCGCCACGCCGTCCAGTCCGGCGCGAAGCCGTGCGGCGCCGTGTCGCGCAGCAGTCGCACACTGTTGCCGATCACGGTGGTCCACGGCCCGGTCGGGTCCAGTGCAGCGAACCGGCGCAGCAGCGGCAACGGGACGTAGCTGGGATTGAAACGCCAGGTGTCTTCGGTCGCAAAGCCGTTCGGCCCCGGCATCAGCATCGTGCCCAGGCCCGGCACATTCACCACTTCCTGCGCCAGGATCGCGGCCAGCATCGCCTCGGCGGTCTGCCGCAGCGCGGGCCGTTTCCACAACCGGGCCGCTTCGTGCAGGGTGTAGGCGAGCCACACATCCGAGTCGCTGGCCGGGTTGTCGTCCAGCACCTTCCAGGCGCCGGCAGCATCGCGCCCCCACAGCCAGGCCGGCAGGCGCTGGGCCATGCTGCCGCCGGCGAGGTTGTCCTCGGTCCAGCGCAGGAGGCGATCGAACAGCGGCTGATCGTTGTCCACCAGCGCAAAGAACAGCGCGTAGGACTGGCCTTCGGAGGTCGAGCGCTGGTCGGCGTTGTTGTGGTCGACCATGCGCCCGTCCGGGGTCACGCTGGAGGCGCGCATCACCTGCCACGCCGTCCACGGGCCGGGGCCACGTGCCGGACCATTGGCCGAACAGGCCAGCAGCGGGGTCACGGCCAGCGCCTGCAGCAGGCGGCGGCGCATCGGGTGGAACGCTCGGGAATCAGTCACGGCACATCAGCCTCTTCGCAGCAGGAACCCGCCAAGCCTGCGGGACGCCCGCGGCCAGGTAAAGCCTGGCAGCGGGCCGGTCATCAGCGCATGACGGCGATCATTCACCCGAGGCGTACGGCGAGCGCAGCGGCTGCGGCTGCTTGCCCAGCCCGGCACCGAGGCGGTCGAGCAGGAAACGCAGGTACAGGCTGGTGCCGAACTGCCGGTAGTCACGCGCGTTGTTGAACTCCATCCGCCCGCCCAGGAACAGCTGCGAAGACAGCTGCCATTCGGCGGCGGCGCTGAGGTTGTAGGACACGCCGGTCTTGGTCTGGCCGGTGTAGACCGGATCGACATACTCCGTGGTCAGCCCCAGCAGCGCGGCCATCGAGGCGGCCTCGTAGGCAGCCTGCTGCATGGCCGGATCGGTCGGGAAGTACGGCGCGGCCTCTTCCTTGAAGTGCTGCACACCGACGCTGGTATCCAGCTGCCAGGCCACGCGGCCGCTGGAAGTACGACCGTTCCAGTGCACCGGGAAGCCGACATCCACGTAGCGCTGCGGGCTGAAGTAGCCACCATGGCCGTAGGTGAAGCCGCTGAGGTTGCGGTCGTATTGCATCGCGGTCAGGTTCAGGCCGGCGGTCAGCGACTGGTTGGTGGTTTCCAGCGCGTGTACGTACACGCCCACGCCGACTTCCTGGCGATCGTTGTCGGCCACGTTCTCGCCTTCCAGGCGGTGCCACGACGCACTGGCGTAGCCGCCCAACTGACCGTTGTCGACGGTCGCGGCGAGCTTGGCGCCGCTGGCGGTCACCCCGCCCCAGCGCAGCCCGTTGCGCCCGTCTTCCACACCGGCGAACGACAGCAGGCTGTCGGTCACGGCGCGGCGCGATGCTTCGCCGGACCAGGTCAGCGCATCGCCGATCTGACCGCGGTAGCCGATGCCACCGACGATCTGGGTGTCATCGAAGCCGATCGGCGTGCTGCCGACATCGGCGCGGAAGCCACCACGTTCGTAACCCACCGAGACGCCGGCACCGCTGGCATCCTGCGAACTCATGCGGCGCGCACCGGCAGCGTTGGCCACCATCGCGTACAGGGTGTCCTGGAAGGCTTGCGGGGTCTGTGATCCACCCCCGCCCTGGGACAGGGTCTTGAGCTGGGCCTGCTCGGCCGCCGTCAGGCCGCGCACGAGGCCGGCGTTGCCCAGCACCTGGGTGGCAATGTCGCTGATCGGCGTGTTGGCCAGATCGCGGCTGAGGATGTAGCTGGGCAGCGGATCGGCGAACAGCAGCGCGCGCGCAGCCGCCGCACGTTCGGCCTGGGTAAGCGAACCATCGGTCTGGTTGAACAGCTCCTGGTAACGGCCGTTGTCCAGGGCGCGGTCGTAGATCAGATTGCGGGTGGCATTGCTCTCGCCACGCGTCAGCAGCGTCTGGTACAGCGACGAGCCGACCAGGTCATCGACCGGTGTGCGGTCGGCGGCCAATGCCCCGGCCAAGGCGGCCTGCGGGCCACCGCCGAAGCGGCTGGCACTGGTGTATTCGGGATCCGGGCGACCGGCATCGAGCACGGTCGGGGTGACCGTGACCTTGAGCTTGCCATCGCCGACCGCGAACTGCCCTTCCAGCGGCACCTGCAGATCATCGAGCTGGCCCATGCCGGCTTCACCCGCGCGGGTGCGGTACGCCGCGCCGACCGCCAGGCTGCTGCTGTTCTCGGCCTTGAGCGCACGCAGCTCATCGAGCACACCGTTGCCCGTGGTGGCCGGCGGCAGCGGGCCAAGCGCGGTGTTGCGCGAGGCGCGCGGCGCGCTTGCCTGGCTGGGCACCTGGCGCGAGCCGGGCACCGGCAACGGCAGGGCGACGCCGCCACTGGCCGCGGCGGTGGCCATGACCGGCTCCGGCAGGCCATCGGCATCGATCACCGGGGTCACGCTGGCCGGGCCCAGGCTCATGCCCATCGCCGGCCCGGCGTCCATCGGCAGCGGTTCGGCAGCCAGGCGTGCGGTGGCGGCCGGCAACGGCAGGCCACCGTCGCGCAGCGCCGCGGTACGGGTGACACCGCCACGGTTGAGCCCGGCGAACGGGTTGAAACTGCCACCGCCTGCCAGCATCGCGGTGCTGGCCTGCGGATAGCCATTGTCGAGCTGGCCACTGCCCTTCGCGGCGGCGGCCAGCGATGCGCGGAAGTAGCTTTCGGCGCGGCGGTTCTTGCCGGCCGCGCGATACACGCGCCCTGCCGCCGCCAACACATCCGGCGATTCCGGCGCCTGCTTCAGCGCGCGCTCCAGATACTGTTCGGCCAGGTCCATATCGCGCATCGCCGCGGCACTGCCAGCCGCGGCGACCATCGCATCCAGATCGCCCGGCGCCAACTGCAGCTGCTGCTGATACAGCGCCAAGGCCTGGCCGTTGTCGCCCGCGGCGGCATACAGCCGTGCCAGCGCAGCGATGTTGCGCGGGTCCTGCGGGCGCTCGGCCAAGGCCGGGGCGAGCACCGCATAAGCACCTTCCAGATTGCCCAGCTCACGCAGCGCATCGACCTGGCGCAGCACGTAACCGCTGCGCAGATCGTTCAAGCGGGTCTGCTGGCTGGCCGAGAGTGGCACATCGGCGAGCTGGCGCAGGATCGCGGCGACTTCGCCATCGCGCCCGGCGCGCAGCAGCACCGAGGCATATTCCAGGCGGTTGTCGACGCTGGGCGAACCGCCTTCGATCAGACGCTGGGCGAGCACGAGGGCGCGTTGCTGGCTGCCGATGTCGGCGTAGGCACCGGCCAACGCGGCCACGATGGATGGATTCTTGACCCGGTCGCCGAGTGCAGCTTCGGCGCGGGCCAGCAACAGCTGCGCCTCGCCGCTGCGCTGGCGCTGCATGAGCGAACGCGCCTGGGCAGCCTGCACCTGCACCCACGCGGTGTCGTGCAACGCGGTCATTTCCGAATCACGCGACGCGGTGGGAATGCGTTCGAGCAACGCGTAGGCACGCGGCCAGTCACTGTTTTCCTGGGCGAACAGGGCCTGCGCATACAGCGAGGTCGCCGAGCTGTCGTCCAGCGCGCGCAGGCCTTCGATCACCCCGTTGGCCTGGTCCGGACGACCCGCGCGCGTGTACAGGCGCGCCAGCTCCAGCCGCAGCCACGGATCGCGCGGCTGCACCAACAAGGCGTCTTCGAGTTCGATCTGCGCCATCTCGATGCTGCCTTCGGCCAAGGCCTGCTGCGCACGGGCGCGGGCCAGGTTGGCACGCAGCACGGACTGGCCGCCGGCGCTTTCCTGCTGGGCCGGGGTCAGCCGGTCGAACAGTGCGGCCGCTTCATCGGCGCGGCCAAGACGGCCAAGCAGGCCGACCAGGCCCTGCAACGCACCGGCATTGCCGGCATCCAGCTCCAGTGCCTTGCGGTAGCTGCGTTCGGCCGCAGCCGGATCGCTCCCGCTCTGCAGATCGGCAAGCGCAACGTAACCCGCAGGCTCCTTCGGCTGCAGCGCGATCACCTGCTGCACACGGGCGATGGCATCGCTGCTGGGCTGGCGACGCACGTCCTGCAGGGTCAGCCAGTAGCGCGCGGCATCGGCCGCGCTGCGCCACTTGCCGTTGATCGCAGCGGCCGGACGCAGCAGTTCATTGGCTTCGCCGAAACGTTCCTGACGCAGACGTACCGAACCCAGCCCACCGAGTGCCTCGGCATCGCGTGGCCGCGCGCGCAGTACCTGCGCAAAGCGTGCTTCGGCCTGGGCCAGATTGTTGCTGTCCAGCGCGCGGAAGCCTTCGCCGAGCAGGCGCTGGTTCGGGTCCTGCGGCACGGGACGGTTGGCCACGGCCTGCTCGCGCAGCTGCGCCTGCTTGGCCGCCACTTCACGATCATTCGGCACCACGTCCAGGAAGGCCTGGTACAGCCCGGCATCGGCGGTGGTGGCGTTGAGCCACAGCAACGCCTGGCGCCAGGCTGCACGCGCGGGGCCGGCGGTGTCGGTGGCCTGGCTGAGTGTCCGCAGCTGGGCGATGCCCTCGCGGCGGGTCGGCTCGCGGTAGGTCAGCACCTGGGCCAGCGCGAGCTTGGCCGGGTTGTTGTTGCCGGTGGCGATACGGCGCAGGCCATCGCGCGCGCGCGTCCAGCCTTCCGGCGTACCGGCCAGTACCTGGTAGTACTCCAGCGCCAGATCATTGGGCGGACCGCCCGCACCGAAGGCCTCGTCATAGGCACGTACCGCTTCGACATAGCGACCGGCCGCCGCCGCGCGCCGTGCGGTCTGCAGCTGGTTGCCACCGCCGCCACCGCCGAGCGCCATGCGCAGGCGCGTGGTCTGCGCCGAGGATGGGTGGCGTGCCTGCAGCTGCTGCAGCCGCTTCTGCGCCTCGGCGCGGCGGCCCTGGTTGAGGTCGATCAGGCCCAGGCCCAGCAAGGCGTCGGCCTGGTTGGGGTCGGTCGCCAGCAGCTTGCGCCATGCATCGGCGGCCAGATCCTCACGGCCCTGGTCCTGCCAGTAGTTGCCCTGGCTGACCAGTTGCTGCGTCGAGGACGCGTTCTGCGCGAAGGCCGGCACGGTCAACACACACAGGCCAACCAGGCAAAGAGGTGTCAGGGTCTTGCGGAACATGGCGAACTCCACGCGGGCAGCAGTCGCCCATCGGCAGAAAAACGGTAGCGGCGATCCATCCAGCCCTTGCCGAACAGCACCAGGGCACGATCGTAATAATTGAGGGTGCCGGCGGCGGGAATCCGCGCCAACTGTGCCTTGGCCAATGCAGGTTGGCCAAGCGCGCTGAGATACGGCAGCAAGGCGGCAGCAAAGCCGGGCGACGGCGCCCCGCTGCCCACGCCCAGGCGCGTGTCGATCTTCTCGGCGAAGCCGGTCTGCGCGCGCAGCATCGACACCGGGCCGGACAGGCCATCGAGCAGCGTGCGGCGCAGCGGGTCGGCCGGATCGGTCATGCCCGCCCAGAGGTAGCAGCGGATCGCATCGTAGCTGCCCGTGCCGCCCTTGGCCGGGTCGACCACGAAGGCCTTGCCGTTCCAGGCGATCCAGTCCGGCGCGAACCCGACCGGCGCGCTGGCGCGCATCATCGCCACGCTGCGCTCTGCCAGTCGCGCCCACGGACCGCGCGCATCGACGGCGGCGAAGCGGCGCAGCACGAACAGCGGCAGGTAACTGGGATTGAGCGTCCAGCGGTCGGCCTGGACGAAGCCGCGGTTGCCCGGCAGCAGCATCGGCCCGAAGCCGGGCAGCTCGACGATTTCGGCCGTGCGCATCAGCGCGAGCGTCTGCCGCCCGGCCTCGACCAGGCCCGGACGCTTCCACAGGCGGCCGGCTTCCAGCAGCGCATAGGCGATCCACAACTCACCATCGGAGGCGGTGTTGGGGTCGAGCACGCGGAACTGTCCATCGGCCGCCTTGCCCCACAACCAGGCCGGCAGATTGAGATCGGCGCGGCCGCGGCAGAGGTGGCGGCGGGTCCAGGCAAGAATGCGGTCGAACAGTACCGGATCGTTGTCGACCAGCGCGAAGAACAACCCGTAGGACTGCGATTCGGAGGTGCTGCGCAGGTCCGTATTGAGGTGATCGACCACGCGCCCATCCGGCTCGACATGCCGATCGACGAACGCACGCCACTCGCGCCACGGCGTACCGCAGGCCTGCGCCAGCGCATCCAGCGGCAGCACGGCGGCCGCACCTGCCGCCGCGAGCACCTGCAGGAAGCGGCGGCGGGTGGGCGCCACCGCTGGGACGGACAGGTCGCGCATGTTCAGCCGGACACCTTGACGCGTGCGTTGGCATTGCGCTTGAGCAGCCAGCGCGCGATCAGCGCCAGCAACAGGCAGGCCAGGCCCACGAAGCCAGCCAGCAACAGCGGGCTCTGCGAGAAGTACCAGCGCAGCCAGGTCAGCGGCGGCAGGTGGCCGACGTAGTAACTCTGGTTGCCGGCCAGGCTGCGTACCTTGTCTTTCTGCAGCAGCACCACGCTGCCCTGGAAATCGCGCAGACGGTCCGGATCGAACCACGCTTCGAACAGGCGATTGACCTGGGCCGGATCATCGGCCATCACCGCGATCACGCTGCGGCCCTTGCGCAAGGGGGACTCAAAGCCCATCAGCACCACATCGCCGGCATCCGGGCGCACCGACACTTCGGCCGTGGTCGGCAGGTCGGTACGGCGTGCATCCGGAGACAGGAACGAGGGCATGCGCTCGAACACCCAATCCGAGAGCTGGAAGCGGCGCGACTGCCCCGCCTCGCCAATCGGCAGGTGCGCGGCCCATTCGCCGAACAGCGGCTGGCTGCGGCGCGAGCCCAGCACGACCAGATCCTGGTCGGCATGTTCGCCCACTTGGCCCGCCGCGATGATGCGGTTGCGCAGTGCCGGGTAGCCGGTCGAGGCCCCCATGCGGCCGAGCAGCGTCAACACATTGCCGACGTCATCGGCGGTGGGGTTGTCGGGCAGCACCAGCACGGTCTCGGACAGATCGGCCAGGCGCGTGAACGGATAGCCGGCGTTGCCGAAGGCCGCCAGGTTGGGCATCGCCATGTAATGGTCGAAGCCGCTCAGGTCGATGCTGGTGTCGCCATCGATGGCCGCGGAGACGTCCGGGAACGTGTTCTTGCACTCGGCCGCCTGCGGGCGATCGAAGAAGAAGTGGAAGCGCAGCTGGCTGTTGGACGAGAACGGGCCGGTCGGCAGCATCACTTTCTGCTGGATCGGCATCACGCCCGGCGCCTTGATCTTGTTCCACAGCATATCCGACACCGAGCGCGGTGCCGGGCGGCCGTTCAAGGGCAGCGTGGTGACGAAGGCATCGTTGATGCTGATGTTCAGCGCCGACTTGTTCGCCCCTTCCGGCAGCGTGTAGCGGTAACGCAGGTCCAGCGGGATGCCGTCACGACGCCACACGAACAGATCCGGCGGCAACTGCAGGCCGATGCGGATCAGGTCCGGGTGGTAGCCGACCACGTTCAATTCGCTGGTCTGCTGGACCAGCTCGGACACGCGTACCGGGCGATCGCTGGGGATCCAGTTCGGCGCGTCGTACGGCTTGCGCGGCGCGATTTCCTTGAAATCCCCGATGCTGGCGGTCGGACCGGACAGCGGGGTGCCCAGGGTGAGCGCGGTGGCAGCGATGCGCAGTTCACCATCATCGCGACCGAGCACCAGCAGCAGCTTGCCGTTGGCATCGTTCGGGTTGGCGATCACGGCCAGGGTCGGCCCGCTGATGTCGGGCAGCACCAAGCCGGCCGGCGGGTTGCGCGGGGTGGCCACCACCACCGCGTTGCCTTCCAGCGGTACGGTGTCGATCGAAGCCGGGAACAGCGCACCGCGATAGCCGGCCAGCGCACCGAACCACGAGGAGACAATGCCGGCCGACTGCAGCAGCCCCTGCCCCGGCTGACCGGTGAACACGAACGGCAGCTCCAGCCGGTTGGTATCGCGTGCATCGAAGAACGGCACCGGCAGCAGCGACAGATCATTGGTCAGCTGCAGCGGCGCCCAGCCCAGTTCCAGGTAGCTGCCGGCGTCGATGTTGGCCCACAGACTGGTGTGGTCCGGGTCCTCGCATTCGCGCGTGTAGTGGCCGATCAACTGCAGGTTGATGCGGTTGTAGTCGATGATCATGCGCGGATCGATATCGATGTCGCGCTCGATCATCCGCCCGGCCTGCTCGACCGGGGTCGGCAGGGTTGCCACGGTCACGTCGTTGACGGTGACCTTCAGGTGCGACAGGTCGGGCAGCAGCGCTGGCGAATAGCTGTACTTCAAATGCAGCGAGGCGCGATCGACCACCTGGTCGTTGCGGACCGAAAACGGCACGCCCGCGGTGCCCTGGATGCCACGCAGGGTGATCTCGTAATCGATGCCCAGCTGCTTGAGCGTGGAGCGGCTCTGCCGCGAACCGGCGGCCGGCGCAGCGGGCGGCACGGGCACTGCCGGGGCGGCATCGGCGGGTGCGGCGACCGGTGCGGCCGTTGCCGGTACCGGCGGATCCTGCGCGTAGACCGCGCCACACAGCAGGGTCAGGGTGAACGCCACCGCTGCGGCGGACGGACGCGGCATGCGCACCGGGCGGAACAGGGAACGGTGACGACGGGTCATGCGGAATCTCCGGTGCGCGGCGGGGTGGGGCCATCCTTGCGGCCTCCCGCAAGAACGAAACTGCCCAGGCGGTGGAAGCCGCGCATGCTGGCCTTGAGGACGTCGGTGGTGGAACGCAGGAACGTGTCGCGGTCATGCCGACCCCACAGCTTCACCCAGATGTCGGCACGAGCGAAGGTGGAGGTGACCAGCCAGCGTTCCTGCTCCAGGGTCAGCTCGCCGAACTGGATGCTGATGCCCTGGTCGTCGCGATCGTGCCGCACTTCGGCCGGCAGACGCTCGCTGCGCTGGCGGTGAGCCAGTTCGACCTCGACCTGCGTGCCCGGCTGCACCGGCTGGGACTGGTCCAGCCGCAGCGCCATGCCCCCGGTGGAGAAGTTCAGCGTGCGGCACGGCAGCGCCTGGCCATCGGGCAGGTGCAGCACGGCCCGCATGTTCAGCGGCACGCGGTGCGAGCGGCGGATCTGGCGCTGTTCGCTGGAGGTGGCGATGACCGCGCCCAGCATGATCATGTTGTAGACGGTCCAGCCCAGGTTCAACCAGATCGTATTGACCTCGCCACTGGTATCGGCCATCACCATCCGCACGATGCCGGCGACCACGCCCAGCAGGTTCAGCAACAGCAGCAGCAGATACGGGCGGGCGATCTGCGCATCGAAGTAGCTGCGCTGGACCAGGCCGCCCTTGGCGGTCACGTTGAACTTGCCCAGCTTGGGATTGATCACCGCCATCAGCGTCGGGCGCAGGATGTACCAGGCCAGCGTGGTCTCGTAGACCTCGTTCCACAGCAGATGGCGATGCTTGCCCTGCACGCGCAGGTTGGTCATGTTGGCCATCACGATGTGGGGCAGCGCGTAGGCCAGGATCATCAGCGCCGAGGCGTGGATGACGTGGGCGCCGAAGAACAGGAAGGCCAGCGGTGCGGTCAGGAAGATGATCCGCGGCAGGCCGTAGAAGAAGTGCAGCATCGCATTGGTGTAGCAGATGCGCTGCATCAGGCTCAGCCCCTTGGCGAACATGGGGTTGTCCACCCGCAGGATCTGCGCCATGCCACGGGCCCAGCGGATGCGCTGGCCGACGTGCGCCGACAGGCTCTCGGTGGCCAGGCCGGCCGCCTGCGGCACCGGGATGTAGGCACTGCGATAGCCGGCGCGGTGCAGACGGATCGCGGTGTGCGCATCCTCGGTGACGGTTTCGATGGCCACGCCCCCCACTTCCTCCAGCGGGCCGCGCTTGATCACGGCGCAGGAACCGCAGAAGAAGGTCGCGTTCCACTGGTCGTTGCCATCCTGCAGCAGGCCGTAGAACAGCTCACCCTCATTGGGCACGCGCCCGAAGTTGCCCAGGTTGCGCTCGAACGGATCGGCCGAGAAGAAATAGTGGGGCGTCTGCACCACAGCCATCTTCTCGTCGAACAGGAACCAGCCCATCGACATCTGCAGGAACGAGCGGGTCGGCATGTGGTCGCAATCGAAGATCGCGACGTACTCGCCGCTGGTCTTCTTCAAGGCCGCATTGATGTTGCCGGCCTTGGCGTGGTTGTTGTTGGTGCGGGTGATGTACTTCACCCCGACCTCTTCGCAGAATTCGCGGAATTCCTCGCGGCGGCCGTCATCGAGCAGGTAGATGTTGAGCTTGTCGGCCGGCCAGTCCAGCACGGTGGCGGCCAGCACGGTGGTGCGCACCACCGACAGCGGCTCGTTGTAGGTCGGGATGAGCACATCCACGGTCGGCCACAGCGACTGGTCTTCGGGCAACGGCATCGGTTTGCGATGCAACGGCCAGGCCACCTGGAAGTAGCCGAGCACCAGCACGATGAACGAGTACACCTCCGCTGCCACCAGGCCCAGGCCCAGGGTGAGGTCGACGAAGCTGCTCATGCCCATGGTGTCGGTCAGGCGCCAGTACATGTAGCGCGTGGACATCACCAGCGACAGGCCCATCAACACCAGCGGGATCAACCGGCTCTCGCGATCGCGCAGGCACAGGGCGATCAGGAACACCACGGCCGAGAACAGGAACTGCTGACCGATCTCCATGGGTACGGTGATCACGAAGGCCAGCAGCATGGCGCCGCCGACCACCAGCGCAAGCAGCGCCAAGCGGGCCAGAACGGCATCCCCTCTCGGGGTGGAAGTTTTGCTCATGATGTTCCCCAACACGGCCGCACGCAGCGGCATCCCCTTGCATCAGCCGGCACTCCCGCCCCACCCTGAAGGGCGCGGCGAACGATCACCGGCTACGTTTCACGCCCCGCGCAGCCGGCTCAGCGGACTGTGCCCCGGCGAAGCACTGCGGGCGCCGGCCAGACGCTGGAACAGCTGCTCAAGCGGTGTGCTCTGGGCCGGTGTGCTCTGGGACGGTGTGGCCACGACCGGTGTTTCGACCGCGGTGGTCTCGACCGGCGCGAACACCGGTGCGGCGCTGACCACCGGCGTCAGGGTGGCAGCCGGAATCGGCGGCACCTCGGCGCGCGGTCGTGCCGGCGCACTGACCCGGGTCTGGCTGTGGGAAAAATCCTGGTAGGCGCGCGTGTCATCGCGTCCGCCGAGGCGGTTGAACAGGCCAGCCACGTCGTCGTCGTGGCTCTCCGTATCGGCAGGTTTCAGAAGCTTGCTCATGGCACCATCGAAAAGGGGAGAGAGATTCAGAACACACGCGACAGCGTGTAGGTCGCTACATCCGGGGTGTCGCTCTGCAGGTACCGGACATCCAGTACCGATACCATCCCGGCGGCACGGAACCATTGCCGGTACACACCTTCCAGAAAACCAGTATCCCACCCGACGCGGCCGCCGAGTAACGCCGACAACGGCGAGGCGGCATGGTGAATGTGAACCTGTTCTGGCAATTCCTCAAACGCCACCTGCCCCCACTCGGCAGAGGACCAGACCGCGTTGGCGGCACCCTGCAGTTCCTCCAGGGTCGCTACCGCCGGCAGCGCATGGGCACGGCCGAAGCGCTCACCAATCCGCGCCATCAACCGCGCAAGTTCGGCATCGGGCAACGCACTGTCGAACTCTTCGCAGAGCGCCAGCAGGAAGCCGCGCCACTGCCGGGAGCAGGCATGGGTGCGGTAGTAATCGAGTGGTGCTGATGAATTCATCCGGGAAGCCTAGACGAACCACGATGCGGAGGCGTTATACGGGACAATTACCGGCATCGATGTCGGTCAAAAGTGTGAACTGCGCCTCATATTATTGTGGCACATCTGGCTTTCCTGCATAGCGAGCGCGCCGCGTCGCTTCCTGACGCGCAGCGTCACCTGTCCCGGCCGGGCTGAACGGAATCGGGGTTGACGGGTGTCCGGCGGCAGCCATTGCCGCGCCGGTGCACTGCTCAGCCCTCGGCGGGCAGCTCGAAGACCTGGCGCAGATACGCCAGATAGCCCGGGTCGTCGCACATGCTCTTGCCGGGTGAATCACTCAGTTTGGCGACCGGCTGGCCGTTGCAGCGGACCATCTTGATGACGATGTTGAGCGGGGTCGGGCCCAGATCATTGGTCAGGTGCGTGCCGACCCCGAAGGCCACCTGGCAGCGGCCGCGGAAGTAATCGAACAGCTGCATCACCTTTTCGATGTTCAGCCCGTCACTGAAGACCAGCACCTTGCTGCGTGGATCCACCCGGCGGCTTTCGAAGTGCGCCAGCATGCGGTCGCCCCAGCTGAAGGGATCACCGGAATCGTGGCGGACACCATCGAACAGCTTGCAGAAGTACATGTCGAAGTCGCGCAGGAAGGCCTCCAACCCAACCACATCCGACAGCGCGATGCCCAGATCGCCGCGGTACTCGCGCGCCCAGGATTCAAGCGCGGCCACCTGCGAATCGCGCAGCCGGGGCCCCAGCGCCTGGAACGCCTGCAGGTACTCATGGGCCATCGTGCCGTGCGGGGTCATGCCGTACAGCCGGGCGAAGTGCACGTTGCTGGTGCCCACGAACTGCGCACCCAGCGCATCGCGCAGCATCGGCAGCATCCGCCCATGCCACTCGCGCGAATACCGGCGGCGGCTGCCGTAGTCGGCGATCCGGCACAGCTCGAAGCCAGGGGTATCGCGCAGCAGCGCGGTCTTGGCCTGCAGGCGGCGCTCGCCCTCGCTGAAATCCGAGTCGGTGGTGTTGCGGAACCAGACTTCGTTGATGATCGCCAGCAGCGGCACTTCGAACAGGATGGTGTGCAGCCACGGCCCTGTGATGTCCAGATCGACCTCACCGGGCACGGTGGTCGAGGGGCGCAGCGCGATGTACTTGCGGTCCAGGTGGAACAGACCGAGGAAATCGGCGAAGTCCGGTTTGACGAAGCGCAGGCCGCGCACGTAGTCCAGCTCTTCGGCACTGAAGCGCAGGCTGCACAGGTGATCGATCTCAGCGTTGATCTGGTCGATGAACTGCGCCAGGTCGATGCCCGGGGTCCGGCACTTGAACCGGTACTGCACCTGCGCGCCGGGGTACTGATGCAGCACCGCCTGCATCATGGTGAACTTGTACAGGTCGGTGTCGAGCAGGGACTGGATGATCATGCCGACGATTATGCGCCTGACGTCGTGTACCGACCAACGTCGCGCACCTGCGCAGGCAGTGAGCGTTCACGGCGTCTGTTGGCCGCCGCGGGAGAATCGGCGTCGAGGCACTTACCGGCGACGCAGCAGGCGCGGCACCTGCACCAGGGCATGCGCCCAGATCGCCCCCCACACCGCGCAGCGCACCGGAAAGGCACGTTGCGGGGCCTCGAACTTCCGGAAGTAACGCCACAGACCGCGATGCTTGTGCCATTCCACGAAGAACGGCCGCGAGCGGCTGGAGACACCGCGCACGTGGGTGACCTGCAGGTCGTTGGCGATCGCGATGACTGCGCCGGCCTCGCGCGCACGGCGGCACAGGTCCAGATCCTCGGCGTGCAGGCGATAGCCGGCATCCCAGCCACCGATCCGGTCGAACAGGGCGCGCGGCATCAGCAGCAGCGCACCGGACAGGGCCGGCACGCTCTGCAGCGGCTGGCTGCGGTCGGCCGGGATGGCCAGCTTGCCGCCCTGGCCCGGGTTGCGCAGCATCGCGGCGAAGTCCGGATCGCGGCGGCGCACCGCATCGTCTGGCCGGCCATCCTCATCCACCTGCTCGACCCCCAGCAGGCAGTCGCCGAGCGGCAGCGCGCGTTCGCGCAGCAGGGCCAGGGTCTCGGGGCCAACCATCAGGTCCGGGTTGATGAAGGCCAGCCACGGCGCCTGGCTGTCGGCCACGCCCTGGTTGTTGGCCGCAGCGAAGCCGGGGTTGTCCGGGTTGGCGATGAAGCGCACCCGCGGATCGGCGCTGGCATGGCGCTGCACGATCTCCAGGGTGCCGTCGGTGGAGTCGTTGTCGACCACCCGGATCTCGGCGATGTCGCGCGCCTCGCGCAGGCGCAGCAGGCAGGCGTCCAGCGTGCTGGCGCTCTGGTAGCTGACGATGATGGCGGCGATGGCAGGGCTCAAACGGGCGACTCCGGGGCGGCAATGACAGGCGGCGCGAACAGATCGCCCTGCGCCCTGGGCATTATCGCCTGCCGGTGATGCTGCTGCAGGTCGTGGCGCGCCTGCTGCAGTGGATCGGCCATCAGGAAACCCGCCAAGCGCGGGGGCCAGGCCGGCCAGCGCGTCGCCAACGCCTCCATGTCACCCTCGCCGGTCACGCCTTCAGCCACGCGGGCGACGAAGGCGGTCTCGCACAGCGCGTTGCGCCAACCGAGCCCGGCCATGCGCAGGCTGAGGTCGATCAGCGCCGCATTCCACGACGCGTAGCTGTGCATGTCCAGCCCGCCGGCCTTGCGCCGGGCATTGCCGCGCAACAGCACCGCATGGGTCACCGCCGAGGGCAGTTCGGGATGCAACGGCGGCATCACCGCGCAGGCCTGTGCCAGCGGGGCCAGATCAAGGTCGTCGGGCAGCGGATTGATCTCGCCCAGGCGCGGCCAGGCGGCCGTCTCACCAGCATTGCACCACGGGGTGGCCGAGCCGATCGAGGCATCGCGGGCCAGGCAGGCCTCCAGCTGCTGCAACCAGCCCGGTGCGGGGATCGCATCCGGGGCAAGCACCACGACGTCGGCGCCGGTACACGCTGCAAGCATTTCATCCAGATGCGCGACTTCGCCGATCGCCCGGGCGCGGCGGGTGTACTCGGCCTGCAGTGGGGTCTGTGCGAGCCAGTGCTCGATCACGGCCTGGGCACGCGGCCCGGCCTGGCCATCGTCGGCCAGCCAGATCGCCGTTCCCGGCGTGGTGCCGGCATCGAGCGCGGCCAGGCAGCGGTCCAGCGCGGCATCGTCGACCCCGATCGGCAGCAGGATGACCGTGCTCATGCGGACCTCTGCGTGTCGTCTTGGCCGTGTCGCTGTCTCATCGCGGGCTCCCCTGGGCGCGGCCAGCGTAACAAGATCGGCCCCCGCGGTGACAGCGCGGGCCTGGCATCGCTCAGCGCTTGGCCTTGGGCTCGGGGAACGGCTCCATCGCACGGAACCGGCTGCTGTATTCGTCGGTCAGGTTCCGCGACTCCTGCGCATTGCGCACGATGGTCGGGGTGAGCAGCACGATCACTTCGGAGCGTTCCGAGCGCTTGGTCTTGCTGCCGAACAGCGCACCGATCACCGGAATCCTGCTGAGCCCGGGAACACCGCTGGCGCCATCGTCGTCGGAGTTGGTGATCAGCCCGGCCAACATGATGGTGTCACCGCTCTGCACCGCCGCTTCGGTGGAAATCTTGCGGGTATTGATCGGCGGGTTGCAGGTGGTGCGGGTCGGGTCGCAGCCGCTCGGAATCGCCCCGGCCGAACTGACCTCCTGGACGATGTCCAGGAACACCACGCCATCGCGGGTGATGCGCGGCCGCACCTTGAGGATCACGCCGGTATCCAGGTACTGGACCTGGCTGTAGGTGTTGTCGCCGCCGACGCCGGTGTTGACCGAGACCGAGTTGATCGGAATCTGGGTACCGACGTTGAGGGTGGCTTCGGCGTTGTTACGCACGAACAACGACGGGGTCTGCAGCAGGCGCAGGTTGCTGACCTTGTCCAGCGCGCTGACCACCGCAGCGGCGTTCTTGCCGAGGAAGGTCCAGCCCACGCCACCATCGCCGACCGTGCCGGAGATGCTGCCCCAGATCGAGCGGCCAAGCGCGCTGGGCAGGTCGATGCCGCTCTCGGTCTTGCCGGTGGCCACCGCCTGCTCGAAGAACCAGTTCACGCCATAGCTGAGATCGCCGGTCAGCGCGACCTCGGCCACCTGCGCTTCGATGTGGACCTGCATCGGCATTACGTCGAGCTTTTCGATCACTTCGCGGATCGAGCGCCAGGCCTGCGGGGTGGAGCGCACCAGCAAAGTGTTGGTTTCCTCCACCGCCGAAACGCCGACGGTATCGCCCTGCACTTCCAGGCTGAAACTGGCGTTGCCGGACTGACGCTGCGGCAGGTTCATCGTGCCATCGCCCAACCCACCGCGGTTGCTGCCGTTGCTGCTGCCGGTGTTGGAGAAATTGCTGTTGTTGTTGCTGTTGCCATCGCGGCTGCCGAGGTCCATCGGCGACGCGCCCGGCGCCAGCGAGCTGCTGCCGCGACCGCTGCGGCCATTCTCGTTGGCGAATGCTTCGGCCAAGCGCTCGGCCAGGTCCTTGGCCTTGACGTAGCGCAGCTCGTAGGAGAACAGCCGCGCATTGCCACCGGCGGTATCGATGCGGTCCAGCCACTGCTGGATCTGGTCGAGGTAACGCGCCTGCGGGGTGATCACCAGTACCGCGTTGGCATTCTCCAGCGGCAGGAAGCGGAACATGCCGGCACTGGGGGTCTTGCTCTCCTCGCCGAACACCTTCTCCAGATCGGCGGCCACCTGCTCGGCCTTGCCCGACTGGATCGGGAACACGCCCACGGACATGCCCGAGAGCCAGTCCACGTCAAATATCTCGACAGTGCGCAGGTAGTTCTCCAGTTCGCTGCGGGTGCCGCCAAGGGTGATCACGTTGCGGCCGTTGTCGACGTTGACGATGGCGTTCGGGCGCGCGTACGGCTCCAGCACTTTCTTCATCTCGGTGGCCGAGATGTACTGCAGCGGTACCACGCGCACTTCGAAGCCGCGCGCATTGGCCGGCGAAGCGGTGCTCGGCGAGACCGTGCCGGCCAGCGCCTGATCGGCGGCCACGATGTTGTAGCGGCCCGCGCTGTAGACCATGCGCGCGTTGTTCCAGCCCAGCACCATTTCCAGCAGGTTCAAGGCCTGCGCAGAGGACACCGGCTTGGGTGTGGCCAGGGTCACGGTGCCCTGCACGCCCGGCGCGATCACGTAGTTCTGCCCGAGGAAATCGCCCAGGATCGCCTTGACCACCGCATGCACCGATTCGCCTTCGAAATTGAAGGTGGCGTTGCCGGTGGAGGCATTGCCCAGCGAGGGCTGCGGCGCGGCGGCGGCGCTGCGGTTGATCATGGTGCCGGTGCCACGGCGGATCACGGCTTGTGGGGCGCCGGTGCCGGCCAACGGTTCGGCATCGACCCCATCGCGGGACCCATCACCGGCGACCACCTGATGACTGTCGAGCACCGCATCGCGGCGTACCTCCGGCGCGGGCACGGTGGTGCAGCCCACCAACAGGGCGACGAGGAAAGACACGGGGAAAAGGCGCAGGGTCATGCTGTCACTCTAAGGGTTGTGGCCGGAGCCGCCCGCGGGCGGTTGCTGCGACTGCTGTTGCTGTTGCTGCTGCAATTGCTGGCGGCGCGCCTGGATGCGCTCGCGGATCGCCTTCATCTGGTCCTCGCTGGGCCCCTGCGCGTTCTGTGCGGGGGCGGCCGCGTTCAACGATGTGCCGGACGGCGGCGCAGCCGTTGCATTCGGCAGCTGCGGCGCCGGCATCGGTGCCACCACGCCATTGTTCGGCCGCGCAGCAGCGCCGGCAGGCGGAACCGTCGTGAGCTGCGTAGTGCCCAGCACGGTGGGCGGTTCGCCACCCTGCCCGTTGAACACCTGCAGTTCCAGTGTCTGGGTCCCGCCTGGGCCACTGACGGTGGCGCGGCGCGGTTCCAGCGCGAGCAGTTGCCAGCCGTTCACCGCCTCACCGTTCAAGCGCAGCCGCAGCGACTGGCGCTGGTCGGTGGTCAGGATCGCCATGGCGAACTCAGACGTGAGCAGCACGCCGGTCAGCGATACGCTGCTGGCGGTGCCCTGTTCGGTGCCGCCGAGCAGATACGGACGCGGTTGGCGGTCTTCGGCGAACAGCGGCCGCGCGCCGATCTGTGCGTAGGTACTGGCCGAGGCCATGCGCTCCGGCGCGGCAGGCGCCAGGCCGGGCAACGGCGCGGAGCCGATATCGCCATCGGTCGCCAGCGCGATGCGGCCGCCCAGCCCGAACAGCGTCGCGATCCAGATCGCCAGCGCCCACAGCGCGATGCCCCCCAGCCACCAGGTGCGCAGGCCGGCTGCCTCAAGCTTCATGCTCGACCTCCTCGGCCGCGTCCGGTGCCGGCGCGGGTTCTGCTGCATCGATAGGCGCGGCCTCACCTGGGTCGCCGTTCTGACCAGCGTCCTGTCCCGCCGGCAGCGGAAGAGCGGGGGGCACCGCCGCACCGGGCTCCAGCGCGGCGCCCGGGCGCAGATAGCCGACCAGTTCGAACGACACGTCCAGCCCGGTGCCGGTTTCACTCGGCGATTGCTGGAAGCGCTGCGCCAGCAGATTGAGGTTGTCCACGAACAAGCGCGGCGTGCCGGTCTCCAGCGTGTGCAGCACCGCGGCCATCTCCGGCACACCGCAGCGCAGCCGCACCTGCAGCGCCACGCGCGGGAACGCTGGTTCGCGGCTGGCATCGGGCAGCGGGGTGCGGTTGCTGATCGTGCAGCTGCGGTTGCCCGGGCTGGCCGACGCCACGGCATCCTGCAGGCGGCTGGACAGCGCCGCGGCGGCAGATTCGGCGGTGGCCTCGCGCAGGAAGCCGGGGCGGCCCTCGAGCGCGGTCTGGACCTCGCCCAGTCGGGTGGCGATCTGGCCGCGCTGCGCCAATTGCGCCTCTACGCGCTGCTGGCGTTCCTGCACGGCGGCGATGTCGGCGTTGATCGCCAGCAGTGGACGGGTCAACCACGGATGCACCAGCAGCAGGTAGGCCACGGCGATCACCGCCAGCAGCAGACCCAGCGCCAGCCAGCGATCACGGCGTGTCGGCTGTGCTGCCATCGGCAACCTCCTTCGCAGGCGGCGTCGCGCCGGGCAGCGGCTGCAGTTCGGCCGTCAGCGTGAACCGGTCGCGGCCGCTGGTTGCCCCATCAGCCTGCAGCACGCCGGTCAGGTTGACCTTGCGCCACAGCGGCGAGTCCTGCAGCAACGGCACCAGTTGCGAGGCTTCGCGGCTGAGCCCGATCAGCTGCAGCGTATTGCCTTCGATCGACATTTTTTCCAGATAGGTGCCATCGGGCAACAGGCGGGTGAGTTCGTTCCAGATCTCCACCGTGCTGGCATGCTCGGCGCGCTTGCCCTCCAGGAATGCGGCGCCCTCCACCAGGCTCTGAAGCTGTTGCCGCTCGGCGGCGACCTGGCGGGCGTCACGCGCGGCGGCATCGACCTGCTCGCGCAGCGCATCCGCTGCCGCCTGCCGATTCTCAAGCACCTGATGCCCGGCCAGCGCGAGCAACACCACCGCGCTGATCGCCAGGATCCAGTTCCAGCGTGCCATGGGATCGCGATACGGCTGACGCTGTGCGACCGGCAGCAGATTGACGTCCAGCGGCTGGCCCTCGGCGTCGACGGCATCCACGCCGGCCACGGCCTGGGCCCATGGCCCGGCCTGCTGCGCCCAGTGCTCCAGTTGCTGGCGGGGGATCACCACCAGTTCCACCTGCAGCTGGCCATCCGGCAACGCGCCCAGATCACGCACGTCATAGCTGACCTGGCTGGCATCGAACGGGGTTTGCCGATCGATTTCGAAGCCGACCACATCGCGCAGTCGCTCGGCCGCCGCCGCCGGCAACCGCAGCGGGCGACGCAACACGCTGCCGGCAGGCAGCAGCCAATGCCGCGGCAGGCTGCGCAGACGTGCATCCAACAGCTTGTCCAGCGCGGCCGGCGACACCGGCCACGGCAGTTCGGCAATCGCCTCGAGCTGTTCGCCGGTCTGGCGCTGAACGTGCAGCACCTCACCCTCGCGCTTGAGCAGCAGCCGTGAGCGGGACCAGCCCATCGCCCATTGCCAACGCACCGGCAGCCAGGCCAGCAAGGATTGCCGCCACCAGCGCAGGCTGCTGCCCACGCCAGGCGACAAACGCCCGCGGGCCCGCACCAGACTGTCACGCCATGCCGTCATCTTGCTGCCATTCCCTGTTCCCAGCGAAGTACTGTGTATGCCGTTCCCGGCGTGCCTGCCGAGCCCATCCTCACCACGGCGCGCAGTACCGATATCCGGCCGCGTTCGTCCGTGGCGCGACTCTCGATACTATAGGTGCCGCTACCACCTGCAAGCGGTGCGACCGGTAATCCCGCGTCATCTGCGGTCGCCGCACGCTCGCGCTCGGCCAGCAGACGCTCCGCATCCAGCCCCAGCGCGGTCAACACCGGTCCGGCGGCAAAGCGCGGGTCGGGCCGCGCCTGGCGGCTGTACAGGGTCAGCATCGGCTCGATCCGCGCATACAGCTCGGCCTCCATGCCGAGCACGCGCTGCAGCTCGCCGACCGTCTCAAAGCGCGCGTTGCGTGCGCCATACGGCAGGCCAGCGGCGATGTAATCGGGCGTCTCGGCGCCCCCCCCGGGCTGTTTGAGGCTGTCGGCGTCGCGCCAGTCGACGATGGCGCCGGCCAGCTGCTGGGCGTGCCCAGGCTCTTCCCCCATCGCGCGCAGGAACGCAGTGAGGAAGTTGGCATCGGCCAGGTTCAGATTCACTTTGCCGTTCTCATCGAGGATCGCCAGATCGATCCGGCGGTCATCGAAGGTCCAACGGTAGCGGCGGCCGTCGGCCACCCAGGCCGGCTGGCTGGCGCGCGGCTGCAGACGATGCAGGGCGTACTCCAGGCCCGCGCGCGCGTACTCCTGGCCGATGGCATCGTCGCCGATCACCCGCTGCTGCATGTGCTCCACGCGCGCGCTCAGCGCGAATGCACCGATCACCGCCGTGAGCAGAGCGATCAACCATAGCACCAGCACCAGCGCCGCACCGCGCGCGCGCCTCATGGGCGATCTCCGCGCGGCGGCGGCAATGCCGCGATCATCGGCGGCCATGCTGGCCCCTGCAGCGGGATGATCTCGATCGAGACCAGCAGTGGCAGTCGGCGGGTGTCATCCCAGCGGTCCAGCCAGTCGGTCAACTGGCCCGTGCGCGGATCGGTGCCGCGATAGCGGAAGCGCACCTCGCGCAGTTGGTCGGCCAGCATCTCCGGCGGTCGCGGCGGGTCTTCTTCAATTGCGTCACCGTTCTGCAGCAGGGTCAGTTCCACCTCCAACTGTTCTTCCCCACCCGCGCGACGGACCTGCAGCTCATGCGCATAGGGCCCCCCGCGGCCCAGGTACCCCGGCAGATCGGAGACGAACAGCATCCGCTGCGGCTCGCCGACGAAATACACCGGGTCGCGGGTGGGATCGGGGGGGGAGGTGGCGATGACCAATGCGGTGGACAGGCGACGGCGCAGGAAGCCCTCGACCGCGCGCATGCGTTCGTTCTGGGCAGCCATGCGCTCGCCGCGCTGGCTGATCGCCATCGCCGAGCGCACGGTGGCGAAGGCCAGTGCCAGCCCGCCGACCAGCAGCGCGGTCGCCAGCAGGATCTCGATCAGCGTGAAGCCGCCGGCGCGGCGTGGGCGCAGCGTCATCGCGGTGCGCCCGCTACCGGCGGCAACAAGCGCAGGCTGCGCCACTGCAGCTGCTCGCCATTGCCTTCGCCCCAGCGCACCTGCAGCGTGATCTGCGCCAGGATCGGGCCGCCAACGTCGGTGGTCACCGGCGCGGTGGTGGTACGCGGCTCCGCGTAAGGCTCCACCTGCAATCGCCAGCGGTACTTGCCCTGCTCCCACTCGCCCTGGGTGCTGCCTTCCTGCAGCGGCGTCTCCACCCCGGTACTGGCCAGCAGCGACTGCGCATACAGCGTGGCCCGGCTGCGCACATCGGCCTGGCCGACCTGACGCGCGGCTCCGGACAGACTGCCCAGCAGCAGCGTCAACGCCAACGCCAGCAGCGCGAACGCGATGATCACCTCCAGCAGCGAATAGCCACGCTGACGCCTCATCGGCCCTCCCGGCGCGGCCCGGCACGGACTTCACCGGTGATCCAGCCGACGTGGATCTCCCACACCGCACCGCGCGTGCTCAGGTCAATGCTGCCGCCACTGGCCGCGCCGTCGGCGAAGAAGGCAATGCTGCCCTGCCCCGGCGCGGTGCTGAGCTGGCTCGCACCGCGGAACTGGACGTCAAGCGTGGCGGGAATCTGCCCGTGGCGACCATTGGCGGCCTGCCACGTCCGCGCACGCGGGTCGATCACGAAGCGCTGCGTCTGCCCGGTAGCAATGGCCTGCGTGCGCGTGTAGCGCAGCTGGGTGGCGATTTCCTTGCCGGTGTTGCGCAGGCGCATGCCATCGATGCCGCCGTTCATCGCGGTGGCGGTCACCACGCCGATGATGGCGATCAGGGCGACCACCAGCAGCATCTCCAGCAACGACAGACCGCGTGCATGGGTGCCCGTGGGCACGCGATGCGGCGGTCTGCTCGGCACGGGCCACAGCGCTCCCAATGCCGATTACTCGTACCGGATGTCCGCGTCGTAGCTGCTGCCACCCACCTTGCCGTCCTTGCCCAGGCTGATCAGGTCATACGGCTGGCTTTCGCCGGGCACGCGGTACTCCAGCGCGTGGCCCCAGGGATCATTGAGGTCGGCCGGCTTGGCGTACGGGCCGAGCCAGCCCGCGCTGCCGCTGGGCTGGGTGACCAGATCATCCAGCTTGGCCGGCAGCTTGCCGGTGTCCAGCTGATAGTTGTCGATCTTGCCGGCCATGGTCTGCACCTGCGCCTTGGCGATGTTGGCCTTGCCGCGGTCGGCACCGCCGAGCACACGGCTGCCGACCAGGGTCAGCACCGCGCCGATCAGCACGATCACGATGATGATTTCCAGCAGGCTCATGCCGGACTGGTGGCGTGCGGAAGAAAAGCGGGTCAGGCGACGGCGTTGCATATGGCAGGCTCCTTGCATCGAATCGTTGGGGTACTCACCAGCGGCCGGTCAGCCGATGGCATTGGTCAGGTCGTACAGCGGTACCAGCACGGCCACGATCACCAGGCCGACCACCGAGGCCAGCACGAGGGTGATCACCGGCACCAGCGCCGACAGCAACCGGTCGATCGCCCGCGCGCTTTCCTGCTCGAACGTATCGGCGGTCTTGAGCAGCATCGTATCCAGCGCGCCGGATTCCTCGCCGACCTGGATCATCTGCAGCGCCAGGCGTGGGAAACGCTTGCCGCGCGCCAACGACGCCGACAGGCCGTTGCCGTTCTTGACCTCGTCACTGGCGGCATCGACATCCGCAGCCAGCGCGCGGTTGCTGAGCACATTGCGCGCGATGCCCAGGCCGGACAGCAGCGGCACGCCGTTGCGCAGCAAGGTGCCCAGGGTACGGGCCAGGCGCGCGGTTTCCAGCTTGGCCAGCAGCGGGCCGATGCCCTTGCGCTGCAGCAGCCAGCCGTCCATGGCCAGGCGCGTGGCCGGTTGCCGCAGCCGCCGTTCCACCACCAGCGCGATCACCGCCGGCACCACGATCATGATGATCCAGCCTTCGCGCACGACCAGGCCGGCGGTAAGCACCCACTGGGTGAACCACGGCAGGGCGACATCCAGGCTTTCGTACATCAGCGCGAACTGCGGCACCACGTAGCCGAGCAGGAACAACAGCGCGCCGCCGACCACCGCCAGCAGGATCGCCGGGTAGATCAGCGCATTGATGACGCGCCCTTTCAACTCTGCGCTGCGCTCCAGGTAATCCGACAATCGCTGCAGGGTGTCATGCAGGCTGCCCCCGGCTTCACCAGCGCGCACCATGTTGATGTACAGCCGCGAGAACAGCCCGTGCTGGCGTTCCAGCGCGGTGGAAAGCGGCGCGCCGCCGCGCACGATGTCGCGGATGTCGGTGACCACCCGGCGCGTGCGCTCGTCTTCGGGCAGCTCCAGCAGGATGCTCAGCGCGCGGTCCAGCGGCTGCCCGGCACCGAGAAGCGTCGCCAGCTGCTGGGTGAACTGCACCAGCCCGCCGCCGTCGAACGGTTTGCGGCGCAGCAGCGCCGCCCAGGACGAGGCACCGGCCACGCCCTCGCTGGCCAACCGCGCTTCCATCGGCATGTGGCCCTGGTCCTGCAGGCGCGCCGCCACCTCGGCTTCGCTGGCCGCCTCCATGTGCCCGTCGAACAACTCGCCATGCGCGTTGAGCGCCTTGTAGCGGTACTGGGCCATGCTCAGCCGCCCACCCGGTGCCGACCGCGCGCGCGCATCAGGAATCCTCCGTCACGCGCAGTACTTCTTCCAGCGTGGTGTGGCCCTGCAGCGCTTTGGACAGGCCATCCTCATACATGGTGCGCATGCCGGCCGCACGCGCGATCTGTTCGATCTCGCCCATCCCGGCCCGCCGCATCACCGCACTGCGCAGCGCATCGTTCATCACCAGGAACTCGACGATGGTGGTCCGGCCGAGATACCCGGTCGGCGCGATCGCCGAGGGCTGCGCGCGGTACAGGAAGATCTCGCCTTCCGGCTGCAGCCGGCGCAGGCCGAACTTCTCGATCTCCTCCGGCGAGGCGGGATAGCGCTGTGCGTGCTGCGGCTCCAGGCGGCGCACCAGGCGCTGGGCGAGGATGCCGTTGATGGTGGACGTCAGCAGATAATCTTCCACACCCATGTCCAGCAGGCGGGTAATGCCGCCAGCGGCGTTGTTGGTGTGCAGCGTAGAGAGCACCAGATGACCGGTGAGCGCGGACTGGATCGCGATGCGCGCGGTTTCCAGATCGCGCATTTCGCCGATCATGATGATGTCCGGATCCTGGCGCACGATGCTGCGCAGCGCATTGGCGAAATCCAGCCCGATCTGCGGCTTGGCCTGGATCTGGTTGATGCCTTCGATCTGGTACTCGACCGGATCTTCGACGGTGATGATCTTCACGTCAGCGGTGTTGAGCTGGCTCAGTGCCGTGTAGAGCGTGGTGGTCTTGCCCGAGCCGGTCGGGCCGGTGACCAGCAGGATCCCGTGCGGCTGCTCGAGCACCTTGCGGAACTGCGGCAGGAATGCATCGGTAAAGCCCAGCCGGTGGAAATCGAACACGACCGTATCGCGGTCGAGCAGGCGCATCACCACGCTTTCGCCGTGCGCGGTCGGCACACTGCTCACGCGCAGATCCAGTTCCTTGCCCTGCACGCGCAGCATGATGCGGCCATCCTGCGGCAGGCGACGTTCGGCGATGTTGAGCCGCGCCATGATCTTGATGCGGCTGATCACCGCGGCGGTGAGATTGACCGGCGGGCTTTCGCCCTCAATCAGCACACCGTCCACGCGGTAACGCACCTTCAGGCGGTTTTCGAACGGCTCGATATGGATATCCGAGGCGCGCAGTTCCACCGCCCGCTGGATGATGAGATTGACCAGGCGGATGACCGGCGCTTCGGAGGCCAGATCACGCAGGTGTTCGATGTCGTCAACGGCGGCGCCTTCCCCGTCGGCGGTTTCGATGATCGCGCCCATTGCGCTGCGGCCCTGACCGAACCAGCGCTCGATCACATCATCGATCTCCGAGCGCAGGCCCACGTACAGGCGTACCGGCAGCCCCATCGCAAGCTGCACCGCATCGGCCGCATACGGGTCCTGCGGATCGGACAACCACAGGTCGAGCACGCCGTCATGAAGTGCCAGCGGACAGGCATGGAATTGTTTGAGGAACCGCAGCGTCAACGGCAGACCGTCGAGCACTGCTTCGGGCGGCGCTTCCGGCACGGCTTTGGCATCAAGCAGGGGAAGGCCAAGGACCTCGGCGCAGGTCTGCGCGTGATCGCGTTCGGAGACCAGGCCCAGGCGCACCAGCAGACCCAACAGGCTGCCACCGGATTCGCGGTGCAGCGGGCGCGCGCGAGCCAGGTCGCCGTCCTTGAGCCGACCTTTCTCCAGCAATACCGCCACGATGCGCGATTCAGCTGTAGATGCTGCAGTGGGATCCTGGGCAACCGCGTTCAAGAACATTCTCCTGGCAACCGCTGCGACTTTAGCAGTTCACCGCGATCCTACGCGGGATTGCACGCCGTCCAGATGTAAAAACGGGAGCCCGTCACATGACGGACTCCCGTTCGGGGTGGTGCGGGATTACTGGTTGGCGAGAATGCTCACGCCGCTGAACGCGGACTCGCCGACGACCTTGATGTAGTACGTGCCGGCTACCGGCGCGGTGAAGCGCACGGTTTCACTGTTGCCCGGACGCGTGGACTTGGCATCGAACGCGGTGGCGGTCGGCTCCTTGCCCTGGCTCACGTAAACCGACACATTGCCGCTGCCGCCGTAGGTAAGCAGGCTCAGCACCTTGCCCGCCTGCGCCTCGAAGCTGTACAGCACTTCGCTGCCACCGGCGCCGCTCAGGCCACCGACGGCGACCTTGTTGGTCAGCGGCGTGGCCACCGGGCCGCAGTTTTCGGTGCACTCTTCTTCCAGCGCCTTGTCCAGCGCGGCCTTGGCATCGACGATGCCAGTGCCGATCGGGGTGGCGGTCGGGATGGTCACCGGGAAGGCCCGGGCGGTCTGCTTGAGCAGCGCTTCCAGTGCAGCCGGGGTGAGCGGATCCTTGCCGGCCGCAGCCACCGCGCCCTGCACCAGGGCCGCCACCGCCGCCACGTGCGGGGACGCCATCGAGGTACCGGCCATGCCCATGTAGCTGTAGGCACCCGAGGTCGGCGTGGTCAGGCCGTTGTAGCCGGACTGCCACACATAACCACCCGGATTGCCGTCCACGCTGCCACCGCCGCCCGGACCGGACAGATCAACCGCCGTGCCGAAGTTGGAGTAGTAGGCGATGCCACCGGTGATGCGGGTCGCACCGACGGCCACTACGTTGGCGCAACTGGCCGGACGGAAGTTGGCCGCGTTGGAGGCCGAGTTGCCGGCCGCGACCACCACAGTGGTACCACGCGACACGGCGCCGTTGATGGCGTCCTGGTAGAGCGCATCACACGCGCCGCCGCCGCCCAGGCTCATGTTGATGACCTCGGCCGGATTGGCATTGGCCGGCACACCGGCAACCGTGCCACCGGAGGCCCAGGTAATCGCGTCGGCGATGTCGGACAGGTAGCCACCGCACTTGCCGAGCACGCGCACCGGCAGCACGCGCGCCTTGTAGGCGACACCGGCCATGCCGACGCCGTTGTTGGTGGACTCGGCGATCGTGCCGGCCACGTGGGTACCGTGCCAGGAGCTGTCATCGGCCAGCGAACCGGCATAGCACTCGTTGTCGTTCTCCACCCAATCGCCGTAATCCAGCGCCCCCGGGACGCGCTCATCGGTCGGGCGGCGCGACGTTTCGGCATCGCTGATGAAGTCGTAACCGGCCAGCAGATTGCCGGAGAAGTCCGGATGCTGCGGCAGGATGCCGGTATCGAGCACCGCCACCACCACACCTTCGCCCTGGGCGATATCCCATGCGGCCGGTGCATTGATGCCGCCGGTGGCGCTGTTCAGATGCCACTGGTACTGCGCGTAGTAGGGATCGTTCGGCACCAGTTGCGGGGTGGCGTCACGCGGGCGCACATCGGTGCGCTGCAGTTTCACGTCCACTTCGGCGTACTGCACGGAGGGATCGGCCTTGATCTCGGCCAGCACCTTCTGCAGTTCGGCCGGGCTCAAACGGCCCTGCAGGCGGATCAGATCGGCGCCGACGCCGAGCTTGCGCACGATCTGCGGATTCACCGCACTGGCACGCCCCGCGGCGGAGCCACCAACACTGGCGCGTGCGACCGCCGACTGCACGGCCGTCAGCTTGGCCGAGCGATCCGTGGCCGCAGCCGTGCCCGTGCGGTACTTGACGATGATGCGCTCTGCGCCCTGGGCGGCAGCCGGCTGGCGCACCGGTTCCTTGGCCGGCAGGCCCGCTGCATAGGCGCTGGCGCCTGCGGACAACGACAGCACGGCGGCTGCCAGCACATTGATGCGAAGGTTCTGCTTACTGGTCACGTTGACGTCCTCTTCAAGGTCATGGATCAAACGACTGTTCAGGCCAACACTCCATGCGAGCTCCCTGGCCGGCCCTGGCCAAGGTTCCCGTGACCCGCCCCCTCAGGCCTTGCATTGCGTTGCCGCGGGGCCGAATCCGGCCCCGCGTTGGAACGACTTACCAGCCGAAGCCGGCACCCACGCCGACCGAGCTGTCATCACTGCTGAAGGCACCGCCCAGGGTCACCGTGGCGCGCTCGCTGAGCGCCCGCTGGTAGCCAAGCGACAGCGCCGATTCGCCGCCCTGGAAGCCCACGCCGACACCGACGCGGTTCTGGGTACGCACGCCGGCGGCGCTGGTGGCCATGTTGAGCATGGCCGCACTCATCGCGCCCTGGCGATCAATGCGACGGTCCTGGTGACGCAGGCGCTGGTCGATCTCGCCCTTGTAGATGTCGAAGCTGTCGGCCATCGAGGTAAAACGCTGGTCGGTGTAGCTGTTGGCGGTCGCGATGCCACCATCCAGCTGACCCTTGTTGACCGCATCGGTGGCCTGGGTACCGGCGGCGACGTTGGCGACCTGGCGCTCGTTGCCGGCACTGCCGACCGAGACCGTGTCGGCGCGGTCGGCGACCGAGCCCTGGCCCAGCGCGACCGAGTTGGCGGCCGACGCGGTCGCGCCCTGGCCGATCGCCGTGGCTGACGCGCCGCTGGCCACGGCTCCCTCGCCCATCACCACCGCGTTCACCGCCGCAGGTGTTGCCGCCGGCGCGTTGATCGGCTGACTGCTGCCGATAGTCGCCGCGGTCGGCGTGCCTTGCACGGTGGCGACGGCGATGTCGCTGGCGGCAGTGACGACGCTGGCCTCCGGCGCAGCGCTGCCATCCAGCGCCGCGCTGGTGTCCGAGGCTGCGCTGGTGTCCGCTGCCACTCTGGCGGTCGACAGCGAGGCAGTGCGTGCACGTGCACTGCCACTGCTGCCACCGGCAACCCGCTGATCGAGATCGCTGACCTTGCGGTCAAGCGCGCCGAGTGCATCGCCGACGTTGCTGTACGTCGCGCCCTGGATCACATAGTTCGGCGCCACGAACACGCCCTGCATGCCCACACTGGCGCCGCCGCCGAGGAAGGTGGCGACATCGGTCAACGACTGGAACAGCTGACCACCATTGATCGCCTGGCGGCTGCCGGAGGCGATGGAACCGCTGCCGACATTGTCCAGTGTGGTGCCCTGCAGCCCGGACAAGGTCAGCGTGTCGCGGCTGCTGTCGTCGTAGGTCAGCGCATTGGCGGTGACGTTCTCGACCGAGCCGATGCGGGTATCGATGTCACCGACCTGCGTCTCCACCGCCCCCACACGCTGGTTGGTGGTATTGAGCTGACCGCCGGTCACCGCGTCGGTGCTGCCCGCGGCAATGCGACCGGCCCCGACGTTGACGATGCGGCGCGTGGCCGGACCGTCGGTGCCGTTGCCACCGCCGACCGACACCACATTGGCTTCGACCGCCCGTGAGCCGGCACCCAGCGCCACCGCGTTGGCGCCGGAGACGCCCGCCGCCGAACCGATCGCGATGCTGTTGGCCCCGTTGCTGGCGAACGCGCCGTTGCCGATGGCTACACCGTTGGTGGCGTTGGTGGAGGCTTGGCGACCGAGCACGGTGCTGTTGGCACCGCGTGCCGAGGCATCGGCGCCGACGGCCGTGGCCCCGCTCGCCGAGGCGACGGCCGCAGTCCCCAGCGCGCTGCTGCGGGTTGCGCTGGCGGTAGCGCCGGAGCCGGCGGCGAGGGCATCACTGCCGCTGGCCGTGGCCACGCCGCTGCCGCTGGCCTGGAAGTGCTTGCCGACCGCGTCGGCGGTGGCCGCGACCGAATCAAGCTGCGACTTGGTCACCGCATCACTGGCATTGACCGCGTCACCGACATTGGTGATGCGGCGCGTTACCGGGCCGGTGGTGCCGTTGCCGCCACCGACCGAGACCACATTGGCCTCGCTGGTGCGGGCACCGGCGCCGAGCGCGACGCTGCCTGCGCCACTGGCCGACGAGCTGGTGCCCAAGGCCGTGGCATTGATGCCGTTGTAGGCGTAGCTGTCCTGGCCGATGGCGGTCGCGCCCTGCGAGGTTGCCCACGCCAGCTGCCCTACCGCGGTGGTGCGTGCAGCGGTGGCCCAGGCATTGGAACCGGCCGCGACGCTGTTCTCGCCACTGGCCTGCGATGCATAACCGATCGCATTGGCGTAGCTGCCCGACGCGGCGCTGCCCCAGCCCAGTGCGGAGGCGTAATCACCGCTGGCCTCGGCCCCGTAACCCAACGCCGTGGTGCGTACGCCACTGGCCGCGCTGAAGGTACCGACGGCGGTGCTGTAGTCACTGCCAGCCTCGGCGCTGTAGCCGAAGGCCGAAGACTGCAGCCCCGTTGCAGTGGACCCGGCACCGGTGGCGGTACTGAAGCTGCCGTCGGCCTGCGCGCCAGCGCCGAGTGCGGTGGCGCCGACGCCGTTGGCGCTGGTGGCCTTGTCGAGCAGCACGTTGCCAGCGTCATCTTCGTAGTACAGCGCACCGCCGATCGCCGTGGCCGAATCCGCCGTCGCGGAGGCATTGAAGCCCGAGGCAGAGGCATTGCGGCCGGAGGCCAACGCGCCGCTGCCATAGGCCGAGGCGCCGGTGCCGAACGCGTTGGCGGCCTCGCCCGCCGCAGTGGCATACGCTCCATCGACATAGCTGCCAACGTCATCGCCATTGCCGCTGCCCGAGGCCTGGAAGAAGCGGCTGGTGGTTCCCGCCACATCGGCGACCGCGTTCAGCTGATCGACATTCACCGCATCGGTGCCTTCGGTGCCGGCGGCGACGTTGGTGATCTGGCGTTGGGCTGTCGCCGTACCGACCGAGACCGCGTTGTCACGGTCGGCGATTGAACCGGCGCCGAGCGCGACACTGTTCACGCCTTCCGCGCTGGCACTGGCGCCCAAGGCAGTGGCATTGCCTGCATCGGCCCACGAGTTCCAGCCGATCGCGGTGGCGTAATCATCAGTCGCCCAAGCGCCCGCACCGAAGGCGGAGGCACCGGTGCCCGAGGCGCGCGATGGCAGCAGACCGAAGAAGGTCGTGCCACCGATCGCCACGCTCTCATCGCCGGTGGCTTCGGAGTATTCACCGACCGCCACCGCACCCGAGCCGGATGCGGTCGAGGCCGCACCAACCGCGACGGCGTAAGCGTTGGAGGCTACCGCCCCATAGCCCAGCGCGGAGGACAGCTGTCCGGTCGCTTCGCTGTAGCTGCCGAAAGCCGAGGCGCCGGCTTCGGACGCACTGGCGCGGAAGCCATTGGCGGTCGCCTGCTGGCCCGCTGCCGTGGACTGGCTGCCGGTAGCCGTGGCGTAGGCACCTGCGGCCTGTGCGCCGGCACCGGTCGCGCTCGCGCCGATCTCGCTGGCACTGGCGCCGTTGCCGATGGCGACGCTGTCTTCGCCGGTGGCCTGCGCGTCACTGCCCAGTGCTGCGGCACCATCAGCGCTCGCCAAGGCGTTGAAGCCAACGGCGGTGGCGTTGTCGGCGATGGCGGTGGCGCCACTGCCCAGCGCGCTGGCGCCGTTGCCGATGGCATTGGAAGCCTCACCGGCAGCAAGCGCATTGTCGCCTTCCACGTAGGCACCGGCGTCGCTGTCATCGCTGCCGCTGGCCTGGAAGTACTTGCTGGTCGTCGCGGCCGCATCGGCTACTGCATTCAACTGATTCACGTTCACCGCATCGGTGCCATCGGTACCGGCCGCGACGTTGGTGATCTGGCGCTGGGCATCGGCACTGCCGACCGAGACGCTGTCATCGCGGTCGGCGATCGAGTCGGCACCGAGTGCAACGCTGTTCGCGCCGCTGGAGGTCGCCGCATTGCCCAGCGCCGTGCTGTTCACGCCCGGCGACCATGCACCCCCGCCAACGGCCGTGGAATAGTTGCCCGAGGCCTCGGTGGGCAGCAGCCCGAACAGCGCACCACCGACGGCCACACTGTTGGTACCGCTGGCCAGGCTGCCTTGGCCGGTCGCGGTGCTGTACGCACCCGAGGCCTCAGCATCACCGCCGACCGCCACGCTGTTGGAGCCGGTCGCCTGGGCGAAGCTGCCCAGCGCGGTCGCGTTGAAGGCCGAGGCCACCGCGTATCCACCGATCGCAGTGGTGTAGCTGGCGGTCGCTTCCGAGGCGAACCCGTAACCCGCGGAGAGCGTCCCGCTCACCACGCTTTCCGCGCCGACGGCCGTCGCGCCATCACCGCTGGCGCTGCTGAAGTAACCCAGGGCCACCGACTCCTCACCGGCCGCATCGGACAGCGCGCCACCGGCCAGGCTGCCGGCGCCGGAGGCGACGCTGGCCGCACCGGTCGCGGTGCTCTGCTCGCCGGAAGCCAGACTCTCTGCACCAGTCGCCGTTGCGTACTCGGCGGTCGACTGCGCGTTGGCGCCCGTGGCGCTTGCATTGGCACCACTGGCGACGGCATTGAAGCCTATTGCACTGGCGTTGTCGGCCAGCGCAAACGCGCCGCTGCCGATCGCCGATGCACCGGTGCCGGCTGCGAAGCTGCTCGAACCGACCGCAGTGGCGTAATCGCCGTCGGTCGCCGCGTTTGCACCGGCGGCCACGCTCTCCTCGCCACCTGCGATGGCCGCACCGTCACCGCTGGCCTGGAACTGATCCGTCGCTGCGGTCAGCTGATCCAGATTGACGGCATCGCTGCCCTGGGTACCAGCGGCAACCTGCGTGATCTGGCGCTGCCGGTCATCGTTGCCGACCGAGACGGTGTAGGCACGGTCGGCGACCGACCCGGCGCCGAGCGCCACGGTGTTGGACGCACTGGCATTGCTGCCCGCACCGATACCGATCGCACTTTCACCGCCGGCCACCACGTTCGTGCCGATGGCGATGCTGTTGATGCTGTTGCCTAGCGCCTGGAAACCGACGGCGACGCTGTTGTCGCCGTAGCCGAAGGCACCGCGGCCAAGCGCGGTGGAACTGGTGCCGCGCGCCCAGCTGTTGTAGCCGATCGACGTGGCGCCGGTGCCACTGGCCCAGGCCGACTGACCGACGGCGGTGGCGTTGGCTTCGGTCGCCCATGCACTGGAACCGAACGCGGTGGCGCCATCGGCGGTGGCCCAGGCATACGCGCCGGTCGCCGTGGTTTCTTCACCGCTGGCGAAGGCATTGTCGCCCTGCGCCACGCTGTAGTCGCCGGTCGCGCGCGCCTTGTAGCCGCTGGCGAGACTGTTGCTGCCGGTGGCCTGTGCGCCACTGCCGAATGCATTGCTGGTGGTGCCGGTCGCCTGCGCGCCAGCACCGACGGCCACGCTGTCCGGTGCCGCGGTGGCACCGATCAGGATCGCATTGCCCTGGTCATCGATCAGCGGCTGGTTGTATTCGTCGTACGCCTGGCCGAGGCCACCAATGGCGACACTGCCGGTGCCGGTGGCGCTGCTGTTGCGGCCCAGGGCCACCGTGTCATCTCCGACCGCGGTCGCACCACCGCCCACAGCCGTTGCACCGGCGCCCAGCGCATTGCTCGCTTCACCGGCTGCCAATGCATCCTCGCCATCGGCGAACGCACCGACCGCACCGCTGGCCGCGCCGTTCGACTTGAATTGCGCCGAGGTTGCCGATGCCGACGTCGCAACCGCATCGAGCTGCGCCTTGTTGACCGCATCAGTGGCTTCGGTACCCGCGGCGACGCTGGTGATCTGGCGCTCGTTGCCAACGTCACCCACCGAGACCGTGTTGGCACGAGTGGCGGTGGAATTGGCGCCCAGGGCGACACTGTTGGCGCCGCGTGCGGTGCTGTAGAAACCGACCGCTGTGCTCAGTTCACCGCTGGCCCAGGTTTCCGCGCCGAGCGCCGTGGCACCTTCGCCCGGCGCGTAGGCGAAGTAGCCCACGGCCGTGGCTTCCGTGCCGGAAGCTTCGCTCAACGTGCCGTTGGCCACGGCGTAATCGCCACTGGCGATCGCGCCGGCACCGACCGCGGTGGCGGCTTCGCCACTGGCCTGGGTCTGCACGAAGAAGCCCAGTCCCGGCAGCAGATCCGCCGGACCGCCAATGGCGGTACTGCTGTTGCCGGTCGCCACGCTCTGCGTACCGACCGCCGTGGAATAGTCGCCGGTGGCATTGGAGACCGCGCCGAAGGCCGACGCCTGTGCACCGGAGGCATACGCACCTACGCCGTACGAGGACGATGCGAAGCCTGCGGCTTCCGCACTCGCGCCGACCGCCGTGCCGCCCACGCCGGCGCTGGTTGCGCCGGTATCCACCGGCACGCCGCCGTTGGTGATCAGCGGGTTGCCATCGGCATCGACTGCTGCACCGCCGACCGCGACGCTGCCCGGCCCGTTGGCCTGCGCGTTGGTGCCGAAGGCCGCACTGTTCTGACCGGTGGCGCTGGCGTTGTAGCCGACGGCCGTCGCGTTCTGCGCGGTGACCGTGGCGCCGCTGCCGAGCGCGGTCGCGCCGTTGGCCAGCGCATTGGACGCCTCGCCGATCGCAGTCGCGTTATCGCCTGCCGCAAAGGCGCCGGCATCGCTGTCGCTGCTGCCGGTGGCCTGGAAATGCTTGTCCGTGTTGGCGGCAACCGCGCCAACCGCGTCCAGCTGCGCCTTGTTCACCGCATCGCTGTCTTCGGTGCCATCGGCAAGGTTGGTGATCTGGCGACGCAGGCCGTTTTCCGCATTGCCGACAGATACCGTGTCGACGCGATCCGCATACGATCCGGCACCGAGCGCCACGCTGCCCACCGCGACGGCCGCCGAATTCGCGCCGAGCGTTGCGCTGAAATCCGCGACCGCGACGCTGAACGCGCCGACCGCCACGGAGGCTTCGCCAGCACTGGCCGCACCGCGGCCCAGCGAGGTGCTGCCTGGCCCGATGGCCAGTGCGCCACCGCCGATCGCGGTCGCGCCATCGGCGCTGGCTTCGGCCAGACCACCAATCGCGGTGGCGGCGCCGTTTTCACTGGCCGCCAAAGCAGAAGCACCGAGGGCGACATCGCCCAGACCGAACGCCGCCGCGCTCTGGCCGAGCGCGATGCTGGCATCACCGAAGGCCATGCTGCCCTGACCGAATGAACTCGCCCCAAGGCCAACCGCGAGTGCCTGGTTGCCGACGGCAGTGGTGGCATTGCCGATCGCCTGGCTGCTGTTGCCCAGTGCCGTTGCGCCGTCGCCATCGGCGTTGGCGCTGGCACCTGCGGCCAGTGCACCCTCGCCATCGATCGTCGCCGCATCGGCGCCGGTGCCGTCACCATCAGCCTTGAAATAGCGGGTCGCGCCTTCGGCGGCGACCGCCACCTTGTCCAGCTGCGCCTTGTTCACCGCATCGGTAGCCGCCGTGCCGGCGGCCACGTTGGTGACCTGGCGCTCCTTGCCGGCGTCACCGACGGACACCGTGTTGGCGCGGTTGGTCTTCGAGCCAGCGCCGAGCGCCACGCTGTTGGCGCCCGAGGCGGTGCTGTTGCTACCGATCGCCACCGCATTGGCGCCCGAAGCCGTGGCGTTGCCGTCGACCACGCAGCTATCGACGATGTTGCTGTTGAGCACCAGGCAGTTGGCATTGCCGCCGACTTCGACCGACTGCGCGTGGGCGGTCTGCGACGCGCCTGCCACGCCTAATCCAAGCGTCAACGCGATGGCGGCCGAGAGCACTGCAGTGCTGCATCCGCCAGCGGTTCGGCGTTGATCGATGACGACACCCGAGGACTGGCTGCTGGCCAATTCCGAGGCGACGACCATCTGCCCCAGTGCTTTGTTCCAGACCTTGCGATAAATCCGATTCATCGATGTGGCTCCTGATTAGGCTGGTTTTAGGCAAAGCGACGCCAACGCCGGACCGCGTGGTCCAACGTCCCCTGGGGGCGTTTTTTCGCTTGATTTACTGCGTTGTGCGCAATGGCTGGCAGATACCTACAGCGTGCTCGCCATCCATGCGGTTACTGTGGAACTGAACGCTGTCGAAATGAGGATGCAGTGTTAACGTACAGTTTCAATGACGTCAAGACTTTGACGTTGATTTTCATATGACCGTGCCGCGCGTCACAAAACCGCCGCGTTATTGCCCATTTTTGTTAGCGGTATGTGAGCAAACGAGATGACGCATTTTCACGTTGTAACGCTGTGTAACTCATTGCTCCCGATCAGTTTGTGTTCCACACAAAAGAAAACCGCCGGACAGGCCGGCGGTTTCTTCACGCGATTTTCACTGCATCAGATCTGACGCGGTGCGCAGTATCAGCCGCACCATACTCTTGCGTTGCGGAACATCCGCAGCCACGGCGAATCGCCGTTCCAGTCGTCCGGATGCCAACTGTGGTTGATCGCGCGCGGGGTACGTTCCGGGTGCGGCATCATGATCGTGGTGCGGCCATCGGTGGTCGTCAGGCCGGTGATGCCATCGGGCGAGCCGTTGGGATTGAGCGGGTACTGGCTGGCCACGGTGCCGTCGCCATCGATGTAGCGCAGCGACACGCGCGCGGCGGCCTGATCGACCGCAGTGGCGAACACGGCCTGGCCTTCGCCATGCGCCACCGCGACCGGCAGGCGCGAGCCGGCCATGCCACGCAGCAGGATCGAGGGCGATTCCACCACTTCCAGCAACGCCGTGCGGGCCTCGAACTGCTCGCTGCGGTTGCGGCGGAACTGCGGCCAGTGCTCGGCACCGGGAATGATGTCCTTGAGCTGGCTCATCATCTGGCAGCCGTTGCACACACCCAGCGCGAAACTGTCCTCGCGGGCGAAGAACGCCGCGAAGGCATCGCGCAGCGCGCTGCGCTCCAGCACCGAGGTGGCCCAGCCGCGGCCGGCACCGAGCACGTCGCCGTAGCTGAAGCCGCCACAGGCGACCAGGCCGGTGAAATCGGACAGCGCGACACGGCCTTCAATGAGGTCGCTCATGTGCACGTCGAACGAGCTGAAGCCGGCACGTTCGAAGATGTTCGCCATTTCGATCTGGCCGTTGACGCCCTGCTCGCGCAGCACCGCCACGCGTGGGCGCGCACCGGTGTTGATGAAGGGCATCGCCACGTCTTCGTTGATATCGAAGGTCAGCTTCGGCTTCAGGCCCGGCGCGTTGAAGTTGCGCGCGATCGCACGCTCCTGGTCGGCGTTGTCCGGGTTGTCGCGCAGCTTCTGCATGGCATGGGTCACCGACCACCAGGCATCGAACAGCGCTTCCCAGCGCCACTCGACCAGGCTCTCGCCCTGCAGCGAGACACGCACCACCGGGGCGGTGGTCGGGCGTGCGATGCGCTGCGCGCATTCGGTCAGTGCATGACGTTCGACCAGATCAGCAAACGCGGCGCGGTCTTCCTTGGCGATCTGCACCACCGCACCCAGCTCTTCATTGAACAGGCTGCGGAACGGATCATCGCCCCAGGCATCCAGCGTGATGTCCAGACCAAGACGCGAGGCGAAGGCCATCTCGCACAGCGCGGCGAACGCACCGCCATCGCTGCGGTCGTGGTAGGCCAACAGCAGGCCGGCCTGGCGCGCATCGCGGATCAGTTCGAAGAAGGCGCGCAGGCGCTGCGCATCGTCCAGATCCGGCACGGCACCGGCGAAGGCCGGCAGTGCGGAATGGTCGGCGTGCACCTGGGCCAGGATCGAGCCACCAAGACGCTGCTTGCCGGCACCCAGGCCGATCAGCCACAGCTCGCTGTCGGCATCACGGTCGAGCAGCGGGGTCAGCTGGCCGGTGGCATCGGCAACCGGTGCGAACGCCGAGATCACCAGCGACACCGGCGACACCGACTTGTGGGCCTGGCCGTTGTCCTGCCACTGCGCCTGCATGGACAGCGAGTCCTTGCCGACCGGAATGCTCAGGTCCAGCTGCGGGCACAGCTCCATGCCAACCGCACGCACCGCGTCATACAGCAGCGCGTCTTCGCCGTGATGGCCAGCTGCGGCCATCCAGTTGGCCGACAGCTTCACCGTTTCCAGCGCATCGACCGGGGCCGCGCACAGGTTGGTGATCGCTTCACCGACCGCCATGCGCGCCGACGCGGCCGCATCCAGCAGGGCCAGTGGGGTACGCTCGCCGATCGCCATCGCTTCACCGGCCACGGTATCGAAACCGGCCAGGGTGATGGCGACGTTGGCCAGCGGCAGCTGCCACGGGCCGATCATCTGTTCGCGTGCGGTCAAGCCGCCGACGCTGCGGTCGCCGATGGTGACCAGGAAGTTCTTCGAGGCCACCGAGGGATGCGCCAGCACGCGCAGACCCGCTTCGTGCAGATCCAGCCCGGCGGTCTTCAGCGCCGGCCAGCGCGGTGCCGCCGGGTGCACGGTGTCGCGGTGCATCTTCGGCGCCTTGCCGAACAGCACGTCCATCGGCAGATCGATCGGGGCATCCGCCGGCGTGTTGCCCACGGTGGCGCCATAGGCCACCACCAGACGCTCTTCTGCGGTCGCGACGCCAACGGCGGCGAACGGGCAACGTTCACGCGCGCACAGCGCGGCGAACTCGGCCAGGCGCGCCTGCGGCACACCGAGCACATAGCGCTCCTGCGATTCGTTGCACCACAGCTGCATCGGCGACAGCGACGGGTCATCGGCGGGCACCTTGCCCAGATCGATCACACCGCCCACGCCGGAGTCATGCAGCAGCTCGGGAATCGCGTTGGACAGGCCACCTGCGCCCACGTCATGGAACCAGCGGATCGGGTTGTCCAGGCCGAGTGCGACGCAGCGGTCGATCACTTCCTGGCAGCGACGCTCCATTTCCGGGTTGTCGCGCTGCACGCTGGCGAAATCGAGGTCTTCGGCGCTCTCACCGGAGGCCACCGAGCTGGCGGCACCGCCACCCAGGCCGATCAGCATCGCCGGGCCACCCAGCACGATCACCGCATCGCCGGGCTGCAGGCGCAGCTTCTCGACCTGGTTCTGGTCGATGGCGCCGAGGCCACCGGCCAGCATGATCGGCTTGTCGTAGGCGCGGGTCAGGCCCTCGCCTTCGGGCAGTTCGAAGCTGCGGAAGTAGCCGAGCAGGTTCGGCCGGCCAAACTCGTTGTTGAACGCGGCGCCGCCAAGCGGGCCGTCCAGCATGATGTCCAGCGCCGGGGCCATGCGCGGGTTCAGCGCGCGCGGCGCCTCCCACGGCTGCGGCAAGGTCGGGATGCGCAGGTGCGAGACCGAGAAACCGGTCAGGCCGGCCTTGGGCTTGCCGCCGCGGCCGGTCGCGCCTTCATCGCGGATTTCACCGCCGGCACCGGTGGCCGCACCCGGGAACGGGGCGATCGCGGTCGGGTGGTTGTGCGTTTCCACCTTGATGCAGAACGCCGAATCCACCACGGCTTCGCTGCGGTACTGGCCGGTGGCCGGGTCCGGGCGATAGCGCGCGGCCGGGAAGCCGGCAACCACGGCGGCGTTGTCGCTGTAGGCGCTCAACGTGTGCTGCGGGGTCTGCTGGTGGGTGTTCTTGATCATCCGGAACAGCGAGTGCGACTGGTCGGCACCGTCGATGGTCCAGCTGGCATTGAAGATCTTGTGGCGGCAGTGCTCGGAGTTGGCCTGCGCGAACATCATCAGTTCCACGTCCGACGGCGTGCGGCCCAGGTCGCCGAAGCGCTGGCGCAGGTAGTCGATCTCGTCCTGGGCCATGGCCAGGCCGAGGCGGCTGTTGGCCGCTTCCAGGTCATCCAGCGCGATGCGTTCCAGCTCGCCGCGCGCCGGGGCGCTGAACAGCGCCTGCGCCTGGGCGGTCTCGGCCAGCACGGATTGGGTCATCGGGTCGTGCAGCGCGCGGATCACCGCTTCCTGCGCGGCGGCATCGGCCGGCCAGCCGGCCAGGTCGATGCGCAGGCCACGTTCCACGCGACGAATCGGCTGCCCAGCACCGCGGACCAGCTCGGTGGCCTTGCTCGACCACGGTGACAGGGTGCCCAACCGCGGCACCACGAAGCGCGAGACCGCCCCGTCTTCACGCCCGGCCAGCGTCGGCTGGGCTTCCAGGATCCGGCTCAGGATCGCCGGGTCCGGGGCCGCATCGCCCTCGGTCTGGATGAAATAGACGTGCCAGGCACCGGTGATGCGCAGATCGGCGGCCAGGGACTGCAGGCGGGATTCAAGACGTTCGCGGCGGAACGGCGAAAGGGCGGATGCGCCCTCGAGGACCATCATGTCCGGGGAACCGTGGTTGGGAACGGGGCCCACTATTGTACCCAAGTCCGCCGCCTCGGCCCGACGGCCGGGTTCGGCCGGCCGGGGCCGGGGGCAATCGTGTTCACACCCGAACCATGCACTGGTTCACGGATTGCGCCCCGATTACATGACAACGTTATCACCACCTGGCCCAGCGCCAGGTGCTGTCCGTCCCCCATGTCGTTGCCGGCCTCTCTCACCGGCGCCCGGACCTGCTGCCCGCATGCCGCCATCCCGGCGGCATGCGCACACCACCTGATCGGAGACAGACCATGCCAGACCCGATTGCGCGCCGTGCAGTGACATCGTTTTCCTCCCCCGCCCCCATCCTGCGCCGACGGCGTTGGCTGCTGGCGCTGGCCCTGGCCGCTGCCGCCGGCACGCCCACGCTGGTGCAGGCCGCGAACTGTACCGGGGCACCCGAATGGAACGGCGCCGCCATCTACCTGGCTGGCCAGACCCTGCAGAAAGGCGGCGTGCTCTACCGCGCCAACCAGGACATCTGGAATGCCCCGCCCGACCACCCGGCCGGCGCCCCCTACTACACCAACCTCGGTGCCTGCGATGGCAGCGGCAGCAACCAGCCGCCCAGCGTCGCACTGACCTCCCCGGCCGCCGGCGCCAGCTTCACCGCTGGCAGCAGCATCACGGTCAGCGCCACTGCCAGCGATACCGACGGCAGCATCAGCAAGGTCGAGTTCTTCCGCGGCGGTACCTCGCTGGGCATCGACACCAGCGCGCCCTACAGCGTGGTCTGGAGCAATGCCGCGGCCGGCAGCCACACCTTCAAGGCGGTGGCCACCGACAACAACAACGCCGTGACCTCGTCGGCCACGGTCAATGTGACCGTCACCGCGGCCAGCAACGACACCACGCCCCCCAGCGTCCCGGGCGGACTGGCTTCTCCGTCCAGGACCGCGACGACGGTCAATCTGGCTTGGAACGCGGCCACCGACAACAGTGGCGGCAGCGGCGTGGCCGGCTACGACGTGTACCGCAACGGCAGCCTGGTCGGCTCGCCCAGCGCCACCCAGTACACCGATGGCGGCCTTGCCGCGAGCACGGCCTATACCTACACAGTGCGAGCACGCGACAACGCCGGCAATGCCTCGGCGCAGAGCGGCTCGATCAGCGTGACCACGGCTGCCGGTGGCGGCGGAGGGGGTACCAAGCGGGTGATCGGCTACTTCACCCAGTGGGGCATCTATGGCCGCAACTACCAGGTCAAGAACATCGACACGAGTGGTTCGGCAGCCAAGCTGACCCATATCAATTACGCCTTCGGCAATGTGCGCAACAACCGCTGCGAAGTCGGGGTGACCCAGGCGTCCGACCCGAACACCGGCGTGGGCGGCGATGCGTACGCCGACTACGGCAAGTCCTTCGCGGCCGGTGCCAGCGTGAGCGGCGTCGCCGATACCTGGGACCAGCCGCTGCGCGGCAACTGGAACCAGCTCAAGCAGCTCAAGGCCAAGCACCCGAACATCAAGGTGCTGATCTCGCTCGGCGGCTGGACCTGGTCGCGCGGGTTCTCCAGCGCGGCGCAGCCGGCCAACCGGCAGGCGTTCGTGGCCTCGTGCATCGATGCCTACATCAAGGGCAACCTGCCGGTCGCCGACGGTGCGGGCGGCGCGGGTGCGGCGCTCGGCGTGTTCGATGGCATCGACATCGACTGGGAGTACCCGGTGGCCTGCGGGCTGAGCTGCGGCACCCCAGCCGACAATGCCAACTTCACTGCATTGCTGGCCGAGTTCCGCCGCCAGCTGGATGCGGTGCGCCCGGGTCTGTTGCTGACGGTCGCCGTGGGCGCAGGCGTGGACAAGATCCGCGTGACCGATCCGGCCAGCTACCACCCGTACTTGGATTTCATCAACGTGATGACCTACGACTTCCACGGCGCGTGGGATCCGCAGACCAACCATCACTCGGCGCTGTTCGATTCACCGGCCGACCCTTCCACCGGCGACCAGAAGTTCTACAACAGCAATGATGCGATGGAGGCCTTCCTCAGCCGCGGCGTGCCGGCCAGCAAGTTGAACCTGGGCATCGGTTACTACGGGCGCGGCTGGACCGGCGTGGCCAGCGGCAACAACGGGCTCTACAAGAGCGCCAGCGGCGCCGCACCCGGCACGTACGAAGCCGGTATCGAAGATTGGAAGGTCCTGAAAAACCTCAACTGGCCGGTCTACACCGACAACGTCGCCAAGGCCACGTGGATCTCCAACGGCACCACGTTCTGGAGTCTGGACACGCCAGCCATGGTCACCGAGAAGATGGGCTATGTGAAAACACAGGGCCTGGGCGGTGCGTTCTTCTGGGAGTTCAGCGGCGATGATGCACAGGGCACCCTGACCAAGGCGATCAGTGACGGTTTGAAGTAATCCCGCCTGGCGCGGGGCGCTGCCACGCTGACCCAGCAGGGGACGCGCCGCGTTGATCGCAACAACCAAAACGCCCCGGCCTGGCCGGGGCGTTCCGTTTTCAACGGCTGCCGCCTGCCGAGACGCGCTCCAGCGCGGCCTTGAGCTGCGCCGGCGGCAGGTAGCCGCCGAGCTGGGTGCCGTCGGCGGCGAAGATCGCCGGAGTGCCGTTGACGCCCATCTGCTGGCCGAGCTTGTACTGCATCGCCACCGGGTTGGTGCAGTTCTTCGGGGTGACGGCCTTGCCGGTCTTGGCCGCGGTCAGGGCCTGCTTGCGATCGGCCGCGCACCAGACCGAAATCATGTCGGTGTAGTCCTGGCTGCCCAGGCCCATGCGCGGAAATGCCAGGTATTCCACGGTGATGCCATTGCGGTTGAGCTCGGCGATGTCCTGGTGCAGCTTGCGGCAGTAACCGCACTCGATGTCGGTGAAGACGCTGACGGTGTACTTGGCATTGGGCGCGGCAAACACGATGCGCTCGTTGTGGGGCACGCCATCGAGCAGCTTGCGGCGGTAGCTGAGCAGGCCCTGGCTGCTGACCGGCGCCTTGTTCTGGATATCGTACGGCTGGGACTGCATCAGGTAGCGGCCGTCATCGGACACGTACAGCACCTGGCCGCCGACCAGCACTTCACGGAAGCCCGGGAATGGCGCCGCGCCGATGAAGTCGGGCTTGAAGTTGGGGTCCAGCTGCTGGAGCGCGGTGCGCACGCGCTGATCGGCGTCGCCGGCAGCAGCCGGCGCCGGGGCAGTGGATTTAGCCGCCGGGGCGGACGGTTGCTGCGCGCAGGCAGTCAGGCTGAGCGCGCCGAAGAGCGCCGCAATGGCAACACGGAGCATCGAGCATTCCGGTGTGAGGAGTCAGGCTGGATTCTCGCACAGCTGCCTGCTCACACAGCTGGACCGCAGTGGAACGGTGAGGCGCGGCCCGGTTTGGCCCCCGCCTCAGCCGCGCGGGTGGTGCTTGGCGTGCAGCTTCTGCAGGTGCTCGCGGGCCACCAGCGTGTAGATCTGGGTAGTGGACAGCGAGCTGTGGCCGAGCAGCATCTGCAGGGCGCGCAGATCGGCGCCCCGGTTGAGCAGGTGCGTGGCGAAGCTGTGGCGCAGGCCGTGGGGGCTGATCCGGGCGGGATCGATCCCGGCCAGCACGGCGTACTTTTTCACCAGGCCCCAGAACTGCTGGCGGCTGAGCGGGTGCAGTGAGGGGTCGAGGAACATCGGCACCGCGCCATCCTGCGGGGTGGGCACAGTACGTTTGCCGGTGAGCTGGGGCCGCGATTCGGCCAGATAGCGTTCGAGCCAGTGCTGCGACTCTTCGCCGAGCGGAACCAGCCGTTCCTTGCTGCCCTTGCCGGTGACGCGCAGGACGCCCTGGCGCAGGTTGACGGCATTGGCCGGCAGATTGACCAGTTCGCTGACACGCAGGCCCGCGGCATACATCAGTTCCAACATGGCGCGGTCGCGCAGCCCGAGCGGCGTCTCGACGTCGGGGCTGGCCAACAGCGCATCGATCTGGCTTTCGGCCAACGCCTTGGGCAGCAGGCGCGGCAACTTGGGCGGATCGAGCAGCGCACTGGGGTCATCACTGCGCTCGCCGCGGCGGACGGCATCGGCAAAGAACGCCCGCAGCGCGGAGAGCAGGCGGGCGTTGCTGCGCGGCGACCAGCCGTGGCGCGAGCGCCAGGCCAGGTAGTCGAACAGCCCGGCGCGATCGAGACCGGCCAGCCCCCCAGCGACGCCGTCACGCCAGCGCGCAAGACCTTCCAGATCGCGCCGGTAACTGTCCAGACTGGCACGCGCCAGGCCGTGTTCGGCCCAGGCGGTGTCAAGGAAGCGCTGGATGCGCACGTTGTCGTCATCGCGCAGCTCGGGCAGGTGCTGGATGATCTGGCGGCGCAGTGCAGGGGTGGTGGCATCGGACATGGGCACAGCATACGGAGCAGCGGGTGCATGGGCCATCGAACGCGGACGGCGGGCCGGGTATGCTCCGGACATGACCGATACCGCGCTGTCGTCCCCTGCTGCCGATCGTCCTGCATCGTTGCTGCTGTGGCGGCTGTTGTCACTGTTATACGACTTCTTCCCCGCGCTGGCGCTATGGATGCTGCTCGGCGCTGTGTTCGTGGCGGTCTATACGTTGAGCGGTCACGCAGAGCGGGAGAACATCGCGCCGTTCAGTGCGTGGCAGTGGGCGTTGTGGGCGTGCTGCTGGGTGGTGACGGGGCTGTACGCGACGATGAGTTGGCGCCGCGGCGGGCAGACGCTGGGGATGCGACCCTGGCGGTTGCGGGTGGTGTCGCTGGACGGTGCGCTGGCCACGCGCGGGCAGTTGTGGCGGCGGTACGCGGTGGGGACGCTGTCGGTGTTGGCTGCCGGCCTGGGGTTCTGGTGGGCGCTGGTGGATCGGCAGCGGTTGACCTGGCATGACCGGGCCAGCGGGACGCGGGTTGTTCGGCTGCCGAAGCCGTGAAGCAAACAGCAAACAGCAGCGTCTGTTTTTCTCTGGGTTTGCGGAGAGGCGCAACCCATTTCTGGACCCGCCGCAAGTACGTCCATGTAGGCTCGTAGTGCGCCATCCATGGCGCACTACGGTCCTGAAATGGGTTGCGCCTCTCCGCATTGACAGGTTGCGAAATGCGGCTGGTCAAAGCGGATTTGCTGCGCAGCGGATGTTTTTCGCTTGGAGCACCAGCCCTCGCGCACGAGGCGCCTAGTGAGCGCAATCTTCATAGCGAAGTCGTACCTTCGCTCAATCGATCAAGCCTTCGTTGATCAGTCGCTCAGTCGCTCAGTCGCCAAGATTGAACACGAACCGCGGCACTGCGCCAATCCACCAGACCGCGAAGAGCCGCGCCATGCCGGCATGCTTCTGCTCCTGCTCTCCCTACCCCAACCAGAACATTGTCGGAGGCGCGGCGGGATTGCCAGGCCGGGACCGTGTGCTGCCATGGATGGCAGCACACGAGCCTACATGGGTGAAGGCGCATTGCTTGCGAGGCACTGCCTCGCATGCGACTGAACGCACAGCCGCCAGCGGCTGGGCCGGGCCGCGGAGCGGGACTTGCGGCGGGTCCCGGAATGGCGAGCCCGTCGCGCCTGGCTCGAGAGCACAGGGTGGCCGCTTTGGCTTTGCCCTTGGCGTTTGGGCGTATGAATCAGCCCGACTTGCGTCGGAACAACAACCCGGAAACCACCATCATCACAATCGGCGGCAACGCATACGCAATCCGATAGTCGAACTTCAACGCACCCGCCATACGCCCGAAGAACAACTGCAACAACCAGAAGCCCAACGCGAACAGAATGCCCAGGAACAACCGCTTGCCCATCCCACCACTGCGCAACGAACCGAACGCGAACGGCACCGCCGCCAGACACAGCGCCAGCACATTGAGCGGATAGAACCACCGGCTCCAGTACACATCCTCGTAATCGCGCGAATCCAGACCATTGCGCTTGCGATACTCGATACTGGTCCGCAGATCCGACGCCTTCAGGTTACGCGGCTTGGAAATGCCGCTCGCCAACGCCGCCGCATCCAGACGCGACGCCCACGGCTCGGACTCGACGTTCTCGCGTGTGGCCGAACGCTCACCAAACGTATCGCGGCGGACCTTGTTCAACACCCAGCCATCCTGTCCATGCTCGGCAGTGGCGGCGTAGGTCAGCGACGCCAAGCGACCATCGTCGGCGATCTTGTACAGGCGCACATCATGCAGGACCAGGCGCGTGCCGCCAGCGGCCTCCAACTGCTCGTCGCCGCTGAGCGCATTGAGGAACGTATCGCCTTCGCGTGCCCACACCCCCGAATACCGGGCCGTGCTCAAGCTGTTGCCCCACTTGGCACTGGCCTTGATCTCGTCCGCCTTGCTCTGCCCCCAGGGGCCGAGCGTTTCACCACTGAACACCATCACCGCGGTCATCAGCGACAGCGCGATCGCCACCGAGGCACTCAGCCGCTTGCGCGACAGCCCCAGCGCGCGCAGCGCGGTCAGCTCGGAGGTGGCGGCCAACTGACCCAGGCCCATCAGCGCACCGATCACGGCGGCCGTGGGGAAGAAGGTATAGGCGCGGCGGGGCACGGTGTAGAGCACCCAGGCGGCGGCATGGCCCAGGGTGTAACTGCCCTTGCCGACGTCCTTGAACTCGCCGGAGAAGGCCATCACCACGTCCAGGCCGACCAGCACGGCCCAGGTCAACAGGACAGTGCCGAACACGGCGCGGCCCAGGTACAGATCAAACCGCATGGGGCGGAACAGGGTCATGCGGTCCTCCGGGGACGCGACAGTTTGCCGTCGCGGAAATACATCCACAGCGCGAGCGCCAGCAGCGGCAGGGTCAGCCACCACAGGCCGGCCGCGCCGGGCAGCTTGCCATCGGCGATCCAGCGGGTGCCGATGAACATCAGGTTCATGCCCACCATGTAGGCCAGGAAGGCCAGCATCATCCGGCCGTAGCGCTGCTGGCGCGGCGAGCTGCGGGCCAGCGGCAGGGTCATCAGGGCGAAGGCCAGCGCGATCAGCGGCGGTGCGATGCGCGAGTGCAGCTGGGCCTGGGCCTCGGGGCGCTCATCGCCGAACAGCTGCGTGGTCGGCAGCAGCTCGGGATCGTCGTCCTTGCGGGTCTCGGCACCGTCGGGCATGGCCACGTCGTTGCGGGCGAAGGTCATCAGCTTGTAGTCCAGCGCACCATTCGCCGGGCCCTGCACCTGATGGCCCTGATCAAGCTCCAGGTAGCGCTGCTTGGCCCCTTCGAAGTACATCCGGCCACGATCGGCGGAGATCACCTCGATGGTGTCCTCTTTCTGGCGCTGCATGAAGACCTTGCCCAGCTGGGTACCGTCGGGCGAGACCGAGGACAGGTAGACCACGCCGCCATTGGGCAGGGAGGTGAACTTGCCTGCCTCCAGGCCGGCCATGACCACGCTGCGGTTGGCCTCGTCGATCATTTTCTCACCGGTGCGGTCGGCCCAGGGGCCCAGCCAGAGCGAGCACAGGGCGATCAGGCCGACCACCGGCACCACCAGCATCAGCAGGGGGCGCAGCAGGCGCTTGGGGCCGACGCCGATGGCGGTGATGACCGCCATTTCCGAATCCCGGTAGAGCCGGGCCGTGGCCAGCAGCAGGCCCAGCATCAGCGCCAGCGGCAGGATCAGCGGCATATAGACGATGAACTGCAGGCCCAGCTGGGAGAACAGCAGGCGGGCGGGCAAGCGGCCGTCGGCGATGTTGCCGAGGATGTCCACCAGGACACCGCCGACACTCACCACCAGCAACACGATGAGGGTGGCCAGGAAACTCTGGACGAAATCACGCAGGAGATAGCGATCGAGCTTCGACATGGGGCGGTGGTTTAAACTCTCGGATTCGTTCGCGATGCTGCCCAGTCTACCGACGGGACGTAAACAGCTCGCGATTGTACGGATTTGCCAACGGAATCTGATCAATGGCCCTGGAATTCACCCTGAACCACGCAGCGCCGGCCTCGGCCGAGTGCGATTGCGTCATCGTCGGCGCCTATGCCGACCAGACCCTGAGCCCGGCGGCACAGGCCCTGGACACCGCGTCCGGCGGCCGCCTGTCGTCCCTGATCGCCCGCGGCGACGTGGGCGGCAAGACCGGCAACACGACCCTGCTGCACGATCTGCCCGGCGTCACCGCCGCACGCGTGCTGGTGGTCGGGCTGGGCGAGCCGGCCAAGTTCGGCGTGCCGCAGTACCTCAAGGCAGTCGGCGATGCCAGCCGCGCTCTGAAGAGCGGGGTCAACCACCACGCGCTGTTCACCCTGACCGAGATCGAGGTCAAGGGCCGCGACGCCGCCTGGAACATCCGCCAGGCCATCATCACCGCCGACCACGCCGCGTACCGCTACAGCGCCACGCTGGGCAAGAAGAAGGCCGACGAGCCGGGCCTGACCACGCTGGCCATCGCCGGCACCGACACCCAGGCGCTGGCCCAGGGCCAGGCCATCGCCGCCGGTGTGGAGTACGCCCGCGAGCTGGGCAACCTGCCACCGAATTTCTGCACCCCGGCCTACCTGGCCGAGTCCTCGGTCGCGTTCGCCCAGGCCCATGACGGCGCCGAGGCGGAGATCCTGGACGAGCAGCAGATGGAAGCGCTGGGCATGGGCTCGCTGCTGGCCGTGGCACGCGGCTCGGCCAACCGCCCGCGCCTGGTCGTGCTGAAGTGGACCAACGGCGGCGACGCCAAGCCCTACGTGCTGGTCGGCAAGGGCATCACCTTCGATACCGGTGGCGTCAACCTGAAGACCCAGGGCGGCATCGAAGAGATGAAGTACGACATGTGCGGTGGCGCCAACGTCATCGGCACCTTCGTCGCGGCCGTGACGGCCAAGCTGCCGCTGAACCTGGTGGTGGTGGTGCCGGCGGTCGAGAACGCCATCGACGGCAACGCCTACCGCCCGTCGGACGTGATCACCTCGATGTCGGGAAAGACCATCGAAGTCGGCAATACCGACGCCGAAGGTCGCCTGATCCTGTGCGACGCCCTGACCTACGCGCAGCGCTTCGAGCCGGCCGCGCTGATCGACGTGGCCACGCTGACCGGTGCCTGCCTGGTCGCCCTGGGCCACCAGACCGCCGGCCTGATGACCAAGCACGACGATCTGGCCAACGAACTGCTGGCCGCCGGTGAGCACGTGTTCGACCGCGCCTGGCGCCTGCCGCTGTGGGACGAGTACCAGCCCATGCTGGATTCCAGCTTCGCCGATATCTACAACATCGGCGGCCGCTGGGCCGGGGCGATCACCGCTGGCTGCTTCCTGTCGCGCTTCGCCGAAGGCCAGCGCTGGGCCCATCTGGACATCGCCGGCGTGGCCAGCGACGAAGGCAAGCGCGGCATGGCCACCGGCCGTCCGGTCGGCCTGCTGAGCCAGTGGCTGCTGGACCAGGTCGCCCGCGCCTGATGCCCTGCCCGATCGCGGCCGCCTGCGGGTGGCCGCGATCCCGCCCGGCCTGGCGCCGGGTTCTCCCTCCGCTCCAGGCCCTGCCATGTCCCGTGCTGATTTCTACCTGATCGCCAAGCCCCGCTTCCTGACCGAGCCGTTGCGCCTGGTCTGCGAACTGGCTCGCAAGGCCAACGACGCCGGGCTGTTCACCCTGGTGCTGGCGCGCGACCAGGCCCAGGCCGAAGAGCTGGACGAGCTGCTGTGGGCGTTCGACAACGATGCCTACATCCCGCACCAGATCGCCGGCGAAGACATGGACGAGGAAGAGGCGCTGGTGCTGATCGCCGTGCCCGGCACCGAGGCCCCGGCCCGGCCGCTGGTGATCAACCTGCGCGACGATCCCTATCTGGCGGCGTGCGACCGCGTGCTGGAAGTGGTGCCGGCTGACCCGGAGGCGCGCGAACCGCTGCGCGAACGCTGGCGCCAGTACAAGGCACTGGGCTTTGACCTGAACAAGTACGACATGTAACCCGCGCGGCGCCCGTCCGGTCGCCGCCGTCCCCGGAGACCCTTGATGCGCCTGTTGATCGCCCTGATCTTTCCCTGGTTCGCCTTCTTCACCATCGGCCGCCCGATCGCAGGCATCCTCTGCCTGATCCTGCAGATCACGCTGATCGGCTGGCTGCCCGCCGCGATCTGGGCCGCCTACGCGGTCTCACAGTTCCATACCGACCAGAAGATCCGTCGCGCCTTAGGGCGCTGAGCTTCCGGCACCCCCACCTTCCGTATTCGATCCTGGTTCCCGCATGACCCAACTCGCCTCCAGCTACGACCCGAAAACCTTTGAAACCGCGCTGTACGACGCGTGGGAGAAGGCCGGCCATTTCAAGCCGTCCGGCAAGGGCGAGCCGTACACCATCCTGCTGCCGCCGCCGAACGTGACCGGCACGCTGCACATGGGCCATGCCTTCCAGCAGACCCTGATGGATGCGCTGGTGCGCTACCACCGGATGCGCGGCTACGACACGTTGTGGCAGGTGGGTACCGACCATGCCGGCATCGCCACCGAGATGGTGGTGTCGCGCAATCTGGCGCTGGCCGGCAATGGCGAGACCCGCGATTCGCTGGGCCGCGACGGCTTCATCGAAAAAGTGTGGGAGTGGAAGGGGCAGTCCGGTGACACCATCGAGCGCCAGATGCGCCGGCTGGGCACCTCCAGCGACTGGTCGCGCAGCACCTTCACCATGGACCCGCAGCCGTCCGAGGCGGTGGTCGAGGCCTTCGTGCGCTGGCACGAGCAGGGCCTGATCTACCGTGGCCAGCGCCTGGTCAACTGGGACCCGGTGCTGAAGACGGCCATCTCCGATCTGGAAGTGGAGAGCGTGGAGGAAGACGGTTTCCTGTGGTCGATCAGCTATCCGCTGGCCGATGGCAGCGGCACCCTGACCGTGGCCACCACCCGCCCGGAAACCATGCTCGGCGACACCGCCGTAATGGTCCACCCGGAAGACGAGCGCTATGCGCACCTGATCGGCAAAATGGTGAAGCTGCCGCTGACCGATCGGGAAATCCCGGTGATCGCCGATGATTACGTCGACCGCGAGTTCGGTACCGGCGTGGTCAAGGTCACCCCCGCGCACGATTTCAACGATTACCAGGTCGGCCTGCGCCACAACCTGCCGATGATCAACCTGTTCACCCCGGTGGCGGCGATCAACGACAACGCCCCCGAGAAGTACCGCGGGCTGGACCGTTACGAAGCGCGCAAGGTGATCCTGGCCGAGCTGGAAGATCTGGGCATCCTGGTCGAGACCAAAGCGCACAAGCTGCAGGTGCCGCGTGGCGATCGCACCCAGCAGGTGATCGAGCCGTACCTGACCGACCAGTGGTTCGTGAAGATGGACGTGCTGGCCAAGCGCGGCCTGGAGCTGGTCGAGAACGGCTCGATCCAGTTCGTCCCGGCCAACTGGATCAACACCTACCGCCACTGGATGGAGAACATCCAGGATTGGTGCATCAGCCGCCAGCTGTGGTGGGGCCACCGCATTCCGGCGTGGTTCGACGATGCCGGCAACTGCTATGTCGGCCGTGATGAGGCCGAGGCCCGCGCGAAGAACAACCTCGCTGCCGACCTTGCCCTGCACCAGGACAGCGACGTGCTGGAGACCTGGTTCTCTTCGCAGCTGTGGCCGTTCTCCACCCTGGGCTGGCCGAACGAGCAGGCGATGGCCGCGCGCGGTTTCGAGCGCTACCTGCCGTCGTCGGTGCTGATCACCGGGTTCGACATCATCTTCTTCTGGGTGGCCCGCATGATCATGGCCACCGACAGCTTCACCGGGAAGATTCCGTTCAAGGATGTCTACATCACCGGCCTGATCCGCGATGCGCAGGGCCAGAAGATGTCCAAGTCCAAGGGCAACGTGCTCGACCCGCTGGACATCATCGATGGCATCTCCATCGAGGACCTGGTCGCCAAGCGCACCACCGGGCTGATGAAGCCCAAGGATGCGCCGAAGATCGAGAAGGCGACGCGCCGCGAATTCCCGGAGGGCATCATCGCCCATGGTGCCGATGCGCTGCGCTTCACCATCGCCGCGCTGGCCACCCACGGCCGCGATATCAAGTTCGACATGAACCGCGCCGAGGGCTACAAGAACTTCTGCAACAAGCTGTGGAACGCCAGCCGCTTCACCCTGATGAACACCGAGGGCAGCAGCTTCACCGGCGTGCCGCAGCCGCGTACCGATGCCGAGCGCTGGATTCTGGCGCGCCTGGCCGCGGTCTCGGCCGAAGCGCAGACGTATTACGCCAACTACCGCTTCGACCTGCTGGCGCAGTGCCTGTACGAATTCGCCTGGAACGAATTCTGCGATTGGTTCCTGGAACTGACCAAGCCGGCGCTCAACGGTGCCGTCGCCGAGGATGCCAACAGCACCCGCCACACCCTGCTGTACGTGCTCGAAGCGCTGCTGCGCCTGCTGCACCCGCTGACCCCGTTCGTCACCGAGCAGCTGTGGAGTCAGGTCGCCCCGCGCCTGGGCCTCACCGACGACACCATCTCGCTGCGTCCCTACCCGACCGCCGAGGAGTTCGCGGGTGATTTCGCCCGCGCCGAGGCCGACGTGGAATGGCTGAAGTCGATGGTCAATGCCCTGCGCCGCGTGCGCAGCGAGTTGAACGTGCCGCCGTCCAAGCTGGTGCCGCTGCTGCTGCAGGGCGGCAGCGACGATGACCGCGCGCGCATGACCCGCTTCACCTCCTCGCTGTCGTTCCTGCTCAAGCTGGAACGCATCGAATGGCTGGCCAACGGCAGCGACACGCCGCCAGCCGCCGCGGCGATCGTGGGCGATCTCACTCTGCTGGTGCCGCTGGAGGGCCTGGTCGATCTGGGCGCCGAACGCGCGCGCCTGGACAAGGAAATCGCCCGGGTGGAATCGGAGAAGGAAAAGAGCGAGACCAAGCTGGCCAAGTTCACCGACAAGGTGCCGGCAGCCGTGGTCGAGCAGGAACGCGTGCGCCTGGTCGAGTGGACCGCCCAGCTGGATGGCCTGCGTTCGCAGCGCGCGAAGCTGTAAGCGCTTGGGGGGAGGTAGTGCCACGCCATGCGTGGCTGCCTTCCGGGGCGGGATGACGTGCAGCCACCCATCGGGTGGCTCTACCCTGGGCCGATGATGTCGCTGTCCCTGTTCTGCATCGTGCTGTTCGCCGCCCTGCTGCATGCCAGCTGGAACGCGATCGTCAAACGCGGCACCGACACGCTGTTGACCACGATCCTGGTCACCGGCTCGGCGGCGCTGATCGCCGCGATCGCGCTGCCGTTCGTGCCCGCCCCCGCACCACAGAGCTGGCCATGGCTGGCCGCTTCGACCCTGCTCCAGGTCGGGTATTACGTGCTCGTCGCACGTACCTATCAAGTGACCGACATGAGCGCGTCCTACCCGCTGATGCGCGGCTGCGCGCCGATCCTGGTCGCGTTGATCAGTACGCTGTTTCTGGGTGAACGGCTGGCGTGGATCGCGTGGGGCGGCATCGCGCTGATCTGCCTGGGCATCCTGTGCATGACCCGCGGCACCCCGCGCCAGCATCTGTGGCTGCCGCTGCTCAATGCCGGCGTCATCGCCACCTACACCCTGGTCGATGGATGGGGCGCACGGCACTCAGGCGCTGCGGTGAGCTACACGCTGTGGCTGTTCCTGCTCTCCGGCCTGCCCCTGCCGCTGTGGGCGTTGTGCACCCGTGCGGCCGCGCTGCGTGACTATGCACGTCGCAACTGGGGCTACGGCATCGTCGGCGGCGGCGGCACGCTGGTCTCCTACGGGCTGGCGCTCTGGGCCATGACGGTCGCGCCGATCGCCATGATCGCCGCGCTGCGCGAAACCTCGATCCTGTTCGGCATCCTGATCTCGGCCTGGGTACTGCGCGAGCGCGTCACCCGCCAACGCTGGATCGCTGCAGGCCTGATCGTGCTCGGGGCAGTGGTGCTGCGGATGGCGTAGCGCCACGCCATGGGTGGCTGCACGCCAACCCGTGGACGGTAGTGCCGGCCGCTGGCCGGCCACCCAACATCAGAGCGGCGGCATTACCTGGATGTCGTCGTCGACCAGCTCGATGGCCATCACCAGCGCATCCTCGCGCCCGTCGCGGGCGGGGTAATAACGCGGGCGGCGGCCGATCTCATTGAATCCCTCGCTGTGGTACAGCGCCACCGCCGAGGTATTGGACGGGCGCACTTCGAGGAAGACGCGGTGCGCGCCATGGTCGCGCGCCAGCTTCACCAGCGCGCGCAGCAGGTAGCGGCCGTGACCACGCGACTGGCACAGCGGGTCCACGCAGATATTGAGGAGATGGGCTTCGTCGGCGGCGATGCTGAGCAGTCCGTAGCCCATCAGCAGGCCATCCTCTTCCATCGCCAGGCCGGGATAACCGGCACGCAGGCAGTCCTGGAAGATGCCGCGGGTCCACGGGTACGGGTAACCGCGCACCTCGATCGCCATCACGGCATTGAGGTCGCTTTCGCGCAGCGCGCGCAACGACAACGGCCGTGGCGAGCTCACCGCGCTCACGGGCGGCCCCGCTTGCGCAGGGCGCGCAGCTGCGGCCACAACGCGCGCTTGGCGGCGGCGCTACTGCGCAGTTCGTCCAGGTTCCAGCTGGCCATCAAAGCCTGGGTGTCCGGCTCGGCCGGGTTGCAGCCGGAGGCGCGCAGCAGCGCGATCTGCAGGCGATCGGGCATCCGCACCGCGGCGCGGCGGCCTCCGCCTGCGCGTGCCGGCGTGGCCGCCGGGCCGGGCGGCGGCGCGCCTTCTTCGACCGTGCGCGGCGGGCTTCGGCGTACCGGTGCGGGCGCATCCACCGCCGGTGCCGGCCGCGATTGGCGCACGGGCGCAGCCGACTCGGCGAGCGGCGCCGCGCTGAGCTGGACATCAGGTACCGCAGCGGCCTCCGGCTCGACACTGCCGTCGACGAACACCGTGTAGCCCATCGCCTGCAGCCAGGACTGCTGCGCCGGCGACCACAATGGCGGCAGCGCCTGCCCGCTCACGCGTTCGGCTCGACCGTCTTGCGGGTGCGCTGCCACACCCAGTAACACGGGCCGGACAAGGCATACACCACGCCCACCGCGAACAGCACGCGCGGCAGATCAATGACCATGATCGCGATGGCGATCGGCACCAGGGCCAGCGCCAGGAACGGCACGCGGTCCGCGCGCGGCCCCCGCTCGCCACTGCCCTTGAAGCTCCAGAAGCGGATCCGGCTGACCATCAGCAGCGCCGCCACCAGGGTTACGCCCAGCGCGACATAGCGCAGCTGGTTGCCGTCCCAGCCCAGGTTGCCATCGGCGAAGGCCCAGACGAAGGACATCATCAGGCCCGCAGCGGCCGGGCTGGCCAGACCGATGAACCAGCGTTTATCGACCACGCTGACCTGGGTATTGAAACGGGCCAGGCGCAGTGCAGCGCAGGCGGCATACAGGAAGGCGACCGCCCAGCCGACGCGGCCCATCACCGGGTCGTCGAACTTCAGCCAGGACAGCGACCAGTGGTACATCACCAGGGCCGGGGCCATGCCGAAGCTGACCAGATCGGCCAAGGAGTCGTACTGAACGCCGAATTCGCTGCTGGTGCCGGTCAGGCGGGCCACGCGGCCGTCCAGGCCATCCATGACCGCCGCGACGAACACGGCGACGGCGGCATTGACGAAGTCGCCATTGGCCGCGGCGATGATCGCGTAGAAGCCAGCGAACAGGCCTGCGGTGGTGAACAGGTTGGGCAGCAGGTAAATGCTGCGCGAGCGCGGCGGGGGTTTCATCTGATCCATGTGGGGAGTTTAGCTTGCCAGCACCGGCCCCGGGGTGCTGCAATCGCGCTTCTGCCCCGTTCCCGGAGTTGCCATGCGTGCCCTGTCCCGTCTGAGCGCCCTGCTGCTGCTCGCCAGCGCCACGGCCAGCGCCGGCAACGTCTATAAGTGGAAAGACGCCAATGGCGTGACCCAGTACTCGGAGAAGCCGCCGGCCGGGCAGGCATACGAGGCCCGCCAGGTCGAGCACCGCGACCCACCCCCGCGCGAGACGGCGGCCGCCCCGGCGGAAAACAAGGAGTGCACCAGCGCCCGCAGCAACCTCACCCTGCTCAACGGGCCGGGCAAGGTGATGCAGGACACCGATGGTGACGGCAAGCCCGATGCCACCTTGACCGACGCGCAACGCAGCGCCCAGAAAACGCTGGCCGAGGCCGCCATCCAGGCCTACTGCACGCCCAAGGCCTGAGCCAGGCAGCCCGGCTGAGGGGCTAAAACCGCCCCCAGCACCCATCGTGGCGGCCGGACTGGCAGAATATCGGCTTCTGCCGTTCAGCGAAGCCGACGATGCGCCTCTCCCAGTTCCACCTGCACACCACCAAGGAAACCCCCAGCGACGCGGAGCTGACCAGCCACCGCTTGATGCTGCGCGCGGGCATGATCCGCAAGCTGGCCTCGGGGCTGTACACCTGGTCGCCGCTGGGCCTGCGCGTGCTGCGCAAGGTCGAGCGCATCGTGCGTGAGGAAATGGAGCGTGCCGGTGCGGTGGAATTCCAGATCCCGACCATCCAGCCCAAGGAACTGTGGGAAGCCACCGGCCGCTGGGAGAAGTTCGGTCCGCAGCTGCTGAAGATCAAGGATCGCAAGGAGCAGGTGTTCTGCTACAGCCCGACCGCTGAAGAGGCCGCCGCCGACTTCGCGCGCCAGGAACTGTCCAGCTACAAGCAGCTGCCGGTCAACTTCTTCCAGATCCAGACCAAGTTCCGCGATGAGATCCGCCCGCGCTTCGGCGTGATGCGCTCACGCGAATTCCTCATGAAGGATGCGTATTCCTTCCACCTGCACGATGAGTGCCTGGTGCGCGAATACGAGAATATGAAATCGGCCTACAGCCGTATCTTCACCCGCCTGGGTCTGGATTTCCGCATGGTGCAGGCCGACTCCGGTGCGATCGGTGGCGATGCGTCACAGGAGTTCCACGTGATCGCCGATTCGGGCGAAGACGCCCTGGTGTTTTCCACCGGCTCGGATTACGCGGCCAATATGGAAGCGGCCATCGCCGCGGCTCCGGGCGAGCGCCCGGCCGCCAGCGAAGCGCTGCGCAGAATCGATACGCCCACGCAGAAAACCTGTGAAGCCGTGGCCGCTCTGCTCGGCCTGGGGCTGGAGCGCACGGTCAAGTCGATCGCGATCATGAGCGAAGCCGGTTTCGTGCTGGCGCTGGTGCGCGGCGATCACGACGTCAATGAAATCAAACTCGGCAAGGTCGCGGGTCTGCAGGGCTACCGCATGGCCAGCGAGGCGGAAATCGCCACGCACCTCGGCAGCGAGCCGGGCTTCCTCGGCCCGCTCAACCCGGCACAGCCGATCCGCATCGTGGCCGACCGCGACGTCGCCGCGCTGGCCGATTTCGTCATCGGTGCCAATGAAGCCGGTTTCCATATCGCCGGCGTCAACTGGGGCCGTGACCTGCCCGAGCCGGAAGTGGCGGACATCCGCAACGCCAAGGCCGGTGATCGCGCCGCCGATGGTGGTGAACTGAAAATCGCGCGCGGCATCGAAGTCGGCCACGTGTTCCAGCTCGGCCGCCAGTATGCGCAGGCGTTGAATGCGACCGTGCTCGACGAAAACGGCAAGGCCGCGGTATTGGCGATGGGCTGCTACGGCATCGGCATTTCGCGCATCGTCGCCGCGGCGATCGAACAGAATCACGACGACGCCGGCATTATCTGGCCCGATGCGATGGCACCGTGGCAGGTCGTGGTCTGCATGATCAACCCCAAGCAGGACGAGACCGTGTCGGCCACCGCCGCCGAACTGCTCGCGCAGCTGCAGGCTGCCGGCCTGGATGTGGCGCTGGATGATCGTGGCCTGCGCCCGGGTGCGATGTTCGCCGACATGGAATTGATCGGCGTACCCCATCGGATCGTGGTGTCCGAGCGCGGCGTCGCTGCCGGCACATTCGAGTACCGCGCGCGCAGCGCGGCCGAAGCGGAGGTCCTGGATCGGGACGCACTGCTGGCCAGATTGACGAAGTAATGACAGGGCCGGGTGCAATATCCCGGCCTTTTCAATGGTGCCGCCGGTTTCAATATGTCCGGCTTGTTTGTGTATTTCGCAAAAGAGAATGTATGCTGTTTCCGATGCCAAGGACCGGCTCACCCTGTCCTTAATATATTGCGGAGTAGTAGATGAGTATCGACCTGAGCGGCCTGTCCGCCAAAGAGCTGGGCGCGCTGATCAAGAACGCCAAGAAGCAGCAGACCATCGTCGCCAAGCGTCCGGCGATCACCAAGGTCCGCGCACAGCTCACCAAGCTGGCCAAGGCCCAAGGCTATTCGGTGGAAGAGCTGTTCGGCGGCGCCGCCCCGGCCGCACGTGGCCGTGCCGCGAGCAAGGCCACCAAGGCGCCGGCCAAGGCCGTTCGCAAGCTTGGCAAGGTAGCCCCGAAGTACCGCAACCCTGCCAACCCCAAGGAAACCTGGACCGGCCGTGGCAAGCAGCCGCGCTGGCTGGCTGCGCATACCGCCAAGGGCAAGAAGGTCGAAGAGTTCCTGATCAAGAAGTAAGCCGGTGAGTCACTGCTGCACATGAAAACGCCGGCCTCGCGCCGGCGTTTTCGTCCCCGTTGATCGAGCGCGCGGTGACCGGGGTGGTCAGAGATTCTTGCGTGCCGGGATCAGCAGATTGCCGAACAGCAGACCGGCCACCAGTGCCATCACTACGTTGAGCACGGTCATGAGCACGGTCTGGCCGGCGCTCATGTCCTGCTGCTGGACCAGGGTCAGCACGCCGCGCAGGCTGGTGCTGCCGGGCACCAGCATGATGATGCCGGGCAGGCGGATGATCGCGCCCGGGCGCTGCGCCAACCGACCAAACAGATTGCCGGCGGCGGTCAGCAGCATCGCGGACATGAAAATGCCGGCCGGGATGCCCCACGCCTGTCCGGCGAATTTCGAGATCGCATAACCGGCAACGGCCGCCGCCATCACCCAGGGGAAATCGCGGCGGTTGGCCTTGAACAACATCGCGAACGCGAACGCCGCCAGCAGCAACGCGCCCCATTCCACCCAATCGGCCTGCGGCCGCGAGGCGCGGACCAGCGGCTCCAGCCCGACGATGCCCGACAGCGTCACCGCGATCACTGCGCCCACCGTCAGTTTCAGGATCGTGGTCACCGCACCGGCAAACCGCGCCGTGCCGGAGACCCAATGCTGGCTGGCCAGCTCGTTGACCGCGTTGGTCAGCGACATCCCGGGCAGCAGCACCACCAGCGAGGCAATGATCACCGTGTTGAGGTTGAGCGCCCCGACGAAGGAAGCCACCAGCGTCGCCACCGAGCCGGCCAGCAGCGCCGCCAGTGCTTCATTGGCCTCGCGCGTGGCCGGGCGGCGGTCGGTATACATGCCCATGACGCCGATCAGCAGGCCGATCACGCCAGCGGTGGCGATGTCCAGCCACGGCAGCTTCCACAGACCGGCCACGCCTGCCGCGCCCAGGCTGTAAGAAAGAATGGTGCGGATCTTGCCCCAGCGGCCCGGATCCTTGTCCAGCTGGCGCAACGCGGTATGGCCCTGCGCGATGCTCATGGTGCCGTTGGCCACCGCATCGGTGATCTGGTCGGCGATGCTGAGTTTATGCAGGTCGTTCTCGCCCGGTGCCAGTCGGATCACGCGGGTGATGTCCGACGAACCGATCGCCTTGGTGGGGTCGCTGAAACTCAGGATCAGGCCGGTCGGGTTCGACCACGGCTCGCAATCCAGGTCCAGGCGTTGCGCCAGCGCGACCACGGCCGCTTCCAGCCGCTGTGCGGTGGTGCCATAGCTGTGCAGGCGCCCGGCCATTTCCGAAACGAAGGCCACGCGCTGTGCGTAGGTGGCCGGTGGTGCAACGATGGTGGGGGCGTCGGCAGACATGCGGCGTAGTATTACCCGAACACGCCCCGGCCTGAAGAATCCCGGTGTCATCGCATCGCGGCCTGGTGGCCCGGGTGTTGCCGAGCGACGCGGTCAGCCCCATCCGGCGCATACGCGAGCCATGCACCCGGACAGGGTATGCTGCGCGCAGGACGCCTACATGACCTCAGACCAAGCCCCCCATCTCGAGCAGGATGCCCAGGACCCCGGCCTGATCCGGTTGTCTGGCCATTGGACATTACGCACCGCGCTGGACGCGGCCGAAGTGCTGCGCGGGCTTCCGGAAAAGGTGACCGGTCTGGACGCCAGCGGGATCACCGCGCTGGACTCGGCCGGCGTGCTGCAACTGCTGCGTGTAGCGCATCGCGCCGATCTGGGCGAGGACGCGGTGACGTTCCGCGAGGAGCATCGCGCGCTGGTTTCCACCATCGAGGAAGTCGCTGACGACCGGCCCAAGGCCAAGCGCGATTTCGGCGTGCTGGCCGCGCTGGAACGGCTCGGTGTCAGCGTGCACGGCATGGGCCACAACATCGTGGCGCTGGCCAGTTTCCTGGGCGAGAACCTGGTCAAGGGTGCGCGGTTGATCAAGGAACCGCGCCGATTCCGTCTCACCGCCACCGTCGCCCAGATGGAACAGGTCGGCCTGGATGCGGTGCCGCTGGTCGCCCTGCTGTCCTACCTGGTGGGCGCGGTGATTGCCTTCCTCGGCTCCACGATCCTGCGCGACTTCGGCGCGGAGATCTATGTGGTCGAGCTGGTCAGCATCGCCTTCCTGCGCGAGTTCGCGGTGCTGTTGACCGCGATCGTGCTGGCCGGCCGCACCGCCAGTGCGTTCACCGCGCAGATTGGTGCGATGAAGGCCCGCGAAGAAATCGACGCCATGAAGACCCTGGGGCTGGACCCCGTCGATCTGCTGGTGCTGCCGCGGCTGACCGCCCTGTTGATTACCCTGCCGCTGCTGACCTTCATTGCGATGATCGCCGGTCTGGCCGGTGGCATCACCGTCGGCGCGTTCGATCTGGATATCCCGCCGCAGATGTATATCGCGCGGATGCACGACACCATGGAAGTGCGCAACATGCTGGTGGGTCTGGCCAAAGCCCCGGTGTTCGCCTTGGTGATCGGCCTGATCGGCTGCCTGGAAGGTCTGAAGGTGGAAGGCACCGCACAGTCGGTCGGCGAGCGCACCACCTCCAGTGTGGTGCAGGCCATTTCGCTGGTGATCATCCTCGACGCGTTCGCCGCGCTGTGGTTCATGAAGATGGGCTGGTAACCGATGATCACCGATACCGCCCCCACCCCGGACCGCGACGCCGCCGCCACCGATGACGGTGAACTGCTGATCCGCGTGCGCGGGCTGACCAACCGTTTCGGCGCGCAGGTCGTGCACGACGGCTTGGACCTGGACGTGCGTCGCGGCGAGATCCTCGGTGTGGTCGGCGGCTCGGGCACCGGCAAGTCGGTGTTGATGCGCAGCATCCTGGGCCTGCGCACGCCGGATGATGGCCAGATCGAGGTGCTGGGCGTCGATGCCCGCTCCGGCGACCCGGCCAACCGCCTGCATATCGAGCGCAACACCGGCGTGCTGTTCCAGGATGGTGCGCTGTTCTCCTCGCTGACCGTGGGCGAGAACGTGCAGGTGCCGCTGAAGGAACATCACGGCGAGCTGCCCGAGCGCTGGCATTACGAACTGGCCCTGCTCAAGGTGAAGCTGGCCGGCCTGCCCGCCGATGCGATCAACAAGCTGCCCTCGCAGCTGTCCGGCGGCATGCGCAAGCGCGCCGGCCTGGCCCGGGCGCTGGCGCTGGACCCGCCGCTGCTGTTCCTGGATGAGCCCACCGCCGGTCTGGACCCGATCGGCGCGGCCGCCTTCGACCGCCTGATCAAGACCCTGCAGGAAGCGCTGGGCCTGACTGTCTTCCTGATCACACACGATCTGGACACGCTGTATGCGATCTGTGACCGGGTGGCGGTGCTGGCCGACAAGAAAGTCATCGCCAATGCCCCGCTGCACGAGATCGAACAACTGGACCACCCGTGGATCCAGGAGTACTTCCACGGACCGCGCGCGCGTGCTGCGCGCGATGCAAAGCACGAGAGCGAGTAAGCCATGGAAACCAAAGCCAATTACGTCCTGATCGGCGCCTTCACCCTGATAGTGGGCCTGGCGCTGCTGGCCTTCGGCCTGTGGGCCGCCAAGTACTCCTCCGACCGCACCTGGACCGAGTACCGCGTGGTCTTCCGCGAGGCCGTCACCGGCCTGTCGGTGGGCAGCCCGGTGCAGTACAACGGCATCGCGGTCGGCTCGATCACCGAGTTGAACCTGGTGCCGGACGATCCGCGCCAGGTCGTCGCGCGGATCCGCCTGAACTCCAATACCCCGGTCAAGACCGACACCCGCGCCAAGCTCGCGATCACCAGCCTGACCGGCCCCTCGATCATCCAGCTCAGCGGCGGTACGCCCCAGTCGCCCGCGCTGACTGCGGTCAACAAGGATCCGGCCCCGATCATCCCGACCACCCCGTCAGCGCTGCAGAACATCACCGATGTAGCCAACCGCATCGTCGAGCGCATGGACCAGGTGCTCAGCGACCGCAACGTGGCCAGCATCAACGCGACCCTGGCCAACCTGGAAACCATCAGCGGCGGCCTAGCCGACCGTGACCAGGGCACCCAGGCGCTGCTGCTCAGCGCGCGCGATGCCGCGCGCAGCCTGGATGTCACCCTGAAGAGCACCAACGGCACCATCCAGCGCCTGGACAAGAATCTGGTGCAGCAGTTGCCGCCGATCCTGGACAAGCTGGAGACCACGCTGAGCAAGCTGGACTCGGCCGCCGGCAACGCCGACTCGATCCTTGGCGAGAACCGCGCTGCGATCAACAGCTTCGCCAACGATGGCCTGGCCCAGCTCGGCCCGACCCTGACCGAGCTGCGCGGCCTGATCCGCGACCTGCGCCGGGTCAGCGACCGCCTGGACAACAACCCGGCACGCTACCTGCTCGGCCGTGACGCACCCAAGGAGTTCGAACCCAAATGAGCCGCCCGACCTTCTTCCGGCCCCTGCTGCCGATCGCCCTGATCGCCGCGCTTGGCGGCTGCTCGCTGCTGGGCAGCAACGAACGCAGTGCGGTGACCATCTATTCGCCCGTGGTCCGCATCCAGGCTGACCCGAGCTGGCCGACCGTCGACTGGCAGCTGGTACTGGTCAAGCCCAGCGCCGCGCGCGTGGTCGACAGCCCGCGCATCAACGTGCGCCCGACCCCCTCCGAGCTGGAGGTCTACAAGGGCGTGAGCTGGGCCCAGCCAGCCACCGACATGCTCGATGACGCGCTGGTGCGCGGCTTCGAGGACTCGCGCCGCATCAACGGGGTGGCCCGCGTCACTACCGGCATCCGCGCCGACTACAAACTGGCGATGGACGTGCGTCGCTTCGAAGCCGATTACCGTGGCCAGGCCACGCCGACCGCGCTGATCGAGGTCAACGCCAAGCTGATTCACGTGATCGACCAGCGCGTGGTTGCCGATCGCACCTTCCGCCAGGAAAACCCGGTGGGCAGCACCGACGTCGCGCAGGTCACCGCCGCGCTGGAACAGGGGCTGCAGACGCTGACCACGAACGTGGTGGGCTGGACGCTGGTCACCGGCGAGCAGGACCACGCCCGCAGCGCGGTCACCCCTGCCCGGGTGCGTTGATCCAGCGGAAGGTCAGATTGAGGCGCTCGGCCAGCGGCCGGGCGCTCTTCGGCAGGGAATGCTGGTAAAGGCGCTGGGTCTGCCCGCCCATCACCAGCAGATCGCCGTGGTCCAGCAGCACCTCGGCCTTCTTCGCATGGTCGTCCCGACGCCTTAGCAGGAACCGCCGCGGCGCGCCCAGACTCACTGACGCGATCACCGGGGCCGGCCCCAGTTCGGGCTCGTTGTCGCTGTGCCAGCCCATCCCGTCATCGCCATCGCGGTAGCGATTGAGCAGCACACTGTTGAACGCGTGGCCGCAGAAGGCCGCCAGCTGATCGCGCAGCGGCAGCAACGCCGGATGCCAGGGCTGCGGCACGAACTCAGTGCCGGAATAGCGATAGCGCGCGGCCGGGTCGCCCATCCAGCAGCTCAGGCGCGGGGAATCGACCTGGCGGCCGAACATGCGGATCTTGTGCACCTCCCATGGGACGTCGTCGCGGAGCGTGCGCTGGAGGGTGTCGGCGGCGTCACGGGGCAGCCAGTGGCGGTGCCAACTCACTTCAGTGTCGCGCAGATGCAGGTCCATGGCCTTCCCTAAGGAGCCACCGTGGTGCCCGATGGACGGACACCACGGTGGCGACAGCGATCAGGCATTGTCGAACGCCACGCCCGTTTTTTCCTTCAACTCCTCGATACCCACGCCCGGGGCCGCCTCGACCAGGACCAATCCCTTGTCGGTGACATCGAACACGGCCAGCTCGGTGATGATGCGATCGACCACGCCCACACCGGTCAGCGGCAGAGTGCACTCGGGCAGAATCTTGTGCTCGCCGCTCTTGGCGGTGTGCTCCATCAGCACCACCACGCGCTGCACGCCGGCAACCAGATCCATCGCCCCGCCCATGCCCTTGACCATCTTGCCAGGCACCATCCAGTTGGCCAGGTCGCCCTTGTCGGTCACCTGCATCGCGCCGAGGATGGCCAGGTTGATGTGGCCGCCGCGGATCATCGCGAAGCTGTCGTGGCTCCCGAAGTAGCTGGCACCCGCACGCGCGGTCACCGTCTGCTTGCCGGCATTGATCAGGTCTGCATCCACCTCGACCTCGGTCGGGAACGGGCCGATGCCCAGCAGGCCATTCTCGGACTGCAGCCACACATCCACGCCGTCGGGAATGTGGTTGGCGACCAAGGTCGGCAGGCCGATGCCCAGGTTCACGTACGCGCCGTCGGTCAGTTCGCGCGCGGCGCGTTTTGCCATTTCATCGCGGGTCCAGGCCATCTCAGTTCGCCTCCTGGCGCACGGTTCGCTGTTCGATACGCTTTTCAGGATGCGGGTTGTGCACGATGCGGTGCACGTAGATGCCCGGCAGGTGCACCTGGTCCGGATCGATGCTGCCTACCGGCACCACCTCCTCCACTTCCACGATGCACAGCTTGCCGGCCATCGCACAGGCCGGGCTGAAGTTGCGCGCGGTCTTGCGGAACACCAGGTTGCCGGCCTCGTCGGCCTTCCAGGCCTTGACGAGTGCGATGTCCGCGCGCAGCGCGGTCTCCATCACATAGTGCTTGCCGTCGAACTCGCGGGTCTCCTTGCCCTCGGCCACCACCGTGCCGTAGCCGGTGGCGGTGAAGAAGGCCGGGATGCCGGCGCCGCCGGCACGCAGCCGTTCGGCCAGGGTGCCCTGCGGGTTGAACTCCAGCTCCAGCTCACCGGCCAGGTACTGGCGTTCGAATTCCTTGTTCTCCCCCACATAGGACGAGATCATTTTCCGGATCTGGCGGGTGGTCAGCAGCTGGCCGAGGCCAAAGCCATCCACGCCCGCATTGTTGGAGATCACGGTCAGATCCTTGGCACCGGTATCGCGCAGCGCGGCGATCAGTGCCTCGGGGATACCGCACAGGCCGAACCCGCCGACCGCCAGGGTCTGACCATCGGCGACAGCGCCCTGCAGCGCCTCGGCGGCGCTGCCATAACGCTTGCCGCCCGAACTGGACTTGTGCATTGCTCTGCTACCCAAACGATAAAGGTACCCGCATTCTAGCGGCACGTTGGACATCCGCTGGGATGCGGCGCAGCATCACGCTTCAGCAGTGCAGTGACGGCCTGTAGCACAAGGCCGTCATCGCGCCCGATCAGGCCACTGACGTCGACCTGTTCTGGGCCGTGCGCCGGTCCATCAGCACGACCAAGGCATACACCAGCAACATCATCACCGGCATCAGGGTACGGCTGACACTGGTGCGCAGGTGCCAGTTCAGGTCATGCGGCGTGCCCAGATACACCAAGTACAGAACGATGCCATAGGCCAGCGCCGCCAGGATCGCAACGACCACGGTCGGCTGCCGGACGCTGCGCCGCCACATCACGGCCATCACGAGCAACGGCAGCAACACCCACTCAGGTACCAGCAGCCGCTTGAGAATCAGCGCGCTCCCCCCCTGCTCGCTCAGCCGAGCCCAGGCCTGCGCCTTCATGTCGGTCGTGGCCAGATCGTTGCCGACCCCGGCGCTGCTGACAGCAAACATCCATGCCAGCAGCGGCAGCACCGCAACGCCGAAAGCAAGTGCCACCTTCCAGTACAGACGCCGCTCCCGCACCAGCCCTTCAAACAACACAACGCCCACCACAACGCCTGCGACGACCACGCCCTCGTTCTTCAGCAGCGACAGCACTGCGATCACCAGCGCGAAAGCAAGCAGGTCGACCCCGCGCGGTGCGCCTCGCGCCTCGCGCAACCGCATGGCGGTGGCCAGCGCGGCAACCGCATACACTGCGACCGCGACGTCCAGGTAACCGTTGACAAGCATCTCCCCGCCCATCAACAGCAGACCCAGCACAAACAGCGCGAGCCACTGCCGCGAACGCAGGCTTGACCCGATCAGGAGCAGTGCCGGCAACAGCAACAGGGGAGCAATGGCCTTGGGGAACAACTCATTCCACTGTCCGACCAGTTTCGCCGCTGATGCCATGAGAAGCGGAACCAGCACCGGATAGTCATTGTGGCTCCACGGCGCATAGTCATCCAGCTGGGCATACAGTGTGCCCTCCAGATAGATGCGCTTGGCATGGAACAGCCAGATCGAGCGCGGGTCCCAGTCATCCCCGGGGCTGCCCAATGAGATCACCACCAACACGGCAACGATCGACACGACAATGGCGACGCGTCCATCACGCAGGGCAGCAAGGGAAAGCAGTCCACAGCCGAGGAAGGCCGCGAACAGGACCACCAACGGCCAGCCCATCAAGCCCAGCGCTCCGGCGCCATAGCACAGCAGCGCGCTGGCAAGCATGCCAAGTGCCGCACGGCCAGCAAGATCAGGCGCAGTCGCCAAGGATGACATCCCCACTCCTTTCGATGAGCGTGCAGGTCGCTGCCACAGGATCGGCTGCCCTCAGAATCCGCATACGGGCGTCGGCATCGCTGAACCGTTGGGGGAACAGCGCTTCCCACATGCGCTGTTGCAGCAACGTATCGTCCCTCAGCCCCTGTCCCAGTGAAAGCACACTTCCTTCGTCCAGCGGATGCCTCTGCAGCAGTGCACGGGCGTCAACCACCTCCTGCGGCAGCGACGCATTGATGCCGGCATCGGCGACGAAGGCATCGCGCAGCAACGCGACATCGAAATCAGACTTACGCGCTGCATTGGCCAGCGTTCCGGCGATGAGCAGTGCGATAAGCACTGCACCTATCAGGCGACCGCGGGAAAACCGGGTGACGGGAGGTGAGGGAGTCATGTCCATGAGGGGCAGCAGGCAGAGGGAGCGGAGCGACGGGAGCCGCACGCAGCGCGCATCTGCCCTCCGTGGCGGATCAGTAGAATACCGGACACCGAACGAATCTGCGCTGCCGCCGACGGCACCAGCCAGACACCTATCACAGCAGCACAGTCTCCATCCAACCCCATACACGGTCTTCATGAGGCGCAGGGTTTGCCGCCCGCGGTCTACTACTGCTCATCGCCTATCCCGACGTGTCACTGGCAGCGATAGTCGTAAGGCATTTGGCTACCGCGGAACGGATCAGTCAACGCATCGGTGTACTGCCCCATCAACAGCCGGTGGGTCGGCAGCAGGTTCTGTCGGTAAAAACGGCTGAACGAAGCAAGCCACTCTCCCCGGGCCGTCAGCTTTACGCAGCCATCTTTGATCTCAATGGTGCCCGACTGCAGCTGCTCGGTCAGGCGAACCTCAACCAGATGGTGCTCGCGCACATACTCGTCAGTAAACACTTGGCGAAACGCATCATCGCGGATACCCCCTCCACGTTGCTGGAGCTTCTCCAGGATGTAGAACGACAGCGAACGATCAATCACGGTCGGCACCGAGATCGCGAACACATACCCTCCCAGCAACCAGATCAGCGCCAGTTGAATCAACTCGAGCCTGCTGAAGTCGCGGAACCATCCCAGTACATAGATGCCACCCAGGACGACCACCAAAGCGACACCTGCATCAAAGATGCTGGCATAAAGCACCACGTCCACGCGGAAGTAGCGCATGTGCAGGTAGTAGATCAGCAGAAGTCCGGCGATGAACGCCAACGTGGCAAGGAAGGCTCGCAGGTATTTGTTCACTTGAACACCAGGAATTTGTTGGCGAGGAAACTGAAGGCCATCTGCAGTGCTGTGGCCAGCAGAAAACCAACGCGGTAGTCGTGGCCAAGACGGTCGGTCCAGGCATACATGACCAGGGCGTGCAGCATGGCGATGCCGACATACACCATCAGAAATAAGGCACCCTGCCTGGTGACACTGCCTTCGCTGCCCCGGAACACGAAGTAACGGCTGCCCAAGAACGAAACGGCGATACCGAAGACCGCTGCGATCGCGTTCGCCACGCCCGCCAACGGCAAATGCAACACCTCGATGTTGAACCACAGAACGCCATAGTGGATGGCCGTGGCGACCAGGCCGTTGATCAGGTAGCGGAGCAGCTGACCGCCGAGCGCATCACGCGCTGCGGAGGGCGGCATGCTGGACATCTTCAACGTACTCACGATAACTACCCAAGCCAAGTACGCCGCCACCGCGCATCATGCCCGATAGCATCAGGATGATCAGCGTGAGCGCAGCGGTCTGAAGGAACACCAGCACCAGGATGCCGAATGCCAGCGAAAACCAACCTGGCGTGGCAAATCCGAGCATCTTCAATGCGATGGCAATAAAGCCACCCGTCACCGAAAGTACTGCGACGATCGTGCAGGCGATGCCGACACGTACCAGGACGTCTTCAGCGAAAACCATAAGGGCACGGAAACCATGAAGTGCCAGACCGACGAAGTTCATCTTGCTGCGACCGGCGTACCGCGGCCCGCGATCAAGCGCGCAGCTCTGCACACGCAGCTTGGACGCCAGCACACTGGCAGCCACGTGAATCCACATTTCAGGCATCGCGGCCATCCGCCGCACCCCCGACATCTTGGCTGCCATGAAGTTTCCGAAACTGATCCTGCGACCGCTCAGCACCGAAAAAAGGAGCTTGTAAACGATGTAGAAGCTCTTGAAACGCAGCGACTCGACACGGCTACGACGCGCTGCAACGACCACGTCGACATCGTCAGCGTCCAGACCAGCCACGAGCTCGGCAATGGTCTGCGGCATGTCTTCACCGTCGGAGTCCATTACGACCACGATGACGTCGTTACCGAAGTGCTCGGCGGCGTAACTCAAGCCGATGGCAATGGCCCGCTGATGGCCCACATTACGGCGCAGCTTGATGACAACACCCTCCAAACCGGACGCCTCGATGGCTGAGGCGGTCAGCGGTTGCCGAACGGAGCCATCATCGACGGCGATGACATAGGTATCCGCCGCTTGGGTACGCGCGAGTTCCATGAAAAGCCGCGAGGAGGCTTCCAGGTCCTCATATACCGGCATGACCACTACCGTTCGCATCATCCCCACCTCACGCCCTTAACCGATGACGGAAATAGGCAATGGTCTCCTGCAGACCATCGTCCAGGGAAACCGTGGGTTCCCAGTCCAGGTGGGTCTTGGCCAAGCTGATGTCTGGTTGGCGTTGACGTGGATCGTCAGATGGCAGCGGCTGGAAGATGATCTTCGAGTTCCCGCCTACCAGTCGCAATACGGTCTCGGCCAACTGCAGCATGGTGTACTCGGCCGGATTGCCGATATTGATCGGGCCGGTGAACTCCGCTGGCGTCTCCATCAGCCTCAGCATGCCTTCAATGAGATCGTCCACGTAGCAGAAGCTACGGGTCTGGCTGCCATCACCATAGATGGTCAGCGGGTCGCCCTGGAGCGCCTGTACGATGAAATTGCTGACCACGCGCCCATCGTTGGGGTGCATGCGCGGGCCATAGGTATTGAAGATGCGCATGACCTTGATCTCCAGCTGATGCTGGCGCCAATAATCGAAGAAGAGCGTCTCCGCACAGCGCTTGCCCTCGTCATAGCAGCTGCGGATCCCGATCGGGTTGACGCGCCCCCAGTAGCCTTCGACCTGCGGATGGATCTCCGGATCACCATAGACCTCGCTGGTGCTGGCCTGGAGGATACGCGCTCGCACCCGCTTGGCCAGACCCAACATATTGATTGCGCCATGCACGCTGGTCTTGGTGGTCTGTACGGGATCTTGCTGGTAATGGATGGGCGAAGCCGGACATGCCAGATTGAAGATTCGGTCCACTTCCACATAAAGCGGGAAGGTCACGTCATGGCGCATCAACTCAAAACGTGGGTGCCCCAGCAGAACTTCGACGTTCGCTTTGCTACCGGTATAGAAATTATCAAGGCAAAGCACATCATGGCCCGCCTCGACAAGGCGATCGCACAGATGCGAACCCAGAAATCCGGCACCGCCGGTCACCAGTACGCGTTGCTGGTCGTGAGCGAATTTCAATGCAGTTCTCGCCATTCGGGACAGTAACGGGCTGGGCATTCACCCTTGGCAAGACGCGGCCCCGTACCGGCGTCTTCCTCCAATAGAGCGCGATTGTATGCGAAGAACTCCATCCACAGCAGACGGACGATCACGTGATGGGGATCTGCGCCATGACGCTGGACAGCCCTTCCTGCCAGGCAGGCAGCGCAATACCGAAATCGTGTTGTAGTTTGACGTTGTCCAGCACCGACCATGCCGGGCGGCGGACAGGGTCGGATATTCGGCACTCGATACCGGAATGACGGCCTGATTGCCGCCGGCAGCATCGAGGAGCGGATTGCCGAGCTGCAGCAACGCAAGGCGGCGCTGGCCGACGCCATCCTGGAGGGTGGCGGAAGCAGCGGACCACGCTTCAACGACGCGGATCTGGACGCGCTGCTGGCATCGTTGCCGGGCGTGGCGCCCAAGCGGGCCAGGACGAGGCGTGCTGCCGGAAATGGGTGCTTGCCGCCGGTCATTAGGCATTGCGGCATGAAAACGAATCCCATACATGGCAGCCGCTAGACTAGGACGCTGACTTCCTGAAGGACTGACGATGACCCTCCCCGCATTCAAGGCATACGACATCCGCGGCCGGGTGCCGGACGAGCTGAACGAAGACCTGGCGCGCCGGATCGGCGTGGCGCTGGCGGCGCAGCTGGAACCGGGCACCGTAGTCGTTGGCCATGACGTGCGCCTGACCAGCCCCGCCCTGCAGGACGCACTGGCCGCCGGGCTGCGCGGTGCCGGCCGCGAGGTGCTGGACATCGGGCTGTGCGGCACAGAAGAGGTCTACTTCCAGGTGGACCACCTCAACGCCGCCGGTGGCGTGATGGTCACGGCCAGTCACAACCCGATGGACTACAACGGCATGAAGCTGGTCAAGCAGAAGGCCCGTCCGATCAGCTCGGACACCGGCCTGTTCGCCATCTCCGACGCCGTGGAGGCCGACACCGCGCCTGCCGCAGAGCCGCGCGCCGGCATCCAGTCACACCCGGACAAGAGCGCCTACATCGAGCACCTGCTGGGCTATGTCGACCGCGCCGCATTGAAGCCGCTGAAACTGGTGGTCAACGCCGGCAACGGCGGCGCCGGCACCATCGTGGACCTGCTGGCGCCACACCTGCCGTTCGAGTTCATACGCATCGCGCATGAGCCGGATGGCAGCTTCCCAAACGGCATTCCCAATCCGCTGCTGCAGGAAAACCGCGAACTCACCGCACAGGCCGTGCGCGAGCATGGCGCGGACTTCGGCATCGCCTGGGACGGCGACTTCGACCGCTGCTTCTTCTTCGACCACAATGGCCGTTTCATCGAGGGCTATTATCTGGTGGGCCTGCTGGCGCAGGCAGCCCTGGCGCGCAACCCGGGCGGCAAGATCGTGCACGACCCGCGCCTGACCTGGAATACCGTGGAGATGGTCGAGCAGGCCGGCGGCCAGCCGGTGCTGTGCAAGAGCGGCCATGCCTTCATCAAGGAGAAGATGCGAAGCGAAAACGCCGTGTATGGCGGCGAGATGAGCGCGCACCATTACTTCCGCGAGTTCGCCTACGCCGACTCGGGCATGATCCCCTGGTTGTTGATCGCCGCGCTGGTCTCCGAATCCGGCCGTTCGCTGGCCGATCTGGTCGAGGCGCGCATGAAGAAGTTCCCGTGCAGCGGCGAGATCAACTTCAAGGTGAGCGACGCCAAGCTCGCCGTCGCGCGGGTGATGGAGCGCTTCGCCTCGCACAGCCCGAGCCTTGATCATACCGACGGCATCAGCGCCGACTTCGGCCAGTGGCGCTTTAACCTGCGCAGTTCCAACACCGAGCCGCTGTTGCGCCTGAACGTCGAAACGCGTGGCGACCACGAACTGCTGCAGGCGCGCACCGCCGAACTGTCTCGCCTGCTGCAGGGCGAATGAGGCCCAGCCAGCCCGCTAATGTTTCCCCCTGCAAGGAGCCCCGGCAATGCTGGGGTTCTTTGCATCGGCGACGGCCCTCCTAGTCGCGCACGCGGCGGGACAGGCGGGACAGGCGGGGCAGTACTTCAATCAGATAGAGGGCAATCATCATCAGCGTCGCCAGCACGAGCCAGTAACGATAGACCCCCATGGTCATCCAAGGACCGACTCGCCCCATGTAACTGTTCCAGAGCGAATGCTGCAGGCCTACATTGGTTACCACCGCCTGCGTGACCTCGTCGTTGAGTGTCCAGACGCCCCAGAACATGCAGACCGAGAACAGCATCAAGGCAAGGCGGGTACGCATGGACAGCGGAAGGAAACACAGCGCAAGCATCACCACGGGCAGCACGGCGATCCACTGTCGCGTTTCCGACCCCAATGCGAGCAGAGGCATGAAGCCAACCAGGCACAACAACACAGGTGCCGGCAGCACGGTCCTGCGGAACGCGACAAAGTAGTACGTCACCAGCACCGCCGGACCGAAATACGCTGCGTGCGCTGCCCATGTCTTGAGCGGCGCTGACAGCGCCTGCTTGGTCATGTTGTTGAACAGCTGGCCCGCGGAGAAGCCTTTGTCGAAATCGATGAGCAGGCGCATGACGGCGAATGATGCCAGTGCGACCAGCAAACCGATCACGACGCGCTTGGCATCCACATGCCTGATGTGGCTTGTCAGGAACAGCACCGCTGAACGCACGCAGAGAAACACCATGGCAATCACCACGATGATGCTTACCGGCAGCAATCGCAGGCTGCCGGTCAACTCCCCGTCCGGGTTCCTCGGAAAATCGAATACATGGGTATCCACGCCTTCCAGCAACGCGGGCCCCTTCCACATATAGACCGCAGCACAAATGGCGAGGGATGCAAGAAGGCAGGCCACGTTGATGCGCACCGGCACACGCGGCCACCGCGTATCGCCCGCCTCGTCCTTCATGGCCAGCAATGCCAACGGAATCAGTGCCGCAGACGGCATCACCCAGACGCAGGCCAGCACGATCACGTAGAGCCCGCGCTTGCGGTCGGCAGCCCACAGCAGCAACGAGAGGCTGGAGGTGAAGATCGCCAGATGGTCGGTCAGTACCGGCGTAAACACCGGAACAACGAGCACACACCACGCGGCGAGGAACGTGGCAACCGTCACCACCGCAGTGCCGCGTGCAACGCTTTTCAGGCGCGCCGAGGTGTAAAGCATGCAGACTGAAGCAACCATCGACAGAATATTGACGTTGCGCTGCGCGTTGACAATGTTCGCTTCCGGACGGAAGTATTCAACGTAATAGATGGCCGGAAACGCCACCGTACGAATCGCACGATACGGATCGGAATTGCTGTAGGTGCCGGTCACAATCTCGTGGATGACGCGAACGAATACCGACCCATCCCATCCCTGCCCACCGGCAACGGCGATGACCCCTACCGTGTGCTGGACCCAGCCGAGCAGCAGGCATGTCACCAGTGCAATACCAGTAACCATGGCGAAATCACGATCCAAACACCTTTCCATCAACGGCTTCCCCTGTACTCGCTGCGGTGCACTCCCTAGCAGCGGTCCCTCCAGGTCGGCATATCCGTCTGGATTCAGGGACTTGAGTGACACGACGCTATAGGCCTAGTGTATCGGGGCTGAAAGCCAATTGCGACAAAGGGGACTGCCGGCATGCGCCTGATTGCCGTTACTGCAGCGCGGTCATCTTTGGATGGCCAGGCGCCGCAGCTCTGCCAAGACATGGCGCATGCCCTCTTTCCAGTCAGGCAGTTGCACATTGAAATCGCGCTGCAGCTTTTCCGTATCCAATACAGACCAGGCAGGGCGCCGGGCTGCGGTGGCGAAGGCCGAACTGGTCACCGGGGTGACAACTGGCAGTTGGGCGAGGAGGCCGATGGCCTTTGCCTCGGCGAAAATCGCCTCGGCAAAGCCATACCACGATGTCTGCCCCGACGAAGCAAGATGCCATGTACCGGCATGCCGGCCTGGATGCTGCAGGGCGCGGGCAGTGATGTCAGCCACCAGCGCGGCAGGGGTCGGCGCACCGACCTGGTCGGAAACAACCGTCAGGACCTCCTGGCGTGCCGCAAGCCAAAGCATGGTACGCAGAAAATTGTTTCCGTGGGCCGAATGTACCCACGCGGTGCGGAAGATGAGATGGCGGCCGCCTGCCGCGCGAACGGCGTTCTCGCCATCACGCTTGCTGGCTCCATAGACGCCCAGAGGCGCGGTCGGCGCATCTTCACGGTACGGCGTCGTGGCCTGCCCGCCGAAAACGTAGTCGGTGGAGTAGTGAACGAACGGTACGTCCCGCACCCCGCACCAACGGGCCATGACGCCAGGCGCCTCCGCGTTGACCCGGAAGGCCGCCTCGGGCTCTTCCTCGGCACGATCGACGGCCGTATACGCAGCCGCGTTGACCACGATGCCAGGTTGGCACCGGTCAAGCAGGGCACTCACTACCGCTGGCGCATCGAGATCAACGGCCTCGCAGCTGCGTCCGTCGTACAGCGTGCCGGTACGGGTGGCGGCAATCACGTCGCCCATGGCAGAAAGCGAGCGCAGCAGTTCGCGTCCAAGCTGGCCATTGGCCCCCAGCAGCAGGATTGTCACGGTGTATAGACCGGCAGACGGGCCTCGGGAACATCGGCAAGGAAAGGCGCTCGCTCGTCCTTCGCCGACAGGATCGGAGCGCCCACCGGCCAGTCAACCGCCACGTCGGCATCATCCCAGCGAATCCCGGCATCGTCTTCCTGGACATAGACGTCCGTGCACAGGTAGTTGAACAGCGCACTGTCGGACAGCACGGCGAAACCGTGCGCGAAGCCAGGCGGCAACCAGAGTTGACGACGATTGGCACTGCTGAGAATGAATGCCTCCCAGCGACCGAAGGTCGGCGAGCCGCGCCGTATGTCGACCGCCACGTCATATACTTCGCCTTCGAGCACGCTGACGAGCTTGCCCTGCGGCCGCGGCCACTGGTAGTGAAGCCCTCTCAGCACGCCTCGACTGGACCGCGATAGGTTGTTCTGCACGAACCGGCCCGGCAGCCCCATCCGCTCGAAGCGCTCGGCGTTCCAGGTTTCATAGAAAAAGCCGCGCCCGTCCTCGAAGACAGTTGGTTCGATGACCACGCATCCGGGGAGGCCTGTCTCCGTTATCTTCACTGCACCACGCCTCGCTCCAGCAGCTTCTGTAGATACTGCCCATAGCCATTCTTCAGCAACGGCGCAGCCAACGCTTCGAACTGGTCGGCACGGATCCAACCTTTGGCGAACGCGATTTCCTCAGGGCAGCAGACCTGCAGGCCCTGGCGTGTCTGGATCGTTTCGATGAAGTTGGACGCTTCGAGCAGGGACTGGTGCGTGCCGGTATCGAGCCAAGCATAGCCGCGGCCCAGCGCCTCAAGGTGCAGACTCCCTTCATCGAGGTAGCGCTGGTTGAGATCGGTGATCTCAAGCTCGCCTCGCGGCGAGGGCTTGAGCTCGGCAGCGTAGTCACTGGCGTTGCCGTCATAGAAGTAGAGACCCGTCACGGCGTAATTCGAACGCGGCTGCGCTGGCTTCTCCACCAGGCCGACAACCCGTCCGTCCTTGTCGAATTCGGCCACGCCGTATCGCTCGGGGTCATTGACCCAGTAACCGAAGACCGTGGCGCCGGCGTCCCGTGAATCGGCGCGCTTCAATACATCCTGGAATCCGGTGCCATGGAAAATGTTGTCACCCAGCACCAGACAGCTCGGCTTGCCACCCACGAAGTCGCGACCGATCAGATAGGCCTGCGCCAGGCCATCGGGACTGGGCTGCACGGCATACTGGATGTCCATGCCCCACTGAGAGCCGTCGCCCAGCAATTGCTGGAACAGCGCCTGTTCGTGCGGGGTATTGATGATCAGGACTTCGCGGATCCCGGCCAGCATCAGCACGCTGAGCGGGTAATAGATCATAGGCTTGTCGTACACGGGCAGCAGCTGCTTGCTGACGCCCTTGGTGATCGGATACAGGCGCGTACCCGAACCACCCGCGAGGATGATGCCCTTGCGTTGAGTCATGCGGTTGTCCTCAGTCTGGTGATCACCGCCTTCAGGCGGTGGTGCCGATACGCTGCAGGCGGTAGCTGCCGTCAAGCACGCCGTTGACCCATTCCTGGTTGTCCAGGTACCAGTCCACGGTGAAGCCGATGCCCTGCTCGAAGGTGTACTTCGGTTCCCAGCCCAGCTGATCCTTCAACTTGGAGGCGTCGATCGCGTAGCGACGGTCATGGCCAGGGCGGTCGGTCACATAAGTGATCTGACTGCTGCGCGGCTGGCCATCCTCACGCGGGCGACGGGCATCGAGCAGCGCGCAGATGGCGTGCACCACTTCAATGTTTTCTTTTTCGGAATTGCCGCCGACGTTGTAGGTCTCGCCGACCTGCCCCTTGGCCAGCACAGTGCGGATCGCTTCGCAGTGGTCGCTCACAAACAGCCAATCACGCACCTGCTTGCCATCGCCATAGACCGGCAGCGGTTCGCCGGCAAGGGCCTTGGCGATCACCAGCGGGATCAGCTTCTCGGGGAAGTGATACGGGCCGTAGTTGTTGGAGCAGTTGGTGGTCAGCACCGGCAGCCCGTAGGTGTGGTGGAACGCGCGCACCAGATGGTCGGAGGCCGCCTTGGACGCCGAGTACGGCGAGTTGGGCGCGTACGGCGTGGTCTCGCTGAACTTGCCGGTCTCACCGAGGGTGCCGTACACCTCATCGGTGGACACGTGCAGGAAGCGGAACGCCTGACCCTTGTCGGCCGGCAGCACTTTCCAGTAGTCGCGCACGGCTTCCAGAAGCGCCAAGGTGCCGACCACGTTGGTCTGGATGAACGCGCCGGGGCCATCGATGGAGCGGTCCACGTGGCTTTCGGCGGCGAAGTTCAGCACGGCGTCCGGCTGATGCTCGGCAAGCAGACGGGAAACAAGCGCCTGGTCACCGATGTCGCCCTCGACGAACACATGGTCCGGATTGCTGGCCAGCGTGGCCAGGGTCTTCAGATTGCCCGCGTAGGTCAGCGCATCCAGGTTGATGACGCGCACGCCTTTGGCGACTGCTTCGAGGACAAAGTTACCGCCAATGAATCCGGCTCCGCCGGTGACAAGCCATGTGGGCACTACCCGTTCTCCTGTTCGATATGCGTGCAGGGGGCCTGCTGGCGCCCTCGCTCAGCGCAACAGGATACATGCCGGCCGTCGTCACGACTGCCCGTCCAGTGTGAACAGCAGACGTCCTCTATCGATTTCATGACGCACTGCAGCACAACCATACGCATTCGCATGGTGCCCTTGCGCCAGTTAGAATCGCTGTCCCACCCCCGAACCGGTTGCTGAGTAAGAACCGGACGTTCCCCCGTTATTGAAGGATCCAGCTCCAGATGAAAATCCTCGTCGCGTACAAGCGCGTGGTGGACTACAACGTCCGCATTCAGGTCAAGCCGGACGGTTCCGGCGTGGTCACCGACGGCGTCAAGCTGTCCCCCAATCCGTTCGATGAAATCGCGCTGGAAGAAGCGCTGCGCCTGCGTGACAAAGGCATCGCCACCGAGGTCGTGGTTGCCACGATCGCACCGGCAGATGCCCAGGCCCACCTGCGCAACGGCCTGGCCATGGGCGCCAACCGCGCCATCCATGTCGTGACCGACCAGGCCATCCAGCCGCTCACCGCCGCGCGCACCCTGCTCAAGCTGGTCGAGAAGGAACAGCCGGACCTGGTGATCCTCGGCAAGCAGGCCATCGACGACGACGCCAACCAGACCGGCCAGATGCTGGCCACGCTGTGGGGCCGCCCGCAGGCGACCTTCGCCAGCAAGCTGGAGATCGCGGACGGCAAGGCTACGGTCACCCGTGAAGTCGACGCCGGCCTGGAAACGCTGGAAGTCGATCTGCCGGCCGTGGTCACCACCGATTTGCGCCTGAACGAGCCGCGCTTCATCAAGCTGCCGGACATCATGAAGGCCAAGGCCAAGCCGCTGGAGACTCTGCAGCTGGCCGACCTCGGCGTGGATGCCGCTGATACCTTCAAAACCACCCAGTACGCCGCGCCGGTCAAGCGCAGCAAGGGCGTGATGGTCAAGGACGCGGCCGAACTGGTCGCCGCACTCAAGCAGAAGGGGTTGCTGTAATGACCAAGATCCTCGTTGTTGCTGAACACCACGACGGCAAGCTCAATGCCGCCACCGCCAAGACCGTGAGCGCGGCCGCCGCCATCAGTGGCGCCAACATCGACGTGCTGGTGCTGGCCGCCGATCCGACTGCCGTGGCCGCTGAGGCCGCTCAGCTGGCCGGCGTGACCAAGGTGCTGACCGTGACCAACGCCGCCAACGCCCAGGCGCTGGCCCAGGTGCTGGCCCCGCAGATCGCGCAGCTGGCCACCGGCTACACCCACGTGTTCGGCCCATCGACCACCTTCGGCAAGGACCTCATGCCCTGCGTGGCCGCCCTGCTTGGGGTCAACCAGGTCTCGGACCTGATGACCGTCGAGGGCAGCTACAGCTTCAAGCGCCCGATCTACGCGGGCAACGCGATCATCACCGTGGAAGTGCCTGCCGACCAGATCGTGATCGCCACCGTGCGTGCGGCCTCCTGGCCGGAAGCCGCCAAGGGCGGCAGCGCTGCCGTGGAAGCGGCCAGCGTCGATGCGACCCTGCCGAGCCACACCCGCTTTGTCGGTCTGGCTGCCGGGGCAACCGACCGCCCGGACCTCCAGAGCGCCAAGCGCGTGGTCTCCGGCGGCCGTGGCGTGGGCTCGGAAGAGAACTTCAAGGTGATTTTCCAGCTGGCCGACAAGCTCGGCGCCGCCGTCGGTGCCTCGCGCGCCGCGGTCGACGCCGGCTACGTGCCGAGTGATCTGCAGGTCGGCCAGACCGGCAAGATCATCTCCCCGGAGCTGTATGTGGCCGTGGGCATCAGCGGCGCGATCCAGCACCTGACCGGGATCAAGGACGCTGGCACCATCGTGGCGATCAACAAGGACCCGGACTCGCCGATCTTCGAGATCGCCGATATCGGGCTGGTCGGGGATCTGTTTACGTTGCTTCCCGCGCTGGAAGCGGCGCTATAACGACGGACGCCCTGCTGCGCGCCCACCGGCGCGCAGCGGTGCAGACATTGTCGGCGGGGTTCAGGATCCCGCATTCATACGTCATCGCCTGGGGGTACTGTCGCTATAATCCAACGTCGTCCCAACAAGGAATGCATTGATGACGCTTCCCTGCTTCAAGGCTTATGACATCCGCGGCCGGGTGCCGGAAGAACTGAATCCGGCCCTTGCCACGCGCATTGGTGCGGGTACCGCAGCCCTGTTGGGCGCTGGTCCCGTTGTGCTGGGATACGACATTCGCCTGAGCAGCCCCGAACTTCACACCGCACTGACAGCAGGCTTCCATGCTGCCGGCCGCGACGTCATCGACATTGGGTTGTGCGGTACTGAGGAGGTCTACTTCCAGACCTTCCACCGGAACGCCGCTGGCGGGGTGATGGTGACCGCCAGCCACAACCCGATGGATTACAACGGGATGAAACTTGTCCGTGCACAGTCGCGTCCGATCAGTGGAGACACGGGTCTGTTCGACGTGCGGGAGTTTGCAGCCGGCGATGCGCCCCTGCCCCATGGGCACGGCCAGGTGCAGCACTCTGCCGACAAGAGCGCCTATATCAATCACCTCCTGGGCTACGTTGAACACAGCGTACTCAAGCCGCTCAGGATAGTCGTCAACGCGGGAAACGGGGGCGCCGGCATGGTAATCGATCAGCTGGCTCCGCACCTGCCGTTCGAGTTCATCCGAATCCAACACCAGCCCGACGGCACCTTCCCCAACGGCATTCCCAACCCGCTGCTGCCAGAGAACCGCGACGCGACGGCCAATGCGGTGCGCGAGCATCGCGCCGATTTCGGGATCGCATGGGATGGTGACTTCGACCGATGCTTTTTCTTCGACTCACAGGGAGATTTCATCGAGGGTTACTACCTTGTGGGCCTGCTCGCCACCGCCCTGCTGAAGCGCCACCCCGGCGGGAAGATCATTCACGACCCCCGCCTGACCTGGAACACCGTTGAAATGGTGGAACAGGCCGGTGGCATACCTGTGATGAGCAAGACCGGCCATGCCTTCATCAAGGAACGCATGCGTGCGGAGGATGCCGTTTACGGCGGCGAGATGAGTGCGCATCACTACTTCCGCGACTTCGCCTACTGCGATTCAGGGATGATTCCCTGGCTTCTGATCGCCGAACTTGTGTCGCAGCGCGGCGTCTCCCTGGGCGACCTGGTCGCCGACCGGATGCGGGCCTTCCCGTGCAGCGGCGAAATCAACTTCCGGGTTGAAGATGCCAAGGAGGCCACGGCCCGTGTCATGGCCCATTATGAGGCGCAGTCGCCGCGGTTGGACCATACGGACGGCGTAAGCGCCGAGTTCGCGGACTGGCGCTTCAATCTGCGCAGTTCCAATACCGAACCGCTGCTGCGCCTCAACGTTGAAACCCGCTGCGATGCAGCGCTGTTACGCACCCGCACCGACGAACTGACCGCCCTGATCGGCGGCAGTACCGCCCAACACTGATTCAGGACGCCCCCATGCTGCCCATCGTTCCCGTCATCCTTTCCGGTGGCTCAGGCACCCGCCTGTGGCCCGTGTCGCGCGAAGCCTACCCGAAGCAGTTTCTTCCGCTTGTCGGCAACGACACGATGCTGCAGGCCACGTGGAAGCGCGTCGCGCCGATTGCCGGTGCCGCCCCCATCGTGGTGGCCAACCAGGAGCACCGCTTCATGGCCGCCGAGCAGTTGCGCGAGTGCAACGCGGCCCCGCAGGCGCTGATACTGGAGCCGATGGGCCGCAACACCGCCCCCGCGATTGCCATTGCTGCATTGCAGGCTTTGACCACCAGTGAAGACGCACTGCTGCTGGTTCTGCCGTCCGACCATGTCGTTCGCCATGAGCAGGCCTTCCATGAGGCGGTGAAGCTGGCGGCGGTGGCGGCGCAAATCGGGCAGCTGGTGACGTTCGGCATCGTGCCGACCGCCCCTGAGACGGGCTACGGCTATATCAAGGCTGCAAAGGGCGATGGTGTTCGTCCGGTGGAACGTTTCGTCGAGAAGCCGGACGCGGAAACCGCTGAAGAATATGTTCGATCCGGCGAGTATTTCTGGAACAGCGGCATGTTCCTGTTCAAGGCCTCCCGTTACCTCAAGGAACTGGAGACCCTGCAGCCCGCCATTCTTGCGGCCAGCCGTGCGGCGTTGGACAAGGCTACGCGTGACAGCGATTTCATCCGTCTGGACGCGGAGGCGTTCGCCGCGTGCCCGAACGATTCGATCGACTATGCCGTAATGGAAAAAACCGCAGATGCCGCTGTGGTCCCGCTGGATGCCGGATGGAACGACGTCGGCTCCTGGTCCGCGCTGTGGGAGGTATCGGACAAGGATGTCTCCGGCAACGCCTGCCACGGCGACGTGATCGCCGTTGACTGCCGCAACAGCTACGCATATGGCAGCCGTCTGATCGCCATGGTCGGCCTGGACGACATGGTGGTGGTGGAGACCGATGACGCTGTGTTCGTGGGACGCAAGGACCGCGTGCAGGACGTCAAGGAGATCGTGGCACAGATCAAGCGCGATGGTCGTAGCGAAGCGGCCGCACACCGAAAGGTGTACCGTCCCTGGGGTGCCTACGACTCCATCGACAACGGCGCCCGATTCCAGGTCAAACGCATCACCGTCAAGCCCGGCGCCACGCTGAGCCTGCAGATGCACCACCATCGTGCCGAGCACTGGATCGTCGTCAGCGGCACCGCCGAAGTCACCCGCGGCGAGGAGGTGATTCTGCTCAGCGAGAACCAGAGCACGTACATCCCGCTCGGTGTGACCCACCGTCTGAAGAACCCCGGCAAGCTGCCGTTGGAGCTTATCGAGGTGCAGTCCGGCAGCTACCTCGGTGAAGACGACATCGTTCGATTCGAAGACCAGTACGGTCGCGCACCGCAGTGATCTGCGGCAACCTAATCCCAAAGACAGCACCCAAGACATGACGTCCACGATCCCGGTCAACTCCCTTTCCCGCCACATTGCGCCGTTGCAGGATGCACTGTCGGATATCGCAGCTGCCATCATTGCCAGCGGCTATTACGTGCTGGGCCCGAATGTGAAAGCATTCGAGCAGGCGTTTGCCGGCTATTGCGGTGCGGCCCACTGCATCAGCGTTGCCAACGGGACCGATGCGCTCGAGCTTTCGCTTCGCGCACTTGGCGTGACCGAAGGTGACCAGGTCGCCGTCGTGGCCAACGCCGCGATGTACGGTACGTCTGCGGTGCTGGCCTGCAACGCGACGCCGGTGTTCATCGACACGAACGTCGATGATGGATTGATGTCCATCCAATCGCTGCAGGCCGCCCTCGACTCGGGCGCTGCACCGAAAGCGGTCATCGTCACCCACCTTTACGGCAAGCTGGCCGATATCGAGGCGATCGTCACCCTCTGCCATGGCCGCGGCATCACCGTCCTGGAAGACTGCGCGCAGTCCCACGGCGCTACCCGCAATGGCAAGCGCGCCGGCAGCTTCGGCGACATCGCCTCGTTCAGCTTCTACCCCACCAAGAACCTGGGTGCACTGGGCGACGGCGGCGCCATCGTCACCAACGACGCGCAGCTGGCTGAAACTACCACGCGCCTGCGTCAGTACGGCTGGTCCGCCAAGTACACCAACAGTCTCCGTGGTGGCCGTAACAGTCGTCTGGATGAGCTGCAGGCGGCGATGCTGCTGCACATGCTGCCTCTGCTGGATGGCTGGAACACGCGTCGGCGCGAGATCGCCAACCGCTACGCAGCCGGCATTCGCAATCCTCGCATCGTGGTGAGCGGCCCCGCTGGTGCTGATCACGTGGGCCATCTGTATGTCGTTCGCAGCAGCGCTCGCGACGCGCTGCGTGAGTACCTGCAGGCCGAAGGCGTCCAGACTGAAGTGCATTACCCGGTCTGCGATCACCGCCAACCGTGCCATGCGGGTGCGTTCGATGGCGTGCGGCTGCCGAACACCGAGGCTGATGCAGTCAGCGTCCTGACGCTGCCCTGCTTCCCCGAACTGACCGACGCTGAAGCCGACCAGGTCATTGCCGCATGCAATCGGTTCTGAGCATGTCCACGCCCTCTCTCGCGGTGGTCGTCCCGATCTACCGCAACGAGGGGTCGATCGATGATCTGTTGCTGGCACTGGAACACATCCGGCAGTCGGTGCAGGCGCCGTTCGAGGCCATCTTCGTGGTGGATGGCAGTCCTGACCGCAGCCACCAGGTGCTTCGAGAGAAGCTTCCCGGCTGTGCGTTCCCGGCCCAGCTGGTGGCATTGACCCGGAATTTCGGCGCCTTTCCGGCCATTCGTGCGGGACTGGAGCTGAGCAGTGCCGACGTCACCGCTGTCATGGCAGCCGACCTGCAGGAACCGCCGGAGCTGGTCATCAGCTTCTATCAGCGGTTTGTCGCTGCACAGTACGATGTTGCCTTCGGCGTTCGCGAGGCGCGCAAGGACCCGATGGGCTCCAAGTTTGCCTCTACGTTGTTCTGGGCCATCTATCGACGCCTGGTGATCAAGGACATCCCGAAAGGTGGCGTGGACATCTTCGCCGTCAGCAGGGAATTCCGCGAGCGGTTGTTGATGCTCAATGAATCGCACTCCAGTTTGCTGGCCCAGCTGTTCTGGCTGGGGGGCACGCGCGAGTTCGTGACCTACCAGCGCCGCGAACGCCAGCATGGCAAAAGCGCATGGACGCTGAGCAAGAAGCTTCGCTACCTGTCCGACAGCGTCTTCGCCTTCACAGACCTGCCAGTGCGGATGCTGACCGCGCTGGGGCTGGTCTCGCTGGCATTCACCGCGCTTCTGGGTGTACTGGTCATTGCGGCCAAAATTTCGGGTCTCGTCCAGGTGCCGGGCTACGCAGGCACCATGCTGACCATCCTGTTCTTCGGCGCACTCAATTCCCTCGGGCTGGGCATCGTGGGCACATACGCATGGCACGCCTTCGAAAATACCAAGGCAAGGCCCCTTTCGATCAAACAATCGGTCGAGCTTTTCGGAAAGGAGATCACGTGAGTCATTTCGTCCATCCCAACGCCCTGTGTGAAAGCGACCAGATTGGCGAAGGCACGCGCATCTGGGCATTCGCCCACTTACTCCCGAACGCGCGCCTCGGCCGAGAGTGCAACATCTGCGATGGCGTGTTCATCGAATCCGATGTAGTCATTGGCGACCGCGTCACGGTGAAGTGCGGGGTTCAGCTCTGGGACGGCGTGCGTATCGGCGATGATGTGTTCATCGGGCCCAATGCGACGTTCACCAACGACCTGTTTCCGCGCAGCAAGGTGTATCCCGAAAAGTTCCTTGGCACCGTTGTCGAGGCGGGCGCTTCGATCGGCGCGAACGCCACGATTCTCGCGGGCACCACGATCGGCAGCGGCGCGATGATCGGCGCAGGTGCCGTGGTGACCCGTTCGGTCCCGCCCAACGCCATCGTCGTCGGCAATCCGGCCCGTATCGTCGGCTATGTCTCGGACAAGGACGACGCGTCCCAAGCGCCCGAGGCAGGAAGTCAGGGCGTGAGCGAAACCACCGTGCCGGGCGTCAAGCTGTACCGCATGCCGAGCTTCGCCGACATGCGCGGCTCATTGTCGGTGGGCGACTTCGACGGTTTCCTTCCGTTCCAGGCCAAGCGATATTTCCTGGTCTATGGCGTACCCACCCAGGAAACCCGAGGTGAGCACGCGCACAAGCGCTGCCATCAATTCCTGGTCTGCGTGGCGGGCTCCGTGCGGGTGCTGGCCGATGACGGGCGGCGCCGGATCGATGTGGAACTCAATTCCCCCGACCAGGGCATCCATCTGCCGCCAATGATCTGGGGCACGCAGTACCGGTATTCCAAGGATGCGGTACTGCTTGTGTTCGCATCGGAGTCCTATGACTCCGATGAGTACATCCGCGATTACGGCACCTTCAAAACGCTGGCCAACGCGGGTGCCTGATCAGCAGCCTCCCCGGCGGCTCCCGGATCTCCGCCCCCATCTCCCGGTAATGATCAGGTTCCTGATCGGGGGCGGCATCAACACCTTGGCCACGCTGGCGCTGTACTGGCTGCTCCAGCGTGTCATGCATTACCAGCTGGCCTATCTTGTCAGCTACTGCGCCGGAATCGCGATCAGCTACTCGGTGAATACCCGGTTTGTGTTCCGCGCGCGCCACACTTGGCTCAAGTTTGCTGTATTTCCCTTGATTTACCTCATCACCTATGTGATTGGCGCGCTGGTGCTGAGGCTCTCGGTACATCAGCTTGGGGTGCCGGTTTCGATTGCCCCGCTGGTATCGATAGTGGCTACGCTGCCCGTCTCATTCCTGCTTACCCGCTTCCTGCTCTTACGCGACCACGTCTCTGAATGAACACCACTTTCAAGTCCTGCCCGGTTTCACCGTTGACCTTGGCCGCACCGGCTCCCTTAACCCGGTTGGCCGTGGATGATCGGCTGCTGCTGCTGATAGGTTCAGTCGTGGCGATCCTGATCGGTAGCATCGCGATGAGCGGGTGGCCGGCAGGTCTGCTTCCCGATATCCAGATGCCTTATCAGTACAGTGGCGATGCGCTCAGCAGCATGTGGTTGACCGAGCGGGCCATGGAAGGCTGGGTCTTCGACAATCCACGCAGCGGCTTCCCGTTTGGATCATCGTTTCTCGATTATCCCGGCGCCGACAATGGCAGTTTCCTGATCCTCAAACTGCTGGGCTGGCTGGGCGGCACCAGCGCCGCTGCGATGAACCTGTTCTATCTGCTTGGGTTCGCCGTCAATTTCGCCATCGCGCATCTGGTGATCCGCAGTGTCTCTGTGTCCCGGCCGATGGCGTTCACCGCAGCGATGGTGTTTGCCATCGCACCGTTCCACTTCCTGCGGCTCGGTCACATTTTCTACACGTGGTATTTCGTCATTCCGCTGTACTTCTATGTCGCCTTCGCAGTCGTCTCACAGGCCCGCCACTTCGACTTCTTCGAGGCCAGCAACAAGCGTCGGGCGGGCTTGGCGCTGTTGTACCTGGCGATGTCCTGTTTCGGGGTGTATTACACCGCCTTCGGCATGATCGTGATAGGCACGGCGGCTGGGTTGATGCTGCTGCGCGGCTGCCTGCCCCCCCTCCGAGGCATCGTCGCACCTGCCCTGTTCTTCCTGGCATTGGGCTCGCTGGCAAACGTCCTGCCCAATATCGTCCACGAACGGACCCATGGGAAGAATGCCGAGGTTGCCGCACGTTCGCCTGTTGAATCGGAGATCTATGCAACCAAGCCGCTTCAGCTGGTCCTTCCCCAAGGAGCGCACCGCTCTGAGAAGTTGGCCGCCATTGCCCAGCATTACAACAGCTCCACGCCACTGATCAACGAGAACGTAACGGCTGCATTGGGCTTCCTTGGCGCAGCGGGCCTGGGCATTCTTGTACTGGTTCTCTTTACACGCTTCGCCGGCGTGACTATTGACGAGCGACTCAATCTGCTCAGCGCGACGACAATCATGCTCCTCGCCTTCATGATCGTTGGCGGGCTGGGCTCGTTGTTTGCCAATCTGGTCAGTCCCTCCATCAGAGGCTGGAACCGCGCGAGCATCTTCGTATCCTTCAGTACCATCCTGGCACTCGTCGTGGTCGTTGAGTATGGATTGGCACGTGTGCGTGCTTCTCAACGCCGCTATGTCGCCGGTATCACAGCAATGGCCCTTCTTGCGTTCGGCTTCTGGGACCAGACGCCCAATGCCTGTCGCGGCTGTGACCCGGCGACACGGGCGGCCTATACGATGGACAAGTCGTTCGTCGCCGACATCGAGCGCGCCCTGCCCGAGGGTGCCGCGGTGTATCAGCTTCCCTATATGCCGTTTCCGGAAGTGCCGCCGCTGCATGAGCTGCAGACCTATGGCCTCGCAGCCGGCTTCATCCATTCAACGCAGCTGAAGTGGAGCTACGCAGGCATGAAGGGGCGCGAAGGTGACCTGTATTTCCGACAGCTTTCAACACAGCCGGTCGACGCGCAACTCGCCGAAATCCGCAGGAAAGGGTTCTGTGGGGTCTACATAGATACGCGTGGCTATCCCGATTCCGGTGCCGCAGAGGTGGCCGCGTGGAGTGCCGCACTCGGACACGGCCCGAATATCGAGCGCGAAGATGGCAAGGTCGTATTCTTCGACATTTCCGCCACTCCCGGAACCCCTGCAGGAACGCCGGCCAACTGACCTCTCGCCGGGCTGATTTCCGCCTGCGGGCAGGCGGAAACGCAAGGCTATTCCCCGCCCAACATCCACGCGATGGTGTGTTCCAGCGTGGGGGCCTGCCAGTCGCCGATCAACTCAAGCAACTGCGTGTTGTCGCCCAGCAGGACCTTTACTTCGTTGGCACGGACAAAGGCAGGGTTTACCCGCACCGTCATGGAATGACCGGTCAGACGCGTGCAGATCGAGATGATCTCCTGCAGTGAATGGCCCACACCCGTGCAGACATTGACCGTACGGCCGACCGCAGCGGGTGATTGCAGCAGGAACCGATAGGCCCGTGCCACAGCGCGTACGTCGCCAAAATCCCGCGACACGTCGAGGTTTCCGAGTTCGATCTCGTCCTTGCGCTGCGCGAAGTGCGAAACGATCTTGGGTATCAGGAAATTCCCGCTCTGCCCGACACCGGTATAGTTGAACGGCCGGACCACGGTGATCGGCAGCTTTCCCGTCCACAGGCTGGCCATGTACTCCATCGCCAGCTTGCTCACGGCATAGTCGTTCGCCGGTGCAGGCCGAGACCGCTCGTCGAGCTTCCCTTCCGACAGGTTGCCATACACATTTGCGCTACTCGCCAGCAGCACGCGTTCGACGCCCGGCGCGTGTTCGGCGATGGCCTGGAGAAGATTGCGCGAACCCAGCAGGTTGACGTTGTAGAAGTCATCGGCTGCGCCATGCGCGATGAACGCAATGGCGGCGAGATGGACAACAATGTCCGGCCGGCTCTCGGCCACCGCCCGTGTAACGGACTGCTCATCGCGAAGATCGGCTTGGACGTAAGCGGACAGTCCGGAGGATTGCCCGCCATGCTCCATCGCAGGTCCTGCCCCCATCCCAATGAGGTGACAGCCCTGGTCCAGCAGTTCGCGGCTGACGTAGCGACCGGTAAACCCGGCCGCTCCAGTGATCAGGACCCGCTTACCGGCAAGGTCAGAACGAGAAACCACGTTCGTTCCTCTTTAGATCGGCCTCGACCATCATCTGGCAGAGCTGCTCGAGCGTGGTCTGCGGCTTCCAGCCAAGCACTCGTTCCGCCTTTTCCGGGTTGCCGATAAGCAGGTCGACCTCGGCCGGACGGTGGAACTTGGCGTTGATACGCATGACGGTCTTGCCGGTAGCGGAATCCACGGCGGTCTCGTCCTGGTCCTTGCCGCGGAACTCAACATTGATGCCCGCACCCTTGAACGCCATCTGCACGAAGTCGCGCACGGTTTCAGTCCGGTTGGTAGCCAGCACGAAGGTGTCGGGCTGCTCGACCTGCAGCATGCGCCACATACCTTCCACATATTCCTTGGCAAAACCCCAGTCGCGCTTGGCATCGAGATTGCCAAGCTCCAGGCAGTCCAGCTGGCCCAACTTGATCTTGGCCACCGAGTCGGTGATCTTGCGAGTCACGAACTCGCGACCGCGCAGCGGGCTTTCGTGGTTGAACAGAATGCCACTGGAGCCAAAGATGTCGTAGCTTTCGCGGTAGTTGACCGTGATCCAATGTGCGTAGAGCTTGGCGACGCCGTACGGGCTGCGCGGATAGAACGGCGTGTCCTCGATCTGCGGAATGGCCTGCACCTTGCCGAACATCTCCGAGGTCGACGCCTGGTAGAAGCGGATCTTCGGGTTGATCAGGCGGATGGCCTCCAGCAGATGCAGGGCACCAACGCCGGTAATCTGGGCGGTCGTGGTGGGCTGCTCGAAGCTCACACCCACAAAACTCTGCGCGGCCAGGTTGTAGATTTCTTCCGGCTGGATCTTCTGGACCATGGAGATCGTGGTCCCCAGATCGGTCAGGTCGTATTCCACCAGATGCAGGTTCGGGTGCTTGGTCACGCCAAGCTCGTCAAGGCGCCAGAAATTGACCGAGCTGGTGCGGCGATACGTGCCGTACACCTCATAACCCTTGCCCAGCAGCAGCTCGGTCAGGTAAGCGCCGTCCTGGCCGGTGACGCCGGTGATAATCGCCTTCTTCTTGCTCATTCCGATCTCTCTTCAAAAGTCTGGTGTGGCGGGTTCCGCCAGATCGGGGGGGCCAGCTAAGGACCGCGCCCGTGGTTTCAGCTACGGATCATAGCTCAGGAGGGCCGCAGGGCAGGCCGATCGTCGGCGGTTTCGCCCCTCAACAGCACCTGCTCCAGTTGCGCGGCGCTCTGCGTCCAGGTCAGCCAGGGCATTCCATCCGAGGGGGGGTGCTCATTCCGTGCATGCAGATTCAGCCACTCCTTGACTGCGTTCACAACAGGCACAGCGCCCTCACCGCAGAAGTAATGCGCTCCCGTGCCCGCCACTTCCCTGAACACGGGAATGTCACGCGCGATGATGGGCAGGCCGCGCTGGGCCGCCTCGATCAGCGGCAGACCGAAGCCTTCACCCTCGGACGCCGCCATCAGGCAGCTCGATTTCTCATACACCAGGTCGAGGTACTCGTCGCTGGCGCCTTCGAACCAGAACAGGTGCTTCCCAAGCTGCTCGTGTCCGGCCAGCTTCCTGCACAGCGCGTCGACCAGCCACCCCTTGCGGCCGATAATCACCAGGTTGATCTGGTGACCGTCGGCCCATAGCGCCTCGAATGCGGTCAGGACCGCCTCGTGTCCCTTGCGCGGCTCGATGGTTCCGACCATCAGGAAACTGGGCACGGCCGACAGAAGCGCCAGAACCTGTTCCGCATCGTCGGGCAGGCCCCTCGACGGCATGCTGCCATCAAGGTCCGCACCGAGGTGGAACCAGTCGATCGTGGCCGTACTATCTATCTGGTTCTCATCCATCCAGGCGCTGACGTCATCGGCCACCGCCTGGGAAATGCAGACGAGTTGGTCGGCGCAGGCAAGGATATTGCGCAGCCATGCCTCATGGTGTTGTCCGCCGCCACCTGGCCACCATTCGGGGTGCCTGACGGGCAGGATGTCATAGACGACGAAACTGACCTTGACGCCGTTGCGCTGTAATGCGGCGAACCACGCGCTCCCCGCCTGCACGGCGGACCCCACCAGGTCCAGACCAAGGAAGACGTCACCGGGATGGGCGACAACAGGAACGTCCGGATGGGATTCCACTCCGAGCAATGTGGCGGCATACCGGTTTGCGCAGACATACGTCCCCACACTCCGGTCCATCCGCACCAGCTGCAGGGTGTACCCGGCGGGCGGCACGCGCCCCCACTCGGCCAGCACCGCGCGCGTCACACGCTGGATGCCGGAACGAAGATCCTTTTCGGCCAGCTCGGTCACATCCACCAGCAACTGCGGGGGCGCAGCACAGCTTCGGTCCAGCGCGTCGGCGGCCGCCAGCATTTCGCTGTGGTGTTGCCCCCGTAGCGCGCCAAGCCTGGCGATCGCGTCGTCGATGGCGGCCGCGGCCGAGGTGCGCTCGATGCCCATCGCTGCCACACGTTCACAGGCGTCGAGGAAGTGTCCGGCGACCCTGTCCCACGAAAACACCTTCGCGCGCTCCAGCGAGTACGCCCGCAGGCGCCTGACTTCTTCCGGGTTTGCCAGGAAATGCGCCATGCGTTCGCGAATGGACTCCGCGTCGTTTGGGTCGAACAGCGCCGTCTTCTCGGTCGCGATTTCCCGAATACTGGACGCATCCGATGCGATGACCGCTGCGCCGCAGGCCATGGCCTCCAGCACGGGTAGACCGAACCCTTCGTGCCAGGACGGGAAAACGAACAGGCTGCATTCGTTGTATAAGGCAATCAACTGTTCGTCAGAGATGTATCCGGTAAAGACGAGATCGCGCTCGCCCAGCCCCTTCTCGAGCGCCAGGGACTGCAACTCGGCAACTTGCGGTCCCGGCATGTGTCCCGCCAGGACCAGCTGCACATGTGCGCCGGTGTGCGCGTCCAAGCCGGCATACGCTTCGATCAGGCGGCCCAGGTTCTTTCGCCGATCCGCACCACCGGTATACAGCACGAACCCGCCGTGCAAGCCGAACGCCGCCCGTGTAGCGCCGCGCAGCGGATCGGCTTCCTTCAACGGCCGGAACACACGATCGCAAGCTGCAGAGATGTTGAATATCCGATCGGCAGGGAAGCCCGCTACATCGTGTCCTTCCGCCGCCGAACTCTGAGAGATGGCCACGAGGGCATCGGCACGCCCCAGGTTGCCCAGCTTTCCGAGATAGAAGCTCTTGTAGGTCGGATCGGGATCAAGATACAACTTGGCATTCATCAGCGGGATCAGATCGTAAAGCGTCACGATCGTAGGGACGCGGCAGTGTTGGTTGATACTGCAGACGGCATTGTCAGCAAATCCCTCGAAGAGACTGGAGACGTGCACGACGTCCGGGTTCACCGAGGCGATCGCAGCTTCCCGGATGATCTCTGCCTGGCTTCTGCGACGGTCGTTGCCCGCGTCGCGCTCGAATACCGGAAGCGGAACATGCATCACATGGATCTTGTGTCTCGGCACGAGGCCCGTGAATGCGTCCCGAATCTGATCGATGGTCTCCGGGAAGGCGCCATTCAACAGGAGGTGCAGATCATGCCCCCGCTTCGACCGCGCTGCAGCGATAGCGAGCGACAAGGAGTATCGGCCGATGCCGCGGCGCCGGCTTTCGCCTTGCGCACCCTGCAGGTCCAAAAGAACTCGCATCAACGGGCCTCCTTGCGATTGCCGTTTGCAATGCCTTGGTAAAACGCCTTGCCGCGGATGGACAGGCGGTCCAGGCCGTCGCGCTCGGTCAGGCCGGTAAATGAGCTTACGCCACCGACGATCCCTTCCTGCTCGATTGGAGCGGGAACGTCGGCGATGATTCGATTGTTCACGGCCACCGAGATCAGCTTGGCGTGCAGCGGCGGGAACAACTGGGCCAGCGAATTGAGCCGCCGCGCCATCACCGGATAACGCACCACGCGTCGCATGCCGGCCAGGACGATCCGCCGGGTGAAGGCGGTCGGCTGCCGAACCAGGAGCTTGAGGCCCCGCAGCGGGGCGGTCAACTTCCAGGACCAGCTGCCGCGAACGAGAAGCAACAGGTGATTCAGTTCGTCTGCACGCGCCTGCCACTCCTGCACGGACTTTCCGAGCGCGGCATTGTCCTCACCAACCCTGCGCGCCTCCGCCTCCTGGACCGCCAGCTGGGCCAGCAAGCCTTCCATTCGCCGCTGCAGGGCACCGTGGCTGACCGTCGTGGACACCGTGCGGTCATTCAAGGCGGCGATCTCGTCGTCCCGTTGCGCAGCAAGCAGGTGCCAACGATGGGCATCCTCACGGGAACTTGTCAGCTCCGCGCGCGCCCCTTCGAGCGAGCGTGTCAGCTCCGTGCGAGCCTCGTCCAACGAGCGTGCAAGGTTCTCGCGGGCAACCCTGCCCTCATGCCTCTCAGCCGCAAGCGTCCCTTCAAGGCTCAACATCCCTCGTTCGGCGGCGGAAATCGCCGCGACGTATCCGGGGAACTCAATCGACTCACCGGCCCATGCCTTGATGCCGTCCGACAGTTCGCGGAAGCTCCAAGCGTCACGCGGCTTGGCGAGCGCGTTGGCGAACGCAGTCTGGTAGCGCATAGGCAGCATGCTGATATCCAACAAGCCACGCCGCACCGGCAGCACCGGCCCGACGTGCGCCATGAAGATTTCGCGCACGGTGATCAGCAGCGACACCAGCAGATCGACCGGCCACACGCAGTCGCTTCGCGTCTTTGAGATCGCGCCGAAATCGATCAGGTATGGCTCCGAATCGCCATCGATCATCAGATTCCAGCAGCGCACGTCATTGTGATAAAGGCCACACTCCTCCAGCAGCACCAGCTGGCGGATCAACCCATCCACCACGCGCTCGGCTGCATAGGGCACATGCTCGTCCATCAGCTTCAACAGCAGCCGGCCCGGCAACATCTCTCTGGCAAGCCAGCAGTCCTGGCGATCCACCACCGCTTCAATCATGGCAGGGGTGCGCATCTGCGGCGGCGGTACAGCTAGGAACCCGGCTTCGTTTTCGTACTCCTCGCGATTGAACTCACGTCGGGCCGGATTCACCAGTGAGTACTGCTTGAGCAGGGCATGCTTGCTGAAGAAATAGCGTCGGGATTGCTGGTGACTGCTCATGTCCATCGAATGCGACTGGAAGCGCCACGAATCGAATGCACGGAAATCATCACCCACGTACCAGTATTTCTGGCTGGCGAAATACAGCGGGCGCTCAACGCCTGACAGGTGCGTCGGCTGCCAGGACATGACCCGCAGGAACGCGTAGGGTGCGAGCAGCTCACTGGCGTGCTTCGGCTGGGAAGGCCCCCAATACAGCGGCTCCTCGCGCACCGCGACCTCGTAGATACCGCAGCCGATCTTGTCCGCGATGCCGGCGATGATCTCAACGATGGGGGGCAGGCCGTGCTCGTGCACCAGATGATGGAAGACACTGAGGCCGAGGACCAGATCATAGGTGTCGGCCTGCAATGCGGCAGCGACGTCCTCGATGCGAGCGCACCGGAAGGTCGCCTTGGCCAGCCCGGCTTCCGCGGCGAGCGCAGCGCAGACATCAACGTTTCGATCAAGGAAATCCGCACCGTGAACGGAATGACCCGCTGCCGCCAGGTTCAGCGAGAAGAAGCCTTGGGCACAGCCGAGGTCGAGCACGCGCAGCGGCCGCCCCAATGCGCCCTGCAATCGCTGGGCCGCTGCAAGAATGAGCGCCAATCGATCTTCGCACCCTCGGGAACTTCCATCCGACAGTTCCGGGTGACCGAAGATGGGCTGGTACTTCTCCGGCAACGCAGCTACCAGCGCTTTGATCGAGCCATCGGCACGGGGGGGGGCATCATTCATAAGCATCGTCATCCAATTCTCGGTACCACATACGTTTCTGCGCCTGCTGAAGCCGCCTGCACGCTGAAGTCAGCGTGGAGGTCCACAATTCCCCAGAACTGCATCGGCCGGCTCACATCAAGCAGGATGGAGTCGTACCGGCGATCCAGCGGTACCAATTCGGAAAGAGGATCCCCCGACGAGATGCCCAGCGACACCATGTAGTGCCCTTCATTGACGTTCATGGGCACCTGGAAGCTGCAGACCACTATGTCACCCGCCTTCGCGGAGATAGCTGCGGCCCCGTTGCTGGCCAGGAACGAGTTGGTCCCGTACAGGAACAGGCCTTCCAAGGTCTTGATCAGAATACCGGGCACTGCATTGTCGACATCCTGCTCGAACAGCACCTTCATCACGAACTCGGTACGTGCGCCGCTGTCAATGCGCGCCGGATGTTCCTCGCCTCCGCTCACGATGGCGTAGTCGATGATCCTGGCTCCGCCCTGGCCCCATCGATGTTCGGCTTTGTTGTAGCCGCGCCGCGTGTGGAACAGGTCGTCTCTCCCACCTTCCATCACCGCGCTCGTCGGTGCGACGCTGGCAGCCGACGCGGTCGCTCTTGCAGGCTTGCGGCCAAACAACTCGTCAAGATACAGGTTGGACACTTCGCGTGACGGTCCATCAGCGTGAACACCGCCATCCTTGATGAAGATCACACGATCGCAATGCTTGACGATATCGGCGACGGAGTGGCTCACCAAGATGAGCGTTGTGCCCAGCTCCTTGAACTCCTGCACGCGTTTGAAGCACTTTGCCTGGAAATAGGCATCGCCGACCGAGAGCGCCTCATCGACGATGAGAATATCCGGGCGGAACGCAGTTGCGACAGCAAACGCCACACGCACCTGCATGCCGCTAGAGTAGGTGCGAACAGGCTCATCAAAATACTCGCCTACCTCGGCGAACGCTTCGATGAAGGTGATCATCGCTTCGATCTGGTGCTGCGTGTACCCCATCAGACCCGCGGCGTGGAAGGCATTCTGGCGGCCGGTGAGGTCCGGATTGAAGCCCATGCCTAACTCGAGGATGGCCGCGATGCGCCCACCGCGCATGATGCTGCCTTCGGTGGGCTGGGTGGTGCCGGTGATCAGCTTCAGCAGGGTGCTTTTGCCTGCACCGTTGCGGCCCACCACACCTACCGCCTCGCCCGGCGAGATGGTCAGGGACACATTGCGGAGGATCCAGTGCTCCTCCTTGGGACGCACCGGCAGGCCGAACCAGCTGGCTGCACGAAGCCATTCGCTACCCCAATGCCGGTAGGCCTTGCCTACCCCCGTGAGCTTCAGCAGACCACTCATAGCGCGTCCACCATTTCCGGACTGGCCTTGCGGAACACCACCAGCGACGCAAGCAGCAATATCAACGTCACCACTGCCATCGGCAACAGATCCATCCACACGGGCGGCTGGTTGTACAGGAGCACCTGTTGATAGCTGGTCACCAACGGGTACAACGGGTTGAGCTTGAATGCCTCGCGAGCCGCTTCCGGCAGGATGCTCACGTTGTAGACAATCGGCGTCAGCCAGAACAGCGCCTGCAGGACAACCGGAACCACCTGACTGATGTCCCGCATGAATACATTGAATACGCCGAGCAGGAGACCGATCGACATTGCGAAACCGAGCGTCAGCAGGATCAGTGCCGGCAGCCACAGCACCTGCACGCCAGGATAGTGTCCCATCACAGCGAACACGGCAAAGATCGCCGCCAGCAGCAGCAGGTTGTTTGCCAGCATGGTTCCGGCTGCAATAAACGGAAGGCAGATCCGCGGGAACGCCATTTTCTTCATTAGGTTGCCGCTATCCACGAACAGATTGACGCACTTGGATACCGTCTCCGAGAACATGCTCCAACAGAGCGTTCCCGCCATCAGATACAAGGCGTATCCATACTTGTTCTCCACGCCAGGCATTTTTGCCGACAAAACCTCGGAGAGGATGGTGGCGAAGATGAGAACCTGCATCAGCGGATGAATGATCATCCACAGCGCACCCAGTTTGCTTCGAATGAAGCGCATCCTCAGGTCGTTCTTGATCGAGGAGAGAATAAAGTAGCGATATGCCCAAAGGGACCGCAGCATGTCAATCACGGCTTGTTTCGCCCTCTTCCAGTAGTTCTTTCATGCATTGCTGCGTGGAAATCCGCCCAGCCTCGATTTCACCTGTACGGATGACGATCTGTCGCGCGGCGTGCCTGCCGGACAAAACCTCGTCGACATGCTGCCTGCCCCGCTCGCCCAGGCCAGGTGCCAGCCCGGGTTCGTCAACCAGCCTTCGCATCCAGGCGGAGGCCTGTTCTATATTGGGATCAGCCCAACGCAGGCCTTCGCCTCCGGGGTATTCACCAGCGCGAATCGGAATGAGGGAGTAATCGACCAGCGCCGCGCACCCTGCGTCCATGAACTCCATGTTGCCCGACCAGGCCGTGGCGATGACTGGCTTCCCCATCGCCATGCATTCGGCCATTCCCAGCCCGAATCCCTCTGCGCGATGCAGCGATACATAGGCGTTCGAACACCGTTGCAAGGCGGTGAGATGTTCACGTTCAATGACGTCGTCCCGAATCAGAATTCGATCATCGCCCGCAACAAGGGCCAGCAGGTGCTTGAGCCAATGCGGGAATCGATGCCCATTGCTGCTCTTGACCACCAGGCGCACGTCACGGCGCGTTGATGGGAATGCCGCCAGAAATGCACGGATGGCCGCCTCCGGATTCTTGCGCTCCATCCTGGAGCTGAAGTCGAAGGTCGTCAGAAATACAAAGACGTCTGCCGGCAGGCCGAAATCGTCGCGCTGCAATCCGCTGTCCGCAGGCACCGTAACGGGCATCGGTACCCGCAGCACCGGCGTGTCGGTCACCCGCGCAAGGGCCTGCTCGACGAACGCGCTGGCGACCATGACTTCGTCCACCAAGCCGAGTGATGGCAGCCAAGCATCCGGAATCCGCTCCAATTCCCAGAACCAGCACGCGATGAGATGCCGCCCCTTGAGATGCGCTTTGCCGATCTTCGCCAATGCCTGTGGAAGATAATCTGGATTGACGAATATGATGCTGACCTGATGCGGCATCGTGTCATCGATATGAGCATCGAGCGCGCTTTTGGCACGCACGTTGGGGAGGCCCAGATTGATATCGTGCAGCGCAACCGGTACCCCCTGCTCTATGAGCGCGCGCGCATAGCTGCGTGCCGCTTCCGCCAATCCAAACTGGCCATTGACGTAACCGATGATGTTGACGCCGGATCGCTCCGGCCGCACGCCCGGCGCGCGGACGAGCGGCGCGCCTAGATGTGCCGGCCTATTCCATTCCCGCCAGGCGGGGGTACGTGCAAAACGCGCACGCGCACGCAGGCGATGGGTGAGGAGCTGCAAAGCGCCCTCACGCAGCGGGCGTGGAATGACGTGATAGACGCTGCGCAGCCAACCTTGGCTGCGCAACCACGCCAGCAGGCGCACTTGGGCAGACGGTCGGGGGGGCTCGATTGCGTTCATCGGGATCGGCTGCGATCAGCCCAACGCCCGCTCAAGATCCACCTGCAGATCCCCCAACTCCTCAACCCCCACACTCAGCCGCACCAGCGCATCGCTGATGCCCAGCTGTTCCCGGCGTTCCACCGGAATCGAGGCATGCGTCATCACCGCAGGATGATTCACCAGGCTTTCCACGCCACCCAGCGACTCGGCCAGCGTGAACAGTTCGGTTTTCTCGCAGAAGCGCTTGGCCGCCGCGAAACCGCCCTTGAGCACGATCGAGACGATGCCGCCGTAGCCGTTCATCTGGCGCGTCGCCAGCTCGTGCTGCGGGTGCGAGGTCAGGCCGGGATAGATGACCTTTTCCACGGCCGGCTGCTTTTCCAGCCACTGGGCCAGGGCCAGCGCGTTGGCGCAGTGCGCCTTCATGCGCAGCGGCAGGGTCTTCAGGCCACGCAGGGCCAGGAAGCTGTCGAACGGCCCCTGCACGGCACCGATGGAGTTCTGCAGGAAGGCCATCTGCTCGGCCAGCTCGGCGTTGTCGCCGACCACGACCATACCGCCGACCATGTCCGAGTGCCCGTTGAGGTACTTGGTGGCCGAGTGCAGGACCAGGTCCGCGCCCTGCTCCAGCGGGCGCTGCAGCATCGGCGAGGCGAAGGTGTTGTCGACCACCACCAGCAGCTGGTGGCGCTTGGCGATCGCAGCGACCGCGGCGATGTCGACGATCTTCAGCATCGGGTTGGTCGGCGTCTCGATCCAGACCATCTTGGTCTGCGGGGTGATCGAGGCCTCGAACGCGGCCAGGTCGGTCAGGTCGACGAAGCTGAACTGCAGGCCGGCGGTGCGCTTACGCACGCGCTCGAACAAGCGGAAGGTGCCGCCATAGATGTCATCCATCGCCACCACGTGGCTGCCGGCGTCCAGCAGTTCCATCACGGTGGAGCTGGCGGCCATGCCCGAGGCGAACGCGTAACCGCGGCTGCCGCCTTCCAGGGAGGCCACGCACCGCTCGTAGGCGAAGCGGGTGGGATTGTGGGTGCGCGAGTACTCGAAACCCTGGTGTTCACCGGGGCTGGACTGGGCGTAGGTGGAGGTCGCGTAGATCGGCGGCATCACCGCGCCGGTGCTCGGATCCGGCGACTGGCCGCCATGGATGGCCAGCGTGGCCAGGGCGAGCGAGCGGTCGCCGTGCCCGGAGGAAGCGTGATCGGACATGTTGTTTCCCAGCAAGAGGAGCCCCCACAGGGGCCCCCGCAAAAGGAGCGGAAGTCTATCAGCGGTGGCTTAATCGGCCGTTGACGCGGATAAACATGGGTTCATTGCGACTCAGCCGCTTACTGTACCCGGCGGCGCAGGTAGTTCAGCAGGTCGATGCGGGTGATCAGGCCGAGGAAGTTGGCGCCGTCCATCACGATGGCGACCTGGCCGCGGTCGAACACCGGCAGCAGGGCCTCGATCGGCGATTTCACGTCCAGGCGGTCCAGCTTGCTGACCATCGCGGTGGCGACCGGGTCGCGGAAGCGGGCTTCGTCGCCATAGACATGCAGCAGGACGTCGCTTTCATCCACGATGCCGACCAGCTGGTCGCCGTCCATCACCGGCAGCTGCGAGACGTCATACAGCTTCATGCGCTGATAGGCGGTGGTCAGCAGATCGTTCGGACCGATCACGACGGTGTCGCGCTGGCCGTACGGGCGCAGGATCAGGTCGCGCAGATCGCCGGACTGCGGGCGCTCCAGGAAGCCGTTGTCCAGCATCCAGTAGTCGTTGTACATCTTGGACAGGTACTTGTTGCCGGTGTCGCAGACCAGCACCAGCACCTTCTTCGGGGTGGTCTGCTCTTTGCAGTACTTCAGCGCCGCGGCCAGCAGGGTGCCGGTCGAGGAACCACCGAGGATGCCTTCCTTGCCCAGCAGCTCGCGCGCGGTGTGGAAGCTCTCGGCATCGCTGATCGCGTAAGCCTTGGTGACGCGGCTGAAATCGGCGATCGAGGGCAGGAAGTCCTCGCCGATGCCTTCCACCAGCCAGCTGCCCGACTTGTCGTTGAGCACGCCGTCATTGATGTACTCGGCCAGGATGGAGCCGACCGGGTCAGCCAGGACCAGCTCGGTCTTCGGCGAGAGGGTGGAGAAGGCGCGAGACAGGCCGGTCATGGTGCCGGAGCTGCCACAGCCGAACACGATCGCATCCAGGTCGCCGTCCATCTGCGCCAGGATTTCCGGGCCGGTGCCGAATTCATGGGCGGCCGGGTTGTCCGGGTTGCCGAACTGGTTGATGAAGTACGCGCCGGGGGTTTCCTCGGCCACGCGCTTGGCCATGTCCTGGTAGTACTCCGGGTGGCCCTTGGCCACGTCCGACCGGGTCAGGCGCACTTCGGCACCCATCGCCTTGAGGTTGAAGATCTTCTCGCGGCTCATCTTGTCCGGCACGACCAGGATCAGCTTGTAGCCCTTCTGCTGGGCGACCAGCGCCAGGCCCAGGCCGGTGTTGCCGGCGGTGCCCTCGACCAGGGTCGCGCCCGGCTTGAGGTCGCCACGCTGCTCGGCGGCTTCGATCATCGACAGCCCGATGCGGTCCTTGATCGATCCTCCCGGATTGGCACTCTCGAGCTTCAGGTAAAGCTCGCAGACGCCGGTATCCAGGCGCTGGGCCTTGACGATCGGGGTCTGGCCAATGAGTTCGAGTACGGAGGAGTGGATTGCCATCGGTTCACATCGATTCGCGCCGCTGGGCGGCCGGACCGGTGATTATCCGACGGTTGGCGGCGAAAGTCAGGTTGCCGTGTTCATAAGCGGCGCGGACGGCACCGGTCGACGAGGAGACCGGAACCGCCCGCGACGTAGGGTGGTAAAGGGGTTAATGCATGGGGGAGGCGTACAACCGTTCCAGCTTCTGCTTGGCCAGCAGCTTTTCTCGTTTCATCTGTCCCAGGGTGAGACGGTCTATCGGAAGTACGCCCAGCTCGGCATCCATGCACTTTTTGTTCAACTTCTGGTGCCGTTCGTACAACGCCTTGAATTCCGGATCCTGCTGGCGCCGTGCGTCGATATCGCTCTGGGGCTGACCTTCAAACATGATGAACCTCCTATCGCTTCTGCTGAAACAAGAACGCCCCGGCCTGACGGCACGGGGCGCTGCTTGGGGCGGAGTACCGCGCATCCGTGGCCTGCGAACCCGCAGCGCCCTCCAGCACATCGTGCCGGATCGGGGACTGCGGTGATTCGTGGCGCTCGTGCATTGCCGGCCCTCCAATCGTCCGGGCCGCGGAAGGCGACCCGGACAACTGACCCTACGCTTGCTTCGAGGGCGGTTCAACCCTTTCAAACGATATCGTTGGCGCTGCCTAGGCGGGGTTCAGCCTGAACACGCAGAACAACGAAAATTAAACAAAAACAAGGATTTGCGTCACAGCCCGCGGTCATGAGCGCCTCCAGATCCGGCATCAGGGCGCGATGATGACCTCGGCCGAACGCGCCTTGGTCGCCGCCGCCTTCTTGCCGCTCACCTGCAGCCGGCTGCTGCTCACACCGGCCGCGACCAGGGCATCACGCAGGGCCTCGGCACGCTGCTGACCGACCCCGGCTGCGGCGTCGTACGCCTCGATCCGGACCCGGCCCTTCTTGCCGATGTTCAGGTACTCGGCCAAGGCCTTGGCCTGGCCCTTGGCACCGCCGGACAGGCTGCCCTTGCCGGCGGCGAAGGCGTCGCCATTGAAGGTGAACACTTCGCCGCGGCTGTCGAACTTGGAGCCTGGCAGCTTGCTGCCCGCCACCAGCTCGGCTTCCTCACGGGCCAGCTTGGCCGCGTTCTGCTGGGCCGCGCTCAGACGGGCGGTCTGCTTGCCGGCCACGCTGGTCAGCGCGGTTTCGGCATCCTGGCGGGCCAGCGCTTCCTGCTCGGCCGCCTGGCGCAGGCGTTCGCTTTCCTCGGCCTGGATCTGGGCCTGCACGCGCAGGCGCTCGGCCTCCTGGCGGGCACGCTGGGCATCGCGGCGGCTGGCTTCGATCAGCAGCTCGCTGCGGGTGCGCTCGAGCTGATCGACCTCACGCTGGGCCAGCGCGGCACGCACGCTGGTCTCGGCGATCTCGACCCGGCGCTCGGCCAGGTAGCGGGCCTGGTCCAGATCCCGGCGCTTGGCCTTGGCCAGATCGGCCACGGCCTGCTGGGCCTGCAGGCGCTCGAAGGCGGCCAGCTGGGCGGCATCCGGGTTGGCCTGGATGGCCATCAGGCGCTGGGTCAGCTGGGCCACGGCCGGGTCATCGGCGGCGTGGGCCATCAACGGCAGGCTGAGGCTGGCGGCCAGGAGCAGGCAGGGCATGCGCATCTTCGTGGACATCATCAGCGGTCTTCCCCGGTGGCGAGCTGGCGCTGCAGCTGGCTGACTTCGTTGCGGCGCAGTTGCAGCTGCGCGGTGGCGGTGGCTTCTTCGCTGCGCGCGCGGGCCAGGTCGGCATCGACCGTGGCGCGAACGGCCAGCATCGGCGCGTTCTTGCGCTCGCGGCGGTCGCCGGCGGCGCGCTGGGCCTGCTCCAGCCCTTGGCGGGCCACGGCGATCAGGTCCGGGGCGTACTGGTCGGCATCGGCCTGGGTGGCCTTGTCGACCGCCTGTCGGGCCTGCATCAGTTCCAGGGCGCCATCCTGCGCCTGTGCGGCACCAGAGAGCGCGAATGCGCACACCGTCACATACAGGGCCCGTCGTATTTGTGCGAAGCTAGGTTTCATTGGGGGTGCCGTCGCCAGAGTTGTGTGCGCGGCCATTGTCGGAAGCCTGCGGTGCGCTTGCAATGGCACGCCGCTGATTGTTGGGGAAACATTTCGCATGGATATCGGCTATTTCCTGAAGCTGATGACCGAAAAGAACGCGTCGGACATGTTCTTGACGACGGGAGCACCGGTATACATCAAGATCGAGGGGAAACTCTATCCGCTCGGCAATACCGGGTTGCCGCCCGGAATGGTCAAGAAGATCGCCTACTCGCTGATGGATGAGGGCCAGGCCCCGCAGTTCGAGCGCGAGCTCGAGCTCAACATGGCCATTGCCCTGCCCGACGCCGGGCGCTTCCGCGTGAACGTGTTCAAGCAGCGCGGCGAGGTCGGCATGGTGATCCGTGCGATCCGCAGCAAGATCCCCAGCATCGAAGAGCTCAACCTGCCGCAGGTGCTCAAGGACGTCATCATGACCCCGCGCGGGCTGGTGCTGGTGGTCGGCTCGACCGGCTCGGGCAAGTCGACCTCGCTGGCCTCGATGATCGACCACCGCAACAGCACCACGACCGGGCACATCCTCACCATCGAGGACCCGATCGAGTACCTGCACAAGCATAAGATGTCGATCGTGAACCAGCGCGAGGTCGGGCTGGACACCCACACCTTCCACCACGCGTTGAAGAACGCGATGCGTGAAGCGCCCGATGTGATCCTGATCGGCGAAATCCTGGATGCGGAAACCATGGAGGCGGCGATCGCCTTCGCCGAAACCGGGCACCTGTGCCTGGCCACCCTGCACTCCAACAACGCCGACCAGACCATCGAGCGCATCCTCAACTTCTTCCCCGAGAGCGCGCATCGCAACGTGCTGATGAACCTCTCGCTGAACCTGCGTGCGGTGGTCTCCCAGCGCCTGGTCAAGGGCAAGGACGGGCGCCGCCTGCCGGCCACCGAAGTGCTGATCAACACGCCGATGATCCGCGACCTGCTGCGCCGCGGTCAGGTGCACGAGATCAAGGCGGCGATGGAAGCCTCGCTGGAAGAAGGCATGGAGAGCTTCGACCAGTGCCTGTTCCGGATGGCCAAGAACGGCATCATCGAGCAAGAAGAGGCGCTGCGCGCAGCCGATTCGCGCGATGGTCTGGCGCTGAAGTTCCGCCTGTCCGAGGGCGGCAACGAGCACGATCCGTACGCGGATTACTCGGCCGCCTCGGCACCGGCGATCACGCACGGGTTCTGACGGGTAGGTCCCCACCGTTGGTGGGGGCAATGGGCCAGGCGCATCGACCAACGGTCGATGCTTACCTGTCACCCTGCGTCGATCTGATTCTCCGGCCGCGCCGCATCGAACGCCGGGAGTGCCAGGCACGCCGCCTCGATCCGCTGCAGGGTCGGGTACGGCGCCAGATCCAGGCCGAACCGGTTCGCGTTGTACAGCTGCGGGACCAGGCACGCATCGGCCAGACCCGGCTGCTCGCCGTGGCAGAACGTGCCGGTCGCCGCATGGCCGGCCAGCAGCGTTTCCATCGCCACCAACCCCTCCGCCATCCAGTGCAGCGTCCACTGCGTGCGCGCCTCGGCGCTGGCCTGCAGCGTGCGCTCCAGATACTGCATGACCCGCAGGTTGTTCAGCGGGTGGATGTCGCAAGCGACCAGCTGGGCCAGTGCACGCACGCGCGCCCTGCCCTGCGCATCGCCGGGCAGCAACGGCGTGGCCGGGAAGACCTCGTCGAGGTACTCCAGGATCGCCATCGACTGCTGGAGCACGCGATCACCATGGCGCAGGGTAGGCACCAGTTCCTGCGGGTTGAGCGCGGCGTAGGCCGCGCTGTGCTGTTCCCCGCCTTCGCGGACCAGGTGCACCGGGGTGATCTGGTGCGGCAGGCCCTTGAGGTTCAGCCCGATGCGCACGCGGTAGGCCGCGCTGGACCGCCAGTAACTGAAGAGTTCAATCGGTTCCATGACGATCTCCGCCCCCGCGATCAGGGCTTGGCTGCCTGCTCGATGCGCTGCTCGATCGCCCCGAAGACGCTCTCGCCCGCCGCATCGAACATCTCGATCCGCACCACATCACCGAAGGACATGAAGGGCGTGCTCGGCTTGCCGTCGCGCAGGGTTTCCACCGTGCGCTGTTCGGCGAAGCAGGAGGCGCCCTTGCTGGTGTCTTCGTTGGCGATGGTGCCCGAGCCGACGATCGCGCCCGCGCCCAGCGGACGGGTCTTGGCCGCGTGCGCGACCAGTTGGGCGAAGTTGAACTGCATGTCCACGCCGGCTTCCGGCGCGCCGAACCAGGTGCCATTGATGTGGGTGACCAGCGGCAGGTGGACCTTGCTGTCCTGCCAGGCCTCGCCCAGCTCATCCGGGGTGACGAACACCGGCGACAGCGCCGAGCGCGGTTTGGACTGCAGGAAGCCGAAGCCCTTGGCCAGTTCGCCCGGGATCAGGTTGCGCAGCGAGACATCGTTGACCAGGCCGATCAGCTGGATGTGGCCGGCGGCCTGCTCCGGAGTCACCGCCATCGGCACGTCGTCGGTGATCACCACCAGTTCGGCTTCCAGATCGATGCCGTACTCCTCGCTGACCACCTTGACCGCATCGCGCGGGCCGTAAAAGCCGGCGCTGGTGGCCTGGTACATCAGCGGATCGGTGTAGAAGCTCTCCGGCACCTCGGCGCCACGCGCGCGGCGCACACGGGCCACATGCGGCAGGTAGGCGCTGCCGTCGACGAACTCATACGAACGCGGCAACGGGGCGGCCAGTGCCTGCAGGTCGATATCGAACACGCCGTCGGCGTCGCCGTCGTTCAGCGATTCGTACAGGGCGTTCAGGCGCGGCGCCAGGTGGCTCCAGTCTTCCAGTGCCTGCTGCAGCGTCGTGGCGATGCCGGTGGCGCGCACGCCCTGGCGCAGATCGCGCGAGACCACGATCAGGGTGCCGTCGCGGCCGCCTTCCTTCAAAGAGCCAAGCTTCATGGGTGGGTATCCGGGATCGCGAAAATAGGTTTCAAGTGTAATCAAATGGTTGGCGGGCCTACCAGCTGCATTGCCGCATTGCCTTACCGTAATGCATTGCCTAAGCGCAGGCGCAGCCACGCATGGCGTGGCGTTACCGTTGCGTCCCTCTCCTGCCAAGCTGAACAGGGCGATTTGGTATGGGTCTCAAACATCCGTTAGACTATCCGGGTCTGCAGCGGCCGTCCGTTTCCCTTCGGGATCGCCGGCGATATGGATCAAACGATCCGTCGCCCGCCCCCACTCCGACGCCATTCGTCATGCATTCCAGTCTGCGCACCGCGTCGACTGCACCCAATTCTCGCAGCGCGGTTTACGGGAACGCTCCGAGTCAGCCGATCACATTGATCTGCCTCGCGTCCGGCCATTCGGCCTGGCGTTACTTTGTCTTTGGAGCTTCCACCCGATGTCTTTTGAATCCTTGGGCCTTGCCCCGTTCCTGCTGCGCGCGTTGGCCGAGCAGGGCTACGATACCCCCACCCCGATCCAGCAGCAGGCCATCCCGCTCGCCCTGGAAGGCCGCGACCTGCTGGCCGGCGCACAGACCGGTACCGGCAAGACCGCCGCGTTCGGCCTGCCGCTGCTGCAGCACCTGGGCACCAACCCGCAGGCCGTCGATGGCCCGCGCCGTCCGCGTGCACTGGTGCTGACCCCGACCCGCGAGCTGGCCACCCAGGTGCATGACAGCCTGCGCGGCTACAGCAAGTACCTGCGCATCCCGAGCGCCTGCATCTACGGCGGCGTCGGCATGGGCAACCAGTTCGATGTGCTGCGCCGTGGCGTGGACCTGCTGGTCGCCTGCCCGGGCCGCCTGATCGATCACATCGAGCGTCGCAGCGTCGACCTCTCCGGCATCGAAATCCTGGTGCTGGACGAAGCCGACCGCATGCTCGACATGGGCTTCCTGCCGTCGATCAAGAAGATCCTCGCCAAGCTGCCGCGCCAGAACCGCCAGACCCTGCTGTTCTCGGCGACCTTCGAAGAGAGCATCAAGCAGCTGGCGCTGGAGTTCATGCGCAACCCGGAGCAGATCCAGGTCACGCCGAAGAACACCGTTGCCGAGAACATCAGCCACCGCGTGCACCCGGTCGATGGCCCGCGCAAGCGCGAGCTGCTGCTGCATCTTCTGGCCCAGGACAGCCGTGAGCAGACCCTGGTGTTCGGCCGTACCAAGCACGGCTGCGACAAGCTGGCCATGTTCCTGGACAAGTCCGGCATCAAGACCGCGGCGATCCACGGCAACAAGAGCCAGGGTCAGCGCCTGCGTGCGCTGGGTGACTTCAAGGCTGGCCGCGTGACCGTGCTGGTCGCCACCGATATCGCCGCGCGTGGCATCGACATCAACGAGCTGCCGAAGGTCATCAACTATGACCTGCCGATGGTGGCCGAGGATTACGTGCACCGCATCGGCCGTACCGGCCGTAACGGCTCGACCGGCCAGGCGATCTCGCTGGTGGCGCAGGACGAAGCCAAGCTGCTGCGCCAGATCGTGCGCCTGCTCGACAAGGACATGGACATCCGCGACGTGCCGGGCTTCGAGCCGCAGACCCCGATCCGCTGGGGCAACAGCGCGCCGGGCAAGGCCGAACTGCCGGGTGGCGATCGTTCGCCGCGCAAGCATGCACGTCGCCCGCACGCCGAGGCCCCGCGCCACGCCCATGCCGGCCCGAAGAAGGCCGGTGGCGGTCAGCGTGATGGCGCCGGCCGCGGTGCACCGCGCGGTGGCCAGCCGCAGGGCCAGCGCCGTGGCGGTGGCAATGCCGGCGGCGGTCGCAGCCAGGGCGGCGGTGGCGGTCGCGCCAGCTGATTCCTTCGGGCATCGCTGAAACATGAAAAGGGCGACGCATCTGCGTCGCCCTTTTCGTTTGTCGGGAGCCGGCCAGCGGCCAGCGCTACCGGCGGCTCGGCCCAGGGTCGGTGCAGCGGCTTCAGAAGCTGTAGGCCACCGTGATGCGTGCATTGCGGCCCGGCTCGCTGTAGCGGCCGATGCCTTCATCGTTGACGTAGCCGTACAGCGTGTTGCTCCCCTTGTTGATGTTGCGTACGCGCTGCCAGAGGTAGTACTCCTCGTTGGTCAGGTTGTAGAGGCCGGCACTGAGCTTCCACTGCGGGGTGACGTTCCAGGTGCCGTACAGATCCAGCACGGTGTAGCCGTCGGCCTTGTCGACGAAGTCCGGCGTGGTGACCCTGCCGGTGGTGGCATCGGTGGTGTAGGCATCCTTGGCCTTCTTGGCCACGGCATGAGTCACGCTGGCGGTGAGGTTCCACACCGGCGACGGGGCATAGCGCACCCCCAGCACGGCACTGGCCGGCACGATGCTCTCCAGCGGATCGCCGTTGCGCTTCTCGCCTTCGCTGTACGAGGCAGCCAGGCGCGAGGACCATGCGTCGCTGATCTGCCAGCGTCCTTCCAGTTCCACACCCTTGACCGTCACTTCGCCCGCGTTGGTCGGCATCGTGTAGTTGCGCGAGTACAGCACTGGACCGGTCGCCGTCGTGCGGAACCCGCCCGGCACCGACTGCGCCAGGTTGGTGTACTCGATGAAGTTCTCGTAGCGGTCGCGGAACACCGACAGGCCCAGCTTCGCCCGATCCGTGCTCCAGCGGTAGCCGAACTCGAGATTCAGGCTCTTCTCTGCGTCCAGGTCCGGATTGGACACGGTGTCGTTGAGCAGCAGCGGCTGGCCATTCTGCGCATTGATCACCTGGGTGGCGCTGGTCGGCGAATACATGTCCGCCACGGTCGGCGCACGGAAGCCGCGACCCACCTGCGCCCACAGCGCGTGGTCGGGCAGGAAGCGATATTCGACACCGGCCTGCCAGCTCGGCGAGGCGAAGCTCACATCACGCACGGTACCGGTACGGTCCACGAAGGTGGCATCTACCTGCGGCGAATAGTCGTAGCGGTCATAGCGCGCGCCGGCACTGAGGGTCAGGCGCTCGTCCAGCAGCTGCACGCTGTCGCGCAGGTACAGGTTCCAGGCGGTCACATCGGTTTTGGGGACCTGGCGCGGATCGATTTCGACCGAGGCCACGGCGCCCGCCGCATTCCAGCGCGTATCAACCGCGGTGAAGTCGATGTCGCGCTGCTGCCAGGCCAGGCCGTAGACGACGTCATGGCGCGCGCCGGCGGTGGCGAACACCTTGCTGAAATCGGCCGCGGCACGATCCAGGGTCTGCTTGGTCGAACGGTTCTCGCTGCGCAGGCAGGGCGTGGTGCGCCCCGGGCAACCACTGCCGGCCAGAATGGTAGTGATGCCACGGCTGTCGGTGACCTGGCGGTCCACCTGCGCATCCAGCGTATCGAACAGCGCGTTGTCGGCCCGCCACTGGTAGTTCACGCCGTAGCGGTCACGGTCGTTGGTGTCATGGCCTTTGCGCGACAGGTATCCCGGGGCATAGACGCGCGACAGGTTGTCCACGTCGTTGGTGGCGCGGCCACGCTCGTACAGGAAGCCCAGCGTGTTGGCCTCGTCGAGCTGCAGGTCGAGCTTGCCGAGCAGGTTGTCGCGGGTGCTGTCGACCGGATCGGGCGTGCGGCGACCGACCCCGATGCGATCGTTCGTGGTGTCGTACCACGACTCGGATTCGTGGCCTTCGCGACGGGTGTAGACCAGCATCGATTCGACGATGCCGGTGCGGTTGGCGACGGTCAGCGTGCCCATGGTTTCGTCATTGGCGCCTGAGTAGCCCGCCTTGAAACCCAGGTGGGTATCGTTGCCGCTCGCCTTGAGATAGTCGGCCGGGTCCTTGGTGGTGAACACCACCGCGCCGCCCAGTGCGCCGCTGCCGGCGCTGATCGAATCGGCGCCCTTGATCACGGCCAGGCTCTTGAGCGTATCGATGTCCACATCGCCGCGGCCGCTGCGGAAGAACTCGTAGGAGCGCGCGCTCTCCACCGATTCGCCCAGGCTCAGGCCATCGACGGTGATCGCCACGCGGTCGCTTTCCAGACCGCGGATGTTGAACCCGTTGTCGCCGAAACGGCCCATGTCCACGATGCTGACACCGGGGATGTAGCGGATCGCTTCTTCCATCGTGTTGGCCATCTCGCTGTCGAGATCGGCTGCAGTGAGCACGGTGACGTTCTGGTTGGCCGAACGCGTTTTCTTCGCGCGCTCGGCCTGGACACGCACGGTGTCGAGCGTACTGGCATCGTTGACGGTCTCAGCGTGCACGGTGACGGACAGGCTGGCGGCGACCGCCATGGCCAGCAGGGTGAGGGACGACTTCATGATCAAGCTCCGCAGGAGGGGTAGGGAATGGCGTGAGCGCCGCGGTGGCGGCGGGCCGTTCCTGGCTGCGGCGATCGGTGGATCGAGCGGGGCTGGGAGGCACAGGGGCGCGCGGGAATTCGCGCGCTGGATTCATCGTTGGCGGACGCGTGGGACGTGCGCGGCACGTCCGGGTCGCTAGCGGTTGCCGTTGGCCGAGTGCGCGCCGGCGACCGGCTCGGGATCACGCGCATCGACGACGCCGTCGCCATTGCTGTCGGCGCGATCGAACATGCGCTTGCCGGAGAGCTGGTACTCGGCGAAGGTCATGCGGCCGTCCTTGTCCTTGTCCAGCGAGGCGAAGCGCACGCGGGCCTGGCGTTCGGCATCGGCGCGGACACGCTGGCGCTGCTGGTCCAGGCGGCCTTCGAACTCGGCGGTGTACTCGACCGGCGACAAGGTGCCGTTGCCGTCGGTATCGGTAGCGGCGAAGCTCGCAGCACGCACCGCATCGAATTCCTCACGGTCCACCGCGCCATCCTTGTTGCGGTCGTACAGCTCCAGCATGCCGTTGGCGGTATGCGAGGTCGGCATCTTCAGCGGATCGCGCGACGACGCCGCGGCGGTCTCCTGCGTGGCGTTCTGCGACGTCTCGTAGCCAGCCCAGGTGCGTCCGCCCGCCGCATCGTACTCGGCACGGCTGATCACGCCGTTCTTGTCGCGATCCAGCGCTTTGAAACGGGTGTCGGTCTGGCGCAGGTGTCCGGCGCGCGCGTCGGCCAGACGCACATCGAACCGCTGCAGGTACTCGTCCACGTATTCCTGCTCGTCGACATGACCGTCGTGGTTGCGGTCGGTCTGGGCATAACGCTGTTTGCGGAAAGCCTCGAACTGGGCCCAGCTGACGCTGTCGGTGCCCTCGGCATCGAACTGGGCGAGGAAGGCAGCGGCGGTCGGCGAGGCGGTGGCGGCCTGGGTAGCCGGCTGCGCGAGGACAGCCGGGGCCAGCACCAGTGCCATCAGGGCAGCGGTGAGCGGGACGATCTTCATGGTAGTTCCCTGGAAGGACGGCTGCGGGTCGAGCCGGCGGGCGCCATCGTAGGTCTATTGCGAATGATTCGCAATACGGAAATTTCACGTGCGATGTGATGGGTGTCTGACAAACGGAAACAGCCGACCTTTGTCGGCTGTTCCGGCACGTGGTCCGGCAGACCCGCGGGCCGCGGTGAGAACGGTCGGGAGCCGGCCGGCGGCCGGCATGACCGAGGCGGATGCGTCAGCCGCGCGGCTTGGTCGGGTTGAGCTGGTTGCCGAAGAAGATCGCGTTCAACAGCAGGCGCTCGGTGCCATGCCAGTACTTGCGGTGCGCCGGATCATCGGCGAACAGCACCACATTGCCCTGCCCCTGCGGCGACACCACCAGCCACGCGGCACCGGCGACGCGGCTGCGGTTGCGTTCGGACAGGTAGCCGTTGACCTTGGGCGCGTCGTCGATGCGCACCACGGTGGAGAACGGGTTGCGGCTGGGCTGGAAGCTCAGGCCGTTTTCCTTGTTCACCGCCAGCTGCCGGCGCGGTACGCCGAAGCCCAATGGGTGGGTGTTGTCCACGTCTGCGCTGAGGATGTTGCCGCTCACCCGCTCGATCGCCGCGATGTCACGCTGATCGCCGAACGCACGCCGTGCGGTGTCCGGCTCCTTCTCCTCCGGCCCCAGCACCTCATCGCTGAGTTTCTGCTCGATCGCCCAGCGCGCGGCCGTGCCGTAGGTGATCAACGAGCCACCGGCGTTGATCCAGCGCTTGAGCGCCGCCACTGCGGTGGCGTCCACGCCGGTATAGGTACCGCCGGCCAGGACAATGGTGGTGTAGCGGTCCAGCGTGATCTTGCCCAGCTGGGCCGGATCGATCTTGCTGGCCGGTAGCTGCAGGTGCTGGTCCAGCAGGAACCACGCTGAGCCGATCTCGGTGGCGCTGACGCCCTCGCCCATCACCAGCGCCACCGCCGGCTTGCGCAGCGCCTTGACGCTGTCACTGCCCAGATCGATGCCACCACGGCTCTGCCCGCTGGACAGCGCCTGGATGTGCACGCCACTGCTGCGTGCGACCGCATCGACCGCAGCAAGCAGCTCGGCACCGGCCAGCGGCTGGCCCGCAACCGGCACCACTACGCTGCCATAGCCAAACGACTGCTCGCCCTGCGCGGTGGCCGCGGTGAACGGCTGGAAGGCCGCGCGGGTCACCACGCCCTTGGCCTGCAGCGCATACAGCGCGCGGCTGGCGTTGTAATCGCGCCAATCGAACACGTAGGCGTAGCCCGCCTGACCGCCGACCACGCCACCGTTGGCGGCCGGTACGCTGGCCACGCGCTCGCCACCGGCAATCCGGCTGCGGCTCGCGGCGAAGGCGATGCCGTAGGCCGGCGCGATCGCATAGGAGGTGCTGCCGTAGAACACATCGCCCTTGATCGGCGGGGTGTCGGCGAAGATCGAATGCACCAGGCGGAACTGCGGTTGCGCGGCCTGGACGACGTACGCGCTGCCCGGCTCGAAGCGCTGCCCATCCACGGTGACCGGTGCGCTCAACGCCTGCACCGTGATCTGGTGCTGCAGCAGCAGATCCAACAGCCGCTGGGTCAGGCCCGGATCGGCCGCGTCGCCGAACACGAAGGACGTCACCGGCTGCTGGTTGGCCTGCTTCAGCGCGGACTGGAAGAACTCCTTCTGCAGCTTCAGCAGCCCATCGCGCTCGGTCACCGCGCCGCGCACGGTGCCCAGACCGGTCGCCACCTGGTTGCGGATGGTGAAGCCGAAGGTCAGCAGGCCGTTGACCGACTCCTGTACGCGGCCGCGCGAGCTGGCCTGCTCCACGGTCACGCCCACCGCGCCGTGGAAGTCCGGGTAGGTCGAGCCGTACACCGGCGAGAAGTTGTCGAAGTTCTCCCCGGTGTAATACAGCGAGCCCAGCGCATCCAGCGACTGCGCGTGGTATTTGGCGAGGGTTTTGTTGAACTCATACGACGACGCCGGAATCAGCGGGCTGTGCATGCTCGCCGGCGACGGCTCGAAGTAGTAGGTGCTGTCCTTGCCCATCTCATGGAAGTCGATCTGGACGTTGGGATACCACTGGTGGAAATAGGCGATCTTCGGCCGCGTGTCCTGCTGGGTCAGCGCCAGCCAGTCGCGGTTGAGGTCGGTGAAGTAGTGATTGGTACGGCCCTGCGGGAAGGGTTCGACATGCTCCTTGTCGGCCGGATCCGCCGACGCCGGCGAGGAGGCATACGCGTTGTGCCAGCTCGCTGCGCGGTCGCGCCCATCCGGGTTCTGGGCCGGATCGAACAGCACCACCGCCTGCTGCAGCCACTGCGCGGTCTCCGCGCTGCGGTTGGCGACCAGGTAGTAAGCGGTGAGCATCGCCGCTTCGCCGCTGGAGGTTTCATTGCCGTGCACGCTGTAACCCAGCCACACCACCACCGGGCTGCTGCCGGCGGCCGAGAGCGGCTGCGCCGGGTCGGCCAGGGTGACGTGCTGGCGGCGCAGCGTGTCCAGGTTCTGCAGGTTCTGCGCCGAGGTCACCGTGGCGATCAGCAGCGGACGGCCCTCATAACTGCGGCCGATTTCTTCCACCTTGATCTTGTCGGAGTGTTTCGCCAGTTCGTTGAAGTAGGCCACCAGCTGATCGTGCCGCGTGTACCGGCTGCCGATCTCATAGCCGAGAAACTGCTGGGGCGTGGGCACGGCCGGATCGAAATCACCGCCGGCCGGGAAGAAGTACGCGCTCTGCGCGGAGGCAGGCGCAGCGAACACAGACAGCACCAGCGCCAACCAGGCGATGGGAGACAGCAGACGACGTTGCAAAGACACAGCGATTCCCCGAAAGACGGGCCGGTTCCTTCCGGCCCTGTGGATACACACACTCCGGTGCAGTGGATGAGGTCAGAAGCGGTAGTCGAAGCCGACCGTGAAGTAGCGGCCGCGCAGGTCGTACTGACTGAAGTCGTACGGCGCGCGGATGCCCGGGAAGGAGGCGTCGTACGGCGGTTCCTCATCGGCCAGGTTCTGGATCTTCGCGTACACGGTCAGCTTGTCGATACCGGTGTAGCCCAGGTACAGATCGAACTGGTTGTAGGCATCGACCCGATCCTGCACGGCAGTGGCCGCGGCGCTGGCCTTCTGGTCATAGCCACTGGTGTAGTACCAGGTGAGCGCGGTGCGGAAGTCGCCGTAGCTCCAGTCGAAGGTGGTGGTGGCCTTGTTCTTGGGCAGGGTGGCACCGAGATTGCTGCCGGCGTAGTCCACCAGCGGACCACCAACCACGGTGGGTCGGCTGTAGTTGCGCACGTGGGTGAAGGCGGTGCTCAGGCCGAAGTCGCCGGCCTGCGTGGTCGGGAACCGCTGGCGCAGTTCGACATCGAAGCCGGAGGTCTTCAGCTCACTGAGGTTCTGGTAGCGGTTGAACACCGCCAGCAGCTTGCCGCGCTCATCACGGCTGACCGCACCCGGCACGTCATTGGTGACCAGCGTCTGGGTGTTGTTGGTGCCGACCAGGTTTTCCAGCTCGATGCGGTAGTAATCCACGCTCAGGCTGGTGTTGGACCACGGCGAGAGCACGATGCCGGCATTGAAGCTCTTGGTGCGCTCGGGCTTCAGATCGTTGTTGCCGACAGTGAAGAAGGTCGGGTTCTGCCGCGAGCCCGGCACGTCCGGGTCGCGCGGATCGATCACGCTGCCGTAGGCGATGCTGGTGCTGTTGGAGTTCTCCGACAGCGACGGCGCGCGGAAGCCCTTGGAGGCGGCGGCGCGCACCAGCAGGATGTCCCACGGCTGCCAGCGCAGGCTCAGCTTGGGCGAAAACGCATCGCCGAAATCGCTGTAATGATCGGCGCGCGCCGCCGCCTGCAGTTCCAGGCGCTCGGCCAGCGGCACGTTCACTTCGGCATAGGCCGCGGTGACCTTGCGCTCACCATGTACCTCGGCGATCGCCGGGCGGATCTGCAGGCCCGCATCGATCTGCCAGGGGTTGTTGGAATCAAGCTTCTCGCGGCGCCATTCGGCACCGGCGGCGAAACCGATCTCGCCGGCCCAGGTGTGGCCGATCGCCCCGGAGATCTTGGCATCCACGCCCTGCAGCACCGACTCGGCCGGGCGCAGGGTGCTGATGTTGATCGCGTTGAGCACGTCCTGCGAGGTCGCCGACGGATCGAGCAGGTTGTAGCTGCCGGTGGCCAGCGCATTGGCCAGTGCATAGCGATTGGCGAATCCGCCGGAGACGGTCTCCCGCTCGCTGCTGCGCGCGCCGAACGCCCCCACTTCCCAGTCCCAGTTCTGCAGGCTGCCGCGCAGCCCGACCAGGCCGCGGTAGGCCTGCGAACGGTTGGTCTTGATCGTGCCGCCCAGGTTGAAGAACGTGTACTCGATCGGCACCGCGCGGCCGTAGGGGTTGTACGGGCTGCTGGCGGGCAGGTTGGACGACACCGGTTCGGCCAGCCCGGTATCGGCGTTGAGCGCGAAGCGGCCGCTTTCCAGGGTGAAGAACGGGCTGCTGCCGAACCAGGACACGCCCTTGATGTCGCTGTAGAGCACTTCGCCGAAGGCTTCGACGTTGTCGTTCACCCGGAAGGTGCCGTTGACGTAGGCCTGGTAGCGCTTGGTCGACGGGATCAGGGTGGTGTAAGGCGCCTGGTTGAAGCCGCAGGTGTTGCCGGCCAGGCCGTCGATCGGCGCACTGGCGACCAGCGTGGTGCCGTCCGGGCAGTTGCCGTTGGCATCGAGCATCGGCACCGAGGTGCCGTTGACCAGATAGCGTGCGCCCTTGGCCGACCAGCCGTTCCAGCGGCCGCCGGGCTTGTCGGTGTAGATGCCGGATTTGGTCAGGTCGCGCTCGTCCTGGTCCAGGCGCTCTCGGTTGTAGCCTTCCAGGCTGACCAGGATGTTGTAGCCGTCCGTGTCCAGATCACCGATGCCGCCGATGAACTTCAGGTTCTGCTCGTCCAGCCCGCCCTGGTCGGCGGTGCCCAGGCTGCCACCGAGTTCGGCACCTTCGAAATTCTGCCGGGTGATGATGTTGACCACACCGGCCACCGCATCCGAACCGTACACGGCCGAGGCGCCGTCCTTGAGCACTTCGATGCGCTCCACGGCAACCAGCGGCAGCGCGTTGAGGTTGACGAAGGTGTCCGACAGGCCGCCGGCCGGGAAGCCGTAGTTGGCCAGGCGACGGCCGTTGAGCAGCACCAGCGTGTTCTTCTGCGACAGGCCGCGCAGGCCGATGCCGGCCGAACCGGAGGCCCAGCCGTTGTTGGTGGTTTCGTTGGCGGCGTTGCCGGTGTTGGCCGAGATCGATCGCAGCAGGTCGGCGACGGTGGCCTTGCCGGTCTCCTCCAGCTGCTGGCGCTCGATCACCTGCACCGGGTTGGCCGACTCGGTATCCGTGCGCTTGATGTTGGACCCGGTGACCCGCACGGCGGCGAGGGTCTTGCTGTCGCCGGGGGCGGCGGCATCGGGGGCGGCGTCGGCGAGCGCGGTCAAAGGCGTTGCCAGAGCGACGGACAACGCCGCTACAAGAAGAGTGTGCTTGGGCATGAACTTCAGTGGGGTGGTGGACGACAAGTTCCGCAGTAGTCCATGCCTGGCTCCTAACGAGCCAATAACATCGCTTCATGCGGATATAAGAAAACATAACATCGCTCCATCCGGATGGACATGTTTTCTTTAGCAAAAATTAACGCCACAGCCCTCTCACAGCTTTAGGCGCCGCTACAATGCGGCCATGGAAATCTTCAAAGTCTTTACCCTCGAGGCCGCTCACCACCTCCCCAACGTGCCGCCGGGCCACAAGTGCTCGCGCCTGCACGGCCACTCGTTCCGCGTGGAACTCAAAGTGGAAGGCGAGCCCGGCGAGCAGACCGGCTGGATCATGGATTTCGGCGACGTCAAAGCCGCTTTCCAGCCGATCTACGACCGTCTGGACCACCACTACCTCAACGACATCCCCGGCCTGGAGAACCCGACCAGCGAGCGCCTGGCGATGTGGATCTGGGACGAACTCAAGCCGGCCCTGCCCGAGCTGAGCGAAGTCACCGTGCACGAGACCTGCACCTCCGGCTGCCGCTACCGCGGATGATCGGCGGCGCGAGGTCACGGCGCGGTAGTGCCGACCGCTGGCCGGCTCCCGGCCTATCACCACCGCCCGCACCCTGCCGTAACCTATTGATCTGTAAACGATCAAGATAAACCCGGACCATCACTGGCGACGAAATGTTGCAATGCAATATTTTCGGCGTATGCTGCATTGCACCAACGTTCTCGAGCCGTCCTGACCATGGCGTCCGCGTTCACCGATTCCTTCAGCGACTACACCCGCCAGCTGGCCACCACGGCCACGCGTGCCAACCGGCTCGCACTGGAAAATGCCGAAAGCATGTTCGGGGTGCAGTTGAAGACGCTGGAGAAGACCATCACCGCCACCAGCGGGTTCTTCGGTGAAATCGTGCAGTCACAGGAATCCGGCACGCTGCAGTCGCTGCTGCCCAAAGGCGCGCAACTGGCACGTGACAACCTCGCCCGTTGGACCAGCGCCACCCAGGAAGTGGCCGGCCTGGGACTGAAGGCCTCCGAAGCCTTCAGCGAACTTGCCCGGCAGCCGTTCGCGGCCGCTACGCCCAGCGCAGGCAAGACGCGCGGCTGAGGCAGACAACATCGAATTTGCGTGGGTCCCTCCCCCCACGCAATCCCAGACCCGACAGAACCCTCCCTCTGTCGGGTCTTTTTTTGGGCGGTGTTACCGCGTGGCCGGCAGCGAGAACACGAACAACGCCCCCTCGCGGCTCTCCAGCAGGCGAATGTCACGCCCATGCAGCTGCAGGATGCGATGCACGATCAACAGCCCCAGCCCGCCGCTGTCCGGTCGCTGGCTGCTCAGTGCCGGCATGGCCGTGAACAGGGCATCGCGCCGCGCCGGGGGAATCCCGGGGCCGCTGTCGGCCACGCTGATCTGCACCTCGCCATCGGCCGCGCGCAGGGTCACTGCGATACGCCCGCCTTCGGGCGTATGCCGGATCGCGTTGTCGAGCAGGTTGGTCAACACACGTTCGATCAGGGCCAAGTCCGCGATCACCGGCGGCAAGCCCGGGGGAATGTCGGCGCTCAACGTCTGCCGGCGTGACTCGGCGGCCAGTTCGAACTTCTGGAACACATCCTGGACCAGATCCGGCAGGGAGAACGCCTGGCGGTCCAGCACCACACCGCCATGCTCCAGCCGGGCCAGCTCGAACAGCGCCTGGGCCAGCCGGCCGACCTTGTGGCTCTGCGACAGGGCGATCGACAGGTAGCGCTGGCGCTCCTCGGCACTGAGCGAGGCGTCCTTGAGCGCGAGCGTTTCCAGATACCCATGCAACGACGACAACGGCGTGCGCAGGTCGTGGGAGATGTTGGCGACCAGCTCGCGCCGCTGCAGGTCCTGCTGGCGCAGCTGCTGCCACTGCTCGCCCAGGCGCTGGGCCATGTGCCCGAAGCTGTGCTGCAGGATGGCCAGCTCGTCGCGCTCGCCCGGACGCAGCGGCGCCGGTGGCGGCGCGGCATCCGGGGTGGCGCTATCGACGTCGAAGGACTGGATGCGCCGGGTCAGCTGGCGTAGCGGGCGGGTCACCCAGCGGAACGCGACCAGGCCGGCCAGCAGCCCCACCACCGCGACGATCGCCAGCGACCACAGGGTGGTGCGCAGCGTGCTGTTGGCGGCGATGTTGGCGGCCAGTGCCTCGCGCTCCTCGCCGACCAAGACAACGTAGATGTACCCCGCCTGCCGGCCCTGCACCCACAGCGGTGCCGCATTGAATACCTTGCGGCCGGTGGCACTGCGCGGGTCATCGCCAAGGATCGGCAGCGGCTCATCGCGCAGCAGCGCCTGCACCGGCCCCAGATCGACCTGGGCCCGCTTGAGATGCCCCTCCGGTGCGTCGTGGCCGAGAATGCGCCCCTGGTCGTCGAGCAGGTACACCTCCACGCTTGGGTTGACCGCCATCAGCTTGCCGAACAGCGCGCGCACTTCGCCGTTGCGCATGCCACGGCCATCCATCAACTCACCACTGCGCGCGATGTGCTCGGCCAAGCCGCGCGAGAGGCGCTGCACGGTTTCCTGCTCATGCACGGTGGTGCTGCGCATCTGGATCCAGAGCAGCGCACCACCACACAGCAACAGCAGCGCGAAAAACACCGCGGACAGGCGCTGGGACAAGGTGAGGCGGATCATGTGTCTGCCCCCTCGTGGCCATCGACCAGTTTGTAGCCGCGCCCCCACACCGTCTGGATGCGCTGCGGGTTGGCGGCATCGCGCTCGATCTTGTTGCGCAGCCGGTTGATGTGGGTATTGACGGTGTGTTCGTAGCCGTCGTGCTGGTAGCCCCACACCTGGTTGAGCAGGTCCATGCGCGAATACACCTGGCCGGGATGACGGGCAAAGAAATAGAGGAGGTCGAACTCGCGCGGGGTCAGTTCCAAGGGTCGGCCGTCGACCAGTGCCGTGCGTGCGACCGGGTCGATGCGCAGCCCGGCCACCTCGATCTCACCGGCATCGATGCGCGCGTTCTGGGCCATTGCTTCCACCCGGCGCAGCAGCGCTTTCACGCGGGCGACCAGTTCCAGCATCGAAAAGGGTTTGGCCAGGTAATCGTCCGCCCCCAGCTCCAGGCCGAGAATGCGATGCACTTCGCTGGCGCGTGCACTGGTGATGATGATGGGGGTGTAGCGCGTCATCGCGCGGGCACGCTTGCAGATCTCCAGACCGTCCACGCCGGGCAGCATCAGGTCCAGCACCAGCGCGCTCCACGGCTGCGCCTCCAGCAGGGCCAGGCCCTCGTCGCCGGTGGCGGCATGGGTGACCTCATAGCCTTCATCACGCAGGTGCATGCGCAGCAGGTTGGCGATGTGGACATCGTCTTCGACGATCAGGACGCGCTTGGCACTGCTCATCGGCTCAGGGGGCGGCAGGAGGGCATGGCGGCATTGTCGACGGATCGCGACCTGAATGTGTCACGGAAAATTTAACCCTGCGTGAGGATTCGTTGACCGGGCCGGGCGCAGCATGGCCGCATCGTCCCCGTGCCCGGAGATCGGCCATGCGTTACACACGTCGCAATGTGCTTGGAATGGGGGGCATGGCCGCCGCGGCCGGCCTGTTCGGGTTGACCGCCTGCAGCGGCCCCGCCCCCGCAGCCCCCGCTGCGCCTGCGCGCCAGTTCGAGGTCATGCGCAGCGATGCGCAGTGGCGCGAACAGCTCACCCCTGCCCAGTACAGCGTGCTGCGCCGGCAAAGCACCGAACGACCGTTCAGCAGCCCGCTCAACAAGGAGCATCGGCGTGGCACCTTCACCTGCGCCGGCTGCGCGTTGCCGCTGTTCTCGTCCTCCACCAAGTTCGACAGCGGCACCGGCTGGCCCAGCTTCTGGGCGCCACTGCACGATGCCGTTGGCGAAGACCGCGACACCACGCTGGGCATGGTGCGCGTTGAAGCGCACTGCAAGCGCTGCGGCGGCCATCTCGGCCACGTGTTCGATGACGGCCCACGCCCCACCGGCCTGCGCTACTGCATGAACGGCGTGGCCATGAACTTCGTCGCGGCCTGAGCGCCGCACTTCCCTGCGTCATAGAAGGACCTCTCCATGCTTCTGCTCGTGCTGGCCTACCTCGGTGGCGTGCTCACCATCCTCAGCCCCTGCATCCTGCCGGTGCTGCCGTTCGTGTTCGCCCGCTCGGACCGCCCCTTCCTGCGCAGCGGCCTGCCACTGCTGATCGGTATGGCGCTGATGTTCGCGGTGGTCGCCAGCCTGGCAGCGGTGAGCAGCCAATGGGTGGCGCAGGCCAACCAGATCGGGCGCTGGATCGCGCTGGTGGTGATGGCGGTGTTCGCGCTGGCACTGCTGTGGCCGGCGCTGGCCGACCGCCTGCTGTCACCCTTCCAGCGGCTGGGCGCGCGGCTGAGCGCCTCGGCCGATGCGGCCAGTGACGCGGGGCGTGGGGGCGTTGGCACCTCGCTGCTGATCGGCATCGCCACCGGCCTGCTGTGGGCGCCGTGCGCGGGGCCGATCCTCGGCCTGATCCTCACCGGCGCGGCACTGCAGGGCGCCAGTGTCGGTACCAGCGGGCTGCTGCTGGCCTATGCGTTGGGTGCGGCCACCTCGCTGGCGCTGGCGATCTGGATCGGCGGGCGCGTGTTCGCCGCGCTCAAGCGCCGCCTCGGGGTGGGCGAGTGGGTGCGCCGTGGGCTGGGCGTCGCCGCGTTGCTGGCGGTGGTCGCCATCGCGATGGGCTGGGATACCGGTGTGCTGACCCGGCTCTCCACGGTCAGCACCGCCAAGCTGGAACAGGGCCTGCTCGACGTGCTGCCAGCCCAGGCGCCGGCCACCGGCGCAGCAATGATGCGCGCCGCCGCGAGCACGCCCGGGCAGCCGCTGCCGGTGGAAGGCACCCTGCCCTCCCTGGCCGGCGCGACCGGCTGGCTCAACAGCCCGCCATTGGATGCACCGGCGCTGCGCGGCAAGGTGGTGCTGGTGGATTTCTGGACCTACTCCTGCATCAACTGCCTGCGCGCGATGCCCTACGTGCGTGAGTGGGCCGAGCGCTATCGCGACCACGGGCTGGTGGTGATCGGCGTGCACGCGCCGGAGTTCGCCTTCGAGCGCAATCTGGCCAACGTGCAGCGCGCGGTGAAGGACTTGAAGGTGACCTACCCGGTGGCCATCGACAACGACTTCGCCATCTGGCGCGGCTTCAACAACAAATACTGGCCAGCGCACTACTTCATCGATGCGCAGGGCCAGATCCGTGCGCATCACTTCGGTGAAGGCAACTATGCGCAGTCCGAGCAGATCATCCGCCAGCTGCTGCGCGAGGCCGGCAATACCCTTCCCGGTGATGACGCACCGGTGGCGATGGCACTGGATGGCGTGGCGCGCCAGGCCGACATGGACAACCTCAAATCGCCGGAGACCTACCTGGGTCACGCACGCGCCGAGAACTTCGCCTCGCCCGGTGGCCAGCGCCAGGACCAGCCTGCCGACTACACCGTGCCTGCCACGCTGCAACACAACCAGTGGGCCTTGGCCGGACGCTGGACCGTGGGCAACGAAGATGCCCGGCTGGAGACACGCGGCGGCCGTATCGCCTTCCGCTTCCATGCACGCGACCTGCACCTGGTGCTGGCGCCGGGCGAGGACGGCAAGCCGGTCCGGTTCCGCGTGCGCATCGACGGGCAGCCGCCCGGCGCAGCAGCCGGTGGCGACATCTCCGCCGACGGTGACGGCCGCGTGGATGAAAACCGTCTGTATCAGCTGATCCGCCAGTCCGGCGCCGTGCAGGAGCGCACCTTCGAGATCGAATTCCTCGATCCGGGCGTGCACGCCTATGCCTTTACGTTTGGTTGAGGAGCCATCGCATGAAGATCGCGTTCGACAAACTCGTGGCCGGCGGTATCGCCGTCGCCATCGCGGCACTCACCGCCAGCGTGGTGGTGGGTCTTGATCGGCCGGCCCATGCTGCCGGGGTCGTGACGACCGTCGCCTTGCCCGCCCCTGCCGGCAAGGCAGACCTGCGCCAACCGGGCGTGAAGCGTGCCACGGTCGTGTTCGCCGGCGGCTGCTTCTGGGGCGTGCAGGGCGTGTTCCAGCACATCAAGGGCGTGGACAGCGCGCTATCGGGTTACATCGGCGGCAGCGCAGCAAACGCGACCTACCCGCGCGTGGGCAGTGGCAGCACCGGCCATGCCGAGGCGGTGCAGGTCACCTACGATCCCGCGCAGGTCAGCTATGGCCAGCTGATGCAGGTGTTCTTCTCGGTGGCGCACGACCCGACCCAGCTCAACCGGCAGGGTCCGGACCGCGGCACCCAGTACCGCTCGGCGGTGTATGCCGACGGCGCGGCCCAACGCGATGCCACCCGCGCGTACATCGCCCAGCTGCAGCAGGCGAAGACCTACGCTGCGCCCGTGGTGACCCAGGTCGATGGCGGCAAGCCGTTCTTTGCCGCCGAGGGCTATCACCAGAACTACCTCACCCTGCATCCGGAATCGCTGTACATCCGGATCAACGACCTGCCCAAGGTGGCCGCGCTGAAACAGCAGTATCCGGCGCTGTACCGCGAGCAGCCGCGCTTGGTGAGCACCACCATTTCGGCACGCTGATCCGGCGGCAGGGAAAAGAAAAAACGCACGGCACACACTGCCCTGCCGTGCGTGGGGGAAGTCATCAAGCACCATGGTAGGCTGGCGACGGAAGCGGATACAGATGCAGATGGCAGGTATCCGCACGGTTACAGATTCCGTGGATGCAGCTACCGATGGCCACCAACCTCTATCAATCCCTGGCCGATGAAATGGCCGATGCGATCCGCAGCGGGCGACTGCCGGTGGGCACCCGACTGCCGTCGCTGCGCGGGCTGGCCACACAGCGAAAGCTCAGCCTCAACACGGTGATCGCCGCCTATCGGCAGCTGGAGGATGCCGGGCTGGTGCTGCCACGGCCCAAGGCCGGCTTCGTGGTCAGCCCCCGCCTGCCCGAACCGACCCAGTCGCTGCGGCAGGCGCCCTCACCACCGACCGCACCGGCGCAGCACGCGATGATGGCGCGCGTGCTGGCCGCGCAGCAGCAGCCCGGCATCGTGGATCTGGCGTTTGCCGGGCCGCGCGGCAAGCGCTTCTATCCCGGCGCGCAGCTGGCGCGCATCACCGCGCAGGTGCTGCGCCGGGCGGGCACCACGGTGGAGACCTACGCACGCCCCAACGGTGCGGCACGGCTGCTGACCCAGATCGTGCAGCGTGGCCCGCGGCTGGGGCTGCACACCACCACGGACCGGCTGGTGCTCACGCATGGCGCGATGGAAGCCCTGCAGCTGGCATTGCGCGTGGTGACCCAACCCGGCGATGCGGTCGCGATCGAAGCGCCCTCGTACTTCAACATCTACCCGCTGCTGCGCAGCCTGGGCCTGCGCGCGATCGAGCTGCCGACCCATCCACGCGACGGGCTCGATCTGGATGCGCTGGAAGCCCTGCTCGAGGCCGGGGGTATTGCCGCGATCATGGCCATGCCGACGGTGCACAATCCGCTCGGCGGCAGCATGCCGGTGCCGAACAAGCAGCGCCTGGCCGCGCTGGTGAACCATTACCAGGTGCCGTTGATCGAGGACGCGGTCTACGCCGAGCTGCAGTTCAAGGAACCGCTGGAGCCGTTGGCCAAGAGCTTTGATCGCGATGGCTGGATCATGGTCTGCAGCGGCTTCTCCAAGACGCTGGCACCGGACTACCGCATCGGCTGGCTCGACGGTGGTCGCTTCGCCGCCGATATCCAGCTGCTGAAATTCCATTCTTCCGGGGCCGAATCACGCCTGCTCGGGGACGCGGTTGCCGCGTTCCTGGAAGCCGGCAACTACGAGCATCATCTGCGGGGGTTGCGTCGGCTCTACAGCGATCAGGTCAGCCACGTGCGTGGCCTGATCGCGCAGCACTTCCCGCCCGGCACGTCGGCCACCCAGCCGACCGGCGGGTTCCTGCTGTGGGTGGAACTGCCCGCCGCGATCGATGTCGCGGAGCTGTTCGAGCAGGCCTTGGCCGAGGGCGTGGTGTTCATGCCCGGCCAGGTCTACTCGCGCGGTGCACGCTATCGGCATTGCCTGCGCCTGTCGTGCTGCCAGGAACTCGACGCGCGTTTCCTCGGCGCGATCGCCACGGTCGGCCGGCTCGCCAGCGCGCTGCGGACGCGCGCAGGCAGCTGACGCTCAGAACACCAGCCGGTCCGCCAGGCGGGCCGGGTCCGCGCCCGGCGCATACGGCAGGCGCCCCCAGCACGGCATCGGCAGCCGCGCGGTGAGCAGTGCGACGTTCTCGTCGCGGCGTGCCATGCTCGGATCCACCTCGTTGGCGATCCAGCCGATGCAGCGCGCGCCACGGGCCGCAATCGCCTCGGCAGTCAGCCGCGCATGGTTGAGGCAGCCCAGCCGCAGCCCGACCACCATCACCACCGGCAGCGCCAGCCCGTGCACGAGATCACTCTGGTCCAGCGTGCCCGACAGCGGCGCCAGCCAGCCGCCGACGCCCTCGACCACGACCGTATCGGCGCTGGCGCGCAGGCGTGCGAACGCCGCTTCTATCGGGGCCAGCGACAGCTGCACGCCCGCCTCGGCGGCAGCGATCTCCGGGGCCAGTGGCTGCTCCAGCGCGAACGGGTTGAGGTCGGCATACGCGGGCAGCGGCAGGCTGGCGGCCATCAGCGCGGTGGCATCCTCGTTGCGCAGGCCCTCGGGCGTACGTTCGCAGCCACTGGCGACCGGCTTCATGCCCACAGCGGTGCCGCCGTGGCGGCGCAGGGCATGCAGCAGCACACAGCTGCTGAAGGTCTTGCCGATGCCAGTGTCGGTACCGGTGACGAACAGGGCGGCAGGGCGCGGCGCAGGCAAGGACATGGGGAGACGACCGGGAGCGGAAACGCGCCATTATCCGCGCACCCAGTCGAGCTGCGGTGCAGTCCGCTGCGTTCCGCCAGCCCCGGGGGCAACCAACCGCCGCGCTTGGTAGACTGCGGCCATGTTCGATACCTCCACGCTCACCGGCAGCAAGCCGGAACAGTACGGCCAGCTGCTGGCCCAGGCCCGCGCCCTGGTGCACGGCGAGCGCGACCGCATCGCCAATGCGGCCAACCTGTCGGCGCTGGTCTACCACGCCCTGCCGCACCTGAACTGGGTCGGCTTCTACTTCTTCGATGGCAAGGAGCTCGTCGTCGGCCCGTTCCAGGGCCTGCCCGCCTGCGTGCGCATCCCGCTCGACAAGGGCGTGTGTGGCGCCGCGGCTTCGCAGCGGGTGACCCAGCGCATCGAAGATGTCGATGCGTTCCCGGGGCACATCGCCTGCGACTCGGCCTCGCGTTCGGAACTGGTGGTGCCGCTGGTCCACAACGGCGAGCTGGTCGGCGTGTTCGATCTGGACAGCCCCTCGCTGGCGCGCTTCGATGCCGAGGACCAGGCCGGGCTGGAAGCGATTGCGGCCGTGTTCGTCGAGGCACTGGGATGAGTGGCGCCAAGCTGCGCAACATCGGCCCGAAGAGCGCAGCATGGCTGCGCCAGGTCGGTCTGCGTACGCCGGAAGATCTGGTGGCGGTCGGCGCGGTCGGCGCCTTCGTCAAAGTGCGCCGCGCCGGCTTCAAGCCGAGCTTGAACCTGCTCTACTCGCTGGAAGGTGCGCTGCAGGACTGCCACTGGCAGGAGCTGCCGGAGGCGCGCCGCACCGTGCTGGTAGCCGAGTACGAAGCGATCATCGCCGACCAGCCGCTGAAGAAGGCGCCGCCCGCTTCCGGTCCGGTCTACGACCGCACCGTGGAGCATCGCGACGACGACGGCGACCAAGCACCGCCGTTCGAGATGGACGACGACGAGCGCTGATACGTGGGTACCGACACACCGTCGGTACCGCCGCGTTTCATACCTGCTGCAGCTCCAGCAGTTCGCCCCACAGCCGGTCGTCCTCGCGCTCCACGCGCAGGCGCAACCGCGTGCCGTGATCGATGCGCAGTGCCCAGCACATCGCCATCGGCAGGCCGCACACCTGCGACAGCACCATCCGCAGCGGTCCGCCATGGCTGACGATCAGCGTTGGTACCGGCTCGGGTTCGTCCAGCAGCCGATGCAGGCCGCGCGCGATGCGGCGCTCGAAGTGGCCCCAGCTTTCGCCATGCGGCGGCGGGTTGGCGTGCGGATCCAGATGGAAAGCTGACAGCGCATCCATCGGCAGCGCCTCCAGCGCGAGCCCGTCCCAGTCGCCGAAATCGAGTTCCTCCCATTCCTCATCGGCCTCCACGTCCACTGCGTGGGGCAAGGCCAATGCCTCGGCGGTCAACAGCGCTCGCCGCCGTGGCGAGGACAGCACACGCTGCCAGGGCAGCCCGGCATAGCGCGCGCACAAGGCGTCGGTCGCGCCCTCGTGCAGCGGCGGATCGGTGCGGCCATCGAGATGATCGTCGCGGCCGGTGCTGGCGTGGCGGATCAGATCCAGGATCATGCCGCGCCCCGTCTGCTGCTCGCTGCGGCCGGCCGGTGCGGGTCACGGGCGTCGGTGCCGGGGTGCTGCAACCACGTTGGGGCCATGGAGATCACATCGAAAAAGCGAGGCGCATTCTAACCGGTGCGCTCCATGGGCCCGGCCGATGGCTTAGACTGCGCCCACTTTCAGGTGACCTGGGGCTGCAATGCCGCCAGGTTGAAACGGGAAGCCGGTGACGCGTCAGGCCCTGTGCCACGCCGCCACTCCGGCGCTGCCCCCGCAACGGTAAGCGTGGAAACACCAGGCAACACGCCACTGTGCTCCGGCATGGGAAGGCGCCTGGCACGATGGCAGCGCCATCGACCCGCGAGCCCGGAGACCGGCCTGGAAGACGACTGGTTGCGATGCGGCGGGCATGGCGGCGGCAAGCAGGCGCCTGCGTGCGTCCGCCCACCGTCGAACACCCCTGCAGCGCAATCATCCCTACCCCTTGCCGCGCGGGCGTGCGCGGTGCATGGAGTCATCGATGAAGCTGCAAACCCGCGTTCTTTCTCTGGCCGTGCTGTCGGCCCTGCCCCTGCTGGCCTCCGCACAGGACGACGCCACCGCACTGGACCAGGTGCTGGTCACCGCCACGCGCACCCCGATCGCCCTGCAGGACAGCATCTCACCGGCGCAGGTGATCGACCGCGCCGAGATCGAGCGCAGCCAGGCACCGTCGCTGCAGGATCTGCTGCGCGGCCGTGCCGGCATCAACCTCAACAACAGCGGCGGCCTGGGCAAGCAGAGCTCGCTGTTCCTGCGTGGCACCAACTCGGCCCACACCCTGGTGCTGGTCGATGGCGTGCGCATCAACACCGGCGACCTCGGCCTGGCCATGATCCAGGACCTGCCGCTGGCGCAGATCGAACGCATCGAAATCGTGCGTGGCCCGCAGTCCAGCCTGTACGGCGCCGATGCGATCGGTGGCGTGATCCAGATCTTCACCCGCCGCAACGCCGGCCAGTTCGCACCGCACCTGCAGCTTGGTGGCGGCAGCAACGGACTGCGCGAGGCCAGCGGTGGCTTCGGTGGCAGCGGTGAGCGTGGCTGGTTCGGTACCGACATCGCCTATCAGCACACCGATGGCATCAACGCCTGTCGTGGCGACGCGGCCACGTTTGCCGGCTGCGGTGCCGATGAGCCCGACCGCGACGGCTACCGCAACCTGTCGATGAGCCTGCGCGGCGGCTATGCGCTGACCGACACGCTGAGCCTGGAAGGCACCGCGCTGCGCGCCGAAGGCGAGAACCACTACGACGGCTACTACAACTACTCCGAGACCCTGCAGCAGGTGCTCGGCGGCAAGTTGCGCTACACGCCGAGCGAGCGCTTCAACCTGACCGTGAACGTCGGCCGCGCCGACAACGAATCGGACAACTACAACGGTGATACCTGGCTGGGCAACGCCCAGACCCACCGCGACAGCGCCTCGGTGCAGGCCGATATCGGCATCGCCGATGGCCAGCTGCTGAGCGCCGGTGTGGACTGGAGCCAGGACAACCTGGACGGCAGCAGCGCCGGCTATCTGGTGGACAGCCGCGACAACACCGGCGTGTTCGTGCAGTACCAGGGCCGCTTCGGCGCGCACCACCTGCAGGCCAGCGTGCGCAACGACGACAACGAGCAGTTCGGCAACCACACCACCGGCAGCCTCGGCTGGGGCCTGGAACTGGGCAGCGGGTTCCGCCTCAACGCCAGCTACGGCACCGCGTTCAAGGCCCCGACCTTCAGCGACCTTTACGACCCGTGGAGCGGCGTGCCGACCCTGGATCCGGAGAAATCCAAGAGCGCGAACATCGGCATCGCCCAGCAGGGTGATGGCTGGCGCTGGGGCCTGGACGTATACGAAACGCGCATCGATGACCTGATCACCTACGACGCGACCACGTTCATGATGTCGCAGGTCGAGAAGGCCCGCATCCGCGGTGCCGAACTGACCGGTGCGATCACCGTCGCCGGGTTCGACCTCAACGCACAACTCAGCCACACCGACCCGCGCAACCGTACCGACGGCAGCGCGCAGTTCGACAACTGGCTGGCTCGACGCGCACAGAACACCGCACGTCTGGATGTCGATCGCCGCTTCGGTTACTTCCGCGCCGGCCTCACCGCCAACGGCGCCGGCAAGCGGTATGACAATGCCGCCAATACCGTGCGCCTGGGCGGCTACGGCACCGTGGATCTGCGCCTGGAGTACGCGCTGACCCGTGATTGGTCCGTACTGGGCCGGGTCAGCAACGTGTTCGACCGCGACTACGAAACCGTCGCCTGGTACAACCAGCCCGGCCGCGAGTACCGCCTGAGCGTGCGTTACCAGCCGAAATAAGGGATCTGGACGGCGGCACTGCCGCCGTCCCACCCTCGGTAGGTGCCTCGGTCGGCACACTTCATTTCCCCGGTAGTGCCGACCGTTGGTCGGCACGCGCCTCAACGCGTTACAGCCTCAGCAATTCCCGCAGATCATCCACCACGGCCACCGCCTGGACGTTGTCCAGATCCAGCCCACGCGGATACCCATAGCGCACCAGCGCCACCGGCATGCCTGCATCCACGGCCGCCCGGTAATCCGTGATCGAATCACCCACCATCAACGCTGCCCCGACGGCCACCTCGAAGTGCGCCGCGATGTAGCGCAGTGGCGCACCGTTCGGCTTGCGCTCCGAAAGGGAATCCCCACCCAGCACCAGTGCGAACACATCCTGCAGACCGAAATGCTGCAGCAGCGGCGCCACCAGCGCGGACGGCTTGTTGGTGCAGATCGCCAGCGTCACCGACTGTTCGCGCAAGGCGGCCAACGTCTCGCTCACCCCATCGAACAAGCGCGGGCTGCGCAACAGGCACGCTTCGTAGTGCCGCATGAACCCCGGCATCACCTTGTCCAGATCGATATCGCTGCCGGCTGCGGTAAACGCCTGCTCGACCAACCGTCGCACGCCATCACCGATCCACGTCAGTACGGTCGTCTCCGGCACGCGCGGCAGTTGCCAGTCTTCCAGCGTGCGGTTCAGCGCCTCGGCGATATCGGCCGCGCTGTCCACCAGCGTGCCATCCAGATCGAACACCACCAACGGATACGGATACGACAAGGCAACACTCACTTCAACGACGTGGGTGCCCATTGTACGGCGGCGCCAGGCCGTCTCCGCTCATGCACCGTTGACGCCAGACGGTCAGAGCAGCGCCAGGAACTGCGGGCTGCTGAAACGCTCCACCAGGAAATCCAGGAAGCTGCGCATGATCGTCGGCAGCTGCCGGCGCGAGGCGTACACCGCGTACAGACCCAGTAACTCCACCTCATGGTCCGGCAGCACGGCAACCAGTTCCCCCGTGCGCAGCAGCGGGGCGATCTGATACATCGGCAGCATCGCGATGCCCGCACCGGCACGCACCGCTTCGAGCAGCAGCGATGCCTCATTGGCACTGATGTTGCCTCCCACCGCCACCGCGATCTTCCGCCCCTCGCGCTGCAGGTGCCACACGCTCTTGCCGACGTAGTGGTGGGTCAGGCAGTTGTGCGTGGCCAGCGCATCGGCCGTGGTCGGCGTACCGCGCTCGGCCAGGTACGCCGGTGCCGCGCACAGCACCGAGCGGCACTGCGCCAGCGGACGCGCGATCAGGCTCGGGTCGATCGCGCGCGAGATGCGCACGGCGATGTCCACGCGCTCCTCCACCAGGTTGACCACCCGATCCACCAGCAGCAGTTCAACGCGTGTGAGCGGATGCCGTTTGACGAACTCGGCCACCGCCGCCGCCAGATGGCTCTGCCCGAACGAGACGCTCGCGGTGACCCGCAGCAGGCCATGCGGCTCGGGATTGTCCGTGGCCAGCTCCCCGCGCAGCTCATCGCCGATGGCCAGCATCTGCCGGAAGCGCAGCAGCGCCGCTTCTCCCGGCCCGGTCAGGCTGATCCGGCGCGTGGTCCGGTGCAGCAGACGCGCGCCCAGCCAGCGCTCCACCTCGGCCAGATAGCGCGTCACCATCGCCCGCGACATCTCCAGCGCGTCGGCGGCGGCCGTCAGACTGCCGCGCTCAGCCACCTCGACGAACACGTTCATGGCGGTCATCCGGTCCATTTGATCGATCCGTGCAACAAATTAGGCCGTTATACGCGGTTTTTCGTTCGATTCCAGAAGCATACGCTGGCCTTCCTTCCTCAACGGATCTCCCCATGAAAATCGCTCTCGTTGGTGCCACCGGCAACATCGGTCGTGAAATCACCCGCCAGGCCCTCGCCCGCGGCCACCAGGTCACCGCCATCGTCCGCCGTGAGACTGACCTCCCGTCCGAACTGGACGGCGCCCAGCTGGCCGTGGCCGCGCTGGACGACACCGACGCGCTGGCCGCCGTGATCGCCGGCCATGACGTCCTGGCCAGCGCCTTCGGCCCGCGCCCGGGCGATGCCGCCACCACGGTGACCACCACCAGTGCCGCTCTGGTGAAGGCCGCGCGCCAGGCCGGCGTGCCCCGCTTCATCATGGTCGGTGGCGCCGGCAGCCTGGAAGTCGCCCCCGGCGTGCAGCTGGTGGACACCGAGGGCTTCCCGGACGCCTACAAGCCGGTCGCCCTGGCCGCCCGCGAGACGCTCAAGCAGCTCCGCGCCGTTGACGACCTCGACTGGACGTTCTACTCCCCCGCCGCCGAAATCGGCCCCGGCCCGCAGCGCGGCGGCTTCCGCACCCAGGCGAAGAACTTCCTGGTCGGCGATGACGGCCACAGCCGGATCAGCTACGCCGACTACGCCGACGCCTTCGTCAGCGAAATCGAAACCCCGCAGTACCTGCGCCAGATCGCCACCGTCGCGTACTGAGCCCTGCCCGCCCCGGCGATCCCCGCCGGGGCCCTGGATGGAACCGCCCCCATGCCCACGCGCTCCCGCACCACCCTGGCCCTCAGCCTGGCCCTGATCACCGGCCTCACTGCCCTCACCCCGGCCACCAGCCACGCCCGCCCCGCCGCGAACGCGCCCGCGCAGGCCGCCCCCCTCGCGGTGCAGCCCTACCACCCCGGCGACGACGCCCTCTTCGCGGTCTCCTCGACCCTGATCACCGGCCGCCACGACGCCATCCTCGTGGATGCCCAGTTCGCCGCCACCGATGCCGCGCAGCTGGTCCAACGCATCCGTGACTCGGGCAAACGCCTGACCACGATCTACATCAGCCACGGCGATCCCGACTACTACTTCGGCCTGGCCACCCTGCAGGACGCCTTCCCCGACGCCCGCATCCTCGCCACGCCCGCTACCGTCGCCCACATCACCGCCACCCAGGCCGCCAAACTCGCGTTCTGGGGCCCCCAGATGGGCGCAGGCAAGCCGAGCCGCATCGTCATCCCCGCCCCACTGGACGGCGACACCCTCACCCTGGAAGGCCAACCGATCAAGATCATCGGCCTCACCGGCCCCACCCCGGACCGCACGGTCCTGTGGATCCCCGCCCAGCGCACCGTCCTCGGCGGCATCCCCATCGTCGCCGGCGAACACGTCTGGATGGCAGACACCCAAAGCGCGCAATCACACGCGCACTGGCTGCAGACCCTCGCCACCATCAAGGCCCTGAACCCCACCCGCGTCATCCCCGGCCACTACGCAGCCGATGCCGCCCTGGACATCAGCGCCGTGGATTTCACCGCCAACTACATCCGCGCGTTCGACGAAGAAACCGCACGCAGCAAAGACGCCAACGCACTCATCGCCGCAATGAAAAAGCGCTATCCGAACCTGGCCGGCGAGAGTTCACTGGAACTGAGCGCGAAAGTAGCCAAGGGTGAAATGCAGTGGCCGTAATGACGCAGAAATAGCGCGCAGCGCGAATTTTCCATGCGCACCGACCCAGTGTCGGAGGGACGGCGCGGGTGGGGTATCGGGACCGTGTGTTGCCATGGATGGCAACACACGAGCTTACAGGGACGTACTTGCAGCGGGTCCCGATACCCCACCCGCGTCGTCCCAAACTCTCACCACGCAGATACCAGCGCCTTAGCAGTTGATCTTGATGTCGCCGTTGCCGTTGCCGTTGCCGTTGCCGTCAACACTTGAACAGATCAAGAAAACGGCAAGAAACGCGGACGAATACCGCCCAGCTACACATCACCAAGATGATCAAACAACCCCGGCTGGCGAACCACCTCCCGCTCCCGGAAGCCCCCCAACCCCACCCCCACCAACCGATACCGCGTCTCCAACGGCAACAACACCCGCTCCCGCAACCCCAACGCAATATCCCGCAGTTCCTCCACCGAATCCGGCGGCGACTCCGGCGTAAAACTGCGCGTAATGATCCGGAACTGCGACGTCTTCAACTTCAACACCACCGTATGCCCCACCCGGTCCGTCTTGCGCGTCGCCTGCCACGTCTTCTCCGCCAACTGCACGATCGCCGGCGCCAGATTCTCCAACAACAGATCCTCCGCGAACGTATCCTCCGACGAAATCGACTGCACCGGCTGATCCGGCTCCACCGGCCGCTCATCCACACCGCGCGCACGATTGAACAAGCGTCCACCAAACGTCCCGAACCGCGCCTCCAGTTCCTCCAGCGGCAACGCACGCAGATCGCCGACCGTCGCAATCCCGAGCTCGGCCAGTTTCGCCGCCATCACCTTGCCCACGCCCGGCACCCGGTTCACCGGCAACGGCGTCAGGAACTGCTCGATGCGATGCGGCGGCACCACGAACTGCCCATCCGGCTTGCGCCAATCCGAGGCAATCTTCGCCAGGAACTTGTTCGGCGCGATCCCCGCCGAGGCCGTCAGCTGCGTCTCTTCGCGGATCTGCGCGCGGATGATCTGCGCGATCTCCGTCGCCACCGTCATCCCGCCCTTGTGCTCGGTCACGTCCAGATACGCCTCATCCAGCGACAACGGCTCCACCAGGTCCGTATGCCGCAGGAAAATCTCGCGGACCTGGCGTGACACCGCCTTGTAACGCACGAAATCCGGCGGCACGAAGACCGCATCCGGACACAGCCGCTCCGCACGCAGCGCCGGCATCGCCGAACGCACCCCGAACACCCGCGCCTCGTAGGACGCCGCGCACACCACCGAGCGCATTCCCCGCCACGCCACCACCACCGGCTTGCCCCGCAGAGAAGGGTCGTCACGCTGCTCCACGGACGCGTAAAACGCATCCATGTCGACGTGAATGATCTTGCGGGGGCGGGACACGGGCGTGGGCACTCGGAGTCAGATGAACAAGATTACAGCCACACGCCGCAGTATGGTTGTTGGATAACAACAACATGCGTTTTTGAACCTGAAAACACTACGGCGGCGTACGGTTAAAACGTTTGATTGAATCACTTTTTCTCATGCACTCTTGAGCACTTGCTTCATGCAAGAGCAGTCGGCCTGTGGTCGGCTCACCCGATGACAACTTCCTCAGGATTGCGTTTTCCATGACTCGTCTCAACGCGTTCTCGCGCGACCAGCTGCTGGCCAGCGCCCGCGGTGAACTGTTCGGCCCGGGCAGCGGCCGCCTGCCCAATGATCCGATGCTGATGTTCGATCGCATCACCGATATCCGCGAGGACGGCGGTCCCCATGGCAAAGGCATGGTACGCGCGGAGCTGGATATCCGCCCTGACCTGTGGTTCTTCGACTGCCACTTCCTCGGCGACCCGGTCATGCCCGGCTGCCTCGGTCTGGATGCCATGTGGCAGCTGACCGGCTTCTTCCTGACCTGGATCGGTGCGCCCGGCCGTGGCCGCGCCCTGGGCTGCGGTGAAGTGAAGTTCACCGGCCAGGTGCTGCCGAGCGCCAAGCGCGTCACCTACGAAATCGACATCTCGCGCGTCATCAACCGCAAGCTGGTGATGGCCCAGTCCGACGCCCGCATGCTGGTGGACGGTCGCGAAATCTACTCTGCCAAAGACCTGCGTGTAGGTCTGTTCACTTCCACTGAGAACTTCTGATGCGTCGCGTCGTCATTACCGGAATGGGCATCACCTCGTGCCTGGGCAACGATCTGGACACCGTGTCCTCCGCACTGCGTGAAGGCCGTGCCGGCATCCGTCATCTGCCCGATCACGCCGAAGCAGGCCTGCGCAGCCATGTCGGCGGCAACATCGAGCTGGACCTGGATGCGCAGATCGACCGCAAGGTGAAGCGCTTCATGAGCGATGCGTCGGCGTATGCCTACATCGCCATGCGCGATGCGATCGCCGATGCCGGCCTGGACGAGGCGCAGGTCGCCAACCCGCGCACCGGCCTGATCGCCGGCTCCGGCGGCGGCTCCAGCCAGTGGCAGGTGGAATCGGCCGACATCCTGCGCGCGCGTGGCGTGCGCAAGGTCGGCCCGTACATGGTGCCGCGCACGATGTGCTCCACCGTATCGGCCTGTCTGGCGACCGCGTTCCAGATCAAGGGCCTGAGCTACTCGCTGTCGGCCGCCTGCGCCACCTCCGCGCATTGCATCGGCGCCGCTGCGGATCTGATCCGTCATGGCGCGCAGGACGTGATGTTTGCCGGTGGCGGTGAAGACCTGCACTGGTCGATGAGCGTGATGTTCGATGCAATGGGCGCGCTGTCGACCCGTTTCAACGATACGCCCGCCTCGGCCTCGCGCCCGTACGACAAGGACCGCGATGGCTTCGTCATCGCCGGTGGCGGCGGCATGCTGGTGCTGGAAGACTACGACCACGCCGTGGCCCGTGGTGCACGCATCTACGCCGAGCTGGTCGGTTACGGCGTCACCTCCGACGGTGCCGACATGGTTGCCCCGTCCGGTGAAGGCGCGGTGCGCTGCATGAACATGGCGATGGAGCACCTGACCGCCCCGATCGACTACCTCAACACGCACGGCACCTCGACCCCGCTGGGCGACGTCACCGAGCTGAAGGCCGTGCGTGAGGTGTTCGGCGAGAACATTCCGCCGCTGTCCTCGACCAAGGCGCTGTCCGGCCACTCGCTGGGCGCGGCAAGCGTGCACGAAGCGATCTACTGCCTGCTGATGATGCGCGACGGCTTCATCGCCGGCTCGGCCAACATCGGCGAGCTGGACCCGCTGGTGGAAGGCTTCCCGATCGTGCAGCAGACCCAGTCGGCACAGCTGGACACCGTCATGTCCAACAGCTTCGGCTTTGGCGGCACGAATGCGGCGCTGGTGTTCAGCCGCATCTGAGTGCAGCTGCGATGTACACGAAAAAGCCCGGCCATGTGCCGGGCTTTTTTGTATCGGCGCGCCGAGCCCCCGCGGGACATCACCGCGCGGCAGTCGCCGGCAACAGCGGCATCAACAATGCCCGTGCATCCAGCAGCGAATCCACGATGCGATGTCCCAGCGCACGCAGCTCCTCATCCGGATGCACCAGGTCCGGCACCTGGATCGCCGTCATGCCCGCGCTCACCGCCGCACGGATGCCTGCAGGAGAATCCTCCAGTGCCAGGCAGCGTGCCGGATCCTTGCCCAGCTTCTGCGCGGCCAGCAGGTAGATATCCGGGGCCGGCTTGGGATGCGACACATCGCTGCTGGTCACCACCACCTCGAAGAACGGCAGCAACCCGGCGGCGGCCAGCTTGCGTGATGCGCGTGGCTGACGTGTCGAGGTCGCCACCGCACGCGCAACGCCGTGATCGTGCAGCAGCTGCAGGATTTCCAGGATGCCGGGACGCAGCGGCAGGCCCTGCTGCGTGCGTGCTTCATACAGGTCATGGCAACGCGCGAACAACGCGGCCACCTGCTCGGCCGTCACCGTCTGCAGCAGCAGACGCTCGCAGTCACGATCACCAAGCCCGACCATGCGCAGCCAGAAGCCGTCCGGAAACGGCAGCCCCAGCTCCTGCGCCGCCTGCGACCAGCACGCGATCGACACCCGCTCGCTGTCGATCATCAGGCCGTCCATGTCGAAGATGACGGCGTCGGGCAGGAACGGCAGCGCAGGGAAAGCACTCATGGCACGTTGAACAGCGTCTCCAGATCAGCCGCATCGAGCATGCGCCACTCACCTTCCGGCAGTTCGCCCAGCGAGAGCCCGCCAATGCGGCTGCGGTGCAGCGCCTCGACGTGGTTGCCGACCGCCGCGAACATCCGGCGCGCCTGGTGGTAGCGACCCTCGTGCAGGACCAGTTGCGCCTGGCGCGGGCCGTTCACGTGCAGCTCGGCCGGCAGCAGCGGCTTGTCGTCCGATTCCAGCAGCAGCCCGCCGCTGGCGAAGCGCGCGGTTTCATCGCCGCGCAGGTCGTCGGCCAGGGTGACCTCGTAGGCCTTGTCCAGGCGCGACTTCGGCGACACGATCCGGTGCAGCAGCGCGCCGTCGTCGGTCATCAGCAGCAGGCCGCTGGTGTCGCGGTCCAGGCGGCCCACCGAAGACAACACCGGTGCACGCTCACGGTAACGCGGCGGCAACAGGTCGTAGATCAGCCGGCCCTTGTCCTTGGTCGAACAGGTGTAGCCGCGCGGCTTGTGCAGCATCAGGGTCAGGCCCTGGGGCGGGTCCAGCGGCTCGCCTTCGACCCGGATCGCGTCATGCGAAACCGCGTCATCGGCGTACAGTACCTCGCCCTCGGCATCGGTGATCAGGCCGGCGCGGAACATGCCCTGCACCTGCTTGCGGCTGCCATAGCCCAGGTTGGCCAACAGCTTGACCAGCTTCATGCGCGGCCTCCGCGGCCCCACTTCGGCTCGGTGCTGCGTGGCGTGCGGACCGGCGTGGCGCTCTTGCTGGCCTTGGTCGCTTCGATCAGCTTGAAGCCATCGCGCTCGGCCGCCACGCGGACCTGGCCGAAGCTCTCGTTGAGGATCTGCTCGTAGGGCAGATGGCGGTTGGCCACCAGCCACATCCGGCCGCCCGGGCGCAGCGCCTGCGCGGCCACGGCGATGAAGCGCTGGCCGATATCGGGGCGATCAGCGCGCGAGGGCGTATGGAACGGTGGATTGGTGACGATGAAGTCGTACTCGCCCTCGATCCCGGCAGTGACGTCCTGCCAGTGATAGGCCAGCGCCGCCGGCTTGCCGAGCGCGGCGAGGTTCTCGCGGGCCAGCGCCAGCGCGCGGCCTTCGGCCTCGTACAGGTCCAGCGCGGTCACGTTGGGGCAGCGTGCGAGCACCTCGGCGGACAGATAGCCGAAGCCAGCGCCCAGATCGGCACCCCGGCCGGCCAGATCGGCCGGCAGCTGCTCGACCAGCAGCGCCGAGGCCGGGTCGATGCGGTCCCAGGCGAAGATACCCGGGCGGCTCTGGAAGCGGCCGCCCAGGATCGCGCGCGGCGCATCCAGCGATGCCCAGCGCTGCGCCAGCGCGGCGTCGTGCTCGCCGTTGAGCGGTGCAGTCCAGTACGCACGGCAGTGGTTCTTGGTCAGCTTGCCACCGAGACCGGCCAGCTGCTGCAGATCGCCTTCGCCGGAGCGGGCGCCTTCGTTGTTGTGCTGGCAGGCCACCACGATCCCGCCCGGGGCGGTCAGGGCCAGCGCGCGCGCGAACAGGGCCTTGGCCTCCTCGCGCTGGCGCGGCGGCAGTACCAGCACCACGGCGTAGCGGGTGGCATCACCGGCCAGCTGCTGCTCGTCACGCACGGTCCAGCCGCTGGCTTCCAGGGCATCGGCAAACGGGCGGAAGCTCTGCTCGCAGACCAGCTGCGCCGGCTGGGCGTGCTCGCGCAGCGGCGCGCCATCGCGGGCGCGCAGGAACAGCACGGGGCCGGCTGGCCAGGACAGCACGCCACTGGCGAACGGCAGGAACAGGGTTTCCAGGGGAGCGTCGTGCTGGGCAGCCATGCGGAGGGCACATCTTGAAAAGAGGCCGCCATTCTACCGGTTCGCCCCGCCGGCCCCGGATTTGCGTTTATTCAACGTCCTGTTGATGCCCTGACAACATCCAAACCGGCAGGGTGGAGCCTCACTTCCCGTGGAGATGGCTCATGCGTGCATTGTTTGTCGGTGGCGTAGTCGACAACAGCGAGATGGACATGGAGGGCAGCCAGCCACCGGTGCACTATCCCGAAGACACCGGCGGTGGTCATTCGCGCTACCGCCTGCATCAGATCGGCAAAACCTCGGATGGCAACGTGGCGTATGCCGTCTATGGCGCCCCGGACCTGGCCGATGAAGAGGTGGCCCGGATTGCCGATGAACGGGCTTACGCACGCCGTTTCGAGGCCGAGCCCAGCGATTTCACCCACTGAGGTCCGTGCCCGCCGCGTTCACTCGCGGTAGGGCATCTGCCGGATGGCCTTGATCTGGTCCAGCCACACCAAGTGCTGCTGGACCGGGGTCTCCAGGTCATCCAAGCGCAGCTGACCATTGCTGCCTTCGTTCTCGTCGGCGTCGCGGTACTGCTGCAGCGTCGGCTGCACCGCCACGGTGCCAATCAGGCGGCTGCCATCCTCAAGCGTGAGTTCCACCTGGGTCTGCCCGTGCAGCTGCGGCAGCAGCGCTTCCAGGGCCGTGATAGCGTCCGGGTGGGTGTGGATGCGGGGGGCATAACGGGACATGGCAACTCCTGTGGCGTTCGCCCCAGTGTGCCGCGAGCGACGTCAACACGCCGCCAACGCAGGCGCCGTCAGTGCGGGCCGCCGAGCACGCCGCGTACCGCCGCCACCAGTTGCGCGACCGAATACGGTTTGGCCACGTGCTCCTGGAAGCCGGAGGACAGTGCCCGCTTGCGGTCATCGGCACGGGCCAGTGCGGTCACGGCGACGGCCGGCAGGGCGTTTGCTTCGACCCCCATGTTGTCGCGCAGCGTGCGCACCAGACCGTAACCATCCATGCCCGGCATGCCGATATCGGTCAGCAGCGCGTCGATGCCTTCGTGCCCTTTTTCGTTGAGCAGGGCCAGCGCCTCACCCGCCGAGGACGCGGTGGTGACCGAGGCGCCCTGCTCTTCCAGCAGGCGCCGAAGGTATTCCAGTACCTCGGGCTGATCTTCCACAGCCAACAGGTGCAGACCCTTGAGCGGATAGGGTTCGATGATCTGCTCGGTGATCGGGCCGCTGAACACTTCACGCAGCGGACGACCGTCGGCCTGCGGCTGGTAGCGCGGCAGGCGCACATTGAAGGTGGCGCCCTGACCGTGGCCATCACTGCTGGCCGCCACTGCGCCGCCATGCAGCTCCACCAGTTGCTGCACGATCGCCAGGCCCAGGCCCAGACCCCCATGCCGGCGCGTGGTGGTGCCATCGGCCTGGCGGAAGCGGCTGAACAGATGGCGCAGGAACTCTGGCGCGATGCCGTCACCGGAATCGGTGACACTGATCGACCAGTGGCCCCCATCAGCCACGAGGGTAAGCACCACACGGCCCTCGGCCGGGGTGAACTTGATCGCATTGGAGAGCAGGTTCCACAGCACCTGCTGCAGGCGCGTGGCATCGCCGAGGACCAGGCACGGTTCCTCCGGCATCACCAGCTCCATGGTCAGGGCCTTGCCTTCGGCCACCAGCTCCTGGGCACGCATCGCCTCTTCCAGCTGGGTGCGCAGATCGAGCATTTCCACTTCCAGCTGGACCTTGCCCAGCAGCATGCTGCTCAGGTCCAGCATGTCCGAGATGAGCCGCTTCTGCGCCATCGCGCTGTTGGCGATCACACCCAGCCCCTTGTACATCGGGCTGGTGCTGTCGATGCGCTGCAACAGCAGCTCGCTCCAGCCCAGAATGGTGGTCAGTGGCGTGCGCAACTCGTGCGAGAGCGTCGCCAGGAATTCGTCTTTCAGGCGCGCCATGTTCTCGGCGGCACTGCGCGCGGCACGCTCGGACTGCAGCAGCTCTTCGCGCGCCATTTCGATCTCGCGACGCTCGGTGACATCCGTGCTGCTGCCGGCCAGACCGATGAAGCGGCCCATACGCGAAAAGCGCGGCCGGGCGTTCATTTCCAGCCAACGCCATTGGCCGTCGGCGCGACGGCCGCGTACCAGTGCGTGCATGGAGCGCTGCGACTTCAAGGATTCCTGCAGCTCGTAATCGAAGACCGAGGCATCATCGGGATGCACCAGGCCGCGCCAGACATCGTCGGGCACGCGCTGCTCGTCACCGCCGAAGAACTCACTGAAGGCACTGTTGACGAAGCGCGAATGCCCGCGCTCGTCCAGCACCCAGACCGGCATGGGCAGGCCATCGGCCAGCGCGCTGAAACGCGCCTCACTCTCGGCCAGGTCCACTTCGATGTGCTTGCGGTGGGTGATGTCGAAGAACACCACGGCTACCAGGTGCTCGTCCGGCTCGCCGACGCTGACCGCTTCCACTGAGTACCAGCGGCCCAGCGCGCGCGCTTCCATTTCAAATTGTCTGGCCTGCCCGCTCAGCGCCACCTCGCCGTAAGTGCGGTACCAGTCCGTCTCATGCGCCGGCTGCAGACTGCTCATCCGCTGCCCGCAGGCATTGTCGAGCCCGGTGTTGCGCGCGAACGCCTCGTTCACCTCCACGAACCGGTAATCCACACCGACGCCGGCGTCGTCGAAGATCACCTCGATGATGCAGAACCCCGCATTCAGGCGCTCAAGTACCGTGCGATACAGGGCCGGATCCGGCGATGAGGCCAGGAAGGAGGCGCGTTCCAACGTTGTAGTAGGCAGGCTGGACAAGGGGGTCAATGGGGCAACTGGCGAAACAGAGGGACACAGGATCAGCCAACGCGCGTATTCGCAGTGTCAAGCGCGGACAGTCCCGGAAAGTGCGGCGTGGATGAATTGGCGCCAACCGCAGCAGCGGAGCATACACGCGTAGATTGTCGGCCACCCGGATCGGGATCACACTCAGGGCCTGATCCCACCCGTGATCGCGACGCAGGAGTTGTCATGAACCGTACCTCCCTGATCACCGGGGCCTTGGCCGGGCTGCTGCTGATGGGCAGTGCCGCGGGCGCCCCGCGCAATGTGACCGACCCGCAGGCACCCCGGGCCCTTGAGGCTGACGGCCCGGTCCAGGTCACGTGGACCGACCCGGCCCAGTTCACCGAGATCCGCCAGAGCAACAACCGCTTCGAGGCCGAGCGCGGCGACTGGGTGCAGCAGCTGGCCAAGTATGTGCGGACCACGGCCAGCAAGCAGCTGCAGCCCGGCCAGACGCTGCAGGTGACCTTCACCGACATCAAGCGCGCCGGGGATTACGAGCCGTGGCACGGCCCGCGGGCCAACGACATCCGGGTCATGCGCGATATCTATCCCCCGCGCGTGACCCTGACCTACACCCTGAAGGATGCGCAGGGCCAGGTGATCGGCGAAGGCGAGCGCAAGCTGCAGGACACCGGCTACCTGCACAACATCGGCCGGCAGAGCGACACCGATCCGCTGCGTTATGAGAAGCGCCTGCTGGACGATTGGATCCGGCGCGATCTGCGCAACGAGGCCACGGCCAGCAACTGAGGGATGCCTCAGCCGCCGGCATACTCACGCACGACCCGCTTCACGCCGCACGGCAGCTGATATGCGCTGACCCCGCACAACGGCGCCAGGGCTTCGATGCGCGGGGCATCGCCCCACAGCGTCACCGTGCTGCCGATGCCCGCCTGTGGCAGGTGGGTCAGGTCCACGGTGAGCATGTCCATCGAGACCCGGCCGATCACGATGCCCGGCTGACCATCAATACGGATCGGGGTGCCGTTCGGCGCGAACTGCGGGTAGCCATCGGCGTAACCGAGCGCGACCACCCCGACGCGGGTCGGCCGCTGCGCGACGAAGCGCGCGCCATAGCCGACCGGCTCGCCCACGGCGATATCGCGGACGGCGAAGATCTTCGAACGCATGGTCATCACCGGGCGCAGGCGCTCGGTCAGCGCGGTGTGCGCCGGCATCGGGTTGATCCCATACAGCATCAGCCCCGGGCGCACCCAGTCGCTGCGTACGTCCGGCCAGCCCAGCAGCGCCGGCGAATTGCACAGGCTGGTCTGCCCGGCCAGGCCATCGATGGCGGCGGCGAATACATCGGCCTGCTCGCGGGTACGCGGGCTGTCCAGCTCGTCGGCACGCGCCATGTGGGTCATCAGCACCATCGGCCCGACATGCGCCAACGCACTGAGCGTGGCATGCGCGGCGCGGAATTCGTCCGGCCACAGGCCCAGCCGGTGCATGCCGCTGTCCAGCTTCAACCACACGGTGAGCGTGGCGGTGGTCTGGAACGCGGCGACCGCCTCGACCTGCCACGGCGCGCCGACCGCGAACCACAGATCGTGCTCGACGATCAGCGGCAGTTCCTCGGCATCGAAGAAGCCTTCCAGCAGCAGGATCGGACCGGTGATGCCGGCCTGGCGCAGTTCCAGTGCTTCCTCGATGCAGGCCACGCCGAAGGCATCGGCCTCGGCCTGCAGCGCGCGCGCGCAGCGCACCGCACCGTGCCCGTAGGCATCGGCCTTGATCACTGCAACGGCCTTGCCGCCCCCCAGTTCGCGTGCCAGCCGGTAGTTGCTGCGCAGCGCGTCCAGATCAATCAACGCACGGGCTGGGCGCATGAACTCGGCTCACGGTGACGGACGGAGGCGGCCTGGTGGCTGTAGCGGAAGATATCCAGGCCTTCGGTGCTGATCTGCGGCTGGCGGGCATCCATCAAGTCGGCCAGGTAGCGGCCGGAGCCGCAGGCCATGGTCCAGCCCAGGGTGCCGTGGCCGGTATTGAGGAACAGGTTGCGGTACGGCGTGGCACCGACCACCGGGGTCCCATCCGGCGTGGCCGGGCGCAGGCCGGTCCAGAACTCGGCACGCGACAGATCACCGCCCTCCGGGTACAGATCGCGCACCACCTTCTCCAGCGTGGCGCGGCGGCGCGGCGAGAGGGACAGGTCAAAACCGCCCACTTCGGCCATGCCACCCACGCGGATGCGGTCGTCGAAGCGGGTCACGGCCACCTTGTAGCTTTCATCGAGGATGGTGGAGGTCGGGGCCATCGCCGGGTTGGTGATCGGCAGCGTCAGCGAGTAGCCCTTGAGCGGGTACACCGGCAGCTGCATGCCCAGCGGAGCGACCAGCGACGGCGAGTAGCTGCCCAGCGCGACCACATAGTGATCGGCGGTTTCCAGCTTGCCATCGATGCGCACACCGGTGATGCGGTCACCCTCGCTCTGCAGGCCGGCGATGTCCTGATCGAAGCGGAATTCGACCCCGGCATCGACGCACATCTGCGCCAGGCGACGGGTGAACAACTGGCAATCGCCGGTCTGGTCGCGCGGCAGGCGCAGCGCACCGACCAGCTTGTCGGCCACGCCGGCCAGCGCCGGTTCGTGGGCGATGATGCCGTCGCGGTCGAGCACTTCATACGGCACGCCGTACTGGGCCAGCACTTCGATGTCCTGCGCGGAGGCATCCAGCTGCTGCTGGGTACGGAACAGCTGGGTGGTCCCCAGGTCGCGGCCTTCGAATTCGATGCCGGTCTCGCGGCGCAGCTCGTTCAGGCAGTCGCGACTGTATTCGGACATGCGGACCATGCGCGCCTTGTTGATCGCATAGCGCTCATGGGTGCAGTTGCGCAGCATCTGCGCCAGCCAGCGGTACTGGTGCCAATCCAGGCCTGGGCGGATCGCCAGCGGCGCATGTTCGGAGAACAGCCACTTGACCGCCTTGAGCGGCACGCCCGGGGCGGCCCACGGCGAGGTATAGCCGAACGACAGCTGGCCGGCATTGGCGAAGCTGGTTTCCAGCGCCGGGCCCGGCTGACGGTCGACGACCGTGACTTCAAACCCGGCCTGCCGCAGATACCAGGCACTGGTCGTGCCGATCACACCGCTGCCAAGGACTAGAACGCGCATGACACCTCTCCAACCCGATCATTCCCTGCGCAGGAGCACGCCGGGACCATAATTGAGGAAGTATAGTCAGCCCAAACCAATCATTTCGCCTGTTTTTAGGCCATCAGGCAGGGTATTGTCCTGCAAACCCCCTTGAGAGGCTGACGCCGATGGCCGTGCGTGCCCGAGAACTGGACAAGATCGACCGCAAGATCCTGCGCATCCTGCAGGTGGAGGGTCGGATTTCCTTCACCGAACTCGGCGAGCGGGTCGGGCTGTCGACCACCCCCTGTACCGAGCGCGTGCGCCGGTTGGAGCGCGATGGGGCAATCACCGGCTACTACGCCAAGCTCGATCCGCATTACCTCAAGGCCAGCCTGCTGGTGTTCGTGGAGATCAGCCTGGCCTACAAGTCCGGCGACATCTTCGAGGAATTCCGGCGTGCGGCGCTGAAGCTGCCCAACGTGCTGGAGTGTCATCTGGTCTCGGGCGATTTCGACTACCTGCTCAAAGCGCGCATCAGCGAGATGGCCTCCTACCGCAAGCTGCTTGGCAGTACCCTGCTGACCTTGCCGCACGTGCGCGAATCCAAGAGTTACATCGTCATGGAAGAGGTCAAGGAGACCCTGACCCTGCCGATTCCGGATTGATGACGCTGCCAGGCTGAAACGCAAAAGGCGGCGCGCATCTGCGCACCGCCTTCGTTCATTGCGTCAAGCGCATCAGCGCTGCTGCTTCTGGTCCGGATGCTTCTGGTCCTGCTGCTTGCCGCCCTTCTGATTCTGCTGGTCCCACTGCTGCTGGTTCTGCTGGCCGGGCTTCTGGTTCTGCTGCTGACTGCCCTGCTGCTCCTGCGGCATTTTGCCGGGACTGCGGTTCTGCTGGTTAGCCATGATTGCACTCTTCTTGAAAACCTCGGGGATGCGCTGTGGTGCGGCGCGGGGACAGCGTCGCGCCGCCCCGGTTAATCACAGGCGAAAAATCGGTGAGGCGATGCGTTGACGGCGATGACTGCGGGTCCTGGATGTAAACCGTTCAGATGACCGACGCCGCCATGGCCGCGATCAGGGCTTGATCTGCTGTCCATCGCCGCTGGGAAGGGAGTCGTAGTAGCGGCCAGTGCGCGTATCGAGAATCCGGTTCGGACCGACCTGCCTGGCGCCCGGAATGATCCGGCCGTGGCGATCGTAGACCTTGCCCTGCACGGCTGGCCCCTGCATCGGCGCAGGCTGCGAAGGACCCTTGCTCTGGATCGGGTGCGTGCGCAACTGCTGCTGAGTCTGCGTGGACGACTTCACCGGCGCCATCTGGCCAGAGAGGCTGTCGGCCGGTGCCGGCTGCACCGGCGTGGGCAACGGTACCGGGGTCGGCTGGGGGGTGACGACCGGGCGCGTCGCGGTCGGCTTGGGCGGCGGACCGATCTGCGCACCCGCCACCAGGGGCAGCAGCGCCAGCAGGGCCGCGGCGAGGCGTCGTGAACGGTACATGGCGAGCTCCGGGCAGCGGTTCAGGCCTTCACCATGCACCGGCAGGGGTATCAGCAGGATGAACGATGCCGGGTTGGAACACGCCACGCCCGGCCCTATGTAGAGAGTCTCCACGCGAGGACTGCCCATGACCGCTTTCGACCTCTCCCCACCCAGTGATGCCCAGCGCCAGACCCTGATCGCCGGCCTCAGTGCCGATGAGCAGCGCGTGCTGCTGCACCACGGCACCGAGGCGCCGTTCTGCGGGGTATTCCTGGACAACAAGCAGGACGGGGTCTACGGCTGTCGGCTGTGCGGCCTGCCGCTGTTCCGTTCCAGCACCAAATTCGACTCCGGCACGGGCTGGCCGAGCTTCTTCGCGCCCTTCGATCCGGCCCATGTACGCGAGATCCGGGACGCCAGCCACGGCATGATCCGCACCGAGATCGTCTGCGCACGCTGTGACAGCCATCTCGGCCATGTGTTCCCGGACGGTCCCCCGCCGACCCACGAACGCCACTGCCTCAACTCGGTGTCACTGTCGTTCACGCCCAACGGTCAGCCCTACCCGGACCCGCTGCAGCGCGGGGGCGCCGAGGCTGAACCCGCTGCCTGAATTCGCAAAAGTGTGACATTGAGCGAACACCCCCCTTCAGAAAAAGGGTGAACGGGCCGACATGGAGGTATCCCCTCCCCGCGTCGGCCCCATGCTCATCATCGTTGGTTTCCTCGTCGTCATCCTCAGCGTGCTCGGCGGTTACGTGGGCGCGCACGGCAAACTCGGCGCGCTGTGGCAGCCGTACGAGCTGGTCATCATCGGCGGCGCGGCGCTGGGCGCGTTCCTGGTGGGCACGCCGATCAAAACCGTGAAGCAGACCCTGCAGGCCAGCGTCGGCGTGTTCAAGGGCCCGGCCTACAAGCAGCAGGACTACATCGACGTCCTGAGCCTGCTGTACGAACTGCTCAACAAGGCCCGCCGCGAAGGCTTCATGGCGCTGGAAGACCACGTCGAGCGCCCGGCCGAAAGCAGCATCTTCGCCAATTACCCCAAGGTGCAGGCCGACCACCACCTGGTCGACTTCATCACCGACTGCCTGCGCCTGATGATCGGCAGCAACATCGAGCCGCACGAGCTGGAGCCGCTGCTGGAGATGGAGCTGGAAAAGCACCATGCCGAAGCGATGCAGCCATCGGCTGTGCTCAACAAGGTCTCCGACGGCCTGCCCGGTTTCGGCATCGTGGCCGCGGTGCTGGGCATCGTGATCACCATGGGCTCGATCGGCGGCGAGATCGCCGAGATCGGTGCCCACGTGGCCGGCGCACTGGTCGGTACCTTCCTGGGCATCCTGCTGGCCTACGGCTTCGTCAGCCCGCTGGCGGCCGCAGTGGAAGCCCGCGCCGAGCAGGACAGCCGCATCTACGAGTCGGTCAAGACCGCGCTGCTGGCCTGCCTGCGGGGCTACAACCCGAAGATCGCGCTGGAATTCGCCCGCAAGACCCTGCCGTCGAACGTGCGCCCGGGCTTCAGCGAGTTCGAAGCGCACCTCAAGACGGTCAAGTAAGGCACCCCCATGGCCGAGAACAAACCCACCGTCATCGTCCGCCGGGTCAAGAAGGCCGGCCACGCCGCGCACCATGGCGGTGCCTGGAAGGTGGCCTACGCCGACTTCGTCACCGCGATGATGGCCTTCTTCCTGGTGCTGTGGCTGCTGGCCGCCACCACCAAGCCCGAACGGGCGGCCATTTCCGAGTATTTCCGCAACCCCAGCCCGCTGGTCGGGCAGAGTGCGACGCCGGCGCCGGGCATGGCCGGCCCGGGCGGCGCGAGCACCTCGATGATCAAGCTGGGCGGCGCCACCGATATCTCGCGCGGCAACAGCAACGACCCCTTCCAGAACCAGCAGGCCGCCAAGCCGGTGCCGCAGACCGATCGCGAGCGGGAGAAACAGCAGCTCGAAGCCCTCAAGCAGGAGCTGGAAGAAGCCATCAGCAAGAGCCAGGCACTGGAGCCGTTCAAGGACCAGCTGCTGTTGGACCTGACCCCGGAAGGCCTGCGCATCCAGATCGTGGACAAGCAGAACCGCCCGATGTTCGACATGGGCAGCGCCACGCTCAAGCCTTACACGCGAGAGATCCTGCGCGAGCTGTCGCAGTTCATCAACCACGTGCCGAACCGGATCAGCATCACCGGCCACACCGATACCACCGCGTACAACGCCGTGCATGGCTACAGCAACTGGGAGCTCAGCGCCGACCGCGCCAACGCTGCCCGCCGCGCCCTGCTCGACGGGGGCATGACCGAAGACAAGGTGACCCGCGTGGTCGGCCTGTCCTCCTCGGTATTGTTCGACAAGGCGCAGCCGGACAATCCAATCAATCGCCGGATCAGCATCGTGGTGATGACCAAAGCCGCTGAAGCCGCCGCGCTGGCCGGGGCAGGCCAGGAAGTAGCGCTGTCGCCGACCGCCGCCGATGCGGATATCCAGGCGGCACTGGTGCCGGCTGTCGCGCCTTGAGGGACGTGGCGGCAGGGCTGCAGGGGGAATTCAGGGAATCCGTGGAGCCGGCCAGCGGCCGGCACTACAATGGGTCTTCCCTTTTGTAGATAGACGGCACTCATGTCCAAGCAGTCCAAGGCCAAGCGCGACAAGCGCAAGAAGCAGCAGCCCAAGCGTCCGATCAACCGCCTCAACGCCCAGCAGCCGGTGCAGAACCATGCCGTGCTGACCAACGAAGAAGGCCAGGTCGTCGCTGCGATCGGCCTGCAGGGCACCGAGTGGCTGCTGGCCATCGGCGGCCAGACCATGGGCAACGCCGACAATCCGGTGCCGATGCTGGCCATGCTCAAGCACCTGTCCAACGTCCAGGAAAAGGAAGGCCGCAAGGTCAACCTGGAGTACTCGACCCAGCTGCAGCAGCTGATCGACGACCTGGCGGCCGACGAAGGCAAGACCGCCGACGAGTATCTGTCGCAGCTGGTCTCCGAGTTCGAAGGCGTGGAAGGCGAAGGTGACGACGAGGCCGAAGACGCCGGGATCGTGACCGATGCTGCCGCCGAAGCCACCGCCGATGCACCGGCCGATGCCGAGCCGGCCCCGGCTGCCAGCGACGACAAGCCGCAGGCCTGAGCCACGGCCACCCGGTGACGGTCTATATCGACGATGCGGTACACCCCTGGCGCGGCGAGCGCTGGGCGCATCTGATGGCCGACACCCTGCCCGAGCTGCACGCGATGGCGGCGCAGCTCGGGATTCCACGGCGGGCGTTCCAGAACCGCCGCAGCGGCGCGCACTACGACGTGCCCGCTCCGTTGCGCCTGCAGGCGATCGCCCTGGGCGCGCAGGCCATTTCACGGCATACGGACCGCGCGCTGGTCAAAGCGGTCATCGCCAACGCGCGTGGGCAGTACCTCCCATAGGCGCAGGTGCCGACCGTGGGTCGGCACACGCCGACGCCAATCACGCCGTCAGAACGGATCGCTGCCCGGCCGCACTTCCACGCCCAGCAGCGAGCACAGCGCCAGCATCGCATCGTCATCGCGGTTGAGCGCCATCCACCCGGCCAGGGTGTCATTGCCGGTATCCACGCTCCACAGCGCGTAGTTGTGCTCGCGCAGGCGGTCATGGGCGGTGGCCATCAGCATCGGGGCATCCACCTCGGCGGCGAAATCCTCATCGTCCAGGTCGCCGCCCCAGTCGATCTGCAGGTTCCAGCGCGCGGACAGCTCGTTGACGGCCGACATCAGCGCATCGGCATCGCCACGCTCCACCTCGAAGCCGGACTGCCAGGCGATCGCGGCCATCATCGGCGGCAGCCAGTCGGCGTCCTCATCAATGCCCTCGCCGCTCTCCAGCAGCGCCTCGCGCCAGCGGTTGAACTGCTGCAGGGCCAGTTCCTCATCGCCCGGGTTGATCAGCACGAACAGATTCCAGATCCGCGCCTCGAAATCGTCCTCGTCGAAATCGCGTTCCTCTTCTTCGAAGTCGAAATAATCGCTGTTGTCGGGCATGGCCGGTATTCCTGGAGACAGGGGCGCATTCTGCCGTGCAAGGGCGTTGGCAGGAAGCGAAATTCGGCGCAGGGCCCGCTGCGGTTTATCCTGTACGGCAGAAGGCGGCCTTGGTGGTCGTCAGCATCCTGTGACCATGAGCGATACCCCTCCCGATCACCTGGCGATCAATCCGACCAGCCCCTTCCACAATGCTGCTGCGCTGGAGCGCGGCGTGGGCATCCGTTTCAACGATGTCGAGCGCGACAATGTTGAAGAGTATTCGGTCAGCGAAGGCTGGATCCGGGTGCAGGCCGGCAAGGCCCGCGACCGTCGCGGCAACCCGATGACGATCAAGATCAAGGGCACCGTGGTGGCCTACTTCCTGGATCAGAAGCCGGAGGCCTGATACCACGTCTGCCGGAGACGCGTGATCTACGTGTGCCGGGGTAGAGCCACCCCATGGGTGGCTCTGCACGTGACACAGTGCGGCCTCAATCGCGTTGCCGCGTCTCCAGCAGGTCCAGATTGCGGATCAGCCTGCGCGAGATCTCATCGGAAATCTTGCCACGCCGGGTCAGCCGGAACAGCTCTTCGCGCTCGGCGGTGAGCCCGGCGGTGCGCAGTTGGCGGTAGCCCTGCTCCATCCGCTTGACCTTGTCCGGATCGGCATCCGGCCCCGCTTCCTTCTCCAGATTGCGCTGGTACAGCAGGCTCACCCGCGAGGCGGCGTCGTTGTAGAGCTGCACGTTCTCGGTGGTCTGGTTCTGCACCAGCTGCTGGCGCGTGCGCTCCACGCCGGCCAGCGCAGCCTTGGCAGCGAGCTTGCGGGCCAGATCTTCCTCCTTGCGCTGACCCGAATCGGCCGGCAGTTCCAGGCCCTTGAGCAGGCGCGGCAACGCGATGCTGGCGCCCACCAGCGAGAACAGGATCACCGCCGCGGCCAGGAAGATCACCAGATCGCGCGCCGGGAAGGCGCTGCCGTCGGGGAGGAACAGCGGCAGGGTCAGCACGCCGGCCAGGGTGATTGCCCCGCGCACCCCCGCCACCGAGGTCGCCACCACGATCCGCCACGACGTGCCCTGCCGGGCCTCGCCACGATGACGCGCGCGCAGCAGGCTCCAGCGCAGCGACAGCCACACCCAGGCCAGGCGCAGCAGCACCAGCGCCAGATTGATCACCACCACGTAGACCAGCAGCCACCAGGCACTGTGGTGCCCGCTCTCGCTGACCGTCTTGATCGCGCGCTCCACAATGCCCGGCAGCTGCTCGCCGAGCAGCACGAACATGATGCCGTTGAAGCTGAACTGCAGCATGTTCCACACGGCGGTGCGCTGCACGCGCATGCTGCCGGACACGCGGCCGCTCAGTTCCACATAGCTCATCGTGATGCCGGCGGCGACTGCCGAAAGGATGCCCGAGGCGTTGAACTCTTCGGCCAGCAGGTAGGCCGCGAAGGGAATCAGCAGGTTGACCAGCAGCGCCGCGCCCGGCTCCTCGCCGAAGCGACGCCACAGCCAGCGCTGGAAGGTGGAGACGCCCAGCGTGACCGCGACACCGATCGCCAGCCCGGCCACCGCCACCCACAGGAACGTCAGCGAGGCGGTCGCCAACGAGAACGAGCCCGTCATCACCGCCGCCACCGCAAAACGGAAGCAGACCAGGCCGGAGGCATCGTTGAGCAGCGACTCACCTTCCAGGATGTGCATCAGCCGCTTGGGGATCGGCGCGCGCGAGGCGATCGAACTGACCGCCACCGGATCGGTCGGCGAGATGATGGCGGCCAGTGCGAACGCCACCGCCAACGGCATCACCGGGATCATCCAGTGGATCAGGAAACCGGCCCCGATCACGGTGAACACCACCAGCCCGAAGGCCAGTTCCAGGATCACGCCTTTATCGCGGAACAGGCCCTGTTTGGGAATGCGCCAGCCATCCAGGAACAACAGCGGCGGCAGGAACAGCAGGAAGAACATCTCCGGCTCGAGCGCGTGGCCGCGGTTGAACACGCCGGCAATGACCGCGCCCAGCCCGATCTGCACCAACGGCAGCGGCAACGACAACGGCAATACGCGGACCAGGTAGCCGCTGGCGACCACCGCCACCAGCATCGCCAGGACGACTTCAATGGTATGCATGCATTTTCCAGTAAGCAGCGCGGGGGAGGCTGCAGACAGCCGGCGCCGGAAACAGGAAAAAACGTACCACACGTGCGCCGCCACGCGAACGCGTGGCGCACACCCGGCTCAGTCCGCGGACAGCACAACGCTCATGCGGCGCGCTGCTGCGCATCGGCGCCGTCGAAGCGATAGATGTCCATCGCCAGGAACCCGGCATCGATGCCGGCATCGATACGCTGCGCGCCCAGCGCATCGCCACCTGCCGCGCCCATTGCAAAGTGCAGCGGCTGCAGGTGCTCATCGCTGGGGTGCGCCTGCGCGGCGTGCGGGGCCTGGCGGCGATAGTCGAGCAAGGCGGCGCTGTCATCGGCCTGCAGCCTCTGCTCCACCCACTCGATGAAGGGCCGCACATACGGCGCTTCCTTGCCGTCCGGGTAGCTGCGCCAGTCGTGCAGGTTGTGGGTGATGCTGCCCGAGCCGATCAACAGCACGCCTTGCTCGCGCAGCGGTGCCAGCGCGCGGCCCAACGCGAACTGATGGGCCGGCCCGAGCAGTGGCTGGATCGCCAGCGGCACGACCGGGATCTCCGCCTGCGGATACAGGAACCGCAACGGCACCCAGGCACCGTGGTCGAGACCACGCTGCGGATCGATCGCGGTCGGTAGTCCGGCCGCGGTCAGGCGCTGTGCGATCTCCTGCGCCAGCGCAGGCTCGCCCGGTGCCGGGTACTGCAGATCGAACAGCGCCTGCGGGAATCCACCGAAATCATGGACGGTCGGCGGTCGCGCATGCCCGCCCACCACCGGCTGATGGGTCAGCCAGTGCGCGGAGGCCATCACGATCGCGCGCGGTCGCGGCAAACGCGCCGCCAGCGCCGCCAGGCGCTCGCCGACCAGACCCGGGTTGAGGGCGGTCATCGGCGAACCGTGGGAGATGTACAGCGAGGGCAAGCGGGACATCACGGACTCCAGTAACGCTACGACGGCCCTAAGCGTATTGCGTGCAGCTCTGCCAATAAATACGATGCATCGACGCTGTTTATTTCGGAAAGAGAAACAATGGACACTCTGGATGCCATGCGTGTGTTCGTCGCCGTGGTCGAGCGCAACGGCTTCAGCGCCGCCGCGCAGGCCCTGGACCTGTCCACGGCGGGAGTGACCCGGCAGATCGCGGCGCTGGAAAAGCGCCTGTCGACCCGACTGCTCAACCGTACGACCCGTCGCGTGAGCCCCACGAGCACGGGCGCGGCCTATTACGCCGAGTGCGTGCGGCTGCTGGCCGAGTTCGATGCGCTGGAGGCCGGCATCAGCGCGCAGGCATTGGAGCCCTCGGGGCGACTGCGCATCAACGCGCCGGTCAGCTACGGCATCGCCCGGCTGGGTCCGCTGCTGGCCGGGTATCGCGCACGCTACCCGCAGGTGGAGCTCGATCTGTCGCTGTCCGACCGCCTGGTGGACATGGTCGAAGAAGGTTACGACGTGGCAATCCGCATCACCCGTCAGCCCAACCCGGCACTGATCGCGCGCAAGCTGGCCGACGCGCAGATCAGCCTGTGCGCGGCACCGGCGTATCTGGATGCGCATGGCCGTCCGCAGCAGCCTGAAGATCTCTCGGCACACGAGTGCCTGAGCTACAGCTACTGGGCCGGTGGCGATGCGTGGCCGCTGCAGGGGCCGCGCGGGGAGGTCTCGGTCCCGGTGCGCGGCAGTGTCCGTGCCAACAATGGCGATGTGCTGCGCGAGGCGGCGATTGCCGGCATGGGCATCATCCTTCAGCCCGATTTCCTGGTCGCCGATGCGCTCGCTGATGGCCGGCTGGAACGCGTGCTGCCCGAGTGGGCGGTGCCGGGCATCGGCATCCATGCGGTGTACACCAGCCGCAGCCATCTGGCACCGAAAGTACGCAGTTTCATTGATTACCTGGTGGAGGCACTGGGCGGATGACGCCCGGCCGCGCCCGGCACTACGCCTCCACCGCATCCAGCTGCGCGATCACCTTGGCCAACGGCATCGGCCGGCCAAGCAGATAACCCTGCACCTGGTCACAGCCATGCGCGGCCAGCCACTGATGCTGACCGGGGGTCTCCACGCCTTCGGCGATGATGGTCAGCCCCATGCTGTGCCCCAGTGACAGCAGTGCACGGCAGATCGAGGCATTGCGCGGATTGGTTTCCACATCCGCCACGAAGCTGCGGTCGATCTTGAGGATGTCCAGCGGCAGATGCTGCAGGTAGGACATGTTCGAATAACCCGTGCCGAAGTCGTCCAGCGAGATGCAGATGCCCTGCTCATGCAGGCGCTGCATGGTCTGTTTGGCCTGGCCGGGCTTGCGCATCAGGCTGCTCTCGGTCAGCTCGACCTGCAGCGCGCCGCGGGCCAGCCCGAACTCCTGGCTGGCGCGGGTGAACTCGGCCACCAGGTCGCTGTTGAAGAACTGCACCGCCGAGACATTGACCGCGATCGGCAGGTCCCAGCCGGCATCGACCAGCTGCCGCTGTGCCTGCGCCGCGGAGCGGATCACCCAGCGGCCGAGCGCGAGGATCAGACCGGTGTCTTCGCACAGCTGGATGAACTCACCCGGCGGAATGAAGCTGCCATCGGCCTGCGGCCAGCGCAGCAGGGCCTCCAGCGCGGCCGGGGTGCTGTCGGCCGCATGGCAGATCGGCTGGTAGTACAGCTCGAACTCGGTATCGATGGCGCTGTGGATGCGTCCGGCCAGGCGCAGCCGTTCGGCCAGGCGCGAACTCACCGTGTTGTCGTACCACGCGATCACGTTACCCTCGTCGCGCGCGGCGTGGGCGGCCTGCGCAGCCATGCCGATCACCTGTTCGGCCGTATTGGCATCGCCATCGAACTTCACGGCCACGCCGATACGCGGTTCGAACTGATGCAGCCAATCCTGCCCGCGGACCGGCTCGGACACGGTCTGCACCAACGTATCCAGCGCCGTCTGACGTTGATGATCGTCGCGGATGGCAAAGATGAAATCCTCGGCCGGCTGGAAGGCCAGCAGGCCGTAGCGCACGCCGAGGCCGCCCAGCCGTTTGGCCATCGCCTGCAGCACCACATCGCCCACCTCGCGGCCCAGCGTATCGGAGACCAGTTGCAGGCCACGGAACTGCACGTAGGCAATGGTGTACGCGCCGCCCTCTTCGTCCAGCTGCGCGGCCAGTGCACGCGTGTTGAGCAGGCCGGTGGCCGGGTTGTGGGTGGCGTGGTACGCCAGGTCGCGCTCGTAGGCCAACCGCTCGCTGACGTCCTCGGCCAGCACCAGGCACGCCTGGCGGCCATCGAAATCCAGCCGCGCCAGATGCGCGCGGACCTCGAAGATCGTGCCGTCCTTGCGCTGGTGCAGGCGGACCTGCGCATCCACATCACCGATCCGCGCCAGTGCGATGGCGCCGCGGATTTCCTCCCAGCCTTCGCGCGGGCGGATGTCCAGGATGCTCATCGACAGGAATTCATCGCGGCTGTAGCCGTACTGACGCACGGCCGCTTCGTTGACCTCCAGGAAGCGCAGCGTGTCCGGATCGAACACCCAGAACGGCGCGGGATTGCGATCAAACAGCAGGCGGAACTGACGCTCGGCCTGCTGCGCACGGGCCAGCGCGTCCATCCGTTCGCTGACGTCGGTCAGTGCCCCCATCATGCGGCGTTCGCGATCCACCACAGCCACCCGCTGACCTCGCGCGGAGACCCAGCGAACCACACCGCCCGTCAGCACCAGACGGAACATTTCATCCAGCACGCTGTTGCCCGCGAACGCGGCATCGAAGGCCACCTGCATGCGCGCCACGTCTTCACGATGGATGCGGGCAAAGAAGTCGGCGACCGGCAGGCTGTCGATCTCCACATCGAAGATCTCCCGCGCCAGCGGCGACCAGCGCAGCAGGCAGGCATCCTCATCGACGTACCAGGTGCAGACCTTGCCCACCTGGTGGGCCATGCGCAGCTCGGCATGGCCGGTGCGCAGTTCCTCGGTCAAGCTGTCCTGATCGCGCGTGGCCCGGCGCAGGCTGACGTACACCGCCCCGAACAGCATCCAGTACAGCAGATACACCCCGACCGAGGCCTGCACGTAGGGCCACCAGGCCGCCAGCACGTCGCGGCGCCCCAGCCCCGCATAGACCGCAAGCGGGTACTGCGCCAGGGTGCTCAGGCTGGAAATGCGCTCCACGCCATCCACACCGCTGGTCTCGGTGCCGAGCGGCGTCAACGCGTCACGCCGCAACATGTCGCGCTTGGTCAGGCCGAAGCGCTGCCCCACCACCCCGACGGGGTCCGGGCTGCGTGCCAACACATAGCCGTAGCGGTCGGTGATCGAAACCACCCCGCTCTCGCCGGTGTCCATGCCGCTGATGATCGAATGCAGCTCGTCGGTGCGCAGGCGCGCCAGCAGCCAGCGGTCCTCGCCCATGCGTAGCGCCAGCGGGAGCACCCAGCGTGAGGCGTCCTGTGCCTGTGGCGGGCCGAGGTACAACTGGCTGCTGCTGCCACGATTGTCCTCCACCGCCCACAGCGGCAGCTGCAGATCGCCGCTGCCACTGGTCAGCGCGCGCCCGTGCTGGTCGGCCACCACGATGCTGTGCAGCTCGGCATGCCGCTGCAGCACGCCGCTGATGGCGTCGTCGAGCAGATCCGGCGCCTGCGCCGGTACCCGCCGGAACAGCAGCGCGCCGTCTTCTGCGATGCCCTGCATGGCCCGCTCCAGATTGCGCAGCTCCAGCCGCAGCAGGCGCTGGGCACCGGTCGCCAGCGCCGAGCTCTGCCGCTGCGCAGCCTCCTGCCGCCGCTGATAGTCGTTGGTCAACATGGCCACCAGCCCGATCGCCAGCAGCACGCCCAGGGAAACCCCCAGCCACACGATCGTCCGCAATGGACGTGCCATGGCACGGCTCAACGCGGGCACCGCAACGCTCTCGTACACCGACGGGCTGATTTCATCTGTAGCGCTTCCTGGCTTCCCCAAACCTGAGCGGCCGACACCCGGGATTCTTGACGCTTGGATCTTCACACGGTCGCCAGTGGCCCCCGTGCGAACCCCGGCCGGCCCAGCATGCACCAGCGCGCGCGGCACGGGAAGAGGACGCTGTGCCCGGCCGCGTTGACAAACCCGAGGCCCGCCACAACCGGCAGGCGAAGCCGCCGGAGCCGGCATAACCACGCGACCAGGACGGGATTAGACTTGGGCGTTTCCGTTGCCGAGAAGCCCCATGTCCAAGCTGCGTCGCCCCACCCTGATGCTCGCCATTGCCGCCAGCCTGTCGCTGGGCCTGGCCGCCTGCGACCGCGAGGCCACCGCGCCGGCCGCCGCCGCGCCCGAGACCGCCCCGGCCGAACCGGCCGCACCCAAGCCGCAGCTGGGCAGTTTCGGTTTCGACGCCGCCGGCATGGACCGCAGCGTTGCCGCCGGCGATGACTTCTTCGGCTTCGCCAACGGTACCTGGGTCAAGAACACCGAAATTCCGGCCGACCGCTCCAGCTACGGCAGCTTCAACGTCATCGCCGAGAAAACCCTGGCCGACACCCGCGCGATCCTCGAAGGTGCCGCCGCCGATACCAAGGCCGAGGGCGAGACCAAGCTGATCGGCGACTACTACGCCGCCTTCATGGATGAGGCGGGCATCGAGTCGCGCGGCGCCGCCCCGGTCAAGCCGGAGCTGGACGCCATCGCCGGGATTGGCGACAAGGCCGCGTTGGCCACCGCGCTGGGCGGCACCCTGCGTGCCGACGTGGACCTGCTCAACGCCACCAACTTCTACACCGACCGCCTGTTCGGCGTGTGGGTCTCGGTGGACCTGCTGCAGCCGGACCGCACCGCGCCGTACCTGGTGCAGGGTGGCCTGGGCCTGCCGGACCGCGACTTCTACCTGCAGGGCGGCCGCATGGCCGAGATCCGCAAGCAGTACCAGGCCTACATTGCCCAGGTGCTGCAGCTGGCCGGCGTCGCCGATCCCGCCGCCAAGGCGCAGCGCATCCTCGCGCTGGAGACCAAGATCGCCCAGGCGCATGCCACCCAGGAAGAGACCAACGACGTCGCCAAGGGCGCCAATGCCTGGAAGCAGGCCGATCTGAGCGCCAAGGCACCGGGCATGGACTGGAGCGCCTTCCTGGCGTCGGCCGGCCTGGATGCCCAGCAGGACTTCATCGTCTGGCAGCCCAAGGCCGTGGCCGGCATGTCGCGCTTGGTCGCGACCGAGCCGCTGGAGGTCTGGAAGGACTACCTGGCCTTCCATGCGCTGGACCGCGCCGCCCCGTACCTGCCCAAGTCGTTCGCCGATGCGCGCTTCGCTTTCCACGGCACCACGCTCAACGGCACGCCGCAGCAGAGTGAGCGCTGGAAGCGTGCGGTCGATGACAGCAACCATGCCGTCGGCGAAGCGATCGGCAAGCTGTACGTCGAGCGTCATTTCGACCCGGCCACCAAGGCGCGCGCGGATGAGATGGCCAAGAACATCATCGCTGCGTTCGCCAAGCGCATCGATGCATTGGCGTGGATGTCGCCGCAGACCAAGGCGCGCGCCAAGGCCAAGGTGGATGGCCTGACCGTCGGCATGGGTTATCCGGACAAGTGGCGCGATTACACCGGCCTTGAGATCAAGCGCGATGACGCGCTGGGCAATGCCGAGCGTGCCGAGCTGTTCGAGTACCGCCGCAACATCGCCAAGCTGGGCAAGCCGGTGGATCACAGCGAGTGGGCGATGCTGCCGCAGACCATCAATGCGATGAACGTGCCGTTGGAAAACCGTCTGGTGTTCCCGGCCGCGATCCTGCAGCCGCCGTTCTTCGACGGGGCGGCCGATGATGCGGTGAACTATGGTGCGATCGGTGCGGTGATCGGTCATGAGATCAGCCACGGCTTCGATAATGCGGGTGCGTTGTTCGATGAGACGGGCAAGCTGCAGAACTGGTGGACGGCGGAGGATCTGAAGAAGTTCGATGCGGCCGGTGATGCGCTGGCGGCGCAGTTCAGCAGCTACAGTCCGTTCCCGGGGGTGTCGGTGAATGGCCGTTTGACGCTGGGTGAGAACATTGCGGACGTGGCGGGTCTGTCGACGGCTTACGATGCGTATCAGTTGTCGTTGCAGGGCAAGCCGGGGCAGACGCTGGAGGGCTTTACGCCGGATCAGCGGTTCTTCCTGGGCTTTGCGCAGGCGTGGCGGAGCAAGGCGCGTGAGCAGGCGTTGCGTAATTCGCTGTTGACGAATGTGCATGCGCCGGGGCAGTTCCGTGCGTTGACGGTGCGCAATCTGGATGCGTGGTATCCGGCCTTCGAGGTGAAGGAAGGTCAGAAGCTGTATCTGGCGCCGGAGAAGCGGGTCAAGGTGTGGTGAGGCGTTTCATTGCGTTTTGCTGAGATGAAAGAACGGGCGCTTCGGCGCCCGTTTTTCTTTGCTGCAGAGCTGCAGAGCTGCAGAGCTGGAGCAGAGCAACGGCTGGGGTTTGCGGCTTCTCTGAACTGGGCGGGGCGGGGGGGGGGGGGGGGGGGGGGGGGGCGGGGCGACACGGGAAAGACGGGTGGGCCCACCCAAAGAGGGGCTCCTCCCCACGGGGGGGGGTGGGGGGCTCCTTTCACGGGGGGGGGCTGGGGGGGGGTGTCGGGACCCGCTGCAAGTACGTCCATGTAAGCTCGTATGCCGCCATCCATGGCGGCATACGGTCCCGCCACCCCACCCATGCCCACCCTTTGACAATGGGCTGGTCCGCAAGGGAAAAGCGGTCCCCGGCTCCGCGGCTGTGGCAGTGATTGGGTTTGTTTCGCTGGCCCGCTTCGATCTGTAGCTTTGCTACTCGGCTTCGTGGAGCAACACAGTGCCGCTCTGCTGCTGCGCTGTGCTCTGCCGCTCAGCTTTGCTGCTCGCGCTCTACTGCTCGCGCTTTGTTGCACCGCACTTCTGCAGTTCTGTGCTGCTTTGCTGTTTAGCATCGCCACTCTGATCCACTGGTTGGCACTGCTACTGAGTCTGCCTCTTACCGCTACTGCTCCGCGTTCCTGCAGCACTGCGATTCCGCGTTGCCGCTCAGCTCCGCTTACTGGCTTTTGACCTCAGCATGGCCGCCAGCCAATTGTCGGGGGGCGGGCATGTGCAGGCTGGAGGGACCGTATGCCGCCATGGATGGCGGCATTCGAGCTTACATGGACGTACTTGCAGCGGGTCCCGGAAGCCTGTGCGTGCCCGACCCAACCAGCGGGCACAGGCACTCGCGATTCACCGCTTCAAGGCCAATCAGCAAGCACGCTGGCAGGAACGCCCATCCGCGTGCACGCCCGCGTCGCCAGGCCATCCTGCAGTGCACGCCGGAACAGCGGTGCCATGCCCTTCAGCACCACGGCAGACGCCCGTGATTGCGCACGTTGCATCGGCGTGCGCTCGATCATCGTCGTCGCCCAGTCCGGCAACAACGCCGCGCCCGCACCGAGGAACAGCTCACGTGACAACCCCGCCATCGGCACCGGCAGGCGGATGCCGGACAGCACCTCCAGCACCTCGCGCGAGCGCGCATCGAACAGCAGCGCCGATTGCTGGTGTGCGAAATACGCGTCCACCTCCGTTTCCGACGCCGGTACATTGGTGGCGCCGAGTGCTTCGGCCACGCGCTTGTACTCGCGGTAATACTGATCGGCGACCGCCGTGGGCACATCGCGGCAATACCGCCGGCAGCCTTGCAGGAAGCCGTAGGCCTCGGTGACATGCACCCAGGTCAGCAGCGCGGGATCGTCGGCGGAATACGCGCGGCCGTCGGCTGTGTGCCCCCGCACCTGGGCGTGGATGCGGGTCACCTTGGCGATCAGCGCCTCGACTTCCGCCGTCGGTGCATAGGTAGTGCCGGCGACAAACGCGGTGGTGCGGCGCAGGCGGCCGACCAGGTCAGCACGGAAGTTGGAATGGTCGTATACACCGGCCAAAGCCAGGGGATGCAGGGTCTGCAGCATCAGGGCGCACAGGCCGCCGGCGAGCATCCCGGGGAATTCGGAGTGCACGCGCCAGGTGATGCTGTCCGGGCCGAACCAGCCGGGGTCGCCCAAAGGATGGTCGTAATCGATCCCGCTCTGGCCGCGGGGAAAAGCACCCAGCACCCAGCGGCGGATCGGGGCGGTGGCGGGGCGGGCAAGCGAACGCAACAGGGAGGACATCAGCAGTACCGAGGCGGAGCGGACCGGCGTTTCGCGCGGATGCGTCAATTCTGCGTGATACCTGCAGGGCTGGCGAGGACCTTGCCCAACAGGGGGCCGGCGATGTGCATGTGCAGCATGGAAAGGACCGTCTGGCGCCTATTTACCCCGCCATTTACGTGCCGCAGTGCGCAAATCCGCTGCGAGTTTGCCCATTCAGGCAGGAATGACGCCGGATCTTTGCGCTTTGCCCATTGCCAAGCGCGGTGAAAGTGCTAGAACTGGACGTGCCACAACGTCGTCCAATGCGCTGCCGCACGTTCCAGAAGGAGCTCGTCATGATCGCTTTGTTCAAAGGTTTGGGTCTGCTGTTGCAGGACAACGAGCTGTACAGCAGCCCGTTCGAAAAACAGGTCGCGCATTGGCGTAACAAGAGTGAACAGCAGATCCGCGAGGAAGTCGCGGTGCTCGCCAAGGCCAAAGGCCAGTGGTTGATGGCCTCGATCGTCGGCTGGCAGGCGTCCTCGCTGCTCATCCTCGGCCTGATCAGCAATTATCTGTGGAAGGATGACTTCCATATCACCTTCACCCGCGTGGTGATCGTGTTCGGCTCATGGGTGTCGATCCTGTTCGTGATCTGGTTCATGGCCAACATGTTCGATCACACCGCCGGCTTCGAGCGCTGGATGAAGGCCTTCAACAGCCGCGCCCGTATCACCTCCGATGCAGACACGGTGGAGTGTGTCGCCGAAGCGCTGGACATGGCCCATCACTACCCGGAGGTGCTGGACTACAAGCAGGCGGTGAGCGCCAAACGCGAGCTGCGCCACGAGGACATCCGCATCATGCGCGAGATCGGCCGGATGAAACAGCACACCGAACTGGTCGGCCAGCTCAACCATGTCGGCGAGCAGCCCAACGGTACCAACCTGCATCTGCAACCGGCGTTCTGACCCTATCGAAATGAGGGGGGAGCCACGATGCCACCGTGATCACTCACGGTGGCATTGTTCTTTCTGGACCGCGCTGACGCAGTGCTTGAAGCCGGCTGGCAGCCCGGCCATCTGCTCGGTCTTGCCCACCGCCACCGCCAACCGGTGCAGCGGGGGATAGGGGCAGTCGGTGTCCTTCTTGCAGCGCGCATCCAGCACCAGGTAATGGCAGTGGCCGCTGCTGCTGGCGATGCAGTCGAAGTTGGCCACGCCGTTGTCGACCGTGGTTTTGCTGTACAGCGTATCCACGCCGTTGGCGCGGATGCGAGTGACGGAGGTGTTGCTCGATTGCTGGCACGCCGCCAGCATCAACACGCAGACACTGGCGACAACGGTGATACGCATGGCAGGCTCCAGACGAAAAGAAGGTGTGTTACATCCCGCGGAACAGGCTCATGAAGGGCTGGCTGACGTTGAGCACTTCGGTGCGATGCTTCAATCGCAGCTGGCCGCGGCCGGTGTCATCGCGGGTGACCGCGGCGACTGCCTTCATGTTCACGATGGTGGAGCGGTGGATCTGGCGGAACCGTTGTGGATCGAGTGCGTCGAGCAGCTCGCGCAGCGAGGTCCGCAGCAGGCTTTCACCCTGCTCGGTGACCACCGTGGTGTATTTGCTGTCGGCACGGAAGTAGATCACGTCTTCGAGCATGATCAGCTGCGTGTCGCGTCCGTTGCTGGCGGTGATCCAGGCCAGTGGCGGGGCGCTTGAGGGCGCAGCGGGCTGATTGCCGAGGCGCTGCAGCAGCTGCTCGAGCATGCCGCTGTCCGGCCGGCCCAGCTGCATGCGGGCCAGGATCCGATCGCGGGTGGCCAGCAGGCGCTCATCGCTGACCGGCTTGAGCAGGTAGTCGATCGCGCCCTGCTCGAAGGCATCGATGGCGTACTGGTCATAGGCGGTGACGAACACCACCTGGGTGCGCGGGCTGATCTCCGGCAGCGCGCGGGCCACCTCGATGCCGGTGATGCCCGGCATGCGGATGTCGAGCAGGGCCAGGTCCGGTTTCAGCTCGGCCAGGCGCTCCAGCGCGCTGGCGCCGTCCTCACATTCGGCCACCAGCCGCAGTTCGGGCCACAACCGCTGCAGCTGTGCTACCAGCGACTGTCGCAGCAGGTCTTCGTCTTCGGCAATGAGGGCATCAAGCTGCATGGATCGCCTCGCGGGCATCGCGCGGCAGGGTGATGGTCGCTGCCACGCCGGTGGGGAAATTGGACACGATCGCCACGCCAGCGTACTCACCGCAGGTCAGGCGCAGCCGCTCGCGCAGGTTCTTCAGGCCGATCCCGGTACCACTGGTGCCCTGCCCGAAACCGAGTCCGTCATCGGCTACGGTGAGGGTGACATGGTCGTCGAAGGCGCGCGCGATGATCCACACCGTGCCACCGCCGGGCTTGGGTTCGAGCCCGTGTTTGATCGCGTTTTCAACCAGGGTCTGCAGCGCCATCGAGGGCAGCGGGAGGCTGATCAGCGCCGGGGGCACATCCACCTGCAGGGCCAGACGCGCGCCCATGCGGATCTTGAGGATTTCCAGGTAGGCCTGGGTGCGCTCCAGCTCCACGCCCAGCGTGGACATCGATTCATCCACGCTGGGCAGCGAGCTGCGCAAGTACTGGATCAGGTGCCCGAGCATCTGATCGGCGCGCGGCGGATCGGTGCGGGTCAGCACCTGCGCGTTGGCCAGCGTGTTGTAGAGAAAGTGCGGCTCCACCTGCGCATGCAGCAGGTTGAGCCTGGCCACCGAGAGCTCCTTCTCGGTGGCAGTCTGTTCGGCGGCAGCCTGTTCGTCGCGGCGCTGCTCGGCCACCCGGCGGGTGATCGCACGGCCGACCGCTTCGGCGTTCTCATGGTTGCTGCCTTCGTCGACGGCGAGCAGATCGGCCCATACCCCGGCATCTGGCTCGAACAGCAGGGTCACGCTGCTCGTGCCCTGCCCCGGTGTGACCGTGGCGAGCACGCTGTTGCGCTTGATCGCCAGCCGCGCAGGAAGGTTCCAGCGGGACGGCGGGCGGCCGTTGTAGGGATCCACGCGGCGCACGTACGCCCGCACCTGCAGGCTGCCCGGAGCGCTTTCGATGTCTTCCACGCGTGGCAGCTCGGCGATGGCGGCTTCCACCAGGGCAAAGGCCGGGCCGGCGTCCATCGGCACCTCGATCTGCCGACGCTGGCGGCTGGACAGGGTGGCCGCGTCCAGGCGCCCGGCGGCGTGCTGCACCCGGCGGATATGCGCAATGCAGCTGCCCAGGGCGGTCACCATCACGAACAGGGCCAGCAAGCCGAACACCCAGCCGGGGCCTTCGTCCATGCCGTGGAAGAAGCCACTCCAGACGAACCCCGCCACCACGATGGCGGCGGCCCAGGCCAACAGATTGCGGAAGATCAGGGAGAGGCTGGCGAACACGGCGGCGTCATCACATAGGGAGTGAGGCGAGCATAGCCCTGCCGCCACGGTGAACAAGCGGCATGCGACGAAGGCGGGGTTTGAGGGGATGAAGCCGGCCAGCGGCCGGCACTACTTCCGCTCGGCGGCGCTGGCGTCACGCGGGGCGCGGAACTGGGAGTCTTCACTCCAGTTCGGCCAGGCCCGCGAATTGGCCAGCTGGTTGCCCAGCGTGTACAGCACTTCCAGATCGCGCGAGGCACCGGCGAAGGTCCAGTCCGGCTGCCACTCGTCGCCCTGCTGGTGATAGCGCTTGGCGGTGTAGTCATCCGACGCCGCCTTGCCAGCGGCGACGCCGCCGTCCACCCAATCCTGGCCCGCCGAGTAGGACACCGCCGGCACGCCGCGCTTGGCGAACGGGAAGTGATCGGAGCGGAAGAACAGGCCGGCTTCCGGCTTCGGATCCGGGGTGTAGCGGATGTCCCAGCCCTTGGCGACGTCCTTGAGCTGGTCCAGCAGTTCCAGCTTGGCCGAGCCGTAGATGCCGAAATCACGCGACGGGCTGAAAGGCGCCATGCCATCCATGTTGATCAGCGCCACGGTCTTGCCGAGCGGATACAGCGGGTGGGTGGCGTAGTACTCCGAGCCGAGCAGGCCCTTTTCCTCGGCGGTGACCGCCAGGAAGAGCACCGAACGCTCCGGGCGTTTTGCCTTGGCGAAGCCGCGCGCCAGCTCGATCAGCGAGGCGGTGCCGCTGGCGTTGTCCAGCGCACCGTTGAAGATGGTGTCACCGTTCGCGTCCGGCTTGCCCACCCCGATGTGATCCCAGTGCGCGCTGTAGATCACGGTCTCGTCGGGATGCTTGCTGCCTTCCAGGCGCGCAGCCACGTTGTGCGAGGTGATCACCTCGGTCTTGACCGCGTACTTGGCCGAGAAAGTCTCGCCCTTCAGCTCGACTGGCTTGAAGTCACGGGTCTGCGCCTGCTTCTTGAGGGCCTCGAAATCCAGACCCGCGCGCTTGAACAGCGCCACCGCCAGATCGCGCTGGATCCAGCCTTCCAGCAGCGGATGCGCTTCGGCCGGGTTGTCGCGGACCACGTCGAACATGGTGTTGGTGTTGGAACCGGCCACGGTGGCCCAGCCATACGAGGCCGGTGCCGTCTCATGCACGATCAGCACGCCGAGCGCCCCCTGGCGCGCGCCTTCTTCGTACTTGTAGGTCCAGCGACCGTAGTAGGTCATGCCCTTGCCGTCGAAGTCGCCCTGGCCGGTTTCGAAGTCCGGATCGTTGATCAGCACGACCGCGATCTTGCCCTTCAGGTCCACGCCCTTGAAGTCGTCCCAGTTGCGCTCGCCCGCTTTGACGCCGTAGCCGAGGAAGACCAGCGGCGCGTTTTTGATATCTAATTCGCTGGCACCGTTCATGGCGGCGCGCACGGCGATTTCCTTGCCCTGACTCAGCGTCTGCGGCGTGCCCTTGCTGCTCAGTGAGAGGCTCGGGGTGCCCACGATGTCCCCCTTGAGCAGCGGCACGGCCTGGGTCCACAGGCGCTTGCCGTCCTTGAGGTCGCCGCCCGGCTGCAGGCCCGCTGCTGCGAACTGCTTGCTCAGGAAGGCGATGGTCTTTTCCTCACCGGCCGTGGCCGGCGAGCGGCCTTCGTAAGCATCGGAGGCCAGTTCCTTGACGTCGGCGGAGATTCGCGCGCCATCGAATTTGGGCGTTGCCGCCATCAGGGCGCCGGACACCGACAGGGCCAGCACGCTCAGTACTACTCGCTTCATCGCTCTCTCCACAACGGGACCAAACCTGGACCCAGAGTGTAGGCGAAGCCGCGCCGGGACAGGCGCCGGGACAGAGCCCGGCGCCGTCGTGTCACCAGTTCGGATCGTCTGCCGGCGCCGCCGGCTTGGCCGCCGCCGCAGGCTTGGCGGCACGGACCGGGGCCTTGCCGCTGCCCGATGCCGCCGCAGCGGTCGTGGCTGGCTTCACCGCACCCAATTGGGTGCGCAGTTCAATCGCCCCGGGGCGGAACCCTGCGGCACCAAGATCCGCACCTTCTTCGAGCGTCCCGTAGGAGGTCTGCGCCGCCACGCGATCGATGCGGATCGTGCAGCACGGGGTCTCATTGCGCCCCAGCGAGCGGCCGGTCTGCGGGTCCTTCAGGGCCTCGCCCAGCACCACCGCCTGCCAGCGCTGGCCGACCTGCAGCGCGTCACCGCCCTGGCTCAGCACCACCTGGTCACCGCTCAACGATACGACCGAGACCGGGAAAATCTCGGTGATGATCGCGGTCCCGATCTGGCCGGACAGCGAATCCATCATGGTGGCCGCCATGCCCTTGCCGTCCACCACGCGCGGCAGCGTGCTCGGGCCGGTCGACGCCAGCTGGTGATCGAAGCTGTCGGACATCACTACTTCACCGGTGGCCGCGTTGATCAACCGCAGGGTGATGCGGCCACCGCCGGAGTACGAACTCACCTGGCGGTCGGACATGCGCAGCTGACGCACGCTGCGCGGGTACTCGAAACGCTCGATGCTCGGGATCAGGATCAGATCTGTCGCCAGCTGCTGGCCAAGGCGTGCGGTGTCCTGCAGGCGCACGTTGCCGCTGTTGATGTGATCGATCTCGGCCTGCATTTCATCGCCGAACTCACGGTCGAGCACGATGAAACGTTTGGTCTGGGTCAGCGTGTCGGACAGGCGGGCGCGGATGGCACGCGCCACCTCTCCGCTGCTTACCCGGCCATCGCCGACGGCATAGGTACCCGACCGCACGTGCGGCAGGGCTACGACGATCTTCGGCCGCCCCTGCTCGTCCGGCGCGCGGTACTTGGCGATGTCGGCACGGATGCGGACCTTCCAGTAGCTGCGCATGGTGCGATGGCTGACGTCGGACTCGTACGAACTCGCCCCACGCTTGGCATCGACCTTCGCGCTTTCCCTGTAGCTTTCCTTGACGCTGGCGGAAGCCGAACCGCCCTGTCCACGCGCGTCGGCCTGCGCCTGTGCCGAGCCACTGGCCGACGCCGAGGCGGCGTACGTGAAGCCGGCATCGCTGGCCCGCACGCGTTCAATCACTTCTTCATCAAGTTGGCGGATCTCCTCCTGCGAGAGGATCTCGTAGCCCAGCACGGCCCCCTGCGACGCCGCGATCGCCTGCTGGGCGAAGGCATTGGCCTGGAGGCTGCCGGCGTGGTGACCGTCGACATCGACATCCAGACCCGCACGGAGCGTCTGCATCTGGCTGGCGACACGGACGCCATTGACCTGCGCCACGGCCGACTGCAGCGCGGCCAGCACCGCCAGTTCCGGCGTGCTGCCGATACCATCGGCTTCCCGCGCTACCTGGGTGGTGCCGCCGAAATCGGGCGTACCGCGCAGCGGTTCAGCGTCGGCATCCGCAGACGGCAGCACCTTGGATTCAGTCTTGCTGGCAACCTCGTCCACCGGCGCTTCCTGCTTGCCGCACGCGGCAAGCAGGGTAGCGGCGATGGCCAGGCTCAGCAGTCGGGTAGAGATCTGCATGCGTGGCCGTCCGGGATCAGTTCAGGCCGTCAAGCATCGAATCGGCATTGCCCGGCACCTTGATCTTGCTGGCGCGGGCGAACGTCAGCGCCGACTTGGAGGTGTCGTACAGGCCCTTCAGGTAGCCCGGCGATTCCTTGGCGACCCAGGCACCGGCGACCAGCTTGCGGCCGACGGTGGCCAGCTGCGCGGGACCCAGGTTCTTCATGCCGCTGGCGAAGTTGTTGGCTTCGCCACTCAGCTTCTGGCCTTCGGCAGCGGAGGCGAGCAGCGAGACCAGGCCGTCGGTGTAGTACTGCTTGGATTCGGCACTGAGTTCGGGCTGTGCGGCAACGCGCTCATCGATGGCCGCCTGGGCGGCTTCGCTGACCGAGACCGACTTCTTCATCTTGCTCACGTCCACTGCACCGGAGGACAGCGCCTGGCGCTCGGCTTCCAGCAGCTGCACCTGTTCGGCCAGGCCAAAGGCCTTGGCGAAGGAGGTCTGGGCAGCCAGCGAATGCGACTGCGAGGCGACGAAACGACGGACCAGGGCGTCCTGCGCGGCTTCATCCGGCGCGCCGGCGGCGCTGGCTTCGGTAGCGGTCGCGCCGCCGACCAGGCCCTTCAGCTTGCCCAGCTGGGCGTGCGCCGGGGCGGCGAAGGAAGCGGCGATGGCCAGTGCGATGACGGTGTTACGGATCATGGGAATAGTCCTGAGGAGGAGAAGAGTGTCTGTGTGGCGGCGCACCGTAATGCGCCGAAGGGCTTCAGCGAACGGCTTTGACGTTCAGCTCGTTGATCATCTGCTGCGCGGCCTGTTCGGCGGCTTCGCGCAGCGCATTGGTACGGGCGACGGTTTCGTTCGGGCCCAGGCCGGCGTACTGCACCGGGCCGACCGAAGAGACGGTGCGCGGGAAGCGGCCGGTCACGTCCAGCACTTTGCCGGTCACCGTGACGTACACGCGGGTATTGCCCGAGGCCGGATCGCGATCGCGCATGCCGATGTCGAGCGTGCCCACAGCGATGTACGGAATGTTCGCAGCGCGGATCCCGTTGGCGGTATCGCGCAGGGTCGCAGCGGACAGATCATTGCCAGTGCTGAAGTCCTTGCGGATGCGTTCGATGCTGAGCAGGCCGCGGCTTTCGCCTTCCACGTACTCGGCTTCAACCACTTCATAGCCGGCGCTGCTGAAGGCACCGGTCATCGCGGTGTTGACCTCGGCGGCGTTGGCCACCTTCCAGCTGATGGTGTCGCTGCGCGCGGTGGTGCTGCCACCGCTGGTCACCGACACCGAGGCGTTCTGGTTCACGCTGCCATTGGTGCTGACCGAGTTGCCGCGGAACGAGTCGCCCTCGCGGGTGTTCTCGTCGTAGCTGCGGCTGGCGTCCACGCGGCGGTATTCCTTGTCCTGGAACGACTGCACGGTGTCCTGCGAGCGCGCCATGAACAGGAAGGTCAGCAGCGAGCGCTCATTGCTGCGTGCGCCGGCTACGGCAGAGCCGGCATCCAGCTTGGTCTGCAGCAGCGTGGTATTGATCTCGGCGCGAACGCTGATCGTGTACGTTTTGGCTTTCTTGTCTTCGTTCTCCGACAGGGTCACGGTGGAGAGCACGAAGCGGTCGATCTCGCCGATGAACTCCGGGCGGCGGGACTCGAACAGGCGCAGCTTGGCCGCGCCGGATTCGGCGATGTAGGCCTCCAGCGCGTTGACCTTGGCCTTGTTCAGGGCCTGGGCACGGGTATCGGCGCTCAGGCGCAGACCATAGCTGGCCGAGCCCATGCCGCGGGAACTGGCGGTCTGCGCCGCGACCGGCGCGGTGACCATCAGTGCAATGAGAATCAGCAGTACAGCACGAATCAACGACATGACTTGATCAACTCCTGGAGGGCCTGGATCTGTTGTTGCAGGGGGCGTCCGCCCGGCTTCTGCTCATCCAGCCAGGCGCGCGAATCCGCCCGTTTGGCAGCAGCGCCAGCGAACGCATCAAAGCCGGCCAACACGGTTTCGTAGTTGGCCGACCACTGGTCCACCCGCCACTGCGTGACCGGCACCACCTTGGTGGCACCCTTGCGCAGGGGCTGGTCGAAATACACCTTGCCGGAGAACGGCTCGGTCACCTTTACCTGGAAGAACGCGCCGAACAGCATCGTCTTCATGGCGGCGGTTTCATTGACGACGCCGCTCTTCATCGCATCGAGCGTCAGCGTGACCACGTAATCGGGCTCGGGAATCTTGAGCTGATACACCTTTCCGTCGGCAAAGCGCGCGGCCATCGCACCGCCGATCGCTTCCCCGGTGGCCGGTGGCAACAGGCCGATGCCGGTATTGGATGACAGCGTCTTGGACAGCTCATGGGCCAGCGTGGCGCGCAGCGTGCCTTCCATCGCAGGGTCGGGCAGCTTGGCCCGGGCTGCATCGGACAAGGTCACCCCACCCACCTGCAGCCGCCGCATCGAGGCGTTGGGAAGCTGCGCGTTGGCCAGGGTCTGTGCGAGCACCTGCGGCAGTGCGGTGGCGGCAGTGCCATAGAGCAGATCGGCGATGATCGCGTCGAGATCCCCTTCGGACGGGCGGTCGTCCTGCAGGTCGATACGCTGCAGCGTCATCGGGTAGGAGGCGATGACCTGGCGCTCGCGGAAATCGAAGAACAGCGCCTGCAGTGCCACCTCCACCAGCACCTTGTACTGGTCGCCGATCGGTTCGACCGAGACCAGTTCACGGTCCAGCGCCGCGGCGAGCACGGTGGCGCTGGTGGTGCCATCCAGCTTGGCAAGCTGGTCGCTGATCAGCTGCAGGTGGGCGGGCGGCTGGCGGCGCAGGGCACCGGCGAGCTGCTGGTTCAATGCCTCGGCGCCGCGTTGGTCGATGACCCGGGTGCTATGCGGCGCCACCTTGCTGCGGGCAGCCTGCTCGCCGGTATAGGCGAAGCCAGCCCAGTACGCCTGCTGCGCCTTGTCGGCCGCATGCGCGAACGGGGTGATGAGGAACACGCACAGCAGCATCCACGCGCGCATCGCGCGTAGCGGTTTCTTCCCTGACGGCATCAGCCTTTGTCCCTGTGGTTGCTGACCGGGGGTCAGCCCCAGTCATGCTTGTGAAGGGCGCAACGATAGCCGCAACCATGCAGACCGACAAGATGAGATTGCGTCAGCCTTGTGCCAGAGCCTCCGCGCGGGCCTGCAACAGCGCGCGTTCGCGGCCGTTGGCGGTCAGCGCTGCTGCCCGCTCGAACGCCGCCCGTGCGTCGGCCGCACGGCCCAGCTGGGCCAGCAGGTCGCCCTGCACTGCGGCCAGCGGGGCATAGTCGCGCAGGCGCGGATCAGCGCTGAGCCTCTCAACCAGCGGCCAGGCCGCCGCCGCCCCTTCCGCCCGCGACACGGCAACCGCATGATTGAGGTCCACCACCGGCGAGGGCTGCACCTGCGCCAGCCGTGCGTAAAGCGCGGTCATCCGTGCCCAGTCGGTGTCTTCAGGAACGCGCGCCCGCGCGTGGCACTCCGCGATGGCCGCCTGCAATACATACGGATCGTCGCCTCCTCCCAGCGCCACCGCCTGCTGCAGCGCCGACTGCCCACGGGCGATCTGCAGCCAGTCCCAGCACGTGCGGTCCTGGTCGGGCAGCAGGATCGGTGTGCCGGTCGCATCCGTCCGCGCGGCGGTGCGAGATGCCTGCAGCTCCATCAACGCGAGCAGGCCCTGCACCTGCGGCCAGGTCGGCAGCCGGCTGGCCAGCACGCGCCCCAGCCGCAGCGCTTCGTCGCACAAGGCCGGGCGCATCCAGTCATCGCCGGCACTGGCCGCATAGCCCTCGTTGAAAATCAGGTAGACCACCTCCAGCACCGAGGCCAGGCGCTCCGGCAATGCAGCGTGGCGTGGCACGTCGAACGGCACCTGCTTCTGCGCCAGCATGCGCTTGGCACGCACGATGCGCTGGGCGATGGTCGGCTCCGGCGCGAGGAAGGCGCGCGCGATCTCATCGGTGGTGAGCCCTCCGAGCAGCCGCAGCGTCAATGCCACGCGCGCATCGGCAGCCAGCACCGGATGGCAGGCGACGAACATCAACCGCAGCAGGTCATCGCCGATATCGTCTTCCAGCGCGTCGCTGTCATCCGGCGGCGGCAATGGCAGCGGCTCCAGCTCGCTGCCGTACTGTGCATGCTGGCCGGCGACGCGCTGGTGCTGGCGCAGCACATCGATGGCGCGGTTGCGCGCAGTGGTCATCAGCCACGCTCCGGGATTGTCCGGCACACCCTGGCTGGGCCAGCGCTCCAGCGCGGCCAGCCAGGTGTCCTGGACCAGCTCTTCGGCACGGCCGACATCGCCGCCGAGCAGGCGGGTCAGGCGGGCGGTCAGCACTGGCGACTCCATGCGCCAGATCGTCTCCAGTCGTTGCGTCAGTGCCGTGTCCATGCGGCCGATCAGACCACCGGCGCGACGCAGGTACAAGCGGCCCGGCGGGGTGCCATCGCGCCCGTCCGGGCTCAGAACTGCTTCATGCAGTTGACCATCCACGGCTTGCCATAGCGGTCGATCAGAAAGCCCCAGCGATGGGCCCAGAAGGTTTCGGTGATCGGCATCTTGATCTCACCGCCGTCGGCCAGCGCGCTGAAGACGCGCTCGGCTTCCTCGATCGAGTCGACCTCGATGTTGATCGTGGTGCTGCCCTGCCCGTCCGATGAGGGACCGTCGGCGGCCATCAGGATCGCCGCCCCCACCTCCAGCTGGCTGTGCGCGACGTGGTCCAGGGTCTCCGGCGGCATCTCGCCACAGCCTTCCTGGCTTTCCATCGGTGGCATGTCGCGGTACTTCGTTTCCGCGGTGACCTTGCCGCCCAGCACCTGCGCATAAAAGGCCATCGCCTCATGGGTCTTGCCGTTGAAGCCAAGGAACGGAATCAGTTTCATGGGAATGCTCCAGGGATGTGGGATGGGTCAATCGTCGATGCCGATCTGGTCGCGCAGACGCTGTTCCTGCGCTTGCAACTCCGGGGTGAAGGCCGCGCCGAAATCCTCGGCACTGAGAATCGGGCGCAGTTCCACCACATCGCCGGCGGCGAACGGCGCGCGTTTGAGCCATTCGGTGGCCTCGTCCAGCGAACGGACCTGCCAGAGCCAGAACCCGCAGACCAGCTCGCGGGTTTCGGCGAACGGCCCGTCGATCACACGGGGCGGCTCGCTGCCGAAGGCCACCCGGCGGGCACGCGAGGTCGGGTGCAGGCCCTCGCCGGCCAGCATGATTCCGGCCTGGACCAGCTGCTCGTTGTAGGCGCCCATGGCGCGGATCTCCTGCTCGGTGGGCAGTTGACCGGCCTCGGTGGCCGCGGTTGCCTTGACCAGAACCATGACTTTCACGGGGTACTCCTGTGTGCCAGCCCGTCACCCGGGCCGTTCACTGGATACAACGTGCCAACGGGACGGAAATCGACACCCCCGGAAAGATTATTTTCGCCGTGGCTGAACAGGCCGTTCCTGCGGCGCTGCAACACCCTGCCTGCGGGAGCTGGGGCATGATGCGGCTTCCCAGCCCCTCCTGGTCCGCCCATGCAATTTCTTCTGCTGATCTATATCGACGAGGGTCTGCTGCAGGCCCTGCCAAGCGACGAGTACGACCGCCTGATGCACGACTGCCTGCAGCACGCGGACAGGCTGCAGGCCGAGGGCACCCTCGTGCTGGCGCAGAAACTCGAACCCGTGGACAGCGCACGCACGGTGCGCGTGCGTCAGGGACAGACCCGGATCACCGATGGCCCGTTTGCCGAGACCCACGAGCTGCTGGCCGGCTTCAATCTGATCAACGCGCCGGACCACGCCGAGGCGATGCGTATCGCCCAGCAGTTCCCGTGGTCGCGTTTCGGCAGCATCGAGGTGCGGCCGCTGGCCGACATGGACGCCGAGCGTGTGCGCGTCGGCGCCTGATCCCGCTCAGGGCAGCAGCGTGACCTTCAGATCGCGCGGGCCGATCGCTTCGTTGCCGCTGTAGTCGCGCGCACTGCCACGCAGGATGTAGTCGCCGGCTGGCAACGCATCGGGCTGCCAGCGCCCGGTTTCGACCAGCCCATCGCGCACGATGTTGGTGACCAGATAGCGGAACCGCGTGACCGCACTGCCATGCACGGTGATGCCGCTGTCCGGTGCGTAGGCCACGCGGGTGGCGCTGTCCTCGCGCGGCATCCGGTTGAACACGATGTTGAAGCGCGGCTGCTCGTACCCCGTCAGCGGCTGGCCCTGCGCATCCAGGACCTGATAACCCACCTGGTACAGCCCCAGCCGCCGCCGCGGCAGATTGCGGTCGACCTGGTCCCATGCCTCCACCACGATCTGCACGCCCGGGCCCTGGCGGGGAATCGCCACGCGGCCGTCGGCCCCGGCCCTGATCGGCTGGTCCCGGTCGTCCAGAACCGCCACCTCGGTGATGCGCGGCGCAAAGGCATCGGCATACCCGGTGAAGCCCAGCGCCACCGCGTTGCGTTCGAAGCCGCTGGCGCCCACGCTCAGGTGTACATGCGCCATGCGGTTGATGCTGCCCAGCGACTCGCCCGCAGCGAAGCGCGTGCCACGACGCACGCGGATGCGCTCGAGCTTGCCCTCCTCATCGAACACCTGTTGCCAGCGCGCATCGAACGGCTGGTCACGCGGATCACGGCCGACCTTCATGTGGATGTACTTGAGCCGCCCCAGCGACAGACCTTCGGCCTGGCCACCCACCGACCAAGCCGCGAACGGCGTATCGACCTTGCCGTCGGCAATCGCCAGCACCGGCTGGCCGACATCACCGCGGATATCGAAGCCGCCATGCAGGTGATGACGGCTCTCGCCCTTGAAGTCGCCGCGCACCTCGCCCAACGTGCCGACCACCTCATGCCAGCCATCCTGCGGGGCCAACGGCCAGCGGCCAGCGGTGTTGGGCAACGGTGCGTCCGGCGCCGGGCCGATCAGTGCCGGCGGCGCAGTGTCGCCCACTGCCAGCGCGCGCAGCCGGTGCACACGGTAGGACGCGGCATCGGCCAGGTACAGCCCACCCTCGGCATCCAGCGCGAGCGCGGTGGGCCGGGCGAAGCGCGGCTGCGGCGGTACGCCGGCCAAGGCCAGCTGATGACCCTGCGCCGAGATCTGCACCACTTTGCCGTTGATGTCGCTGGCGTAGATCACCCCATCGAGGGTCACCGCCAACGACAGCGGACCACTGAGCAGGCCGCCATCGGCGACGCGGGTGCTCAGCGTGCCATCTGGCGCAAGCTGGCGGATCGCGTTGTTGAACAGGTCGGCGATCAGCAGATTTCCCTGCGGATCCAGTGCCAGCGCGACCGGCGTATCCAGGCGGGTGGCCGCCCCCAAGCCATCGATCATGCCCGGGCGTTCGCCGCCCGCTACGGTATGCACCCGCCCATCGGGCTCGATGACGCGGATGCGGTCGTTGTAGGTATCGGCCACGTATACGCGGCCGCCCGCGTCCACCGCCACGCCCATCGGGCCATCGAAGCGCGCCTGCGCGGCTGGCCCATCGATGAAGCCCCGCTGGCCATCACCGGCCAGTGTGCTCACGGTGCCGTCCACCGCGATGCGGCGGATCACGTGGTTGCCGGTATCGGCGACGAAGACGTTGCCGCTGGCATCCAGCGCGATCCCGGAAGGCGTGTTGAACTGCGCCTGCAAGGCAGCGCCATCGCGCCAACCCTCGCCCTGCCCGGCCAGCGTGTCCACGCGACCATCGGGGTGCAGGCGGCGGATGCGGTTGTTGTCGCCGGCATCGGCGATATAGACCACGCCGTGCGCGTCCACGGCCAAGCCGTACGGATCGGCAAAGCGCGCCTGGGCGGCGGGGCCTTCCGTGCTGCCGCCCACGCCGTCGCCGGCGACGCTGTCGATGCGCGGTGACCAGCCCAGCACGGTGGGTATCGGTCCGGGCGGCGGCAGGGGCGGCGATGGCACGCGCAGGAACGTCCATGCCAGCAACGCAGCGGTGGGTGCGGCGATCATCCCTGCCCAAGCGTTGCGTCCCATTGCCATCCTTGTCGTTCGAAGGGCACGACGATAAGGGCTGCGTGCGCATCTGCAAACCCTGTGGGTCGAACGCGCGGACGTGCAGACCGCTCTGAACGCCGTCGGCCGCAGCGAGCAGCACGCGTTGCTCGGCGCAGGATGCTCACGCTGAAACGCAGCCCTACTTCGCCGGCGTCTCCACCTTGAACCCCATCGCCTCGCGATAGCGCACGTACAACGCGCTGACCTTCTCCACGTAGGCCAGCGTCTCGGCATAGGGCGGCACGCCCTTGTAGCGCGTCACCGCACCGATGCCGGCGTTGTAGGCCGCGGCGGCCAGCACACGGTCGCCCTTGTAGCGACGCAGCAGCGCCTTCATGTAACGCGCGCCGCCGCTGATCGACTGCTCGGCCGATAGCGGATCGGCCACGCCGTACTCGGTGGCGGTATCGGGCATCAGCTGCATCACGCCCTGCGCGCCTTTGGGCGAGATCGCACCGGCATCGAAATTGCTCTCGGCATGGGCGATCGCGCGCAGCCAGGCATCGTCCACACCGGTCGCCTTGGCCGCCGCCTTGAACTGCTTGGCGTGCCGGTTCAACTGCGGCGTGCCGACCTTGCCGAGGCCTTCGTGCGCCGGCTCACCCGGTGGGGTGGCAACGGTGAATTTCAGGAACACCCGCGAGCCGGGCAGGTTGCGCGTCGAGTAGACGAGGGCACCGTCCTGCTCGCGCTCGTACAGGGTGCCGCTGAAGATGCCCATGTTGCCCCACAGGTTGGGGGTCTGCACGGCGTTGTCGTCGATCTGCTGCGGGGTGCACTTGGAGCCTGGCTCCGGTGCAGTGGCCAGGCTGACCGTGTTGCTCTGCACGCAGCGGTAGACCGTGCGCGCCGACGCCAGTCCGGGCAGCAGCAACGACAACAGGGCCAACGCGGCAGGCAGGGTGGGATTCATCGGGCTCGGATCGGGGCACGGAAGGGTGCGGCGCGATCATCCGGCCGGGGCCGCGAACCGAAGGTGAATACCGGGCCGCCGGGCCGGCTGACGCCATGGTTCGCCCGTCACTGTCGGAATCAACACCTTGGCGGGGTGGCCTCCTGCACATCATGGCCCTTCCACGTCTGCGCTGTTTCAATCCTCACGCACTGGTGGTCATATAGCGGCTCGGGGCCGCGACCGCCCTGGCCCGCCGGGCTGCCATGGAACCCCCTTTCGACGAGGCATCGAGACCTGCTTGAACCGCGCCAGGATCATCGCCGTCACCATCCTGCTGGCCCTGCTCGGCGCCCTCGTGCCGATCGCCACCGTGTTCTATTTCACCTGGAGCCGCGCCAGCGAGTCCGAGCAGGTGCGGCTGCAGACCACCGCCGAGCGCACCCTGCAGCGCGCACACCGCGCCTACGAGGGCGCGCTGAACACCCTGCGCGAGCTCAACCGCAGCACCCTGGCGCCCTGCTCGCCCGCGCACCTGCAGCTGATGCGCGGGCTGGTGATGCGCACCCACTCGGCCGAGCAGATCGGCTACTTCGAGGACGGACGGCTGGCCTGCACCTCGTGGGGCCCGATGGACGCCGGAATCGTGCAGCCCGCGCCTGCCTATGTCACCGCCGAGGGCGCCGGCATCACGCTGGACATCCGTCCGCTGGCCGGCACCCCGCAGCAGCCATTGATGGCGCTCAGCTATGGCCACTACGACATCCTGATGGACCCGGCCCGGTTGATCGATGTGATCGTCGATCCCAACGTGCGGCTGGCCGTCGCCAGTCCCGACGGGCGGCTGATCGCCCAGCAGGACATCCAGGACCAGGCCTTGCTGCAGCGGCTGCTGCGTGAGCCGGCGAGCGGTACTGAAGGGCAGACGCTGTACGCCACCGCGCAGGACCAGGAGTGGCTGGCCGTCGCCACCGCCCCGCGCACCGACCTCGTAGCTGCGTTCCGCCACCAGATCGGCCAGTTCATCCCGCTCGGGGTGATCGGCGCGCTGGCGGCGATCGGTGGCGTGGTGTGGCTGTCGCGGCGACGGCTGTCGCTGCGCGGTGAGCTGGCCACTGCCGTCCGCAAGCGTGAGTTCTTCATGCACTACCAGCCGATCATCGAGCTGGACACAGGCATCTGCGTGGGCGCCGAATCGCTGGTGCGCTGGCGCCGTCCCGACGGCAGCCTGGTGCGGCCGGACCTGTTCATTCCGCTGGCTGAAGAAGCGGGGCTGATCGAGGCGCTGACCGATCAGGTCATCGACCACGTGATCACCGACATGCGTGCGTTGCTGGTGCAGGACCGCAGCGCGCACATCGCGATCAACCTGGCCGCCGAGGATGTCAGCAGCGGCCGCGCACTGAAGGTGCTCAGCGCCAAGCTGCATGGCACCGGCATCCATCCGCAGCAGATCTGGCTGGAGGCGACCGAGCGCGGTTTCATCGACATCCGCCGTGCGCGTACCCATCTGGCCAATGCGCGCCGCATCGGTCATTGCGTGGCAATCGACGATTTCGGCGTTGGCTATTCCAGCCTGCAGTACCTTCAGCAACTGCCACTGGATGCGTTGAAGATCGACAAGTCGTTCATCGATGCGATCGGGACCGACAGCGCCACCAGCCCGGTCACCTCGCACATCATCGACATGGCCAAGACGCTGGGGCTGTTCACTGTGGCCGAAGGCGTGGAAACGCCTGCGCAGCTCGCCTACCTGCAGGCGCGCCAAGTGGAATTCGGGCAGGGCTGGCTGTTCTCCAAGGCCCTGCCGCCGGACGAGTTCGTGGCGTTCCACCAGCAGCGCAAGCAGCAGTACGGGCAGGCGCCGGAAGACATGCAGAATCCGAACAACGATACGCCGGCCTGAGCCGATGCGTTACTCCGCCTCCAGACCGGCAAGCGTCATCACCCACGCTGGCACCGGCGGTTCACCCGCGTAGAACGCCTTCGGTTTGTTCTCGGCCATCGCCCAGCGCTGGATCCAGCTGATGCCGCCGGCGCCGTTGTAGCCGTCGGCGTGCTGGTAGGCCGGATCCTGCAGTGCCGTCTCCAGCGTGATGAAGCGGTAGCCGCGGCGGCGCGTGGCGGCCACCAGCTCCTCCACGCAGTCCGCGCTGAGCGCGTTGGCGTGGATCAGCCACACCTGTGCAGGCAACCGGCCCAGCAACTGCCGCCCCTGCTGCTCGTAGTAGTCCAGCTTGTTGAGCATGTAGGGCACATAGCCACGGCGCAGCTGGCGCAGGCGGGCCTCACGCGCGACCGGATCGGTCTGGGTGTCGCGCACGCGGTCGTAGGCGAACGCCCAGATCCACTCGCTGTTGTCGACGGTGACGGGGGCGATCTGGTAGCCATGCTGCTGCAGGAACACGCCCAGCGCAGCACGTTCTTCCGGGGACTGCCCGGCACGCAGATAGGGATGCCGGAACCAGCGCGGGGTCTGCCCGGTCTCGGCCAGCAACGGGCGCAGCGTCATCTCACCGCGCAGGATGTCCTGCTCGTAGGCGGCCAGCCCGATCGCGTGCAGATCGACATGGCCGAACGTGTGGTTGCCCAGCTCGAACCCGGCATCGCGCCAGTCGCGCAGCATCTGCACGCGCGCGGGTTGCACCCGTCCATCCACCTCGAGTTTGACCTCGTTGACGAAGCCCACCACCGGCACGTCGGCCCGCCTCAGGGCTGCGATCAACTGCGCATGGCGGGCGGCAAGCGCGGGCTCGGCGCGTTCGTCCAGACGCTGCCAGGGCAGGTCGTCGATGGTCAGCGCGATGCGCCGCTCCGGCTCGGCCGCGTGCGCGATACCGGCCAGGCACAGCAGTGCCAGCACGCCACTCCGAAGGACTCCCTTGTGCATCCGTCACTCCCATCGCGATACCCGGCCCCAGCATAGCGCCGGGTATCACGGTCCACCTTGCCGGGTGCGGCGGCTGGGCTCAGTGCGTGATCGGCGCCCAGGCGCGCGGCTGGCGCAGCACCACCATCAACGTGGCCAGCAGCAGCACCAGCAGGACCGCTGGCAGCCAGCGCTCACCGACGGTTTCCAGCATCACGCCGCCGAGAATGCCTGCCAGCGCGATGGCCAGATTCCAGCCGGTCACCACGAAGGACTGCGCGATGTCCCCGGCCTCGTCGGCACGGCGCGCCACGGCGGTCTGGAACAGCGTGGGAACGCCACCGAAGGAGATGCCCCACACCACCGTACCGATCACCAGCACCCACGGCGAGCCCGGCCACAGCACGAACGCCACGGCCGACAACGCAAACGCCACCGTGCTGGCGATCACCAGCGCGCGCAGCCACCGGTCGACCAGCAGCCCGGTGATCCAGATGCCGACCAGCGCGGCCACGCCGAACACCAGCAGCAGACGATCCAGCCACACCGCCGCGCCGGACAGCGCCGCAAACGGTTCGATGTAGGTGTAGAGCACGTTGTGCGCCAGCACGTACAGAAACATCGTCAGCAAGGCGGTGCGCATGCCGCGCAGACGCAGTACGTTGCCCAACGGCTGCTGGGCCGCCGCACCCGGGGCCGGCAACGGCGGCAGCGCCAGCCGCGCCCACACCAGCAGGGCGACGCTGAGCAGCGACATCAACCCGAACGCCCAGCGCCAACCGATGGTCTGGCCCAACAGCGTACCGGCCGGAATGCCCAGCGACAGCGCCAGCGGCGTGCCGACCATCGCCACGGCGATCGCGCGGCCCTGCAGCTGCGGCACCACCATGCGGCTGGCATAGCCCGCCACCAGCGACCACAGCAGACCCGCGCTGATGCCCGCGCAGAAACGTGCGACCAGCATCAGGCCGTAGTGGTGCGTCATCGCGGTGATGGTGTTGACCACCACGAAGCCGGCGATCGCGGTGAGCAGCAGCGGGCGGCGTGGCCAGCGTCGGGTCAAAGCGGTCATCGGCAGTGCGGCCACGAGCGAGCCCAAGGCGTAGATCGTGACCAGCTGGCCGACCAGTGCGCGGCTGACACCGAGATCGGCGCTCATCGGTGACAGCAGGCCGGCCGGCAATGCTTCGGTGAGGATGGTGATGAAGCCCGCGCAGGCCAGCGCCAGCAGGCCGCCGAAGGGCAATCGAGTGGCCGCGTTGGGCAGCGGCACGGCGGTGGGATCGACCGCGTGACCGCTCATGGATGCACCCGGGTGGGTATCGCATCCAGCGCGACAGTGGAACCGCTGACGTCAGGGAAGAAAGACATGGAGGCGCCGCAAGTGGGGGGAGCGCCACCGTAGGCGCTGAGCCGCCGGGGAAACAGCGGGTCAGCGCTCCGTACATTCCGGACCGACGAGGCCGCAATCGGGGAATTGCCCTCCCGGCAAGGTCTTCGGCCGGAACCAAGTACCAGCGCACCGCAGTGTTTCTGGCCAATGCCTCCGCCTCCCGCCCCTCATGGCCTGCCGACCGCTACAGTGCCCGCTTTCCCCCCTGCGACCGCCCATGTCAGCCTTGGACAACCTCGGCAACCTGCAGACCTTCGTGCAGGTCGCCGATACCCGCAGCTTCGTCGAGACCGGACGCATGCTCGGCATCTCCGCCTCGGCCGCCGGCAAGACCGTGTCGCGGCTGGAGCAGGCGCTGGGCGTGCGGCTGTTCCATCGCAGCACCCGCAGCGTCACCCTCACCGCCGAGGGTGAGCGCTTCCTGGTCCGCTGCCGGCGCATCCTCGATGAGCGCGATGCCGCGCGCGATGAGCTGATCCAGCAGACCGAAGCACCGACGGGTGTGCTGCGGGTCAGTCTGCCGCTGGTCGGCGACGTCTCGCTGCCGCTGCTGACCGAGTTCATGGCCGCCTATCCCGGCATCCGCCTGGAGCTGGATTTCGATGACCGGCTGGTGGATGTGATCGAAGAGGGCTTCGACGCCGTGCTGCGGGTCAGCGAGCCGACCGACTCACGCCTCAGCGCCCGGCAGCTCGGCGTGTTTCCGCGTTACCTGGTCGCCTCACCCGACTATCTGGCCCGCCGCGGTACGCCTCGCGTGCCCGAGGACCTGCTGCAGCACGACTGCCTGCACTACCGCTTCCCCAGCAGCGGCAAGCTGGAACCGTGGCCACTGCCGCAGACGCCGGGCGCCGCGCCGCTCGCACTGCCGGTGTCGATGGTCAGCAACACGATCGAAGCGCGGCTGGCCTTCGCGCTGGCCGGGCGCGGCATCGCCTACATCCCCGAGCACTCGGTGCGCGAGGCACTGGCCGACGGCCGCCTGCAGCGGGTGATGGCCGACCGCATCCATGCCTGCGGCACCTTCTACCTGCTGTGGCCCTCCGGCCGCCATGTGCTGCCCAAGCTGCGGGTCTTCATCGATTTCATCAGCGCCCGGCTGACCGGGGTGAACTGCTGAGCAGGCCGCGTTCATCGCCCTGGGGTCGCGCGGTTTTATACTGGCCGCGCGGCAGCCAGCCGCCTTTGTTGCCGAGGTAAGCCTACATGCGCCATTGATGCCGCCGTCGTCTGACGGCCCGTCTCCACCCATCTGTTCCGCAGGAGGGGAGTCCTTGGCATCCAATGGAGGTCGCATGACCGCATTCGCTCTCACGCTTGATCGCGTGACGCAGACTCTGCCCGACGGCCGGGTCCTGTTTTCCGAACTGTCCGCCGCGTTCGACGGCACCCCGACCGGCCTGGTCGGGCGCAACGGCGTGGGCAAAAGCCTGCTCGCGCGCCTGCTCAGTGGCGATCTCACGCCCAGCTCCGGCCGCATCCTGCGCAGCGGCCCGGTGCACCTGCTCACGCAGCACAGTGGCGTACCCGCAGGCCGTATCGCCGATCTGGCCGGTGTCGGCGCGGTGCTCGATGCCCTGCACCGCATCGAAGCCGGCAGCGTGGATCCGGACGACTTCACCCGCGTGGGTGAGCGCTGGGACCTCCGCGAGCAGTTGCAGGCGCAGTGGCAGCTGCTCGGCCTGCCCGCGCTGGATCCCCTGCGGCCCGCCGCCACGCTCAGCGGTGGCCAGGCGATGCAGGTCGCACTGGCCGGTGCGTTCCTGTCCGGTGCCGAGGGGCTGATCCTGGATGAACCCAGCAACCACCTCGACGCCGCCCACCGCACACGCCTGATCGAGGCGCTGCAGCGCTGGCACGGTGGCCTGATCGTGATCAGCCACGACCGCACGTTGCTGCGGCACATGGCGCGTATCGTCGAGCTGTCGCCAGGGGGGCTGCGCCAGTACGGCGGCAACTACGCTCTCTACGCCGAACAGAAACAGGACGAGCGGCGCAGTGCCCAGGCCCAGCTGACACTGCGCAAACGCGAGCGGCGCCAGCAACAGACCGAGCTGCGCGATCAGCGCGAGAAGATGGCGCATCGGCAAGCGCGCGCCACACGCGATGCACGCACCGCCAACCAGGCACCGATCCTGCTCGGTGGCATGAAGAACCGCAGCGAGCACACTGCCGGCCGCTGGCAGGCGCAGCAGAACGAGCGCCGCATCGAACTGGACGCGCGCGTGCGCGAGGCTGCCGGCGAGGTGGAGCAGGACATCGAGATCGCCCTGCTCGCTCCGGTGATCCATGAGCCCGGGCCCCAGCGTGTGGCCGAGCTCATCGCCGCCGAACTGCCGTGGGTGCCGGCGCCTTGGAACATGCTGGATCTCACCGTGCTGCGCGGCCAGCGGATCGGCGTACAGGGCCGCAACGGCAGCGGCAAATCCACCCTCCTGCGGCTGCTGGCCGGCACCTTGGTGCCGGTGTCGGGGCACGTCGAAGTGGCGGCCAGCGTCGCCCTGCTCGATCAGTCGCTCACGATGCTGCCCGATGACGCCTCGGCCCTGTCACTGCTGCAACGCGCGCATCCGGTGGCCGACGAAGGCACTCTTCGCACCCAGTTGGCCCTGCTCGGCCTGGATGCCGAGCGCAGCCTGCGGCCGTTGGGCACGCTCAGCGGTGGCGAACGCCTGAAGGCGGCGCTGGCGTCCGTGCTGTACGCGCAGACGCCGCCGCAATTGCTGCTGCTAGACGAACCCGGCAATCACCTCGACCTGCCCTCGCTGACCGCGCTGGAGCAGATGCTCAGCCAGTACCGCGGCACGCTGATGATCGTGTCGCACGATGCCGCGCTGCTGGAGGCGGTGGGATTGACTGACGTTCTGAGCGCGACGAGCGTCGGGTGGCAACTGACGGGCTGGTTTGAATCCTCATGATCGAGAGGATTATTCTCGTGTCGACACGCCTTTAATTGAAATCCTTACGTCAAAAAGGATTTTGGCGTACTCTCGCACCACTGCCGCAGAATCCACACGTCCGTAAGGATAATGCATGAAGGTCACGCTCAAGCACCATGAAGAACTCGGTCCCTTGGTCCGAGCCACGCGCAAGTGCCAGGGAATGCGCCAGGACGACACCGCCGAAGGCATCGGCGTCAGCGAGAACTTCCTTGCCAAGGTCGAGCGCGGCGGCGGCACTGTGCAGTGGCAGAAGCTGTTCCAGGTTCTAACGGAACTCGGCCTGCGCGTGGAGATCGATGTGCCCGACGCGGCCGTAGCACTGCTGCAGGAGCAGGACAGAATGCGCGGAGCGAAACGATGAATTCGTCATCCATCAACGCTGCCCAACCTGCGCTGGGTGACGTGTTCCTGGAAGGGATGCACTATCCAGAGCGCGCGTTGCTGGCCACCCTGGATGGCCAGCCCGTTGGCACCTTGCACGAGCATCGAAACCTATGGCGGTTCGAGTACGCGCCCACCTGGCGTGATCATCCAGAGAGCTTCGACCTCTCGCCTTGGCTGCCGCGCAGCCACAGCCCCCTTCTGGACGGCAGTACTTCGCGCCCCGTGCAATGGTACTTCGACAATCTGCTCCCAGAAGATCAGCAGCGCACACGCATGGCGCAGGACGCTGGACTCCGCGGCAGCGATGACTTCGCCCTGCTGACCCACTACGGTACTGAATCCGCGGGTGCGCTGACCCTGCTGCCCCCGCATGTAACCCTGGCGCCAGGGAGCCGGGCGCGATTGCCGGATGCCGAACTCTCCCAGCGCATCCAGAACCTGCCGCGCCACTCACTGGCCGGCGGCGCGGAAAAGCGAATGTCGTTGGCCGGCGCACAACACAAATTGGCCGTCATCGAAGACCAAGGCTTGCTGTACCAGCCTGTCGGCACGGAAACGTCCACCCATGTTCTGAAGCCGGACAGTACCGACCCTGATTATCCGCACACGGTCATCAACGAGTACTTCGTCATGCGGCTGGCCCGCGCGATGGGGCTGATGGTGCCCGAGGTGCAGCGACGCTATGTGCCCGAGCCGGTCTTTCTGATCGAACGGTTTGACCGTGTCACGGACGGCGGCAGCACACGCCGCGTGCATGCCATCGACGCCTGCCAACTGTTGAACCTCCAGCGCGGAGACAAATACAGTGCGGGAAGCCTTCGGACGTTGGGTGCGGCAATCCACTACTGCCGCGAGAGACTTAACACGCGCAGGCGACTGTTTGACTGGTTGGTGTTCAATGTGTTGACTGGCAACGACGATGCCCATCTGAAGAACCTGAGCTTTCTCGTCGGCACAGGTGGCACCGACCTTGCCCCACACTACGATCTGCTCAGCACCGTCGCGGGCCGCAGCCGCGCCTACAAAGAGGACAGTCCGAGCTGGCCGCAAGCGTCTACGCTTGCTTGGGATCTGCTCGGCGTGCAGCGTTTCGCCGATATCACGCCAGCCTTGCTGGTCGATGCCGGGGTACAGCTGGGCCTGCCGTCGCGCTTGGCGCAGCGGCGCCTTTCCGAGATGGTGTCCCGTGTCGTTCCGTTGGCTGAGGCGGTGAAGGCGGAGATCGAAACGGAAAACGCTCACTGGGCGGATGTCGCCGGGGTGACGCTGTACGGCGAGATGCGCATGGTGCGAACGATCATCGAAGTGGTCATCAAGGACATGGCAAGGCAACTGACCACCTGAACTCCTGCATCCGTTTGCTCATGCGCGCGCCCACGCCGGGAACGCATCCGGCAACAACTGCCACAACAGCGGCCCGGCGCGCAGCTCCTCATCATTGAGCAGGCAGGCATCAAGCTCGGCCCGCACCGCGTGCTCGTCCATCGCCACGCCGATCACCGCCAGTTCCTGGCGGCGGTCGCCCCACCAGGGATGCCACAGCCGGCGCATCGCCTGGTACTCACCGGCATCGCCGACCTGGTCCACGGTGGGCAGAGGCGCGGTCCAGCACGCGGCCTGTTGGCGGGCCCAGCCGATATCCGTGTAGGGCACGCGCGTAGGTGGCATCTCGGGCACAGTGTTCTCCAGGCCCGCTTCCATGCGCTCGCGCGAGGCGTACCAGACCCCCGCGACCGAGGTCTGCGTGGCCGCACCGACGCTGGAGAGCTCACCCACCGAGTCCATGCGGTTGGCCAGCCAGAAGAAGCCCTTGCTGCGGATCACGCTGCCCAGCCCGGTCTCCAGCAAGCGCGCAAAGCGTTGCGGATGGAACGGCCGGCGCGAGCGGTAGACGAAACTGGTGATGCCGTATTCCTCGGTCTCCGGTGTGTGCTGCCCGCGCAGTGCCTGCATCCAGCCCGGTGCCAACTGCGCTTTGACGAAGTCGTAGCGGCCGGTATCAAGCACCTCGTGCAGCGGCACGTTGCCGTGCTCGGACAGCACCAGCCGCGCGTCCCGGTTCATCGCGCGCAGCACGGCCAGCGTGGATTGCAGCGTGTCGTCGTCGATCAGATCGCACTTGCTCACCACGATCACGTTGGCGAACTCGATCTGCTCGGCGAGCAGATTCACCACGCCACGGTCATCCTCCTCACCCGCCTGCTGGCCACGATCGATCAAGCGATCGCTGGAGCCGAAATCGTGCAGGAACTGCGCGCCATCGACCACCGTCACCAGCGTGTCCAGCCGCGCGATGTCGCTGAGGCTGAAGCCCGCCTCATCGCGCACCGAGAAGGTTGCCGCGACCGGCATCGGCTCGGCGATCCCGGTCGACTCGATCAACAGATAGTCATAGCGTCCCTCCGCCGCAAGCCTGCGCACCTCGTGCAGCAGGTCATCGCGCAGCGTGCAGCAGATGCAGCCGTTGCTGAACTCCACCAGCGTCTCCTCGGTTCGGCTGAGCGCCGCGCCGCCATCACGGACCAGCTGCGCGTCGACATTGATCTCGCTCATGTCGTTGACGATCACCGCCACCCGGCGGCCCTCGCGGTTGCGCAGCAGCTGATTGAGCAGGGCGGTCTTGCCGGCACCGAGGAAGCCGGACAGCACCGTTACCGGCAGACGGGAATCATGAAGGGCAGCAGAGGCAGTCATGGCGCAGCAGGTCTGGAGGGGAATTGAAATGTTACTATATAACACTCACGAACCAAGACCCTTACGCCCCATGAAGCGATCATCTGCCCTGTTGGATGCCGGCGCCATTGCGCTGTCCGGCCTATGCCTGCTGCACTGCCTGGCCCTGCCGCTGCTGGCGGCGATGCTCCCGCTGATGGGCGTGTGGGCCGAAGCCGAGTGGGTGCATGCCCTGTTCGTGGCCATCGCCGCGCCGGTGACCGGCTTCGCGCTGTGGCGCGCGCACCGCCAACATCGCCTGCCCGTGCTGGCGATCACTGGTGCTTTGGCCGGGCTGTTGTTGCTGCTGGCCGGCGCCGTGGGCTGGCCGAGCCATGAGGCCGAGACCCCGATGACCGTGGTCGGCAGCCTGCTGTTGGCCAGCACGCATGTGTGGAATGCCTGGCGGCGGCACCGGCACTGAGCGGGCGGCTCAGTGCTTGAACATCATCCCGACCAGGAACAGCACCAGCGGCGCAGCGCTGAGTACCGCGCCGATGATGCCCAGCCACGGCCAGCGTTCCTGACGCACGCGCGAGCCCACCGTGGCGATCAGACCCACGGCGGCCGAGGCGAGTACGCCGATCGAGACACCGGTGGTGCTGGCGCCTGCGGTGACACCGTGGTTGGCCGCAGTGGCGATGTGCGCGGCAAAGGCACCTATGGGGAGGCCGAGGAAGCTGATCAGGCCGAGCAGCGGCAGCCGCTGGGCCGAGATCGGCGCCGTCGATGGTGAGCGGGGTGCCTGCGGGGAATCTGGCAGCACGGGGTGTCTCCTGAGAATCGCGTCACCGTACACCATCGCCCGCGACGCACACAGACGGGATCTTTTCATGCCGTGTTGGACAATGCCCTCAACATCCGCCGACAGGAACCGCCATGCGCTTGTTGCCCAGCTTGTTGCCCAGCCTGCTTCTCCTGTCCCCGCTCCTGCTGACCGGTTGCGGCAAGGACAACAGCGCCGGCGTGTTCTCTTCCGATCCAATGCTCGGCTGCTTCTCCACCCACGCGCGCAAGCCGGCGGAATTCCGCATCGAGCAGCAGCAGGGGCAGTACTACGTGTCCTTCAACCGCGATGAGCAATGGCAGCGCGATGCCACGCCGCTGCAGGAATCCAGCCGCGCCGAGATCGCGCAGTTCTTCCGCGACGATGCCGACCAGATCAACAAGGCCCTGGTGCGCCCCGGTGGCGGCTTCGGCATCTTCAAGTTCAACCCCGGTGCCACGCTCAAGGGCAAAGCCAAGGACAGCGACTACATGGCGCTGGTCCTGATCGGCGCCGGGCCGGTGTTCCCGGTGAAGTGCCCCTGATCGCCACGATGCGCCGCGCCCGCCTACCGGGCCACGGGTGCTGGCTGCGGCCCACCGCACGCCCGCACCCGTAGCCCGGTCCGCAACACCCATCCCCCGCTACCGCCTGCCGCATGCTTCCGCGGGCAGGCCCCCATCCCCTTACGTCAGGCGCCCTCCCCCGGCTCGCGGCGGCCGCGATGGATCGAACTGTATGGCCATTGCGTCGCATCCCTCACATGGCCATGCTTGACCGGGTTGTGGTGCACATAGGCCACATGCCGCTGCAGGTCCTCGGCATCGACGATCCGATGCTCGCGAAAGCCGTTGTGCCAGAGCGGACGCAGGCTGCGATCACGCCGGAGCTGCAGCCGTGGATCCGTCATCGGCAACTGGCGGTCGAAGATCGCCTGGATCTGCGCCCAGCGCCGATGGCCTTCCTCATCGCCTTCCGGCAGCGTCCACACGCCGTGCAGATGGTCCGGCAGCACCACGATCGCGTTGATCCGGAACGGCCGCGCCTGCTGTGCCACCCGGAACGCCAAGCGCAGGGTCTGCGCCTGTTCCACCAGCAGGCTGCTGCTGCGATCGCGCAGGTGCGCGCTGAAGAAGTAGGCAGTGCCGGTCGGCCAGAGGATGTGGTCGTAGGACATGGGCCAAGTATCCAAAGCCCACACGCCCCCCACGATCAGCGCACCCCTTGCGAGCCCCTCGGACACCAACGCATCGCTGGGTCGGATTCCCGCCACCACGGGGCCGGATGACGGCCCGCACGGCCTTCTCAGGTACGATGCCCACCCCTGACTGCCATACCGTCTGGCGCTCGCGCCGCGGCCTGAGATCCCGTGCCCCATTACACCGGCCCCCTGCTGACCCGCCCGCTCGCCGAGAGCCTGACCCGCGCCCGCGATGCCGGCACCGGCGAATGGACCGGCTCGCTCGACCTCGGCCGCTCCACCGGCACCGCCACGCTGGCGGCCGACCACTGGCAGTGGAAGGGTGAAACCTACGCCTATCCCGGCAAGACCAAGGACCGCACCCTGTACTACTGGGACGGCGAAGAATTCCTGGCGATCTCGCGCTTCGGCTCGGCGTTGATCAAGCTGGTGCCGACTGACTGGGACGCGCCGACGTTCGAGATCGACGGCATCAAGATGCTGCCCAGCGCGCAGGTGTCCCCGTTCGAGGATGCCCGCCGCAAGGTCGCGTTGATCGCGCCGGCCGGCAAGACCGTGCTGGATACCTGTGGCGGCCTGGGCTACTTCGCCGCGTGCTGCCTGGAAGGTGGGGTCACCCGTATTCGCTCGTTCGAGAAGAATCCGGATGTGCTGTGGCTGCGCACGCTCAATCCGTGGTCGCCCGATCCGGACGCGGAAAGCAGCGGCGGCCGGCTGGCGCTGAGCCAGGGGGATGTATCGCAGGAGATCGAAGCGCTGGAGACCGCCTCGGTCGACGCGATCCTGCATGATCCGCCGCGCTTCGGCATCGCCGGCGAACTGTATTCACAGGTGTTCTACGACCAGCTCGCACGCGTCATCCGCAAGGGCGGCCGGATGTTCCACTACACCGGTGCGCCGAACAAACTCACCAGCGGCCGCGATGTGCCGCGCGAGGTCGCCAAGCGTCTGGAAAAGGCAGGCTTCAAGGCCGAGCTGGCGATGGACGGCGTGCTCGCGGTCAAGCGCTGAGCAAGGGGCCGGTCAACTGCCGCGTGGCAGTTTGGCCGCCCACATGTTGTCGACCAGATTGGGATAGCGCCGCGCGTTTTCCTCGGCACGCTGACGTGCCGCATCCTTCTGCGCCTCGGAGAGCGGCTGCGACTTCTTCTTCCCGTTGGGACTGGGCTTCTTCCAGGGCGGTGTCTGGGACTGGCGCATGGGTGGTCTCGTGTGGACTGGCGCTGCATTCTCGCTCAGCGGGTGCAGCGTACAAGAACGCCCGACACGTCATCGCAACGTGCCGGGCGCGTACTGCGAAGAGCGAGCTGCGACTTACTTCTTCAGGAAGTCCAACAGTGCTTTGTTGAACGCATCGGCATGGCTGGCATTGCAGCCGTGCGGCGCGTCCTTCAGCACCACCACCTCACTGCCCGCGATGGCCGCATGAGTGCGCTTGCCCGAGCCCTCGAACGGGACCGTGCCATCGCTGTCACCGTGCAGCACCAAGGTCGGCACCGTCACCTTCTTGAGGTCGCTGCGGAAGTCGGTCGTACCGAAGGCCTTCATGCAGCCCAGCGCGGCGGTCTGGTCGGACTGCTGGCAGAGCTTGATAGCGGCCTGGCGCTCTTCCTCGCTGACCTTGAGCTCGCCGTTGGCGCTAAAGAAATCCTTGGTGAAGCCATCGAAGAACGTGTCGCGGCCCTTCTCCAGGCCTTCGCGCATTTCATCGGCCTTTTCCTGGGTCAGCGGGCCCTCGGGGTTGTCGCTGGTCTTGAGCATGTACGGCGGCACCGCCGAGGCGAACACCACGCTGTGCAGGCGCGACTCGCCGTGCTTGGCGACGTAGCGCGCCACTTCACCACCGCCCATCGAGAAGCCGACCAGGGTGGCGTCCTTCAGGTCCAGATCCTCGATCACGCCGGCCAGATCATCGGCGAGCGTATCGTACTCGTAGCCATCGGCCGGCTTGTCCGAGCGCCCGAAGCCGCGGCGGTCATAGGCCACCACGCGGTAGCCCGCCTCGCGCAGCGCGGGGACCTGGGCCTTCCACGACTCGGCCGACAGCGGCCAGCCGTGGATCAGGACGACCGGGCGGCCGGTACCACCGGAATCTTCAACGTGCAGGCGAACGCGGGAAGCAGCCATGGGAACTCCTTGGAGCGATGGGGAAGGAAGGTTCGATCCTAGGGAGACGGGGTTGGGTGAGCCGTGAAAGAAATCGCGGTGTCGCTGACGTGACGTGCACGGGGCTGACTGATGCCGGCCGGGGCGTTCAGCGGTGAGATGCTGGCATCACTCGGCAGCGATCTCAGCCTCTGAGACGGCTGCGGTCGATAGTTGCCATGGGGCACGTCGACGCTGGGAACCGGTACATGGACTGTCATGAGATCACGCCAGCGGCTGCGCATCGTGTGGAACCGAGCGCGTCCGGCACCTGCTGTGGGCTGGCACTTACCTTGTTGTTGCATGGCCTCGGCGCGCATCCTGCAGCCCATGCGGCATTGCGTGCTGCCCTGCGGCAGAGGCCGCTGAGCGAGTGCTGTGCCAGCTGCGCGCTGTTGCGTGGCTATGACGATCCACAGATAAGCGCCGGCGACGTAGCCTGCGCGGCGCCATCGTCCGCCATGCAGGCCGGCCATTACTAATTACATAGTTGACACGACCGATCCGTCGGGCGCACGATGCGGCCATCAACTAACGAACCAGTAGATAGCCATGGCCCGCCCCGTATCGCCTGCCCTGACCGACGCCGAACGCCGCATTCTGGAGGTGCTCTGGAAGAAGAAGGAGGCGTCCGTGCGCGAGGTCGCCGACGAGCTGTCCAAGAAGAAGCCCGTCGCCTATACGACCGTGCTGACCATGTTCAAGGTGCTGGACAAGAAAGGCCTGGTCCACCATCGCAGCGAGGGTCGCGCCTTCATCTACAGCGCCGCGATCACCCGCAGCGAGGCGCGCAAACAGGCGCTGGAGAATCTGCTCAAGTCCTTCTTCAACGATTCGCCCAGCGTGCTGGCCCAGCACCTGATCGATGAGCACGACATGGACGCTGACGAGCTCAAGGCGCTGCAGCAGCGCGTGGACGACGCATCTCCTTCGAGGACGCCCAAATGACCGTGCATTGGACCCAAGCCGTGGCGACGATGGCCGTGCAACACCTCTGGCAGAGCGCCCTGCTGTTCGCACTTGCGGCCTTGGTGCTGGGGCGCAGCCGGCTCAGTGCGGAAGCGCGCTCCTGGGCGCTCTGCGTGGCCTTTGTGCTGGCCGCGGCATCACCGCTGTTGGTCCTGCTGCCTCGCACCGCGCCGACGACTGTTGAGGTCGCGCAGCAGGCCGTACTGCCCTCGGCGACTGGGGCTCCAGTGCAGGTTGTCGCGCAGAAGCTGGACAGCATTACCAAGATACCCCCCGCCTCCACCACGCCGACGCTGCTGCAAGGCGCCGTAGTGATCTGGTTGCTCGGTACGCTCTGGGGCCTGAGCCGCCTAGGTCAAGGCGCCTGGCAAGCGCGTCGCCTGCATCGCTGCGCGCGGCAGTCGCCCCAGCACGAAGCACTGCTGGGTGAAGAACTGCCTGCGGGTGCCAGCGTTGCACTATCTGATATCGCTCCGGGCCCGATGGTGGTTGGCCTGTGGTCGCCGCGCATTCTGGTGCCGACCACGATGGCATCCACCCTGCCCCCGGCCGCGCTGCGTGATCTGCTGCTGCATGAAGCCGCGCATGTTCGTCGGCATGATCTGTGGATCGCGGCTGCACAGCGTGCACTGCTCGCCGTGTACTGGTGGAGCCCGTTCCTGCGCCTGCTGGGCCGTCGGCTGGATCTCGCCCGCGAGATGGCGTGCGATGAGCAGGCGGCCCTGCGCACCGGCAGTGGCCCCGGCTATGCCAATTCCCTGCTGGCCGGTATCGCGGGACTGATGACACAGCGGGGACGCAGCGCGCCACTGGCCGTCGGCATGTCCGCCACCCGATGTGGCTTGAGCCAGCGCATCGATGGGCTGCTCCGCCTGGACACGCGCTCGACGCGCAGGACAGCCCACTTCGGCTGGGGCGCGCTGTGTGCGGTTGGGCTGGTCGCGCATGTTGGTGTCACCGTGGCCGCTACGCCGCGGTTGGGCAACGCGATCATCGTTGCAGAGAACGAAGCCGCCACTACGTCGCGCACCGTCTCGCCGCACGCCGAGCAGCTGCTCAGCGCGGCCAGCAACGGCGACATCTCCCGCGTGCAGCAGCTGGTCAAGGCGGGTGTTGCCGTGGACACGCAGGTCAGTGGCGACGGCACCGCGCTGATCATCGCCGCCAAGCACGGCGAACTGGCGATGGTCGACGCCCTGCTCGTGCTCGGCGCGCAGCCCGACCTGGCCTCGCGCGGCGATGGCAATCCGCTGATCGCTGCGGCACGTCGCGGTCATCTGCCGGTCGTCGAGCGCCTGGTCGGCGCCGGGGCCGACGTCAACCGCATCGTCGCCTTGGACGAAACCCCGCTGATCAACGCAGCACGCTCCGGCGATGTAGAGACCGTGGCCTATCTGGTCGAGCACGGTGCCGACGTCAACCTGGGCGTGGTGGCCGATTTCGGGCAGTGGCGCTCACCGCTGAACCAGGCAAGAAACGATCGCGTCCGTGACTACCTCGCCCAGCGTGGTGCGGTCGCCGTCAGACGCTGACCGTCTGCGCTCCCCATCGGTGACGCTGATCGGTGCGATGGCCTCCGCCGCTATCGCCCGCCACGCCGTGCCCTCTTTCGCTGCACCGTATCGCCCCTCTCTGCGGCGTGCACGCGCACGCCTGTCTTTCGCGCATCGCCCCCTCATGAGGTATCGCATGGCTTATGCATCCACTCCGCAGGCACCAACCCTGTTGCGATCCAACCGCGCTCAGAGCGGCCTGCTGCGCGCGTCACTGTGTGCCGGGCTGCTACTGCTGCTTGCTGGCCCCGCATCGGCGGCGGACCGCGAAGACGCGGCGATCCGCACGGCGCTCGCCTCCGGCCTGCGCCCCACCGTGGTGCCGGCCGATACCGCGCTGCCGCACTGGTCGCTGCAGCAACGCATGGCCCAGCACCATGTGCCCGGTGTGGCCATCGCTGTTCTACGGGATGGCAAGCTCGTGCACAGCGTCGGCTACGGGAAGCGCGCGATGGGCACGCAAGCTGCCGTGAATGCCGACACGTTGTTCTCGGTCGGCTCGGTCAGCAAGGTGGTTACGGCCGCCACCTCACTGCGCTTGGTCGCCGGCGGCACCCTCGCGCTGGACCGGGACATCGCCACCTACCTGCGCAGCTGGAAAATCCCGGCTACCCCGTCGGTGCCGGCACCGCAGCTGACCCTGCGCATGTTGATGTCGCACACCGCCGGGCTGGGCGTGCACGGCTTCGCCGACTACCTGCCCGGCGAACCGTTGCCCACCTTGCTGCAGACATTGCACGGCATCGCTCCGGCCAAGAACAAACCCGTACGTCTGATCCATACACCCGGCGAACGGGGCGATTACTCTGGTGGCGGCGTGATGGTCGAACAACTCGTGCTCGAAGACGTGACCGGCCAGTCGCTGGACGCGCTCGCACGCATACAGGTGTTCGAGCCACTGGGCATGCAGCGCAGCCGGTTCACCGATCCACCGGCCACCACCGACAACATCGCCAAAGCGCATGACGGCGACGGCAAGCTCACCGCCCTGCCGCGCGGCTGGCAGTCCTTCCCGGAACAAGGCGCCTCCGGCCTGTGGACCAGTGCCAACGACCTGGCCGCGTTCGTTGCTGCTCTTACGGCCAGCTACCGTGGCCAAGGCAATTTCCTGCCGCGGCCCATTGCGACCGACATGATGACCGAGGTCTCGCCGAGCTGGCACGGCCTTGGCCCGCGCCTGGACGGTGCCGGGCAGAACCGGATCTTCCACCATGGCGGCTCCAACGACAGTTACCGGGCGTGGATCGAGGGGTATCTGGAGACGGGTGACGGCTTCGTCATTCTTACCAACGGTGAGAACGGTGCTGCGCTGGCGACGGAGATCCGCAATGCGCTGTCCGATGCGATCGGGCGTGGCGTGAATCCTGCCGTGCGCACGGTTGCACTGGACCTTCGTGAGCCTCGGTATGCGGACTATGCCGGGGTGTTCGAGCAGGACGAGCGCGTGCCGATGGCGCAGCGCCGTGCGTTGGCCGACATCTTCGACATCCCGGCGTTGGAGGTGAAGGTGGCTGGTGGGGAGGTGCGCGTGGGTGTGGCTGGGACGAAGCGCGATGGGCGCGTGCTGCCGGTGTCGCCGAATCGGTTTGTGTCACCGGATATCGATGGGCTGGAGATCGAGTTCCATCGGGATGCGTTCGGGGAGGTGGAGGCGCTGAGTGTGGTGTTTGGGGAGGGGCGGGGATATTACGTGCGGCGGAAGCTAGCAACGCAGTAGCCGCCGGATCGATCCCTATCTGTTTGGACAATCGCAACCACTCTCTTCATTGACCCAGTGTATTGCGATACGCTGGCTCTATCGAATCCAAGATTCGCATTAGAGTTGCTTGCGCCATGGTGGAGCACTGGACAGACAGTGAGCTGGAAGCAGCAGTGGATGCTTACCTCGATATGTTGACCGATGAGTTGAATGGCCGCCGCGTCGTCAAGGCACACGCCTACCGCGAGCTGTCTGAGAAGGTCGGGAGGAATGCCAAGGCGTGGGAGTTCCGCATGCAGAACATTTCCTATGTTCTAGATGGGCTCGACTTGCAATGGATCGACGGTCTTAAACCAGCCAAAAACGTGGGCCAGGACGTTGCGGCACGCTTGGTCAAGCTGATCGAGGTGCGGCCATTCCCACAGCAGAGCCGCGCGCCCACTCTGGATCAGGTGACTCAGGACGCTGAAACGGAAGGCGCATTCAATCCAGGGACCGCTTCCGACCAGCGAACGCGAGTGCTTGCGAGCATTGTTCGCCGACGCGGTCAGCCCGCATTTCGTGCGGCCTTGATCAAGGCATATGCCGGACGCTGTGCCGTCACCGGCTGTGACGTATTGGATGCACTCGAAGCCGCGCACATCTTTCCGTACTTGGATGGCGAGACAAACGCTGTAAGCAATGGGCTACTGCTCAGGGCTGACATCCATACATTGTTCGACCTGCGTCTGATTGCCGTTGACCCAGATGCGAGGACGGTCATTATCGCTCCCAGCTTGCGCGGCTCAGCCTATGCATCGCTGGAAGGCATTCCGTTGGCGACGACAGTGGCAGCCGTTGACGGTGCAAGCCTGCACGCGCTGGCTTACCACCGAGCGAAGTGCGATTGGTAATCGGCCAATCAATGGTCCGAAGGTAAAGAACCGCAGAAGCCGCCCGGTGGAATCCTCACCGGGCGGCGTCTGGCGATCATTGGTTACAGCGCAATCCGAGCAACAGACTCTTCGCTGCCCTTCGGCTCGCTGTCACCGTTCTTGACGGTCACGTACAGCACGTTCTTCTTGGCATCCAGGGCCAGGCTGTTCGGGTGCGTCGGCACCGCGTACGTCGCTACCTGCTTGTAGGTGTCGCTGTTGTACGCGGTCACGGTACCGCCATCGCGGTTGGTCACGTACAGACGCTTGCGCGGTGCATCCAGCAGAATGCCCAGCGGGCCGGCGTCGGTCGGGATGCTGGCCAGCTCCTTGCCGGTGGTGCGGTCCAGCACCAGCACGCGCTGGCCCGGATGCTTCGATTCGAAGCCCGAGCTGCTGGCCTGGTACTTGCGGATCATCTCCGAGCCCTGGTCGGTCACGAACAGGCGCTTGCCGGCCGGATCCAGCGCGATGTTCATAGGCTGCTCGGCACTGACCTTGAAGCGCTGCTCGACCTTGTCGCTGTCGGTGCCGACAGTGACGACCTCAGCCAGCAGGTTGGAGGTGTAGACGCGCTTGGCCTTGCCATCCAGCGCCAGACCCGGTGCCTTGGCATTGCCCAAGCCCGGAATGGTGTTGATGACCTTCAGGGACTGCGTGTCCACCACGAACAGCACGCTGCCCTCACCCGAGTGCCCGGTGACGTACAGGCGGTTGTTGGCGCCATCAACGACCAGCTCGCGCAGATCGTGGGTGTAGGCGGCCTTGCCATCCTTGCCGACCTTCTTTTCCATCAGTTGCACGATGCCGACCGATTTGTTGGTAGCGGTGTCGACCACGGTGACCGACGTATCGACCGTGTTACCGACGTACAGGCGGTTGTTGGCGTCGTCCAGCACCACGCCGAAAGCCTTGCGTTCCAGCGGGATGGCGGTTTCGACGGCCAGGGTTTCCGGGTTCAGGCGCAGGACCTGGGACGGACCAGCGGCATCACCGAAACCGCCCGAGGAGGCGACGAAGACGGCGTTCTGCTTGGGGCTGAAGGCCAGCTCATAGAGGCCTTGGGCGACGGCTTTGCGCTGGAGGGCGGTGGCGCTGGCGGATGCGGTGGCCGGCGCGTCAGCGAAGGCGGCGGGCACGCCAAGCGTTAGCGAAATGGCCAGGGCCAGGGTAGCAGAACGGATGAGGGTACGCGGGTACATGCGAGCTTCCTTGAATGGGCACGGGGGTGTCCTGGCTCGCGGGGCCGTCGTACAACGGCCGCCCCATGCTACTACCGCGCAAGGGAAGGCTGGCTATGGCACAGGAATGCTACCAGGCGGAGCAGGTCTGCGCGCGGTCCGTGCGCACTCCCAAGGCGTGGGAGTACCGCATGCAGAACATCTCCCATGTACTGGCCTAATACCAACAGGAGTGTATTGAGGGCCTAAAGCCTGCAAAAAACGTTGGGGCGAACGTCGCCGCGGTACTCATCAAGCTCCTGGAAGTTGAGCCGCGTACTTTCGTCTCCCGAGCCACCGTGAGACAGCTTGAGCAGCAGCGTCAGCTTGTCAGTGATTCCGGCTATTTCCCAGCAAACCTCGAAGACCAAAGAGATCGAGCGCTTAGGTCTATCGTGCAACGCAGAGGACAACGAGAGTTTCGGGCGGCCTTTCTGCACGCCTATGGAAGCAAGTGCGCAATGACCGGTTGCGGGGTGGTCCATGTCCTTGAGGCGGCCCATATACATCGTTATATGGGCAAGGAGACCAACCTGTTATCCAACGGCCTCTTGCTGCGGGCGGACGTGCACACCCTTTTTCCTCTTAATCTCGTCGGCGTCGAAGCATCCACCATGCGTATTTGCATTTGTCCATCGCTTGCTGGCACCAACTACGAAGAGCCGGCTAGAAGGCCGCTGACAAGTCCATCCGCCAAGAGACTCGTGGTGGACATGGGCCAACCTGAGAGGCACCGAGCGATGTGCAAGTGGCAGAGCTCAACCTGCGCCCCTTGGAACGACATTGACCGGAATCCCAGCTAAGGCGCCGCTGGACAGCGGTCTCAATCCACGAGACGATCGCGGTCCAAAATCGACGCCAACGATCCTTGGCTGAACTCTACGTATGCAATTGCAAGGCAAGCCAGATGGCTGCTCAAAAGGTAAGTGTCGCCGACTGCCGCCGCAATCATTCGTTCCGCTCAATGCCACACAAGCTCAGACACATCGATACTCCCTTCGAACGGCTCGCCAGGGTCATTTGGCTCATTCTTCGTTTGCAGCAGCACAGCGCTTTCGGGGAACTGCAGAGGCTGCCTGGGCCAAAGCGCGCTGCAGCATCGAGAGATGATCAACGAACTTCGACTTAGAGTGGACTTGTCACAGCCAAATGCGCTGCATTCATCCTATAGGATGCTCGGCGATTCACCGATGCCTCGTTTGTCGATTACGGCTAAAATTGTCCGATGACCTCCTCAACCGTACCGCCACTGTCTGAGGCAGACCTGAAGGCCCTTGCGATTGCTCGATTGCACAGGTCGGGCCGAATATCCTCAGAGGCAATCATTGCGAACGAATACAGGCTCGCAGACTCTGGCGTTCGAGCAGACCTTGCTGTGCTCGACAAGAAGTTCATCGGCATTGAGATAAAGAGCGAGCGTGACTCTCTGCGAAGACTTGCCACGCAAATCAAGGCTTACAAGCTGTACTTTGACCTGACAATTCTTTTGGTGGCGGAGAAGCACGCCGCTAACATTGACATTGACGTTACCGGCGTGGAACTTTGGACTGTTTCGAATCGCGGCAGGGTTAAGAGAGTTTGCAGACCAATGCGTGCAAGATCAAATTCGGTACCGGAGAGGCTTGTTGATCTTTTGCCCGCCCGGCAACGGAGGAAGATTCAAGATTCCACGCAGAGTGCAATGTTGGGCAGCCTAGTTGCAGAGGCGTTTAGGAAGTATTTCTATGATCGATTTTCTACGACATCTAGAAAGTTCTGGGATAGCTCTGAAATTTCTTCCATTGGCAGAGAATCACTTGGCACCCTGAGCGTATACAAGCCTTTGAGAAAGAAGGCTGCCGATCGGGCACAGGAGCGTGCCAGTATATTTAAAGAGTGGGAATCGACAAGTTAATCAACCCACTCATCCTCGGTATCGTAGAGCCCGGACGGATCCCCATAATGAAGCTGACGGTGCAGATGGATATTAATTCTGGCAGCTGTGGCACGGGGCGGAGAGGTTATAGCGTTCTCCTCACCGAGCGCAGTGCGTTCGATCATTTGCGTGCCCCAGATTCGGAGATCGGGATCCCATTGAGGCGAATTCATGACCTCTTTTGCCATTTCTTGATACTGGCGCAGCCTGGTCTTCGTATCATCGCTGGAGCGATAGAAGTACCACCAATTGTCATCGGCGTAGTCCACTCGGGGGGCTGGCGCCCCGCCGCCGCCGATCTGACGCTCTGCCCTCGCGCTGCCACGATCGCTATAGACAAGCGGAAAGCGCACTGCACCCTTGATTGAGTTGAACGCGAGCCGCTCAAAAATTTGCTGAGATTTGATCCCCACAAAGCCATCGGGGAAGGTTGACCCGGAGACGGAGAGGGTAGCCCGAGGAATGATCTTAGAAATATTGATCAGCCTATCTTTGATCGAAGTTGCAGAATTAAGCATCCCGGAATTTTGCTTTCCGAGATCGAGCACAAAGAGCACGTCAGGGCCTATCTTGGCCTGCGCCAATCTCTCTGCAATGAGCTCCGCGAAGGGCAGCGCACCAGATTCCACTATTACCCCCAGTCCCCTTCCGAACTTAGCCAACTCCTGCACCTGAGGGATGAACTCTTCAGGATGCGTAAGTTGAGCGCAAGGGATGAACTGACCACGGGAAGGATCCTCGAAGTACGCGCACCATTCGGCAAATCCATTCTTTGGATTGGCTAGACGACGCAGATCTCTGTGAACAGGCCGCGTTGCCTCATCGAAGTCCAATTCGGCCAATGCAAGGAAGCAGCCGCGCGGGCCGAACGCCGACTTGATACGCCCGATCGATTTGTCAAGCTCATGCGATGCCATCCAAGGCCGAAGTTTCATGATCGGCGCGATCAGATTCTTATCCTTATCCGGAAGCGTCTCAAGCGCCAGCATTTCGGCTGGACGAATCTCTACGATCGGTGCATACCTGATTTCGTCGAACATTGACTTTACCACGAGCTCTCCCTTTATCCTTAAAGAAAACCTAGCCTGATCTCCATTGCCACAGTTGACACCGAGAAAAGCTCTGCTAGCTCCGCGACCAAGTCTTCTCTCGGCACACCTGGCCTTGCCCGGACTTCGCTTCGGACGAGTTCAATTGGCATCAGAATATCGGCCGCGAGACGGTTAGCTTGAGCTTCTCTTTGGTCAGACAGTGAGGATCGATACAAGACATCGTCAGATATTCCGTCACCGATTTCCGCACGGTGAAGCAGGAAGTGGGCAAGCTCATGAGCCAAAGTAAAACGCTGCCTTGCGGGGGAATCGTGCCGGTTAACCTTGATCTGATAGGTACTACCAGCTGGGCGAATTTCCCCGGATATTCCAGCCGGCAGTGTTGAAGTTAGTACATTAAGCCCGAACGACTTTGCGAGCGCACCAATCTTCACGGGAACTCCCTGCTGGGCCTGTGTTATTAGGTTCCTTTGTTCTGAACTAAGTGAGATCCACTCGCTACTACTCATAAGTCACCATTCGGTTCAATCGTGAGACCGATCCAACTCGTCCAACTTGGCCGCCTCGGCATTAGATTCTCTACTCCATGCAGCGTAGGGCGCCTTGTTCTCCATGATCTCGACAACCAGTTCTCGAACTCTAGCGTGAATCTGGCTTGACACTTCGGCTCCTGCGAGGAACTCCTGCAGCCGTTCTACGGCAATCACGTTGGCTCGATCTGTTGCCACGGTCTTCGCAGTCTTCTTAAAGTGCTGATAACCGTAGATTGCTATGATTGCCACTGCCAACCCAATAATGGAGAGCAACAGACCAACTCCAGTAAGCAATACAGCAATCAAATCCGGGTATGAAATGCTATCGGGTAAGACTTCCAGCGTGTGGCCCTGAGTGATCCATACTGCTCCCCCACCACAGAAGCCACCAATCAGCCCGATCAGTGCCGCAAGCGCAATTGTCTTAAAAAGCGATCCACACATTTCGCCTCCAATAGAGTCCCCTTCCTGCGCTGGCTGCGCTGGCTGCGCTGGCTGCGCTGGCTGCGCTGGCTGCGCTGGCTGCGCTGGCTGCGCCATCATGTTGCCGCGGGTCCACAGCTCTGCCTTAAATCGAGTGTAAGGCATACCGTGAGGGGATCAAGCCAAGCCTGCCGATTTCCGTGCCGCTTGTCCTTCTATGCTTGGACCACACGTGCAGTTAGAGGGCAATCCGCCACTTTATTAAAGGCATTTACCAGGAGAGTTGGTGGACGACCTGTCTTTCACGGGCCTGATTAGTGGCAGCTCGGTCGTAAATTACCCTAACGCGCGTCGTTGGAGCTCTGAACGGTCTGAACTGGCTGCAGCTACCGCACTAAGTCATGTACGAGACTTCTAATGACGTTCCCGGCTTTTCGAGCATCCGTCTTACTACGTATACGCTCAGGCCCTAATGGAACACCGAGGCAGTATATGCCCCGGCGTTCTCGTCAGCTGAGACGCCCATCGTTGGTTGGGCGCAGTCAATCAAACCCCAACAGGATTAGCCTTCTCAGGATCAATCTTGTACTGCTTGATCGCCCTGGCCACATCCTTCCCGTTCATCTTCCCTTCCTTAGCCAGCGCCGCAATCGCGGCATGCGCGATGTAGTACCGGTCAACCTCGAAGAAGCGACGCAGGTTCGCACGGGTATCCGAGCGACCAAAGCCGTCCGTACCCAGCACCGTGTACGACATCGGCACGAACGCACGGATCTGGTCCGCATACGCACGCACATAGTCGGTCGCGGCAATCGCCGGGCCCTGGCGGCCTTCCAGCAGCTCGGTCACGTAGGCCTTGCGCGGTTCGGCTTCCGGGTGGAAGCGGTTGTAGCGCTCGGCATCGAAACCATCGCGACGCAGTTCGTTGATGCTCGGGCAGCTCCAGATATCGGCGGTGACGCCGAAGTCCTTGTCCAGCAGCTCGGCCGCAGCAATGGCCTCACGCAGGATGGTGCCCGAACCCAGCAGCTGCACGCGCAGCTCGCCCTTCTTCGGCTTGCCGGCGTCGGTGAGCAGGTACATGCCCTTGACGATGCCTTCGGCCGCGCCCTCCGGCATTTCCGGGTGGGTGTAGTTTTCGTTCATCAGGGTGATGTAGTAGTACTCATCAATCTGATCTTCCATCATGGCCTTGGTGCCGTGCTGCAGGATCACCGTCACTTCGAAGCCGAAGGTCGGGTCGTAGCTGCGCACGTTCGGGATGCCACCAGCCACGATATGGCTGAAGCCATCTTCGTGCTGCAGGCCTTCACCGTTCAGCGTGGTGCGGCCGGCGGTGCCGCCGAGCAGGAAGCCACGGGTACGCATGTCCGCAGCCTGCCAGGCGATGTCGCCCACGCGCTGGAAGCCGAACATCGAGTAGTAGATGTAGAACGGCAGCATCGGCACGTTGCTGACCGAGTAGCTGGTACCGGCGGCCATCCAGGAGCTGATCGCGCCCGGCTCGCTGATGCCCTGCTGCAGCACCTGGCCGCTCTGGTCTTCGCGGTAGAACATCAGCTGGTCCGCATCGACCGGCTTGTACTTCTGGCCGAACGGGGCGTAGATGCCGATCTGGCGGAACAGGCCTTCCATACCGAAGGTACGGGCTTCGTCGGCCACGATCGGCACGATGTGCGGGCCCAGTTCCTTGTCGCGCAGGGTGATGTTGAGGCTCTGCACGAAGGCCATGGTGGTGGAGTAGCTGCGCTCGCCGCTGCTCTTGAGCAGGCGCTCGTAGCTTTCCAGCTTCGGTGCGTTGAAGCTCTTGGTCGCCTTGCGGCGGCGCTGCGGCAGGTAGCCACCCAGGGCGGCACGGCGTTCCTGCAGGTACTTCACTTCCGGCGAATCCGGGCCCGGGTGGTAGAACGGCACCTGGCCATCGGCCAGCTGTGCATCCGTCACCGGGATGTTGAAGCGGTCGCGGAAGTGGCGAACGGCATCGTCATCCAACTTCTTGGTCTGGTGGGTCGGGTTCAGTGCTTCACCCGCGCTGCCCATGCCGTAGCCCTTGACCGTCTTGGCCAGGATCACGGTCGGCATGCCCTTGGTGTTCACGGCCTGGTGGTAGGCGGCGTAGACCTTGTGCGGATCGTGGCCACCACGGTTGAGGCGCCAGATATCGTCGTCGGACAGGCCTGCGACCATTGCAGCGGTTTCCGGGTACTTGCCGAAGAAATGCTCACGGGTATACGCGCCGCCGAAGGCCTTGCAGTTCTGGTATTCGCCGTCGACGGTTTCCATCATCAGCTTGCGCAGGACGCCGTTGGTGTCCTTGGCCAGCAGGGCATCCCAGTAACCGCCCCACAGCAGCTTGATGACGTTCCAGCCGCCGCCACGGAACACGCCTTCCAGTTCCTGGATGATCTTGCCGTTGCCACGCACCGGGCCGTCCAGGCGCTGCAGGTTGCAGTTGACCACGAAGATCAGGTTGTCCAGGCCCTCGCGGCCGGCCAGCGCGATCGCGCCGAGGGTTTCCGGCTCATCGCTCTCGCCGTCGCCGATGAAGCACCACACCTTGCGGTCGGACTTCTCGATCAGGCCACGGTTTTCCAGGTAACGCAGGAACTGCGCCTGGTAGATCGCGGCGAGCGGGCCCAGGCCCATCGACACGGTCGGGGTCTGCCAGTAATCGGGCATCAGCCACGGATGCGGGTAGCTGGAGAGGCCACCGCCGTCGACTTCCATGCGGAACTTGTCCAGCTGGGCTTCGTCGATGCGGCCTTCCAGGAAGGAACGCGCATAGATGCCCGGGGCGCTGTGGCCCTGGATGAAGAGCAGGTCGCCCGGGTGGTCTTCGCTCGGGGCGCGCCAGAAGTGGTTGAAGCCCACGTCATACAGCGTGGCGCCGGAGGCGAAGGAGGCGATGTGGCCGCCCAGGTCGCCCGGCTTGCGGTTGGCGCGCACGACGGTCGCCATCGCGTTCCAGCGGATGATGGAACGAATGCGCCATTCCAGTTCGGCGTTGCCCGGGCTCTTGGCCTCCAGGGTCGGCGCGATGGTGTTCACGTACTCGGTGGTGGGAGAGAACGGCAGGTAAGCACCCGAACGACGGGTCAGTTCCACCATGCCTTCCAACAGCTGATGCGCGCGCTCGGGGCCCTCGACATCAATAACGGCCTTCAGCGACTCGATCCATTCCTGGGTTTCCACAGGATTCGGGTCGTTGTTCAGCACCTCGTTCAACCAGTTCATTTGCGCTCCCATGACCGCACGCACGCGCGCGACTGTTTTAGATTTCTAGCCGCAAAGTGTAGCGCACCAAGGGGTTTGCTTACTTCGCTACGGTTGCGTATGGAACCATCGGGGCGTGTCCGGAAGGACAGCAGGCGACAGCGCGAGGGCCGCGCCGGAAGGTTCCACGCTGCATTTCAGCCTGCCCGGCGGCGATGACACCGGCGCGTCAGCAGGACACCGATGGACAGCGCAGCCGCTGCGGCGCAGGCGATTGGCGCGGATCGCGCGCGAAACAACCGCGTTCGAGGGCGCATCCGCGTGGATCATCGGTGCCGTTGGGAGTCGGCAACCTTGTGCAGTGTTCCACCACAAGCACGCACCGTCACAGCAGGAATTGACCTGAACGCATTCCTGCCATGCGTGCGCGAGCGCTGGTCGAAACGGAGTTTTCGATATATCGTTACGCTACTGCATTCGATATATCGAAATGACCTCTCCGCGCGACCTCGACCGCCCTGCCCGCCCGCTGACCGCCCGGCCGCTCAGCCGCGGTGATCTGCGCCTGCTGGTGCTGTCCCTGCTCGCCGACCAGCCGCGCCACGGCTATGAACTGATCCAGCTGATCAGCGACATGTTCGTGCGGGTCTACACGCCCAGCGCCGGCTCGATCTACCCGGTGCTGGCGCAGTTCGAGGCCGCCGGCTGGGTTGGCGCGGTCGAGGACGGTGGGCGCAAGCGCTACGCGCTCAGCGCGCTGGGCCAGACCGAGCTGGAGGCGCAGCGCGACGAGGTCGATGCCGCAGTGCACCGGGTACGCGACAGCGCGCGCACGATCACCAAGGCCAACCTGCCGCCGCCCGTGCGCGATGCGCTGCGCGAGCTCAAGCACGCGCTGGGCCTGTGCCATGGCCGCTGGCAGGACGACAACGCCGCGGCCGTGGCCGAGGCGCTGCGCGAGGCCGCCGCGCGGATCCGTGCGCAGGGCCGCTGACCTCCCTTCTACTTTTCAGACCCAGCCAGCCACCGCCCGCCAGGTCCTTCTTTCTCAACGCCGCGCTGCGGCACTGATCCAGGTATTCCCATGGCTCTGCATGAAAACCGACTGCTCCGTCATACCGTGAAGTTCCGCCCGCTGCAGGTGCTGCGCACCGAAGAGATCAGCCCGTGCATGCGCCGGGTGATCGTTGGTGGGCAGGCGCTGGAAGGCTTCGATTCGCCCTCCCCGGACGACCACGTCAAGCTGTTCTTCCCCAACGCCGAAGGCCAGTTCGTGGTCCCGACGATGACCCCGGAAGGCCCGCGCTACCCGGAAGGGCACACGCCCTCCCCCTCGCGCGATTACACCCCGCGCTGGTGGGATCTGGAGACCCACGAGCTGGCGCTCGACTTCGTCATGCACGGCGACGGCCTGGCCTCGACCTGGGCCGCCAACGCGCAGCCGGGCGATGCGATCGCCGTGGGCGGCCCGCGTGGCTCGCACATGACCGCCGATGACTTCGATACCTATGTGCTGATCGGCGATGAAACCGCGCTGCCGGCCATCGGCCGCTGGCTGGAGACGCTGCCGGACGGCGCGAATGCCGATGTCTACATCGAGATCCCCGAATCCGGCGACCGCCAGGAGCTGCCGGAGGACGACCGCATCCGTATCTCGTGGCTGGAGCGCAACGGCTTCGATTCCGCCACCAGCACCCTGCTGGAAGACGTGCTGACGGATTTCGAGGAACCGGACGGCGACACCTTCTACTGGATCGCGGCCGAATCGCGCCGGGCCCGGATGATGCGCAAGTACATCGAGGGTCACCTGGGCGTGCCCAAGGACTGGATCCGCTCTACCGGCTACTGGAAGGCGCACGGCAGCGAGCACCACGACGACTGAGCCCGCGACGGGCACCGGCCGCGAATGCGACAATCGCGTTTTGTGCCGGTGCCTTTCATGCAAGCCTCTCCTCTTTCGGCACTGACCGATCTGATCGACCGTGCCGAGCGCGCCGATCCCGCGCTGGATGCCGCCCTGGCGGCGCTGGCGCCTTCCGTGGGCGAGAACATCGCCCCGCTGCGCACCGCCCTGGTGCCGCTGGCCCGCGCGCAGGCCGCGCTGGTGCAGGCGAACATCGATATCGACCTGGTCGCCGATGAGCTGCGCCGTTACCAGAAGTACGCGATGCCCGGTAAGCCGAGCCTGCAGATCGTGCAGCTGCGCAAGCAGCAGGCCTCGGTGAAACAGGCCGCGTTGCTGGCCCGCCAGGCCTATGCGCAGGCCACCCATGCGTTCCTGCGGGAGAGCGGCTTGACCGCCCCGGCACGGCGCACGCCGACCGATTTCACCACGCTGTGGCTGGGCAAGGTAATCGCGCAAGTGGCGGCGGGTTGACCCGAAACGGTAGTGCCGGCCGCTGGCCGGCTCGCCCTAAAAGAAAGCCCGCCAATTGGCGGGCTTTCTGCCTTCTCACGACGAGTGAGGAGAAACTCAGGCCGCCGGCTTTTCGCCCGTGGCCTCGGTGGTGATGCGGATGTTCACTTCATCGCTGACGTTCGGGGCGTACGCGCCGACGCCGAAATCGCTGCGCTTGATGGTGGTGGTGGCATCGAAGCCCGCTGCCGGCACCTTGGCCATCGGGTGCTCGCCGCCGCCGTTGATGGTGACATCCAGGGTCACCGGCTTGGTGATGTCCTTGATGGTCAGATCGCCAGTGACGGTCAGCTTGTTGGTGCCGTTGGCTTCCACCTTGGTGCTCTTGAAGGTGGCGGCCGGGAACTTGGCGGCGTCGAAGAAATCGGCGCTCTTCAGGTGCTCGTCAAACTTGGCGGTGAAGCTGTTCAGGCCGGTCAGCGGCAGCTTCACTTCCACGGTGGACTTGGTCACGTCGGCCGCGTCATACACCAGGGTGCCTTCGGCGCTGCCGAAGTGGGCGGTCGGGTGGGAGAAGCCGAAGTGGCTCCACTGGACCAGCACGTCGGTGTGGGTCGGGTCGAGCTTGTAGGTGCCCGAAGCGATCTGGATCGCCTCGGCGGCCGGGGCGGCAGCCGCAGCGTCCGCAGCCGGGGCGGCGGTTTCGGTGGCGGCCGGTGCGTCAGCGGCCGGAGCAGCGGCTTCGTCGGCCGGCTTGGAGCAGGCGGCGATGGCCAGGGTCAGGGCGAGCGGCAGCAGCAGTTTGCGGGTCACGGTCATGTCAGGTCTCTCTCGTTTCGAAGGGAAAAGAAGCAAAGCTCACGCAGCCCATCCGCACGGACGGGCCACGATCCGGCGGTAACACTTATGCGATGCGGGCGGCTTCGTCGAAGGACAGGCGAGGCAGCCGCGGGAACAGGCCCGAGGCGTCACCGTACCCCAGGTTGACGAGGAAATTCGACTTGATCGCGGTGCCCTTGAAGAAGGCTTCGTCGACCTTGGCGTTGTCGAAGCCGGACATCGGGCCGGCATCCAGACCCAGCGCGCGGGCGGCCAGGATCAGGTAGGCGCCCTGCAGGCTGCCATTGCGGAATGCGCCTTCGGTACGGCCTTCACGCGGGCCGTCGAACCACGCCTTGGCGTCGGTGTGCGGGAACAGGAACGGCAGCTTCTCGTGGAAGTCTTCGTCGAAGGCGACGATCACCGTGACGGGGGCGGCCAGGGTCTTGTCGTGGTTGCCTTCGGACAGGGCCGGGGCGAGCTTGGCCTTGGCTTCCGGGGATTTCACGAACACGAAGCGCGCCGGGCTGCCGTTGGCGGCGGTCGGCCCCCACTTCAGCAGCTCGTACAGCGCCTGCAGCTGGCTGTCTTCCACCGGCTTATCAAGGAAGGCGTTCTGGGTGCGGGCGGTACGGAACAACTGATCGAGCGCAGCATCGTCAAGGACGTGGGACATGAAGCCTCCGGAAATAAGGGGAATCGTTCGCGCATCGGCTACCGTGGCAGGGCGACCGCGCGAACGGCGAAGGCTGGCAGTGTAGAGTGTCGCGACAGTTGCAACACCCAGCCTGACTGAAACGAATTAATGCCATACGTGAAACGATGGAGTCCACCCTGGACGATCACTGACGGCCGTGCCGGCAATGTGCGGCAGGCGGTGGCCCTGGCCACGGCAGTGAAGCTGGGGGCGCATCGCCCGCTGGTGCTCACCCCGCGTGCGCCCTGGCGTTGGCTGGCACCGCGGTGGTTACCGGGTGCGGCCAACGGCTACGGCGAGGCCTTCGCCACGCTCGCCGCCGAGGTACCCGAGCTGGCCATTGGCTGTGGCCGCCAGGCGGCCGGTGCGCTGCGCGAACTGCGCCGCCGTGGCACCAAGGTGGTCCAGATCCTCGACCCTCGCCTCAACCCGCGCCACTGGGACCTGCTGGTGGTCCCTGAGCATGACCGGCTGCGCGGCAGCAACGTGCTCACCCTGCTCGGTAGTCTCAATCCGGTCAACGATGACTGGCTGGCTTGTGGCCGTGCGGCATTCGCAGCGTTCAGCGCCCTGCCCGGCCCGCGCACCGCGCTGTTGGTGGGTGGGCCGACCCCGCACGCACCGTGGCACGAACCGGACATGGTGCAGGTGTTCCAGCAGCTCGCCTCACAACTACGCGCAGAGGGAGGCAGCCTGTTGGCCACCACCTCGCGACGCACGCCACCAGCCTTGGTCGGAGCGTTGCGCAGTGCGTTCGCCGATGTGCCGAATGTGATCTGGGGCGATGGCGGCGACGGCGTGAATCCCTATGCCGGGCTGCTCGGCTGGGCCAACCGTGTGGTGGTCTCGCCGGATTCGGTGAACCTGCTCTCTGAAGCGTGCGCGACGCGCATGCCGGTCGCCGTGGCACTGGCCGACCAAGCGCAGGGGCGGCTGGCGCACTTCCAGCACGCGCTGCGCGAACGGGGCCGGTTGCAACCGCGTTGGCTGGATTGGCAGACGCAGGGCCGCATCGAACCGCTGCGCGAGACCACGCGCGTTGCCGATGAAGTACGGGCGCGGTTGGGGATTCAGGCCTGACGCTGTCCCACAGCGCTATGATGCGGCCGCGGCCGGTGCCGCCGGAGACTGCGTGACATGGATGTACCTTTCGCTGCCCAGATCAAACGCCTGCGCCCGCTTTTGCTGTGTGGCGCCCTGCTTGGCGCTGCGCTGACCGCGCAGGCCGAACCGCAGTGCGAGGAGCGTCATCCCACCCCGCAATCGTTGGCGGCGATGTTCGATGTGGCATTGACCGCCGGGGAAACACTCAACGCGCTGGACGGCGTGGACGTGGTGATCATCGCCCGCGGTGGCCAGGACCTGAGCAAGTACGGTCTGCGCCATAGCCACCTGGCCTTCCTGTTGCGTGAGGCCGATGGAAACTGGCGCGCGGTGCACCTGCTCAACCACTGCAAATCACCGCAGTCCGAGCTGTTCCGGGAAGGACTGAGTACCTTCATCGGCGAAAGTGGCAGCCATACCGATCTGCGCATCGGGGTGCCGACGCCGGCGGTTCGCAAGGCGTTGATCGCGATGCTCACCCCGCCTGCCATCCAGGCGCGTGCGCTGCATGAGCCACGCTACAGCGTGGTTGCCTACCCGTTCCGCGACGAGTACCAGAATTCCAATCAGTGGGTGCTTGAGGTGCTGGCCGCTGCACTGGCGCATGAGGACGACGGGACATTGCTGATCAAGCGTGCCCAGGCGCAGGCCTGGCTGAAGGCGCGCGACTATCGCCCCAGCACGTTGCATATCGGTGTGGCCAAGCGGCTGGGCGCGCGCTTCTTCGTGCCAAATGCTGCGGTGACCGATCACCCAGCCAGCGAACGTATCTCGGGCAATTACTCGGTGGTGACCGTCGAATCCGTGTTTGATTTCCTTGCACAGCGTCACGCGCTGCAGCAGGAGCTCACCGTGGCCCACGTGCCGGTGGACGGCGCCGCGGCGCCGAAACCATGAGCGCATCATCCCCTTCCCTCTCCAGGACCTGCGTCATGACGAAATCTCTTCTCTGTGCGGGCCTGCTCGCTGTGTCTGCGCTTACCGTGCTCCCTGCATCGGCCGGCAATCTCAACGGCAATCAGGCCTCGGGCGTGAGCGCGGTGATCAGCGTCTACACCGTCTCGTTCATTGCAGCCTCACCGGTGTTGCTGGTGGCCAAGGGGTCGCAGAGTGTCCGCGAAGGTTCCAAGCGCACCAAGCCTGATACCGGCAAGGCCGTGCCGCTGCCACCGATGGCCGTGCAGCAGATTGATCGCCAGCCCGACGGGGGTTTCCACGTTGCGCTGCAGCGGCCTGACGCCCCCGATGCGACCGCGCTGATCGACTGGCCGGCACGCGCGGACAATCCGGCCGCGACGCTCAAGGTGGGCGACGTGCTGCATTTCGAGCCGACCGAGGTCGGTGCGGGTTGGACCGTCACGGCCGCTGACGGTGCGGCGTTGGCCTTCCTGCCGACGCCGGACGCGGCCGCCGGGCACTCCAGCGAGCGCTGGTAAGCGCCCGTAGCCTTCTCCCCTTTCTGTGAACGGAGTGATCAGATGAAACAGCTCTCACCGCGCGTCATCGCCCCGGCACTGGTCGTGGCACTGTTCGCCGCCAGCCTGCCGGCCCAGGCGCAGTATTCCGTCTACCGCCACCCGGTCGCCAGCAGCGTGGCCGTGACTTCGGTGGTGAGTCTGGTTGTCGTCACCGCGCCGATCTGGCTGACCTCGGCCGGGATCGGCAAGCTGCACGACGGATCGGTCCAACGCAGCCGGGCGCGCGTCGCCCGCGCGGAAAAGGCCGGCGCGCTGCCGCCGCTGACCGTGGAGCGGATCGAGCCCCAGGCCGATGGCGGCTTCCAGGTGGCGCTGAAAAACCCCGACGCACCAGACGACCTGGCACTACTGCAGTGGCCGGCCCGCAGCGACACGTCCGCGCCCGCGGTGGCAGTGGGCGATGTGCTGGCCTTCGAGCCGACGCCGGCCGGTGCCGGCTGGACCGTGACTGCGGTCGACGGCGCGGCCCTGGCCTTCCTGCCGACCACCGACGCTGCCGCCAGCAACCTGAGCGAACGCTGGTAGGCAAACCGTCCCGGGCTGGCCCTGGGGTGGCCAAGCCCGGATAATCCGCCGCTTCCCCCTATTCCCCCGGCTCGCCATGTCCGCGCGTCCTGCCATTGCCTTTGCCCCGTTGACCCCGCGCTCGCTGCTGCTGGCGGTGCTGGCCATGGGCGCGGTGGTGCTGGGCTCGAACGTGCTGGTGCAGTACCCGATCAACGATTGGCTGACCTGGGGCGCTTTCAGCTATCCGGTGGCGTTCCTGGTGAGCAACCTGATCAATCGCCGCTTCGGGCCGCAGGCCGCGCGCAAGGCGGCCTGGGCGGGCTTTGCGCTGGCGGTACTGCTGTCGATCTGGATCGCCACGCCGCGGATCGCGGTGGCCTCGTGCCTGGCCTTCATCGCCGCGCAGCTGCTGGACATCACCGTGTTCGACCGGCTGCGCCGTGGGCATTGGTGGCGCGCGCCGATGGTGGCGACCACCTGCAGCGCAACGCTGGATACGACGATTTTCTGGAGCATCGCCTTCGCCGGTTCCAGCCTGCCGTGGGTGAGCTGGGCGCTGGGCGATCTGGCGGTGAAGTTGATGATCGGCGTGTTCCTGCTGGCGCCGTTCCGCGCGTTGCTGTGGAAGATGGCACCGCGCCCGGTGTGACATTGGGCGCCGATCGTCCACTACCGGTGCCAGAGCACCGCGAGGCCATGCCCGGACAAACCGCCGTCAGCTCACAACGTCGATCCGCACCTGGAACGGCAGCCCCGCCGCATCGCTTGCCGCGGTGATCATCGCGCGCGCCGCTTCCAATGCCGGTGTCGGTGGCGCCAGCCGCGGGCGGCGGTCCAGCGTGCAGGCCAGGCCCACATCCAGCAGCGCCGCATGCGCCTCGTGCAGGCCATCGCGGGTGCCGCCGGGCAGCCAGGCGATGTCGGCCAGTGCATCGATCAGGCTGGGGGTATCGCGCGGCAGCACCACCTGCGGGTGCGTAACGGCGCTGTCGAGCACGCCGGTCTGCAGCAGGAATTCGAGATCGACAATGCCACCGGCGCCCTGCTTGAGATCGAGCCGTGCGGCATCGCTGCGGTCCAGTTCGGCACGCATGCGCGCCCGCATCTTGAGCACGTCGGTGTAGAGCACCGCGTTGTCGCGCGGGCGCGCCAGCGTCTGCGCACGCACCCGTTCGAAGTCGGCCAACAGCGAGTCATCGCCGGCGATGGCGCGGGCACGCACCAGTGCCTGGTGCTCCCAGGTCCAGGCGCGTTCGCGCTGGTATTCGGTGTAGCTGGCCAGTGAGGACACCAGCGCGCCTTTGCCGCCATCGGGGCGCAGCCGCACGTCGATGTCGTACAGCCGGCCGGCGGCGGTGACCGCGCCGAGCATCGCCATCACCTTCTGCGCCAGGCGCGCGTACCAACGGCCGGGATCCAGCGGGCGTGGGCCGTCGCTGCTGTCCTGATCGGCCGGGTGATCGTGCAGGAAGACCAGATCCAGGTCCGAGCCGAAGCCCAGCTCCAGTCCGCCCAGGCTGCCGTAACCGATGATGGCGAAACGTCCGCCGGGAATGCCGCCGTGCTGGCGCTGCATGTCGGCCTGTACCAGCGCGAGCACGGTGACGACGACAGCTTGGGCGAGTTCGGCCAGTTGACGGGTGGTATCGACCGCGCGCTGACGGCCATCCAGCGTGGCCATCGCCATGCGGAAGCTCAATGCCAGGCGCGTCTCGTTGAGCAGGCGCAGCGCGGCTTCGGGATCGTCGATCGCCAGCGCGACAGCGCACTCGGCCTGCATGCCCGCGGCATCCGGCATCGGGCCGGAGACGCGCACATCGAGCAGTTCGTCGAGCAACAAGGGATACGCCGCCAGACGCTCGGCCAGCAGTGCACTGCGTGCAAGCACGTCGACCAGGCGCGCCAATGCGCTGGGTTGTTCATCGAGCAGGGCCAGATAGCTGGTTCGGCGCAGGATCGCCTGCAGCAGACCGAGGACGCGCTTGAGTGCAGCATCCGGCTGCGGTGAGCGGGTGGCGGCGTGCAGCAGCGCAGGCAGCACGCGGTCCAGCCGCGCACGGGCGGCATCGGACAACGACTTCACGCCGGAGCTCTGCGCGAAATCACGCAGCGATTGATCAGCGCTGCCGGCATCGAAGAAGCCGGCTTCGGCCAGCACCTCGGCACTGCCGTTGTCGGGCAGCCCACGCCAGTAGCTGGCCAGCGCATCCGGCGCGGCCTGGCCACGGCGCGGTGCGAGCAGCGCGGCGAACTCGGTGCTGACGCGTTCGCGCTGCACATCCAGCGCGGCAACCAGCGCGTCCCAATCCTCGTAACCGAGTCCGCTGGCGATGCGCAGGCGGTCAGTGGTGTCGGTGGGCAACGCATGCGTCTGTGCGTCGCGCAGCATCTGCAGGCGGTTTTCCAAGCGACGCAGGAACCCGTAGGCATGCAGCAGGTCGGCGCCGTCCTGCTCGGCCATCTGGCCGGAGGCGACCAGCGCCGGCAGCGCGTGCAGCAGACGACGCTCGCGCAGTGGGGCTTCGCGGCCGCCCCGGATCAGCTGCAGGGCCTGCGCGAGGAATTCGATTTCGCGGATGCCGCCGGGGCCACGCTTGATGTCATCGTGCATCTCGCGGCGCGACACTTCGGCGGTGATCGCGGCCTTCATCTCGCGCAGGCCATCGAGCGCGGTGAAATCCAGATAGCGGCGGTAGACGAACGGGCGCAACGTCTGCAGCCACGCTTCACCCGCCGCGATATCACCGGCGACGGCACGCGCCTTGAGCCAGGCATAGCGCTCCCAGTCGCGGCCTTCGCGCTGGAAGTACTGGTCCATGCCGGCGAACGACAGCGCCACGCGACCGGCATTGCCGAAGGGACGCAGGCGCAGATCGACGCGGTGGCTGAAGCCATCCACGGTGGTGTCATCGAGCAACCGCGCGAGGCGCTGGCCAAGGCGTGCGAAGTATTCCTCAGCAGCGAGCGGGCGCGCGCCATCGGATTCGCCGCCTTGGGGGTAGGCGTAGACCAGATCCACGTCCGAACTGAAATTGAGTTCACCACCGCCCAACTTGCCCAGCCCAAACACGACCAGTTGCTGCGCGCTGCCGTCGGCGGCGCGGACCACGCCATGGCGGCCGGTAAATTCCTGCTCCAGCGCGGAGAGAGCCAACTGCAGGCACTCCTCCGCCAAGCGGGTGGCACCGGCAAGCGTGGCCGGCACGTCATCCTGCCCGGTCAGGTCGCGCCAGATCAGGCGGGTGGAGGCGGCGGTGCGGTAACGGCGCAGGCGCTGCTGCCATTCGCTGGGCTGCAGCGGATCCAGTTCCGGCAGGGGCAGCGGGGGGCAGCCGTCCTGGGTGAGATGCGACAACAGCGCCGGCTGGCGGCACAGGGTGTCGATGGCGAAGTCGCTGGTGACGGCCAGCGCGCGCAGGGTGTCGAGGACCGGCGCCGGGGGCGGCCAATGACCGCCATCGCCCAGCGACAGGGCCAGGCGCGCCAGGGCGCGATCAACCAGGGGAGCAAGGGCGTCGGGGACGCGCGCGGGCGCGGCAAGGTCGGAAATCGGCATGGGGGGATTATGCCCGGCGCGGGTCGCCCCGCAGCGCACGCCGCGTGTTCACCGGAGGCGAGACATAAAAAAGCCCGCTTGCAGCGAACTGCCAGCGGGCTCTGCTCCCTCCCCCACGTCGGGATGCAGGTCGATCTTCTAGGGTCGGCGACGAACTTGCACGCTGCACTGCAAAACAATACTTGCGGGTACAGAAGAAGGCCGAATACCTGAACAGGGAGGCAGTGGTGTGAAAACGCCATCCCACCAAGGTAGAACCCCTGCGCCTGCGTGGATCGCCGATAATGGGGATCCCCCCAGAAACGTTGTCGTCATGTCTGTCGATCGCATTGCAAACGCGCGTCTGCGTGACCGCGTTGTCTCCGCCGAAGCTGCCGCCGCCCTGATCCAACCGGGTGAAACCGTCGCCATGAGCGGCTTTACCGGTTCAGGTTATCCCAAGGCGGTGCCGGTCGCGCTGGCGCAGCGAATCGAGGCGGTGCACGCCCAGGGCCTGCCCTTCCAGATCAGCCTGATGACGGGCGCCTCGACCGCGCCGGAGCTGGATGGCGCGCTGGCCAAGGCCGATGGCATCGCGATGCGCATGCCCTTCCAGAGCGACCCGGATGCGCGCAACCGCATCAATGAGGGCAAGCTGGATTACATCGACATCCACCTGAGCCATGTGGCCCAGCACGTGTGGTTCGGCTTCTACGGCGATATCGACACCGCGGTGATCGAGGTCTCGGCGATCCGCGAGGACGGCTCGCTGGTGCCCTCCACCTCGGTCGGCAACAACAAGACCTGGCTGGACCTGGCCAAGAAGGTGATCGTCGAGGTCAACGAATGGCAGCCGGCCGGCGTGGACGGCATGCACGACATTTACTACGGCACCGCGCTGCCGCCGCACCGCAAGCCGATTCCGCTGGTGCACGCCAACGACCGCATCGGCGAGACCGCGCTGCGCTGCGACCCGGACAAGATCGTGGCCGTGGTGCGCACCAACGGCCCGGACCGCAACAGCCCCTTCAGCCCGATCGACACCACCAGCGAGCAGATCGCGCAGTACCTGATCGAGTTCCTCAAGCACGAGGTGGCCAAGGGCCGCCTGCCGGCCAACCTGCTGCCGCTGCAGAGCGGCGTGGGCAACATCCCGAACGCCGTGCTGGCCGGGCTGGCCAAGAGCGGCTTCCGCGATCTGAGCGCGTTCACCGAGGTGATCCAGGACGGCATGCTCGATCTGCTGCGCGATGGCGTGCTGAGCTACGCCTCGTGCACCGGCTTCGCGCTGAGCCCGCAGGCGAACGAGACCTTCAAGGAACACATCGATTTCTACCGCGAGCGCATCATCATGCGCACGCAGGAAATCTCGAACCATCCGGAGCTGGTGCGCCGCCTGGGCTGCATCGGCATGAACGGCATGATCGAGGCTGACCTGTACGGCAACGTCAACTCGACCCACGTGATGGGCAGCCGGATCATGAACGGCATTGGCGGCTCGGGCGACTTCGCGCGCAACGGTTTCCTGTCCGCGTTCCTGAGTCCTTCAACGGCGAAGAACGGCAGCATCTCGGCGATCGTCCCGATGGTCAGCCACGTGGATCACACCGAACACGATGTATCGGTGATCGTCACCGAACAAGGTCTGGCCGATCTGCGCGGCCTGACCCCGCGCAAGCGGGCGCGGGTGGTGATCGACAACTGCGCGCATCCGGATTTCCGCGATCAGTTGAACGACTACTTCGACCGCGCCAGCCGCGAGAGCTATGGCAAGCACACCCCGCATCTGCTGCCCGAAGCGCTGTCGTGGCACCAGCGCTGGCTGGATACCGGGACGATGAAGGCGTAATCGTCTGACGGTAGTTCCGGCCGCTGGCCGGCACTACCGTCAGGCGTGACGCAGGCTCGCCAGCGACTCGGCCTGCAGCCGCGCGTAGATCGCGAACTCGTCCTCCACCTTGATGCCCAACGCCTGCTCGAAGGCATCGCGGTTGGCATGTGCGGCGTAGGCGCGCTGTTCGTCGCCGCCGAGGTTGGACTGGAAGATGCCCGCGGCGCTGACCGGCAGGAAATCCTCGTAGACGATCGGGTCGGCGCTGGCCAGGCCGGCGGCGATCAGCGCTTCGGCGGGCAGGTCGCCGACCGCGGCCGGGTTCGCGCGACCGGCATCGGTCAGTGCATAGCGGTAATAACCAAGGCCCTCGCGACGCAGGGTGTCGTGGTCATCCGGGAAAGCAGTGAAGGCCTCGGCCAGACGCGTCGGATAGTCCTGGCCGGTGCTGCCGGCACCACCACTGTCGCGCGCCTGCGCCAGCAGCTGGTCATACAGCGCGCGGCCCTTGGGCGTCAGGGCGAGGCCACGCTGTTCGATCTCACCGAAACGCGCGGTATGCGTGCCGGCATCCGCTGCCTCCCCCGACGGGAAGTGCACGGTTTCTTCCAGCGCCTTGAAGCTGGTCTGGCGCAGCAGGATCGGGCAGCGGCGCGGTGGCGGGCCTTCGATCACGGCCTTGGCATCGATGCCGCGGGCGAGCATGCCCGCCTGCGCAGCGTCGATGTCCAGCGTGCGCGGGGTCAGGTGATTGATGTGCGGGCCGCGGAAGCTGACCACGTCGGCAATCAGCCGGTGCGCGTCGTGCAGCGCGTGGTAGGTGGCCAGCGAGACCGTGGCGTCGCCGTGCCAACGGAAGGTCTCCAGCGCTTCGATGACGAAGCGGCGCGCGTCGGCTTCGTCGAGGCCGCCGTCGCGTTCGGCCTGCGCGATCAAGGCCAGCGCGGTGTCGGTGAAGATCCGTCGCTCGGCAAGAATGGCGGCGGACTGCTCGCGCAGCGCGGCGTTCTCGATCAGTTCCAGCCGCAGCAGCGAGGTGAACACCCGGAAGGGATTGCGCGCCAACGCCTGCGCGGTGCGCGGGCGGAAGGCGGTGGAATGCACCGGCACGCCGGCCACCGAGAGGTCGTAATAGCCGATCGGGTACATGCCCATGAGCGCGAACAAGCGACCCAGCGTGGCCAGTTCTTCCGCCGTGCCGACCCGGATCGCGCCATGGCGCTCCTGATCCAGACGGGCGCGTTCATCGGTGCGATCCAACTGCTCGGCCAGCGCTGGAGTGGCGGTCAGCACGGCGTCGTTGATCTCGGCCACCAGGTCGACCAGCGTGCCGTACAGCGGCACCTCGGTGCGGTACATGGTGGACATCGCCTGGGCGAACAGGCTGCGGATATCGTCGGGTGAAACGAAACGGTCGGTGCTCATGACGTACTCGGCAACGGATCACGGGGGAAGGTGCAGCAAGCGCTGCATTGTCGCCGAGGGCGGGGGTTACCGCGATCTGCACAGCAACAAAGAAGTCCCTCAGCGCGCGGGTGGCGTGGGACTGCTCGCCGCACGCTGGCGCTGCTCGCGGTTGCCGAGCTGGCGCTGCAGCGTCGCGTCGAGCGTCACCGGGCGGTCCCAGTGGTCATGGCTGGCGACGATGGCGTGGCGCAGGGCGCGCCAGTGCAGGTTGGTCGGCGTGACCGGCAGCTCGCCCACCACCGCCTCCCAGCGCTTGGCCTCGCCCTCTTCCGGCACCGCGCGCGACCACACCTGCACGCTCTCGCGGCAGGAACGTTCGATCACGTGCGCCCAGAAACAGGCGAAGTAGATGTCGCCGGCCTGCCAGCCGTGGGTGTGCATCAGCGCGGCGATGTAGCCGCGCGAGACGCCGGCATAGCGCGAGACTTCATCCAGAAAGCTGTCCGGATAGCGCTCGGCGTAGTGGTTGATGTCCTGCAGCTGGGTGTCCACCCAGGCATCGCCGGTGTCCACCACGTAGGCGGCGGACTTCTCCGGGGTCTGCTCGGCCACGGCTGCCCAGGGCAGCATCAGCAGCAGCGCGAGCAGGCCTGCGCGCATCATCCGGCCTGTGCGGCCTTGGCTTCGATGGTCCGCAGCGCCTGCGGCCAATCAAAGGCGGTCGGGGCATCGACCATGCGCGGCTCGTCATCGGCCACGCCGTGCTGGGTCTCGTGCGCCCAGGTCACCGCGTACGGGGTGTGGATACCCCAGCCGCCCAGGGTGATCACCGGTTCGATGTCCGAGCGCAGCGAATTGCCGACCATCACGAACCGCTTGATCGGCAGATCGAACTCCTCCAGCACGCGGGCGTAGGTTTCCGGGTCTTTCTCGGAGACGATTTCGATCCGCGGAAACAGGTCGCGCAGGTTGGCCACCTTGATCTTGGCCTCCTGATGGAACAGGTCGCCCTTGGTGATCAGCACGACCGGGTAGTCGCGGGCGATCTCGGTGACCGACTCACGCACGCCGTCGATCAGCTCGACCGGGTGGCGCAGGGTGTCGTGGCCGATATCGAGCATCTGCTGCAGGTCGCGGGCGCTGATGGTCTGGTTGGTGATCTCGATCGCGGCTTCCACCATCGACAGGGTCATGCCCTTCACACCGTAGCCGAACACGCCAAGATTGCGCTGCTGCACTTCCAGCAGGTGGCGCGCGGTCTGCGTGTCATGCACGTCGATGTAGCGCGACAGGATGTCCAGGTAGTCCTGCTCGGCCTTGCGGTAGAAATCCTCGCTCTTCCACAGCGTGTCATCACCGTCAAAACCAACCAGGCCGATAGCGCCTTGCGGCGTGGGCAGGGAAGTCATCATCGGCCAAGTTTACCAACAGCGGCCCAGCGGCCCCACCCCGGCGGCCCATAAAGAAAGGGCGGCCGAAGCCGCCCTTTCCCCCTCACTGCGCTACCGGTGTCCCCGGTCCTTACTTGCTCTGCTGGGCGCCATTGCCGGCCGGCTTGCCCTGCTGGGCGGCCACATACGCCTTGTACTCATCCGGCGAGAGCTCGCCGTCCTTGTTGGTGTCGGCCTGGTCGAACACCTGGGCAAGGCCCGCGTTCACCTGGGCCTCGGCCTTGCTGATGGTGCCGTTGCCGTCGGTATCAACGCTGGCCCACGTCTGGCCACCGCCACCACTGGCCTGCGCGGAGGCCTGCGCCGCCGCGTTGGCAGCCGTATCTGCTGCATCACCAGCCTGCGCTGCCGCCTGCTGTGCCTGGGCGGCCTGATTCTGCGCCTGCGCGGCACTCTGCTGTGCCGACTGGGCCATCGCCGGAATGGCCAGCACACTGCCTGCGGCGACGATCAGGGCGATCAGGGGCTTGCGGTTGCGAATAGTCATTGGGGTGGTCTCCTTGGTAGGTATTGCGCGGCCTGTTGTTTCCGCACGGCCCCACACTGCCACCCCGTTTGTGAATCGATATTGGGCCTCAACCGCCCTGCGCACGCCGTCTTAACCACCCCCAAGAAAGCGTGCATTACCGCGGTGGTTAGCCGCAGGTGAGCGGTTGGTAATGCGCCCATTCATTGGCCCCGGATTTAACCGGATGCAAACGCAATCTCACGCGGTGTTGCTGTTTTTTTCGCCTGAGCGGGAACTGAACAAAAGCCACCCCAGTGCAACACCACCGATCGCACCGGCCACCTCGAGCACCACGCGCGAGCCCAGCTCGTTCGGATCGTGGATGCCGGCGAGGAACAACCGCGCATACAGCGGCGACTCGAGCCGCATCATGCCCATATAGAACAGATTCCACGCATCGATGCCGGCCGAGGCCACCACCGCGATCACGCAGGCCCAGCCGATCGCATGCCCGTCGGTCCAGCCTGCCCAGCGACACAGGCGATGCCACAGCGCATACACCAGCAGCCCGACCAACAGCGCGATCAGCCCTGCCTCCAGTGTTCCCAGCAATCCAAAGTGCAGCGGCAGGTTCATCGTGGTCCGATCCGGCGGTCAGCGCACAGTGTAGCGGTGCGCCTCAGCGGACCGGCACATCGTAGGCGGTGGTCGGCGCCGGCTCGGGCTGCAGGGTGAAATGCCACCACTCCATCGGGTAGTTGGCAAAGCCATGCCGTGCCATCGCCTGGCGCAGGTGCTGGCGGTGGCTGCGCTGGGCCGCGCTGATCTCCGGCGCGTCGGTATGCGCGCGCGGGCCGAAGAAATCGAAGTCGGTGCCCATGTCCACGGGCGCGCAGGGGCCGTCGCGGCAATCGAGCAGGGTCAGATCGACCGTCGCAGCCCGACTGTGGCCGGAGGTCTCGGCGATGTAGTCGCCGAGCAGGGCCGGCTTGTCGATGTCCGGGTACTGCAGGGCCTTGCGCGACTGCTCCTTGGGATCCTGTGCCCAGGCGACGAAGGCCGTCACCGCGTGAGCCGGGCGGTAGCAATCGTAGAGACGCAGCGCGTAGCCCTCTGCCCGCAGGTCGGCCTCCACCTGTGCGAGCGCGGTCGCCACCGGGGCGAGCAGATAGCACTTGGGCGCGTCATAGCCGGGCACGCGCTGGCCGGTGAAGTTGTCGGGGCCGGCGTAGCGGATCTCCTGTTCGATCGCCGGGGTCAGCGTGCGGATGTCGACCAGCCCGGCCTCGGCGACGTCGCGTGCGGGCGAGACCGTGACCGCCGGCGCCGCGGCGTGGGCACTGCCGACCAGCAGCGCCAGCAGCAGTGCGCTACGGGCAATCGCCGATGCGGGTGAAGTGCAGGTCCTGGTAGTCATAACTGAAGTCGATCTCCGGATCGATCGGGGCCAAGGTCAGCACGGGCGTCGCGCCTGGCTGCAGCTGCAACCAGGGCTCGGCGTCGGCCCCGAGGGTATCCCACTGCACCAGCCAGCGCGCGCCGAGCTGCATGACCTGACCCCGCAGCAAGGGGGATTTGTCGACACTGAAACGCAGCGCACCCTGCTCCGGGCAGAGCAGCGCCTCGCCCAACCACGGATCGCGATAACGGCCGTGCGCGGTGGCGGTCACACGTAGCGAGGCCGGTTGGCGCGCGCGGGTATCCGGCCGTACCTGTCCCGCATCGCGGCGCGCGGTGCGCTCGCGTTGCAACAGGGTCAGATAGTGGTCCACATCAGCACCGTCCTCCGGTGCGGTGTAGTGCTTCAACGCTGCCTGCATCAGCGCGGTGCGGGCGTCTTCGGCGTCGCTGTTGATCAGGATCACCACGCCGATCTTGCGGTCCGGCAGCAGCGCCAGCGAGGAATACATGCCCGACAGCGTGCCGGTGTGGGCCACCTTCCACTGCCCATCCATGTCCGACAGTCGCCAGCCATAGCCGTAGGCAGACACATGCGCGTTATCCCAGCGGCGTTGGCGTTCGCCCAGCGGCATCGGCATGTGCGCGGTCCAGAGCGCGCGCCGCTGCGCGGTACTCAGCCAGCCGGGCACGAGCGCCGGATCGAGCAGCACCTGCATCCAGCGGGTCATGTCGCGCAGGCTGCAGCGGATGCCGCCGGCGGCCATCGAGGTCAGATCGGCGCTGGTGTCACCATCGGCACCGCGCACCACGTTGCGGCCATCTTGCCGCGTGTGCGGCTGGGCGACGTTGCCGACCGCCGCGACCGACCACGCGCCGACCTGGCAGCGGTCCATGCCGAGCGGCACGAACACCTCGTCGCGCAGCAGTTGATCGTACGGCTTGCCCCCTGCCGCCGCGGCGACTTCACCGGCGACCACATACATCAGGTTGTCGTAGGCATAGCCGCTGCGGAAGCTGGTGACCGGTTTGAGATGGGCCAACCCGGCGATGATGTCCTGGCGGGTGAAGCGGTTCGGCTCAGGCCACAGCATCAGATCGCCCGCCCCCAAGCCCAGGCCGCTGTTGTGAATCAGCAGATCGCGGACCTGCATCTGCTGCGTCACCCACGGGTCATGCATGCGGAACTGCGGCAGGTGCTTGATGACCGGGTCGTCCCAGCGCAGTGCACCGCGGTCGACCAGGCGCGCCAGCAGTGCGGCGGTCATCGCCTTGCTGTTGGAGGCGATCTTGAAGAGGGTGTCCGGGTTGATGGCCTCACCCTTCCCAGCGCGGCGCCCGCCGCGGGTGCCGATGAAGACGGGGTTGCCATCGTCGACGACGGCCATGGCGATGCCCGGCAGGTGTTCGTGGGCGACCGTCTGATCGAGCAGGCGATTGAGGGTGTCGGCGGGATCGGCATTGGCGGCTGTTGCGACGGGCAACGCCGCCAGACTGCATGACAGCGCCAGCAGCAGGCGACTGCACCTGGATGTTGAAGATGCAGATGGCATGGAGTCCCTCGTCATGACCTCAGGGCGTGCAACCGAAGCCGCCCGTGGAAGGCAGGTGCCGACACACTGTCGGCACCTGTCACGTGCAGGCCGGATCAGAAGTTCCAGGTCACCATCAGCTGCGTGTACCGCGGGGCCTGCCAGCGGGTGCCGGTGTTGAAGGTGTTCTCACGCACCTGGCCCGGCTGGGCTTCATAACGCTGGTGCACGTTGATGACGGTCTGGTTGTTGAACAGGTTGTAGACCGACAGGCGCGCGCTCAGGTCGATGCCCTCCACCGGCAGCCGCCAGGTGACGTTGGCGCCCATGGTCCAGGTCCACGGCAGGCGACCGAAGGCGCCGCGCGGGCTGTACTCGAACTGGCGCTGGTTGTACGCACCCGAGCAGTTGGCCACGCACAGCCAGCCGGTACCGCCGCCGCTGCCCTCACTGGAGGTGCTGCCACCGGCCACGGTGTCGTTGGGCCACATCACGCCGAAGGCGGTGATCGGGCCACCGGACAACACCTGCAGCGTGGTGCCGAACGACCACTGCTCGTTCAGCGCGTAGGCGGCGCGGAACTTGAACTGATGGCGGAAGTCGTTGAACAGCGGGCCATAGCGCTGGTTGTTGGACGGATGATCCCAGTGCTGGACCATGCCGGTGTCACCGTAGTTGGTATCCGAATTGACCGGACCTTCGAAGTTGCCATCGCTGCGCGACCACAGGTAGGACGCGTTGAACAGCCACTTCTCATCCCACGCGCGGTCGATCTGGAATTCCAGCGCCTTGTAGGTGCGCTTGGGCTTGGAATAGCCCACCACTTCCAGGCTGCCGCCCTTGCGGTAGCCATCCTTGGCGGTGTCGATGGTGATCCAGCCTTCGGTGGCGCAGCCGATGCTGGAGTCGCCCCAGATCGTCAGGCTCTCGCCCGGGTTGGCGATCGGCCACAGGGTGGTGCCGGTCGGGCCGCACGGGGTGTGGTTGATGCGCATGTCATCCAGCGCGCGGTCCATCTTGCGGTAGGTCGCGTTGACGCCCCATGACCAGGCCTGGTTGATCATGGTCTGGAAACCGAGGATGTACTCGTCCTGGTAGACCGCCTTCAGGTCCTTGTCCACGCTCTGACGCAGATCGGCCGCACCGGTGTTCATGCGGGTATCGACCGGGCCGATCTGCTGGCCGATCACCGGGGCCATGTACGGTGCGCCGGTGACCGGGTTGGCCTGCTGCTGCCAGCCGTTGAGCACGTAGTAGGAATATTCGTCGGTGAGGCCGCCGGCGAAGTTGACGTTGATGTTGTTGGTCACCGGCAGGTAATAGCGGCCGGCGTTGCCGAACAGCTTGGTGCTGCCGTCGCCCTTCATGTCCCACGAGAAGCCGAAGCGCGGCGCGATCAGGTCGTCCATCTTGATGAAGGCATCGCCATCGGCGGTGCGGTTCTCGAAGCGGTCCCAGCGCACACCCAGGTTCAACATCAGGTTCGGGGTGATGTTCCAGATGTCTTCGAGGTAGAACGCGTTGGCTTCCGTCTCGAAGGTGCCACCGGACACGCGGTTGCGTGCGCGCAGCATCTCGGTCACGCCGGCCGGCACATAGGCGTTGGCGCCATCCCACACTTCATCGCCCGGCCGGGCGACGTAGGCGGTGTAGCTGAGCTGGGTCGGGCCCGGGTAACGCGTGGACTGTTCGGTGGTCATCAGCTCGCGGTCAACACCGAAGCGCAGCAGGTGCGTGCCCAGCTGCCATTCGAAGTCCAGGCGTGCGACCTCGCGCGTATCATCGCGCTCGGCCACCGCGGCCCCAGTGGGATGGCAGCCGGCGCGCAGGCCGTTGAGCTTGCCCAGCCGCGAGGCGTAGCTGGCATCGGTGAACACCGGGCTGCAGGCCTCATCCAGCGAGGAACGGGTGAAGGCGCGCTGGTTGTTCTCACCCACCATGGCGCGGGCGGTGAAGTTCTCGCCGAAGTGGCCGGTATAGGTCGCCGACCAGTTCTTGCCACCGGTCTCGGTGACCGAATCGCCGCCCCACGCACCGATCTGATCATCATCCCAATCGTAGTTGTACGAGCCGTTGGTGATCTCGCCCTCATCGGAAAACGCCAGCAGCGCCAGGCTGTGGTTGTCGTTGATGTTCCAGTCCAGCTTGGCGCCCCAGAAGCCGTTGTCGCTCTTGTTCTTGAACCAGGTCAGCGCATCGGAGGACGTGTTGTGGCCGGTGTCGTTTCGGTCTTCATACATCGCGAACAGGAACAGCTTGTCCTTGATGATCGGGCCGGAGCCCCAGACGTTGGTCTTCAGGAATGAGTTGTTGTCGCGGCTGGCATAGGAGTGCGGCGTGCCGTCGCGATGGAAATGGTCACGCGGGCTGGAGCGCAGTGCGCTCGGTTCGGCGGTGACTTCCACGCCGCCCTGGAACTCGTTGGTGCCCGAGCGCGTCACCGCATTGATCACCCCGCCCGTGGAGCGCCCGAACTCGACCGAGTAGCCACCGGTCTTGACCTGGAATTCGTTGAAGAACCCGAACGGCGCGCTGGAGAAGCCGCGGCGGGTGTACATGTCGGTAACGTTCAGGCCGTTGATGAAGACGGCATTCTCGGCCACCGAGGAACCGGCGAAGGACAGACCACCGAAGGAGGAGTTGCCGCCCACCACGCCCGGTGCCAGCAGCGCCACCGCCGAGAGGTCCTGCGCTACCGGCAGGCGCGACAGCTCCTGGCGGTTGACGTTGAACGAGGTTTCGGTGGAGTACACATCCACGCGGTTGACCACACGGGTACCGACCACCTGCAGCGCATCAAGATTGACAACGCCCCCGCTGCTGGCCAGGTTCACCGTGGTGGTGCCGCCGACTGCCACGCTGACTGCGAAGGGCTCACCCAGCGCCTGGCCATCGCGGCTGACCTGCAGCTGGTAGTCGCCCACCGGCAGCTGGCCAAGGCGATAGCTGCCATCGGCGCTGGCGGTGACCGTGCGGGTGAGGCCGGTAGCCGTGCTGACCACAGTGACCTGGTCACCCGCGGTCGCACGCCCGGCCACCGCACCGCTGACAGTCTGTGCCGAGGCGCCCATCGGCACCAACGTGCCCAGACATACCCCGAGTGCGGCATACAACGCCGCGCGCTTCAATCGATGTGCATTCATTCCCTGCTCTCTCCTGCAGATGTGGAATCGTGGGTACCGCCGTTTACCGCGTTGCCTCCAGTGGCACTACGTGCGACTGGACGTCGTAATTCCATTGATCGAAGTACAGGTTGCCGCCGCACCACTCGGCCTCACCGCGCTGGGAGTCCACCGTGTCGGAGCGGAAATGTTGCTTGGCCGGGACCAGTGGCTGCGCGTAGTCGTCGTTGAAGGCGATGCGGTACGCGTCCAGCCCGCCCAGGTAGAAATCACGCAGTGCCGGCTGCGGGCTGTCCAGCCGCCCGGTGGTGACATCCATCGGCACCCATCCGTACGGCGCCAGATACACCGCGCCCCAATCGTGCAGATTGGTATAGCCGACCGCATCGTCCGAATACACCATGCCCGACTGCCAGCGCGCGGGGATGCCGTTCAAGCGCAGCAGGGCGATCAGCAGCAGCGTCTGCTGCCCACAGTCGGCGTGACCGGCGTGCAGGGCGTAATCGCTGATGTTGGAGATCGTCGCGTACTCGCGCGCACCGGCCCAGGGAATCCGGTCCACGGCATCGAACAACCTCTGCACGATGCGGTACGGATCGGTTTCCGTGCCCACCACTTTCTGCGAGTAGGCGCGCAGCGCCGGGGTGAACACGATGTGCGGCGCCTGCTCGGCGAGGTACGGCGTCAGCGCGGGATCCTTCGGCGTGGGCTGCACCTTGGCCGGATCGATCGCGATGTGCCGGGCATACACGGTGACCGCATAGCGGATCTGGAACTCGGTGGGCGTACCGGCCACTGCCTTGCGCTCCAGGTAGGCGGTGCGCTGCAGAGTGGCTTCAGGCGCTACCTGCGCGCCGGCGGGCGTACTCGCGATCCAGGTGATGTCTTTCTGCTGGCCGGTAATCGTGCGCGGATACGGAATCCACGCACGGATGGTTTGCCCGGCAGGCACGGCGTCGGGCTTGACCACCAGCGACTGCGTGACCTCGATACGACGTGGCACCAGGCTGGTCGCGCCCGTGGCGCGGGCGGCAGCGAGAATCTCCTCGTGGTGCGGGTGCAGGTGCTCGTAGGGGCCGTCCTTCGGCATCGGGGCATCGGGCGAGCGCCGGGCACGCGCCTCGGCACTGATGCGGAACAGGTTGGATGGCGCGCGTTTGAAGTAGCGGCGCTGGCCATCGATATCCAGGTGTTCGATCAGGCCGGCCGCCTCCCAGCGTGCGAACTCCTCATCGCGAAGATCGGGAATCTGTTTGCGCAGCTGCGCTTTGGCGGCCGTCGCATCCAGGGTGAAATCCAGGCGCAGGCGACGCATGCGTTCGCGCTCGTAGGCATAGGCCTGACGGTCCGCTGCCGACAGGCTCCGATCCTGCAACGCCATCGCGATGTCGGCCTCGGCCTGCGCGAACGCACCGCGGTCGATACCGGCGATCACCGTCGGCAGCGCGGCCGGCGCCGCGGCCAGCCCCCACGGCGTTGCCAGCAGACCAGCGCACAGGCACCAGACAGCAGGCAGAGGCAATCGCGGTTTGCGCATCACAGGATCCACGGCGACACTTCCCAGGTGCGGGTGGGGTAATCGCTGTGTAACACGGGCCTGATAGCCGGTCAATAATGTATTCTTGCTTTCGCCGAAAAAAGGAATAAATATTCCTGATGCTTCCGAGGAGGGTGACCGCGTGATGATCCAGGCTTCCCCCCACCGCCCCGTGCGGTCCCGCTGGCTGTCGCGCACGCTTCTGGCGGCGGTCCTTGCGACCACGCTGGCGCCAGTGTGGGCCGACGCGCCGCGTGCTGCGCCCGCCGCCGATTTCGGCGGGGTCATCGCCTTGCGCGAGGCCTATCTCGATCCCGGCTTCTGGGCCGATCGCCTGCCCGATCCGGACCGGGTGATCCTCGATCGCGCCGGTATCGCTGCGCAGAACGCCCGCATGCGTGCCGAGGATGCCGCCATCCACGATCTGCGCGCGTTGCCGGCGCAGTTGCCCCGTGCCCAGGTGCTGGGCAGCATCCAGTCGCTGTCCAGGTGGCCGGAGCGCACGCTGTATGGCCAGGATGGCAAGACCATCAGCGACCGGCAGCGCAGTGACACCCTGGCCAATCTCGCGCTGGAGGCGATACCGGCGCAGCGCCCACTGCAGTACGGCCTGGTCACCCATCGTGCCGCGCTGCGCGCGTTCCCGACCACGCTACGGGTCTTCAGCAGCCAGGGCGACACGGATATCGACCGGTTCCAGGAGTCGGCGCTGTTCCCCGGCGACGCGGTGGCGGTGCTGCATGAAAGCGCCGACGGGCGCTGGCTGTTCGTCACCAGCGAGCGCTATTCGGCGTGGATCGAGAAGCGTTTCGTGGGTATCGGTGACGCGGACACCGTGCTCGGCTACGGTCAACGCGGTCCTTACCGCGTGGTCACCGGCGCCACGGCATTCACCGCCTACACCCCCGAGGAACCGCGCGTGTCCCGGCTGCAGCTGGACATGGGCGTGCGCCTGCCGGTGATCGCCGACTGGCCGCTGGAGAAGACCGTCAATGGCCAACAGGCCCACGCCGCGCATGTGGTGCAGCTGCCGGTGCGGGAGGCCGATGGTCGCCTGGCGCTGATCCCGGCGCTGCTGCCGCGTTCGCAGGACACTGCCGACGACTACCTGCCACTGACCCCGCGCACGCTGCTGACCCAGGCCTTCAAGTTCCTCGGCGAGCGCTACGGTTGGGGCCACGATTACGACACCCGCGACTGCAGCGGCTTCGTCTCGGAGATCTACCGCAGTGTCGGCGTGCTGATGCCACGCAACACCAGCGCGCAGGCGATCAGCCCCGCGCTGGACCGCATCGCCTTCACCGCGAAGGACGGCAAGCCCACGCGCGATGCCGCCGTAAAAGAACTGCAGGTCGGCGATCTGGTCTACATCCCCGGGCACGTGATGATGGCGATCGGCCACATCGACGGCCGTACCTGGTTGATCCATGACACCGCCGGCGGCGGCTGGATCGGCGCGGACGGCACGCGCGTGCAGGCCCATCTCAACGGCGTGTCGGTCACTCCGCTGGAGCCGATGATGGCCAGCGATACCGTGAGCTACATCGACCGCATCACCAACATCCAGCGCCTTCGGCCACAGAACCCCTGAATGAAGATCACCGACATCGAACTCGGCATGCTGCGCGTGCCGCTGAAGACCCCGTTCAAGACCGCGCTGCGCACCGTGGACACCGTTGAAGACGTGGTGGTGCTGGTCCGCACCGACAGCGGCCACACCGGCTACGGTGAGGCGCCGGCGACGGCGGTGATCACCGGCGATACCCACGGCTCGATCATCGAGGCCATCGACAGCTTCATCAAACCGCGCCTGATCGGCGAGGACGTGGCCAACCTCAACCGGCTCTGCGGCCTGATCCAGACCTCGATGGAGCGCAACACCAGCGCCAAGGCGGCGGTGGAGATCGCGGTCTACGATCTGTGGGCGCAGCTGCACAACGCGCCGCTGTATCGCATGCTCGGCGGTGGCGACCCGGTGATCACCACCGACATCACCATCAGCGTGGACTACATCGACAAGATGGTGGCCGACTCGCTCTCGGCCATCGAACGGGGGTTCGAGTCGCTGAAGATCAAGGTCGGCAAGGACATCGGCTTGGACATCGAGCGGGTCAAGGCGATCCATGCCGCGGTGCAGGGTCGTGCCCTGCTGCGTCTGGACGCCAACCAGGGCTGGACCGCCAAACAGGCCGTACACGCGATGCGTGCGCTGGAAGACGCCGGCGTGGTGCTGGAGCTGCTGGAACAGCCGGTCAAGGCCGCCGACATCAGCGGCCTGAAGTACGTCACCGACCGGGTCAACACCCCGGTCATGGCCGATGAAAGTGTGTTCAACCCCGGCCAGGTGTTCGACCTGATCCAGCAGCGCGCCGCCGACATCATCAACATCAAGCTGATGAAGACCGGCGGGTTGTCCAACGCGATCCGCATCGCCGACATCGCCGCGATCTACGGCGTGCCGTGCATGATCGGCTGCATGATCGAATCGAGCATCTCGGTGGCGGCCGCCGTACACCTGGCCGTTGCCAAGAGCGACATCATCACCAAGGTGGATCTGGACGGGCCATCACTGGGCCAGTTCAACCCGGTCACCGGTGGGGTCAACTTCAACGAATCGGAGATCACCATCAGCGATGCGCCTGGGCTGGGCATCACCGAGGTGCGTGGGCTGGAAATGATCACGCCGCGGCGGTGGTCCTGACGCCGTGCCCATGCCGCCCCTGGTGAAAATCCGCTCCGAGCGTGACCACATGTCGGCGATCGAACGTCGCATCGCCGACTTCATCCTCGACAACGCCCACCTCCTGCGCGATTACTCCTCCCAGCAGTTGGCCAGCGCGCTGGGGATCAGCCAGTCCAGCGTGGTCAAGTTCAGCCAGAAGCTGGGCTTCAAGGGCTACCCGGACCTCAAGTACTCCATCGGTGAGGCCGTCGCCCGCGCTGGCAGTGACCCGCACAGCCGACCACCCGCGCCGGAGGCGGCCGACGGCTTCTCCCAGATCGCCGAGCGCCTGCGCGCAAGCAAAGCCGCCGCCGAAGAAGAAACCTGGCTGGCCAATCCACAGGCCGACATCGAAGCCATCGTGCAGCTGATCGATGGTGCGCCCAAGGTGTTCGTCTACGGGTTGGGCGATGACGGCCTGTACGCGCGCGAGTTCGCCATGCGGCTGTCGCTGCTGGGCATGCTCACCGTGCACCACGCCGACCCGATCCTGATGATGGCCAACCTCTCGGCTGCGCGGCCCGGCGATGCGATGCTGGTGTTTTCCGAATTCGGCAAGCTGCCGCAGCTGTTCCAGTTGTCGCGCCAGTTCCAGGACATGGGCGGCAAAGTGGTCTCGATCACCCGCCACAGCGCCAACCCGCTGCGCGCGCATGCCGATGCCAGCCTGGTGCTGTGCGCGCATGACCCGGCACCGCACGTGGCGCAACTGCTGTACCGTTCTTCTCTGCAGTCCCTGCTGGATTTCGTCTTCGTCCTGCTCTGCCACGCCAACCCGGACCGCCACCGCCAGCTCGGGGTGAACCTGGAACGGATCGAACACCTGATCGACAGCTGATCCCGGAGTCCACCACGATGATGCCGCTGCTCCGTTCCGTCACCGCCGCCGTGTTGCTGGTCGTCAGCGCGCCCGTTTTCGCCGCCACGCTGGAGGGCAGCACGCAGCTGGTCGTGGTCACCACCGAAGGCTGGGGTGCTACCCAGGGCCGGCTGCAGGCGTTCGAGCGCACCGACACGGGCTGGCAGCCACATGGCGCCGCCTTCGATGTGGCCGTGGGCCGCAGCGGCAGCGCCTGGGGCGAAGGACTGCACCCGGCCCAGTCCGCAGCCCCGCAGAAGCAGGAAGGCGACGGCCGCAGCCCGGCCGGCATCTTCGCGATCGGCCCGGCGTTCGGGTATGCGCCCGGCGTCACCAGCGGCCTGCCCTACCAGCCGATGCGCGACACCAGCTACTGCATGGATGTGCCGGATTCGCCGTACTACAACCGCATCGTCGATGCCGAGGCGGTCGGCGCCGAGGCGGTGGAAGGCTCGACCGAGCCGATGCGGCTGGACCTGCACAACAAGGGCGACATGCGCTATCGCGAAGGCTTCGTGATCGAGCACAACCCGAAGGCGACGCCCGGCCGTGGCAGCTGCATCTTCGCCCACCTGTGGCGCACGGCGGGTGAGGCGACCGCCGGTTGTACCGCAATGGAGCCCGCGCGGATGACGACACTGCTGGCCTGGTTGAACGCCAACGCCCGGCCACGCTTCGTGCTGTTGCCGCGCGCGGAATACCAGCGCCTGCAGGCCGACTGGCAACTGCCCGTGCTGAACGGGAGCGCGCATTGAGCACCGCGCCTCCCGATCCGCAGCTGGAACGCGCGGTCAGCCGTTGGCAGATCGTCGGCCTGTCCATCAACGATGTGATCGGCAGTGGCGTCTACCTGCTGCCGGCCGCCACCGTGGCCCTGCTCGGCCCCTTCAGCCTGTGGGGCGTGGTCGCCGCCGGCATCGTGGTCGCGCTGCTGGTGCTCTGTTATGCGCAGGCGGCCAGTTACTTCGACGAGCCCGGCGGCAGCTACCTGTATGCGCGTGAGGCGTTCGGTCGGTTCGCCGGGTTCGAGATCGGCTGGATGATCTGGCTGACCCGGATCAGCTCGGCGGCCGCGCTCAGCAATGCACTGGCCGATGCGGTGGCACGCTTCTGGCCGTGGGCCGGTCATGACATCGGCCGCATTGCGATCATCGTGGTGTCGCTGGGCTTCCTCACCGCGGTGAATGTGGCCGGCGTGCGCTCGGCCGCACGCACCGGTGTGATCCTGGTGATCGGCAAGCTGCTGCCGCTGCTGCTGTTCGTGGCGATCGGCGTGTTCTACGTCGATACCGACCTGGCCTTCTCCGGCGTTCGGCCGGACCCGCATGATCTGCAGCGCATGGGCGAAGCCGCGCTCCTGCTGCTGTATGCCTACGCCGGCTTCGAGAACATCCCGGCCGCTGCCGGTGAGTACAAGAACCCGCGGCGCGATATTCCGTTCGCGCTGATCACCATGATCGTCACCGTCACCGTGATCTACGGCGCGGTGCAGTTCATCGCCCAAGGCACGCTGGCCGGGCTGGCCAGCTCGCCGACGCCCTTGGCCGATGCCGCCGCCAGCTTCGGTGGGCTCACGCTGGCCTTGATCCTGACGGTCGGCGCGACGATCTCCATCCTCGGTACCAACAGCAACACGATGATGATGGGGCCGCGCTTCCTGTTCGCCCTGGCGCGCGATGGCTACGGGCCGAAGATCCTGGCCCAGGTGCATCCGCGCTTGCGCACACCGGCGGCGGCGATCATCGCGCAGGGCCTGATTGCGCTGGCGCTGGCCTTGTCCGGTTCGTTCGTGCAGTTGGCACTGTTGTCGATGACCACGCGCCTGTTCGCCTACATCGGCACGGCCGCCGCGGTGCTGGTGCTGGCGCGTCGTTTCCGTGATCGCCCGGGTGCACTGAAGCTGCCGGGTGGCCCGTTGATTCCGATCCTCGCGCTGGTCTTGTGCTTGGCCCTGTTCGCCAGTGCGAGCTGGCAGAACATCGCTGCGGCGGGCATCGCGTTCGCCGTGGGTGCGGTGATCTACATGTTCCCGCGCCGCGATCAACAAGGCTGAGCAGATGCGCAGGTGAATGGCGCTTGATGTGTCATTCACCTCGCGGGTCCATGACGTTAACCCGGCTTTGGGTACGGTGAAGCCTCACCCAACCGGAGCCAACACATGAGCACTGACTATCAGATTCCCGGCCGGGTGCCGGAAGACGGTGTCCCGCGCCAGGCGGTATCGGATTACTGGCGTGAACGCTTTCCAAGCGAACCGTACTACGACAGCAACCAGTTCTTCGATGACTACGAGCCGGCGTATCAACTCGGTCATCGCACCCGCGCCGACGACATGATCCGCGCGTATGAAGAAGTCGAAGCCGAACTGCAGACCCGCTGGGCGCAGGAACATGGCCAGAGCAAGCTGAGCTGGGAACAGGCCCGCAATGCCGTGCGGCGTGGTTGGGATGAATCCACTGCGCTGCGCCAGGCGCACCTGGACAAGGGCGTGCCGCGCGGCACCTGATCGCGCCTGCCCGAACGGCGACAGCGCACACGGCAGCGGCGGCCTTCGGGTCGCCGTTGTCATGTCCGCAGGGCCTTGGGTCCACGCGACGTTGATGGCCATGGTGTACAACAGGGGCTGGCCATCGCCTCCCCGACGGAGACTTCCATGACCCGCAAGCTGTTGCTCACCCTCGCTATCAGCCTCACCCCCGCCCTGTTCACCACCGCCTGCGTCGCTGCAGACACGGCCAGCCCGACCGCGCCGGTCCTCAAGAAGGCCCAGTGGCCATTCGCCGCCACGGAGTTCGCCCGCTTCAACGAACCGTGGGCGATGAGCTTCCTGCCCGATGGCAGTTTGCTGGTGACCGAGAAGAAAGGCGCGCTGAAGCACTTCAACGTGCAGACCCGCAAGACCGCCACCATCACCGGTGTGCCCGAGGTGGCCTACGGCGGCCAGGGCGGCTTCGGCGATGTGCTGCCGCACCCGGATTTCGCGAAAAACCAGCTGATCTATCTCAGCTACGCCGAGGAAGGCGAGAACGATACCCGCGGTGCTGCGGTGGCGCGTGCACGCCTGGCACTGGCCGCCGACGGCAGCGGCACGCTGGAAGACCTCAAGGTGATCTGGCGCCAGACCCCGAAAGTCAGCGGCAAGGGACACTACGGCCATCGTCTCGCCTTCGGCCCGGACGGCAAGCTGTGGATCACCTCCAGCGAGCGCCAGAAGTTCGATCCGGCCCAGGATATGAGCGGCAACCTCGGCAAGCTGATCCGCCTCAACGACGATGGCAGCGTGCCGGCCGACAATCCCTTCGCTTCGCAGGGTGACGTGGCCGCGCAGGTGTGGTCGCTCGGCCATCGCAATGCGCTGGGCATCGCCTTCGACGCCCGCGGCAAGCTGTGGGTGCATGAGATGGGCCCGGCGGGCGGCGACGAGTTGAACCTGATCGAGCGCGGCGCCAACTACGGCTACCCGATCGTCTCCAACGGCAGCCACTACGATGGGCGCGACATCCCCGACCACGATACCCGACCGGAATTTGCTGCGCCCAAGGTGACCTGGACCCCGGTAATCTCCCCGGCCGGTTTCATCATCTACAACGGCACCCAGTTCCCGGCGTGGAAGGGCAGCGGCTTCATCGGTGGCCTGTCCTCCAAGGCGCTGGTGCGCGTGGCCTTCGATGGCGACACCGCCCGCGAGGCCGAGCGCTTCGACATGGGCGAGCGCATCCGCGAGATCGAACAGGGTCCGGAGGGCGCGATCTGGCTGCTGGAAGATGGCAGCAACGGCAAGCTGCTCAAGCTCACGCCGAAGGCCTGAGCCTTGGCAGGCTGCCGGCGCATCGCCGGCAGCCTGCACACCTCGCGCGCGCTCAGGCGCTGCACATGTTTACTGGATGGTCACGACCTTGACCTCGGTGCGGCTGCAGGCCGCATCAAGGCAGGTGCCGTTGAGCCAGACCTGGCCGTCGCCGATCATCACGCCCTGCTGGTTGACCATGACGTCGTCGAATGTCTGCGCGGCGATCGCCTTGCGCACGGCCGGGGTGAGGATGCGCTCGTAGTTGCGCTGGAACTCGCCGGGGCCCGTGATCTTGGCGCCGTTGGCGATGTTCAACGGGAAGCGGACCTCCTCGACCACCGCGGCGCGATCGCCGCCATTGACAGCTTTCTGGAAGGCGTTGAAGACGGCTTCGTACTGGGCAGAGTCGCCCAGGACCTGATCGATGCGCTGGCGGACGTCGCTGGCGCCGACAGTGGCCGGTGCGGCGGGTGTGGCCGATGTCGCGGCGCCATCCGCAGCAGGTGGCGTGGCACCACCAGCGGCAGGCACAGCGGCATCCGGCGTGGGGCTGCCGGCAGTGACCGCATCCGGCGACAGGCCGGATGACGGCACGGTATCACCTGGCGTCGGGCGGCCTTCGGGTATGGCGGTGGCAGGGCCCTGTGCGGGGTCCGCGGCGGCGGTATCGGCCGGCGGCGGCGTCGACGGACTGCAGGCAGCCAGCCACAACGGGCTGGCCAGAGCCAACAGCAACGGGGTACGAGACAGGCGCATGAGTGGCTCCATCAGTTTGACGAGGGAGCCAGCGTACCCGCCGAAATGTCAGCCAACGATGATGGATCACGGTGGTGCCGGCCAGCGGCCGGCACTACCGGGGGAGGCGATTGCGGGTCAGGGGGCGAGCCGCGAGAAGACACCGGCTCGCCGCTGACCGACGAGGCACATACCCACAGCTCGAACTGGCCCGGCTCGGCGCGGAACACGCCGTCACGGCCGGTAAAGCCCAGCGCGTGGCGGTCCAGGGTGAACTTCACCTCAGTGCTCTCACCCGGCTGCAGGGCAATCTTGTCGAAGCCCTTCAGCTCGCGCACCGGCCGCACGCGGCTGGCCACACGATCGTGGATGTACAGCTGCACCACTTCCTCACCGGCCACCGCACCGGTGTTGGTCAGCGTGGTGGTGATGGTCAGGGTGTCGTCCCAGCCCAGCTGCGCGCTGCTCAGCTGCGGCACGCCATAGGCGAAGGTGGTGTAGCCGATGCCGTGGCCGAAGGCGTACGCCGGCTCGTTCGGAATCTCGCGCCAGCGCGCCTTGAACTCGGACATGGTCGGCAATTCCGGGCGACCGGTACGCGGGTGGTTGTAGAAGTACGGCTGCTGGCCGGACACCTGCGGGAAACTGACCGGCAGGCGGCCGGACGGGCTGTAATCGCCGAACAGCACATCGGCCACGGCGTGGCCGGTCTGGGTGCCCAGGTACCAGGTGATCGCCACGGCATGCGCATTGCGCACCGCGCCCTGCAGGGCCAGCGCGCGACCATTGCGCAGCAGCACGACCAGCGGCTTGCCGGTCATCGCCACTGCCTCGGCCAACGCCTGCTGCGCCGGCGGCAGCGTGATCTCAACGCGCGACTGCGCTTCACCGCTGTAGCGCTGCGGTTCGCCCAGGGCGAGCACCACCACGTCGGCACGCAGCGCGGCAGCCACAGCCTGCTCGATGCCGTCCTGCACGGCCGCTTCCAGATCACAGCCCGGCACGATTTCAAGCAGCGCTTCATCGTTGATCGCCGCGCGTACGCCGGCTTCCAGCGTGACGTAGCGCGACTTGTCGCCGAACAGCGTCCAGCAGCCTTCGATGTTCTCGCGGTCCTGTACGAACGGCCCGATCAGCGCGATCTTCTGGCCGGCCTTCTTCAGCGGCAGCACCGACTCGGCGTTCTTGAGCAGCACGATCGAGCGGCGCGCGGCATCGCGCGAGAGCGCGTCATGCGCGGCGATATGCGAGGTGTCCGCTTCACGCGCCAGATCCAGCGAGCGGTACGGGTCGTCGAACAGACCGATCGCGTCCTTCAGGCGCAGGATGCGGCGCACCGATTCGTCCAGCGTGGCCATCGGCACTTCGCCGCTCTCGATCAGGCCCGGCAGGTGCTCGGCATAGAAACCGCTCTGCATGCTCAGGTCCAGGCCGGCGGTGAAGGCCTTGGCGGTGGCGTCGCGGTCATCGGCGGCATAGCCGTGCGCGACCAGTTCCATGTCGGCGGTGTAATCGGAGATCACCACGCCCGGGAAGTTCCACTCCCCACGCAGGATGTCGGTCAGCAGCTCGGCATTGGCACTGGCCGGCACGCCGTTGATGTCGTTGAACGAGGACATCACGGTCAGCGCGCCGGCTTCGAAGGCGGCCTTGAACGGCGGCAGGTGGACGTCGCGCAGGGTCTGCGGTGAGATGTCGACCATGTTGTATTCCATACCGGCCATCACCGCCCCGTAGGCGGCGAAATGCTTCGGCGTGGCCAGCAGGGCATCGTCGGCGCGCAGGTCCGGGCCCTGGAAGCCGCGCACACGGGCGGCGGCGAACGCACAGCCCAGCACCACGTCTTCACCGGCGCCCTCGGCGCCCCGGCCCCAGCGCTGGTCGCGGGCGATATCCACGGCCGGCGCGTAGGTCCAGTGCAGACCGGCGGCGGTGGCTTCCACCGCAGTGGCACGGGCGGTGCGCTCGGCCAGGTCCGGCTCGAAGCTGGCAGCCTCGCCCAGCGGGATCGGGAACACGGTGCGCATGCCGTGGATCACGTCGGCCGCCAGGATCACCGGGATCTTCAGGCGGCTTTCTTCCATCGCCACCTGCTGGATGCGACGGCCGGCTTCCACGCCGACACCGTTGAACAGCGAGCCCACCTTGCCCTCGCGCACCTGCTGCAGCACCTGGTCGGCGTTGAGCACATTGGCTTCCGGGTTCACGTCCGGGGCGAACGGGCGGACCATGTCGGCGAACACACCCAACTGGCCGACTTTTTCTTCGACGGTCATCTGGGCAATGAGGGTTTCGATACGATCGGCGGCCACCGGCTGTCCTTATGAAAACGTTTACAAGCCCGGGATTCTAGCGTTCCCGAGGCGGTTGTGAATGACTTTTGTGTTCATTTTTCTTCCCTGGGGGAAGAACTCCGCCCCCGCCGGCACGCCGGCAGGGGCAGAGGAGCTTACTCTTCCGCCGCCAGCCGCTGCTGCCCGACCATCAGCATCGCATCGCTGGAGGCCTGGAACACCCGCAACCCAAAGGCCGGCAGGATCGCCAGCAGGTGATCGAACACGTCCGACTGCACGCCTTCGTACTCACCCCAGGCGGTGCTGCGGGTGAAGCAGTAGATCTCCAGCGGCAGGCCTTCGGTGGTCGGCTGCAGCTGCCGTACCAGCAGGGTCATCTCCGTATGGATACCCGGATGCTGCTTCAGATAGCGCTCCACGTAGGCGCGGAACGTACCGAGGTTGGTGACCCGGCGCGCGTTGACCGCCGCCATGCCCTTGGCCTGCAACCCGGCGTTGTACTGCTGCAGCTCGGCCTGCTTCTCGCGCAGGTAATCACCCAGCACCGCGAACTGCTCCAGCTCGGCCAGCATCGGCGCATCGACGAAGCCGACACTGTGCTGGTCCAGGTACAGCGCGCGCTTGATCCGGCGCCCGCCCGCTTCCTGCATGCCGCGCCAGTTCTTGAACGACTCGGTCACCAGCTTCTTGGTCGGGATGGTGGTGATGGTCTTGTCGAAGTTCTGCACGGTGATGGTGTGCAGCGCGATGTCGATCACATCGCCATCGGCGTTCTGGCTGGGCATTTCGATCCAGTCGCCCAGCCGCACGCGACCGTCGCCGCTGATCTGCACACTGGCCACCAGCGACAGGATGGTGTCCTGGAAGATCAGCATCAGCACGGCGGTGGCCGCGCCCAGGCCGGTGACCAGCGGGCCGAGCTTCACCCCCAGCAGGGTCGCCACGATCGACAGGCCGGCGATCACGAAGACGATGATCTTCACGACCTGCAGGTAGCCCTTGATCGGCTTGTTGCGCGCATCCGGGCGGCGCTCGTACAGATCGTTGGCGGCGTCCAGCGCATGCGAGACGGCCAGTGCCACGGTCAGCACCGCCCACGCCCGGCACGCCCCGATCACGAATTCCACCAGCTCCGGCGGCAGATCCGGGACGATCCGGATGCCGGCGGCGATCACCATGCTCGGCACCACGTTGGACAACCGCGAGATCACCCGCAGGTTGTTGCCACCTTCATTGCCCGCGTTGTGACCGGGCAGGCGGCTGACCACCTTGCGCAGGCCGCGCAGCAGGATCTTCTTGGTGACGAAGTTGGCCAGCCAGGCGGCCAGGGCCAGCGCCGCCAGCACCAGCAGGGTGTACGCCCAGGGCCAGGGTTCAAGGGTGTTCTGCAGGCCGTCCAGCCATCGGGTTGCCGCTACCGCATCCAACATCGTGTATTGCTCTCCTATCAGGGGTATCAGGGCGTTGCCAGGTCCTGCGCGCTGCGCTCGATGATCACGCCAACCGCGCGCGCGCCGCGCACCGCACCGGGCTTGCTGAGTTTGAGCCGCAGCCATTGCACGTTGAATTCACGCAGCACGATCTCGGCGATGCGCTCGGCCAGGGTTTCGACCAGGCCATAGTCCGAGTCACGCACGAACTGCTCGATGCGCTTGCTGACGGCTTTGTAATTGAGGGTATCGGCGATGTCGTCGCTGGCCGCCGGGCGGCGGTTGTCGAAGCCCATGTCCAGATCGAAACGCAGGGTCTGGCGGATCCGCCGTTCCCAATCGTAGATCCCGATCAGGGCATCGATCTCGAGCCCTTCGATGAATACCTTGTCCATAGCCATGCCACGTGGAAGATGGCGACCATGGTAACGGGGCTGTCGGGAATGTGCCGGGAATAGAGGTTGGGGCGTCTGCACCGATGCTGCAAAAGACAAAGGGTCCCGCGCGGGACCCTTTTGACCGACTTCCCTGATACCGCGCGCCAGAAGTGCCCCTACGGTGGAGGCCCATGGACCCAGCAAAGCTCCGTCGTGCGCGATCTGCATCTGATTCACCGCTCATTCTCCGCAGCACGCATGATGACGTATGAACGAGCCGTCTCACGCGCCCGACTGCGCGCCCATCCATTTGAGCTGTATCGATGGAACATGCGTGTCAGCGGCGCATTTCTACTGCCCCTCCATACCTGCGAAGTAGTTACCCGCGGCCGTCATCGCATCGTTGAGATTCGCGTTCTGGCAGCACCTGTTTACTCAACGGTTCGACAGGACGTTGTGGTCCAAGACCCTGAGGGGCGTCCTTCCAGGCGCGGACCCGAACATGCCGGAGCACCTTCTGCGCGCGCAGTTGCACAGCCACCTGGAACAGGTGCGGCAGCTACGCAACCGGATTGCACATCACGAACCGATCTTCGCACGTGATCTCGCGCTGGATCTGGCCACGATTGGACGAATCGTCCAGATGCGCTGCCCCCACATCGAACGTTGGATGACCCGGCATGAATCAGTGACATCGTTGCTGGAGCGAAGGCCTGTCTGAGGTACTGCAGGCCCGCCGCCCCCCTCACACCGCCGGCAGCGTCGCCATGTCCCAGCGCGGGGTCACCTGCACCTGCGGCGGGTTGTGCTGGCCAGCTTCCAGACGCAGCGCGCCGGCGAAGGCGATCATCGCGCCGTTGTCGGTGCACAGCGCCGGGCGCGGGAAGCAGGCGCGGCCACCGCGGCGGGCGGCCATCTGCTGCAGCTTGGCGCGCAGGCGCTTGTTGGCCCCTACCCCGCCGGCCACCACAATCACATCGGTGCCGGCCGCATCCAGCGCGCGCTCGCACTTGATCGCCAGGGTGTCGACCACCGCATCTTCAAAGCCCCGCGCGATATCGGCGCGGGTCTGCTCGCTCTGGTCGCTGTCACGCCAGGCCAGCAGCACCTGGGTCTTCAGCCCGGAGAAGCTGAAATCCAGCCCGGGGCGATCGGTCATCGGGCGGGTGAACTTGAACCGGCCTGGGGTACCGCGCTCGGCCAGGGCGGCCAGCTGCGGGCCACCGGGGTACGGCAGGCCCATCAGCTTGGCGGTCTTGTCGAAGGCCTCGCCGGCGGCGTCGTCCAAGGTCTCGCCGAGCAGGCGGTACTGGCCGATCCGGTCCACCGCCACCAGCTGGGTATGCCCACCGGACACCAACAGGGCCACGAAGGGCGCCTGCGGCGCGTCGTCTTCCATCAGCGGGGCCAGCAGATGCCCTTCCATATGGTGGACACCGACCGCCGGCACCTCCAGCGCCCAGGCCAGCGAACGGGCCACGCCCGCCCCGACCAGCAGCGCGCCGACCAGGCCGGGGCCGGCCGTGTAGGCCACCCCGTCGATGTCGGCCACGCGCATGCCGGCCTCGGCCAGGGTCTGGCGGATCAGGGGCAGCAGCTTGCGCACGTGGTCGCGGCTGGCCAACTCGGGCACCACCCCGCCGTACTCGGCGTGAAGGGCAATCTGGCTGTAGACCGCATGGGCGCGCAGGGCGTCGATCCCGGACAGGGAGGTGTCGTACACCGCCACGCCGGTCTCATCGCAGGAAGATTCGATACCAAGGACTCGCATACCGGGTATTATGGACCTCTTCAGGCCCCGGCAGACGTACGCTGGCCTGTCTGCGCATCACCCGGGGCCAAGAAGTTCGCCGGGGTGGGTTGCAACTTCTTTTCTCGCCGCTATAATGTGCGGCTCTCACCGGGCGTGACCCGGTTCTACTGTGTCCCGGAGATTCCATGCCCAGCGTTAAAGTCCGCGAGAACGAGCCCTTCGAGTTTGCGCTCCGTCGCTTCAAGCGCACCTGCGAAAAGGCCGGCGTGCTGGCCGAAACCCGCAAGCGCGAGTTCTATGAAAAGCCGACCCAGGAGCGTAAGCGTAAGGCTGCCGCTGCTGTGAAGCGTCAGCTGCGCCGTTCGTCGCGCGACGTTACCAAGCGTCAGCGCCTGTACTGATCGGACGCAACTTCGATACGGCAGGCCATGGCCTGTCGTGACGGAGCCGAAGCCGGAACGCGCAAGCGTTACCGGCTTTTTGCGTTCCAGCGCTTCGGCGCCCCGCTTTCCTTTTCCACCGACACGAGGTGTTCCCATGAGCCTGAAGCAGCAGCTCACCGATGACATGAAGGCCGCCATGAAGGCCGGCGAGAAGCACCGCCTGGGCGTGATCCGCCTGATGAACGCCGCGATCAAGCAGCGCGAAGTCGATGAGCGCATCGAGCTGGACGACGCCGCCGTGCTCGCCGTGCTGGAAAAGATGGTCAAGCAGCGCAAGGACTCGGTCACCCAGTTCGAAGCCGCCAACCGTGAAGACCTGGCCGTGATCGAGCGCGATGAAATCGTGGTGATCGACCAGTACCTGCCGGCCAAGCTGGGCGAGGCCGAGATCGTGGCCGCCATCCAGGCCGCCATCGCCGAAACCGGCGCGACCACCCCGGCCGACATCGGCAAGCTGATGGGTGCGCTTAAGCCGCGCCTGGCCGGTCAGGCCGACATGGGCCTGGTCTCCAAGCTGGTCAAGCAGCAGTTGGCCGGCTGAACCCCGCCGCCACGCCGCAGTGAAAAGGCCCGCATGTCGCGGGCCTTTTCCGTTTCAGCAGGTCCGTTGTTACGTGGCCTGGCGACAGTTGCGCAGCGTCATCGAGCTTTCCTCGATCGAACTGATCTCACCTTCCAGCTTGGCCCAGTCGCGCTCGCGCAGCATGGTGAAGTTGGCGGCCTGGTCCGACGCGAATTCGCAGCGGATGGTGTAGTTGTTGTTGTTGTACGTGTCGTTCTGGCGGACCCGCAGCAGGCCACGGGTCGGCGTGACCAGGTAGTTGATCGAGCCGATGTCACCGGGCTTGGTCGAATACGTGCTCGGATTGACCGTATAGATCTGGCCATCGATCTGATAGCGCCGCCCCACGTAGGTTGCGTACAGCGGCAGGAAGGTGGCCGAACGGTCGCCCTTGTCTTCCTTGTTCGTGTTGGTCCCCAGCATCAGATCCTTGAAGGCGCCGGCACTGCGGTACAGCGCCATCGTGTCCTTCACTTCCTTGCCCATCTTCTTGGACAGATCCGGGGCCGCCACTGCCTCGATGGCCGGCATCGGGTACTGGGTGCGTCCGGCTGCGGCAATCGCATCGCCTTGGCTGCCCGCCTTGAGTTTGTCCAGCATCCCGCACATCGACTGCTTGGCCGCCGCCGGCTCGATCGACTGACCGCGCGCCAGCTTGGTCGCCAGCGTGACGCGACCGGTGCGATCGGCGGTACCCACCAGGACCAACGGGACGCGCAGCCCTGTGCGCTGGATCAGGTACTGGTCGCCGGTATCGCCCTCCACCAGCTGCCCCGCGACTTCGAACTTGTCATCGCCGCCGATCTTGCGCAGCTGGTCCAGTGCGCTCTGCACCTTCAGGCCCGGCACGGTGACATCGGCCATGTACAGCGCACCGTTGCGTGCATCCCCTACCGTCTTGAAGGCCTTGTCGCAGGCCCCGGAAGCCGCCGCCGGGCCCGCAGCGGCCAACAGCACCATCGTCGTGTAGACCATTCCTTTCATGAAGCGTCCTTTCTGCTGTGAAGGTGGAAAACCGGGCGAAAGGATAGCGCGATATCCGTCAAGACCATGGCCTGATCGGCCCACTTCACCCGATGCAGCCCGGGCATTTGCTAGAACGGGCCCTCGTTCCCGATCCGATGCCGTCCATGCACACGCCGAGCCATTCCCTCTCCAGGATCCGCAAGCACATGGCGCGGCTGGAGCAGAGCTTCCCCGCCGTGCTGCTGCGCCGTTTCATCGATGCGGACGTGATGACACAGGCCGCTGCGCTGGCGTTCTATGCACTGCTGTCGATGGCCCCGCTGCTGGTCCTGCTGCTGTGGCTGACCGCCTCGCTGTATCCGCCGGCGCAGGAAGCGCTGCTGGGCCAGATCAACGATGTGGCCGGCACCAGCGCCGCCTCGGTGGCGGAGACCGTACTCAGCAACGCCAACAACCAGCCGGACATCGGCACGCTCGCCGGCGTGTGGAGCACCCTGCTGCTGTTCATTGGTGCCACGGCGGTATTCGCCCAGCTGCAGAACGCCCTGAACCTGATCTTCAACACCAGCGGCGAGCGCCTGGATGGCATCGTGGCCTGGTTGCGCAAGCGCGTGTTTTCGTTTGGCGTGGTGCTGGCGCTGGGCTTCCTGCTGATCCTCTCGATGACCGCCACCACCATGCTGCAGGTCGTGTTCGCGCACCTGCCCTCGGTGCTGCCGGCGATCGGCTATCTGACCAGCCTGGCGCTGTACACCGTGGGCTTCGCCTTCCTCTACCACTACCTGCCCGACCGCCGCGTGGCGTGGCGCCAGGCCTTCATCGGCGGGGCGATCACCTCGGCCCTGTTCGCACTGGGGCGTTATGGCATCGGCCTGTACATCGCCACCGTCGCACCGGGCAGCGCGTATGGCTCGATGGGCGCGCTGGTGATCTCGCTGGTGTGGATCTACTACGCCACCGTGGTGTTCTTCGTTGGTGCACTGATGACCTCGGTGATCGATGAGCGCCTGCGCGCCCATGCCGTGCTCGCCGAGGCTGGGGTGGAGCCACCAAAACCGGGCGAACCGGCCGACAGCTAGTAGACTAGCGGCACCCCCGCTTCCGCGCGTGGCCGTGACCGGCCATGCCCCCGCCTGCTGCCCATGGCCCGTATCCCCGACGCATTCATCGACGACCTGCTGGCCCGCTCCGACATTGTCGAGGTGGTGGGCAGCCGTGTGCCGTTGAAGCGCCAAGGCAAGGAATACGCGGCGCGCTGCCCGTTCCATGACGAGCGCTCGGCCTCGTTCACGGTCTCGCCGACCAAGCAGTTCTATCACTGCTTCGGCTGCGGCGCGCACGGCACGGCGATCAGCTTCCTGATGAATTACGACCGCCTCGAGTTTCTCGACGCGGTCGATGAGCTGGCCAAGCGCGTGGGCATGGAAGTGCCGCGCGATACCCAGCCGCGCACCGCCCAGCAGCAGGACGACAGCCGCGATCTGTACTCGGCACTGGACGCGGCCACGCGCTTCTTCCAGACCGCACTGAAGGGCAGCGACAAGGCGCGCGCCTATCTGGATCAGCGCGGTGTCGATGACGAAAACCGCGAGCGCTTCGCCATTGGCTACGCACCGGATGGCTACAGCGCGCTGAAGGATGCACTGGGCAAGGACGAGCGGCGGATGAAGCTGCTCGATCGCGCCGGACTGTTCTCCAAGAATGATCGCGGCCACGTCTACGACAAGTTCCGCGACCGGGTCATGTTCCCGATCTTCGACCGCCGTGGCCGCGTGATCGCCTACGGCGGCCGGGTCATGGAGAAGGACGACGGCCCGAAATACCTCAACTCGCCCGAGACGGCGCTGTTCCACAAGGGCCGCGAGCTGTACGGCCTGTGGCAGGTGCGCCAGGCCAACCAGAAGATCGAGCGGCTGATCGTGGTCGAGGGCTACATGGACGTGGTCTCGCTGTTCCAGTTCGGCGTTACCCAGGCGGTGGCGACGCTGGGCACGGCGACCACGCCGGACCATGCCGAGCTGCTGTTCCGCAACGCGCCGGACGTGTTCTTCTGCTTCGATGGCGATGCCGCCGGCCGTCGCGCCGGCTGGCGTGCGCTGGAGTCGGTGCTGCCGCGCATGAAGGACGGCCGCCAGGCCTTCTTCCTGTTCCTGCCCGATGGCGAAGACCCGGACACCATCGTGCGCAAGGAAGGCCGCGAGGGCTTCGATGCCCGCCTTCAGCAGGCTACGCCGCTGTCGCAGTTCTTCTTCGACGAGCTCACCCGTGAGGTCAACATGGGCACGCTCGACGGCAAGGCGCGCCTGGCCGAACGGGCCAAGCCGATGCTGGCGCAGATTCCCGATGGCGCCTTCGGCGACCTGATGAAGCAGCAGCTGACCACCCTGACCGGCCTGGGCGCCAAGCCCAGCGCGTCCGCGCCGCCCTCACGCCAACCGCAGCGCGCGGTGGCACCGGCACAGCGCCGCAGCCTGGTGCGCGCGGCCATCGCGATCCTGCTTCAGCAGCCCTCGCTGGCGATGACCCTGGACGGCCATCACTTCACCGGCCTGCGCCTGCCCGGCATCGAGCTGCTGAGCGAGCTGCTGACGCTGGTCGAGCAGCGCCCGGACATCAGTACCGGCGCGCTGCTGGAGCACTTCGACGGCCGCGAGGAACAGGAATCGCTGCACAAGCTGGCCGCGCAGACCCTGCCCGGCGATGAGGCCATGTGGACCCAGGAACTGCATGACGCCGTGGCCCAGCTGGAGAAACAGCTGCTGATGCAACGTCTGGACGAGCTTCAGGCAAAGCAGAGCCAGCAGGGTCTGGACGATACTGACAAGTACGAGCTGCGCGAACTGCTCAAGGCGCGCAGTACCCTCCGCTTCTGACCGACGGAGCCGCCGTGGCATCCCACCTCGCCCGTCCCGCTGCAGCGATGCCATCTTCGCTCCCCCGCTCACTTCCCTGCTCTACAGGAGCCTGCCCACCATGACCCGCTGGTGGTCGCGCCTGCGACCGGACAACTTCACCCTCGCTTTGCTCTGCACCGTGCTGCTGGCGTCCTTCCTGCCGATGCACGGCGCCGCCGCGATGGTGCTCGACGATGTCACCGACGTCGCCATCGCCGCGCTGTTCTTCCTGCACGGCGCGCGCCTGCCGCGTGAATCGATCGTCGCCGGCCTGCTGCACTGGCGCCTGCACCTGACCATCCTGGCCTGTACGTTCGTGATGTTCCCGCTGCTGGGGCTGATGTTCAAACCGCTGGATGGCTGGCTGCTCACGCCCGAGCTGTACATCGGCGTGCTGTTCCTGTGCGCGCTGCCGTCCACGGTGCAGTCCTCGATTGCCTTCACCTCGATCGCCCGCGGCAACGTCCCGGCGGCGGTGTGCAGCGCCTCGCTGTCGAGCATCCTGGGCGTGTTCCTGACCCCGCTCCTGCTGGCCCTGCTGGCCGGCACCGAAGGCGGCATGCACAACCCCGGCCAGGCCATCGTCAGCATCATGCTGCAGCTGCTGGTGCCGTTCGTGGCCGGCCATCTGCTGCGCCCGTGGATCGCCCGCTGGGTCGAGCGGCAGCGCGCGCTGCTGCGCTATACCGACCAGGCCACCATCCTGCTGGTGGTCTACTCCGCCTTCGGCGAAGCGGTCAACGAAGGGCTGTGGAGCAAGACGCCGCTGTTGTCGCTGCTCAGCGTGGCGGTGGTGGCGGCCGTGCTGCTCGGCATCGCGATGCCGCTGATCCGCTTCCTCGCGCGCCGGCTGGGCTTCAACCGCGAGGATGAAATCACCATCCTGTTCTGCGGCTCGAAGAAGAGCCTGGCCACCGGCGTGCCGATCGCCAAGGTCCTGTTCGCCGGCGGCAGCCTCGGTGCGATCGTGCTGCCGATCATGATCTACCACCAGATCCAGCTGATCGTCTGCGCGGTGATCGCGCAGCGGTATGCGCGTGATCCGGTGGTGGCGGTGAAGGGTGACGGAGGTAGTTGAGCGAGCTCCACTACCTCCATCCGGCTGACAATCGTTCCAGTCTGTTCAAATTCAATCGGTGATTGCTGCAGCGATCTCCTGCAGCACGCGTGCCTTGCGCTCCACGTTACTGTCGCCGGTTGCGGTCAGCGTGTACGCCTTGTCTCCAGCCGCCCACGACAACACCACGCGACCACGTCCCTGGCCATCAACATTCATGTCGATCTGTGCGGGAGAACCGTTGACGGCGGTGTTCTGGGCGTCGGCAATGACCTCGATAAGGGTGCCGGCCACCCGGAAGTTCTCTTCATTGAACGCGACGATGCCCACGTCGCTCAACCGATAGAACCGCGTCAGACCGGTGGATTTCACACCCTCCAACGCACCACTGGGCTCCATGCCGATCATCTCCGCGACACCGAGCACCGTGCCCAGGAGGTTGGTCGGCGGACTCGGCAAGCGTCGGCGGAGAATCGCTTCCGATCGCTTCACCCTGGGTAGGCCGGCGATGACCTCCGCTTGTGATGCGATGGTCCCGTCAGGCACCCGGACTGGACCGCCGCGGTTGCGTTCAATCTGCCCGCGCAACTGATGTTTCACTGCCTCCGGCGCATCCAGCTCCGACAAGGGAACTACGCGAAGGACCCCAACTGCAGGCACGGACCCTGCCCCCGGCACATCGTCGTTGGCTGCCGCCTGCATTGTGCGCTCATGCAGCCACCGGCCGACCGCATCCGCGGTATCAGGCCCGGTGAACGGCAACGCGACGGATGCGAGCATCGCAAACAGGGTGAAAGGCGAAAGTGTATTCACGACGATCATCACTCAGCAGGACGACGGCCGCACCTTCCGACTATGGGAGGCCGGTCCGCGACCGATGTATACGTCTCCGGCGGCTCAAGGAAGTGAGCTGTTGATCCAGCTTTTCAACTTGGATGCGTTCCTGACGCAACGTCGCGGAACATCCCCATCCGCGAGCGGCTACTTCACCCACCGCGCCACGCTGAAGCGCGGTAGCCAGAGCTGCAGATCGTATGACCGGTCTGAGCCCGTTTTCTGCAGCGGCGAAGGCCCGGTATATGCCGGCAGTGATCGCGCGCCGCATTGCCGATGCTGCGTGCAGCCCCACGCCTCGCCGCTGCGCGCGTCCACCCGGATTGCGTACGGCTGCAGATCAAGCAGCAAGGCCGTCATCGGCGGCCATGGCAGCCCCTCGGGCTGAGTGCGCATCGCATGCACATTGCCCGTCAATACCAGCAGCCGTCCATGGGAGGGCAGAATTGCGTAATGTGCGCGCAGAGCGCTCGCCATTGCCGCATCGCGCGCACCGGTACCAGCCATTTCCGGCGGGAGCTCCTGATCGAACCCAAAGACCTGTACATCGCGGCCCTGCGCACGCAGGACCCGAACCGCCTCGATCAGCGAGAGCGTGTCTTCATTGCGGCGACCGTCGTGCGGTTTACCGGCGGTGCGCCAGTAGGAGGTAGTGCGCAACGCTTGGCGGGCTGCGGCGTTACCGTTGGAGGCCAGATAGGTGGTCAACCGGGCGTTCTCGGTGGCCGGCAGTTCCAGCCCCAGATGCACCGGTGCCCCCTGCGCGCCATAGGCCCGGACCAGTTCGTGCACGAGCTGCGGCATCTCACGCGTACCGTGTAGTTCGCCAAGGACCACGAGTTGGCTTGCGCCCGCATGCCGCTTGATCTGCTCGGCCGCATCCTCCGCGGGCGCTGCCGCTGCCGCATTCGCCGCACCCATCGCCATCCCGATCACCCACCCTGCCATCCAGCGCCATCGCTTCATACCGTCACTCCCTGTTCGGTAGACAAGCAATGGCGGCGGCGATCACCGATTCAAGGCGGTCACTGCAACCAGGGCAGCATCCAGTGGTCCACCATCAGGAAGGCGAACAGCGCCATCAGGTAGACGATGGAGTAGCCGAACATCTTCATCGAGAACAGTTCATCCGGCGGATTCAGCATGCGCCAGGCGTACCAGAGGAAGACCGCGTTGAGCACGATCGCGCCGCCGAGGTAGAACATGCCGCTCATGCCGAACACGACCGGCAGGAGGCTGACGATGGCCAGGGCGATCGAATAGACCAGGATCGACTTGCGGGTGTACGCCACGCCGTGGGTCACCGGCAGCATCGGGATTTCCGCCTTGGCGTAATCCTCGCGGCGGAAGATCGCCAGCGCCCAGAAGTGCGGCGGGGTCCAGATGAAGATGATCAGCACCAGCAACGACGCGTAGGCCCAGTCCCACGGGCCCTGCATGCCGGTGATCGCCGCCCAGCCGAGCATCGGCGGAGTGGCGCCGGCGAGGCCGCCGATGACGATGTTCTGCGAGGTCGCGCGCTTGAGGTACACGGTGTAGATCACCGCGTACCCGATCAGCGAGGCGAAGGTCAGCACGGCGGTGATCACGTTGACCCAGACCACCAGGATGGTCATCGACAGCGCGATCAGCAGGCCGGCGAACACCAGTACCTGCCACGGCTTGACCTTGCCCACCACCAGCGGGCGCCACGAGGTGCGCGCCATCTGCGCATCGATGCGCGCGTCCAGTAGCTGGTTGATCGCGGCGGCGGCCGAGGCGGCCAACCAGATGCCGAGGAAGCCGAGGGCGCCGTCCAGCGCCTGCTGCGCGGTCGGCACCCCGGGGATGGCCAGGAACATGCCCACCAGCGCGGTGAACACGATCAGGGCGACGACCTTGGGCTTGGTCAGATCCCAGTACTGACGGTAACTGGCCATGCCGTCAGTCCGCCTGCACGGCAGGGGAGGCAGCGCTGGCCTTGCCACCCTCGGCATCCGGCGCACGCAGGCGCGCCAGCAAGGTCACCAGCACGAACAGCAGCGCCACCGCGCCCCCGCTGTGCGCGACGGCCACTTCCAGCGGCACCGCGAGCTTCACGTTGAGGATGCCCAGGGTGATCTGCAGCACCACCAGCAGACCCAGGGCACTCGCCCAGCCGCGCATGCTCGGCAGCCGGAACAGGCGCACCGACAGCCACAGCAGGTAGACGGCGACCACGATCGCCATCACGCGATGCGCCATCTGGATCGCGATACGCGAGGCGCCATCGAGCACGCCCCCTTCGTAATCCACGCCGATGCCACGCCACAGGGTGAAGCCTTCCTTGAAGTCATGCGGCGGCCACCACTGGCTGACACAGCGCGGGAAGTTGTCCAGCGAGGCGCTGCCGCCACCGCAGGCGAGTGCAGCGTAGTTGGCGCTGACCCAGCCGCCGAGCGCGATCTGTGCGACCAGCACGCCCACGCCGGCGCGGATCAGCCACTTCAGCTTCGGCGCTTCGGCCAGGGTGATCGGCATGTGCGTGGCGCGCCACGCCATCCATACCAGCAGGCCGAACATGAGCATGCCGCCGAGCAGATGGCCCATGACCACGATCGGCTTGAGCAGCCAGGTCACCGTCCACATGCCGAGCAGCGCCTGGAAGATCACCACCGCCAGTGTCAGCAAGGCGGCACGTGCCAGGTCGATGTTGGTCCAGCGCAACGCGGCGATCAGCAGGATCGCTTCGCCGATCAAGGCGATGATGCTCGCGGGAACGTGCATGCCCATCATGTACAGCGGTATGCCGGTCGCCACCAGCACACAGGCGGTGATCACCGCCGTGCTGCCCCAGCGACGGCGGCGCGTAGCCAGCAGCGCCAGGGTGAGGATTTCGATGCCGAGCGCACCGGCCAGGAAACGGTGCACCTGCTCACGCCACGCCTTGTGCGTTTCCAGCGGGCGGATCTTGGCCGCTTCGTGGCCGATCACTTCCTCGGCGTGCTGCGGCCAGGTGACACGGCCATAGCAGGTCGGCCAGTCCGGGCAGCTCAGGCCCGCATCGGACAGGCGCACGAACGAACCGAACATGATCGTGCTGGCGGTCATGATCAGCGCAAACCACGCCAGACGGTGGAAATTGCGGTGCAGCACCGGGCGTGCGGAGAGGCTCATCTAAACGGAACTCACTTCAGTTTCAGCAGCGTGGCCAGGTCTTTGCGCAGACCGGCCATATCGAATCCCGGCGCGTACCGCATGATCACGAATCCATTGGGATCGATCACATACACAGGCGTGCCGGCGGCGTCATCCACGGCGGGCAAAGCGGCACGCAGGTCCGGTTGGGCGCGCAGCGCGCGCAGTGCGGGCATGCCCTGGACCTCGGCCGGCGGCGTGCCCAGCCACAGGATCTCGACATTATCGGCGTTATGGCCGAACAGCTGCCACACCTTGCCCAATCCCTGCGACAAAGTGACGCACTCGCTGGTACAGCTGGCAGACGGGGCCACCAGGATCCGCCAGGTGCGATCGTTGGGGTTCCACGGGTAGGGCTGACCATCGGCCAGGGTGGGCGGCAGCGCGCGCAGATCGGCCGGCGGCTGCAGCAGCTGCCCGGTATTGCGGTGTGAGGTCGGCTGCCAGCCGGAGAAGCGCAGCACGCCCGCCAGCGCCATGGCGCCGAAGAACACGCCGAACAACGCGATCAGGGTCCAGCGGCCGCGTGAGCGGGACGGCAGCCGGGCCGGGGAAGTGGCATTCATGGGCGGCATTTTCTCATGTTGTGCCGGTCAGCGCCGGGGGTGCCACGCCGGCGGCGATGGCGACGGAATTCCAGGACCAGCGCGACCACCAGCACGGTCAACGCCAGCCCGAACCATTGCACGGCGTAGCCCAGATGGCGACTGGGCGGTAGCGTATTGGGCAGCAGCTCCAGATCGCGCGGGTAACCGCCTGGCAGCGCCGGATCCAGCCGCAGCACGCGCGCGGCAAGGCTGCCCGTCGGCAGTGACAGCGCGCGGGCCATGTCGTCGGGTGGCATCCGGCTGGCCAGCCATACGTTCGCCTGTGGCGCGGGCGACAGCGCCGGCCCCAGGGCAAGGCCGGTGGCCGGCGGCGGCGCCAGCAGGCCGCTGATGGCCGCGTGATCGGTGCGCGGGGTGATCGGCGGGATCACACGGTCGGGCGGCATCGGCAGCCAGCCCAGATCGACCAGCACCCGCGCGCCGTCGTCACTCTGGAACGGCTGATAGACCTTGATCCCGGCCCGGCCTTCGCGGGTCTGGTTGTCGAGCAGCAGCGTACCGGGCAGGAAGCGGCCGCGGTCCTCCACCCAGCGCAGCACCGGCGGTGCGGCCAGCGCTTGGCGCAGGGTGAGTGACTGCGCACGGGCCGGCACCTGCTGGGCGAGCAGCGCTTCTTTTTCATGCATGCGCTGCAGTTGCCACCGGCCAAGCTGGCAGAACGCGAGGATGACCAGTACCGCGGCGATCCAGCCGATCAGGCGTGTGTGCTTGCGCATCATGACAACGCCGGCAAAACGCGGTGATATAGGCGCACCCGCCACGCCATCGAGCCGCGCATGAATGATTCGTTGAAGACCCTGCTGGTAATCGCGTTTCTGATCGTCATCGTCTGGAATCTGGGCGCCGGGCTGTATTACCTGCTGGTCGATCGCGGCCAGACCAAGCGCACCGTCAATGCCCTCACCCGCCGCATCGCGGTATCGGTGGCGCTGATCGTGCTGGTGGTCATCGGCATCTACAGCGGTTGGATCAAGCCCCACGGCATCGGCGGCTGAGGCCGCACCGGCGTCGATGCGGCAGGACGTCGCACCGACGCTACAGCACGTAGACGAACAGGAACAGCATCAACCACACCACGTCGACGAAGTGCCAGTACCACGCGGCGGCTTCGAAACCGAAGTGGTTGTCGCGGGTGAAATGCCCTTTCGACGAGCGCAGCCACATCACCGCCAGCATGATCGTGCCGAGCAGCACGTGCGCACCGTGGAAGCCGGTGAGCATGAAGAAGGTCGAGCCGTAGATGCCCGAGCCCAGGGTGAGGTTGAGTTCCTTGTAGGCGTGGATGTACTCCTCCACCTGCAGGGTCAGGAACCCCACGCCGAGCAGCACGGTGATGCCCAGCCAGACCAGCAGCTGGCGGCGGTGACCGGCCTTGAGCGCGTGATGCGCGATGGTCAGGGTGACGCCGGAGGTGAGCAGGATCAGCGTATTGATCAGCGGCAGGCCCCAGGCCGGAATGGTCTGGAAGTGCCCACCGATCGCGCCGGGGCCGTTGGTCGGCCACGCCGCCGAATACCCGTCCCACAGCAATTCGTTGGTCATCACCCCATCGCCGGCGCCGCCCAGCCACGGCAGGCCCAGATTGCGGGTGTAGAACAGCGCGCCGAAGAACGCGCCGAAGAACATCACTTCGGAGAAGATGAACCACACCATCCCCATCCGGAACGAGCCATCCACCTGGCGGTTGTAGCTGCCGGCCTGCGATTCGCGCACCACGTCGCTGAACCACCAGAACAGGGTCAGCACCAGCATTGCGATGCCGGTGTAGAAGGTCCATTTGCCCCAGCTGGAATCATTGAGCCAGCTGGCCACGCCGACCATGGTCACCATCATCGCAATGGAACCGATGAACGGCCATTTGCTGTGCGTGGGCACGAAGTACACGTTCGCATCGGGGCTTTGCTGGGCCATGGTCTTGGGTCCGGTCCGGATCAGGGAGCTGCACGCGCGCCGGTCGGCAGGCTGGCCGGAGCCAGCTGCGCAGACAAAGCGTCGTTCTTGTAGAAGGTGTAGGACAGGGTGATCGTGGTGATGTTGGCCGGCAGGTCGGGATCGACGATGAAACGCACCGGCATGTCGCGCTTTTCACCGGCCTGCAGGGTCTGCGCGGTGAAGCAGAAGCACTCGGTCTTGCTGAAATAGCCCGACGCCTTGGCCGGGGCCACCGACGGCACCGCACTGCCGACCAGCGCACGATCGCTGTCGTTACGCGCGTAATACAGCGCCTCGTTGAGCTCGCCGGGCACCACGTCCATCGTCAGCTGTTCGGGATGGAACGCCCACGGCAGCTTGGAATTCACCCCGCCATCGAACTCGACCCGCACCGTGCGCTTGCCGGTGGCGGCTGCAGCCCCTGCCGCCGCGCCGGGGCCACGCTCCAGGCGCACGCCGAACACCTTCTCGCAGGCGATGCGGTACAGCGGCACCAGCGAGAAGGTCAGCACGAACACCGCCAGCGCCACCCCGATCAGGCGGGGCAGTCCCGCATGACGTGCGGGCGGGGCCGGGCGCGGATCGCTCATCGCCCGATCACCCCGCTGAGGATGAAACCCGCATAGACCATCAGCGCGACGATGCCGACCGCCCACGCGGTGCGGTGCGCGCGGCGACGTTGCAGGGCCTGCTCATCCGGCGTGCGGGTCGTGCTGGTCATGAGCGGCCTCAATGGGTGATGTCGTCATGGGCCAGATCACCCGGACGGATGGTCGGCGGCGTGGTGAAGGTATGCGCCGGTGCGGGCGAGGGAATCGTCCACTCCAGGCCACGTGCGCCTTCCCAGCAGCGGTCGGCGGCCTTCGCGCCGTGGCGCAGCGAGTGCCACAGGATCGCGGCCATCATGAAGGGCGTGACGAACATGCCGAATGCACCGATCGAGCTGATCAGGTTCCAGTCCGCGAAGGCCACGCTGTAATCGGGAATACGCCGCGGCATGCCGGCCAGGCCGAGGAAATGCTGCGGGAAGAACAGCAGGTTCACGAACACGATCGACCACCAGAAATGCACCTTGGCCCAGGTTTCGCTGTACATGCGCCCGGTCCACTTCGGCCACCAGTAGTACACCGCGGCGATCAGCCCGAACACGGCGCCGGTGACCAGCACGTAGTGGAAGTGCGCGACCACGAAGTAGGTGTCGTGGTACTGGAAGTCGGCCACCACGATCGCCAGCATCAGGCCGGAGAAGCCGCCGATGGTGAACAGGATCACGAAGGCCACCGCCCACAGCATCGGGGCTTCGAAAGTGAGCGAGCCGCGCCACATGGTGCTGACCCAGTTGAACACCTTCACCCCGGTCGGGATGGAGATGAGCATCGTGGCGAACATGAAGTAGATCTCGCCGCCCAGCGGCATGCCCACGGTGAACATGTGGTGGGCCCAGACGATGAAGGACAGGAAGGCGATCGCGGCGATCGCGTAGACCATGGCCTGGTAGCCGAACAGCGGCTTGCGGCTGAATGTCGGGATGATCTCGCTGACCACGCCGAACGCCGGCAGGATCATGATGTAGACCTCCGGGTGCCCGAAGAACCAGAAGATGTGCTGGTACATCACCGGGTCACCGCCACCGGCGGCGTTGAAGAAGCTGGTGCCGAAGAACTTGTCGGTGAGCAGCATCGTCACCGCGCCGGCCAGCACCGGCATCACCGCGATCAGCAGGAAGGCGGTGATCAGCCAGGCCCAGCAGAAGATCGGCATCTTCAGCAGATCGATGCCGGGCGCGCGCATGTTGAGCACGGTGGCGATGATGTTGATCGCGCCCATGATCGAGCTGATGCCGGCCACGTGGATGGCGAACACGCTGAAGGCGACGTTGTAACCACCCTGCAGCGACAGCGGCGGGTACAGCGTCCAGCCACCGGCCGGCGCGCCGCCAGGCAGGAACAGGGTCAGCAGCAGCAGGCTGAAGGCCACCGGCAGCAGCCAGAACGACCAGTTGTTCATGCGCGGCAGCGCCATGTCCGGCGCGCCGATCTGCAGCGGGATCATCCAGTTGGCCAGGCCGACGAAGGCCGGCATCACGCCACCGAAGATCATCACCAGCGCATGCACGGTGGTCATCTGGTTGAAGAACTCGGGCTTGACGAACTGCAGGCCCGGTTGCGCCAGCTCGGCGCGGATGATCACGCTCATCGCCGCACCGATGATGAACATGATGAAGCTGAAAAGCAGGTAGAGCGTGCCGATGTCCTTGTGGTTGGTCGAGAAGAACCAACGCTCGAAGAACCCCTGCTGATGCCCGTGATGCCCGTCGTGGTCAACTGCGGAATGCGCCATCGCAACTACACCTCACTGTATCCGGTGGTACCCGCATCCGCCGGCTGGCGGGCGCGGCTCGATTTCAGGCGTTGCTGTCTGTTGCTGCCGCGGCAGGCTCGCTGGCCGGTGCCGGTGCCGGTGCCGGGGTGGCCTCCGCGGGGGCAGCTGGCGTGGGCGCCGGAGCGTCCTGCGGCGCAGGGGCCGGCGCAGGCTTCCTGGAGGCCAGCCATTTCTGGTAATCCTCCTTGGAGACCGCCTCGACCACGATCGGCATGAAGCCGTGATCCTTGCCACACAGCTCGGCGCACTGGCCGCGGTACACGCCGACCTGTTCGATGTTGGTCCAGGCCTCGTTGATGAAGCCGGGAATCGCATCCTGCTTCCAGCCCAGCGCCGGTACCCACCAGGCGTGGATGACGTCGTCGGAGGTGATCACGAACCGCACCTTGGTATCGACCGGCAGCACCAGGCGGTTGTCGACATCCAGCAGGTAATGCGGATGGGTGTCGCGGGTCGGCACCACGCCACTCTGGCGCACACGGTCGGACTCACGGTCCAGGCGGCTGGTGAAGCTGACGTTCTCGCCGAGGTATTCGTACTTCCACATCCACTGATAGCCGGTGACCTTGACGGTCATTTCCGAATCGCGGGTGTCGTAGAACTTGATCAGATTGGCCGTGGCCGGCCAGGCCATGACAACCAGGATGATCACCGGGATCACTGTCCAGATGACCTCGGCCTTGGTGTTGTGGCTGAAGGTGGCGGCGACCGCACCCTTGGATTTGCGGAATTTGAAGATCGCGTAGAACAGCGCGCCGAACACCAGCACGCCGATCACGGTACAGACCCACAGCGAGAACAGGTTGGACTCCCACGCCAACCGCGAGCTCTGGGTCACCCCCTTGCCCATGTTCAATTGCCACGGTTTGGGGTCGGCCGCCTGGGCCCACGCCATGGCCGGCGCCAGCAGCGCAGCCCCGCCCAACACTGACTTCCCGAACGTCCTGCCCCACTTTCTGCATTGCTTCATTGCCTAGACCCTTAGCGTCGTCGGTTGCGGCCGTCATTGGCCGCGAGCAAGCCTTCTAGTTTCTGAGCCAGTACCTGGCGTTCGGCCGGTGCGAGGAAACTCCCCACGTCCACCTGCCGACCGCTGGATGCCAGCCGGACTCTGCGCTCGTCGGCGATCAGCCTCACCCAGTGCGGGTGGGCGCTGAACACCGGCGAATGCCCGGGTGCGGGAATCACTTCCACACACGCCGGCACTACCCGGATCTCTTCCTGCCGTTCTCCACTGCGCCACACCGTGCGCAGCGCCACTGCCAGCAACACGCTGTACAGCAGAGCAAACACGGGAGCGAATACGTTGCCGGTGAACCAGCCCAGGCCGGCTGCCAGCCACATCACCCCCGCCAACACCACAAACAACAGGACGAACTGCCGGGCATCGAGCGCCCGTGGGGGGCGCAGCCGCAGTTGCGTCCCTGATCCGTCCGGAGCGATAAGCACCTCGATCATGTCGCAACCGCGTTTTTCCTGCCGCGGGAAACGTCTCGATGGTAGCCCCGCTCTCCAGCGAGTAGCAAGGGTCCATTCACAGTTTCAGGAATGTTGCAATACAGCATTGACTGCGGCGGCCGTTTTGACGAAACCAGCACAATAAATGGCGGGCGGGTCGAATCCGCCGAATCCCCCTGTATGAAAGGCTATGCGCCGCATGGGTGCGACCAGGAAAACCCCTTGACTCGCCAAAAAAGCGATTAAAATGGTCAAGTTCTCCACGAGCCGACCGGCATGACTGCATCCTCTGTCCTTCCCCCTGCCCCGGCATCGTCCGGCGCCGCCCGCCCGCCGCTGCTGTCCCCCGAGCTGCCGGCCGTTCCCAACGCGTTCCGCCAGGCGATCACCGATGCCTGGTTGAAGGACGAGGCCACCCATGTGCGCGAGCTGCTCGAGCAGGCACGCCTGCCGGCCGCCGAGCAGGCCAAGGTGCAGGCCACCGCTGCCGACCTGGTCAAGCGCGTGCGGGTGCGCGCCCAGGACCAGGGCGCGATCGAAGCGTTCATGCGCCAGTACGATCTGGGCAGCGAAGAAGGCGTGCTGCTGATGTGCGTGGCCGAAGCCCTGCTGCGCATTCCGGACCAGGAGACCGCTGACAAGCTGATCCGCGACAAGCTCGGCGATGCCGACTGGAAGAAGCACATGGGCGGCAGCGACTCGGTGCTGGTCAACGCCTCCACCTGGGGTCTGATGCTGACCGGCCGCCTGGTCCAGATCAACGATGCCACCCGCGCCGATGTGCCGGGCGCGTTCAAGCGCCTGATCGGCCGCGTGGGTGAGCCGGTGATCCGACTGGCCGTGCGCCAGGCGATGAAGATCATGGGCCACCAGTTCGTCATGGGCCGCACCATCGATGAGGCACTGTCGCGCTCGCACAAGGGCGACAACGCCAGCTACCGCTATTCGTTCGACATGCTCGGCGAAGGCGCGCTGACCATGAAGGACGCCAAGCGTTACCTGGAAGACTACCGCCGCGCGATCCACTCGATCGGTGGCGACCACAAGGCCCGCGGCGGCCGTCCCGATGGCGACGTCAATTCGGCACCGGGCATCTCGATCAAGCTCTCCGCGCTGTACCCGCGCTACGAGCATGCCAAGCGCGCACGCGTGATGGCCGACCTGGTGCCGGGCGTACTGGAACTGGCGCAGCTGGCCAAGTCCTACGGCATCGGCTGCACCGTCGACGCCGAAGAAACTGACCGCCTCGAACTGTCGCTGGACATCATCGAAACCGTGGTCAGCGATGCCTCGCTGGCTGGCTGGGAAGGTTTCGGCGTGGTCGTGCAGTCGTACCAGAAGCGCACCCCGTACACGATCGACTACCTGGCCGACCTGGCCCGTCGCATCGGTCGCCGCCTGCAGGTGCGCCTGGTCAAGGGCGCGTACTGGGATGCGGAAATCAAGCGCGCGCAGATCGACGGTCTGCCGGCCTACCCGGTGTTCACCCGCAAGCAGAACACCGACGTCTCCTACCTGGCCTGCGCCAAGCGTCTGTTCACGCACAGCGATGCGATCTACCCGATGTTCGCCACGCACAACGCGCACACCATCGCGGCGGTGCAGGCGATCGCCAAGGGCGGCCAGTACGAGCACCAGAAGCTGCACGGCATGGGCGATGACCTCTATGCCGAAGTGGTGCCGGCCGACCGTCTGAACGTGCCGTGCCGCGTGTATGCGCCGGTCGGTTCGCATGAAGACCTGCTGCCGTACCTGGTGCGTCGCCTGCTCGAGAACGGCGCCAACTCCAGCTTCGTCAACCGCATCACCGACGAGAACGTGGCCATCGACGACCTGATCCGCGATCCGGTCGAGGTGGTCTCCTCGTTCGCGTCCATCCCGCATCCGAAAATCCCGCTGCCGGTCGATCTGCTGCGCAGCCAGAACCATGACAGGAAGAACTCCATGGGCGTCAATCTCGCCAACGACAACGATCTGCGCGCCCTGGCCGAGCAGCTCAACGCCGCCGTTAAGCCGTGGCACGCCGCGCCGCTGGTGCCGGGTGCCAACCCCACCGGCGCGCTGTTGAACGTGACCAACCCGTCCGACACCCGCCAGGTCGTCGGCCAGTGGCAGCCGGCCGACAGCGCCACCGTCGAGAAGGCACTGGCCAATGCCGTGGCCGCGCAGCCGGCCTGGAACCGCACCCCGGCCGCCAGCCGCGCCGCGATCCTGGAGCACGCTGCCGATCAGCTGGAAGCACGCCTGCCGGAATTCATGGCGCTGTGCGTCAAGGAAGCGGGCAAGAGCCTGCCCGACGGCATCGCCGAAGTGCGCGAAGCCGTCGACTTCCTGCGCTACTACGCCAAGCAGGCACGCGAGCAGTTCGGCCACGCCGAAAAGCTGCCGAGCCCGACCGGTGAATCCAACGAACTGCAGCTGCATGGCCGCGGGGTGTTCGTCTGCATCAGCCCGTGGAACTTCCCGCTGGCGATCTTCCTGGGCCAGGTCAGCGCCGCGCTCGCCGCCGGCAACAGCGTGATCGCCAAGCCGGCCGAGCAGACCAACCTGATCGGCTATTACGCAGTGAAATTGCTGCTCGATGCCGGCGTGCCCGAAGGCGTGCTGCAGTTCCTGCCGGGCGACGGCGCCACCGTCGGTGCCGCACTGACCGCCGACCCGCGCGTGGCCGGCGTGGCCTTCACCGGCTCGACCGACACCGCCCGTGCAATCAACCGCGCGATGGCCGCACGCGACGCCGCGATCGGTGTGCTGATCGCCGAAACCGGCGGCCAGAATGCGTTCATCGCCGACTCCTCGGCGCTGCCGGAGCAGCTGGTCAAGGATGCGATCGGGTCGGCCTTCACCTCCGCCGGCCAGCGCTGCTCGGCCGCCCGCGTGCTGTTCGTGCAGGACGACATCGCCGACAAGGTGATGACCATGCTGTCCGGCGCAATGGCCGAACTGAAGGTCGGTGACCCGGGTCTGCTGTCGACCGATGTCGGCCCGGTGATCGATGCCGACGCGCTGCAGATCCTCAAGGATCACGCGGTGCGCATGGAGAAGGACGCCCGCCTGATCGCCGCTGCCACGCTCAGCGACGACGCCGCGCACGGCACCTTCTTCGCCCCGCGTGCGTACGAACTGAAGAACCTGGACCAGCTGCACAAGGAAATCTTCGGGCCGGTGCTGCACGTGATCCGCTGGAAGGGCGATCAGCTCGATGCGGTGATCGACCAGATCAACGCGACCGGCTACGGCCTGACCCTGGGCGTGCATTCGCGCATCGATGAAACCGTCGACCGCATCTCCTCGCGCATCAATGTCGGCAACGTGTACGTCAACCGCAACCAGATCGGTGCGGTGGTCGGCGTGCAGCCGTTCGGCGGCCAGGGCCTGTCCGGTACCGGCCCCAAGGCCGGCGGCCCGCACTACCTGCTGCGCTTTGCCACCGAGAAGACCGTCACCGTAAACACCACGGCCGCCGGCGGCAATGCCTCGCTGCTGACCTTGGGCGACTGATCTCCGGCGTCATGCAGCAAACGAAAAACCCCGCGAATGCGGGGTTTTTTGTGGGTCACGGGCTTTCGATGGACTCGATCTCGTCGTGCATCAGCAGTTCATCGCCCATGTAACGCTCGAACTTGATGCGACCGAAACCGGCGGCATACCAGGCCTCGATGCGGTTGTCTTCGAAGGTGGCGGTGACGTGGCAGGTGTCCTTGAACGTGCGCGGCTGGTTGCCGACGTCCGTCTCCAGATCTTCGAAGCCGACGAAGGTGTAGTCGGAGAAGCCGTCGTAGTCGATCGGCTCGACGGTTTCCTCGATGTGGTTGGTGCGCTCGCCCGTGCCGGTGAGTTCGAAACGCTCACCCGGCTTGGCGCTCTGCGGGAAGGTCGGCGCCGGCTTGAAGACGTCGGTCCGCGTGGGGCCGTCGCTGGACATGCCGTAGCGCTCCTGGCCGAGCAGCTGGCGGCCGCTGGGGTCGTAGAAGCTGGCCATGCCGATGCCACCACCGGCACTGTGCACCTTGATGGCGTTCTGGCCGGCGAACGTGACTTTTTCGATGGTCAGCGTTTCATCTGCGTTGGACCAGGACAGCCCCGGGGTCAGGGTGAAACAGGCTGCGAAATCCGGGGCGGCCGCTGCGGGCAGCGAGATGGCGGAAAGTGCCATGGCAAGGGTGGAGCGGAGCAGAGTAGACGTCATGGGAGACCCCGTGGGGAGAGAAGTGAAGGCGAAACGGCATTGCGCTGGCGACCTGCGTCTCCAGCGGGAGGTTGATTCAAGGGAGATGCCTAGGCCGGCAGTGATGCCAGATCCAGGTGGCGCAGCTGCGCTTCCAGGGACTGCAGGCTGGTCCACGGCAGGATGGGCGAGTTCTGACGCTCGTCCGGGGGATGGGTCCGCAATGTATCGGACCATCCGCCGCAGCCTTCCAGGGGCAACAATGGCCGCTTGTGCAGCCACGCCAGACAGACTTCCGAGATGGTGCCCGCGCGACCACCAATGACGATGCAGGCATCGCCGGCCAAGGCCATCATCAGGTTGCGTGCATCGCCCATGCCACACGGCAACACGACCGTTGCCGGCCAGTCAGCCGCCGGCATCACATCGGGGGGAATGATGCTGACCACCAGGCCGCCTGCGGCAATCGCGCGCTCGGCGGCCACACGGGTGGCAGGACTCCCACAGCCGCTGACAACGGTGATGCCGAGTCTGGCCATCAACGCGCCAGCGTCTCCAGCCAGTTCGTAGGCTGCGGAACCCGGTTCGGCGCTGCCCAGAATGCAGACCTGCGGTCGTCGATGCGCAGACTTCATTTACGTCCCTTTAAATGATCGTGCTTGCGTAGCTGCCGGCACCGGAGTGCGATCCTATCGCGTCACGCCTTCGACGTGAACGCCGATACCGTTGACGCTGCGCGCAGCGGATGCCGCACGAGCAGCGCGCAGACAACAAAAAACCCCGCTTTCGCGGGGTTTTCTGCTGCTGCGTTCAACCGATCAGTGCTGCGTTGATCAGAACTTGTAGTTGAACGACGCGGCCAGCACGTCGCCACGGACCTTGTACTTGCCGGTCAGCGAGTTGCCCTGGTTGTTGGTGGTACCGGCGATGTTCACGTCCGGATCCTTGGTGAACAGGTGGGTGTAACCGAAGTTGTATTCGGTGTTCGCCGACGGGGTCCAGCCCAGGCCCACGGACAGCCACTTGCGGCTGGTGTCCGGCACGCGCACGTCGCGGTGTGCATTGGTGGTCGGGGTCTGATCCAGTGCGATACCGCCACGCAGGGTGACGGTGTCGCTCAGCTTGAAGTCGGTACCCAGCGAGACGAAGGTCGTATCGCGGTAGCCGAACTCCAGCACCGAATCGGGCTGGTTGGAGGCGTAATCGATGGTGACCTGGTCGAACGCGGTCGACCAGGCGGTACGGGTGACATCACCCATCACGGTCCAGCGGTCGTTGACGTTGTGGGTGACGCTCAGCGTGGCCGAGGCCGGCAGGGTCAGCGTCGCCTTGCCCGAGGTGCTGGTGAAGCGGCCCGGCTGAGCGACAGCCAGCACGGCAGCAGCGTTGGTCGGCACGTCGAAGGTGGCATCGCCGCCGGTGATCTTGTGCTCGACCTTGGAGCGGTAGCTGATGCCGATGTGGGTGTTCTCATCGGGGCTGAACAAGCCGCCGACGGTCCAGCCCACCGCATTGTTGTCGCCTTCCACGGTCAGCTTGCCATCGGCGCTGCCCGGCGCGAAGCCCGGCACGCGCGACTGCGCCAGTGCGGTGCCGAAGTCGATGTTGTTGCTCAGTTCGATGGTCAGGTGCTCGACGAACACGGACGCACCGAAGGACACGTACGGGTTGACGTCATAGGACGCGGCGAAGCCCAGGTCGATGGCCTTCATGTCGGTCTTCATGCCGCTGTAGCGGCCGACCCAGCCATTGTCGTAATCGGTCTTGAAGCCGAACGGTGCGGTCAGCGAGACACCGAAGTGGGCCTGCTCGCCGATCGGCATGTGGAAGTACGCGGCCGGAACCGGGGCGATCATGCCGGCGTCGCCGCCGTCACCGCCGGTCTGCGGCTGGCCGGTCGGCTTGCGGCCGGTGCCATTGAACTTGGCCGAGAAGCTGATGGCGCTCAGGTCGCCCTGGACCTGCATACCTTCGAGCTGGCGCATGCCAGCCGGGTTGACGGCCATGATGGAGGCATCGCCGGCGGCGCTGCCGGAACCGGCGAAGGCGCGGCCGAGGCCCTTGGCGCTGTTTTCCTTCAGCTGGAAGGCGGCAGCGTGGACGTGGCCGACGGCCAGGACGCCGGCAATGCCGACAGCCAGGGCGGTGACGCGGGCAAGCGTGGAAGCGGTATGCATTGTTGGTTCTCTCCGGATAGCGATCATGTTTGGCAACGCGCGCCTGCGTTTTCCCTTCCCTTGCAGGTCAGGACAACGCGCCGGATTCCCCTCCCGACATACGACGCCGTATGCGAGTATACCGAGAGCGGTTAATGAAACAATAACGTGTGTCGCCCTTGTGGCTATTCATGCTGAACACGACATATCCCCGTCAGGTCGGCCTCCGCGCTAGGCTAGTGCCGCATGTTCGTGTCCACCCCCTCCCGCAAGAAAGCCGCCTACCGCTGGGCCACCCCCCTGCTGTTCGCCGCGCTGTGGGTGGCCTTCCTGTGGTCGATTTCGCGGCCCGATGACGCCCGCCGCAGCCTGTGGATGGACTGGGGCGCGCTGTCGACCGGTCTCACCCACCCGCTGGACTGGTGGGCGACCCTGCAGGATGGCAGCGTGCTTCGACTGTTCACCGCGCTGTTCCTGCACGCGGACTGGTCGCACCTGCTGGGCAACCTGGTGTTCCTGCTGATCTTCGGGCTGCCGGCCGAGCGTGTGCTGGGGCCATGGCGGTTGATGCTGCTGTTTCTGGTGGGCGGGGCGATCTCCAACCTGACCGCGATCTACACCATGGGCAGCCCGGACCAGATCATCATCGGTGCCAGCGGCGCGGTGTCGGCCCTGATCGGCGCCTACCTGGCGCTGTTCCCGGGCGCGCGGCTGGGCGTGGTGATCCCGCTGGGCCTGTTCCTGGAATTCGTCCGCGCCCCGGCCTATCTGCTGATCGGGGTCTGGGCGGCGCTGCAGGTGGTATTCGCCTACATCGGCCCGACCTTCGGCATGGTCGCCTGGTGGGCGCATATCGCCGGCTTCGTATTCGGCCTGGGCTACGGCGTGTATGTACGTGCCGCGATCGCACGGCGGCTGCGCAAGCGGCATGGGTTCTAGAAGAACAGCCATGGCCTGCGGGTAGTGCCGGCCGCTGGCCCGGTAAACAAGACAGGTGGGGTACTGCAGAGCCGGCCAGCGGCCGGCACTGCCGGTCAGGGCTTGATCGGCGCCGTCGAAGCCGGTGCCTCGGGCTTGGCCGGCGCGGGCGTCACCGGTGCCGCCGCAGGCTGTTCGGTCGGCTTTGCTTCTGCCGGCTTTGCTTCTGCCGGCTTTGCTTCTGTCGGCTTCGTATCTGATGGCTTCGCGTCGGCCGCCCTGGCCGATGGCGCTGCCGGCGTGGACGCCGCCTTGTTCGCCGCCTCTGCCTTCTGCCTGGCCAGCACCGAACCGGGCTGCTTCAGCTCGGCCAGCGCGTCATTGATCGGGCCATCGCCCGGCAGCACGTCACCAGCCTTGTAGCCTTCGGTGCCTTCTTCGTCACCGCGCAGGTGACCGGGCAACGTGGCTTCGCTGTAGTCGGTCAGGCTCGCCGGCAGGTCGTCATCACCGGCACGCTTTTCCGGCTGCAGGAGCACGTCGGGGATGATGCCGGTGGCCTGGATCGACTTCCCGCTCGGGGTGAAATACCGCGCGGTAGTGAGCTTCACCGAGTCGCCGTTGTCCAGCGGCAGCACGGTCTGCACCGAGCCCTTGCCGAAGGTACGGCTGCCCACCACGCGGGCGCGGCCGTTGTCGCGCAGCGCGCCGGCCAGCACTTCGGACGCACTGGCCGAACCGGCATCGGCCAGCACCACGACCGGCGCGCCCTTGAGCAGGTCGCCCGGGGTCGCATCGAAACGGGCATCGCTGATCGAGATGCGGCCGCGGGTGCTGACGATGTTGCCCTTTTCGAGCAGATCGTCGGCCACCTGCACGGCGGCGGTGAGCAGGCCGCCCGGGTTGCTGCGCAGATCCAGCACCAGGCCCTTGAGCTTGCCGCCGGCCTGCTGCTGCAGTTGCGCAACGTGCTTCTGGAAATCGGCCCCGGTATCGGCCTGGAAGGTACTCAGGCGGATGTAGCCATAGCCGGGTTCCAGCATCCTGCTGCGCACGCTGGTGACGCGGATGGTCTCGCGGGTGACGGTGACATCGAACGGCTTGGGCCTGCCCTCGCGCACCAGGGTCAGCACAACCTTGGTACCGGCGGCGCCACGCAGCGGTTCGGTTGCCTCGATCGCGCTGATCGGCTTGCCATCGATGGCAATGATCAGGTCGCCCGCCAGAATCCCCGCGCGCGTTGCCGGCGTGTCGTCGATCGGCGAGATGACTTTCAGGCTGCTGTTGTCGGGCTGCTGCTGCAGCTCCACGCCGATGCCGTCGTAGGCGCCGTTGGCCTGCTCATCGAAGGCTTCGGCGTCTTCCTTGTCGAAATAGGTGCTGTGCGGATCCAGATCCAGCAACAGGCCGCGGATCGCGGACTGCATCAGCTTCTTGTCGTCCACCGGATCCACGTAGGCCGCGCGCACCGCGTTGTAGACGGCGACGTAGCGGCGGATTTCTTCCAACGGAACCCGTGAGGTCACCGCTTCTTCCGTAGTGGCCGCATCGGCCCCGCGTGCCGGCGCTTCGGCGGTCTGCTGCGCCCAGGACACCGCAGGCAACAGGGCCAGCAGCAAGGTGGCGGAACGGGCTACGCGCATGAAGCACTCCAGAATGAGCGGGGGACGGTTATCCACGCACGGGGGTGCGTCGCCCGATTATGCGCGAAGCGACGATAAATTCCCGTTGAATTCCCTGCACGACGGCACGCCCGTGTTGGGCGCGGTTTATCGCCGCTGCAGCCAGCTGCCCGGGTCCACCGGCTGTCCATTGCGGCGCAGTTCGAAGTACAGCGCGGTTACGCCCTGCCCACCGGAATTGCCGACCTTGGCCACCGCCTCGCCCTTCTTCACCGTGGCGCCCGCATCACGCAGCAGGGTGTCGTTGTGGGCGTACAGGCTCATGTAGCCGTTGCCGTGATCGACGATCAGGATCATGCCGTAGCCGGTCATCCAGTCGGAGAACACGACGGTGCCATCGGCGACGGCGGTGATGGTGCTGCCGGCCGGCGCACCGATCAACACGCCGCTGCTGGTGCGGCCATCGGGCAGTTTGCCGCCGTAACGGGCGAGCAGATTGCCCGACAACGGCCAGCCCAGACCGCCGACCTTCGGTGCCGGTGCAGAAGCGACTGCCGGAGGCGTCTTGGTCGCACGCGGCGGCGGGCGGGTACCGCTGGCCGCCGCCGCGCGATCGGCCTTGTCGGCAGCGGCTTTTTCCGCAGCGGCACGTCGCGCGGCAGCACGGCGCTCGGCCTCGGCGCGGGCAGCAGCGGCACGCAGGTTCGCGAGCAGTGTTTCCAGTGCTTTGGCGTCCTGACCGAGCGCCTTCTCACGCTCGCTGCGGTCCTTGTAGCGTTCGTCCAGCGTGGCCACGGTGGCCGCGCGCGCGCGACGGTCATCGGCCAGTGTGGCGACCTGCTGCTTCTGCTGCTGACGGGTGCCTTCCAGCGCCTTGCGGCGCTCGACGATCTCCGTCTCCACCCGCTGCAGTTCGGTGAGATCGGCCGTCAGCGACTGGATCCGCTGCGCGCGCTCGCGTTGGAGGTAGCGGTGATAGGCCAGGCTTCGGTTCGCGTCGGCGACGCGATCCTGCGACAGCAGCAGCTTCAGCGGTGCGTTGTTGCCGATGCGGTACGCCGCGCGCAACAGCGAGGCCAGCTCCGTACGCTGCTGATCCAGCCCGGCCTGCAGCGCATCGCGCTTGGCCTGCAGTTCGCTCATCGCACGGGTCTCGCGCTGCAGTGCGGTTTCGGTCTGGGCCAGGACACGCCCGGTGCGGGCCACCTTTTCGTCGGCTTCGCGCAGCTGGCGCGAGGCCTGCCCGCGCTGCCCTTCCAGATTCCGCCGTTCCTGCGCCACGCCCTTGAGCTCGCTGCGCAGCTTCTGCAGCTTGCGTTCGGCTTCCTTGGAGGATTGCGCGGCCAGCGGGCTGGCACCGAGAACGGCCACTGCCAGCAGCAGCGCACGCAACGCCGGGGTCAGCCACTGCGTGCGACCGCGTCCGTCGGTCGGATTGTTATCCCGGCGTGAGGAAAAGGCGTTGTGGCGCAAGGGCTTTCCAGTGACTTCAGGCAGATGCGGATTGCAACGATGCATGGTGACATTCCTGCAGGCGGCCTGCCAGCCGCGCTCCACCATCGAGGTCCTCATGAAACGCTCCCTGCTCCCGCTGTTGCTGGCCCTGACGCTGCCCTGTGCGCCGGCCATCGGCAGCGACAACATCAGCAAGGTCAACGGCAGCATCTCCGCCGAGGCCGGCCAGACCTACGGCAATCTGGAGACCGTCAACGGCGGCATCCAGGTCGCCGAGGGTGTCACCACCGGCCGCATCGAAACGGTCAACGGCGGCATCCGCGTTGCCGATCGCGCGCGCACTGGCGGCATCTCCACCGTCAACGGCAGTGTGCGCGTCGGGCGCGAAGTGATTGCCAGCGGCGGTGTGGACACGGTCAATGGCGGCATCTTCCTGGATCGCGGCACCCAGATCGACGGCAGTCTGGAAACCGTCAATGGCAGCATCGGCCTGGTCGAAACGCGCGTGGCGCGTGGCATCGAGACCGTCAACGGCGACATCACCGTCGGCGTGGGCTCGCAGGTCGAGGGCGGCATCGAGGTCAAGAAGCCGAACTTCAACCTGTCGCTGACCCCAGGCCGCAAGCCGCGCGTGATCATCGGGCCGAACGCCTCGGTCAACGGATCCCTGCAGTTCGAGCGTGAGGTCACGCTGTATGTGCACCGCACCGCCCGCATCGGATCGGTCACTGGCGCCGTGGCCGTGCCCTTCGATACCGACACCGCGCCCCAGGATTGATATGGTGGTCGCTGGTGCGCTGCGCACCCGCCTTTCCCGTTCCAGGAACCGATGATGCCCCGCAAACTTCTGTTGTGCCTTGCCGCTGCCGCTGCGTTGACCGCGTGCAAGGGCGAATCCACCACGCCCACCGCGGCACCCGCCACTGACGCGGCACCGACGACGCCGGGACATGCGTTCTCGCCCGAGATCAACGCCGGCGATTTCGCCGAACTGGTCGAGACCCTGGCCTCGGATGAGTTCGAAGGCCGCTCGCCAGGCAGCAAGGGCGAAGAGCTGACCGTCAATTACATCCGCGACCAGATGCAGCGCATCGGCCTGCAGCCGGGCAACGGCGACAGCTGGTTCCAGGAGGTCGCGATGACCGAGACCACGGCCGATGAGTCGACCGTGTTGACGCTGGACCAGGGCGGCAAGACCCGCGAGCTGAAGTTCGGCACCGACATGGTGATCGGGACCCGCAGCGGCCAGCCGGACGTGAAGGTCGAGGCCAGCGATCTGGTCTTCGTCGGCTACGGCGTGGATGCGCCCGAGCAGAAGTGGAACGACTACGCCGGCCAGGACTGGAAGGGCAAGACGGTCGTGATGTTCGTCAACGATCCCGGCTTCCACGTCAACGACGAGAAGCTGTTCGACGGCAAGCGCATGACCTATTACGGACGCTGGACGTACAAGTTCGAAGAGGCCGCACGCAAGGGCGCCGCTGCCGCGCTGATCGTGCACGACACCGCCGGTGCGTCGTACGGCTGGGATGTGGTCAAGAACTCGTGGGCCGGCCCGCAGTACGATCTGCCGGCCAAGGATGACCCGGAAGCGCGTCTGCCCGCACAGGGCTGGCTGAGCGCCGAGGCGGCACGCCAGTTGTTCGCCGAGGCCGGCCTGGATCTGGACAAGGCCTACAAGGACGCCAGCAAGCGCGGCTTCAAGCCGGTCCCGCTGAAAGCCAAGGTGTCCTTCGATCTGAAGAGCACCATCGCCGAGAAGAAGTCGCGCAACGTGGTCGGTGTCCTGCCGGGCAGCAAGCGGGCCGATGAAGCCGTGCTCTACATGGCGCACTGGGATCACCTGGGCAAGCACGAGGGTGAGCAGGGCGACAACATCTACAACGGTGCCGTCGACAACGCGACCGGCGTGGCCGGCATCCTGGAAGTCGCCGATGCGATGGTCCACCAGCAGCCAGCCCCGGAGCGGTCGGTGGTGTTCCTGGCGGTGACGCTGGAAGAGTCGGGCCTGCTGGGCTCGAAGTACTACGTCAGCCACCCGACCTTCCCGCTGGACAAGATCGCCGGTGTGATCAACATCGATGCGATGTCGGTGGCAGGCCGTGCCAAGGACATGACCGTGACCGGCTTCGGCAGCTCCGAGCTGGAAGACATCCTCAAGCCGCTGGCGGCCAATCAGGGGCGTACCCTGCACGGCGAAACGGCGGTGCAGAGCGGCTTCTACTTCCGTTCGGATCACTTCAACTTCGCCAAGGCAGGCGTGCCGGCGCTGTACGCCGACGGTGGTGAGGATCTGCGCGACGGCGGTGTCGAGGCTGGCCGCAAGGCCGCCGAAGACTATGGCACCAACCGTTACCACGGCCCGAAGGACGAGTTCGATCCGGCCACCTGGAAGCTGGATGGCACGGTCGAGGACCTGCAGCTGCTGTATGGGGTTGGCAAGGAACTGGCTGGCGGCGACCGCTGGCCGAACTGGTACGAAGGCAATCCGTTCAAGGCGGCACGCGATGCGATGATGAAGGGCAAGGGCGCTGAGACGCCGGCCGCGGAGTCTGCGCGCTGAGCGGTTGGTTGCTGTGACGTGATCTTTGCTTCATGAAAACGGCGCCTTTCGGGGCGCCGTTTTTTTTGGGGTTGGCGGCTGGCGTGGTCGGGCGTTGGGCCGCGATACCCTTGCCGGCGACGCCCCCGGCCGCCGCCTTGCGGCGACGGCCTCCTCCTTGATTTCGCCCACAAGGGCATCGCGACCCAACGTATCCAGACAATTGGCGCCGCCCAGCATCAGCGCGACAGCGAGTGCCGGGATGGGTCTGGTCAGTCCGCACACAGCACGCGAAGCCTCCTAGCGGCCGGTAGGCGCCTGGGCAAAATCAAGGAGGAGGCCGCCGCCGTCAGGCGGCGGCCGGGGGACATTTGCCGAGGGGCCTACCGGTCGCTACGGGCCCTTACGCTCGCGGAAGATACAAGCGGAGACGCCACCTGCCGTACTGGCCGCATACGCATGACCGTGCTCATCTGCTGTGGCACGTGAAATGAGACGCTCCCTTCAGTTGAGAGAAGGACAAAAAAAACCCCGCTGCGTGAGCAGCGGGGTTTGGGGTGTAAACCCTGGCGATGACCTACTCTCGCATGGCTTAGGCCACACTACCATCGGCGCAGCTGCGTTTCACTTCCGAGTTCGGGATGGGATCGGGTGGTGCCACAGCGCTAATTTCACCAGGGAGACGGTTGGAGCAGCGCATTGCGCCAGCTCAGCAGAGGTCTCTTCCGAGAAACAGATACCTGTAAAAACCAGGTGCCTGCAAAAAAAGGAAAACCCCGCTGCGTGAGCAGCGGGGTTTTCGGGCTAAAAAAACCCTGGCGATGACCTACTCTCGCATGGCTTAGGCCACACTACCATCGGCGCAGCTGCGTTTCACTTCCGAGTTCGGGATGGGATCGGGTGGTTCCACAGCGCTAATTTCACCAGGGAGACAGTTGGAGCGTCGCCATCCTAAGGAACGGATTAAGGCGCCTGCCTCTCGTAAGTCTTGTGACGTAGCGTGCACTTGGGATCTATCGACATGTCATGTCGGCCAAGGCAACTTGAGGTTATATGGTCAAGCCACACGGATCATTAGTATCAGTTAGCTCAATACATTGCTGTACTTACACACCTGACCTATCAACCACATAGTCTATATGGTTCCTTCAGGGGGCTTGTGCCCCGGGAGATCTCATCTTGAGGCGCGCTTCCCGCTTAGATGCTTTCAGCGGTTATCGCTTCCGAACATAGCTACCCGGCAATGCCACTGGCGTGACAACCGGAACACCAGAGGTTCGTCCACTCCGGTCCTCTCGTACTAGGAGCAGCCCCTCTCAAATCTCCAACGCCCATGGCAGATAGGGACCGAACTGTCTCACGACGTTCTGAACCCAGCTCGCGTACCACTTTAAATGGCGAACAGCCATACCCTTGGGACCGACTACAGCCCCAGGATGTGATGAGCCGACATCGAGGTGCCAAACACCGCCGTCGATATGAACTCTTGGGCGGTATCAGCCTGTTATCCCCGGAGTACCTTTTATCCGTTGAGCGATGGCCCT
>NZ_JBSPUC010000004.1:5000-448424 GCF_056861555.1 Stenotrophomonas sp. K-6 | reverse complement strand
AACGGATTAAGGCGCCTGCCTCTCGTAAGTCTTGTGACGTAGCGTGCACTTGGGATCTATCGACATGTCATGTCGGCCAAGGCAACTTGAGGTTATATGGTCAAGCCACACGGATCATTAGTATCAGTTAGCTCAATACATTGCTGTACTTACACACCTGACCTATCAACCACATAGTCTATATGGTTCCTTCAGGGGGCTTGTGCCCCGGGAGATCTCATCTTGAGGCGCGCTTCCCGCTTAGATGCTTTCAGCGGTTATCGCTTCCGAACATAGCTACCCGGCAATGCCACTGGCGTGACAACCGGAACACCAGAGGTTCGTCCACTCCGGTCCTCTCGTACTAGGAGCAGCCCCTCTCAAATCTCCAACGCCCATGGCAGATAGGGACCGAACTGTCTCACGACGTTCTGAACCCAGCTCGCGTACCACTTTAAATGGCGAACAGCCATACCCTTGGGACCGACTACAGCCCCAGGATGTGATGAGCCGACATCGAGGTGCCAAACACCGCCGTCGATATGAACTCTTGGGCGGTATCAGCCTGTTATCCCCGGAGTACCTTTTATCCGTTGAGCGATGGCCCTTCCATACAGAACCACCGGATCACTAAGTCCTAGTTTCCTACCTGCTTGATCCGTCGATCTTGCAGTCAAGCACGCTTATGCCTTTGCACACAGTGCGCGATGTCCGACCGCGCTGAGCGTACCTTCGAGCTCCTCCGTTACTCTTTAGGAGGAGACCGCCCCAGTCAAACTACCCACCATACACGGTCCCCGATCCAGATTATGGACCTAGGTTAGAACGTCAAGCACGACAGGGTGGTATTTCAAGGATGGCTCCACCACAGCTAGCGCCATGGTTTCATAGCCTCCCACCTATCCTACACAGACGAACTCAACGTTCAGTGTAAAGCTATAGTAAAGGTTCACGGGGTCTTTCCGTCTTGCCACGGGAACGCTGCATCTTCACAGCGATTTCAATTTCACTGAGTCTCGGGTGGAGACAGCGCCGCTGTCGTTACGCCATTCGTGCAGGTCGGAACTTACCCGACAAGGAATTTCGCTACCTTAGGACCGTTATAGTTACGGCCGCCGTTTACTGGGGCTTCGATCAAGAGCTTCGCCTTGCGGCTGACCCCATCAATTAACCTTCCAGCACCGGGCAGGCGTCACACCCTATACGTCCACTTTCGTGTTTGCAGAGTGCTGTGTTTTTGATAAACAGTCGCAGCGGCCTGGTTACTGCGGCCCTCTTCAGCTATAGCTCGCATGAGCCACCAAAAAGGGCGCACCTTCTCCCGAAGTTACGGTGCCATGTTGCCTAGTTCCTTCACCCGAGTTCTCTCAAGCGCCTGAGAATTCTCATCCTACCCACCTGTGTCGGTTTACGGTACGGTCTGCGTAAGCTGAAGCTTAGGAGCTTTTCCTGGAAGCGTGGTATCAGTGACTTCGCCTTAAAGGCTCGTCTCGGTGCTCGGTCTTAAAGGATCCCGGATTTGCCAAAGATCCAAACCTACCGCCTTTCCCCCGGACAACCAACGCCGGGTACACCTAACCTTCTCCGTCCCTCCATCGCACTTACGCGAGGTGCAGGAATATTAACCTGCTTCCCATCGACTACGACTTTCGTCCTCGCCTTAGGGGCCGACTCACCCTGCGCCGATTAACGTTGCGCAAGGAAACCTTGGGCTTTCGGCGTGCGGGTTTTTCACCCGCATTATCGTTACTCATGTCAGCATTCGCACTTCCGATACCTCCAGCAGACTTCTCAATCCACCTTCAACGGCTTACGGAACGCTCCTCTACCGCGTACATATAAATATGCACACCCCAAGCTTCGGTTCACTGCTTAGCCCCGTTAAATCTTCCCCGCAGACCGACTCGACCAGTGAGCTATTACGCTTTCTTTAAAGGGTGGCTGCTTCTAAGCCAACCTCCTGGCTGTCTGTGCCTTTCCACATGGTTTTCCACTTAGCAGTGAATTTGGGACCTTAGCTGTGGGTCTGGGTTGTTTCCCTTTTCACGACGGACGTTAGCACCCGCCGTGTGTCTCCCATACAGTCCGTCTCGGTATTCGGAGTTTGCAATGGTTTGGTAAGTCGCGATGACCCCCTAGCCATAACAGTGCTCTACCCCCGAGAGGATACATATGAGGCGCTACCTAAATAGCTTTCGAGGAGAACCAGCTATCTCCGGGTTCGATTAGCTTTTCACTCCTAATCACAGCTCATCCCCGTCTTTTGCAACAGACGTGGGTTCGGGCCTCCAGTACCTGTTACGGCACCTTCACCCTGGCCATGACTAGATCACCCGGTTTCGGGTCTACTGCCCGCGACTATGCGCCCTTATCAGACTCGGTTTCCCTTCGCCTCCCCTATACGGTTAAGCTTGCCACGAACAGTAAGTCGCTGACCCATTATACAAAAGGTACGCAGTCACTCTTTCGAGCTCCTACTGCTTGTACGCACACGGTTTCAGGATCTATTTCACTCCCCTCTCCGGGGTTCTTTTCGCCTTTCCCTCACGGTACTGGTTCACTATCGGTCGGTCAGTAGTATTTAGCCTTGGAGGATGGTCCCCCCATGTTCAGACAGGGTTTCACGTGCCCCGCCCTACTCGTCTTCACTGGAGTGGCCCTTTTAAATACAGGGCTATCACCTTCTATGGCCAGCCGTTCCAGGCTGTTTTTCTAGAACCATTCCAGCTTAAGGGCTAGTCCCCGTTCGCTCGTCGCTACTCAGGGAATCTCGGTTGATTTCTTTTCCTCTGGTTACTTAGATATTTCAGTTCACCAGGTTCGCTTCCAGCAGCTATGTATTCACTGCAGGATACCCGCAAGCGGGTGGGTTTCCCCATTCGGACATTACCGGATCAAAGCTTGTTGCCAGCTCCCCGATACTTTTCGCAGGCTGCCACGTCCTTCATCGCCTCTGACCGCCAAGGCATCCACCGTGTGCGCTTATTCGCTTGACCATATAACCGCAAGTTGCCTTGGGTTACATATATGACCTGGGGGTACAAAGCCCAGATACGAAATATAACGACTCAATTAATAAGAAGACATTTAAGTCTTCCGCCTTAGCCTCACGACACGTCTAAGATAGAATCTCAAAACGCTCGCTACGTCACAAGTTTTAAAAGAACACGTACCAGCCACAATGCTGATCCGTAATAAATTCTTTGTATGCGCTAATCATTCAGAGTGGTGGGTCTGGGTAGACTCGAACTACCGACCTCACCCTTATCAGGGGTGCGCTCTAACCACCTGAGCTACAGACCCAATGTCCGTTCAGCTCATTGCTACCGCGTCGATAAACTCGCGGCGTGTGGTGGAGCCTGTCGGGATCGAACCGACGACCCCCTGCTTGCAAAGCAGGTGCTCTCCCAGCTGAGCTAAGGCCCCATATACGGGACTATCCACACCGGCCTGGCCGGCGTGAAACTCTGAATGCAGGTTACTTGTGAAGACGCCCGACAGGACGATGCTGTCTTTGCTCAAAAGGAGGTGATCCAGCCGCACCTTCCGATACGGCTACCTTGTTACGACTTCACCCCAGTCATCGGCCACACCGTGGCAAGCGCCCTCCCGAAGGTTAAGCTACCTGCTTCTGGTGCAACAAACTCCCATGGTGTGACGGGCGGTGTGTACAAGGCCCGGGAACGTATTCACCGCAGCAATGCTGATCTGCGATTACTAGCGATTCCGACTTCATGGAGTCGAGTTGCAGACTCCAATCCGGACTGAGATAGGGTTTCTGGGATTGGCTTGCCCTCGCGGGTTTGCAGCCCTCTGTCCCTACCATTGTAGTACGTGTGTAGCCCTGGTCGTAAGGGCCATGATGACTTGACGTCATCCCCACCTTCCTCCGGTTTGTCACCGGCGGTCTCCTTAGAGTTCCCACCATTACGTGCTGGCAACTAAGGACAAGGGTTGCGCTCGTTGCGGGACTTAACCCAACATCTCACGACACGAGCTGACGACAGCCATGCAGCACCTGTGTTCGAGTTCCCGAAGGCACCAATCCATCTCTGGAAAGTTCTCGACATGTCAAGACCAGGTAAGGTTCTTCGCGTTGCATCGAATTAAACCACATACTCCACCGCTTGTGCGGGCCCCCGTCAATTCCTTTGAGTTTCAGTCTTGCGACCGTACTCCCCAGGCGGCGAACTTAACGCGTTAGCTTCGATACTGCGTGCCAAATTGCACCCAACATCCAGTTCGCATCGTTTAGGGCGTGGACTACCAGGGTATCTAATCCTGTTTGCTCCCCACGCTTTCGTGCCTCAGTGTCAGTGTTGGTCCAGGTAGCTGCCTTCGCCATGGATGTTCCTCCCGATCTCTACGCATTTCACTGCTACACCGGGAATTCCACTACCCTCTACCACACTCTAGTCGCCCAGTATCCACTGCAATTCCCAGGTTGAGCCCAGGGCTTTCACAACAGACTTAAACAACCACCTACGCACGCTTTACGCCCAGTAATTCCGAGTAACGCTTGCACCCTTCGTATTACCGCGGCTGCTGGCACGAAGTTAGCCGGTGCTTATTCTTTGGGTACCGTCAGAACAACCGGGTATTAGCCGACTGCTTTTCTTTCCCAACAAAAGGGCTTTACAACCCGAAGGCCTTCTTCACCCACGCGGTATGGCTGGATCAGGCTTGCGCCCATTGTCCAATATTCCCCACTGCTGCCTCCCGTAGGAGTCTGGACCGTGTCTCAGTTCCAGTGTGGCTGATCATCCTCTCAGACCAGCTACGGATCGTCGCCTTGGTGGGCCTTTACCCCGCCAACTAGCTAATCCGACATCGGCTCATCTATCCGCGCAAGGCCCGAAGGTCCCCTGCTTTCACCCGAAGGTCGTATGCGGTATTAGCGTAAGTTTCCCTACGTTATCCCCCACGAAAAGGTAGATTCCGATGTATTCCTCACCCGTCCGCCACTCGCCACCCATAAGAGCAAGCTCTTACTGTGCTGCCGTTCGACTTGCATGTGTTAGGCCTACCGCCAGCGTTCACTCTGAGCCAGGATCAAACTCTTCACTTAAAAACGCATAGTCCGAGGACTAAAAATTTAAAGCTGCAGATGCTTGACCGCTGGCAACGTTTCGCTTGCTTTAAAACAATTGATATGTTGCTTGATCAAACGTCTGCAAGATGGACATACATCCTTCCTGCAGGCGCCTTCACAAGATACCTGCGCATACTGTCAAAGAACTTTGGAGTCGGCCTCAGCGCCTTCCTCCGTGTGCCCCGACGTTTCCGTCGTTGCGAGCCGCCCATTATAGCCGGCTTATCTGCTTCGTCAACACCTTTTTTCAAGGCCGTTTCACCGAAGTGAGACGTTGTTGCCGATGCCGCTTCGTCGTTCGCCTAAGAGGCTTTCGTCGTTGCGAGCCGCCTATTATGTCAGGCTTTTCGTTTCCGTCAACACCTTCTTTCGAAGAAGTTGAAGTCCTGTTCCTTCGCGGTTGCCGCCTTGCGGTGGCCCCTGCGTCGGGGGAGGGAAAGTATGTCCCTATCGGGGTCGTTTGTGAAGGGGGTAGACGACTTTTTTTCACGCCGCCTCCCTTCCATTCATGCTGGACGGGGTCCGGATCGCCCGAACCCCTTGTGCCGCTTAGGCCGCGACCAGCAACACGCGTGCGAAGGTCCGCTTGCCGACCTGCAGCAGGCCTTCAAAGCCGGGCACGAACACCTGCTGGGCATCCTCCACGACCTCGCCATCCACCTTCACCGCACGCTCTTTGAGCTTGCGGGAGGCCTCGGAGTTGCTCGGGGTGAGGCCTGCCGCCGTCAACAAGGCACCAATACGCAGGCCTTCAGCGGGGATGCTCACTTCCTGCAGCGGCAGCAGGGTCACATCGCCCTGCCCGGTCACTGCGGCATTCCAGCCGGCAATCGCCTGTTCGGCCGCTGCGGCATCATGGAAGCGGGTGGTCAGCTCACGGGCCAGGCGCAGCTTCACCTCGCGCGGGTTCAACCCGCCCGCCTCGACCTGCTCGCGCAGGGCCTTGGCCTCGGCCTGGCTGATATCAAAGGAGAGCAGCTCGATCCAGCGCCACATCAGGTCGTCGCCGATCTTCATGGTCTTGGTGACGATGTCGATGGCCGGTTCGCTGATACCAATATAGTTGTTGAGCGACTTGGACATCTTGGCCACGCCATCCAGGCCTTCCAGCAGCGGCATGGTCAGCACGATCTGCGGCTTCTGCCCGTAGTGCTCCTGCAGGCCACGGCCCATCAGCAGGTTGAACTTCTGGTCGGTACCGCCCAGTTCGACGTCCGCTTCCAGCGCGACCGAGTCATAACCCTGCACCAGCGGGTACAGGAACTCATGCAGGGCAATGGACTGCTGGGCGGCATAGCGCTTGGCGAAATCGTCGCGCTCGAGCATGCGCGCCACGGTGTGCTGGCCGGCCAGGCGGATCATGTCGGCGGCGGCCATCTTGCCGAACCACTCCGAGTTGAAGCGCACTTCGGTCTTCTCGCGATCCAGCACCTTGAAGACCTGGTCTTCATAGGTACGCGCGTTGGCCAGCACATCTTCCTTGGTGAGCGGCTTGCGGGTGACGTTCTTGCCCGAGGGGTCGCCGATCATCCCGGTGAAGTCGCCGATCAGGAAAATCACCTGGTGGCCGAGGTCCTGGAACTGGCGCAGCTTGTTGAGCAGCACGGTATGGCCCAGGTGCAGGTCCGGTGCAGTGGGGTCGAAGCCGGCCTTGACCCGCAGCGGACGGCCGCTTTCCAGACGCTGGCGCAGTTCGTCGGATTTGAGGATCTCATCGGCGCCTCGCCCGATCAGGGCAATGGCTTCTTCAATCGAGGACACGTGACAACTCCCGGCAATGCCTTATTTATATGAATGGCGTTAAGTACAAGTTAACCGCAGGTGCTTCACAAAATCCAATAGGCACAAGGGTTTGACGCGGTATTTATACCTGTCTATGTTACCGACGTTTGGGCCCGCGCTCCCGGGCCAGCCAGGAACAGACCGACGATGCTCAATTCCGATCAAGGCCGCGCGCGCAAGCAGCGCTTCAAGGAACGTCTCCACGTTCTCCACGACACCGCCCTCCATCGGAAGCTCAAACAGCATCTTCCCGCGGCCTTCAACCAGCGCTGGACCCGTCGCCACTGGATGCACGCCAGCCTGTTCGCCACCATCGGCGCCCTGGTGGCCACGATCGTCCCGGGCTTCTCGCACACCATCGACTCGCCCTACTCGGTCAGCCATTCGACCCTGGCGCTGCCGTTGCCGCCGCTGTCGCTGGAACGCCAGCAGCAGACCCCTGGCGACAGCTGGCAGGTGCTGCGCGTCCAGCGCGGCCAGACCCTGAGCAACCTCTTCGACCAGGCCGGCATCCCGGCCACGGTGATGCACCAGGTGCTGGAGCACCCCGGTGTGCGCGAGTCGCTGACCAAGCTGCGCCCCGGTGCGGAAATCGCCTTCGACCTGCCGCTGTCCGGTGAGCTGCGCACGATCCGCTTCGACCGCGATGCCGACAACCGTGTGGAGCTGTCCCTGGCCGGCGACAAGATCACCGAGACGGTGAGCAAGCGCGAGAGTTCGACCCGCCGCGTGGTCGCCAGTGGCGAGATCACCAGCTCGCTGTATGCCGCCGCGCGCAAGGCGGGGTTGTCGCCCTCGGCGATCGCGACGATGACCGACGAGATCTTCAAGTACGACATCGACTTCTCCAAGGACCTGCAGCCGGGCGACCGCTTCAGCGTGGTGCTGGATGAAACCTGGCGCGAAGGCGAGAAGGTGGACACCAGCAAGATCCTCGCGGCGACCTTCAGCTCGGGCGGCAAGACCTACAGCGGCTTCCGCTTCGACCGCAACGGCAAGTCCGAGTATTTCGATGCCAGCGGCCGGCCGCTGAAGAAGAGCTTCATCCGCATGCCGATCCAGTTCGCGCGCTTGAGCTCGAGCTTCGGCGCACGCAAGCACCCGGTGCTGGGCAAGATGCGCATGCACAAGGGCGTGGACTACGCCGCGCGCACCGGCACCCCGATCATGGCCGCCGGCGATGCCCGCGTGCAGTTCGCCGGGACCCAGCGCGGCTACGGCAACGTCGTGATCCTGGACCACGGCCGCGGCCACACCACCCTGTACGGGCACATGTCCCGCTTCGGCAAGATCAAGACCGGCCAGCGCGTGGCCCAGGGCACGGTGATCGGCTATGTCGGCTCGACCGGCCTGGCGACCGGCCCGCACCTGCACTACGAATTCCGCGTCAACGGCGTGCACCGCAACCCGCTGTCGGTGACGATGCCGCCGCCGGAGCCGCTGCAGGGCGCCGAACTGGCCGCCTTCCGGGCACAGACGGCCCCGGCGCTGGCCCGCATCCAGGGCATGGAAAAGCTGATCTACGCCGATGCCAGCCCGGCACCGGATGCCAAGGCCGCCGATACGGCGACGGCGAAGGCCGGCAAGCCGGTCAAATCCAACCGCGGCTGATCGCTGCGATTGACGGCGGCAACGGGTTGCGCGGAAGCTGCACGCAACCCGTTGGACCGCCTGGCCATGACCTCTGCTGTTGATCCCACCACCCCGCTCTACCTGGGCCTGATGTCCGGCACCAGCGCCGACGGCGTCGATGCCGCGCTGGTGCAGTTCCCCGCCGGGGGCGGCTGCCGCTTCATCCATGGCCTGACCCACGACTGGGATCCGGCGGTCCGTGCCGAGCTGATCGCGCTGGGCGAAGGCGGCACCATCACCTCGCTTGATGCACTGGGGCGCCTCGATGCCCAGGTCGGGATCACGTTCGCCGACGCCGCCAACCGCCTGCTGGACAGCGCGCGCATCGACCGCGCCCAGGTGCAGGCGATCGGCTCGCACGGGCAGACCGTGCGCCACCGGCCGCTGGCCGATCCCGCCTTCACGATGCAGATCGGCGACGCCAACCGCATCGCCGAGCTGACCGGCATCACCACCGTGGCCGATTTTCGTCGGCGCGATGTCGCCGCCGGCGGCCATGGCGCGCCGCTGATGCCGGCGTTCCACCTGGCGATGCTGGGCGACAGCGATGAAGACCGCGCGGTGCTCAACCTGGGCGGCATCGGCAATCTCACCCTGATCCCGCGCGAGGGCACGCCGCGCGGTTTCGATACCGGCCCGGCCAACGCGCTGATGGATGCCTGGTGCCAGCGCCATCGCGGCGAACCGTTCGATGCCGACGGTGCGTTCGCGGCCAGCGGCCAGGTGGATGCCGCACTGCTGGCGCGCTGGCTGGCCGATCCGTGGTTTGCGCTGCCGCCGCCCAAGAGCACCGGGCGCGAGCAGTTCCACTTGGACTGGGCGCAGGCGCAGCTGGGTGAGGGGCAAGTGTCGGGCGCGGATGTGCAGGCGACGCTGCTGGAACTGACGGCCGCCACCGTGGCCGATGCGCTGCTGGCCCACCTGCCGGGCGCGAAACGGGTGCTGGTGTGCGGCGGTGGCGTGCGCAATCCGCAGTTGCTGCGGCGCCTGCGTACGCGGCTGCCGGGCGTGGTGATCGAATCCAGCGCGGTGCACGGGCTGGACCCGGACTATCTGGAGGCGATGGGGTTCGCCTGGTTGGCGCAGCGCACGCTGGCCGGGTTGCCGGGCAATCTGCCGAGCGTTAGTGCCGCACGGGGGCCGCGGATTCTCGGGGCGATCCACCCGGCCTGAGAGGCCACGGCGGCGGGCGCTGCGTGCGGCGGTCATCGCCGATGCGCGGTTCGGTGCGTGCCGCCGTTACAGCCCCTGCGCGTCCGGCAGCGCCTGCAGGGCGGCGATCGCGTCGGCGAGCGCATCGACTTCGGGATCGTGGAAGCCGCTGCGGACCTCCAGTTCGCTGGCGAACAGGCCTTGTTCCAACAGCGCCACGCAGGTCTCCTCGCGGGTCCAGCCCCGCGCGACCGCGATCCGGCGGATACGTTCCAGCAACAGCGGGTCCACCTCCCGCAGCAGTAGATCAGCCATCGTTCTCCCCGTTGGCGCGCCGCCATACCCGCGGCCGTTGTGCCGGCATGATCCATCAGGCCCTGCCGGCACGCAAACCACTCAGGCCGTGCTGCGGTCCCGGATCCGTGGCCACAGCCAGATCAGCAGCAGCAGGGTCGGGATGACCGTGGTGGCGCTGAGGATGAAGAAGGTGCTGTAGGAGCTCGCCTCCACGATATAGCCGGAGACGCCGCCGACGAACTTGCCCGGGAGGTTGGCCAGCGACACCAGCAGTGCGTACTGGGTAGCGGTGAAGTTGCGGTCGGTCAGCGAGGACATGAAGGCGACCAGCACCGTGCCGGCAAAGCCCTGGAACAGGTTGTCCGCGCTCAGCGCCGCGTAGAACGCCCACAGCTGGCCCGGGTTGTGCGCCATCAGCAGGAACGCCAGGTTGGACAGCGCCACGCCCAGCGCGGCGACCAGCAACATGCGGCGGAAGCCGAACGCGGCCACCGCGATGCCACCGAGGAAGGCACCGCCGATGCCCATCCACACCCCGAACAGCTTGGAGACGGTGGCGATATCGGCCTTGGTGAAGCCCGAATCCAGATAGAACGGACCGGCCATCACCCCGATCACCTGATCCGGGAACTTGTAGAGCCCGACGAAGGCCAGCAGCACCAGCGCCAGCACCACGCCGTTGGTGCTGAAGAAGCTGGCGATCGGCTGCCAGAACGCACCGAAGAAATCGATCCGGCGCTGGATGCGCACCTCGGGCTGCTCCGGCTCGCGGCACAGCAGCGTGGTGATGATCGGCAGGATCATCAATGCGGCCATGGCCAGGTAGGCCACGATCCAGCTCTCGAACTGGGCCAGGTACAACGCGCCCGCACCCGCCAGGATCAGACCAATGCGATAGCCCAGCGTGTAGGTCGCAGCGAGTGCCGCCTGGGCGCTCTCCGGCGCGATCTCGATGCGGTAGGCATCGACCACCGAATCCTGGGTGGCACCGGCGAACGAAGCTACCAGCACCCACAGGACCAGCGGGGTGACGCCGAGTTCGGGGCGGACGAAGGCCAGCGCGAACAACCCGCCGGTGACCGCGATCTGCGAGGCCAGCAGCCAGGAACGGCGGCGCCCGAGGAAGCCGATCAGCGGAAACGCATAGCGGTCGATCAGCGGCGCCCAGACGAACTTCATCAGATAGAAGAAGCTGGCCAGGCTGATCAAACCGATGCTGCCCAGATCCAGGCCGACATCGCGCAGACGGGTGGAGAGGGTCTGGGAGGCGATCAGCAGAAACGGCAGGCCGCTACCGAAACCCAGGAAGGCCATCGTCAGCGCCGACGGCGTGCCGAAGGCGCGCTTAATCCCGGCCCAGCCCTTGTAGGACACCGGCTCGACCGCTTCACTCATGGGGCGTAGTCCACCGTGAACGGCGCATGGTCGGAGAAGCGCTCATCGCGGTAGACCGAGCAGCTGCGCAGGCGATCGCGCAGGCCCGGGCTGACGAACTGGTAATCGATGCGCCAGCCGACGTTGTTGGCGCGCGCTTGGCCGCGGTTGCTCCACCAGGTGTAGTCCTCGCCCTGCGGGTGCAGCAGGCGGTAGGCATCGGTCCAGCCCTGGCCGGCGGCGATGTCCAGCGCCTGGTCGGCGTCCACGCACTGGCCGTTGAGCCAGTCGCGCTCGGGCGGCAGGCAGCCGGAGTTCTTCTGGTTGGATTTCCAGTTCTTGATGTCCAGCGCGGACCGCACGATGTTCCAGTCGCCGCACAGGACGTAGTCGCGGCCGCTGGCCAGCCACCCGGCCAGGATCGGGCGCAGCCACTCCATCACTTCGTACTTGAAGCCCTGGCGCAGATCGCCCGAGCTCCCCGAGGGGATATAGAAGGAGACCACGCTGAGGTTGCCGTAGCGGGCCTCGATGTAACGGCCTTCATCGTCGAACGGGGCCCAGCCCAGCGAGGTGATCACCTGGTCCGGCTCGCGCTTGCTGTAGATCGCCACGCCGCTGTAACCCTTCTTGGTGATGGCGTCGCGGTAGAAGCAATGGTGGCCGTCCGGGCGGAACATCGGGTCGGTCAGCTGGTCTTCCTGGGCCTTGGTCTCCTGGATGCACAGGACGTCGGCGTCCTGGGCGCGGAACCACTCCAGGAAGCCCTTGGTGGCGGCGGAACGGATGCCGTTGGCGTTGAAACTGATGATGCGCATGCTGACCCGGGTCTGGAACGATACCCGCAAGAGCATACCGTTTCGGCCCTTGCAGGGGCTGGCTGGAAACGGACGCGATTGCCGGGAATCGGGGCTCTCGCAGTTCGTCTCGCCACCCTGTGCGACACCGGGCCGCCGGGACCGGCGAGCGGAAAAGTGCGGGCATGCATTAGGATTTGCGCTCCAAATGAATTGAATTGAGTCTTGATGAGCGACCATCGCCACCGTTTCCTGCAACTGGCCCTGACCGCCGATGCCCTGCGTTTCGGCCAGTTCACCCTGAAGTCCGGCCGTCTGAGCCCCTACTTTTTCAATGCCGGCCGGTTTGATTCCGGCGCGCGCATGTCCCAGCTGGCGGCCTGCTACGCCGATGCCGTGGAAGCCACCGGCCTGAAGTTCGATGTCGTGTTCGGCCCGGCCTACAAGGGCATTCCGCTGGCCACGGCGACCGCCTGTGAATTCGCCCAGCGCGGCCGCGACCTGCCGCTGTCGTTCAACCGCAAGGAAGCCAAGGACCACGGCGAAGGCGGCAACCTGATCGGCGCCGACATGAATGGCAAGCGCGTGCTGATCGTCGATGACGTGATCACCGCCGGCACCGCGATCCGCGAGGCACTGGCGATCATCAAGGGTGCTGGTGGCACCCCGGCCGGCATCGTGGTGGCACTGGACCGCCAGGAGATCGCCTCGGAAACCGACCGCCGTTCGGCCGCCCAGGCCGTGGCCGAAGAAGCCGGTATTCCGGTGGTGGCCGTGGCCACGCTGGCCGACCTGCTTGATTTTGCCTCCGGAAATCCGGAACTTGTCGGCTACCGGCAGCCGCTGGAGGACTATCGTTCCCGCTACGGCAGCCGTCCTACGCGTTGAGAGCAGGGGGCTTTCACCATGTCCAGGTTTGCCACGTTCACCGTTGTCGGCCTGTTGCTGGCCGTGCCGCTGCTGCCTGCCCAGGCGCAGAAGCGCGCGGCCGATGCGACGCCGAAGAAGCTGTACTGCTGGAACAAGGGCAGCGAGCGCATCTGCAGTGATGCGCTGCCCCAGGAGGCGGTGAACAACGCGCGCGAGGAGTTCAATCTTCGCAGCGGCATGCGCAGTGGCGAAGTGCAGCGCGCGATGACCGACGAGGAACGCGCTGCGGCGGCGGCGCAGGCCACGCAGCAGCGCCTGGACCTGGCGGCCGAGCAGACCCGCCAGCGCACCGAGCAGGCGATGCTGGCCACGTATGAAAGCGAGGATGAGCTGCGCCGGGTGTTCGCCGAGCGCAGCGGGATCCTGGACAACAACATCCATACCGCCAGTTACAACGTGGCCAGTGTGCGTGATGCGCTGGTGACCCTGCTGGCCACTGCGGGCAATCGCGAGCTGGATGGGCAGCCGGTACCGGAAAAGCAGGCCGCGCGCATCCGCGAGCGGCATGCCGAGCTGGTGGCGCAGCGGCGGATGCAGGCGTCGTTCGAGCAGCAGCGCCAGGCGCTGGATGTGGAGATCGAGAGCACGCTGCAGCGTTATCGGTTGCTGAAGAGTGTGGGGAGCGATCCGCGCGGGTAAGGGTGGATGTGCGATAGCGTTGAAACGAAGGCGGCCTATTGGGCCGCCTTTTTTGGTTTTTCTACGCTCCGCGTCGCGGGCATGAAGCTTGCTGTGAACTGTTCCGGACGCGGGGGCGGTGGATTGGTCGGGCGGCGGGCCACGATGCCCTTGTCGGCGAATGTCCCCCGGCGACGGCCTGTGGCCGTCCCCTCCTCCTTGATTTCGCCCACAAGGGCATCGCGACCCGCGTATCCAGACCACTGGCGCCCCAGGGCAAGCTCTGGTGTGCCTTCGGCCTACTGCACGCCGAGCTCCGTAGCGGCCGGTAGGTCCCTGGGCAAAATCAAGGAGGAGGCTGTCGCCGTCAGGCGACGGCCGGGGGACATTTGCCGAGGGGCCTGCCGGTCGCTGCGGGGCGTAACGTTCGCACCAAAGACGCACCTTTTTATGCACTTTTTACGGGAGTCCCGGGTTTCGGGCGTGGAGCGTTTATGCCGGGCAGGCGGACCATGAGCGCCTGACGTGGAGTGGTTCCACCTGGACGTCCCATGAGCCCGTATCTGCCTGTGTTCCCTGCCGCCGGTGCGCCCCGCACCGCCGCCCTTCTTTCCCGCGTTTGAGGCCACAACCATGTCTGCCTGGCTTTCCCTGCTGTGCGGCGTGCTCGTGCTCGTTGCCGCCGCCTACCTGCTGTACGTCGTGCTTCGGCCCGAAACCTTCTGACCGGAGCCGACCATGACCGAGATCCTGTTGATCCTGCTGGCCAGCATCGTGCTGGCCTTTCCGCTTGGGCTGTACCTGGCCCGGGTGATGCGCGGTGGCCCGATGCGCGGCGACGCGCTGTTCGGGTGGATTGAAAAACCGCTGTACCGGCTGCTCGGGGTGAACCCGGCGCGCGGCATGTCCTGGCGCGGCTACGTCGGCGCCTTCCTGCTCAGCAACGTGGTGATCGCGGTGCTGGTGCAGGTGGTCTTCATGACCCAGGCCTGGCTGCCGTTCAATCCCGACCAGATCCCCAACCTGCGCTGGGACACCGCGCTGCACACGATGGTGTCCTTCCTGACCAACACCAACCAGCAGCACTATTCCGGCCAGGCGCAGCTGTCCTACTTCTCGCAGATGACCGCGATCACCGGCCTGCAGGTGGTGACGCCGATGATGGGCCTGGCGCTGGTGGTGGCTACGCTGCGTGCGCTGTTCGGTGCGCGCCCAGAGGATGTGCCGGCCGACCAGGCCGCGCTGCTCAGCGCGGACCGCCGCGTCGATGTGGGTAATTACTACGCCGACGTGGTGCGCGCGTGCGTGCGCTTCATGCTGCCGCTGTGCCTGCTGTGGGCGGTGCTGCTGACCAGCCAGGGGGTGCCTGCCACGCTCGCCGGTGGTCCGCAGGCCACGCCGGTCGATGCCGCGGCCGGCATGGCGTCGCAGAAGCTGCCGCTGGGCCCGGTCGCGGCAATGGTCGCGGCCAAGCAGCTGGGCACCAATGGCGGTGGCTGGTATGGCCCCAACAGCGCGATGCCGCTGGAGAACCCGACGCCGCTGTCCAACGCGCTGGAACTGATCGGCATCCTGCTGATCCCGATCGCGGTGATCTTCATGCTCGGCGCGTTCACCGGGCGCAAGCGCCTGGCCGGGCTGGTGTTCGGCTGCATGCTGGCGATGTCCAGCGTGTCGATTGCCGCCACGGTGTGGCTGGAGGGTCATTCGGCCACGGCGGCCAGCCCGCTGCTGATGGAGGGCAAGGAAGTGCGCTTCGGTGCCGATGGCACGGGGCTGTGGGCCGCGATCACCACCCAGGTGTCCAACGGTTCGGTCAACGGCATGCATGACTCGCTCAGCCCGCTGGCCGGGGCTGTGCCGATGGTCAACATGCTGGTCAATGCGATCTGGGGTGGCATCGGCTGCGGCCTGCAGCAGTTCATCGTGTACCTGCTGCTGGGCGTGTTCCTGGCCGGGCTGATGACCGGTCGCACCCCGGAACTGTTCGGCCGCAAGCTGGAAACGCCGCAGGTGCGCCTGCTCGCGCTGCTGGTGTTGCTGCAGCCGATCACCATCCTGGGCTTTACCGCGTTGACCCTGGCGATTCCCTCGATCACCGGCGCCTCCAACCCCGGCTTCCACGGCATCAGCCAGGTGTTCTACGAGTACACCTCGGCGTTCGCCAACAACGGCTCGGGCTTTGAAGGCCTCGGCGATGCCACGGTGTGGTGGAACGTGAGCTGCACCCTGGTGCTGCTGCTGGGCCGCTACCCGGTGCTGGTGATCCCGTTGATCGTGGCCGCGCAGCTGGCGGCCAAGCGGCGTGCGCCGGAATCGGCCGGCACGCTGCAGATTGAGACCCCGACCTTCGCGCTGACCCTGATCGCGCTGATCGTCATCCTGACCGTATTGCAGTTCATGCCGGCGCTGGTGCTGGGCCCGGTCGCCGACCACCTGTCGCTGACGCAGCACTGAGACCTCTTTCCATGAGTACGTATCCGTTGAACGTTTCTTCCCACCGCCGCCAGCGCCTGCTCGATGGCGCCGGCTGGCGCCGCGCCCTGCGCGATGCGGTGATCAAGCTTTCGCCGCGGCATCTGCTGCACAGCCCGGTGATGGCCGTGGTGATGGTCGGCACGGTGGTCAGCGCGCTGGTCACGCTGACCGGCAATGCACCGCTGGGCTTCGGCCTGGCGGTCACCGCGATCCTGCTGCTGACCGTGCTGTTCGGCAACTTCGCCGAGGCCGTCGCCGAAGCGCGTGGCCGTGGCCAGGCCGCCTCGCTGCGGCGGGCCCGCCAGGACCTCAGCGCGCGTCGTCTGGCCGCCGCGCATGCCGGCGCCAGCGAGACCCAGGTCCCGGCGGCCGAACTGCGCCCGGGCGATCATGTGATCGTCAGTGCCGGTGAGTTGATCCCGGCCGATGGCGAGATCGTGCAGGGCCTGGCGACCATCAACGAAGCGGCGGTGACCGGTGAATCGGCGCCCGTGCTGCGCGAGGCCGGCACCGACCGCAGTGGTGTGATCGGCGGTACCAAGGTGCTTTCCGACCAGATCATCGTGCGCATCACCGCCGAGCCGGGGCACAGCTTCCTGGACCGGATGATCGCGCTGGTGGAAGGCGCCAACCGCCAGAAGACCCCGAACGAGGTCGCTCTGACCCTGCTGCTGGCGGCGATGACGCTGACCTTCCTGGTGGTGGTGGCCACGCTGCCGGCGATCGGGGCGTTCGTTGGCGTGCAGGTCGATCCGCTGTTGCTGATCGCGCTGCTGGTATGCCTGATCCCGACCACCATCGGCGGCCTCCTGCCCGCCATCGGCATCGCCGGCATGAACCGTGCGCTCGCCGCCAACGTGCTGGCCAAGTCCGGCAAGGCGGTGGAAGTGGCCGGCGACGTGGACGTGCTGCTGCTCGACAAGACCGGCACCATCACCTACGGCGACCGCCAGGCCACGCATTTCCACGCCCTGGCCGGTATCGATGCCAGCCAGCTGCGTGAAGCGGCCCTGCTGTCCTCGCTGGCCGACCCGACCCCGGAAGGCAAATCGGTGGTGCGGCTGGCACGTGAGCAGGGCTGCACCACGGCCGAGCCGGACCGTGCGGACTATCTGGCCTTCAGCGCGCAGACCCGCATGTCCGGCGTGGATCTGGACGGTGGCCGCCGCATCCGCAAAGGCGCCTCGGATGCGATCACTGCGTATGTGCGTGAGCTGGGCGGCACCGTGCCGTCGGAGCTGCCGGGCCGCGTGGAGCAGGTGGCGCGCAACGGTGCCACGCCGCTGGTGGTCTGCGAAGGCCGCCATGTGCTGGGCGTGATCGAGCTCTCGGACGTGGTCAAGCACGGCATGCGCGAGAAGTTCGCGCAGCTGCGCGCGATGGGCATCCGCACGGTGATGATCACCGGCGACAACCCGCTGACCGCTGCGGCGATCGCGGCCGAGGCCGGCGTGGACGATTACATCGCCGAGGCGCGCCCGGAAGACAAGCTGGCCCGCATTCGTGCCGAGCAGGCCGGTGGGCGGCTGGTGGCGATGGTCGGCGACGGCACCAACGATGCCCCGGCACTGGCCCAGGCCGATATCGGGCTGGCCATGAACTCCGGTACGCAGGCCGCCAAGGAGGCCGGCAACATGGTCGATCTGGATTCGGATCCGGCCAAGCTGCTGGCGGTGGTGGAAGTGGGCAAGCAGCAGCTGATCACGCGTGGTGCGCTGACCACCTTCTCGCTGGCCAACGATGTCTCCAAGTACTTCGCGATCCTGCCGGCGCTGTTCGCCTCCACCCTGCCGGCGATGGCGGCGTTGAACGTGATGCACCTGTCCAGCCCGCGCAATGCGGTGCTGGCGGCGCTGATCTTCAATGCCCTGGTGATTCCGGCGCTGATCCCGCTGGCATTGCGCGGAGTACGTTTCCGTCCGGCCACGGCCACCGCGCTGCTGCGCCGGAACATGCTGGTGTACGGCCTGGGTGGCGTGCTGCTGCCGTTCGCGGCCATCAAAGTGATCGACCTCTTCCTTGTCTCGGTGTTCGGCGTATGAACCGCTCGCTTGCAACTTCCGTTCCCCGCGCGGCGCGCAGCCGCGCTGCCGCCTCCACCGAGCTGCAGCAGGACAGCGCCTGGCGCCCGGCCCTCGTGCTCGGCGTGAGCAGCCTGCTGCTGCTCGGCCTGACCTACGCCGTGGCCACCACCAGCGTGAGCCGGCTGCTGTTTCCGGCGCAGGCCGATGGCAGCCTGCTGATCCGCGATGGGCAGGTGCGCGGCTCGCAGCTGATCGCCCAGCCGTTCGTCGGCAATGGCTACTTCCAGGCGCGGCCGTCGGCGGCCAGCTATGACCCGATGGCGGCGGCAGGCAGCAACATGGCGCGCAGCAACCCGGCATTGCAGGAGCGCGTGCAGGCCGCCATCGCCGCCACGGCCGCGCGCGAAGGCGTACCCGCTGCGCAGGTGCCCGGGGATCTGGTGACCCAGTCCGGTGCCGGCATGGACCCGGAGATCTCGCCGGCCGCCGCGCAGGTGCAGATCGCCCGGGTGGCGCGGAGCCGTAGCCTGCCGGTGGCGCGCGTCGCCGCGTTGGTGCAGGCCAATACCCTGGGCCCGCAATGGGGCGTGTTCGGCCAGCCGCGGGTCAACGTGATGACGTTGAACCTGGCGCTGGATGATCTCAAGGAACGGCCGTGATGCGGGGATCGCGCGAACCGGCGCACAATCCCCGCCCATGAGCGACTCCCGTACCCGCCAGGCCGACGCCCTGGTCGACACCCTGCAACGCGAAGCCGGCGGCAAACTCACCGTATTCCTGGGTGCGGCCCCCGGCGTGGGGAAGACCTTCAGCATGCTCACCCGCGCGCACGAGCAACTGCGCCGCGGCGTGGACGTGGTGATCGGACTGGTGGAAACCCACGGCCGCGCCGAGACCTCGGCGCTGCTGGCAGGCCTGCCGCAGGTGCCGTTGCTGCAGCGCGAGTATCAACAGCACGCGCTGCAGGAAATGGACCTGGATGCGGTGCTGGCGCGTCGCCCCGCATTGGTGCTGGTCGACGAACTGGCCCATCGCAACGTGCCCGGCAGTCGCCACGAGCGGCGCTGGCAGGACGTGATGGAGCTGCTGGATGCGGGCATCGATGTGTGGACCACGGTCAACATCCAGCATCTGGAGAGTCTCAATGATGTGGTCATGCGCATCACCGGCGTGCGGGTCAGTGAGACCGTGCCCGATGCGGTGCTCGACCGTCTGCATGACATCGTGCTGGTGGACCTGCCCCCGCGCGAACTGATCGAGCGCCTGCAGCAGGGCAAGGTGTATGTGCCCGAACAGGCGGCGCAGGCGTTGCAGGCGTTCTTCTCGCCGGCCAACCTGACCGCGCTGCGCGAGCTGGCGATGCAGGAGGCTGCCGACCGCGTGGACAGCAGCCTGCGCGAGACCCGCGCCGCGCGCGGTGAAGGCAACCTGCCGCTGCGCCGGCGGGTGCTGGTGGCGATCGATGGCGGCGGCCAGAGCGAGTACCTGGTGCGGGTCGGCCGGCGTATCGCCGAGCGGCGCGATGCGCCGTGGACGGTGGTGACGGTACAGGCGCGCGCGCATGACGAGCAGACCCGACGCGAGATCGATGCCGCCTTCGCCCTCGCCCGCCGTCTCGGTGGCGAGGCCGAGCTGTTGCACGGCTCCAGCATCGCCGATGCACTGCTTGACCATGCCGCACACAACGGCGTGTCCACGCTGGTGCTCGGCCGGACGCGCGAGCGGCCGCTGGCGCGCATGCTCAACCGCACGTTGACCCAGCAGCTGATCCGGCGTGGCGCGCACTTCGAGATCACCATCATCGGCACGCCGCAGGCACGCGCGCGGGCGCGCCGCACCGGGCTGTCGATGCCCAGCCGCAGTGCCGGCAAGGATGCGCTGCTGGCGCTGGGCGCCACCGCGGCCGCCTGCCTGGTGGCGCTGGTCGCCGAGCGATGGATCGGACTGTACGACCTCTCGATGGTGTTCATCGTGGCGGTGGTGATGGTCGCCGCACGCAGCCGTACCAGCGCGGCCGTCATCGCGGCAGCGTTGTGCTTCCTGGCGTACAACTTCTTCTTCATCGCGCCGCGTTTCACCTTCGCGATCAGCGCGCGCCAGGGCGTGATCACGGTCTTCCTGTTCCTGGCCGCCGCCCTGGTGGCTGGGCGGTTGGCCTCGCGCCTGCGCATGCAGGTGGTGGCGTTGCGCGCGGCCAATCGGCACGCGCATGCGCGCCAGGCACTGGGCCGGCAACTGGCCAGTGCGCCCAGCAACGAGCAGGTCGCGCAGGCCGGCCGCGAGGCGCTGGAACAGGCAATGGATGCCCCGGCGTGGCTGCGCATCGGGCAGTACACCAGCGCCAGTGGCAGCGCCGCGCCGGGCGATACCGATCTGGCTGCGGCCGACTGGGCCCACCGGCACGGCCAGCCCAGCGGGCGCTTCACCGATACGCTGGCCGGCGCAGGCTGGTGGTTCCTGCCGCTGCTGGATGGCGATGACCGGGCGATCGGCGTGGCCGGCATGCGTTTTCCGCGCGAGGCCCCGCGGTTGACGCCGGAGCAGCGCCAGCTGGCCGAGGCGATGGTGGACGACATTGCCCAGGCCGCGCTGCGCACCCAGCTGGTGGCCGATCTGGAAAAGGCGCACGTGAGCAACGAGACCGAGCGGCTGCGCTCGGCCTTGCTGTCCTCGGTGTCACATGACCTGCGCTCGCCGCTGGCGGCGATGATCGGCTCGGCCGACAGCCTCTCCAGCTACGCCGATGCGATGGATGCCAGCGACCGGCGCGCCCTGCTGGACACCATCCTGGTCGAAGGCGAGCGCCTGGACCGCTACATCCAGAACCTGCTGGACATGACCCGGCTCGGCCATGACGGCCTGCAGATCAACCGCGACTGGATCGGCGTGGACGAGCTGGTCGGTTCGGCCGCGCGCCGCCTGCAGCGCTATCAGCCCGACGTGCTGCTCAAGTTGGATATTCCCGCTGAACTGGCCCCGATCTGGGTGCACCCGGCGCTGGTCGAACAGGCGGTGTTCAACGTGATGGAGAACGCGGCCAAGTTCTCTCCGCCGGGTGCGGCGGTGGAGGTGCAGGCGCGGTTGGTGGAGGGCGAGCTGCGCATCGACGTGCTCGATGCCGGCCCCGGTATTCCCGACGAGGAGCGCGCACGCATCTTCGATATGTTCTACAGCGTGGAGCGTGGCGATCGTGGCCGGCATGGCACGGGCCTGGGCCTGACCATCTGCCAAGGGATGATCGGCGCGCACGGCGGCAGCGTGCAGGCGCTGCCGGGCCGCGACGGACGCGGTACCCTGATCCGCATCACCCTGCCCCTGCTGCAGCCCCACCCTGCCGATGACAACGACGATTCCTGAGGCTTCCCACGGCGTGCCCCCAGCACGCGTGCTGGTGATCGACGATGAAGCGCAGATCCGGCGCTTCCTGGAGATCAGCCTGCGCGCGCAGGGCTACCGCGTGTCCCAGGCCGCCACCGGCCAGGCCGGGCTGGAAGCGCTGGTCGGCGAAGGCGCGGATCTGGTGATCCTGGATATCGGCCTGCCGGACATGGAAGGCCATGACGTGCTGGGCGAGCTGCGCCAGTGGAGCCAGGTGCCGGTGATCATGCTGACCGTGCGTGCCAGCGAGACCGAGAAAGTGCGGGCGCTGGATGCTGGTGCGAACGACTACGTGACCAAGCCGTTCGGCACGCAGGAGCTGATGGCGCGCGTACGGGCGCTGCTGCGCTCGCGCACGGTCTCCAGCGAGGGCGTGCTGCCGCAGTTCGATGATGGGCACCTGCATATCGACCTGGTGCGGCGCGAGGTGATGCTGGACGGTGCGCCGGTGGCGCTGACGCGCAAGGAGTACGCGCTGTTGTCACTGCTGCTGCGCAATGCCGGGCGGGTGGTGACCCAGCCGCAGATCCTGCAGGAGATCTGGGGGCCGACGCATCAGCACGACACGCATTACCTTCGCATCCTGGTCGGCAAGCTGCGCCACAAGCTCGGCGATTCGGCGCTGGATTCGCGCTATCTGTTCACCGAGCCGGGCGTCGGGCTGCGGTTCAAGGGGTAGGTACCGACCGTTGGTCGGTACCCGTCCAGATCAGAAGCCCAGATCCACACCCGGCAGCAACGGTTGCAGCTGCGCGCGGAACAGCGCTTTGATGCGCTCCAGCGCCGCCTCGTCATCGGCCTCGAAACGCAGCACCAGCACCGGCGTCGTGTTGGACGCGCGCACCAGGCCCCAGCCATCGGGGAAGTCGGCACGCAGGCCGTCGATGGTGGACAGGCGCGCACCGGCGAACGGCGAGTCCTCCAACTGCACCGAGGAGACGAACAACGACACCAGCGCGTGCGGGGTGCCCGCATCGACCGCTACCTTCAGCTCCGGGGTGGAGACGCTGTCGGGCAGTTCATCGAGCACCTCCGACGGGGCTTCGTCGCGCTGCGCCAGGATCTCCAGCAGGCGCGCGGCAGCGTAGAGGCCGTCGTCGAAACCGAACCAGCGCTCCTTGAAGAAGAAGTGCCCGCTCATCTCGCCCGCCAGTTCGGCGTCGGTCTCGCGCATCTTCGCCTTCATCAGCGAATGGCCGGTCTTCCACATCAGCGGGCTGCCACCGTTGCGCAGCACGTAGTCGGAGAGCTTGCCGCTGCACTTCACGTCGTAGATCACCAGCGCGCCCGGGTTGCGCATCAGCACATCGGCGGCGAACAGCATCAGCAGGCGGTCGGCGTAGATGATCTTCCCTTCGCGGGTGACCACCCCGAGACGGTCGCCATCGCCATCGAAGGCCAGGCCGATATCCGCATCGAAGCGCTTCACGGTCTGGATCAGGTCTTCCAGATTGTGCGGATCGCTGGGATCGGGATGGTGGTTCGGGAAAGTGCCGTCCACATCGCAGTACAGCGGAATGACCTCGGCACCGATCGCTTCCAGCAGCGGCTGGGCAAGCTCGCCGGCCACACCATTGCCAGCATCGGCGACCACCTTGAGCGGGCGGTCCAACTGCACGTCATCGGCGATGCGCTGGATGTAATCCGCATTGACCTCGCGGGTCTGGAAACTGCCCGGCTCGGGCGCCACGTGCAGCTGGCCATCGCGGATGCGGTGGTACAGCTCGGTGATCGCATCGCCGGACAGCGTTTCGCCGCCGACCACGATCTTGAAGCCGTTGTAGTCCGGCGGGTTGTGGCTGCCGGTGACCGCCACGCAGCTGCCGGCGCGCAGGTGGTAGCTGGCGAAGTAGACCACCGGCGTCGGCGCCAGGCCGATATCGGTAACGTTGCAGCCAGCGCGGCGCAGGCCTTCGATCAGGCCGGCGGTCAGCTCGGGGCCGGAAAGACGGCCATCGCGGCCCACCACGATGTCGCGCAGGCCCTGGACCTGCAGCACCGAGCCGATCGCCTGACCGATCAGGGCGGCGACTTTGGGGGTCAGCTCGCGGCCGACGATGCCGCGGATGTCGTAGGCGCGGAAGATCTCGGCCGCGACGGTCTCACCCGGCACGGACGGCGGCGGCGAGGTCGCTGCCGCCTCGTCGAGGGTCTCGACGGCCGCCACCGCGAGCGGTGCCTGGGCCAGGCTTTCGCTCAGGGTCGGGCCGGCGTCGGCGCCGTTGTCGGCAGCACCGCGGCGGCGCGGCAACGGCACCTTGCCTTTGCCCAGCACCAGCAGCACTGCGATCAGCAGGAGCAACACGGCCACGATGGCGCTGGAGATCGCGCCCAGTCCCAGCGGACCCGGCTCGATGTCCGGCACCGCCGCCGACAGACGCAGACCGCTGTGGCCGATGGGGCGCGCCAGTGCTTCAGCGCCACCGGACAGCCCTCGGCTGCCCTGTTCGACGACGTTGTGGCTGCCCTGGCGCAGCGCGAGATAACCATCACCCGGCACGGCGACCTGGTCGAATATGCCGGTCAAGCGCAGCAGCGGCTGGCGCACGTAGACCACGGCCTCCCCCTGCGGGCCAAGCTCCACCGCTGCGGCCAGGCCGAGGCGCTGTCCGCCGGCATCGCGCACCACGCGACCGACAGGTTTGTCATCGGCAATGGCCGCTTCGAGCAGCGCCAGGCGCGAGTAACCGAAGGCTTTCGGATCGGCGTAGGCCGCATCAAGATCGGCGGTGAGGATCTGGACGTCTTCCACGCCCGGCCAGCCTTCGCGGATGGCGACAGCGGCGCCTTGTGCATTGCCACTGGCCAGTGCAGTGGCAACGCGCTCGGTCTTGAGCACCTTGCCGAGCTTGCCGAGCTGACCGGTCAGCGCCGTCTGCAGGCCTTCGACCACGCGGTCGCGCGACTGCTCCAGCGCGTCACCGACCGCAGCCTGGCGCCATTGGCGCACGCCGCTCCAACCGAACCATATCGCCAACAGCACCAGCAGCGCGGCCAACAGCGGCACCGAGCGCCCTGTGGTCAACCGCGGCCGTCCTTCCGCCTTCGCCTTGCTCATGACGCTCCCCTGTCAGCGCACCCCGGTATGGCCGAATCCACCCGTTCCCCTGGCGCTGTCGGTGAAAGTATCCACTACCTGAAGGGCCACGCGTGCAATCGGCAGCACGACCAGTTGGGCGATGCGGTCGCCGGGCTGAAGGGTGAAGGGTTCGCGCCCGCGATTCCAGGCGCTGATCAGCAGCGGACCCTGGTAATCGGCGTCGATCAGGCCGGTGCCGTTGCCCAGCACGATGCCATGGCGGTGGCCCAGGCCGGAGCGCGGCAGCACCACGGCGGCCAGGTTCGGATCGGCGATATGGATGGCGATACCACTGGGAATCAGCGCGGTGTCGCCGGGCTGCAGGGTGAGTTCGGTCTCCAGCGCCGCGCGCAGATCGAGCCCGGCGCTGTGTTCGGTGGCGTAGGCCGGCAGCGGCCATTCGTCGCCGAAACGCGGGTCGAGCAGCTTGACCTGCAACGGCTGCAGGGAGGAATCGATGGTCATGCGTGCAACCTCTGGGCAATCAGGGACAACAGTTGTTCGGCCAACACGGTCTTGGAGGTGCCGGGGAACGCCTGTTCGCCGCCCTGCCAATAGGCCGTGGCCGCGTTTTCATCGCTTTCGAAACCGCCGGTGCTGATCCCGACCTGGTTGGCGATCACCAGGTCCAGGCGCTTGTCGACCAGCTTGCCGCGCGCGTATTTCTCCACATCGTGGGTTTCGGCGGCGAAGCCGACCACCAGCTTGAGCGCGTTGGTCTGCGTGGCCACTTCGGCCAGGATATCCGGCGTGCGCACCAACTCCAGGGTCAGGCTCTGGGTGTCGGCGGTCTTCTTGAGTTTCTGCGGAGCAATCTGGCGGGGGGTGTAATCGGACACGGCAGCCGCGCCGATATAGATGTCGGCCGGCAACGCCCCCAGCACGGCTTCGCGCATCTGTACGGCCGAGCGCACATCGATGCGCTGCACCCCGGCGGGCGTGGCCAGCTGGACCGGGCCACTGACCAGCACCACCTGCGCGCCCAGGCGGGCGGCCGCGGCGGCCAGGGCATAGCCCATCTTGCCGCTGCTGCGGTTGCCGACGTAGCGCACCGGGTCGATATCTTCATAGGTGGGGCCGGCGCTGATCAGCACGCGCAGACCCTTCAGTTCACTGCTCGCCGGTGGCTCGGCGGGGGCCGGCGCGTGCAGCCGGGCCAGCGCGGCCACGATCGCGTGCGGTTCGGTGAGCCGACCGGGGCCGGACTCGCCTTCGGCCAGCGGCCCGTCTTCCGGCCCGATCACCTGGGCGCCGCGCTCGCGCAGCAGGCCGATGTTGGCCTGGGTGGCCGGGTGCAGCCACATGCGGTGGTTCATCGCCGGGCACACGGTCAGCGGCGCGGTAGTGGCCAGGCACAGGGTGGTGACCAGGTCATCGGCGTGGCCGTTGGCCAGGCGCGCGAGCAGATCGGCCGTGGCCGGGGCGACCACGATGCGGTCGGCCCAGCGGGCGAGCTCGATGTGGCCCATGGCCTGCTCGGCCGCGCTGTCCCACAGGGTCGTGCGGGTCGGCTGACCGGACAGCGCCTGGAAGCTCAGCGGGGTGACGAACTGCTGGGCCCCGGCGGTCATCGCGACCTGCACCTGCGCCCCGGCATCGCGCAGGCGACGCACCAGTTCCAGCGACTTGTAGGCAGCGATCCCGCCACCAACGCACAACAACAGCTTCTGGCCTTCCAACGGGCGCGCGGCCGCCGGAGAAGCCTGGGGGGAGTCAGCCACCTTGGGTGTTCCTGTCGAACCGAGGCGATTAGCTTACCCGATGGTCCGCAAGCCGCCTGATGCGCCAGCGGCATAAGCAGGCAGATTTTCGTCATAAGCAATTGCCGGACTTGGCACGATGCTCTGTATTTACCGACACGATGCTGCCCGGTTCACCGATGGTGGCCTGCTCGGCACCGAGGGAGACTGAGGCCATGTCGATCCGAGACTGGCCCAGCGCCGAGCGTCCCCGCGAAAAGCTGCTCGCCCAAGGCGCCGGCGCCCTGTCCGATGCCGAGCTGCTGGCGATCTTCCTGGGGTCGGGCCTGCGCGGCCGCGACGCGGTCGAAACCGCCCGCGACCTGCTGCAGGCCCACGGCCCCCTGCGCAACCTGCTCGACCTGCCGGCCCCAGCGTTGGCGGCCCTGCCCGGGCTTGGGCCGGCCCGCAGCTGCAAGCTGGTGGCCGGGCTGGAGCTGGCGCATCGCCATCTGGCGGCCGAGCTGGCCCGCGGCGAGAGCCTGCGTGACCCGGCCGCCGCCGGGCGCTACTTCAAGCAGCGGCTGCGGGCGCGGCCCAACGAGGTATTCGCCGCGTTGTTCCTGGACAACCAGCACCGCACGCTGGCCTGCGAGGAGCTGTTCAGCGGCACGGTGGATGCCGCGGCGGTCTACCCGCGTGAAGTGGTCCGCCGCGCCTTGCTGCACAACGCGGCTGCGGTAATCGTCAGCCACAACCACCCTTCCGGCAGTGCCGAGCCCTCGCTGGAGGACCGCCGGATCACCGCGCTGCTGCAGCAGGCCCTGGCCCTGGTGGATATCCGCCTGCTCGACCATGTCGTGATCGGCGACGGAGCCCCGGTATCGATGGCCGCGCGCGGGTGGATAGCCGCGGGAACGGCCTGATCCAGTACGCCAAGCGCCCCGCTCGGCCCCGGTTCAATGGATCGGGGTGGCTTCTGGGCTAAAATTGCCGATTCCGCCGCTCCAGTCCCAAAGCAGGCCTTGTGAAAAATCTCCTCCGCGCCCTGATCAGCCAAGGCATCGAAGCCTTGCGCGCCAACGGCACTCTGCCGGCCGATACCCTGACCCCGGAATTCGTGGTGGAACGCCCGAAGACCCGTGAGCACGGCGATTTCGCCACCAATGCCGCGATGCTGCTGGCCAAGCCGGCGCGCAGCAATCCGCGCGCCCTGGCCCAGGCACTGCTCGATGCGCTGCCCAAGAGCAATGATGTGCTGCGCGTCGAGATCGCCGGCCCAGGCTTCATCAATTTCCACCTCGCCCCCAGCGCGTACCAGCGCGAAGCGGCCAGCGTGCTCAAGGAAGGCGCCGATTACGGCCACAACCTGAGCGGCAACGGCCGTACCGTGGGCGTGGAATACGTGTCGGCCAACCCGACCGGTCCGCTGCATGTCGGCCACGGCCGCGCGGCGGCGATCGGTGACTGCCTGGCGCGCCTGCTGGAAGTGAACGGCTGGAACGCCAAGCGCGAGTTCTACTACAACGACGCCGGCGTGCAGATCGAGAACCTGGCGCTGTCCACCCAGGCACGTGCGAAGGGTCTCAAGCCCGACGACGCCGGCTGGCCGGAAGCCGGTTACCGCGGTGATTACATCGAGGATGTGGCCAAGGCGTACCTGGCCGGCGCCACGGTGGAGCTGGAAGGCCACTCGGTGGTCGGCGAGCGCGACCCGGACAACCTCGATGCGATCCGTCGCTTCGCGGTGGCCTACCTGCGCAACGAGCAGAACCAGGACCTGGCCGCATTCGGCGTGGATTTCGATATCTACTTCCTGGAAAGCTCGCTGTACAAGGACGGCAAGGTCGAAGAGACCGTCGCCCAGCTCAACGCGGCCGGCCATACGTATGAGGAAGGCGGCGCGCTGTGGCTGCGCTCGACCGACTTCGGTGACGACAAGGACCGCGTGATGCGCAAGTCCGACGGCACCTACACCTACTTCCTGCCGGATGTGGCCTATCACCTCTCCAAGTGGCAGCGCGGCTACGAGCGCGCGATCACCGAGCTGGGCGCCGACCACCACGGTTCGCTGGCGCGTGTGCGTGCCGGCCTGCAGGCGCTGGACGTCGGCATCCCGAAGGGCTGGCCGGAATACGTGCTGCACCAGATGGTGACGGTGATGCGCGGCGGCGAGGAAGTGAAGCTCTCCAAGCGTGCCGGCAGCTACCTGACCCTGCGTGACCTGATCGAAGAAGCCGGCCGCGATGCCACCCGCTGGTTCCTGATCGCGCGCAAGCCCGATTCGCAGCTGACCTTCGATATCGATCTGGCCCGCCAGCAGAGCAACGACAATCCGGTGTTCTACGTGCAGTACGCGCACGCCCGGGTGTGCAGCCTGCTGCGCCAGGCGCAGGAAAAGAAGCTGAGCTACACGCCGGCCGAAGGTCTGACCGGGCTGTCGTCACTGGACGATGAGGCATCGCTGTGGCTGATGGTGGAAATGTCGCGCTTCCCGGAAGTCGTTGAAGCGGCCGGCCTCGGGCTGGAACCGCACCTGATCGCGCAGTACCTGCGTGAATTGGCGCACGCCTTCCACACGTGGTATCACGGCACGCAGGTCCTGGTGGCCGACGAAAGCGAACGCAACGCCAAGCTGACGCTGGCCTGTGCCGCGCGCCAGGTCCTGGCCAATGGTCTGAACATCCTGGGCGTTTCCGCCCCGGAAAAAATGTAAGCAGTGGAGAAGCAGTAAATGGCAGCACGACGCGGCAAGAGCCAGGCACGGCGCAACAGCAACCAGGGCACCCCGGGATGGGTGTGGCTGGTCGCGGGTGTGGCGATTGCGGCCGTGGTGTTCCTGGCGGCACCGAACCTGTTCAAGAACGACGGTGATGGCTTCCTGCGGGTCGGCCCGCAGCCGGACCCGAACGCCCAGCCGGCGCCGGTGAGCGACGCCGAGACCGACGTGGGCACCGAGCTGCCCAAGCCCGGCGCCGCCAAGCCTGCCGAACCGGCCAAGCCGGCGGCGACGCAGTACGACTTCTACACCCTGCTGCCCGGCAAGGAAGTGGAGATGTCCGATGCCGAGCTGGCCGCCAGCGCACGCGCCGAAGACCAGCGTCGTGCCAAGGCCGATGCGCAGCGCGCGCAGGCGGCACTGGAAGGGCGGCCGTTGCCGCCCGCACCGGCACCGACCAGCACCGCCGCGACCACGACGCCTGCGCCGGTCAGTACCGCGGCGTTGCCGGCGCCGGTGAATGAACGTCCAACCGCCACGCCGGCACCGGCGGCATCAGCCCCGGCCACGGTGGCCACCGCGCCGAAACCGGATGCACCTGCGGCCACCGCGCCGGCTGCCGCTGCAGCCGCCGATCCGGCCGCGGGCAACGTGCGTTACATCCTGCAGGCCGGTGCGTTCGGTGCCTCCGGCGACGCCGAAGCGACCAAGGCCAAGCTGGCGATGATCGGCCTGGCCGCGCGCGTGGAATCGGCGCAGATCAACGGCAAGACGGTGTACCGCGTGCGCATGGGGCCGTATGGCAGCGCGGGCGAACTGGCCGAAGCCAAGCAGAAGCTGGATGGGACCGGGCTTCAGGCGATGGCGATCAAGGCGCAGTAGGCGCGCCCCCTTGCACTCCAAGGGGGCTGTTGCTCCAGATGCACCCCGAATGCCGACCCTTGGGTCGGCGTTCTTGTTTCAGGTAGCACCCCTCGCGGGCAGCTAACGGCGCCTGCGATCAGTCGCGCGCGACCTGGAAGCCGGCGAACGACTGGCTGACCGGCATCACTTCGAGGCGATTGATGTTCAGGTGCGCCGGCAGCGAGGCGACCCAGAAGATCTGCTCGGCGATGTCATCGGCGGTCATCGGGTTGGCACCGGTGTAGAGCTTGTCCGAAGCGGCCTGGTCGCCATGGGTGCGGACCACGGTGAACTCGGTTTCGGCCATGCCCGGCTCGATCGTGGTCACGCGCACGCCACTGCCGTGCAGGTCCGAGCGCAGGCCCAGCGAGAACTGGCTGACGAAGGCCTTGGTGCCGCCGTAGGCGTTGCCGCCCGGGTACGGGTACACACCGGCCACCGAGCTGATGTTGATGATCGCGCCCTTGCGCGCAACCAGCTGCGGCAACAGGCGGTGGGTCAACGTCACCAGGGCGGTAACGTTGGTGTCGATCATGGTGCGCCAGTCTTCCAGCGAGGCGCTCTGGGCCGGGGCGGTGCCCTGGGCCAGGCCGGCGTTGTTGACCAGCAGGTCGATGTCGGCGAACCCGGGCGGCAGGGCGGCCAGTGCCGCCTCCATTGCCGCGCTGTCGCGCACGTCGAACACCGCCGCGTGCACGCGCTCGGGACCGTAGGCATCGACCAGCGGCTGCAGGCGCTCGGCACGGCGCCCGGTGGCGATCACGCGCCAGCCGGCCTGCGCGAAACGGTGGACAGCGGCGGCGCCAAAGCCGGAGGTGGCGCCGGTAATCAGAGCGGTACGGGTCATCGAGGTACTCCGTGGAGATCCCGACCATTTTCGCACCGATGCCCGCCCGGTGCAGGGCCCGGCGCTGCTCCGCTACCCGGTGTTGCGAGCCGTCGCGTCAGCGGATGCGGAACACCCGTGCCTTGGGCAGGTCTTCATCCACCTGCAGGAACCAGCGGCCGGCAATGCCCGGCACCACGACAATCTCGGGGTTGCTGCGGGCGGTCTTGAGCGTCATCTCGCCCTTGAGCACCTGCCATTGCTGGCCGTTATCGAGGGTGAACACCGTGCCGGGGGCCCAGCCGCTCACCTGGCCGGTGACCTTGGCGGTGATGGGGCCGTCGTCCAGCCCGGGGAACATCGGGGCCGGTGTCGGCACGCCCGGGCCTGCGGCAGGGGCCGCCGCGACGGCGACTGGTGCCGGGGTCTCGGCCTCGGCCTGGCGCAGCAGGCGGTTCAGCGTCTGCAGCTGGGCCGGGGTCAGCCCGACCTCGGCCAGCGCCTGCGGATCCAGCCGCTGCTCCAGCGCCACATACGGGACCTGCGCCCCTGCCTGGCCTGCCATCAACATGCCCACACACCCGAGTACCTGCCACCTGCGCATTGCCTGCTCCACTACCTGTCGATGCCTGATCGCGGCACTGTGCTTCACTTTCATGGCAGCCAGATGACAGCGACCACCGGTCGCAGCCGGCCACGCGTCCGCCACGGGGTAAAATGGCCGCCAGCCGCGCAGCCGCGCCGGCGGTATTGGACGTCCCATGATCAACAACGATGTACTGCGCAGCATCCGCTACATGCTCGACCTCAGCGACGGCATGATCGCCGACACCTGTGCCCTGGCCGATCCGGCCTTCGTGGTCGACAAGGCCGATGTGGCCGGCTGGCTGCGCAAGGAAGACGAAGAAGGCTTCGTGCCCTGCGACGACCGCACCCTGGCGCATTTCCTGGATGGCCTGATCGTGCATTTCCGTGGCCGCGACGAGAGCCAGCCGGTGCGCCCGGTGGAAAAGCGCATCACCAACAACCTGGTGCTGAAGAAGCTGCGCGTCGCCTTCCAGCTGAAGGACGTGGACATGCACGAAGTGTTCGACGCCGCCGGGTTCTCGGTCTCCAAGCCGGAACTGTCCGCACTGTTCCGTCAGCCGGACCACAAGAACTACCGCGCCTGCGGTGATCAGATGCTGCGCAATTTCCTCAAGGGCCTGACCCTGCGTGTGCGCGGCGCCTGAGTGAGGCCGTGGTGCGTGGCTCCGGTGCCGGGGCCACGTGCTGCAGCAGTACCTCAACGAAGGCCCGCGCCGCCGGCGTGGGAAGGTGTGACCAGACCGCATGCACGCGCCGCGTCGGTGCGCCCTGGATCGCCACACAGGCAACATCGCTGAAGCCGGCCGCGATGGCCTGCGGCACGATGCCCACCGCCAACCCTTGCTGTACAAAGCGCTCGACCAGCGCCATGTGATTGATCTCGAACGGCACCCGATGGGGCAGTCCGGCGGCGGCGAAGGCTTCATCGGTCTGCCGGCGCGCACCGCTCCCGTGCGGGAAGTCCACCAGAGGCAGCTCGGCCAGCGTCGCCAGCGAGAGCCGTTTACGCCTCGCCAAGGCATGGTCCGGGGGCAGCACGGCCACCATCGCCTCCTCGGCCAGCAATCGGTGCTGGGCGCCCTCGATCGGGGTGCCCGGTGACAGCCCGACCAGCGCCACATCCAGCCGCCGCTCGCGCACGTCGGCCATCAGCACTTCGCTCTTGTCCATGCGCAGGCGGAACTCGACCTGCGGATAGCGCTGGTGAAAGGCCGCAAGGCAAGCGACCAGATCCACGGCGGTCAACGAGGTGATCTGGCCGATGTGCAGGATGCCGCGCACCTGGCCACCGACGGCGGCAACGTCATCGCGCAGATGCCGCAGCGAGGCAAGCACCTGCCGTGCGTGCGTCAAAAGTGCTTCACCGGCGGGCGTTACTCTGACCTGACGCGGCAGGCGCTCGAACAGCGTGGCCTGCAGTTCGTCTTCGAGATGGGCGATCTGGTGGCTCAGCGCCGACTGCACGACGTGGCAGCGCTGCGCGGCACGGGTGAAGTTGCCTTCCTCGGCCAGCGCCACCGCGAACTCGAGCTGCTTGAGGTTCATTGCGCCATCTCATTTTCAGATGGATTGGATGATAACTATTCATTTCCCTCATTTTCCGATCGGGCGGACACTGGCGCCCCTTCTCTCCTGGAGCCCGTCATGACCCACGACGTGCCCTCGCCACTCAGCCGCTGGCAGGTTCTGCTGATGGCCTTCGCCACTGGTGTGGCCGTGGCCAGCAACTATTACGCGCAGCCGCTGCTGCACACCATCGCCGGGCAGTTCGGGGTGTCCTTCGCGCGTGCCGGCACGGTGGTGACCGTGGCCCAGCTGAGCTATGCGGCGGGCCTGATCCTGCTGGTGCCGCTGGGCGATCTGTTCGAACGGCGCCGGCTGATCGTGGTGATGTCGCTGCTGTCGGCGGCGGGGCTGGTGCTGAGCGCGCTCAGCCATCAGTTCGTCTGGCTGCTGGTGGGCACCGCGCTGACCGGCCTGTTCTCGGTGGTGGCACAGGTGCTGGTGCCGTTCGCGGCGACGCTGGCGCGGCCGGAAGAGCGCGGCCAGGTGGTCGGCACGGTGATGAGCGGCCTGCTGCTCGGCATCCTGCTGGCACGCACCGTGGCCGGCGCGCTCTCCTCGCTGGGCGACTGGCGCACCGTGTACTGGATCGCCGCCGCAGCGCTGGTGCTGACCACGGGCATGTTGTATCGGCATCTGCCGCGCTTCCATCAGACTGCCGGCCTGGGCTATCTGCAGCTGCTGCGCTCGATCGGCACGCTGTTCGCGCAGGAGCCGGTGTTCCGGCTGCGTACGGTGCTGGGTGCGCTGAGCTTTGCGATGTTCGCGATCTTCTGGACACCGCTGGCGTTCCTGCTCGCGGCCGAACCGTATGGCTACAGCGATGCAACGATAGGCCTGTTCGGGCTGGTGGGTGCGGCCGGCACGCTGGCCGCCGGGGTGGCCGGGCGCATGGCCGACCGTGGCAAGGCTGCGTTGGCGACGACCGTGGCGCTGGTGCTGCTGGCCGCGTCATGGCTCCCGCTGGGCTTCTCCACGCACTCGCTGATCGCACTGGTGCTGGGCGTGATCGTGCTCGATCTGGCTGCGCAGCTGTTGCATGTGAGCAACCAGAACGTGGTGTATGCACTGCGCCCGGAAGCACGCAACCGGCTCAATGCCGGCTACATGACGGGCTATTTCATCGGTGGCTCGCTGGGCTCACTGGTCTCGGCGCAGGTCTTTGATCGCTTTGGCTGGACCGGTGTGTGCGTCACCGGTGCGGGCGTTGCGCTGGTGGCGATGGGCATCTGGGCGGTGTCGCAGGCAAAGCGGCGGGCGTAGGTGCCCGCCCGCCTCAGAAAGCGGTTTGTACCGCGACCTCGACGCGCGATCCCGCATTGCCCGGAAACAACTGTTTCGCGGCACCGTCGGTGTCGTGCCCGGTCACCCGCAGCTCCCACGGTCCGTGCACACGCCACACCACGCTGAGCTGGCCGTGCAGGTAATCATCGGCCTGCGCGCTGTCCAGCCAGTAGTGGCCTACCGCGCCCTCGACACGCCACTGCCCGCCCAGCGGCAGACGCGCACCGAGCTGCGCATAGGTGCCGCCGTGGCCGCCGGCCAGCGCGTTGTCGGAGACGCCGACCTGCAGCCAGGCGCGTTGCCGCCAGGTCACCGTGCCGTTGAGCTCGGTCCAGTCCAGATCGACGGTGGTCGAGGGATAGAGGTAGCGGGTCAGGTTGACGTCCACGCTCCAGTCCGGCGCCACCGCACCGCTCCAGCCGGCGACGAGATCGAATTCGCTGCGCGCGCCGTTGTCCGGCGTGAACGAGACGCCCGAGCCCCAGGCCGAGGCATACCAGCCGTTGGCCGCGCTGAACTTCACGCCGGCCTGCACGGCCGGATCGCCGTCGCTCTGGGAGCTGCCGCGCCAGACGTAATCCGAGGTCAGCGTCGCCGTGCCTTCCACAGCGGCCGCTGCCGCACCACTCATGACCAGCCCAACCAGCACCGCGCCGCAGCGCAGGCGCTGTTTCAAAGGTTTACCCACCACGTGTCCCACTCCAGATGACAGCCGCGCCGTCGAGAGCGACAGTGTCCTCAGGACCGGCGTAAAGCCGCCATGGCGTGGCCACCCGATCGGCGCAACGTTTCTGTAAATCCTGCGTCAGGGTGGTGCCCGGGGGTGCGCGGTATCATGGCCGCTCTGACCTGTTGCGAGTAATGGCGTGGACGCGATCCTGACCCCGGTATCGATTGGCGAGCTGATCGACAAGATCACCATCCTGGAAATCAAGGCCGAACGCATTGCCGATGCCGGCAAGAACGCCAACGTCCGCAAGGAACTCGATGGCCTGTGGCCGCTGTGGCAGCAGCAGGTAAGCGCTCAGCCGGGGCTGGAAGCACTGAAGACGCAGCTCAAGGCAATCAACGAGCGCATGTGGGAGATCCAGGATCAGCTGCGCGACAAGGAAGCGGCGCAGGTGTTCGACGATGCCTTCATCCAGCTGGCGCGCGGTGTCTATGGCACCAATGGCGAGCGGGTCAAAGTGAAGAACGAAATCAACCGCATCGCCGGCTCGCAGCTGGTCGAAGAAAAGCAGTACCAGGGCGAATAAGCCCGCCGATACGCGCCGGGCTCAGTGCCCGGTCGCGGCCATGAAGCGTTCGCGGTCCTGCTGGGTGCGCCGGCGGATTTCAGCCAGCGCTTCATTCTCGGTAGCTTCCAGCATCGATTCGAACAGCCGCTGGAAGTGGTTGCGCATGGCCGACCGCGCCGCTGCCGGGTCGCGCTGGCGCAGTGCATCCAGAATCCGGGTATGTTCCTCGTCGCGGGTGTCATCGTCGTTGTGGCAGACGTTGGCGTAGACCTGCTTGACCCGCGGCAGCTCGTTGCGCATCCGCCAGATCAGCTGCACGCAGTGCTCCACCACCGGGTTGCCGGCGATCCGCGCGATCGACAGGTGGAACTGGCGATCGGCCTCGCTGGCCGCCGCCTCACCCGAATTCGGGTCGACCATGGCGGCGATCAGGCCGGCCAGGTCCTCCAGTTCGGCATCGGTGATGCGGCTGGCCGCCATCGCGGCCGCCTCGGCCTCGATCACCGCACGTGCCGCGGTCAGGTCGAACGCCGAGACGTCGGGCAGTGCGCCCGGCGCCTGTGATGGCTTGGCCTTCACATACACGCCCGAGCCGGTCTTGATGGTGATCAGGCCCTGCGCTTCCAGCGCGATTTCCGCCTCGCGCACCGTCACCCGGCTCACGCCCAGGCGTTCGGCCAGGTCGCGTTCGCCCGGCAGGCGGGAGCCCGGCGGGAATTCGCCCTTCTCGATCAGCGCGACGATTTCGGCAGCAATGGACTGGTACAGACGGGGTTCGGACATCATCAAAGGCCTGGCTGACAGGTGGCTGGGGACCGACACGCGACCGCGCCTTCAGAGAGCGGCGCGGTCGGAAAAACCGCGCCACTGACCTCAGAAGCGGTAGCGCACCCCCAGATAATACCGCCGCCCGTACGTGGTGTACTCGCGGAAGCTACCGAGGATGGGCATATCCGACACCCGCGGCTCATCGGTGAGGTTGCTGGCCGACAGCGACAACGACAGGTGCTTGTTCACTTTGTAGGTGGCGCGGAAGTCCAGCGAGCCATTGTCCCGCACATAGCGGTTCTGCGACGGGTCACCGACAAACTGCTGGTAATAGTCGGAGCGGTATTTGTAGATCGCCTGCAGATCGAGCTTGCCCAGGCCCCAGTACACCTGCGCCGAGGCCACATGCTTGGACAGACCGAAGATGTTGGCCGGCTCGACGATGCCCGGCGTCACCACACCGGTGGCCGGGTCGGTGGACTCGCCCAGGCGCAGGTCTTCGGTCCTGAAGTTGGAATCGGCGTAGTTGTAGCTGGCCTTCACGCCCAACCCGGAGAAGATCCCCGGCAGGTAGGAGAAGCTGTGCGAAGCGGTGAACTCCACGCCGAACAGATCGCTCTTCTGGTCGCTGGTGGCCAGCTGCTCCACCGGCACGGTCACGCTCTGACCATCGATATCGAAGGTCTCGTTGACGATCACCGGCATCGAGCCGCCGTTGAACTGCTTGTAGTACAGCGCACCGGACAACATGGTGTCTTCGTTGGCGTACCACTCCAGCGAGAGATCGCCATTCCATGACATCAACGGCTTGGCGCGCGGGTTGCCGGTGGCCGTGATGCTGCGCAGCGCATCGCCCACGCTGTTGAACTCGGTATCCACCTCGCCCAGGTTGAAGGTGCGGCCATAGCCTTCAGCGGCCAGATCCGGACGCGACATCGCCCGATAGCCGCCGACGCGCAGCAGCAGGTCCGGGCGCAGTTCGAAGGCGGCGTTGAAGCTGGGCAGCCATTCGGTATTGCTTGACTTGAGCACCTGCGAGGTGAAATCGCCGGTCGGCTCCAGGGTCACGGTGCCGTCGGGATTGTTGATCACATCCAGGCCGCTGCGCAGGCCGACCGAGCGCACCTCGGTCCGCACGCCACGCACGCCGATGTTGCCGGTCACCGGCAGGCCAAACCATTCGGCGCTGTAATCGCCCATCAGGTACAGCGCGCTGGTTTTCTCGGTCACATCGTTGTTGGCCGGGTTGCGCAGGTCCGCGCTCAGGCCGGTGTCGTCCGCGCCGGTGAAGGCCTTGAACAGGCAACGGCTGTCGAAGCTGGCCCACTGGTCGATGGTGTTGCCACTGGCATTGGCCAGGAAATCGTCCTGCGGGAAGGCCTGGCGGCAGGCCAGGTTGGCGGCGCGGATCGCCGCGACGCTCGTGGTGGTCACATCCACGGTGTCGGTGTAATCGGTGTAGGTCGCCTCGGAGCGGCGCAGGCCACCCTTGATCGCGGTGAAGAAGCCGCTTTCCGGGGTGAACGTGGCATCGAAGCGGCCGGCACGGATGGTGTGCTCGCGATGCTGCTGGCGACGACGCACCAGCGCCGAATCGGTGAAGTTGTCCGGGTTGTTCACGTCGAACGCCGGATCCAGATAGATGCTCGGAACGTCACCGCTGTAGTCATAGGTGTAATCGACGTAGCGGGTGTTCTTGATGCCGCCGACCGGCCTGCCGTTGACGTCGGTGCGACCGGCGCGCAGGCGGGTGCTGCGTTCGATCTGATCGCGCTCGGTATTGGAATAGGACAGGTCGGTGGACAGCGTCCAAGCCGGGCTCGGCCGGAAAATCACGTTGAGCCCGCCGCCGGTGTATTCCTCCTGGCGCTCCAGGAAATTGCCGGTGGAATCGACCGTGGTGCTGCCGGTGTGGTGCAGCAGCGCGCCATCGTCAGTGACCACGCGGTTGTTGAGGTTGCGCATCATCGAAGACAGCGACAGATCCGAGCGGTCTTCGGTGTAGTCGCGCTTGGAGTGCTGGTAATCCAGGTTCACTTCCACCGTATCGCTGGGCCGCCACTGCAGCGCGGCGAACTGCGAATCGCGCTTGTCGTGCTCGATGAACTGGCGGTAGATGCGGCTGCTGGGCACCAGGTAGTACGGCACGCCGTCGGCCACCTGGTTGCCATTTACCTGGGTGCAGTTGCGCGTCGCGCCAACCACCTCACGGCCATCGCAGGCCACCCAGGTGGAGCTGCTGGAGAACATCTCTTCCGGGTTGCTGCCTTCCAGCGCCTGCACACCGATGGAGACACCGAGCTTGCCGGCGTTGCCCATGTCGAACTGGTCGATGTAGCTGGCGGTACCGCGCCAGCCGACGCCGTCCTTGTCCTTGAGGCGGTCATCGTAGTCCTGCCAAGTGCCACGGCCATCGAGCTGGAACGTGCGTTTGCCGTACTCCAGTGGTTTGACCGTCTCCATGTTGATCGTGCCGGCCACGCCACCTTCGACGAAGTCGGCACGCTGGGTCTTGTAGATCGCCACCGTGTTGATCAACTCGGACGGGAACTGGTTGAAGTTCACCGAGCGGTCGCCACTGCCATTGGTGGCCTCGCGGCCATTGAAGGTGGACGAACCGAGGAACGGCCCCAGGCCACGGATCGAGATTTCCGACGCACCGCCCTTCTCGCGATGGGTGGAGGCACCGGTGATCGTTTCGATCGCTTCACCGATCGACAGCGCCGGCAGATCACCAATGTCGTCGGCGGCCAGCACATCGGAGACCACGGTCTCCTCGCGCTTCTTGTCGATCGAGGTCTGGATGGTGCCGCGGATGCCGGTCACCTGGACCTGATCCAGCGTGGTGGCTTGCCCCGGCGGCGAGGCGGGTGTTTCGGCATCCTGTGCGTGGGCAAGCGGCAGTGCCGCGGTGGCGCACAGGGCATAGAACAGCGCGCTGTGCAGCGCGGTGCGGCGGAGGCCTCGTGGTGAGGCCATACGGTGGTCATGCAACATCGTGATCTCCCTCCCAGGATGGATCGTCCGATTACACGGATTCGATGCGGAAGATTCACGACTGATGAACCAATGTCAATGAATTGGTACTAAAGTCTACCCCGCACCACCGCCCAGACCACTTTGCGTGGAATTAATGTGCGGACGCAGCAAAAAAATGCGCAAACCACAGACCACATGCACCTAACGTGGTATGCGATTGTGGTTGACGTGCGCGCCGGGCAACCTGTTAGGATCGTGTCTCGCGTCAGTCGCCACGGTTCATCTGGGAGGGTAAGCCCGTGACTTTGCAACACTCGCATGCGCCGTTGGCGCGGCGTCCCATGGCCAAGGGCTTGCTGTTGAGCCTGTCCCTGGCGGCATTCCCTGCCGTGGCGGCCGATTATCTGGTGCGCGACGCTGCTGCCTATGCCACCGCCGTACGCGCCCTCGCCCCCGGCGATACAGTGATCCTGGCGGACGGCGTCTGGCGCGATGTAGACCTGCTTTTTCAGGGCAACGGCAAAATTGGTCAACCAATTAAATTAACGGCGCAGACCCCCGGCAAGGTAATTCTCAGCGGCCAGTCCCAGCTGCGTCTGGCCGGTGAGCACCTGGAGGTTTCCAACCTTGTCTTCCGCGATGGTTGGGCGCCGGGTGGCGAAGTGGTTTCATTCCGGCGGTCCGCCAGTGAGTGGGCCAACCACAGCCGGGTGACCGGGATCGTCATCGACCGCTACAACAAACCCGACCGCCAGCAGTCCGATCACTGGGTGGCGCTGTACGGCCAGCACAACCGCTTCGACCACAACCAGCTGGTCGGCAAGACCAATGCGGGCACCACCCTGGTGGTAGTGCGCAACGCTACCAGTGGCCTGGACAACCAGCACCGCATCGACCACAACTGGTTCGGCCCGCGCCCCAACCTGGGCGCCAATGGCGGCGAGACGATGCGCATCGGCACCAGCCATGATTCGCAGTCGGACTCGCGCACCTTGGTGGAGAACAACTGGTTCGAGCAGTGCGATGGCGAGGTGGAGATCGTCTCCAACAAGTCCGGCGGCAACACCTACCGCGGCAACGTCTTCCAGGACTCGCGCGGCTCGCTGGTGCTGCGCCACGGCCACGGCAATCGGGTCGAGCGCAATGTGTTCCTCGGCCATGGCAAGGCGCATACCGGCGGCGTGCGCGTGATCAACCGCAATCAGACGGTGCGCGACAATTACTTCGAAGGCATCGCCGGCGACAACTTCGCCGCGGCGTTGAGTGTAATGGCCGGTACCCACGACGCGCCGTTGAACCGTTACGAGCAGATCGATCAGGCGGTGATCGAACGCAACAGCTTCATCCAGGTCGGCACCCTGTTACTGGGCGCGGGGCTGGATGAAGAGCGCAACGCGATGCCGGTGAACAGCCGCATCGCCGGCAACGTGTTCATCGGCGATGGACACCGCGAGCTGCTGCGCACGCAGGGCGATCTCTCCGGCATCACGTTCGCGGGCAATGTGCAGAGCCCTGCCGCGTCTGCCGGCTTCCCTGGCGGTGTCAGCGGCCAGACCCTGACCCTGCAGCGCGCGGCCAACGGTCTGCTCTACCCCACCGCCGCCATCGATGCCGGCGCCCCGCGCGACCTGGCCCCGATCCCACGCGACCAGGTCGGCGTGGACTGGTATCCCAAGACCCTGCCGGCCACCGCACTGGACAGCGGCGCGGTGCGCACGGTCGCACCGGGCGAGGACACCCTTACCGCCGCCGTGGCCGCCAGTGCGCCAGGCGACCGCCTGCAGCTGCAGCGTGGCCGCTACACCGTCAGCCAGGTGCTGGCGGTGGACCATCCGCTCAGCGTGGTCGGCCCCGCCCGTGGCCAGGCCAGCGTGCAGTTCTCGCGGCCGAGCCTGTTCGAGATCGGCGCACGCGGTTCGCTGCGCCTGGCGCGGCTGGACATCGACGGCGCGCTCGCCCCGGATGCCGCCGGCAACGCGGTGATCCGCGTGCCGCCCGGCAGCCAGGCGTTCAACTACACGCTGCGCATCGAAGACAGCCGCGTACACGGGCTGACCGCCAACAAGGCCTTCGATGTGATCGCCACCGGCAAAGGCAGCCTGGCCGCGCGGATCGCACTGGCCCACGTCACGGTGGAGGACATCACCGGCAGCGTGATCGCCGCAGCCGCCGAGACCGACGATCTGGGCACCTACAACGCCGAGCAGGTGGATCTGCTGGACTCCACGTTCCGCCGCATCGGCGGGCCGGTGGTGAGCCTGTATCGCGGCGGCACCGACGAGAGCACCTTCGGTCCGGCGCTGCAGGTGCACGGCAACCAGTTCGAGCAGGCCGGGGTGGCCGATGACGCCAGCCTGCGCCTGCATGGCGTGCAGTTCGCCAGCATCCGCGACAACCGCTTTGACCGCAGCGGCCGCATCCGTTTCAGCCATCGCGTCGGGGAACCGACCCTGCGCATGGGCGACAACCCGCTGACGGCCACCGCGCCGTTGCTGTCCGATACCCCTGTTGAGGCCCTGCCATGAATCACGCCCCGCCCCTGATGCTGCTGCTCGCCGCCACGCTTGGCGGGGCCGCGCTGCCCGCGGCGTCCGCCACCGCGCCGGTGCTGGTCACCGCCGCGCAGTGGACGCAGATGCGTACCGAGGGTGCGCGCTCGCCGCTGTTCGCCAAGGAACAGCAGCGCGCCGAACAGCGCGTGCGCGCGATGATGAAGGCCGGCATTGACGTGCCGGCGCCCAAGGACAAGGGCGGCGGTTACACCCACGAACAGCACAAGCGCAATTACCAGGCCATCCAGGCCGCCGGCGCGCTGTATCGGCTGACCGGCGACAAGGCCTATGCCGCCTTCGCCCGCGACCTGCTGCTGGGTTACGCCAAGCTCTACCCGGGCCTGGGCGCGCACCCGCAGGGCCGCGGCCAGATTCCCGGCCGGCTGTTCTGGCAGACCCTCAACGATTCGGTCTGGCTGGTCAGCGCCGCGCAGGGCTACGACGCGATCCGCGACACGCTCAGTGACGCCGACCGCACGATGATCGACGACAACGTGTTCCGCGCGATGGCCGATTTCCTGTCCGGCACGCCGGAGAACTTCGACAAGATCCACAACCACGCTACCTGGGCGGTCGCTGCCGTGGGCATGACCGGCTACGTGCTGCGCGATGCCGGCTACGTCGACAAGGCCCTGCAGGGCAGCAGACGCGATGGCAGCGCCGGCTTCCTCAAGCAGGTCGATCAGCTGTTCTCGCCGGACGGGTATTACGAAGAAGGCCCGTACTACCAGCGCTACGCGCTGGCCCCGTTCATCCTGTTCGCCAACGCCATCGAGCGCAACGAACCGCAACGCGGCATCTTCAAGCGCCGCGACGGCGTGCTGCTCAAGGCGGTCGATGCGCTGGTGCAGAGCAGCTACGGCGGCTACTTCTTCCCGATCAACGATGCCATCCTCGACAAGGGCCTGGACACCGAGGAACTGGTGGCCGGTATCGACATCGCCTACGCGCAGACCGGTGATGCCCGCCTGCTGTCCGTCGCCAGAACACAGAAGCGCGTGCTGCTCTCCCCCGAAGGCCTGCAGGTGGCCCAGGCGCTGGCGGAGAACAAGGCCAAGCCGTTCGCCTTCGTACCGACCCTGCTGCGTGATGGCCCGGACGGCACCGAAGGCGCACTGGCGATCCTGCGCATGGGCGGCGAGAGCGGCCAAGCGCTGGTGATGAAGAACACCAAGCAGGGCATGGGCCACGGCCACTTCGACAAGCTCAACTGGCTGTTCTACGACAACGGCCAGCGCGTGGTCACCGATTACGGCGCGGCGCGCTTCCTCAACATCGAGGCCAAGGCCGGTGGCATCTACCTGCCGGAGAACAGCAGCTGGGCCCGGCAGACCATCGCGCACAACACGCTGGTGGTGAACGAACAGAGCCACTTCGGCAGCGACTGGAAGAAGGGCCAGCCGCTGGCGCCGACGCCGCTGCTGTTCGCGGTCAGCGACGATACCCAGATCGCCTCGGCACGGATGGAGGGTGCCTACGAAGGGGTCAGCTTCACCCGTACCCAGGCGCTGCTCTCGCACCCCTCGCTCGGCGAGCCGGTGGTACTGGATCTGCTGCGTGTCAGCGGCAGCAAGGCCGCACGCTATGACCTGCCGCTGCACTTCAACGGGCACATCATGGACGTGGGCTTCAAGACGCAGTCCGCGGTCGCCGCACGTCCGGTGCTGGGCAAGGCCAACGGTTATCAGCATGTGTGGATCGATGCGGCCAGCGAGCCGACCACCGACGCGCGCAGCCTGACCTGGCTGCTGGACGGCCGCTTCTATACCTACCGCTTCGCCAGCACCGCGCCCTCGCGCGCCCTGATCGGCGAGAGCGGTGCGAATGATCCTTCGTTCAACCTGCGCCGTGAGCCACTGCTGCTGCAGCGGGTGGATGGGCAGGCTGCCACCACGTTCTACGGTGTGCTCGAACCGCACGGCCAGTACGACGGCACCGCCGAAACCGTGCGCGGCGCCAACAGCCGCATCGACCGCCTCACCCACTACCGCGGCAAGGATGCTGACGTGCTGGTGCTCGACCTGGCCGGCGGCAAGCAGCTCGCCGTGGGCATCGCCGATGATCCGGCCAAGGGCGGATCGCATGAAGTGAGCGGCGGCGGACACAGCTGGCGCTGGGACGGTGGCTGGAAGCGCTTCGACACCGGCACCCGCACCGGCAAGGACGGCAAATGAAGGTCACCACACAGGCCCGCACCTATGTCCGTTGGCTGATCGTGGCGCTGATCGCCGTGGCCACCGTGATCAACTACATCGACCGCAATGCGTTGGCCGTGATGTGGCCGCAGATTTCCAAGGACGTCGGCGCGACCAAGGAAGATTACGCGCTGCTGGTCACGGTGTTCATGCTGTTCTATGCCGCCGGCCAGTTCGTGTTCGGCCGCCTGTTCGACATCATCGGTACACGCCTGGGCTTTGCGCTGTCGATCGCGGTGTGGTCGATCTCGATCGCGCTGCATTCGGTCACCCACTCCATCCTGTCCTTCAGTATCGTGCGCGCCATGCTCGGCATCAGCGAAGCCGGCGCGTGGCCGGGTGCGGTCAAGGCCAATGCCGAGTGGTTCCCGGCGCGCGAGCGTGCGCTGGCACAGGGCGTGTTCAATGCGGGTGCTTCGATCGGCGCGATCGTGTCGGCACCGCTGATCGCCGTGTTGTTCCTGTGGCTGGGCTGGCGCGGCACCTTCATCCTGATCGGTGCGATCGGCTTCATCTGGCTGCTGCCGTGGCTGATCATCTACCGCGCCGGCCCGGACAAGCACCCGTGGGTGAGCGCGGCCGAGCGCGCGTTGATCCTGGATGCACCCACCGAACAACCCGCCGTGCCGGTCCCCGAGTACGTGCCCAGCATGCGCCAGCTGCTGGGCCATCGGCAGACCTGGGGCATCCTGATCTCGCGGTTCTTCCTGGACCCGATCTGGTGGCTGTTCGTGTCCTGGCTGCCGCTCTACCTGGCCGACACCTTCGGCTTCGACATCAAGCAGATCGGCATCTTCGCCTGGGTGCCGTATGTCGGCGCGATGATCGGCAGCCTCGGCGGCGGCTGGCTCTCCGGCCGCCTGATCGGCGCCGGCTGGAGCGTGGACAAGGCCCGCAAGGTGGTGATCACCCTGGGCGGGGCGATCATGGCCCCGGCACTGCTGGGCGCGGTGCTGGCCACCGATCCGGTCTGGGCCGTGGTGACCATCGCCTTCGTACTGTTCGGCTTCCAGATCGCCATCGGCAACATCCAGACCCTGCCCGGCGACATCTTCAGCGGCAAATCAGTCGGCTCGGTCGCTGGCCTCGGCGGCATGGCCGCGGTGGCCGGCACGCTGATCACCACCTGGCTGGTGCCGGCGATGACCCACGACTCCTACGCACCCATTTTCATCCTGGTGGCGGCCCTGGTGCCGGCCTCCCTGCTGGCGCTGTGGCTGGTCACCGGTCGCGTGGAAAAACTCCACGGCCCGGTCGAGCGCCGCTGAGCCCTGTTCTTCCCTTTCCCCCAACGCATCACAGGAGTGTTTCATGACCCAATTCAAGGACAAGGTGGCCATCGTCACCGGTGGCGGCCGTGACATCGGCCGCGAGATCTCGCTCAAGCTGGCCGCGGCCGGTGCCAAGGTCTGCATCAACTACGCCAACGACGAAGCCAGCGCGCAGGAGACCCTCAGGCAGGTCGAAGCCGCCGGCGGTACCGCGATCGTGCATCGCGCCGATGTCACCGATGCCAAGGCCGTGGCGGCGATGGTCGCTGCAACCCAGGCCGCGTTCGGTCCGCAGATCGATGTGCTGGTGAACGTCGCCGGTGGCATGGTCCAGCGCCGTCCGCTGGCCGAGATCGATGAGGCGTTCTTCCACAAGGTGATGGACCTCAACATGAGCTCGGTCTACCTGACCACGCATGCGGTGGTGCCGCACATGCCCGAAGGCGGCGCGATCGTGAACTTCGCCTCCCAGGCCGGGCGCGATGGCGGTGGCCCGGGCGCGGCGATCTACGCCACGGCCAAGGCTGCCGTGATGACCTTCACCCGCGCCATGGCCAAGGAACTGGGCCCGCGCGGCATCCGCGTCAACGCGCTGTGCTGCGGCATGATCGCCACCCGCTTCCATGACGAATTCACCAAGCCGGAAGTGCGCACCGCGGTGGCCGGCAATACGCCGTTGCGCCGGCAGGGCCGACCGCAGGAAGCCGCCGATACCGCGGTGTACCTGGCCTCCGACGCGGCCGGTTTCATCACCGGTGCCAACGTCGACGTCAACGGCGGCACCTACTTCTCCTGATTGACCCGCTGACCGCCTGGGAGGGCCGCCATGCTGCGCTGGATCACTGCATTCTCTCTTGCACTTGCCACCAGCGCCGCGGCGCTGCCCGCCCAGGCCCAGGTCTGGGTGCCGGCCTGGACCGCCTCGCCGGCACCGGACCGTCTTGATGGTACCCCCGAGGCCCCGGTGCAGTTCGCCAACCAGACCGTGCGCCAGGACATGCGCCTGGCCAGTTCGGCACGCGCCCTGCGCTTCCGCGTCAGCAATGAACTCGGCCAGGCCCCGCTGCATATCGGCGGGGCCTCGGCCCACCTCACCGGCACCGCCACCGCGGCCAAGCCGGTCACCTTCAATGGTCGCGGCGAGATCGTGGTGCCGGTCGGCGCCGCGCTGCTCAGCGATCCGGTCGCGATCACCGCGCCGGCGCTGGCCGACGTCTCGCTCACCGTGTACTTCCCCGATGCCACCCGCCCGGCCGTGCGCCGCACCGCGCTGCGCATCGCCGATGGCCGCGCAGCCACCGTGGGCGACGCGGTCAAGCTCGCCTACCGCCAGAACGTGGTCTCTGCCGTGCTGGCCGAACGCGCCAGCAAGCCGGTGGTGGTGGTCGCCCTGGGCGACTCCATCACCGAAGGCGCCACCGCCACCCGTGGCAGCAATGGCGACTGGCCGGCGCTGCTGTCCGCCCGCCTGCAGCAGGCATGCCCGGACCAGGTGGTGGTGGTCAACGCCGGCATCAGCGGCAACAAGGTCATGGATCACGGCCGCAGCCACAGCGCGCTGGCGCGGCTGGACCGCGATGTGATCGCGCTGCCGAACGTGGACCGCGTGATCCTGTTCGAAGGCATCAACGACATCCGCCATGATGGCGGCACCCCGCCCGTGGCCGGCCGCAACGCCGAGGACATGGTGCTGGGCTACCGGCAGATCGCCGAACGGCTGCACAGCCACGGCATCCGCCCGATTGCCGCCACGATCACGCCCTTCGGTGGCTCGGACCGCTACGAGCCCATCGCGGCCGCCACCCGCACCACCCTCAACACCTGGATGCGCGGCGGCCGCAGCGGCTTCGATGGCCTCATCGACTTCGACCAGATCCTGCGCGATCCGTCCAACCCGGAGCACCTGCCCGAGGCGATCACCCGCGACCACCTGCATCCCAACGACGAGGGCTACCGGCGCATGGCCGCGGGCATCGATCTGGCGCTGCTCGGGTGCCCGGCGCGATGAGTGCCCAGACCTTCGTCGTGGCACCCGACACGGGGCAGCGCTGGGACGCACTGGCACTTGGAGAGGTGATGCTGCGCTTGGATCCCGGCGAAGGCCGGATCCGCAGCGCGCGCCAGTTCAATGTGTGGGAGGGTGGTGGCGAGTACAACGTCGCCCGCGGCCTGTGCAGCACCTTCGCCCATCGCACCGGGGTGCTCACCGCTCTGCCGCGCAACGAGCTGGGGCTGCTTGCCCAACAGCTGATCCAGGCCGGTGGGGTGGATGCCAGCCAGATCGTGTGGCGCGACTACGATGGCATCGGCCGCAACACCCGGATGGGCCTGAACTTCACCGAGCGTGGTTTCGGGGTGCGTGCGCCGCTGGGTATGTCCGATCGCGCGTACTCGGCGGCCTCGCAGCTGCAGCCGCAGGCGTTGGACTGGGATGCGCTGTTCGGGCAGCACGGCGTGCGCTGGCTGCACACCGGCGGGATCTTCGCCGCGCTGTCCGAGCACAGCGCGCAGACCGCGATCACCGCGGTGCGGGCCGCGCGCCGACACGGCGTGGCGGTCTCCTACGATCTCAACTACCGCGCCAGCCTCTGGAACAGCCACCCCGACCCGGATGCCGCGCGCCACGCCAACTGCGCCATCGCGGCCGAGTGCGACCTGTTGATCGGCGATGAGTATTCCTTCGCAGCGTGCCTGGGCATGGACCTGAGCGATCTCGGGCGCCGCCACACGCCGATGGATGTCGGTCCGGCGGAGGCGGCCGCCGTGCGCGCGATGACGCAGTTTCCGGCGCTGCAGGCCGTGGCGTTCACGCTGCGCGACGCCGCCAACGCCGCCCGCCACGGCTGGGCCGGTGCGCTGCGCACGCGGTCGCAACTGTATGTCTCCGCCGCACGCGAAGTAGACCTGCTCGACCGTGTCGGCGGTGGCGATGCCTTCGTGGCCGGCGTGGTGCATGCGCTGCTCAGCGGCAAGGGCGAGCAGGCAGCGGTGGACCTGGGCGCGGCACATGGCGCGGTGGCGATGTCCACGCCGGGCGACTACGCCATCACAAGCCTGGCCGAAGTGGAGGCCGTGGCGCGGGGAGAGGGCGCCGCCGCACGACGCTGAGCGCCCTGCGCGCGAGGAGTCAGTGCGCGATCGAGAGGTGTTCCAGGGCCTTGCGCGTAGAGAGCGTCAGCGGCGCGGGCAGCGCATCCGCGGTGAACCAACCCAGCCCGAGCAGTGCCTCGGGCTCCTGCACGGACGCGATTGTGGTGTCCTGCGCCCGCACCAGATACACCGGGGCGACCCAGTGCTGGCCAAGCGCCGGCTCGAAATGATCGACCACGCACAACAGGCGTTCCACCGTCACCTGGAGTGCGGTCTCCTCTTCCACCTCACGGATCACCGCGTGTTCGACGGCTTCCATCCAGTCGACCTTGCCACCGGGTAGTCCCCAATGCCCCTGCTCGGGCGGGCGCCCGCGCTGGACCAGCAGGATCGCGCCATCGGCGCGCTGGATGACGGCACCACAGCCGAGGCGTGGCTGCTGCAGATCGGTGGATGGGGACATCGGGCATCTCCATGAAAGTGACTCATTATCCCTCGGGCCCCGTGCCTGGATCGCGCCCACGAAAAAGGCCCGGCGATGCCGGGCCTTTCCTGCCACGCCGATCAGGCACGTGGCGATGCGGTCACGCTGGGATTACCAGCTGAAGCGCGGGCCGACCGACCATTCCTTGTCACCGTGGCGATCCATCTTGATGTCGCCGTTGATGCCCCAGTTCTGGTTCAACTTCACCTGGCCACCCAGGCGGCCGTAGAACTGGCCATCCGGATTGACGCCGTGCTTCTTGCTGTAATCCTCGTAGCCGGCCATGGCATAGACTTCGGCGTGCTGGCCGAACGCGGTACGGATACCGGCTTCAGCGCTGTAGCCGTTGAAATCCAGGCCTTCCTTCGGGTCGAACTTGTTGTAGGCAACGCGGCCCACGAAGTCGGTGCTGTTGCCGATTTCCTGGTTGTAGCCGACACCCACGCGCCACTGGTCAACCTTGAAGTTGCCGATGTCGGTCTTCTGCTGGTTGTACTCGCCGAAGGCGTGGAAGTTCGGGTGGAAGGCGTAGGAACCCTTCACGCCCCAACCATCGGCCTTGCCGCCATCTGCGTCGGTCTTGACGTAGTCGGCTTCAGCGTAGTTGTAGGACAGGCCTTCAGCCGCCGAAGCGGTGAACGGGAGGGCGGCAGCCAGGGCCAGAGCAATCAACGAGGTCTTCATGGGGGTACACCTTTATGTCTTGGACTACTTGCACCCGGTTTGAGCCGGACTGCATCGGAAATGTAAATTCTCCGTTATTCGACACAACCCGCCCTGAAGTTGACCCGCTGCACAAACGTGAATTTTGGGGCGCCGTTCAGACGGGCTCTGGCATACGCGCGTGGCATTTCTTCAGGCGACGAAGGCGTGAACGTCCGTACTGCCCGACCATCACGCGGGCTGCTGAGAAGAAGCGTGGAAGGCCACGCACGGGAACCGTGCGGGGAAAGGACTCTGGTCACGACGGTGCCCTTGCGGGGCGTCACGCGCTGGGGAAGCCGCTCTTGGGGAGTAATCGGCTAACGCGTCCATCCTCCTGAATACACCGAGGTCCATGCCGTGGGCGTTGGACCGCAGGGCGCCGTGGGGCGTCCTGCCCGGCATCGCCATCATGTGCTGGATGCGTCAGCTGCAACATCAGGAAGTTCCTCACTCTGATTCAGAGTTTTCTGACCCAAGGCCCCGGACCAGAGGCGTTCACCCACCGCGAAGGGCCGTCGGCGCACTGTCGATCTTCCGCCCCCTGATTCGTCGTATGCCTTGAAGGCGCCCATTCCGGCGCGTCATCTGGAGCTCTGCCATGGCGTATATCGATGGTTTCGTACTGGCTGTCCCGACCGCGAACAAAGAGGCCTTCCTCAAGCACGCCCGGATGGGCGATGCGATCTGCATCCAGCACGGCGCCCTGCGCGTGGTGGAGTGCTGGGGTGATGATGTCCCGCACGGCAAGCAGACCGACTTCCATCGCGCGGTGGAAGCCAAGGAGGACGAGACCGTGCTGTTCTCCTGGATCGAGTGGCCGGACAAGGCCACGCGCGATGCCGGCATGCAGAAGATGATGGACGATCCGCGGATGGATCCAGAGAGCAATCCGATGCCGTTCGATGGCAAGCGGATGATCTACGGCGGCTTCGTTCCGGTAGTTGAGCTGACGTCCTGAGCGGCCCAGCAGCGGCGCACGTACTGCCGCAGTGCTGCTTGAGTGCGCGCTGGAGCACCGGCATGCTCGGTGCTCCAGGCTGGCAGGGAGCGCGCCACGATGACGATGCGCCCGCCGGACCGCGACATCAAGGAGCGATAGGCATGGCTGGAGCACGTTCGAGGATGGTCCGTTGTCTGCTCGTTCTGGGGTTGGGGGTCGGCGCCTGGGCAAGCCCGTCGGCCCAGGCTGTGGGGCCCGGCCTTGCGCAGTACCAGCGTGCCGAACGCGTGCTGGACCAGCAGCTGCGCGGCAAAGTGCGCAATGCGGCCGTCGCACCGCGATGGCTCGCCGACGGCCGCTTCTGGTATCCCCGCCAGCAGGAAGATGGCCGCACGACCCACATCCTGGTCGATCCGGCGACGACCACGCGTACGGCACTGTTCGACGACGATATGATGCATGCGGCACTGCTCGCTGCCGGGATCGCTGATCCAGGCCAAGTGATGCAGCAGGTAGACCGCGTTGCCCAAAGCGGGCATGGCCTGGAGATCACCCTTCGCGTAGACGCGCAGCAGGCGGTCGTCTGCACGCTGCCGATGCCGTGCGAGGTCCAATCGTTACCGGTTGCCGATCCCCGTGATCTGCCGTCACCTGACGGTCGGCACAGCGTGCGGGTCGAGCAGGACAACCTCTGGCTGCGCAGTGGCTCCGAGGGTGCGCGCCGGGCGCTCACCATGGATGGCGAGCCCTCTCACGGCTATGGCGTACTGCCCGATTTCGCCCTGCGCGGCATTCCGCGGCGGGCGGGCAAGATGCATATGCCGCCTTTCGCGGTCACCTGGTCGCCCGACAGCAAACGCCTGTTCGGCGTCCGCTATGACGAGCGTCAGGTGCTGCCTTACCCGTACCTGGCGACCGCCCCGACGGATGGCTTCCGCCCGGTGGTGCATGAAGTGCGGTTGGGCCTTCTGGGCGACGCCGAGCAGGTGCGCGATGCCTGGTTCGTCACTGAAGCGGATGGTAGCGGCACGCAGCATATCGCCGTTCCCGAAGGCTGGTACACCTTGACCGAAGCCGGCGTGCTGGGCTGGTCGGCCGGTGCGGACAAGGTCTATGCGGCGATCGTGCGCTACGACCACCCGGCACGACTGCGCCTGGTCGAGGTGGATGTGCGGACCGGTAGCGTGCGCACCGTGCGGGAAGAGCGCAGCGATACCCGCGTGCAGCTCAACAGCTACCCCTACAACCGGCCGGCCGTGCACGTACTGCAGCACGGCAACGGCATCGTCTGGTTCTCCCAGCAGGATGGCTGGGGTCATCTGTATCTGATCGATCGCCGCGATGGCCACATCATCCGTCAGCTGACCCGGGGCGAATGGCTGGTGCGCGATGTGGTCGGCGTCGATGAAGCGCGCGGCCAGGTGCTGTTCACCGCCGGTGGGCGCGAGCCGGGTGATCCCTACCAGCGGCGCCTTTATCGGGTCTCACTGGACGGCGGCACCCCGGTCCTGCTCACACCGGAAGCGGCCGATCATGCGATCGATGCTGGCGCCGGGCTGTTGATGGGTGGGCGTGCCTCCCACCTGCTGTCACCCTCGGCGGCGTACGTGGTCGACAGTTACTCGCGGGTGGACCAAGCACCGGTCAGCGTACTGCGCTCGACGACTGATGGACGCGTGGTGCTGCCGCTGGAACGTGCCGATGATCGTGCCGTGCGCGCGGCTGGCTGGGTCCCGCCACAGCGGGTCACTGTCCTGGCGGCCGACGGCCGGACCGGCCTGCAGGCCACGGTCTACCTGCCGCCCGGCTACCACGATGACGGACGGCATCCGGTGATTGATGCGATGTACGGCGGACCCCACATCACCAATGCGCCGGTCGGTTTTGTCGACGCCACCGCGACGATGAATCCGGTGGCGCGCTCAAGTCTGGCCCAACTCGGCTTCGTGGTGGTGAGCATCGATGCGCGCGGTACGCCTGGTCGCTCCAAAGCCTTCCACGATGCCAGCTTCCTGACCGCCGCCGATCTGCAGCTGGACGATCATGTCGCGGCGATCCGCGAACTGGCGGAACGCTATCGCGGCATGGACCTGACGCGGGTCGGCATCTACGGACATTCTTTCGGCGGCTACAGCGCAGCGCGTGCCCTGCTGCGTTACCCGGCGTTCTACACGGTCGGCGTGGCCTCGGCCGGCAGCCACAGTTTCCAGGGCATGTACGGCGGCGCGATCCACGGCATGGACCGCCTGGTCGGCGGCCAGCCGGTCTATGCCGACGGCACCCGCGTGCGTCCGCAACCAGGTGCGGTGCCGCCGTTGTTCCAGCCGTTGGCCAACGATGCACTGGCCGACCGCCTGCAGGGCCGGCTGATGCTGGTCTACGGCGACCTGGACGAGAACGCGATGCCGGCGCTCACCCTGCAGTTGGCGCGTGCCCTCACGCTGGCCAACAAGGACTACGACCTGCTGTACCTGCCCAACCAGGACCACGAGCTGTTCCGCAACGACGATTACTACATGCGCCGGATGTGGGACTACTTCGTCACCCATCTGATGGGCGCAACGCCGCCGTCGTACCGGATCGGGGCAGGGGCCTCGCCATGAGGTGAGGCGGCCCGCTCAGCGGTGGGCATCGGCGGTGTCGTCCGCCGCTCCCCCCATAGCACCACCGCCCATTCCTCCCATACCACCGCCTCCGCCGCCGCCTTTGCCGCCGCCCTTGTCACCGCCCTTGTCACCCGCATCGCCCCTGCCTTTCGCACCGGTCGAGGGCCGTGCCGGGCCTTGCCGCGGAATGGTGACCGAGGCCGGAATCGGATCCAGGTCCAACGCCTGACGGATGAAATCGCGTAGCGACACCACCAGGTCGGCCGTGGGAACGACGCGGCCCTGGGCCATCTCGTTGGCCGCGTGTGCGGCAAGCCGCACCTGCTCATCGGTGCCCAGCAGGATGATGTCCGACAGGGCTGCTTCGACTGCATCACGGATGCGGCGCGCGCGTTCGCCCCCGCTCTCTCCCTCTGCCGGCAGGTGCAGCACATCGCCCTGTTCGCTCCCGTCGGGCAGTGCGCGGACATCACGGCGATGGCGTGGGTCGACGTCGAGCGTACCGGTGAACGATCCGCCAAGGACTTTGTAGGCGGCGATCAGCGTGCGCAGCCGCTCGTTGATCTGCCGGTTCTCGCGCTCGCGGCGCTGCTGCATGGTCTGCATGACCATCAGCCGGATGCCGACGCCGATCAAGGTGATGACCGCCAACCCGACCAGGGTGGAGAGCATGGCCTGCCAGGAACTGAAGTCGAGACCGCGCATTGCGTCTTTCCGTGAACGTCTGCCGATCAGGTTAGCAAGAGACGCAGGAAGGTAATGGTGAGGGCAGAGTCCGGGACTCTGATCGCACGTGACGCGATGCGCTCGACCGGGGATGCCGACAGCGGGCGGGCAAAGGCCGACCCCACCATGCCGCTCCCGCCCTCAGGCAGGAGCAGCACGTTACAACGCCTTACTTGCGGGCGCGCTTGGCCGGTGCCTTGCGGGCAACCGGCTTGGCGGCAGCACGCTTGGCCGGGGCGGCCTTGCGGGCCGGGGCCTTCTTGGCCACAGCCTTCTTGGCGGTAGCGGCCTTCTTGCCGACGGTCTTCTTGGCGGCCGCGGTCTTCTTGGTCACGGCCTTCTTGGCGGTGGCGACCTTCTTGCCAACCGACTTGCGGGCGACGGCGGTCTTCTTGCCGGCCACCTTCTTGGCGGTCGCGGTCTTCCTGGTCACGGTCTTCTTGGCGGTGGCCGACTTCTTGGCAACGGCCTTCTTGGCCGTGGCGACCTTCTTGCCGACGGTCTTCTTGGCGACGGCGGTCTTCTTGCCAGCCACCTTCTTGGCCGCTGCGGTCTTCTTGGTCACGGCCTTCTTGGCGGTCGCCGACTTCCTGGCAACAGCGGTCTTGGCAGCGGCGACCTTCTTGCCAACGGTCTTCTTGGCGGCGGCGGTCTTCTTGGTCACGGCCTTCTTGGCGGTCGCGGTCTTCTTGGCGACAGCCTTCTTGGCGGTGGCGACCTTCTTGGTCACGGTCTTCTTGGCAGCGGCAGCCTTCTTGGTCACGGCCTTCTTGGCAGTCGTGGCTTTCTTGCCGGCAGCCTTGGTGGTCTTGGTCACAGCCTTTTCAGCGGCGGCCTTCTTCTTGGCGACCTGCTTCTTGATCGCGGTGGCTTCGGCCTTGGCATTCTTCTTGGCCGCTTCCAGCTTCTGCTTGGCGGTGGCCAGGGTCTTGCCGACCGACTTGGCGGCCTTGTCAGCCTTCTTGGCGACGGTCTTCTCGACCTTGGTCACGGCCTTCTTGACCTTGGCGACCTGGGTGGCGGCCTTGCGTGCGCGCTTGGCGGTCTTCTTCACCGAAGCGACTGCATCTTCCGCAACGTGTGCGATGGTCTCGCCCACATTGGTGGCGGTTTCTTTTGCATCTTCGACGGTCTGCGAGAGAACCGTGGTCACACCATTACCGTTGCTCATTGAGTGCCTCCTAAGGGGCCTGGTTAGTCAAATCGCTGGCGATGCTATACCGGCGCGGTCCATCGTGGAACGGTCTTGATGCGATGCTCGTGCCAAGCCGACAGTAGCACTGTCATCGTCGGCAGCAAGCAACGCACCGGTCGCGTGCACGAAACCCCTTGAAAACAGCAGTGGCGTTCCAGAACGTGACGCGCACGATATGCCTCGATGCGCATGCGGGGTGCATCCAACGAACCGATGATTGGTCGCCGCACTCGATCCATTCCTCACCCTCGCACGCCGTTTTTGCGCTGGTTTCGATGACGCGGGCATGCCCTGAAGAGGCATGATCAAGGGGCGATGTGGCTGCGCCGGATACACCGCAGCGCCCTCCCTGGCGCCCTCCCTGGTGCCCCACCATGTGCCGCATCGGCACCGCCGCGCGCGCCTGGGCAACCCCACCGCGAAGCCGAGGACGTAGTGAATTTCATCCGGGGTTTAACCGGGTGCGGACACACTCATTCAGGTTGAATTACCGTATACGTGTTTCCCCTGCCCCCGCCCTCTCCGACACGGAACCGCCGGACCATGCGACCGCTCCCGACCCTGCTCACGCTCGCCCTCGCCGCTGCCTTCGGCGGGTTCACCGCCACGGCCATCAACGCGCACCTGGACAACCGTGCCGAAGCGGCGCCGGCCGCGTACACGATTCCCAGCGCGGCCGCGCTGCCCGCAGCCGTCGCCGGGCAACCTGTGCCCTCGCTGGCGCCGATGCTGGACCGTGTGATGCCGGCGGTGGTCAGCGTCAACACCAAGCAGGTGGTGCGCGTGCGCAACCCCTATTTCAACGACCCGTTCTTCCGCCGCCTGTTCCCGGAAGTGCCGCAGGAACGCATCAACGAATCGCTGGGCTCGGGGGTGATCATCGATGCCGCCGAAGGCCTGGTGCTGACCAACCACCACGTCATCGACAACGCCGACGACGTGCAGGTGACCCTGGCCGACGGGCGGACGGTCAAGGCGGAATTCATCGGCTCCGATGCCGATACCGATGTCGCGTTGATCCGCATTCCGACCGGCAACTTGACCGAGATCAAGCTCGGTGACAGCGCGCAGCTGCGCGTGGGCGACTTCGTGGTGGCGATCGGCAACCCGTTCGGTTTCAGCCAGACGGTCACCTCCGGCATCGTCTCGGCGGTAGGCCGCAGCGGCATCCGCGGGCTGGGCTACCAGAACTTCATCCAGACCGATGCCTCGATCAACCCGGGCAACTCCGGCGGTGCGCTGGTCAATCTGCAGGGGCAGCTGGTTGGCATCAACACCGCCAGTTTCAATCCGCAGGGCAGCATGGCCGGCAACATCGGCCTGGGCCTGGCGATTCCCTCCAACCTGGCACGCGACGTGGTCGACCAACTGGTCAAGCACGGGGTGGTGGTGCGGGGCACGCTCGGCATCGAGAGCCAGAACCTCACCCAACAGATCGCGCAGGGTTTGGGCCTGACCGAGACACGCGGCGCGCTGGTCACCCGCGTGCTGGCCGGGTCCAGTGCAGCCGCTGCCGGGTTGAAGCCGGGCGATGTGGTGGTGTCGGCCAACGGCCAGCGCGTGGACAGCGCGCAGGCGCTGCACAACGTGGAAGGCCTGCAGCCGGTCGGCAGTACGCTGACCCTGGACGTGCGCCGCGAGGGCAAGCCGCTGCAGATCAAGGCCACGCTGAAGGAGCAGGCGCGCGCGGTCACCGGGGAGTCGCTGGACCCGCGCCTGGGCGGCGCCACATTTGTCGATCTGCCCGAGTCGCTGCGCCAGGCCGGCGTCAGTGGCGTGCTGGTCAGTGAGGTCAAGCGCGGCAGCCGTGCGGCCAACTCCGGTCTTGCGCAGGGTGACGTGATCACCGCGGCAACGGCGGGTGAGTTTGCCGATCTCGCCAGCTGGCGCGCCAACTTCCAGCAGCGCCCGGCACAGCTGGTGGTAAGGATCATCCGTGGAAACACCGGGGGCCAGCTGGTCATGCGCTGAACGCGCGAGCAGCCGTAACGTCGCTTACACCCGGCCGGTGCTATTACCTTGTGTTCGTTGCCGTCGGATCGTCCGCGGTCACCTTCCCCATCGCACAGCAGGAGATACACGATGAGCCCCACCAATACCGAGAACCTGAAGGAACACCTGGGCGAAGCCGGCTCGCACCTGAAGTCGGCCGCCACCGCTGCCGGCGGTGCCATCAAGGGCGCCACCGGTGCTGCCGGTGACGAGCTGCGCATCGGCAAGGCCAACGTCAAGGCCGAGCTGTCCGATACCGCGCTGTCCGGCCTGGCCGCAGCCGAGTTCGGTGGTGCCGCCGCCAAGGAACAGGTTGATGCACTGATGGACAAGGGCAAGGACCTGGTCGACAGCGCCGCCGAGCTGATCCGTGAGCGTCCGCTGGCCTCCTTCGGCGTGGCCTTCGCGGCTGGCTGGATCATCGCCAAGCTGGCCCGCAGCGGCGGCGACAAGTAAGCAGCGGCGTGAGCGATCAAGCCCAGTCGACCGCCTCCGGTGGCGCGGATACCCCGCCACCGGACAGCGGTGAAAAAGCACCCCGCCTGGACGAGAGCATCCGCCAGGTCGGTGAGGCCGGCCGTGAGACGGTCGATTCGGCCAAGCACACGCTGCGCTCACTGCGGCGGTTGGCCTCGGCCGACTTCGCACTGGCGCGCAGCGCGTTTGGTCGGGCGCTGGCCTGGGCCGGGGTGGCGATCGTATTCGGTGCATCGGCCTGGTTGCTGCTGGCCGGTACGCTGATCGCGTTGATGCAGCGCTGGGGCCTGTCCTGGTTCCATTCGTTGCTGATCACCTCGATCGTCAGCCTGCTGGTGACCGGCTATTCGATGTGGCGGGTGTCGTTCTTCTTCCGCCATACCGGCATGCATGCCACCCGCCGCCAGTTGTCGCGGTTGGGCCTGTATGACGAACCCAGCGAAGAAGATCCTGATGCCGACGTGGATACCACCGGGGTGAAGCGATGAACTTCGAAGCCTTGCGTCAACGTGTCCAGCGTGCGGAGTTGGTGGTGGCGGTGCGGGTGGAGAAAACCCGCAGCAGCTGGTCTACCCTCAGCACTGTCTGGCGTACTGGCTGGACACCGCTGCGTATCATTACCGTGGGTCTGGCCGGCGGCTTCCTGGCCGGCAAACTGGAACCGACCGGTCTCGGCGCGAAAGTGCAGGGCGCGCGTTGGTTGCAGATGATCGGCTCTGTGTCCAATCTGGTTGCCAGTACCCAGGCGGCATTTGCCTCGATGCAGGCCAGTGAAGCGGCCGATACCGCCGAACAGGCCGCCGACAAAGTGGATGACGCGGCCGATGAAGTGCCCCGTCAGGCTGCGCCGGCAGCAGCGGGCCCAGCAACCCCGCGGCTCAGCCCGCAACGGCGCGCCGAATCCGCGTCGCCAAACCAGCCGCAGCCTGCCGAGGCCGCCACGGACCTGTCCGAACGCTGATCGCATCGCGGTCACACGCATCTTCTGAAGGCCCTGCGGCGCACGCCATGGGGCCTTTCTTCATCTGCACGCCCCCCACACGCCACGCGCACCCGGCTTGCCCAATAATGGCGCTCCTTTCCCACCTGCGACCCGCATGAGCGTTCCGGTTCCTCCTTCCGCCGAAGCCGTCGTCGCACCGCCCCCGCCGCGTCCGCGCGCCCCGATGTCGCTGGTGATCCTGGCCACACTGGCCGTGGCCTTCACCTTGTGGGCCGCGCAGGACGTGGTGCTGCCGATTCTGCTGGCGATGTTCTTCGCGCTGGTCGGCAACCCGATCCTGCGGATGCTGCAGAAAATCTGGATTCCCCGCTTCCTTGGCGCGGTACTGGTGCTTGGCATTGGCTTGAGTGGCGCCGCCGCATTGGGTGTGCAGCTGGTCGGCCCGGCAATGGAGTGGGCCCAGGAAGCACCGCAGCAGCTGCGCAAGGTCGCCCGCCAAGTGCAGAACCTGACCAAGCCCGTGCAGCGGGCCAACCAGGCGGCCGAGAATTTCGCGCGCGTGGCCGGTGGCGAAGGCAGCCGCCGGGTGCAGATCGTGCGCACCCAGCTTGATGATCCCTACAAGGTACTGACCCGGGCGCCCCGGTTGGCCGCCTCGGTGCTGGCGGTGGTGCTGTTGACCCTGTTCTTCATGATCTACGGGCAGAGCCTGCAGAAGCACGCCATCGCGTTGTTCCCCAGCCGTCAGCAGCAACGGTTCACCACGGACATCCTGCGCTCGATCGAGCGCGAGGTGTCCCGCTATGTCCTGACCATCACGGTGATCAACACGCTGGTCGGCCTGGTGTTCTCCGGAATCCTGCTGCTGCTTGGCATCTCGCTGCAGGAGGCGCTGCTGTGGGGCACCGTGGCCGCGCTGCTGAACTTCGCGCCCTATGTGGGCCCGCTGATCGGCGTGGCGCTGATGCTGCTGATGGGCTTCGTGGAGTTCAGTGATCCCTTCAAGGCACTGCTGCCGGCGGCCTGCTATCTCGCGCTGCATACCATCGAGGGCCAGGTGGTGACGCCGATCGTGCTTGGCCGGCAGATGGCGATCTCGCCGCTGATCCTGATCCTGGCGCTGATGGTGTTCGGCTGGCTGTGGGGCATGATCGGCCTGCTGCTGGCGGTGCCGCTGCTGGTCTGCATCAAGCTGGTGCTGGCGCGGCTGGATGGCACCCAGGGCTGGGCCAAGCTGCTGGAATAAGCAGTTCAGGGCAAGGAGACGGCTGGCCGCGCGATCCCCGGTGCTGCCAGAATACCGGCACCTTTTCGGATGGATCCCGGCCCTGATGTCTTCCTTCGCTAGCCGTTGCCTCGCCCTCGCCGGCCTTGTCACCCTCGCTGCCCCGACGTTGGCCGCCCCCCCGCCCAGCGCCGAGGTGGCCAGCCGCCAGCTGATCGAGGCGGTCACCTGCAAACGTCACCTGACGCCTGCGCAGTTCGCCGCGCTGGCGAAGGTGCTCAAGCCGACCGAGCTGCAGGCGTATGGCGAACTGTCCGATGGCGAGTATGCGCTGACCACGCCACTGTCCGTGCTGGGCCAGCCGGTGAACCGCCTGCACCTGTATGACGGCGCCAGCGGTGAGGACGGCATTGACAGCTACACCGCGTACTTCAGTACGGCCGGTATCGACCAGATCACAGCGCTGGCGAAGATCCCGCGCAACGAAGCCGGCGATTACACCCTGGAGGTGGGCCGCCATGACCTCAGCGTGCGGGAGGACGAGGGCCAGGCAGCCATCACCTGTTCCTACGACCTGCGCTGAAGCACTGCCCTGCGCTGCCTGCGCGCACCATGAAAGCCCGCGCGCGCAGGCGTAGAATGGCGGGGTGAATTTCCCCGTCCAAGCCATCACCCTCGACCTCGACGACACCTTGTGGCCGTTCGCCCCCATCGGCGCCCGCATCGACCAGGTGTTGTACGAGTGGATGCTCCAGCACAGCCCCGCCACTGCCGCGATGTACCCGGTGGCGGCGATGCGCGAACTGCGCGAGCGCTCCTTCCATGACAACCCGCACCTGCACTACGACCTGAGCGCGCTGCGCCGGTTGACGCTGAGCGAGGCGCTGGAGAAAAGCGGCGCCGATCCGGCGCTGCTGGAGCCGGCCTACGAGGCGTTCTACGCCGCGCGCAACCAGGTCGAGTTCTACCCGGATGCGATGGAGGCGCTGGCCCGGATCGCCGCACGCGTGCCGGTCGCCGCCCTCAGCAACGGCAATGCCGACCTGCAGCGGATCGGCGTGTCCCACCACTTTACCTTCCAGCTCGGCTCGCGCGAGCACGGTGCCGCCAAGCCGGCCGCCAGCATCTTTCATGCCGCCTGCGACCGCCTCGGCGTCGCGCCTGCCCAGGTCCTGCACGTCGGTGACCACGCCGAGATGGACGTGGTCGGGGCGATGCAGGCCGGCCTGCGCGGCTGCTGGATCAACCGCGAAGAGCACACCTGGAACCACCCCTCACTGCAGCCCGATCTGCAGTTCGACACCCTGACCGGGCTGGCCGACTGGCTGGATGCGAACGCATCCGCCCAGCACGCGTAAGCCGCCGCCCAAGGAGCATTCGAGTCCCATGTCCCAGATCAACGGTTTCACTTCCGAGACGCGCAACGCCCTGCCGCTGCACGTGATGACCCGCGAGCAATACGCCGGCTGGCGCGCGCAGCAGTCCGACGCGCTGGGCGCATGGCTGGATGCGCAGCGCTTCAACGGCAGCGGTGGCAGTGTGGTCCTGCTGCCGGGCGAGCACGGCCTGGCCGGCGCCATCGTCGGCGTGGGTGACCCGGGGGATGTCTACAGCTACGCGCATGCGCCATTCGCGCTGCCGGAAGGCACCGTCTGGACGCTGGCGGATGCACTGCCACCGGAGATCGAGACCCTGCTGCAGCTCGGCTGGGGCCTGGGCAGCTACCGCTTCGCGCGGTATCGCACACCGAACCGTGCGCCGGCCCAGCTGGCCGCCACGCCCTCGGCTGAAGTGCGCGACGTGATCGCCGCCAGCCTGCGCGTGCGTGACTGGGTCAACACCCCGACCGAAGACATGGGTCCGCAGCAGCTGGAAGACGCCGCGCGCGAACTGGCCAGCGCCCATGGCGCGCAGATCGAGGTGATCACCGGCGATGCGCTGCTGGAGCAGAACTTCCCGTCCATCCACGCGGTGGGCCGCGCCTCGCATCGCGCGCCGCGCCTGATCGTGCTGCGCTGGGGCACTGCAGGCCAGCCGCATGTGGCGCTGGTCGGCAAGGGCGTGTGCTTCGATACCGGCGGACTGGACATCAAGCCGGGCGATGGCATGCGCAACATGAAGAAGGACATGGGCGGCGCCGCGCACGCGCTGGGCCTGGCCGGGCTGATCATGGCCCAGCAGTTGCCGGTGCAGCTGACCCTGCTGATCCCGGCGGTGGAAAACGCGATCGGTCCGGATGCGTTCCGCCCGGGCGAAGTGATCGCCACCCGCAAGGGCCTGAGCATCGAGATCGACAACACCGACGCCGAAGGACGCGTGATTCTCGCCGATGTACTGACCTATGCCAGCGAGCAGCAGCCGGAGATCGTCCTCGATTTCGCCACCCTGACCGGCGCGGCCCGCATCGCGCTCGGCCCGGACCTGCCGGCGCTCTTCAGCAACGATGACACCCTGGCCCAGCAGTGGCTGCAGGCCGGTGAATCGGTGCGCGATCCGGTCTGGCGCATGCCGCTGTGGCGCCCGTACCTGCGCTACCTGCACAGCAACATCGCGGATCTGGCCAACGCCGGTTCGCGCATGGCCGGCTCGGTCACCGCCGCGCTGTACCTGGAGCGCTTCATCGCCGAAGGCCAGACCTGGGCACACCTGGACGTATACGCCTGGAACGACGGCGAGCGCCCGGGCCGCCCGGCCGGTGGCGAAGCGCTGGCGCTGCGTTCGGCGTGGGCGATGCTGAAGACGCGTTACGCCTGAGGCTGCACCGGGTAGTACCCGGCATCCGCTATTCCCCACGATCCCCGCCCCGGCGGGGATCGTCGTTTTTGAAGAGTTGTCGAAAATGTGAATATCGGCTTGCGCCGTGTTCTGCGACGATGCCCGCTGTCGCCCACCCACACGCATCGTGAAGGCAGGAATCCGGACATGTCGCTTTTCGGCTATACCCGCGCTGGTCGCGAACCGGGCGGCCCACGCCCTCCCTCACCGTTGCTGTGGATCGCGCTGATCGCCCTGATCGCCGGCGGCCTGGTGCTGGCCTTCGCCTGGCTGGCCGGCTGGATCGGCCGCGACCGCGTCACCGCGCAGACCTTCACCGATGCCATCGAGGCGACGGGGCCACCGCAGCCCGGCTTCCGTCGCGCCCACACCAAGGGCGTCTGCGTCAGTGGTGTGTTCCAGGGCACGCCGGAAGGCGCGGCACTGAGCTCGGCACGCGTGTTCCGCCAGCGCCAGGTACCGGTACTGGGCCGCCTATCGATCGGCGGCGGTGACCCGCATGGCGCCGACAACAAGGCCCGCGTGCGCAGCATGGCGCTGCAGCTGGTCAGCGACGATGGCCAGGAATGGCGCATGGCGATGAACAGTTTCCCGTTCTTCGCGGTGCCCACCGCCGAGGCCTTCCTGGAGCAGACCCGCGCCGGCGCGCCGGACCCGGCCACCGGCAAACCGGACCCGGCGAAGATGGCCGCCGTGCTGGAAAAGTACCCGTCCGCGCGGGCCTTCCAGCAGTGGGCCAAGACGGCACCGTGGTCGAACAGCTGGGCCAACACCGCCTACAACGGCGTCAACAGTTTCCGCTTCACCGCCGCCGATGGCAGCCATCGCTTCGTGCGCTGGAGCATGCGCCCGCAGGCGCCGTTCGAAGACATGACGCCGGAGCAGCGCGCGCAGTCCGACGATGATTTCCTCAGCGAGGAGTTTGCGCAGCGGCTGGCACAGGGCCCGGTGCGCTGGGACATGTGGGTGACCATCGCCAACGACGGCGACCCGATCAATGATCCCTCGCAGGTGTGGGCGGAGGATCGCCGCCAGGTAAAGGCCGGCACGCTGACCCTGACCAGCATGCAGCCGCAGGCCACGGGTGCCTGCCGCGACCTCAACTACGATCCGCTGATCCTGCCCAGCGGCGTGGCCGGCACGGATGACCCCATCCTGGCCGCACGCTCGGCGGTGTATTCGCAATCGTTCAATCGCCGCGAGCGTGAGATCGCCAGCGGCAAAGCGCCCGCCGCCACGGGCAAGGAAGGTGCGCGATGAACCGTGACGCTGGCCATTTCAATCTCCTCGCACGCGTCCTGCACTGGCTGATGGCGGCGATGATCCTGACCATGCTGTTCGTCGGCGTGACCATGGTCGCGTCGCTGCACTGGCGGCCGATGCTGATCGATCTGCATCGACCACTGGGCATCGCGATCCTGCTGCTGGTGCTGGTGCGCCTGTACAACCGCCTGCGGCATCGCCCACCGCCGTTGCCGGCCGACCTGCCCGCCTGGCAGGCCGCGGCCGCGCATGCCTCGCACTGGGTGCTGTACGGGCTGATGCTGGCCATGCCGCTGGTGGGGTGGGGCATGCTCTCTGCCGGCGGCTACCCGATCGTGATGGGCGGCGGCTTGCACCTGCCCGCGATCCTGCCGCACAACCCGGCGCTGTATGCCGCCCTGCGCAATGCACACAGCCTGCTCGCCTATGTGCTGTTCGCCACGGTGGTGATGCACCTGTCGGCGGCGCTGTTCCACCTGTGGGTGCGCCGCGATGGGGTGTTCCAGGCGATGGCGAAGGGGCCGCAGAAAGGGCGCAACGACGATGCCGGATGAAGCAGGCTGCCTGGCGTCCCGGTAGCCACCGACCGCGTCACAACCAGCCTTTCTGCCGCGCCAGCCGATACGCTTCGATGCGGTTGGCCACGCCGAGCTTGCCGATGCACTCGGACAGGTAGTTGCGCACCGTGCCGTGCGACAGCCCCAACTGCGTGGCGATCTCGCTGGCCGAGCGGCCGTCACCGGACAGGCGCAGCACCTGACGCTCGCGGTCGTTGAGTGGATCGGCCTGCGACCACGCATCCAGCGCAAGTTGCGGGTCGATCGCGCGACCACCGTGCTGCACCTGGCGCAGCGCATCGGCCAGGCGTTCGGCCGGGGCATCCTTGAGCAGATACCCGCAGACACCCGCATCCAGCGCACGGCGCAGGAAGCCCGAGCGCGCGAACGTGGTGACGATCACCACCTTGATCGGCAGGCCCTGGCGGGCGATCCGCTGCGCCAGTTCCAGCCCGGACAGCCCGGGCATTTCGATATCAGTGACCAGTATGTCCGGCTGCAACTGCTGCAGCATCCGCCACGCGGCCTCGCCGTCGGCTGCACTGCCCAGCACCTCGATATCCGGTTCCAGCCCGAGCAGCGCTGACAACGCGCCACGTACCATCGCCTGGTCTTCGGCGAGCACGATGCGGATCATGGCGCGCCTCCGGCAGGCACCGTCGGCGCTGCAGGCATCTGCCCGGGCGCCGCCACGGCGATGGTCGCGGCAGGCAAGGTGACCCGCACCGTCACGCAGGTGCCCTCCCCTTTCGCCGACTGCAGCGCCAGGGTGCCGCGCAGTGCAGCGACGCGTTCGCGCATGCCGGTCAGTCCGTTCCCATCAACGTGGACGCCGCCGCGCCCGTCGTCACGGATCTGCATCAACAGACTGCGCCCGTCCTGCTCGAAGGTGATCCACGCCTGCCGCGCCTGCGCATGGCGGGCGACATTGGTGACCGCCTCGCGCAGGACCAGTGACAGCGCACGCTCGGTATCGACCGGCATCGGTGGCGGCGGCGCGTAATGCAGGTGCACGTGCTGGTACTCCAGCAGCAGCCGGGCCGAGGCGAGTTCGGCCGCCAGATCGCTCGCGCGGATACCGGTAACGGCGCTGCGCACTTCCGCCAAGGCCTGCCGCGCGATCGTTTCAGCCTCGTCCACTTCGCGGCGCGAGCCGGCTGGATCGCGGTCGGCCAGCTTGCGCGAGAGTTCCAGCTTCAACGTGATCAACGACAATGTATGCCCCAACAGATCGTGCAGATCGCGGCCGATGCGCTCGCGTTCGGCGGTCGCCGCCAGCCGACGCACTTCATCCTGCGACAGCTGCAGCGCCGCATCCTGTTCATGACTGGCGGTTTCGAAATTGACCACCAGGCTGATGATCATCGCCATGCTCGGGATCCAGATCAGCGCCTGCCACGGATAGTGGGCGAACAAACCCACCACCACGAACAACGCGTTCAACCCCACCAGTTGCAGCAGATAGCGCCCATAGCCACTGCGGCGCGAGACGCGCAGGGTGACGCAGCCGAAAATGAAGTAACTGACCGCCGAGGGGTACCACGCCAGCGGCACCAGCCCCAGCACCACCATGGACAGCGCATAGCGCGGTGCGCGGCAACGCGGGGCGAGCAGCACACCGGCGTAAAGCGCGAGGAACACCGGGTAGGTCAGCAGGGTCAGGGCCGCCCAACGCCAGGTGTAGCCACTGCCGAACAGCGGTGTCAGGAACACCCATAGCGTCCACAGCAGGTGGATCGCGTCCACCCACGGCGATTTGCCGCGCCGCAGGTTCTCGGCCACGGCCGAATCCGGCGCAGGGCGCAGCAAGTGGGCGAGCCGACTGAAGGACACGGACAATTCCAAGGCAGAGCGAACAGGCGCGATCATGCCACTTCAGCCGATCCGCCGCAGACGGCGGCGTGCCAGCCCAAGCGCCACCACGGTGATGCCGAGCAGCACGGCGATATGCACCCAGGCACTGCCTTGCGCTGACTGACCGACCGCTGGCAGCGCCAGCTGGGCCAGGTGCCAGGTCGGCCACAGCGGCGCCAGGGTGCCGAACAGCGGCGGCAGCATCGACAGCGGCAGCCACAACCCGGACAGCAAGGCCAACGGCAGATAGACCAGGTTGACCACCGCCGGGGCCGCGTTGGCACTGACATGACTACCGATCAGCAGGCCGATCGCGCCCAGCGGCAGCGCGGCGAATGCCGCAACCGCCAGCAGATGCAATGCAGCGCTCGGAGTGACGGCCACACCTGCGCCAGTCGCCACCGCGATCAGCAGCATCGCCACCAGCACCGCGAACAGAACGGCCATCAACAGGCGCGCGAGCAAGGGTGCCAGCGGCGGCATCGGCAACGCGCGCTTGAGCGTGAGCAGGCCGCCCTCACGATCCAGCGCCAACTGCACGCCGAAGCCGAACAGCGCCGGGGCCATCGCACCGAAGACGCAGTAGGTGGCGAGCAGATAGACCGGGGCCTGGCCGCGACCGAGCAGCACACCGAACAAAGAATAGAACAACACCGGGAACAGCAGCGACGGCAGCACGAAGCCCGGGTAGCGCCAGGCTCGGCGCAGTTCGCACACGATCTCGGCACGGTAGATCGGCCAGGCGGGCGCGCGGGCGGGCATGGCGGATACGGTTTCCGTCACGGTGTTCATGCAGCCTCCCGGGTCAGTTCAACAAAGGCGTCGGCCAAGCCGCCGCCATGCACTTCCAGTTCCTGCAGGTGCGGGTCTTCGGCGAGCAGGCGCGCAACCACCGGCTCGGCCGGTTCGGCCAGCAGCTGCAGGCGCAGGCCATCGCGGACCGCCTCGCGCACGCCCGGCCAGGTCTTCAACGCCTCCACCTCCAGCGCGCTGCGGCAGCGGATGCGACGCGGCGCCAGTTGCTGGCGGAACTGCGCCAGCGGACCATCGGCCAGCACCCGGCCCTGTTCGATCACCACCACGCGCTGGGCGAGCGCCTCGGCTTCTTCCAGATAATGCGTGGTCAGCAGGACACCGCAGCCTTCAGCCGCCAGCTGCCGGATCGCCTGCCAGAGCTGCTGCCGCGCCTGGATGTCCAGGCCGGTGGTCGGCTCATCGAGAAACAACAGCTGCGGCCGGCCGCAGACCGCGATGGCGAACTGCACGCGGCGCTGCTGACCGCCAGACAGCTTCCCATACCGACGCCGGGCAAGATCGGTCAGCCCGCTCAGCGCAAGGCAGTCCTCCAGCGAGCGCGGATCGGCATAGCAGGTGCGCGCCAGATCGATCAGCTCCCGTACCTGCAGCACCGGTGGCAACGCGGTGGCCTGCAGCATCACCCCGATGCCGCCGCGACGGTCCCGGTCCTGCGGGTCGCCGCCAAGCAGTTCGACGCGGCCCGCATCGGCACGACGCAGGCCCAGCAGCAGGGAGATGGCGGTGCTCTTGCCGGCACCGTTGCGACCGAGCAGCGCCAGTACTTCGCCGCGGTGCAGCGAGAAACTCACGCCCTGCAGGGCGGCGACATCACCGTAGTGGGCCTGGACGTCGTGCAGACTGGCCAGGGGCGAAGCGGTGGGTTCGGTCATGACGGACTCCCGGAGAGGACACCGACAGCGTCTACTGCTGGCCGCGGCCGCCCCAGTGCCCGTCGTCAGCCCATGCAGGTGACAGCTGTCACTGCCGCCGCGCCAAGCCGCCGGGCATGCTGTGCACCACCCCGGCCACCGCGCTGGTTTGCCCCTCGGCCGCCGATGCGGTCACACTCGGCCCGATTCCCCGTCCAGACTCACGATGAACGCATCCGCTGAACTGCTCAAGGAACTCCGCATCGACCGCAAGGCCGGTTCGCCGCCCCCGTCGCCCCCGCGACGTGGCCGCTGGATCGTGCTGGCGATCGTCCTTCTCATTGTGTTGGCCGGCTTGGCCTGGTTCGTGCTCGGTCGCGAGCGCCCGATCGCCGTGACCACCGCGCCCGTGGTGGCGATCCAGCAGGGCGGCGCCAGCAGCTCGGTGCTCGACGCCAGCGGCTACGTGGTCGCCCGGCGCATGGCCACCGTCTCGGCCAAGATCACCGGCAAGGTGCGGGAGGTGATGATCGAGGAAGGCATGCGCGTGGAAGAGGGTCAGGTGATGGCCACGCTCGACCCGATCGATGCCAACGCCCAGCGCAGCCTCTCGGCCTCGCAACTGGAGGCGGCGCGCAGCCAGTTGGCCGGTCTGCAGGCACAGGTCGTCCAGGCCGATGCCGAAGCCGGTCGCCTGCAGGCACTGGTCGGCCAGCAGCTGGTCTCGCGCTCGCAGTACGACCAGGCCATCGCCCAGCGCGACAGCCTGCGCGCGCAGCTGCGCACCGCCCAGCGCAACACCACCGTGGCCAGCGATTCGCTGGCGATCGCCGACCTCGGCGTGGACAACAACATCGTGCGCGCGCCGTTCTCCGGCGTGGTCACCGCCAAGGCCGCGCAGCCGGGCGAAATCGTCTCGCCATTGTCGGCGGGCGGTGGGTTCACCCGGACCGGCATCGGCACCATCGTGGACATGGATTCGCTGGAGATCGAAGTCGAGGTCGGCGAATCCTTCATCGGCCGTGTGCAGCCGAAGATGCCGGTCGAAGCCACCCTCAATGCCTACCCGGACTGGAAGATTCCGGCCGAGGTGATCGCGATCATCCCCACCGCCGACCGCGGGAAGGCCACCGTGAAAGTGCGCGTGGCGCTGAAGACCAAGGACCCGCGCATCGTTCCCGAGATGGGCGTGCGGGTCAGCTTCCTGGAAAGTGCCCAGCCCGCCGAAGCCGCCAAACCGCAGGGCGTGCGCGTACCGGCTTCGGCGATCGTGGAGCGCGAGCAGAAGACCGTCGCCTTCGTGGTCAAGGACGATGCGCGGGTGGAACAGCGCGCGATCACCGTGGGCACCACGCTCAACAACGACCGCCAGGTCACCCGGGGCCTGAGTGCCGGCGAGGTCGTCGTGACCACACCACCGGCCGAGCTGCGCGACGGCAGCAAGGTTACCGAAACCCCCTGACGGGGCAGGAACTGCAGTACGCGAGCCACGCTGATGCTCGCGGCAAGTGCGATGTCCTCGTGCCATCACGGCGCGCACGGTGGCCGCTGCCCGTCACCGCGACACCCCGGGGCCTTCGCCCGGGCGCGCCGTATGCCCCTTCTTACCGATCCACGGAGAACCACCCATGTCCACCCTGGTTTCGCTCCGCAACATCACCAAGACCTACCAGCGCGGCCCCGAGAAAGTGCAGGTGCTGCACGGCATCGATCTGGACATCCAGTCCGGCGATTTCGTCGCCTTGATGGGCCCGTCCGGCTCGGGCAAGACCACCCTGCTGAACCTGATCGGCGGGTTGGACACGCCCACGGGCGGTGAGATCGAGATCGAAGGCGAGCGCATCGACCGCATGAGCGGCGGCCAGCTGTCGACCTGGCGCAGCCACCACGTCGGCTTCGTGTTCCAGTTCTACAACCTGATGCCGATGCTGACCGCGCAGAAGAACGTGGAGCTGCCGCTGCTGCTCACCCACCTGGGCGCAGCGCAGCGCAAGCGCAATGCGGAGATCGCGCTGACCCTGGTCGGCCTGGCCGACCGCCGCAGCCACCGCCCGAATGAACTCTCCGGTGGCCAGCAGCAGCGCGTGGCGATCGCACGTGCGATCGTTTCCGATCCGACCTTCCTGATCTGCGATGAGCCCACCGGCGATCTGGACCGCCAGTCCGCCGAGGAGATCCTGGGGCTGCTGCAGCAGCTCAACCGCGAACACGGCAAGACCATCATCATGGTCACCCATGATCCCAAGGCCGCCGAGTACGCCACGCACACGGTGCACCTGGACAAGGGCGAACTGGCCGACGCGCCAGCGGCCCACTGACGGAGGATGCGGCGATGAAATACTTCTCGCTGGTCTGGGCACAGCTGTTCCGCAGCAAGACCCGCACCCTGCTGACGTTGTTGTCGGTGGTGGCGGCCTTCCTGCTGTTCGGCATGCTCGATTCGGTCCGGGTGGCGTTCAACTCCGGCGGTGACACCATCGAAGGCGCCAAGCGGCTGGTGGTCTCCTCCAAGCTCTCGATCACCCAGAGCCTGCCCCTGCGGCTGCTGCGCGATATCGAAGCCACCCCGGGCGTGCGCAAGGTCAACTACGCCATGTGGTTCGGCGGCATCTACCAGGACCAGAAGAACTTCTTCCCGAGCTTCTCGGTCTCGGACAACTACATGGACCTGTACCCCGAGTTCGAGCTGCCGCCCGAGCAGGCCGAGGCATTCAAGAACACCCGCACCGGTGCACTGGTCGGTGAAGCCCTGGCCACCCGTTTCGGCTGGAAGGTGGGCGACACCATTCCGATGCAGGCCACGATCTTCCCGCGCAAGGGCAGCAACGACTGGCCGCTGGAACTGAGCGGCATCTACCGGGCCAAGGACCGCAACAACGCCGGTGCGGAGAATCAGCTGCTGCTGCACTGGAGCTACTTCGACGAATCCAACGATTACATCAAGAACCAGGTCAGCTTCTACACCGTGCAGCTGGAGAATCCCGCGCACGCTTCGCGCGTGGCCCAGGCGATCGATGCGCTGTCGCTGAACTCCGATCACGAAACCAAGTCGCAGACCGAGGCTTCGTTCTCACAGGCCTTCGCCAAGCAGTTCGCCGATATCGGCCTGATCGTCACCGGCATCATGGCCGCGGTGTTCTTCACCCTCGTGCTGCTGACCGGCAACACCATGGCCCAGGCGGTGCGCGAGCGCATCCCGGAGCTGGCAATCCTCAAGACACTGGGCTTCAAGGACGGCACCGTGCTGGTGCTGGTGATGGTCGAATCGGTGCTGCTGATCGTGCTCGGCGGGCTGATCGGCATGGGTCTGGCCTCGATCGTGATGCCGGTGATCAGCGCCAGCAGCCAGGGCATGATCAGCCTGCCCGGCGTGCCGGCGCAGACGTGGGTAGTGGCGCTGTGCCTGATGGCGGTGATCGGGATCGTGGTGGGCCTGCTGCCGGCATTGCGCGCGCAGCGGTTGAAGATCGTCGATGCACTGGCCGGGCGCTGAGGAGACCCCCATGAAAACGCACTGGATGTGGAACGTATTGACCGTGGTGGCGCTGCTGGTCGCCCTGGTGGTGTGGATCGTGCTGCCGTGGTGGATGGTGCTGGCGATCGCCGTGCTGCTGGCCGCGTGGCTGGTGCTCACCCGCAGCGGCCGCTTGTCGCTGGCAGCCGCACGGATCGGCATCGCCAGCCTGCCGCAGCGCTGGGGCGCCTCCTCGGTGATCGTGGTCGGCATCGCCGGCGTGGTCGGCGTGCTGGTGGCGATGCTGGCCATGGGCGATGGCTTCAAGGCCACCCTGGAGCGCAGCGGCAGCGATGACGTGGCGATCGTGCTGCGCGGTGGCTCGCAGGCGGAAACCAACTCGGTGATCATGCGCGACCAGGTGCCGCTGATCGAGAACCTGCCCGGCGTGGCCCGCGGCAGCGACGGCAAGCCGCTGATCTCCGCCGAACTGTCGCAGGTGATCAGCCTCCTCTCGCGCAGCGACCACAGCGATACCAACGTGCAGTTCCGCGGCGTCGGCGAGCAGGCGTGGGCCGTGCGCGACAACGTGCGCATCATCGCCGGCCGCAGGTTCAAACCCGGCCTGCGCGAGATCGTGGTCGGCAAGGGCGCGCAGGCGCAGTTCGAGGGGCTGGAGATCGGCAAGACCCTGCAGCTGGGCAAGCAGGAATGGACGGTGGTGGGCGTGTTCGCCTCCAACGATGTGCATGAGTCGGAGTTATGGTCGGACACCCAGACGTTGTCCACCACCTACAACCGCAGTGCGTATCAGTCGGTCAACGTGCGCACCGAAGGGGCGGCGGGCTTCAAGCAGTTCAAGGACGCCATGGAGGCCGACCCGCGCCTGAAGCTGGACGTGGAGACCACCCGTGACTACTACCGCAAGCAGTCCGGCGGCCTGAGCAAGCTGATCAGCATCCTGGGCACGGTGATCGGCGCGATCATGGCGATCGGCGCGGTGTTCGGTGCGCTCAACACCATGTATGCGGCCGTGGCGACACGGGCGCGCGAGATCGCGACGATGCGGGCGATCGGCTTCCGCGGCGTGCCGGTGGTGACCGCGGTGATGCTGGAGACGATGCTGCTGGCGTTGCTCGGCGGCCTGCTCGGTGGATTGGTGGCGTGGCTGGTGTTCAACAACTACACCGTCTCCACGCTGGGCAACAACTTCAGCCAGGTGGTGTTCCAGTTCCAGGTGTCGCCGCAGCTGCTGTGGACGGGCCTGAAGTGGGCGCTCGGCATCGGCCTGGTCGGTGGTCTGTTCCCGGCGCTGCGCGCGGCGCGGCTGCCGATCACCACGGCGTTGCGTGAGACCTGAGCGATACGTTTGAACAACGCGCGTGCGCGTGGTCGCGCACGCGAAATAGCAACTCCGGAACCGCATTCGCAAGAGTGCGGTTCTTCTTTTGCCTGCAGTATTCATTGCGCGTTTAGTTGTAGCGTGCGTACGCAAAGGCGCAGCTGTACGCACGCTGCGACACGATCACGCACGCGCTCAAGTTGCCGCGCGCCTCGCCGCTATCGGTGCCTCTGCCCAACACAGCGCGACGTTTTTTCGTGTGCCGCATGACGAAGTGAAAAAGGTTTGCTCTGAATGCGCGTTTTTGTCAGCCATCATTCATTTACAGCCCTTTTTTCGCTTTCAAATGAAAGTAAAAAATTTGAAAAGTCATTAGACTCCCGCCCCCCACGTCGTGGTGTGTTGTTCCCCACGCCGCCCGAACGGGCGAATGTTTTTACAGAGAAAGAGAAACGCACGGATGTATTTGAAGACCAATCCGCTGCGCAACGCGATCGCCATCGCGCTTGTCGCCAGCTGCAGTGCCCCCGCCTTCGCACAGAGTGCCGATGACGGCACCACCAACCTCGATCGCATCGAGATCACCGGCTCGCGCATCCGCCAGGCCAGCGTTGAATCGGCCCAGCCGGTCGTCGCGCTGAACCGCGCCGAGATCGAGAAGAAGGGCTACGTCAACGTCGCCGACATCCTGCAGGACGTCACCGCCGCCGGTTCGCCGAGCATGAGCCGCGCTTCCTCGCTGGAATCGGGCCGTGACTTCGGTGGCATGTACGTGAGCCTGCGCAACCTGGGCCCGGAACGCAGCCTGGTGCTGATCGACGGCCGCCGCATGGGCGTCAGCGCCGGTGGTTACTCCGATCTGGCCTCGATCCCGTCCTCGATCGTTGAGCGCGTGGAAGTGCTGACCGACGGTGCCTCGGCCCTGTATGGCTCGGACGCCATCGCCGGCGTGGTCAACATCATCACCCGCAAGAACTTCGACGGTGCCGAAGTCAGCGCCTACGTCGGCCAGTACAGCGAAGGCGACGGCCAGAAGACCGCCTACAGCGCGACCTTCGGCAAGACCTTCGACCGTGGCTGGGTCACCGTGGGTGGCGAGTACACCGACGAAGATCCGGTCCTGGGCGGCGCACGTGAGTTCACTGCGTACCCGAACGGTCCGCGCCACACCGCCGACGGCCTGAGCGGCGTCACCCCGTGGGGCTATGCGACCGTCAACGGCAGCAACCTCAGCGTGGGCCCAGGCGGCGATCCGACCCAGCTGGGCAACTTCAAGCCGGCCGACAAGGCCAACGACGCCAACACCAAGACCAACATGAGCCTGCTCACCGGTCTGCAGCGCAAGTCGGTGTTCGCCAACGGTGGCTTCTCGATCACCGATGACCTGCGCCTGGTCGCCGATGCGCTGTACAGCGAGCGCGAGTCCAGCAAGCAGCTGGCCGGCTACCCGTACCAGAGCACCGGTTCGCGTGCGCTGCTGTCCAAGGACAGCGCGTTCAATCCGTTCGGTCGTGACGTTGCCTTTGCGCACCGCACCGAGGAGCTGCCGCGCGGCACCGAAAACAACCTGACCACCAAGCGCGCCAGCCTGGGCCTGGAAGGCAGCTTCGACACCGGTTCGCGGTACTGGGACTGGAACGTCAGCTACATGTACAACCGCAATGAAGGCGAGCGCATCGGCACGGGCAGCATGTACCAGCCGAACGTGAACCAGTCGGTTGGCCCGTCGTTCCTGGATGCCAACAACGTCGCCCATTGCGGCAGCGTCGGCAGCGTGATCGCCGGCTGCACCCCGTGGAACCCGCTGGCCCCGATGGGCTACACCGGCCCGGGTTCGCTGAGCAACCAGGACGTGCAGGACTTCCTGTTCACCCGCTTCACCGACAAGATGCAGAGCACCACCAAGGTGGCCAGCGCGAACATCTCCGGCTCGCTGTTCAGCCTGCCGGCCGGTGACATCCTCGGCGCACTGGGCGTCGAACACCGCAGCGAAGAAGCCAGCTACTCGCCGGACCTGATGGTCCGCAACGGCCAGATCGCCGGCACCACCGGCCAGCCGACCCAGGGCGACTACTCGCTCAACGAGGTCTACCTGGAACTGCAGGTTCCGCTGCTGGCCGACATGGCCTTCGCGCGTGAGCTGTCGCTGGACATGGCCGGTCGCTATTCGGACTACAACAACTTCGGCTCGACCACGAACACCAAGTTCGGCCTGAAGTGGAAGCCGATCGACAGCCTGCTGGTGCGCGCCACCTACGGCACCGGCTTCCGTGCACCGACCGTGGAAGATCTGTACGGCGGCACCACCAGCACGCGCGATTCGTACACCGATCCGTGCGACACCAGCTTCGGCGCGGCCGCCAACAACCCGCAGGTGCTGGCACGCTGCCTGGCCAACGGTGTCCCGGCCAACTTCCGCCAGCTCGCCGCAGACGGCACTGCCGCAACGGTGCCGGGCCAGCAGGGTGGCACGGACTTCAGCTCGGGCTCCAATCCGGAACTGAAGCCGGAAACCGCGAAGACCTGGACCGTGGGCGTGGTGTACAGCCCGGAGTTCGTCTCGGGTCTGGACCTGAGCCTGGACTGGTGGAAGATCCGCATCAACGACGTGATCGTCGGTGAGTCGGCCACGGACATGCTCAACCAGTGCTACGTGCTGGGTGTGGACGCTGCGTGCGACCGCTTCACGCGCGCCCGTTCGGGCCGCACGATCGGTCAGGTCAACGGTCTGGACCGCACGCTGTTGAACGCGGGCTACCAGGAAACGGCCGGCTACGATCTCTCCGTGCGTTACCGCCTGCCGGAGCTGGCGATCGGCAAGTTCGCGGTCTCCTGGAACACCACGTACGTGGATTACCTGGAGCGCAAGAACGACAACGTCGACACCACGCCGGTGCGTCAGTACACGGGTTGGGAAGGCAATTTCCGCGTGCGGTCGAACCTCAATGTGGATTATCAGTTCGGCAACTTCGGCCTGGGCTGGACGGCGCGTTACTACTCCAGCATGAAGGAGAACTGTGCGTACGCGACGGAGTGCAGCAATCCGGGCTTCAGTTCGGCGTACACGGGCCGCCAGGGCATCAACAAGGTGGGTTCGAACACGTTCCACGATATCCAGGTGCGTTATGTGCTGCCGTGGAATGGCACGGTTTCGATGGGTGTGAACAATGTGTTCGACCATCAGGGTCCGATCATGTACAGCCAGCCGAACAGCAGTTTCACGTACTACGGTGGGTTCGATATCGGCCGTTACATGTACATGAAGTATCAGCAGCGTTTCTGATCGGGTTCGCCTGATCATCCTTTTCTGATCTGCGGCTTACTCTCTCCAAGCCGCTGAGTGGAAGTGAGACGGCGCCTTCGGGCGCCGTCTTTTTTTTGCGTTGCCGTTTTGAAGCGACGGCTTCTAGATCGATGGCTTTTAGAGCAACAGCTCTTTGGAGCAACAGCGCTTGGAGCAACTGCCTTTAGTGTTGGATTCGCCCTGGCTTGGGCGTGCACGGGTGGGTTGGCGGGACCCGCCGCAAGTACGTCCATGTAGGCTCGTATGCCGCCATCCATGGCGGCATACGGTCCCGCCAACCCACCCGTGCCCACCCTTTGACAGTGGGCTGGTGCGCAATGGAAATGCGGCACCCCGGCTGCGGGGTTTGATCTGCCCGGCGTTGATCCGCCCAGCTTGATGGGCTCGGCGTTGCTTTGCTTCGCCTCACAGACTCCGCTCCAAGTCGCTCGACCTGCTTGGCTGCGCTCCGTCTTGGCTGCGCTTCGACCGGCGATGCTTCCACCGGATCAATACGCTCGGCGCTGCAGCAATGGCGCCGCAGCGCCGTGCCGCCTTTCGCTTTGGCCTTGGCCTTGGCCACCAGCCCACTGTCGGAGGCGGGGTGTGGGTGGGTGTGCGGGACCATATGCCGCCATGGATGGCGGCATATGAGCCCCCATGGATGGGTTCACGGCGGGTCCCGCGCACCCACCCACACCCCGCCTGGCCAAGCAGCCCAGCAAACCAAGGCTCCCGCTTTCAGGCGTTTCAGCCTTCAAGACTTCAACGCTTCAACGCACCACCGGCCCGCGACCGCCACACACTGTCGCCGATGAACAGCAGCAGCCCGGTCCAGATCGCCGCGAAACCCACCGCCTTGGCCGTATCGAACGGCTCGCGGAAAAAGAACACGCCCAACAGCAACCCGATACTCGGCGCGATGTACTGCAGAATCCCCACCAGCGACAACGGAATCCGCTTCACCCCGTACGCAAACCCGATCAACGGCAACGCCGTCACCGCACCACCGAAGATCAACAGCGCATCGTTGCGCCAGCCCCAACCACTGAAGAACCCCCCGCCGTGCCCGTTCTCGCTCCACAGCGCAAACCCGATCGCCGGCAGGAACAGATACAGACTCTCCATCCCAAGCCCCGCCACCGGGTCCACCGAAATCATCTTGCGCAGCAGCCCGTACAGCCCGAACGAACAGGCCAGCCCCAGCGCGATCCACGGTGGCGTTCCGGCATCGAAGGTCAGCCATGCCACACCCAGGGCCGCGCAGCCCACGGCGAGCCACTGCAGGCGGCGCAGGCGCTCTTTGAGCACCACCACGCCGAGTACCACGCTCACCAGCGGATTGATGAAGTAGCCCAGGCTGGTCTCGATCACATGCCCGGCGTTGATCGCCCAGATGTACAGGCCCCAGTTGAACGCAATCGCCACGCTGCTCAGCGCCAGCGTCGGCAGCGCGCGGGGCTGGGCCGCGATCGCCTTCCACCAGCCCAGGCCGTTGCTCAGCAGCAGCCAGGCCACCACCAGCACGGTGCTCCAGATGATGCGGTGCGCGATGATCTGCTGCGACGGCACGGCCTTGAGCAGGTGCCAGTAGACCGGCACCAGGCCCCACAGGGTGAAGGTGAAGGCAGTGATCGCCAGGCCGCGGCGCTGTTCCTGCAGGCTGTGTTGTGCAGGCAGGCTCACTTCGTGCGCGTCCGGGCCAGGGTCAGCACCACCACGCCGGCCAGGATCACCGCCATCGCCAGCAGGTCACGCCCACCGAAATGCTCGTTGCCGATGATCACGCCCAGGATCACCGCGATCACCGGATTGACGTAGGCGTAGCTGGCCACCAGCGCCGGGCGCACGTTGTGCAGCAGCCACACGTACGCGGTGAAGGCGACGATCGAGCCGAACATGCACAGGTAGGCCACCGCCAGCAGTCCATTCATGCTGGGCCAGGTGGTCGGCCGTTCGCCGCTGAGCAGGCCGAGCACGATCAGCATCGCGCCGCCGCACAGCATCTGTCCGGCAGCGGTCATGAACGGGCTGGGCAAATCCAGTCCGCGCGCCCAGATCGAGCCGAACGCCCAGCCGATCGGAGCGATCAGCAGCAGGATCAGGCCCTGCGGCGAGGCGGTCAGGCTGCTGCCGGCGTTGAGCCAGACCACGCCGAGGAAGCCGATCGCGATGCCCAGCCACTCACCGCGGCTGGCGTTCTGCCCGCGCATCGCGCTGAACAGGGCCATCCACAGCGGCACCGAGGCCACCGCGGTGGCCGCCAACCCCGAAGACACCGTGCGCTCGGCCAGCACCACCATGCCATTGCCCAGCACCAGCATGGTCAGGCCCATGATCGCCAGGTTGCGCCACTGGCGTCTGGTGGGGGCAGGCGAGCCGCGCCAGCGCAGCACGGCGTACATCAGCGAGCCGGCGATGATGAAGCGGCCCCCGGAGACCATCGTCAGCGGCAGTGCGCCACCCTCCAGCGCCAGCCGGATCCCGAGATAGGTGGACCCCCAGACCACGTACACCAGCAGCAGCGCCAGGATGACCATGCCGCTGCGGGGAGCGACCGACGGGGATTCGGGTAGGACGGCCATGGGCCACCACGGTGCGGGGGAACACGAATTCTAGGCCGTTGCCGATGGCGCGGCACGCGTCGAGGTGGCACGCTGTTTTCATCGGGCCGCATCGTGATCCGTGACACGCACCGGTTTTTGACGTGCGGTAAGGTAACAAGAGCAATCAACGCTTCCCCGCCAGGACCCCTACCCTGTATGAGTACATCCGTCCCCGCCACCGCGGCACCCTCCGACCGGGCCGCCCTGCGGCGTTCCATCTCCAATACACTGAAAGGCTCCGCCGGCAATCTGGTCGAGTGGTATGACGTCTACGTCTACTCGGTCTTCGCGGTCTACTTCGAATCCCAGTTCTTCTCGGCCGCCGACAAGAACTCCACCATGTACGTGTGGGCGATCTTCGCTGCCACCTTCCTGATGCGTCCGATCGGTGCCTGGTACTTCGGCCGCTTCGCCGACCGCTACGGCCGCCGGCTGGCCCTGACGGTCTCGGTCACGATGATGGCCGCCTGTTCGTTCATGATCGCGATCACCCCCACCGCGTCGCAGATCGGCATCTGGGCGGCGGTGATCCTGTTGTTCGCGCGCCTGCTGCAGGGCTTCGCCACCGGTGGTGAGTACGGCACCAGCGCCACGTACATGTCCGAGGCCGCCATTCCCGGGCGTCGCGGCTTCCTGTCCTCGTTCCATTACGTCACCCTCGTCGGTGGCCATGTGCTCGCGCAGTTGACCCTGCTGTGCATGCTGACCTTCTGGGACAAGCCGGAGATTTCCGCGTGGGGCTGGCGCGTGGCGTTCGGCATCGGCGGCATCGGTGCGATCGTCGTGTTCTGGCTGCGCCGGACCATGGACGAATCCCTGCAGTCCGATTCCATCGAAGCGGCACGCGATGGCCGTGCCAAGGCCTCCGGCTCGATGCGTGAGCTGTTCGTCAACCAGTGGCGTCCGCTGCTGCTGTGCTTCCTGATCACCGCCGGCGGCACCGTCGCGTTCTACACCTACTCGGTCAATGGGCCGAAGATGATCCAGAGTGCGTTCGCGGGCAATGACGTCATGACCGGCACGCTCATCAACCTCGGCGTGCTGACCTTCCTGATGGTGCTGCAGCCGATCGGCGGCTGGCTGTCGGACATGGTCGGGCGCAAGAGCCTGCTGGTGTTCTTCGGCGTCGGCGGTGTGCTGTACAGCTGGTACCTGATCACCGAGCTGCCCAACCAGCACGATCCGTTCATGGCCTTCCTGGTGCTGGGCATCGGCTTCGTGATCCTGACCGGCTACACCTCGATCAACGCCGTCGTCAAAGCCGAGTTGTTCCCGACCCATGTTCGCGCACTGGGCGTGGGCTTCGGCTATGCGATGGCCAACTCGCTGTTCGGGGGTACTGCACCGCTGCTGTACCAGGGCGCGCTGAAGACCGGCCAGGTGAACCTGTTCGCGGTGTATGTCACCGCGATCATCGCGGTGTCGTTGGTGGTCTACATGTTCTTCCTGACCAACAAGGGCCCGAACTGGCTCGATGGCACGCGCAAGTAGGGGCCGCGTCATCGCATACGCGCTGACGCCCCACGCTTTGCTGCGCAAACCGCGGGCCCTTCTTACCAGCACCCAGACCCCCGCCGCTACGCGGCCGCCCCCTGACTCAGGGGGCTTTGGTTCTGCTGGCGGATGCGGCAATCCCGCAATCCACCCCTGCATCAGCGGCGCGCGGACTCGCTCTTCTCGCGCTCGGCGCGGAACTCCGAGCCTTCTTCCCACTGCGGCCAGCGACGGCTGTTGGCCAGCTCCGCGCCCAGGTCGTAGACCAGCAGGGTATCGGCGGCGTGGCCGCTCGGGTCCCAGCTCGGGGTCCAGGCATCGCAGGCCTGGTGGTAGCAGGCGGCGAAATACGCATCGCGCAGTTCACGGCCCTTCTCGACCCCACCCTCGCGCATGTCCAGCCCCGGCCCGATGGTGATCGCCGGCACGCCGAGACGGGCGAAGGCGAAGTGGTCGGCGCGGTAGAAGAAGCCCGCCTCCAGATTCGGATCCGGCGAGTAGGTGCGGCCGCGTGCCTTGGCCACGCGCTCCAGGTCGCCTTCCAGCGAGACCCGGCCCTTGCCCCACGAGGCGATATCACGGGTCGGGCCGTCCGGGCTGAACATCTCGATGTTCAACACCGCAGCGGTCTTGTCCAACGGGGCGAGCGGGTGCGCGGCGTAATAGCTGGCGCCGAGCAGGCCCTTTTCTTCGGCGGTCAGCGCCACGAAGTACAGCGTGCGCTGTGGCTGCGGGCCGGCGGCGAAGACGCGGCCCAGCTCCAGCACGGTAGCCACGCCGGTGGCGTTGTCGATCGCACCGCGACGGATGCGGTCGCCCTTGGCATCGGGCTGGCCGATACCGAAGGCATCCCAATGCGCGGAGAAGATCACCGCTTCATCGGCGTGCGCGCCGCCCGGCAGCTTGGCCACCACGTTGCGGGTGATCACCTGCTCACGCTTGAGCTTGAAGTCCACCGAGAGCTGCGCATCGCCCAGGGCCACCGGCTTGAAGGCCGGGGTCATCGCGCGGCGCTTCTCGGCCTCGAAATCCAGGCCCGCGTCGCGGAACAGCTGCTCGGCCAGGCTGCGCTGCATCCAGCCACGCACCGGCACGTGCTGGGCCAGGGCCTGCTCGCGGGTACGTTCGATATCAAACAGCGGCGAGGTACCCGAGCTCTTCACCGTGGCCCAGCCATACGCGGCCGGGGCGGTCTCGTGCACGATCAGCACGCCCTGCGCACCGCGGCGCGCGGCTTCTTCGAATTTGTAGGTCCAGCGGCCGTAGTAGGTCACCGCCTTGCCATCGAACGCGCCCGGCTGGTCGGCCTCGAAATCGGCATCGTTGATCAGCACCACGGCGATCTTGCCGTGCAGGTCGACGTCCTTGTAATCGTTCCAGTGGCGTTCGGGAGCATCGATGCCGTAGCCCACGAACACCAGCGGGGCGTTCTTGATCGCCACCGCCTCCTGCGGACGCAGGCTCTGCAGGGTCACGTCCTCGCCATTGGCCAGCGCGCGTTGCTTGCCCTTCTGGCGCAGCTGCGCACGCACCGGGCCATCAACCTGTGCGCGCACCATCGGCACCGGCTGCACCCAGCCGCCATCAACGCCGCCAGGCTGCAGGCCGTACTTCTTGAACTCTTCGATCAGGTACTGGACCGTACGCTCTTCGCCGGGTGTGGCCGGGGCGCGGCCTTCGAACTCGTCCGAGGCGAGGATGCGCACATGCCGCGACAGGGCCTGCGGGTCGATGCCGCCACCGGGCAGGTCATTGGCGGCGTGGGCCAGGCCGCCCACGAACAGGCAGGACGACAGCAGCAGCATGCGCATCGGATTCACGGCAGACACCAGGACAGAAAACGGGACACCAGAGTGTAACGTGACACCCTCGTGACCGTGCACTAGCGGCGGTCGCGATCCAGCCAGCAGGCCAGGCCCTGGGCGTTGAGCTCGATGTCCATCGCCAGCACCCGGGTCACCGCCTCATCGTCGACCGGGCAGCCGTGGGCCTGCGCACGCTCAAGGTAGAGCGCGGTCAGCGCTGCGACCAGACAGCGATGCCGATCCGGCCGACCATCGCATTGGCGACCGATCTCGACCATCGCATCGATCTGCTCGACGAGATCGTCAGCCAGCTTCCGCGGCGGTGCCACGCGCCCGTAGTGGGTCAGGTACATGGCCTGTGGATCGTAGGCCAGCATCTTCGCGATCGACTGCTTCAGCGGCTCGGGATCGAACTGCACCGGCGAGGAGGTCGGCACGATGAAGGCCCCCTGCGCGCTGTCCAGCTCGCGGTACGACAGCCCGAAGGTGTCGCCGGTGAACCAGCTGCGGCTGCGTGCATCCCACACACACAGGTGGTGCCGCGCGTGCCCGGGCGTATCCACGCACAGCAGCGGGCGGCCGGCCAGATCCACGGTGTGCCCATCCTCGGCGATCACGACCCGGTCGGCGGCGACCGGCAGGATCGGCCCATAGCTGCGCGCGATTTCCGCTTCGCCATAGACCTCGGTGGCACCGGCGATCAGCCGCGTTGGATCAACCATGTGCGGCGCGCCGCGCGGATGCACGACCAGGGTGGCGTTGGGCAACTGCTGCATCAGCAGGCCGGCACCGCCGGCATGATCCAGGTGCACGTGGGTGAGGATCAGCCAGTCGACCTGTTCCGGCGTGCAGCCGGCGCGCGTCAACGCGGCGAGCATCGCCGGCACGGCCAGACCGGTACCGCAATCGATGAAGGCCGCCCGGCCGTTCTCGACGATCAGGTAGGCGGCATCGAAGTCATCGCGCTGGAACGCGGTGTCGATCGTATGAATGCTGGGGTCGACGTGCATCACCACCTCCCTGGCGCGAAACGCCTCCATCTTACGTCGATCAGTGCAGCGGCTTCGATGCGGCTTTGGTCGCAGTCGCGCTCAGCAGTGGCCCACGCAGCAGCACCGCGGCCACCATCACCGCCAGGAACGCACCGTACGCGTACAGCACCGCGAGCACTTGTCGCCAGATGGGTCCGGCATCGTTCTGGACCACGCCGATGTGATGGCCCCACAGCATCGCCAGGATGCTCAGCACGAAGGCCAGCACCAGCGCGGCACCGTCGAACAGGCGGCGCGCGGTGCCACGCGGCTGGCGGGGAAACAGCCAGTACAGCGTGCCCAGCAGCACGAACCAGGGCAGGAACAACAACAACGACAACCAGGCCATCGCAGTCTCCCGTGCAGGAACACGCCCCTGCGGCGTGCAGGGGCATCATGCCATAGCCCGGTCGTCGGCCAGCGGCGGGGGTTACTCGCGCAGTGCCTGCAATGCGGCGAGCACGACATCCACCTCGGCCTCGAGCTTGAACAATTCGCTCTGCAGTCCGTCGCCATGCTCGGTCTGCTTGAGCACGCCAATCAGCTGGCCGGCATCACGCGGCGAATCGAAGCCCTCGCTCTGGATCAACAGCGTGCCGTCGCTGGCCTGCAGCTTGAAGTAGAAGCGGCCATCCTGTTCACGGTACTGCTTGAACAGCGGCGGTGCAGCGCGTGCGGCCCCGCTTTCTTCACTGGGCACGTCACCGGCGGTGGACAGATCGCGCAGGCCCACCGCGTGACGCAGCTGCTTGAGCAACGGCACGGCCAACTGTTCGCGCAGCTGCTGGCCACGACGACGAAGCAGCGCCTCGATTTTTTCCGGCTCGGCCATCAACGCGTCATAGCGCTCGCGCAGCGGGGTGATCTCGCTGTCGATGCGCTCGAACAGCTGCTGTTTGGCATCGCCCCAGCTGATGCCGTCGGCGAAGGCCTGCGCGAAGGCCGCGGTCTGCTCCGGCGTGGCAAACGCCTGGTACATCTGGAACAGGGCCGAACCCTCGGTGCTCTTGGGCTCGCCCGGTGCACGCGAATCGGTCAGGATCGAGAACACCAGCTTCTTCAGCTCCGCGCGCGGGGCGAACAGCGGAATGGTGTTGTGGTAGCTCTTGCTCATCTTGCGGCCATCCAGCCCGGCCAGCGTGGCGACCTGCTCATCGATCACCACCTCCGGCAGCGGGAAGAACGCCTGGCCGTAGACGTGGTTGAAGCGCTGCGCGAAATCGCGCGCCATTTCGATGTGCTGGATCTGGTCGCGACCGACCGGCACGCGGTTGGCCTTGAAGATCAGGATGTCAGCCGCCATCAGCACCGGGTACATGAACAATCCCGCGCTGACCCCGGCGTCGTCATCCAACTGCTCCTCGCGGTTCTTGTCCACGGCGGCCTTGTAGGCGTGCGCGCGGTTGAGGATGCCCTTGCTGGCGATCACGGTCAGGAACCACATCAGCTCGGTGGTTTCCGGGATGTCGCTCTGCCGGTAGAACCACACCTTGTCCGGGTCCAGCCCACAGGCCAGCCAGCTTGCCGCGATCTCCAGCGTGGAGCGCTGGGTGCGCTCAGGCTCCTGCGCCTTGATCAGGCTGTGCAGGTCGGCCAGGAAGAAGAAGCTCTCGATGTCCGAGGCCTGGCTGGCGGCGATCGCCGGGCGGATGGCGCCGACGTAGTTGCCCAGATGGGGCGTGCCGGAGGGGGTGATGCCAGTAAGAACGCGGGTCGTCATGGGGGAATCAGTGCTGACAAATGAACCGCCCCAGTTTACCTGCCCACGCTCAACCCCGTTTGCCTGGGCCGTGCGTTTGATACTGCACCTGCCCTGCGGAGCCCTGCCATGAAGCGTCTGATCCTGCCCCTGCTGGCCGTGCTGGCCCTGTGCGGCTTCAAACCCGGGCTCCCCCTGCGCTACGACACCGGTCCGGTCCACCTGACGGTGATCGACCGCGACAGCGGCAAGGCCCTGACCCAGTATCGCCAGGGCCCACAGCGCTGGGTGGCTGGGCAACAGGGGCACCGTTACAGCGTGCGCCTGCGCAACGGCAGCGCCGAGCGCGTGCTGGTGGTGCTCTCGGTGGATGGGCTCAATGCCATCAGCGGTGAAGTGGCCGCACCCGGCCAGACCGGCTACGTCCTCAACCCCTGGCAGACCACGGACATCCATGGCTGGCGCAAGTCGTCGGAGGAGGTCGCCCAGTTCGTGTTCACCGATCCGGAGCGCAGTTACGCCGGCCGCACCGGGCGCCCGGACAACATTGGCGTGATCGGTGTGGCGGTCTTCCATGAGGCCGGGCGGGTGTCCATGGCAGTCGCCCCGGCGGGAGCGGGATCGGCCGATGCCAAGGCACGCCCACAGGCACGCTCGTCCTCACTGGAAAGCGTGCGTGTCACCGGCTCCTCCGCACCGGCACCCCAGCTCGGCACCGGTCATGGCGAGCGTGAGGCATCGCGCGTGCGCAACACCGCTTTTGAGCGCGACACCCCCTACCCGGCGCAGCAGGTGCAGGTCCGCTACGACAGCGAGCGCAATCTGATCGCGCGCGGCATCATTCCGCGGCAGCCGGCGCCCGCCCGGAATGAACCGCAGGCGTTCCCCAACCGCTACGTGCCCGATCCGCCGCCGCTGCGTGGCGAGCGTTGAGCGCCGCCTATACCGGGCAGGACACAAGAAAAAACGGGCCGCTATCGCGGCCCGTTCCGGTTTCAACCCCCGACGGCTGATCCGTCGTACTGGATCACCACTCAGTGGTAATCCGGATAATCCTTGCGCATGGCCGCTTCGAAGTCGCGGACCTCGGTTTCAGCACGGTCACGCGCCCAGCCATAGCGTTCTTGCAGACGCCCTGCCAGATATTCGGCATTGCCTTCGGCCACCTTGAAATCGTCGTCGGTCAGGTCGCCCCACTTGGCCTGCGCCTTGCCCTTGAGCTGCGTCCACTGGCCGGAAATGATGTCTTTGTTCATGGGTTCGCATCCTTGATTGCAACGGCCATCTCGCCGTGGGATCAGAATGCGACAGTGCACGTTGGCATGCGGTCAAGCGGCGATGAAACACACGCTCACGAGCTTGAATGGATTCACTACGACCTCGTCCACCCTGCGATCGCGCGAACATGAAAAAGGCCGGGAATTCCCGACCTTTTCCGTTGACTGCTGATCCGCGGATCAGTTGCCCTTGGCAGCGTCTTCGACCGATTCACCGGCCTTCTGCACATCCTTGCCTGCACCAGCAACGGTGTTGCAGCCGGACAGCATGGCCACCGAGAACATCGACAACAGCATCAGTGCGATAACACGCTTCATGGGGTTCTCCTGGTTGTTCAAATTCAATACCGAAATCCGGTCCCGCCTGTCAGGAGAGCACGCCAGCGCAGCCCCCCTTCCTGACCTGCAGCGCCGTGGGTCGAAACACACAGCGCCGCGTGACGTGCAATCTGGCTGGAGAGGCGTGCAGCGGATGTGAACGCAGGAAAATGCGGTTCAGCCAAGCGCTCTCAATCGCGCATCAGCGTCGATTTCCCGAACAGGCTTTCGACCAGATCGACGGCCAGTTCGGCCGTCGCATTGCGGTTGTCCAGCAGCGGATTGAGCTCGACGATGTCCAGCGACCCCATGCGCCCGGTGTCGGCGATCATCTCCATCACCAGCTGCGCTTCTCGGTAATTGACCCCGCCCGGCACGGTGGTGCCGACGCCGGGTGCAATGCTGGGATCCAGGAAATCCACGTCGAAGCTGACGTGCAGGTGCGTGTTGGCATCGATGCCGGCCAGCGCTGCCTCCATCGTGCGCTTCATGCCGGCTTCGTCGATGTAGCGCATGTCATAGACATCCACCTGGTGCTGCTTGATCAGGCGCTTCTCTTCCTGGTCCACCGAACGGATGCCGATCTGGTGCACCTGCTGCGGGCGGATCGCCGGGGCATCGCCACCCAGCCGGGTCAATGCGTCCGGGCCGAGCCCGCACAGGCAGGCCACCGGCATGCCGTGGACGTTGCCCGACGGGGTGACCTCGCTGGTGTTGAAATCCGAATGCGCATCCAGCCACAGCACGCGCAGGTCCTTGCCCTGCTCGCGGCACCAGCGCGCGACCGCGGTGATCGAGCCGATCCCCAGGCAATGGTCGCCGCCCAGCATGATCGGCATGCGCCCGGCCTGAAGCTCGGCGTAGGTGGCCTCCATCAGCGCACGGTTCCAGGCCACCACTTCGTCCAGATGGCGGTAGCCCTGCACCGGTGCCGTCCACGGGTTGCGCGGACCGGCCAGGTTACCGAGGTCGCGTACGTCCACGCCGCGCGCGGTGAGCGCATCACCCAGGCCCGCGATGCGCAGGGCGTCCGGTCCCAGACCCGCACCACGGTGGCCTGCGCCAACATCGGTGGGCACGCCAATCAGGGAAACCGGGGAATACATCGCCATCGCTGTTGCCTCCATTGCAAAGAGGACCAGCATAGCCAGCGCGGCGGCATACGACTCGCGGCGCTGCAGCAGTCGTCATCGACCGTGCATCAATGGTGCCGGCACCCGGATTCGAACTGGGGACCTACCGCTTACAAGGCGGTTGCTCTACCAACTGAGCTATGCCGGCATGGGCATCGCAGCGGGATGACCCGCCGCGGAGCCGGGATTCTAGCGCAAGCGCGCGCATTCCAGCGAGCGGTGCTGAGCTGCGCCGCTGCGCTGGCGGGCCACGGCGGGGTCGGTTCCATCGGCAAGGGTCGCATCCAGCCACCACTGCGCGCTGCCATCGCCCCCGCTGGCGACCATGGTCGCCTTGAAACCGGCGGCGCTCAGGGCGGCCAGGCGGCGATCGGCGCCTTCGCGATTGCGGTACTGGCCCAGCGCGATGGCGTTGGTGTCCTCGCCCTGGGCAATGATGTAGTAGTCGCTCACCCCGGCCGCGACGATGCGCTTGACCGTGGCCTGCGCCTCCTCACGGCTGGCGGCGGGCGGCAGCAGCACGCGGTAGCGGGTGGCGCCGGCATCGGCGACCTCACGCAGCTTGGCGCCACGCAGGGCACCCCCGGCGCGCGACTGGGCGGCCTGGGCCGTTGCGCGGTCCGCGAAGGGCCCCAGGCTTACGCATTGGGCGGGAGTGGGTGTCGCGGTGACGGGTGCGGGTGCGGCGGCCGGTGTGGGCGCTGTGGCCACCGGGGGCGGTGCAGGGACGCTGGCAGCGGGCGTTGGCGCAGGCGTGTCGGCCAGGGCGGTGGCCGGCGTGGCGGTGGTCACCGGCGGCTGTGTCACAGGCGCGGGCGCGGAGGCGGGCGTGACGTCCTGCAGTGCCGGCGCAGGAGTCAGCGGCGTCGCCGTGGCCGGCGGCGCCTGCGTGCTCGGCAGCACTTCCAACTGCGCCACACCGACGGGCGATGCCGGCGGTGCGCTGGCCGGTTCGCCGCGCAGCAGCCACCACAGCGCGACACCGAGGTTGAGGATGACCAGGACGACGATCAGGGCACGGGTAAGCATCGGCTGATCCTAGCCTGCCGACGGCGGTTGATGCACGGCCCAACGGGCCAGCCCATCGAGCACCAGTGCGGGCTGGAATTCGGCATCGCCGAGCAGCGGCAGCAGGGCCGGCGCACCGCCGCCGTGCACCAGCAGATGCGGCAACGCGCCGAGCCGCTCGCCGCCCTGCACACGACTGCGTTCGATCAGGGCCACCGCCGCCCCATCGCAGCCGGAGGCCAGCGCATCGGCCGTGTCATTGGCAAACTCGCTGTACTCGCCGCCCGCCGCCGGCAACTGCACGGCACGTGCATGCAAGGCTTCGCGCATGGTCGTGGGCGACGCCGAGATACGCCCGCCGTGATGCTGGCCCTCGGCATCCAGCAGATCGATGGTCAGTGCGGTGCCCACACCGGCAATCAGCACGGCCTGGCCACGCGCGGCCACGGCCAGCAGCGCCAGGTAGCGGTCCACGCCGAAGCGGGTGGGATCGGCATAGGCGATCCGCACACCGGCGTAGTCGGCTTCGGTGCGCGCCACCCGGACATGGCGGAAGCGCGCCTGCAGTACATCCAGCATGGCGGCGGTCAACGAGCGTGCGGCAACGCTGGCAACGTAAGCGGTGTCGCCCGACGGCAGCGCATCCAGTGCTGCCGCCGGCATCGCTTCAGCACCATGCGGCCACGCCTGCACATCGCCTGCGCGCATGCCTTGCAGCGGCGCGAACTTGAAGCGCGAATTGCCCAGATCAAACAACCAGTCGCTCATTGCGCCCTCACGCTGACTTCGCCCGCATGGAAAACCCGTTCGCTGCCGTCGATGCGCACACGCAGCGCGCCGTCGTCGGCCAGACCCAGCGCCGTGCCGGCAAACAGCACGCCGCCTTCTTCCACCTGCACCTCGCGTCCGGCCAGGCTGTCCAGCGCGGCATACCGCGCGAGGAACGGCGCGAGGCCGTCCTGCTCAAAGGCGTCCAGTGCGGGCAGCAGGGCGGCAATGATGTGCGCGACCACCGCGTTGCGCGAGGTCTGTGCGCCGGAGAGCGTGTCCAGATCGGTCCAGGGCTGGGTGATCTCCGCCGCGAACGCAGCGGGCATCCGGACGTTGACGCCCAGGCCGATCACCGCGCGCGCCGGGCCGGCGAATTCACCGCCGCCTTCGATCAGCAAACCACCGAGCTTGTGCCCATCAACGATGAGATCGTTCGGCCACTTCAGCGCCACACCGGGGTAGCCGGCCTCGCGCAGCGCCTCGGCCACCGCAACCCCGGCGACCAGGCTCAGCCCGCCCAGCCGCGAGAGACCACCGGCAAACCCGCGCAGCACCGAAAGGTAGATATGCGCCGCCAGCGGCGAGGCCCAGACCCGCCCGCGGCGACCGCGGCCACGGGTCTGGCGCTCGGCCAGCAGGGCCATCGCCCCGCGCTCCGGCGCGCTGCAGCGCAGCAATTCACTGTTCGTTGACGCGACCGACCAGGCCACCTGCAGGGAGGTCAACTGGCCGCCGACAGCGGCCGGCAGCGCGGCCTGGATCGTCTCGGCGTCGAGCAGATCCAGCGGCTGCTGCAACTGGTAGCCGTCACCGGCGCGGCCGTCGATCTCGACGCCTGCCGCCCTAAGTCCTTGAATCCGCTTCCAAATCGCGGCGCGGGTCTGGCCCAGCTCACGCGCCAGCGCGTCGCCGGACAGGCGCCCGGCGCCCAGTTTGGCCAGCAGTTGGCGGTCGTCCACGGCAGCTTCCATCGGGTAAACGGGAAAAGTATGCGGGAAAGCCGCCGCCAGCGCCCGCCCGGGGGCCTTCCAATCCCCCGGCCGAATCGGGCTAGAATCGAGAACTTGACCCGCCGCTGGATGTTGACGATGCGCCCGTTCGCCCATTGCCTGCTCCTCCTGATGGCCCCGCTGGCCGCGCATGCTTCCGATGCGCTCACCCCGGCGGGCCGCGGCGCGTGTGTCTACTCGGCCAACGAGAACGAGCGCAGCGCACCGGCATCGGCTTCGGCGGCTGCGGCACCGGCCACGGTGAAGCCCAGCGCCAGCAGCGGTACCAGCACCGGCGGTGGTGGCGATGACGACGTGCTGCCGCGCCTGCGCGCACCGAAGTGGCACAGCTTCCTGCCGGGTATGTTCCGCTGATCGAACAACTGTTGGGCTGGCTGCGCCGCACGCCACGCGAGATCGACCCTACCCTCTGGGACACCACCTGCCGCCGCGCCGCCTGGCTGCAGCAGCTGGACCCTGCCCGCCGCGAACGCCTGCGTGCCCTGGCGGCTCGCTTCCTGCACGAGAAAACCATCAGCCCAGCCGCCGAGCTGCAGCTGGAGGACGCCGATGGCGTGTTGCTGGCCGCGCTCTGCTGCCTGCCACTGCTGGAACTGGGCGAGATCGGCCTGCGCGGCTGGTCGCAGCTGATCGTGTATCCCGAGGCGTTCCGCGTGCATCGCAGCCAGGTGGATGCGGCCGGCGTGCTGCACGAATGGGACGATGCGCTGATCGGCGAATCCTGGGACAGCGGTCCGCTGATTCTGTCGTGGGCCGATATCCAGGCCGACATCGCCGATCCGGAGGCCGGGTTCTGCGTGGCGGTGCATGAAATGGCGCACAAGATCGATGCGCTGGACGGGGCGATCGACGGCACACCGCCCTTGCCGCGCGCGTGGCAGAAACAATGGGCGGCGGATTTCCAGCAGGCCTATGACGCCTTCTGCGCCGAGGTGGATCAGGGCCGCGAGACGCTGATCGATCCGTACGCCTCCGAGGCGCCAGAGGAGTTTTTTGCCGTGGTCAGCGAGTACCACTTCTCCGCACCGGCACTGCTCGCGCGCGAGATGCCGGCGGTGGCCGGGCATCTGCAGCGGTTCTATGGTCCGTCACCGCTGATGCGGTGACGCGTTACGGCCCCGGCGGCAGCTTCACTTCGAAGCGTGCACCACCCAGCTCCGGCGAACGCTTCACCTGCAGTTCGCCGCGGTAATCCTTGATCAGGTCCTGCACGATCGACAGGCCGATGCCGTGACCCTGCACGCGCTCATCGCCACGCACGCCACGCTGCAGCACCTTGGCGATGTCTTCCGGTGCGATGCCCGGGCCATCGTCATCCACCGACAGCACCAGCCCCGCGCGACGCGCACCGGGTGCCGGCAACGGATGCGCGGTCAGCAGCACGCGGCGCCTGGCCCACTTGAAGGCGTTCTCCAGCAGGTTGCCGAGCAGTTCCTGCAGATCGCCAGGCTCACCGTGGAAACGCGCGGCCGGGTCGATATCGAATTCACACAGCACGCCCTTGGAGGCGTAGACCTTCTCCAGGCCCCGCACGATTTCTTCGGCGTTGGATTCGATCGGCAGCGGGGCGGAGAACAGCTTGTGCCCGGACGAAGCCGCGCGCGCCAGCTGGTAGGACACCAGGTTGTTCATGCGCCGCAGCTGGACGTCGAACTCTTCGCGCAGATCCTCATCGCGTGCGCCGCTGTCGAGCTGCGTGCGCAACACCGCCAGCGGCGTTTTCAGGCTGTGCGCGAGATCGGCCAAGGTGTTGCGCTGGCGTTCGAGGTTCTCGCGCTCGCTCTCGATGAAGGCGTTGATGCTGTCGGTCAGTGGCTCCAGCTCGCGCGGATGGCGTTCGCTCATGCGCTCGGTTTCACCGCGCTGGACCTTGGTCAGCTCATTGATCACGCGCCGCATCGGGCGCAGGCTCCACTGCAGAATGACCGTCTGCAGCAGCAGCAGGATCAGACCGATGCCGCCAAGGTAGAACCACACGCGCCCGCGGAACACGCGCAGCTGTGCGCCGAGCGCGCGCGAGTCTTCGAGCACGTAGATCGTGTACGGGAATTCGGTGGCGGGGTCGGCGTCGGCATCCCAGACCAGACCCATGCCATAGCGGTAGGCCGAGCCCTCGCTGCCATCGATCTGGATCATCGGCAACGGGCCTTCGAAGACTTCCTGGCGCGGGGCCAGCATGCCGCCGCCCACGGTGGGCAGCATCGGGCCCTCGGCGGACATGGAGTTGCCCTTGCCGTCCGGCATTACGACCTGCAGGTAGAGGCCACTGCCCGGGACGTCAAAACGCGGATCCGGTGGCTGCTCGCGGATGTACAGCGAGCGGTCACGGGTGAAGTCGATGCCGGCCGCATACGCGGTGGCGTAGTTCTTCAGCCGCTCGCGCAGATTCGCTTTCGCGGTATCGGCGAAGGCCGCGTCCAGCGCGTAGCCGGCCAGGGCCAGGAAGGCCACCAGGCCCACCGAGGCGGCCAACAGCTGGCGCGCCTGCAGTGAGCGCGGCCGCCAGCGTTTAAAGAACCACAGACGGCCGGACATCATCTATCGCCAGCCGCAGCTCAGCCTTCGTTGCGCGGAATGGCGAAACGGTAACCGCGGCCACGCACGGTTTCGATCGGCTTGAGTTCGCCGTCGGCATCAAGCTTCTTGCGCAGGCGGCCGATGAAGACCTCCAGCACGTTGGAGTCGCGGTCGAAGTCCTGCTGATAGATGTGCTCGGTGAGGTCGGCCTTGGAGACCAGTTCACCGGCATGCATCATCAGGTATTCGAGCACTTTGTACTCGTAGCTGGTGAGATCCACGTTGCTGCCGTTGACGCTGACCGTCTGCGCAGCGAGATCGAGCGCGACCGGGCCGCACTCCAGCGTCGGCTTGCTCCAACCGGCGGCACGGCGCAGCAGCGCATTGACGCGGGCCAGCAGCTCTTCCACATGGAACGGCTTGACGAGGTAATCGTCGGCGCCCTGCTTGAGGCCCTCGACCTTGTCCTGCCAGCTCGAACGCGCGGTCAGGATGAGCACCGGGAATTTCTTGCCCTCGTCGCGCAGGGCCTTGATGAGCTCCATGCCCGACATCTTGGGCAGGCCAAGATCGATGATGCCGACATCAAACGGAACCTCGCGGCCCATGTACAGACCTTCCTCACCGTCCTGCGCAGCATCGACGGCAAAGCCTTCGCGCTTGAGCCGGGCTGCCAGTGTTTCCCGCAGCGGGGCTTCGTCTTCGACCAGAAGGATACGCATGAACTCTCCCTAGTGTCCTGGGTATGGCCCCATGGGGCCAGTGGGTAATGCAGATGACTGCGGACAACTATCCCTGTTCAGGGGTTATCGCCGCGTAGTGATGACATATCCGAGCGCGGCGTGCGGGGCTGTGAACGCGATGTCGCCGGATCGTCCATATAGCGGACGCGACCGCGATCATCCATGTACTTCACCCGGTTGATATCGCGCCCATCGAAGGGCACGCGCTCGGCGCCGAGGATGTGTCCACCGGTAGTCCGCTGCACGCGACGCACCGCATCGGACAGCGAGCGCTCCTGCGGACCGCCGCGTTCGGCCGTACGCATCATCTCGGCACGGGCCGCTTCCGGCGGCGGCATCTGCGCCCACGCACTGGTGGAGGCAGCTGCGCCCGTCGCCAGAAGGGCGAAGGCGGCAATGCGGCGGTGGCGGGTCACGGAGAACATCGGTCTGATCCTAGCGGAGCGCGGCTAAACGTTCAAAAGTTGTGAATCGGCAACCGCCAGCCCGGGCCGGCGCTTTACGAATCTTTAGCGAATTCTTGGTTTTAGCCAGTGAATCCGGTCTGAACTTTTCCGCCTGCCTCCCCGCTTTGTTCATCTAAGTGAACATTGGCGGCTAAACCGGGGTCCTTGTCAAGCTGACAAGGTGACGCGGCTCACGCCGCGACGCGCTCCGCCTGGGCACGGGTCACCGCCAGCGCCTGCTCGATCAGGCTCCAGTCGGCGCCAACCCGGTGCGAGCCTTCGCTCAGGATCTGGCGGAACGCACGGCCGCCCGGCTGGCCGTGGAACAGGCCCAGCAGATGGCGGGTGATGTGCTTGAGCGCCAGCCCACGGGCCAGCTGGGCTTCGATATAGGGCTGCATGGCACGCAGCAGCGCCTCGCGCGATTGCAGCGGGGCACCGGTCTGGGCGGCCTCCAGCTGATGCAGCACGTAGGGGTCGTGGTAGGCGGCGCGGCCCAGCATCACCCCGTCCAGCGCCGGCAACTGGGCCTGCGCGGCCTCGACCGTGGCCAAGCCGCCGTTGAGGACGATCTGCAGCTGCGGACGGTCGGTCTTGAGACGGTGCGCCCAGTCGTAACGCAGCGGCGGCACTTCGCGGTTTTCCTTCGGCGAGAGGCCCTTCAGCCACGCATTGCGGGCATGCACCACGAACATCGCGCTTCCGGCGTTGGCCGATTGATCGACGAAGTTCAAGAACGTTTCGTAGTCGTTGTCGTCATCCACGCCCAAGCGGCACTTCACCGTGACCGGGATGTCCACCGCAGCGACCATCGCGCCCACGCACTCGGCGACCAGCGCAGGTTCGCGCATCAGGCAGGCACCGAAGCGCCCGGCCTGGACGCGATCGGAGGGGCAGCCGCAGTTGAGGTTGACCTCGTCATAGCCCCATTCCTGCGCGATGCGCGCGGCCTGGGCCAGCAGGGCCGGATCGCTGCCACCGAGCTGCAGGGCCAGCGGATGCTCGCTGCCGTCGAAGCCCAGCAGGCGCTCACGGTCGCCGTGGATCACCGCGTTGGCGTGCACCATCTCCGTGTACAGCCGCGCGCCCGGTGCCAGCAGCCGGTGCAAGTACCGGCAATGGCGGTCCGTCCAGTCCATCATCGGGGCGACGGACAGGCGCAGGGAGGCGGCGTAACGCGCGGCGGCGTCGGTGGCGGGCTGGAGGGTCATCGGCTGCAGGTGCATCTGGATTCACTGGCATTGCCAGCGCAATCAATAGTTTACCCGCTTCCGATGAATACTGCCCTTAGTGCGCTCCGGCACCCTTTCGCTCTGCCTTGTTGATCAGCCACGTCAACAAGGCACCGGGAATCACGAACCCGGAAGTGACCAGCGCGCCGTGAACAAGCGTGGCAGACGGCTGGCCCAGCGTGGCGACATGCTTCATGGGCGACAACCACGGCGAGAGGTTGATGAAAGCGAGCACCATCACCACCATCGGCCAGCGCAGGTCGACGCCCCGGCGCATGCTCGACAGGTACGCATAGCCGGCAAGTACCGCGACGAACAGCCCTTCGATGATCCAGGACATCGTGCCCAGCTTCCCCCACATCCCCATGCCCAGATGCATGGTCGAGAAGGGATAGAGGGCCAGATCGGCGTTATGCATCGGCCAATCCGCGAGGAAATGCGAGAAGCACGCTACGAAGGCGAATGCAGCGACCCGCTTGTCGTTGAGGAAAAACGCGCCCCAGACGCAGGACCACAACAGCGCGGCGGCGAGCGAATGGTCCCAGTCGATGAAGGTCAGATCAAAGAACAGATAGGGGCCGGCCAGCAGGTTGGGCGTTACGTGGTTCCAGCCGAGAATGATGAAGAGGCCATCGAGGATGTCCAGGAATCCCACCCCCATCAGCAAGGGCAGCGTGGGGATCTTTGGAAATCGCGCCTTCAAGGCTAAACCAATCGCGAAATGGCCCACGTACATGAATCACCTCCTGCGCTATCCGATGCGCAGATGATGCTCGCCAGGCGTGGTCTAAACTGTAAATCTTGAACAATTGGCCGACCGGATTCCAACGATGCAAGCCGATGGCACTCTCCCCAGCCACATCGCCGAGCGGTTCAAAGCCGCATCGGTAGTGCGAAGACTGAAGGACGGGCAGCCACTGTTCGAGCAGGGCTCCCGCCCGGCCGCCATGTTCGGCGTTCTTGAGGGATGCGTCCGCGTCGGTGTTGAAGGTGAGGCGATGGATCACCGGCTGGTCGCCGTTCTGGGACCCTCCCAGTGGTTTGGCGAGGCACCGCTTCTGGATGCGAAGGCCCGCGCCTTTACCGCCGTCGCTCATGGCGAATGCCGCATTGCGACCGTTACGGCAACTGCATTTCATGCCTTGATACGGTCGGATAACGAGGCACTTCTTGCCGTCTGCCAACTCGTCTGCACGCGCTATCGCCAGACGATTGAATGGATCGAGGACACCACCCTTCGATCCTTCGAGTGCCGGCTGGCACGCACCGTGATCGGCCACTTTCCCCACTCCGGGTCCAGCGCGCTGCGCCTTTCTCAGGAAATGCTGGCGATGCAGCTCGGCGTATCCAGGCCAACGGTGAACCGGCAGCTTGCGCAGTGGTCGCGGCAAGGCCTGATCCGCGTTGGATACGGCAGAATCGACATTGTGGATCTGGCGGGGCTTGAACAGCTCGCCCGCGCGCGAAAGCCCGCGCGACGTACACACGTGCAACCATGACAGTAGACAATGCAGCTCTGCACGTCCCTCCCAAGCATCCATGCCCTCGTTCCGCCTGCCCAGTTTCGACCCCACCACCGAACAAGGCGTCCTGCGCCTGTCGATCGCCGCGTCGCTGGCGATGGCGGCCGCGGCGGTGGCCTTCGGTCTGCTCGCCAACTCTTCGCTGATCATCTTCGACGGCATCTACGGCCTGATCGACGTGGTGATGACCTGGCTGTCGCTGCTGGTGGTGCGCCTGATCAGCCTGTCGACTCACGTCGATACCCTGCAGTCGCGCTTGAACCAGCGCTTCACCATGGGCTTCTGGCATCTGGAGCCGATCGTGCTCGGGGTCAGCGGCACGTTGATGATTGGCGCGGCCTTGTATGCCGCGGTCAATGCGGTGGATGCACTGATGTCCGGCGGGCGCGAGATCGCGCTCGGGCCGGCCATCCTGTTCGCGGTGATCTCGATCGTGGCCGAAACCGGGCTGGCACTGTTCGTACGCCGCGCGAACCGGTCGATCGGCTCGGACTTCATCGCACTCGATGCGAAGAACTGGGTGGTCGCGGCCAGCATGTCAGCCGCGTACCTGGTCGCCTTCGTCGGCGGCTATGTGCTGGGCGGCACGCAGTGGGCGTGGCTGGTGCCGTACATCGATCCGGCGATCCTGCTGGTGGTTTGCCTGTTCGTGGTCGTCGCGCCGATGGGCACGGTGCGCCAGGCACTGTCGGACATTTTGCTGATCACGCCGCTGGATCTGCAGACGCATGTGGACGAAGTCGCGCGCGACATCGTGGCCAGGCACGGCTTCCTGGAATTCCGCAGCTACGTGGCCAAGGTCGGGCGCGGTGAGCAGATCGAGCTGTTCTTCGTGGTGCGCGCCGATGATCCGCCGCGGGCGCTGATCGAGTGGGATCGGTTGCGCGATGAGATCGGCGAGGCGCTGGGCGAGGAGTCGCCGGATCGGTGGCTGACGATCATGTTCACGACGGATCGGGAGTGGGCGATCTGAGCGATGCCGACGCGCATCGCGTTATTGCTCGGTCGCCACGTTGCCCTGTTTCCACTGCCGCGGCGACTGCCCGGTCTGCGCCTTGAACGCGCGCGACAACGCCGCTTCACTTCCGTAGCCCACATCGATCGCGATGCGCTTGAGCGGATGGCCACGGCGCAGCGCCTGCTGGACCAGACGGGTGCGCCAGCCCTGCAGGTAGTGCCCGGGCGTGCTGCCGATGGTGTCGCGGAAGCTGTCGGCGAAGGCGCTGCGTGACATGCCGGCGCGCTGTGCGAGCGACTCCAGCGTCCACTCGGCGGCGGGTGCTTCATGCATGGCCACCAGCGCGTGGCGCAGACGCGGATGGGCCATGCCGGCGAGCAGGCCGACGCGGATCTGGCCGCTTTCCATCAGCGCGCGCAGGATCTGGATGAGCACGACTTCGAACAGCCGATCCAGCAGGGCCTGGCGGCCACAGCGCTGCGCGAAGGCTTCTTCGAACAGCAGCGACAGCACCGGCTGGCCGCCGTACAAGCCCTCCAGCGGCAGGCAGACGATCGGCGGCAAGGCAGCGGCGACCGGGTTGTTGGCGCCGCCTTCGAACTGCAGGTTGGCGCAGGCGAAATCCGCGCCCCGCGTGGCATCGGTGACGAAGCGGTGCGCAAGCGGGCGCGGGTAGAGCAGCACGCTGGGGGTGGTGATCTGCAGCGTGCTGCCGTCCGGGTGCTCGACGCGCACATGGCCCTCGCGGATCAGATGCAGCTGGCCACGCTCGCCATCGCCCGGCAGATCGTTGATGCCGCACAGCGCGCCGGCGTGGAAGACTTCGGCAGAGACCGCGAAACGGTCCAGCAGAGATTGCAGTCGGTCGACCATGGCGGACTCCAGATCAAGGTTTCTGGACGAAATGTTGCCACAAGTACGGTCCAGGCGCGCAAAGTACACCTGCCATCTGGCCCACCCCTTTCACTCCGCAGGAGATTCCCATGTCCATTGCCAACGTTCTGTATACCGCCCAGGCCACTGCCAACGGCGGCCGCGACGGCCGCGCCGTCTCTTCCGACAACGTGCTGGACATCCAGCTCTCCACCCCGCGCGAACTGGGCGGTGCGGGCGGCCCGGGCACCAACCCGGAGCAGCTGTTCGCCGCCGGCTACTCGGCCTGCTTCCTGGGCGCGCTGAAGTATGTGGCCGGCCAGGCCAAGGTCGCTCTGCCGGCTGAGACCGCGATCACCGGCAAGGTCGGCATCGGCCAGATCCCGACCGGCTTCGGCATCGAAGTCACCCTGGAAATCTCGGTCCCGGGCCTGCCGCGCGAGCAGGTCGAAGCGCTGGTGCAGAAGGCGCACATCGTGTGCCCGTACTCCAACGCGACCCGCGGCAACATCGACGTGACGCTGACGGTGGTCTAAAAAAAATGGGCGGCTGCCGGACGTGATTCGTCTGGCAACCGCCCATCCCACCGCGGTGGATCCCGTGAGTGAGCCCACGGGATGCATCTTGTTCCCTTACTTGTCGTGCGTGATCAGCTGCACCACGCTGGAGAAATCCAGCTTGCCGCGACCGGCCTGGTGATTCATCGAATACAGGTTGCGCGCCAGCTCGCCCAGCGGGATCGAGGCACCGACACTCATCGCTGCTTCCACCGCCAGGCCCATGTCCTTGAGCATCAGGTCGCTGCCGAAACCGCCGCTGTAGCCACGCGAGGCCGGGGCGTTTTCGAGCACGCCGGGCCACGGGTTGCACACTTCGGTCGCCCAGCTGCGGCCGGTGCTGACCGCCATCATCTGCGAAAGCACCTTCGGGTCCAGCCCGTGCGCGACGCCCAGCGCGATCGATTCACCGGTCACCGCCATGATCACGCCCAGCGCCATGTTGTTGCACAGCTTGGCCACCTGACCGGCACCGCTGGCACCAACGTGGAAGATGTTTTTGCCCATCGCCTGCAGCAGCGGGCGCGCACGCTCCAGTGCCTCGGCTTCGCCACCGACGATGAAGGTCAGCGTGCCGGCCTGTGCACCCGCGGTGCCGCCGGAGACCGGGGCATCCAGCATCTGCAGGCCACGCGCGGCGGCCGCTTCGGCGACCTTGCGGGCAGTGGCCGGGGCGATGGTGCTGCAATCGATGACCAGTGCGCCACCCGGGATATCGGCCAGCAGGCCATCGTCACCGAGGTAGACCCCTTCCACGTGGCGGCTGGCCGGCAGCATCGAGATGACGATCTCTGCGTCGGTCAGTGTATCCAGCGCCGAGCTGGCGGCGGTGGCGCCGGCATCGACGGCGGCCTGCACAGCGGCGGGCACCAGATCGAACACGCGCACGGCGTGACCGGCCTTGGCCAGGTTGGCGGCCATCGGGCCACCCATGTTGCCCAACCCGATGAATGCAATACGGCTCATGCGTGGCTCCTTTCAGGGACGGTGGCACCGAGGTCGGCCAGCGGATGCGCGGCATCGGACCACGGCGAAACGAAGAAGGTGCGGGCCCACTCGGCCGTGGCGTCCGCCAGGGTGCGCGGCTGCCACTGGGGGTTGCGGTCCTTGTCGATCAGCAACGCGCGGATGCCTTCGGCGAAATCGCCATGGGCGGCCGCGTGCAGGGCTGCGATGTACTCGATGCGGTAGACCTCGGCCAGCGAGGCACCCTCGGCCAGGTACTGCAGCTCGAACGCGAGCCGCGCCGAGCCGGGTGCACCGGCAGCAAGCGTGGCCTGCGCGTTCTTCAACCAGGCGTCCTCGGTCTCCAGGGCAAGGATCGCCTCGACGATGGCGCCGACGTCGTCACCGGCGCACAGCGCATCCACGGTGGCGGCATTGCGCAGCAGCGGGCCGGTGGCCGCATCGCTGGCGTGCTGCTGCAGCAGCGCAGTCAACTGTTCGTGGTTGCGCTTGGCCTCGCGGCTCCAGTGCACGTCCGCCAGCGCGTTGAACACGGTCTCGCGCTGTGCCTCGGCGATGTGGATATCGGCCAGGCCAGCGTAGATCGCATCGCCGGCGTTGAGCGGCGCACCGGTCAGGGCCAGGAACAGGCCGCCGTGGCCGGGCACGCGCGGCAGCAGCCAGCTGCCGCCCACGTCCGGGAACAGGCCGACGGTGATCTCAGGGAACGCCAGCTTGGAGCGCTCGCTGACCACGCGGTGGCTGGCGCCGGACATCAGGCCGATGCCACCGCCCATGACGATGCCATGGCCCCAGCACAGGATCGGCTTGGGGTAGGTGTGGATCGCGTAGTCGACGCGGTACTCGACGTCGAAGAATTCAGCGGCGTAGGCGTTGTCACGGATGTCGGTCTTTCCGCTCTCGCGGTAGTCGACCATGCTGCGGTACAGGCTGTGCAGGTCGCCGCCGGCGCAGAAGGCTTTCTCGCCCGCGCCCTGCAGCACGACCAGCGCGATGCCGTCATCAACGGCCCAGGCCTCCAGCCGCTCGCGCAGCAGATGCGCCATCGGCAGCGAGAACCCGTTGAGGGTGCGCGCGGCGTTGAGCGTCGCGATGCCGATGCGCGTGCCGTTGCCGGCGGCGCGCTCTTCGAACAGCACCGGCGCCTCGTCATGGGCGGCGGCGGTGCTCATGCGTTTTTCCATTGCGCGGCGCGCTTTTCCAGGAAGGCGTTCACGCCTTCGGCCTGGTCAGCACTGTCAAACAGATCGACGAAGGCTTCGCGCTCAGCCACCAGCGCCGAGGCGTGGGTACCGGTGCGGGTGGCCTGCACCAGCGTCTTGCACGCGGCGATGCTGGTCGGGCTCTGCTTGCCGGCCTTGTGCGCCCATGCCACGGCCAGCGCCTTGGCTTCGCCCTTGGCGACCTTCTCTTCGACCAGGCCGATACGCAGTGCGGTGTCCGCATCGATGCGCTCGCCGAGCAGGATCATGCGCTTGGCCCAGCCTTCGCCAACCAGACGCGGCAGGTTCTGAGTGCCGCCGGCGCACGGCAGCAGGCCGACGGTGGCCTCCGGCAGCGCCACCTGGGCGTGTTCTTCAATGATGCGCAGGTCGCAGGCCAGCGCGCATTCCAGACCGCCGCCCATCGCGTAGCCGTTGATCGCCGCGATCGACACGCCGCGGAATCCGGACAGGGCTTCGAAGGCTTCGCCGAAGCGGCGTGCGGCTTCGCGGGCGGCAGCCTTGTCGCCGGAGGCGAACTGCTTCAGGTCGGCACCGGCGGAGAAGAACTTCTCGCCGTCACCGGTGATCACCAGCGCGTAGATATCGCGGTCCGCATTGAGCGCGCCGACCAGATCGCGCAGCGCGGACAGGCTGTGTACGGTCCAGGTGTGCGCCGGCGGGTTGTTGAGGGTGATGACCGCAACGTGGCCATCGGCCTCGACCTTCAGACCGACATGATCATGCTGGCGCCACTCCATCATCGCAGTTCCTCTTCAGTGTTGAGCAGGTGGCGGGCCACGATCACACGCATGATCTCGTTGGTGCCCTCCAGGATCTGGTGCACGCGCGAATCGCGCAGCAGCCGTTCGATCGGGTATTCACGGATATAGCCGTAGCCGCCGTGGATCTGCAGCGCGTCGTTGCAGATGTTGAAACCGGCATCGGTGGCGAAGCGCTTGGCCATCGCGCACCACACGTTGGCATCGCTGGCACCGGCATCAAGCTTGCGCGCGGCGGTGTGCACCATCTGCCGGGCGGCGACCAGCTGGGTGACCATGTCGGCCAGCTTGAACTGCAGCGCCTGGAACTCCGACAGCGCCTTGCCGAACTGGCGGCGCTCGCCCATGTAGCGGCGGGCGGCATCCAGAGCGCCTTGGGCCGCGCCGAGTGAGCACGCGGCGATGTTGATGCGGCCGCCGTCCAGGCCCTTCATGGCCAGCTTGAAACCGCTGCCTTCCTCGCCGAGCAGATGGCTGACCGGCACGTGCACGTTCTCAAACGTGATGCCGCGGGTGGGCTGACTGTTCCAGCCCATCTTCTCTTCCTTGCGGCCGTAGCTGATGCCCGGCAGGTCGGCCGGCACCGCGATCGCACTGATGCCACCTGCGCCTGGACCGCCCGTACGCGCCATCACCACCAGCAGTTCAGTGGCCCCGGCGCCGGAGATGAAGGCCTTGGAACCGTTGAGTACGTAATGGTCGCCGTCACGCACCGCGCTGGTTTTCAGCGAGGCCGCGTCCGAGCCGGCACCCGGCTCGGTCAGGCAGTACGAGGCCAGCTTGGTGCCGGACGAGAGGTCTGCACCCCACGCGGCACGCAGGCTCTGTTGGCCCCACTTGGCCACCATCCACGACGCCATGTTGTGGATGCTGACATAGGCCGCCGTGGACGGGTCCACATTGGCGAGCTCCTCGATGACGACGGCGGCGTCCAGACGGCTCAAGCCGCTGCCACCGACCTCGGGGTCCATGTACAACCCACAGAACCCGAGTTCCCCTGCCTTGGCGATCGCCTCGCGCGGAAAGATGCCCTCCGCATCCCATCGCGCGGCGTGCGGCGCCAGTTCGGCCTGGGCGAAGTCACGCGCTGCCTCTCTATAGGCCTGCTGCGCTTCGTCGAGTTCCGTCGTCATCGAGTGGCTCATGGTCGAACTCCGTTGTTGCTGTTGCTTACTTCAGGCTGATGGTGGTGTTGACGCCATGACCCAGCGTCTCGTCATCGAACCAGCGCGAGGTGATCGTCTTGGTCTGGGTGTAGAACATCACCACCTGCTTGCCGTACGGGCCCAGGTCGCCGAGCTTGGAGGCACGCGAGCCGGTGAACGAGAACAGCGGCACCGGCACCGGGATCGGCACGTTGATGCCGACCTGGCCGACGTCGATGTCTTCCTGGAACTTGCGGGCGGCCGCACCGGACTGGGTGAACAGCGCGGTGCCGTTGCCGTTCGGGTTGGCGTTGATCAGTTCGATGGCATCCTCCAGCGTGTCCGCTTCCAGGATCACCAGCACCGGCCCGAAGATTTCCTCGTCGTACACGCGCATGCCCGGCGTCACGCCGGCGAAGATGGTCGGGCCAACGAAGTTGCCCTTCTCGAAACCATCGACCTGCGGGTTGCGGCCGTCGAGCACCAGCTTGGCGCCCTGCTCCACGCCCGAGGCGATCAGGCCTTCGACACGCTCACGCGCGGCGCAGGAGATGACCGGGCCGACATCGGTACCGGCGACGCTGCCACCGCTGACCTTCAGCGTCTTGGCCTTGGCCACCAGGTCCGGCACCCACTCGCGTGCTTCGCCGACCAGCACCAGGGTGGAGGCGGCCATGCAGCGCTGACCGGCCGCACCGAAGGCGGCACCGACCATCGCGTTGAGGCTCTGTTCCTTGTTGGCGTCCGGCAGCACCACGGCGTGATTCTTGGCGCCCATCATGCACTGCACGCGCTTGCCGGCCAGCGAAGCGCGGTTGTACACGTGGGTGCCGACGCGGGTGGAACCGACGAAGGACACCGCCTTGATATCCGGGTGATCGCAGATCGCGTTGACCACGTCTTCGCCGCCGTGCACTACGTTGAGCACGCCTTTGGGGATACCCGCCTCCAGCGCCAGTTCGACCAGGCGCATGGTGACCATCGGGTCCTGCTCGGAAGGCTTGAGGATGAAGGTGTTGCCGGTTGCGATGGCCATCGGGAACATCCACAGCGGAATCATCGCCGGGAAGTTGAACGGGGTGATGCCCGCGCAGACGCCCAGCGGCTGCAGCAGGGTGTAGGTGTCCACGCCGTTGGCCACGTTGTTGGCCAGCTCACCGAGCTGCAGGTTGCCGATCGCGGCGGCGTGCTCGACCACTTCCAGGCCACGGAACACATCGCCCTCGGCATCCGGCACGGTCTTGCCCTGCTCGGCGCTGAGGATGTGGGCCAGCTCGCTCATGTTCTCGCGGATCAGCTGCTGGTACTTCAGGAAGATGCGCGCACGGGTGCCGATCGGGGTCTTGCGCCAGGTCTTGAACGCTTCCTTGGCCGAGGCGACGGCGGCGTCGACTTCGCTGGGGGTGGCGAACGGGACCTGGGCCAGGACGTCCTGGGTGGCCGGGTTGACCACGTTCTGCCAATGCGAGCTGGTCGATTCGATGAACTGGCCATCGATCAACATGCGGATACGGGGCGCTGCAACAGTCATGGACAATCCCGGCGGGTCGAAAGTTGTTGGCATTATTCACAGTGCCACCCTCGATTTCCGGCCTGTATACGCTTAATCTGGCCAATGCCCGCTACGATTCTTGTGAATTCTGTGAATAGCCAGCCCGTCCAACGCCAGATCGGCCTGCGCCTGCTCAAGCTGCGCGAGCAGCGCGGCTACAGCCAGCTGGCGCTGGCCAAGGCCTTGGGGCTGTCGGCCAGCTACCTGAACCAGATCGAGCGCAACAAGCGGCCGCTGACTCCGGCGGTGCAGGGCAAGCTGCGTGAGGTGCTGGGTGACGTCAGCGAGCTGTTCGAGGTCGATGACCCCGGCGCGCTGCAGGAATCGCTGGGCGAGACCCTGCGGGACCTGGGCCTGGCGGATGTGAGCAGCACCGAGCTGCGCGCGATGGCCGGCAACCTGCCGCAGATCAGCCGCGCCCTGCTCGACCTGCACCGCCGCCACCTGATGCTGCGCGAGCATGCCGCCGCGCTGGAGTTCCAGCTGGGCGATGTGCATGCCGGGCAGGCACTGCCCGCGGGCGACCAGGTGCGCGATTTCTTCAACCGCATGCACAACCACATCCCCGAGCTGGATGACCTGGCCGAGCAGCTGTTCGGCGAATGGGGGCTGGTGGCCGGGCATGTGGCGCCGCGCCTGCGCCAGCTGCTGGCCGACCGCCATGGCGTGCTGGTGGAAGTGGGGCCGCTGCAGCCCGGGCGCGAGAAGCGCGTCTACGACGGCGGCAGCCGCACCTTGTGGCTGCCCGACTACCTGGAGCCGGGCCAGCAGGCCTTCCAGATGGCGGCCGAGCTGGCCCTGCTCGGCTATGCGGCGCAGATCGATGCGGTGATCGCCCGTGCGGGCTTCGGCGAAGCGGAGCAGATCGCGCAGGCGCGGATAGGCATGTCCAACTACTTCGCCGGGGCGCTGGTGATGCCGTATGCGCAGTTCCTGCGCGCCGCCGAGCACAGTGCCTACGACATCGATGCCCTGGCCCATCGCTTCGGCGTGGGCTTCGAAGCGGTCTGCCATCGCTTGAGCACGCTGGCGCGGCGCAGTGCGCCGGGCCTGCCGTTCTTCTTCATCCGCGTGGACCGTGCGGGCAATGTCTCCAAGCGGCATTCGGCCACCGATTTCCACTTCTCGCAGGTGGGTGGCTCGTGCCCATTGTGGATCGTGTACGAAGCCTTCAACCAACCCGGGCGTGTATTGACCCAGACCGCGCGCATGCCGGACGGGCGTCGTCACTTCTGGTTGGCGCGGCAGGTGAGCAGTGGGCCGATCGGGCATGGCCAGCCACGCAAGACCTTCGCGGTGGCGCTGGGCTGCGATCTGCAGCATGCCGAGCGGTTGATCTACACGCGCGGGCTGGATATCCAGAGCCCGGGCAACTCGGTCTCGATCGGCCCGGGCTGCCGCGTATGCCCGCGCGAGGATTGCATGCAGCGCGCGTTCCCGCAGCTGCCGGGGCGCGGCTGATGCGGTCCGGTGGTGGTTGGATCGTGCCGGCCGATGGCCGGCTCTACCGGGTGGCGGAAACCCTCAATAGATCGGTGTGACCTTCATCTGCGGCAGCGGCCGCGGCGCGCCGTCGGTGAGGTCCGGCCCGAGGTCTTCCCAGGTCTGGCCCTGCTCGACCATGTGCCGCCACAGCTGCTGCGATTCGCGGCGTTTGTCTTCCGAACTCAGGCGGTACGACGGCGGAGGCGGTGTGCCGGTGGCGACGCTCTGATAGGCCCCTTCGTACGCTGTGACGCGCTGCGCAGGGTCATCGGTGCGCGCCACATCCAGCGTGTAGCGCTGGTAGGCCGAGGCCAGATTGCGCCAGCGGATCCAGTAGTGGTTGGCGAAAGAGAAATCGCAGAAGCGCTCCCCGGCGATGCTGCCCTTGTCGGCAATGCGGCTGAGCACAGCCTGTGGCATGTCCAGGTTCATGCCGCCTTCGTCGCCCTCCAGCGCGACATGCACGATGCGGTCGCGGTACCCCGGCGCACGCGCCTGGAGCACATCGCGCCAGTTCTGCATGGTCGATACGATCGAAAACAGGAAACCGGACATCTCCGCCGCGGCCATCGGCTGCGCGATGGACTGGTAGGTGCGCTGCCAGCCATGGCGGTTCTCGGTGGGCAGGAACACGGCCTGCTCCGCGCGCGCATGCGCGTCGCCCTCCGCCACCACGCTCACGGCGTCAGCAGGCTGCGCGTAGACGAGATTGATGCCGAACGTGGGCCAGCGCGGCAACGCGGCGTCGAACAGATGGATCGGGAAGTTGCTGCTGATCCCGCCATCGGAGAACCAGCACACACGGAAGGCGGTGATCACCGGGCCGCAGCTCTGGCCACCACTGGTGAGCCCTTCCATGCTGTCAGCCACGTTGGTGTTATCGCGCGGTGGCTCGGCATCCGCCACGGGCTCGCAGCGGCGCTCGCGACGGGCCGGCTCGTGCAGCGGCACCGCGCTGATCAGCAGCGGGAAGCTCAGGCTCATCCGGGTGGCGACGAGCACCGGCAGGTCCTCGCCATCGACCAGGCGGTAGTAGTCGCGCCCGTCCACCTGCTCCGGCGCGCCGGCCCGTGCAACCAGCCACTCGACCACGCTGGCGGGAAACAGCTGCGTGAACTCCTCGCGAAGGAACCAGAAATGCGCCGCGTTGAACGGCAGCGTGCGCGGCTCACTGTGCGACACGCAGGTGGTGATCATCTGCAGCGTGATGGCGTGCGCACCGCTGGGCTCGCCAGGATAGCGTTGAGCCGTGTGCAGATCGCCGAAGGTCAATGGCTGGTCATGCGGCTTGCCGGCCAAGGCCTGCAGTTGCGTGTGCAGCCAATCGGTCAACGCCGGCGCGGAGGCATTCGGCTGGGTGCTGCCGTTGCACAGGCCGAGCAGGTTGCGGCGGGCGACGCGGGCAACGCGCAGCGCCGAGGCCAGGACACCGGCGCCGTAGGCGCACAGCAGCGAGGGCAGCAACGTCGCCCAGATGCCGTCGGTGCCACCGGCCAGGTAGCCGATGCCCAGCAGGCCGGCCAGCGACAGCAGCACCTCCAGTGGCGCGATCGCAAATACCGCGGCGAGCAGACACGCGACCTTGCGCGGCAGGCCAGCCTTGCCGGTCAACATCACCAGCAGGCGGTACGCGGTACGCGCGCCATACGCCGGCTGGAACAGGCTGTGGATGAAGCCTTGCCGTGACAGTTGCGCCGACACGTCGGCCAGCCCCGGAAAGCCCACCGTCGCCGCTACCGGCTCCCCGGCCTGGCGGCGCCGATCGCCCAGCGCTGCCGCGGCGGCCACGGCAGCGGCAATGGCCCCGGCCGAGGTACCGCCGATACTCTTGAAGCGGTACTCACGGGCCAGCGACAGCACCGCGTTGGGATACACGATGCCGCTGGTGATGCCGCCCTTCATGACCAGATCGCAGTACTTGTCCGCCACGTTGCCGTCCTCTGTCCGCCCGTGCGTGGCCGATCCACGCACCCTCTCCAGCGGTGCCCGCCACAAGGCAGGCACCGGGGAGATCGATGGGAACAGTATCGCCTGCGCGCTTCTCAGGGCCTGAGAAGCGCGGCACGGAACGGCTTATTCAGCGTTGCCGGACTGCGGCACGCGTCGTACCTGGGAGAGGTCGTAGCCGAGCGCGGCGATGCGGGTCATGGCCGCTTGATAGTCCGCATCGGAGATCGTGGGCGTGCGCGCCATCAGCCACATGTAATCACGCTTGCTGCGGCCGACGATGGTCTGCTTGTAGTCCGGATCCAGATCCACGATCACGTACTCGGCCTGGATCGGCCAGATGAACTGCATGCCCCAGATGGCGCCGCCGGTGCCCTCCTTGACGGTACCGATCGGGTGCATGGTCTTGATCGGTGCCTGGAAGCTGCCCTTGCGATAGCGGAAGGTGGTCTGGATGCGGCCGTCCGGACGCAGTGCGTAGGACTCCACGGCATCGAACGCTTCACGTTCGGGCCGGCTGGGGATGTGGGCGATCACATACCAATCGCCCATGAAGCGCGGCACGTCCACGTGCGCCACGGGCGGGATCGGACGGGTGTTGCCGCTGCAGCCGCCGAGCATCATGCCGACAACCAGCAGGGGAACGAGAGCACGGATGGACATGACGGCTTCCTCCAGGAACGTGGGGTGATCACGGACGGTTGAACAGGTAGTGGGCCACCTGCCACTGCTGGCCCTGCTGGTAGCCGAACAACTCGGCGCAGGCCATCCAGAACATGCGCCAGCGCTGGTGCCACAACGCGGCCGAGGCGTCGCCATAGGTCTGCCGCAGCACCGCCATCACGGCCTCTTTCTCGCGGTCCTGGTTGGCCAGCCAGTGGTTGGCGGTGCGCTCGTAGTGCGTGCCATCGAGCAGCCAGCGCTGCTGCAGCTGCAGGTGCTGCTGGAAGAACAGCAGGGTATCTGCCGCCGGCATCAGGCCACCGGTGAAGAAGTGGCGACCCATCCAGTTGTCGTCTCCCTCGGTCTCGAACGGGTACATCAGCGTACGGTGCACGAAGATGTGCACGAACAGCTTGCCTTCCGGTCGCAGCCACGCGTGGATGCGCTGCAGCAGCTGCGGGTAGTTGCGCATGTGTTCGAACATCTCGATCGAGACGCAGCGGTCGAAGGTCTCGGCATCGAGCGTCAGATGATTCACATCACGGGTCAGCACGGTGACGTTGATCAGGCCACGTGCACGACACTGCCCCAGGATGTACTCGCGCTGGCTGTTGGAGTTGGAGACGGCGGTGATCTGCGCGTTCGGATAGCGCTCGGCCATCCACAGCGTCAGCGAACCCCAGCCACAGCCCAGCTCAAGAATATGCTGCCCATCGGCCAGCTGTGCGCGCTCGCCATACAGCGCGAGCATCGCCTCTTCGGCCTCGTCCAGGGTTTCAGTGCCGGTGGCGTAGTAGCAGCTGCTGTACTTCAGGCGCTTGCCGAGGCAGCGGTGGAAGAACTCGGCGGGCACTTCATAGTGCTGGCGATTGGCCGCATCCACGTGCAACGCCACCGCGCTGCTGGCCAGCCCGGCAATCCGCGCGGCAAAGCGCTGCGACTGGACCTGCTGGCCGCCGGCAAGCTCTTCGCGCAGGCGCTGCTCGCACTGGCGGCGGATGCCCAGCCGCAACAGCGCATCGGGCAGCACCCCGCGTTCGGCCAGGCCGGTCAGGCCCGGTGCGTAGTCCGGCAGCGGAAGACGGTCACTGGCGACATTCATGGTGAAGATTCCTTACGGGCAGACGACGAACGGGAGGGGAACCACGGAAACAGCATCGGCGTGGTGCGTTGGTATTCGCGGTAATCCTCACCGCGCGAGCGCAGCGCCTGCGCCTCGGTGAAGGGAATGCCGCTGACCCAGCGCAGGAACACGTACATCACCAGCGGGCCGGACCAGGCCAGCCACCACAGCGGCGACTGCACGGCCAGCAGCACGTAGGTGAACCAGTGCAGCCATTCGAAGAAATAGTTGGGATGCCGCGAGTAACGCCACAACCCATCGCGGCAGGTCTTGCCCTTGTTGGCCGGATCGGCACGGAAGCGCGCCAGCTGACGATCGGCCAGCGATTCGCCGCCCACGCTCAGCAACCACATCGCCACCGCGGCGATCAGCCAGCCCCAGCCCTGGGGTGCCGGGTTCACCGACACCGCCACGAACGGCAGTGCGAACAGCACGATCAGCAGGGCCTGGAACTGGAAGAAGCCGAAGATCTTTCCCTGGTGGCCGTTCCAGTGCTTGCGCAGATGCTGGTAGCGACCATCCTCGGGCTCGCTGCGCACGCGGTGCCACAGGTGCAGGGCCAGACGCGAGCCCCACAGGCCGCCCAGCACCGCCAGCGCGATCCTCGGCATCGCCGCGCCATCGCCGAGCAGTGCCAGCAACAGGGCAGACGCGCCCACACCTTTGGCCCACAGCACATCGACCACCCCGATGTTCTGGTGCCGGCGCTGCCACCACCAGCCCCAGGTCATCATCACGGCGGCGTACAGCCACACCACCCACAGCATCTTCATCGTGTGTCTCCTGGAGCAAGTGTGGCAAGGGGTACCGCGCGGGTCTGCCAATGACGGGCACACGCCGCAAGGACCGGCAGTGCGATCGCCCAGCCGAGGCCGAGCAGCAGCACGCCGTGCCACTGCGGTGCGGCGAACACCACCGACGACCAGCCGCGCGCGGCGGACAGATACGCCAGCGGCGCCAAGAGCAGGCCGACCAGAGCAGCAATGCGCAGATGCCGCTGCAACGTCGCGAACGACACCGTGAGCGTCATCGCGAAGGCGGCCCACAGCGCGAGGATCCAGACGGGGGCGATCCACGCGGCATCATTGCCAGCCGCGTACCGCACCCACCCAGAGGCGCCGGCCAGCCCGTCTACGACCAACCCGCAGGCGATCGCTACCAGCATCAATCTGATCTCCACTGACGGCTGCGCGGACCAGACCAGCTGACTCCCCACGTAAACCGCCGCTGCCACCAGCGCGGGCCAACGCAGCCCGTGACCGGCGCCGATCACGGCGCACAGCCAGACAAGCTGGTTGCCGATCACATTGGCCCAGAAACGCAGCACTTCAGCCCTCCCCGGCAATCAGCGCGGGCCGGAACCCCGGGCGCGCCATCAACAGGTGCGAAACGCCGATGGAGCGCTCCAGGAAGCCACCCTCGCAGTACGCCAGATAGAACTCCCACATGCGGATGAAGCCCGCATCGAAGCCCTGTGCACGCACCGCCGGCAGCTGGGCCAGGAAGCGCTGGCGCCACGCACGCAGCGTCAGTGCATAGGATGGGCCGAAATCATGCTGGCCGATCAGCTGCAGATCGCTGCTACGGGTCTTGGCGGCGACGATCGCATTGATCGAGGGAATGAAGCTGCCGGGGAACACGAAGCGTTTGATGTAGTCGACGCTGCGCCGCGCCTGCTCGTAACGCTGGTCTTCGATGGTGATGGCCTGCAGCAGCGCCAGGCCATCGTCCTTGAGCAGGCGGGTCAGCGTGGCGAAGTAGGTGTCCAGGTACTGCGCGCCGATCGCCTCGATCATCTCGATGGAGACCAGCTTGTCGAACTGGCCCTCCAGATCGCGGTAATCCTTGAGCAGCAGGGTCACCTTGTCCTGCAGCCCGGCCGCCTCGACCCGCTGCCTGGCCAGCGTGAACTGCTCCACCGAGATGGTGGTGGTGGTGACGTGGCAGCCGATATGGCGGGCCGCGTACAGCGCGAAGCCACCCCAGCCGGTACCGATCTCGACCACGCGATCAGACGCGGTGAGCTGCAGCTGCTCGCAGATGCGGGCCAGCTTGCGCTCGGACGCCGCTTCCAGCGTGTCGTCCGGGCTGGCATACAGCGCCGAGGAGTACATCAGGTCTGGCGACAGGAACAGCGAGAAGAACGGATTGCCGAGGTCATAGTGCGCGGCGATGTTGCGGCGGCTGCCTTCGCGGGTGTTGCGACGCAGCCGGTTCCAGCCTTTCAGCAGCCAGCCGCCGATGCGCGCCGGGCCGCCCTCCATGCCATCAAGCAGATCCCGGTTGCGCACCAGCAACTGCACCAGCGCGACCAGGTCATCGCAGCGCCAGTCACCGCGGATGTAGGCCTCGCCTGCACCCACGCTGCCCTGTGCGGCCACCGCGCGGTAGAAACCGGGGTCGTCCACCCAGACCGTCACCTGGGGTGTGGCGTCCGGATCGCCGATCACCACATCGCCCACGGCATCGCGCAGCCGCAGATGCCCACCGCGCAGCGGTGCCAGCTGCGCCAGCAGGCGCCCGCGCAGGAACCCTTCAAGGGCGGACGGTTGCGGCACGGCCACCGCGCGTGTCATGTCGTTCATGGGGATTTTCCAGCAAGAGAAGGATGGTCGTGGACGGGGTTGCGCTTGAGCCACAGGCGCAGCGCCTGCCAGTGGATCGCGGCCACCACCTTGAGGGTCATCAGCGGGTAACGCAGCAACACGCCGGCCAGGCCACGACCGGTGAGCGGATGGCGCTGCATCACCAGGTCGGCATCGAACTGGCACACGCCCTCGCGCCACACCTGCATGTGCACGTGCAGGTCATCGCCCGGCGCGGTGAAGCGCCAGCGGTACTCGCAGTCCATCTGCATGAAGGGAGAGACGTGGAACTGCTTGTCGAAGGACCAGCACAGCGCGCGGCCCTGGGCATCGGCCTGCGCCACCGGCAGTACGTAGGCGTGGCGCTCCTTCCAGGGCGTGTTGGTGATCTCCGCCACGATACTGTCCAACGTAGTGCCGTCGGCGGCGTAGCAGTAGTAGAAGCTCACCGGATTGAACACATGCCCGGCGTAGCGCGGGTGCGTGAGCAGGCGGATCGGACCGGCAGGCGCGCGGCCCAAGGCATCGGTGATGCGTGCACGCACGGCATCGGCCAGCGGCTGATCGGGCGCGCCGAGATAGTCGCTGCGGCGGAACTCGACCACATTGCGGCGACCCACCGACCACAGCCAGCGCCGCTCGAACAGGCGCGGCAGCTCGTCCAGATCCAGCAGCAGCTGCGCGATCGGGTAGCCAAACGCATGCGCGTGCGGCGCGTGCCGCCGATGGCGCATCCAGCCACGGTAGATCGCACTGGCGGTCATGCCGGCAGTGCCTCGGCCAGCGGCCAGTAAGACTCTGCATCCAGCGCCTGCAACGCATCGACCACGCGGCGGGCACTGCGGATGCCGTCTTCGTGGAAGCCCCACCCCCAATACGCGCCGGCGAACCAGGTGCGGCGATGACCCTGGATTTCGGCCCAACGCTGCTGGGCGCGCACCATCGCGTGATCGTGCACCGGGTGGGCGTACTGCAGGCGACGCAGCACGGTGGCCGGATCGATCGCCTCGCTGCGGTTGAGCGTGACCACCAAGGGCGTGGGCGTATCGATGCCCTGCAGCAGGTTCATGCAGTAGCTGACCGTGCACGCCGCCATTGGATCGCGCGGCACATGCGCGTTCCAGGCGGCCCAGGCCTTGCGGTCACGCGGCAGCAGGCTGGCGTCGGTATGCAGCACCACCTCGTTGGGCTGGTAACGGATCGCGCCCAGCACCGCGCGCTCGGTGAGATCGGCATCGGACAGCAGGGCCAGCGCCTGGTCGCTGTGGCAGGCCAGCACCAGCTGGTCGAAGCCTTCCAGCCCGGCAGCGCTGTGTACGCGCACGCCATGCTCGTGGCGCTCCACGCCGAACACCGGGCATTCCAGCCGCTCGCGGACCTGCCAGCGGCGGCGCAGCGCCTCGACATACCGCGCCGACCCGCCTTGCACCACCCGCCAGGGCGCGCGCCCGGTCATCTGCAGCATCTGGTGGTTGGCCATGAACTGCACGAGGTAGCGCGCCGGGAAGGCGGCCAGACTGGCCGTCGGCGACGACCACAGCGCCGAGGCCATCGGCAGCAGATGCTCGTCGATGAAGGTGCGGCCGTAACGGCCGCGTGCCAGGAACTCGCCCAGCGACGGGCCTTCATCGTCGCTTTCCAGCAGCGCCGGTGCCTCGCGGTAGAACCGGCGCAGGTCGCGCAGCATGCCCCAGAAGCGTGGCGAGACCAGATTGCGGCGCTGGCAGAACAGGGTGTCCAGCGAGGTCGCGTTGTACTCCAGCCCGCTGCGCTCGCTGTGCACCGAAAAGCTCATCGTGGTCGGCTGCGACGCCACCCCCAGCTCGTCGAACAGACCGGTCAGCAATGGGTAGTGGGCGGGGTTGAACACGATGAAGCCGGTGTCCACCGCCTGCGTGCGCCCATCGACCTCCACCTCATGCGTATGGGTGTGACCCCCGAGGTAGTCATTGGCCTCGAACAGCGTCACTTCGTGCTGCTGGCTCAGCCACCACGCACTGGAGAGGCCGGCGATACCCGATCCGATGACGGCGATCCGCATGTCAGTGCTCCGCCTTGGCCAGCACCCAGGCCGGCACGGGTTTGAGATCACGCACCAAGCCGAGCGCGGCCATCGCGCGCAGGCCATACCAGGTGACATCCACTTCCCACCAGTAGAACCCCTGGCGGGCAGTACCCGGGAAGAAGTGGTGGTTGTTGTGCCAGCCCTCGCCGAAGGTCAGCAGGGCGAGCCACAGGTTGTTGCGGCTGTCGTCACCGGTGTTGAAACGCTGGCGGCCGAAACGATGTGCCAGCGAATTGATCGTCACCGTGGCGTGGAACAGCACCACAGTAGAAATGAAGAAGCCCCACACCAGCATCTGTCCACCGGTGGTGCCCCACGACGGTGCGATACGCTCCAGCAGCGCACCCAGCCCGAACAATGCAGCGGCCAGCGCTACCGGCACCAAGGTGTCGAAGCGGTCCAGCCAGCGCAGTTCCGGGTACTTGGCCAGATCGGGAATGCGCGACCAGTCGGTGCGGAAGCCTTCCACCGTGAGGAACCAGCCCATGTGGCTCCACCAGAAACCATGCACCGAGGGCGAGTGCGGATCGGCGGCGGTATCGGTATGACGATGGTGATTGCGATGATGCGCAGCCCACCACAACGGGCCGCGCTGCACACTGGAGGCACCGATCAACGCGAAGATGAACTGCACGGCGCGCGACGTCTGGAAGGTGCGGTGGGAGAAGTAGCGGTGGTAGAAGGCGGTGATCGCGAACATGCGCACCGCGTACAGCGCGACCGCCACGCCTACCGCAACCCAGGACACGCCCACCCAGATCACCGCCAGGCAGGCCAGGTGCATCGCGGCGAACGGGATCGCCCGCACCCAGTCCACGCGCTGCGGCTGACCCGCCGGCGCCGCCGCATCCGTGCTGGTGTCGAACCAGCGCAGCAACGTCGCCCAGCGACGTGGCTGTACGGTGCGTCCTGCGTCCGGGGTGGGGCTGTCCGACATGTCTCGCTTCTCCTGAGGCGTTAACAGGAGATACGGCAGGGCGTGACGTTTGGATGCACGGATCCGGAAAAAAACCGCGCACGCGTGCGATTACAGGTTCGCGATGTCGCCCTTGGCGATGATCGGGCCGGTCGGAATGCCTTGCGGCGCACCGCTCGACGGTTCCAGTGTGATCGCCAGCACCGAGCCGTTCACAAGCGCATCACGCAGCGTGTCGGGTACGGCCACGGTATGCGCGCGGTCGATGGAGACCAGGCCCAGCGAACGCGGTGCGCCGCCGGCCGGAATCAACCACAGCTCGGGGGCACGGCCTTCCGCATCGGCGGCGGCAGGTACCGGAACCATCAGCACCTTGCCCTGGGCCTTGTCGACGGAGGCCAGCCACCCTGGCGTGCCGTCGTCGTGCAACAGCGGTGTGACCGGCTTGGTCGCCTGTTCCGGCTCGGCCGGCGTCGTCGGCGCGGTCGGCGTGACCGCCACCGGCGTCGGCGCAGGTGCGTTGGGCTCCAGATCGCGGCGACTGAACACCGCCACCAGGGCCAGCGCGGCGGCCAGCGCCGTCATGCCCTGCCAGAAACCGGTGCGCTGCCAGACCCGGGGCGAGGCGGTCATTGCTGCGGGCCAGCCCAGTGACGTGCGGATGCGGGGCCACAGATGCGCAGGCACCGCTTCACTACCGAACGATTCGAGCAGCGGCGCAAGGCGGTTCTCCCACTGCGTCACCAATCGCGCAAAACCGGGATCGCCGGCGATGCGGCGTTCAACCTCGGCACGCGTGCCTGCATCGAGCACGCCCAGTACGTACTCGCCGGCCAGGATGTCGGCGCTCGGCGGCTCCCCGTCGTCGTGCAGATCATGGAGGTCGCGAACGTTCATCGTTCCAGGCACACCCGCAGTTGGCCCAGCCCACGACGGATCCAGCTCTTCACCGAGCCCAGCGGCGAACCGATGCGGCGCGAGAGTTCTTCATAGCTGGCGCCATCCAGGAAGGCCAGCCGGATCAAGGATCGACGACGCGGTTCCAGCCTCTCCAGACAGTCCTGCAGGCGCGCGTGCTCGGAGGCCTGCTCGGCGGCGTGCGCAGGCTGCGGGGCGAAATCAGGAATCTCCTCCGCCACGGAGAGATCATCCAGCGCGCGCGGCGGCGCGGCCCGCAGGCGGTCGATCGAGCGGTTGCGGGCCATCATCGACAGCCAGGTCATGGCCGCCGCCTTGGCGCGGTCGAATTGTGCCGCCTTGTTCCAGACCGTGGTGAAGACGTCCTGCAGCACCTCTTCGGCATCGCCGCGGTCGCGCAGCACATGCAGGCAGATGGCGAACAAGCGCCCCGATGACAATTGGTAGACCGATTCGAACGCCTGGCGATCACCGCCGGCGACGCGGACGAGCAGCTCGTCCAGACGGTGTGATGCGGCAGCGGCGGCGTCCAGCTCGGGCATTGCAGGCTCAATGTCGATAACGGGCGTATCGGCATCCTCCCTGCTCCCGCCGCTGTCTGCAAGGGGGCGCTCAGGCACCGCATGTCTTCACCAGCGGCTGCGTGCGCGCGGCGGACAACTCGGCCGCAGGCGTGGCAACGGGAGCCGCCGGAAACTCGACCCGCACCTGCGGGTACTTGCCCTTCTCATCGCGCACGTTGCCGGTGCCGGTGAACTGCAGCAGCCGCTGGTCCGCGGTGGCGTAGACCAGGGTGACCGGGGGCACCGCGAAACCGAACCACGCATCGAGCTTCATCTGCAGCTGCTCGGCCGGTTGACCCTGCCACGTCACCGCGCCGGTGCGTTGCAGTTTCAGCGGCACCAGGCGCTGACGGCTGGGCAGCAGGAACTGGAACGCCACGCTCTGCCCGGCCTGCAACGCCGCCCAATGGCTGCGCACCGCCGCGTCGAAACCGGCATCCACCACCGCGCCCGGCGGAACCGCGATCGCGCGGCTGAACGTCGGTGCCTGCGCGCTGGCGCGGACCGATACCTGGCGGGTGGCAGCACCGCCGCGCACGCCTTCCTGATACCCATCGCGGCCATCGTCCAGGGTGAAATCCGGCGTCTGCGGGCTGCCCTGCGGGGTCATCCACTTGCGTGCGAAGGGGCGCCCATCGCCGCAGCGGTACAGCACCAACCGCGACTGTGCGCTTGCCGGCCCCTGCAGCCAATGGGTCTCGCGGTAGAGCAGGCGCCCATCGGCGGTGGCGTACGCGCGGCCTTCCTGGCGCTGCACGGTCTGATCGGCGGCACTTACGGGGGCGGCGATCACCGACAGCAGCAGGAGCAGGCAGGGCAGGGGCTGGCGCATGGGGGTCCAAACGGGCGGGCTTGCAGGGAGATACGCAGTTGGCAGTGGTTTGGATGCAGCGCGGAGGAGATCGGGCGCCATCGGCAATGACGACTGGAGGTTGGACTCGCATCGAACGAACGTATTGGCACTCCTGTTCCGGTAAAGGAACAGTAGGGGGACCCAATCATTTCGAGGATAACGTTTGACGATAGTATCGTCGCACGTTACTATCCTCACTGCAGGAAGCCTTGTGCCGATTCTGTCTTTCCGATGCATGGCGACGCGACGCTTTTTCTCGGGTGCGAAGGTCAAACGGCTGGAACACATCGGCACTGTCGCCATGCGGAAGCTGGCGATGTTGGATGCTGCGGCTTCTCTGGCTGACCTGCGCATTCCACCCGCAAATCGGCTTGAGGCACTGCGTGGAGATCGCGCAGGTCAGTGGAGCATCCGCATCAACGATCAGTTCCGTGTCTGCTTCACTTGGACGGATGCTGGCGCCTGCAATGTTGAAATCTGCGACTACCATTGAGAGGTCCCGCTATGCGCGCCATCCCCTACCCTCATCCGGGTGAAATCCTCCAGGAGGAATTCCTCGTGCCTTTCGGCTTGAGCCAGTACAAGCTCGCGAAGGGAATCGGTGTGGCGCAGACCCGCATTGGTGAGATCGTGGCCGGCCGTCGCAGCATCAGTGCTGACACCGCACTTCGCCTGTCCCGCTTCTTCGGCACGACCGACGTGTTCTGGCTGAATCTCCAAGTCGCCCACGATGTGGCCGCTGCGAAAGACGCGTTGACGGACGTACTTGCCGCCATCGAGCCGCATCACCGCGCGGCCTGACGGCACGTAACAGACACAGCCATTCACAGTATGGGCGTGGAGCTGATCCTCGCCACTTGACCATCGCCCGCCTTCGGCCTACCTTGTGCTCGCCGAAGGTATCCATCGCTTCATGCAGATGAAGGGATGGATTTAAACGGGAATCCGGTGAAGGCGCATCCGCGCCCATTCCGGAGCTGCCCCGCAGCGGTGAATGGAAACGACTCCTGCCAACAGCACTGGGCCTTCGCGCCTGGGAAGCGGCAGGTACTAGGTGGGCGCGTGCGCCCGTGTCCATCAGCCCGAATACCGGCCCCGGCCGGAGGACATGACCGTCCTCCGATTCGACCTGGAACGTCCGCGGGGAGGTTGCCGGGGCCTGCCGCCATGCCGCCTGCCTGGCGCTGCCCCCGTGCGTCCGCTTCACGGCATCCGGTTCGCCCGCGGGGGCGAAGGTCGCTGGCGGGGCGGAACGGGCTGCGAGGCCCCGGACGGCGCGCGGTTCCTTCGTTCCTCAATGCCCCTACGCAATGAGGACACGTTCCAATGACCACTGTTACCAACCTGGGTTTTCCACGCATCGGCGCCAAGCGCGAACTCAAGCGCGCGCTCGAAGCCTTCTGGTCCGGCGAAAGCACCGCCGCCTCGCTGCAGGACACGGCGGCCAAGCTGCGTGAACGCCACTGGCAGCTGCAGCGCGAGGCCGGCGTGGATGTGCCGCCGAGCAATGATTTCAGCCTGTACGACCAGGTGCTGGATGCGGCCTTTCTGTTCGATGCGATCCCGGCCCGTTACCGCGCGCTCGCCGATGCCGAGCCGCTGAGCGGCTACTTCGCGATGGCGCGTGGCCTGCAGCGCGATGGCATCGACCTGCACGCGCTGGAGATGACCAAGTGGTTCGACACCAACTACCACTACCTGGTGCCCGAACTGCACGCCGGTCAGACCTTCGCGGTACGCGGCGACAAGCCGCTGGCCGAGTACCGCCAGGCCAAGGCGCTAGGGATCGAGACCCGTCCGGTGCTGATCGGCCCGGTGACCTTCCTGCGGCTGTCCAAGACCACCGACGGCAGCAACGCGCTGGACCTGCTCGATGCGCTGCTGCCGGTGTACGTGCAGCTGCTGGGCGAACTCAAGGCGGCCGGCGCGGCGTGGGTGCAGCTGGATGAGCCGCTGCTGGTGCAGGACCTGGACGAGGCCACACGTGCTGCCTTCGAGCATGCGTATGCGGTGCTGGCCCAGGCCGCGCGCCCCAAGGTGCTGGTGGCGACGTACTTTGGCGCGCTGGAGGACAACCTCACCCTGGCCGCCTCGCTGCCGGTCGATGGTTTGCACGTGGATCTGGTCCGTGCGCCGGAACAGCTCGATGCGGTGATCAAGGCACTGCCCGCCGGTCGCGTGCTGTCGGCCGGTCTGGTCAACGGCCGCAACATCTGGCGCACCCATCTGGACAACGCCCTGGTGCTGGCGCGCTACGCGCACGGTCATGTCGGCAGCGATGCGCTGTGGCTGGCGCCGTCGTGTTCGCTGCTGCATAGCCCGGTCGATCTGGACCACGAAAAGAAGCTCGATGACGAACTTCGCAGCTGGCTGGCCTTCTCCAGGCAGAAGCTCGGCGAGCTGCGCGTGCTGGCTGATGCGATCGATGCGCCGGCGCGTGCCGAAGCACCGCTCGCCCATTCGCGTGCGTGCATCGAATCGCGCCGTCGTTCGCCACGCGTGCACAACCCGGCCGTCGCCGCGCGTCTTTCCTCGCTGACCCCAGCCGATGCACAGCGCCACAGCCGCTACCCGCAGCGCCACCTGGCCCAGGCCGCCGCGCTGAAGCTGCCGCGCTTCCCGACCACCACGATCGGTTCGTTCCCGCAGACGCTGGAGGTGCGTGAGGCGCGTGCCCGCAACAAGTCCGGCAAGCTCTCCGATGCGGACTACGATGCGTTCCTGGCCACCCAGACCGAGCACTGCGTGCGCGTGCAGGAACAGATCGGGCTGGATGTGCTGGTGCATGGCGAGTTCGAGCGCAACGACATGGTCGAGTACTTCGGCGAGCAGCTCGATGGCTTTGCCTTCACCAAGAATGGCTGGGTGCAGAGCTACGGTTCGCGCTGCGTGAAGCCGCCGGTGATCTTCGGCGATGTGACCCGTCCGCAGCCGATGACGGTGCGCTGGTCGCAGTACGCGCAGTCGCTCACCCAGCGGCCGATGAAGGGCATGCTGACCGGCCCGGTGACGGTGCTGCAGTGGTCGTTCGTGCGCGATGACCAGTCCCGGGCGGACACCTGCCGCCAGATCGCGCTGGCGCTGCGCGATGAAGTGACCGATCTGGAAGCGGCCGGGATCGGCGTGATCCAGATCGACGAGCCGGCAATCCGTGAAGGCCTACCGCTCCGCCGTGCCCAATGGCGCGAGTACCTGGACTGGGCGGTGGAAGCGTTCCGGATCAGCGCCAGCGGCGTGCGCGATGCGACCCAGATCCACACGCACATGTGCTATTCCGAGTTCAACGACATCATCCACTCGGTGGCTGCGATGGACGCGGACGTGATCTCGATCGAGACCTCGCGCTCGCGCATGGAGCTGCTGGATGCCTTCGTGCGCTTCCAGTATCCCAACGAGATCGGCCCGGGTGTGTACGACATCCACTCCCCGCGCGTGCCGGACAAGGCCGAGATGCTGGCGCTGCTGCGCAAAGCCGCCGAAGTGCTGCGCCCGGAGCAGATCTGGGTCAACCCGGATTGCGGCCTGAAGACCCGTGGCTGGCCGGAAACCCGTGCCGCGCTGGAAGCGCTGGTGGCCGCCGCGCGCGAACTGCGCGAGGAAACCGCGGACGCCAACGCCGCCTGATGCTCCGTTTGTAAACCGCCCCAAGGACCCCATCGCCGCCGTTGCCGGCGGTGGGGTCGACGAGAGACGCATGACCCCGACCCAGCTGCCCCCCATCGACCGCCCCACCCTGTCGCTTCCCGACGGCCACACCAAGCTGCTGCTGCATTCGTGCTGCGCACCGTGTTCGGGCGAGGTGATGGAGGCGATCACCGCCTCCGGCATCGACTACACGATCTTCTTCTACAACCCCAACATCCACCCGGTGAAGGAGTACGAACTGCGCAAGCAGGAGAACATCCGCTTCGCCGAGAAACATGGCGTGCCGTTCGTCGACGCCGACTACGACACCGACAACTGGTTCGCGCGTGCGCGTGGCATGGAGAACGAACCCGAGCGCGGCATCCGCTGCACGATGTGCTTCGACATGCGCTTCGTTCGCACTGCGCTGTACGCGCACGAGAACGGCTTTGCGGTGATCAGCAGCTCGCTGGGCATTTCGCGCTGGAAGGACATGAACCAGATCAACGATTGTGGCCACCGCGCCGCCGCACACTACCCGGGCATCCAGTATTGGGATTACAACTGGCGCAAGGGCGGCGGCGCCGCACGGATGGTGGAGATCAGCAAGCGCGAGCAGTTCTACCAGCAGGAATACTGCGGCTGCGTCTACTCGCTGCGCGACGCCAACCGCCACCGCCGCGAGACCGGCCGCGAGCGGATCAAGCTGGGCGTGCTGTACTACGGCGATGGCACCTCGAAGCAGGGCGACGCCGACTGACCGTTGCGGGGGCGTCGGCTAGACTGGGCGCCCCCACAGCCGTGAAGCCGCCATGAGCCGTTACCCCGCCGATGTCGCGTTGGTCGTGATCGACCTGCAGCCGGACTTCATGCCCGGTGGCGCACTGGCCTGCGTGGACGGCGATGCGATCGTGCCGGACATTGCGGCGCTGCTGGCCGAGCGCCGGTATGCCACCGTGGTGGCGACCCAGGACTGGCACCCGGCCGACCACGCCTCCTTTGCCAGCCAGCACCCGGGGCATCTCCCGTTCGAAGCGATCCTGCTCCACGCCCAGCCGCAGACCCTGTGGCCGGACCATTGCGTACAAGGCAGCGAGGGCGCCGTGCTGCATCCGGGCGTGGACTGGACCGTGGCCGACCTGATCCTGCGCAAGGGCACCCGCCGCGCGGTGGATTCGTACAGTGCCTTCCGTGAGAACCATGGCCCTGACGGCACCCGCCCTGCGACCGGCCTGGCCGGCTGGCTGCACGAACGCGGGATCCGCGAGGTGCACGTGTGCGGCCTGGCCCGCGACTACTGCGTGTTGTGGAGCGCGCAGGACGCGGTGAAATCCGGGTTCCGGGTCAAGTTCCATTGGGCGCTGACCCGGCCGGTGACCGAGGCCAATGATGGGATGGTGCGCGAGGCGCTGGCCAAGGCGAAGATCGCGCTGATCTGACGGGCGGGGCCGGGTGCCGGCCGGAACGACGTACCCACCAACGGTCGGTACCTACCTGTCAGCGGAAGACAACGGTGCGATGCCCGTTGCGCAGGATCCGATGCTCGACATGCCGGCGTACCGCGCGCGCCAGGACCTGGGATTCGGTATCGCTGCCCAACCGCACCAGATCGCGCGGCGTCATCGCGTGATCCACGCGCGCCACGTCCTGCTCGATGATCGGGCCCTCGTCCAGATCCGGGGTCACGTAATGTGCGGTGGCGCCGATGATCTTGACCCCGCGTGCGTGCGCCTGGTGGTACGGCTGCGCGCCCTTGAAGCTGGGCAGGAAGCTGTGGTGGATGTTGATCGCGCGCCCGGCCAGCGCCTCGCACAGGCGCGGCGACAGAATCTGCATGTAGCGCGCCAGCACCACCAGATCGATCTGCTCGCGTTCGACCAGGTCGATGATCTGCTGCTCCTGCACGGCACGGTTGTCCGCGTTGACCGGCAGGTGATGGAACGGCACGCCGTAGGACCCAGCCAGGGCGGCGAAGTCCTCGTGATTGGAGGCCACCGCCGCGATGTCCACCTGCAGCTGCCGACTGTGCGCGCGGAACAGCAGGTCGTTGAGGCAATGCCCCTGCTTGCTCACCAGCACCAGCAGGCGCGCGCGGCGGCGGGCGTCATGCAGCTGCCAGTCCATGCCGAACTCGGTGGCCAGCGTGGCCATGCGCGCTTCCACGTCGCCCAGCGACTGCTCGGCGGCACGGTCAAAATGCACGCGCAGGAAGAACCGGCCGCTCTCGTCGTCGCCGAACTGCTGGGCATCGAGGATGTTGCAGCCCAGCTCGAACAGCAGGCCGGACACACGGTAGACGATCCCGGTACGGTCCGGGCATGAGAGGGTGAGGATGGAATCAGGGCGCATCCTTTCAAGTGTAAAGGAGCGCCCGGATCCGCGGCACGGTTGCTCTCACCTGCAACCATTCGGCAAGGCCATCCGGGTTACCGCGGCGGATGCACCGTCCATGCCACCAGCCGCATCACCACCGGGCGCACCAGGAGCACGCAACAGAACGCCGTCGGCATCGCCAACTGGTAGGCGCCAAGCACGCGCGCGGGGTAGTCCGCGCCCACGCCGGCATTGGCGGCCGTGATCACCAGGCACATCAGCATGGCCATGATCGAGGCCATGAAGAAAGCGAACACGAATGGGGTAGCGCGGGCGCCGAGCTTCCAGCGGCGCATCGCCACAGCCTGAGGAGCGGTCATGCGTAGGGTTCCTTTGATCGGGCAACCGGCGGTTGCGGGACCGGCACGATAGCCAGCGCCCGGACGGCCCGGTAGACCGCGGCGGCTTGGCGCTTTATAAAGAAATTCTTTGCAATGACCATGGAAAATGTCCCTCAGCATGAACATTCTCCAGTCAATCCGCAGTTTCATCCGCACCGCCGATGCCGGCAGCCTGGCCGCAGCCGCACGCACGCTGGGCATCAGTCCCGCCGCGGTCGGGCAGAACATCGCCCGGCTCGAAGCCCACCTCGGCGTACGCCTGCTCAACCGCACCACCCGCCAGTTGGCGCTGACCGAGCGCGGCGCGGTCTATCTCGCCCAGGTGCGCCACATCGAGCGTGACCTGCAGCGGGCACAGGCCGCCGTGACCGATCTGGATGCCACGCCCGAAGGCCGGCTGCGCATTGCCAGCAGCGCGGCTTTCGGCCGTCATTTGCTGGCACCGCTGATGCCCCCATTGCAGGCACGTTATCCGCGGCTGGCAATCGAACTGCTGCTGGCCGACCGCAACGTCGACCACGCACACGAAGACGTGGATGTGAGCATCCGCATCGAACCGCAGCTGGAAGAAGGGTTGGTCGCACGGCCCATCGCGCAGGTGCCGTTCGTGGTCTGCGCGGCACCGTCGTATCTCGCGCGTGCCGGCATCCCGCTTACGCCAGAGGCGCTGCGCGAGCATCGCTGCCTGCTGTTCCGCTATCCGCTGGACGGGCGCTACCTGCGCTGGGGTTTCGTGCGCGACGGCATGCGCTTCGATGCCGAGGTGACCCCGGCACTGGCCAGTGATGACATCGATGCGCTGGCCGCGATGGCAGTGGCCGGCGGCGGCATCACCCGCCTGGCAGCGTTCGTGGCCGCGCCCTATCTCGCGCGCGGCGAGCTGCAGGCGCTGTTCGAACCCGGCGATGCGCAGAGCACCCAGGCCTCACCGGAACCGATGCGGTTGTTCCTGTGCGTCAGCGATCGCCGTGATCTGACGCCCAAGGTAAGGGCGCTGATGCAGCACATCATCGAGGGGCTGCCACCGGCGTGGCGGGTGGACGTCGGCTGAGCGCAGAGTCACCCGAATGCCGGCCAGCGGCCGGCACTACCGTCAACGTGTCAGCGTTCCGGCGCGATGAACACACCGCGGGCTTCGCGCGGTTCGCAGCGCAGGTACTGCGGTGCCGGGGCGACTGAATCGCCGAGTGCCGCAGCGGCATGCCACGGCCAGCGCGGATCGTAGAGGATGCCGCGGGCCAGCGCGATCGCATCGGCATGACCATGGCGCAGGATCGATTCGGCCTGCGAGGGCTCGGTGATCAGGCCCACGGCGATGACCGGCATGCGCAGCTTGTGCGCCTTGATCGCCTGCGCGAACGGCACCTGGTAGCCCGGCGACAGCGGAATCTGCTGGCGCGGATCATTGCCACCACTGGAGACATGCAGGAACTGGCAACCGCGCGCGTCCAGCACGTGCGCCAGGGTCGTGGTCTGTTCGATATCCCAGCCGCCGGCCACCCAGTCGCTGGCGGAGATACGCACACCCACCGCGATCCGATCGGAGACGGCCTCGCGCACCGCATCGAACACGCGCACCAGCAGGCGCATGCGGTTTTCCAGCGAACCACCGTAGTCGTCCTCGCGGCGGTTGCTCAGCGGCGACAGGAACTGGTGCAGCAGGTAGCCGTGCGCGGCATGCAGCTCGATCAGGTCCATGCCCACGCGTTCGGCGCGACGGGCCGCGGCCGCGAAGGCGTCCACGATCGCATCGATGCCGGCCAGATCCAGTTCGGTCGGCGTCGGATCGGTCTTGGCGAACGGCAGCGCAGACGGCGCGACCGTGGGCCACGCACGCGGATCGGACGGGTCCATCGCACCACCGCCTTCCCATGGCTTGTTCACCGAGGCCTTGCGGCCGGCGTGACCCAGCTGCACGCCCAGCGGCATCGGCGACCACTGCTTGACCGAGGCCACCACGGAAGCCAAGGCGGCTTCGGTGGCGTCATCCCACAGGCCCAGATCGGCCCAGCTGATGCGGCCTTCCGGCAGCACAGCGGTGGCTTCCAGGATCAGCAGACCGGCACCGGACTGCGACAACTGCCCCAGGTGGATGCGGTGCCAGTCATTGGCAAGGCCGTCGGTGCAGGAGTACTGGCACATCGGCGCGATCACGATGCGGTTGGGCAGGGTCAGTGGACCGAAGGAGAGGGAGGAGAAGAGCTGGCTCAAGGGGGGAACTCGGGATGAGGAAGATGTAACCGGGCGCCATTGCACTCCTGTGCGGCGGCGGAGGCAACCGTGCCAGTGGATCAGTGTTTCGTAGCGGCTCAGGCGGCGGCGGTTCCCGGCAGCAGGAAGGCCAGTGCCTCGGCGCAGGATTGGTCGACTTTCAGGCTCAGCAGCGCGTCGGCGCGGGTGAGGCCGCGGTTGAGCGCGGCGATCGGCAGCCCGGCCTGGGCCGCGGCCTGCACGAAGCGGAAGCCGGAATAGACCATCAGCGAGGAACCCACCACCAGCACCGCATCAGCCCGCTGCAGATGATCGTGGACGGTGGCGACCCGCTCGCGCGGCACGCTTTCACCGAAGAACACCACGTCCGGCTTGAGCACCCCGCCGCAGGCCGGGCAGGCCGGCACCTGGAAGGCGGAGAAATCCATCTCCAGATCGGCATCGCCGTCGGGCGCCTGGCCGGCCTCCAGATGCTCCCAGCCGGGATTGAGCGCCAGCAGCCGGTGCTGGAACGCCTCGCGCGGGGTACGTGCCTCACAGCCCATGCAGCGCACCTGGTCCAGCCGCCCGTGCAGATCGATCACTGCCTCGCTACCCGCCCGCTGATGCAGACGGTCGACATTCTGGGTGAGCAGCAGCTCGACCTTACCCCGGGCTTCCAGTGCGGCGAGCGCGGCATGCGTGCCGTTCGGCTGGGCCCAGCCGAACCGGGGCCAGCCCAGCAGACTGCGCGCCCAATAGCGCTGGCGGGTGGCCAGTTCGCCCATGAAGGCCTGATAGGTGACAGGCGGGCTGCGCTTCCACTGGCCATCGGCATCGCGGTAATCCGGGATGCCCGAATCGGTGCTGCAACCCGCGCCGGTCAGCACGAACAGGCGCTGGGCGCGATCGATGAACTCGGCAAGAGGCGTGCTCATGATCAGCAGATGGGGGCGCAGGCGCGAAGAGGCAATCGCGGGCCGCTTACGGGCCCGGGATGTCACCCGGCAGCGCCGGGACGCTGGTCGGATGGCCGTCGGCATCCAGCGCGATCATCACGAAGTGCCCGCGCGTGCAGAGCTTGCGCTCACCGGTGTGGAGGTCTTCGGCAATCAGTTCGACCTCCACCTTCATCGAGCTGCGGCCCACTTCAACGATGCGGCCGACGGTTTCAACCATCTGGCCGATGCGGATCGGCAGCTTGAAATCGACCTGGTCCGAGCGCGCAGTGACCACGGTGCGCCGTGAATAGCGGGCCGCAGCCAGGAACGCCGCCTTGTCCATCCAGGCCAGTGCCTGGCCACCGAACAGGGTGCCCAGGTGATTGGTGTGGTTGGGGAACACGATCTCGGCCATGCGGACTTCGATGGGCGGGACGGTTTCGGGGATGGGGGTCATGGCGGGGGCCGGGAATGTGTGTGGGGTGGCGCGGATGATACGACAGGGGGTGGTTGGGCGCGTAGAGCGCTCTTGGCGCATTTATCTCTATCGGTTCGAGGAGGTCGGGGGTCCCTTTGCTGGACGCGCCGTAAATCCCGCTCCGCGGCCCGGCCCAGCCGCCGGCGGCTGTGCGTTCGAACGCATGCGAGGCAGTGCCTCGCAAGCAATGCGCTCTCACCCATGTAGGCTCGTAAGCGGCATCCATGCCGCTTAACGGTCCTGCAAAGGGACCCCCGACCTCCTCTGGATAGTTTGCTTATGCGCGGTGGGGAGAGCGGCTTTGGCGAGTGCTTACGCGACGTGATGTGGGAGAGGAAGAGCAGCCGAGCATGGCTCGGCTCTATACGACGTGTTGATACCAAGGTCTTCATTGATAGTCAGCGCACGTTGGTAGCAACCGCCTTTCCAACCGCAATGGAAGATCCATCGGAAGTGACCCGGGCAGGCGAATGCAGGACCGTTGGGCCGCATGGATGCGGCCCACGAGCCTACACGGACGTATTTACGGCGGGTCCAGCATTCGCCTGCCCGGGTCACTTCAACTCGCAGCATCCGGACGCCAACGCTCTTGCTTCAACGCTTCAACGCTTAAGCGAGTAAAGCGGGAAACGAAAAAGCCCCGGAACATGTCCGGGGCTTTTCGACATCACGACGTAAGCGTCAGATCAGAACGACATGTCGAACGACACTTCGCCCTTCACGCCCACCTGGTAGGCCGACGAACGACGCTCGAAGAAGTTGGTCAACTCCTGCACATCCTGCAGCTCCATGAAGCTCAGCGGATTGCGCACGTTGTACTTCTTCTCCATGCCCAGGCGATGGAAATGATTGTCAGCGCAATGCTGCAGATACTGACGCATGTCACGCGTCGAAATGCCTGCCACACCACCGGACAGCACGTCCTCGGCGAACTGCACTTCACACTCGATCGCCTCGGCCAGCATGTCGTACACCTGCTGCTTCATCGCATCGTCGAACAGGTCCGGCTCTTCCTCGCGGATCACGTCCACGCACTCGAACGCGAACTCCATGTGCGCGCTCTCGTCGCGGAACACCCAGTTGGTGCCCGAGGCCAGACCGTTGAGCAGACCGCGCGAACGGAAGTAGTAGACGTAGGCGAAGGCGGCGAAGAAGAACAGGCCCTCGATGCACGCCGCGAAGCAGATCTGGTTGAGCAGGAACTGGCGACGCTCGTCACGGGTCTCGATGCGCTTCAGGTTCTGGATCGAATCGATCCACTTGAAGCAGAAGTCCGCCTTCTTCTTGATCGAATCGATGTTCTCCACCGCGTCGAACGCCTTGGCGCGCTCGTCCGGATCCGGCAGGTAGTTGTCGAGCAGGGTCAGGTAGAACTGCACGTGCAACGCTTCTTCGTACAGCTGGCGCGACAGGTACATGCGCGCTTCCGGCGCGTTCAGATGCTGATACAGGTTCAGCACCAGATTGTTGGACACGATCGAATCGCCGGTGGCGAAGAACGCGACCAGGCGGTGGATCAGGTGGCGCTCGCCCGGCGACATCTTGCCGTGCAGGTCGCTGATGTCGATCTGGAAGTTGATTTCCTCGACCGTCCAGGTGTTCTTGATCGCGTTGCGATACATGTCATAGAACTGCGGGTAGCGCATCGGGCGCAACGTCAGTTCGAAACCGGGATCGAGCAGCATCTGGGTTGGCTTGTCGGCCATGGCCTATATCATCCTTCTTCTAAGGCTGGGCCACCAGATTTGGTGGCCCAGCCGGTACAGCGTTAACGGGCTTTGTTCGCCTGGGAAACGACGCTACCCGCAAGCGCCTTTGTCTCAGCAGAGTACTTATCGCTTCCCAGCACCTTGGAAGCGATTCCTTCCATATGGGCTCCAGTCTGACTGCCAGTGTTCCTCTGGGCCATAGCTGACCCAGCCAACTGCCGGGCGATGTGAGACGACCCCTTATCAAGAAGAGTCTTAGAAGCGAGGGACGCGATGGAACCAGAGGTTCCCTTAGTGTTTTTACTCATATTCACTCCCGTGAACGTTTAAGGTTGCATGAGCTCAAACTTTGATCGGCCCCTAACTAAGTCCCAAGCGAATCGGTATAGTTAGCGAACTTCTTCCACGAAGTAGCTGATCAAAGACGTCCCGCCCAAGCGGTGATGGACGTTTTGTGAAGCATCAAAAGGGCCCCGAGCTACAACTCGGGGCCCTTTTTTTTACTGGCACGCCTCGCAGCTTTCCGGGTTTTCCAGCGAGCAGGCGACGGCTTCGACCGGCGTGTAGCTGCTGACGGTCGTCTTGGCGATCTTGGTGGCCGGACGCGAACGCAGGTAGTAGGTGGTCTTGATGCCCTGCTTCCAGGCGTACATGTACATGGAGGACATCGCGCCGATGTTCGGGCTTTCCATGAACAGGTTGAGCGAGGCGGACTGGTCGATGAACGCGCCGCGGTCGGCGGCCATGTCGATCAGCGAACGCATCGGCAGTTCCCAGGCGGTGCGGTACACGTGGCGCAGCGTTTCCGGAATCTGGGTGATGCCCTGGATCGAGCCTTCCGCCAGCTTGATCGCGTCGCGCATTTCCGGGGTCCAGTGGCCGAGCTTCTTCAGCTCGTTCACCAGGTAACGGTTGACCTGCAGGAAGTCGCCGGACAGCGTTTCGCGCTTGAACAGGTTGGACACCTGCGGCTCGACGCACTCGTAGCAACCGGCGATCGAGGCGATGGTCGCGGTCGGGGCGATGGCGATCAGCAGCGAGTTGCGCAGGCCGTGCTCCTTGATGCGCTCACGCAGGGCATCCCAACGCGCGGTGTCTTCGGGCACCACGTTCCAGGCGTCGAACTGCAGCTCGCCGCTGGCCGCACGGGTATCGGCGAAGGACGGGTGCTTGCCGCGTTCCTGGGCCAGCTCGCACGAGGTTTCCAGCGCGTGGAAGTAGATCGTCTCGGCGATCTTCTTCGACAGTGCGCGGGCTTCGGCACTGTCAAAGGCCAGGCGCTTGCGGAAGAACACGTCCTGCAGGCCCATGCAGCCCAGGCCAACCGGACGCCAGCGCAGGTTGCCGCGGCGGGCGGTCTCGATCGGGTAGAAGTTCAGGTCGATCACGCGGTCCAGCTGACGCACGGCCAGGCGCACGGTGTCGGCCAGCTTGTCGAAATCGAACTCGCCGTGCCCGTCGAAATGATTGCCCAGGTTGATCGAGCCCAGGTTGCACACCGCGGTCTCTTCGGCCGAGGTGATTTCCAGGATTTCGGTGCACAGGTTGGACAGGTGGATCACGTTGCCCGGACGCAGGGTCTGGTTGCTGGCGCGGTTGCACTTGTCCTTGAACGTCATCCAGCCGTTGCCGGTCTCGGCCAGGGTACGCATCATCCGCGAGTACAGCTTGCGCGCGGAGATCGTGCGCTGGGCCTTGCCCTGGGCTTCGGCCTGCAGGTAGGCCTGCTCGAAGGCTTCACCGAACAGATCGGTGAACTCAGGCACCACGCTCGGATCGAACAGCGACCATTCCTGGTCGGCCTCCACGCGCTGCATGAACAGGTCCGGCACCCAGTTGGCAAGGTTCAGGTTGTGCGCACGGCGCGATTCGTCACCGGTGTTGTCACGCAGTTCGAGGAAGTCCTCGACGTCGGCGTGCCAGGTTTCCAGGTACACACAGGCCGCGCCCTTGCGCTTGCCGCCCTGGTTCACCGCCGCCACGGACGAATCCATGGTCTTCAGCCACGGCACGATGCCGTTGGAATGGCCGTTGGTCGACTTGATCAGCGAACCACGCGAACGCACGCGGCTGTAGCTGACGCCGATGCCGCCGCTGAACTTGGAGAGCTGGGCGATATCACCGTACTTGGCGTAGATCGACTCCAGCGAATCCTGCGGCGAATCCAGCAGGAAGCACGAGGACAGCTGCTCATGCGTGGTGCCGGAGTTGAACAGCGTCGGGCTGGACGGCAGGTAATCCAGGTTGCCCATGCGCTTGTAGAGCGCGAGGGTTTCCGGCACGTCTTCGCTCAGGGCGCTGGCGATGCGCAGGAAGAACTGCTGCGGGGTCTCGATCACCTTGCGGGTGTGCGGATGACGCAGCAGGTACCGGTCGTACAGGGTACGCAGACCGAAGTAATCGAAATGCAGGTCCAGCGACGGATCGATCGCGTCGTTGAGCTTGCGGGCGTTGATCTGCACGAAATCGAGCAGGCGCGCGTTGATCAGGCCCACTTCGTGGCCGCGGCCGACCGACTGCGAGAACGCATGGATTTCCTGGCCGGACACTTCCTTGGCGATGAAGTTGGCCAGCAGGCGCGCGGCGAGGCGGCCGTACTCGGGTTCTTCACCGATCAGCAGCGCCGAGGTGCGGATGGACAGTTCGTCCAGCTCCTGGGTGGTCGCGCCGTTGTACAGGCCGGAGATGGTGCGGGTCGCCACGCGCATCGGATCCACCGCATGCAGACCTTCGCAGCAGCGCTGTACCGCGCGCACGATCTTGTTCAGGTCCACCAGTTCGGTAGTGCCATTGCGCTTGGTCACGCTCATGGCGGTCGCCGTGGGCGGCGAGGTCAGCAGGAATTCGCTTTCCTTATCGATGTCGGTGCTGGTTTCGATGCTCACGGCGTTTTCCTCTGGGCGTGATTGGAAGTGGTACAGCGTCGCCTGCCTTGCAGGCCGAACCGGCGCACGGATCTACAGGGTGGACCTGCGGCGTCGCAGGAGCCGCGACAGCGCAGGCAGGCCTGCGGGCGGATTCCCCTGCGTCACCGGTCCTCTCCCCCCGGAGAGTCGTGCGACCGGCACCACACGCTGTACGTGCGTGCGGTTGTCAGTAGGTCTTCAGGCCATCGGCGTGAAGGCGATACACCCGTCGACTTGTGGTCGGCGGGACCGACGGCCACAAGATAGTGGGGGTACCAGGTGTCGTCAACGCCAAATGTAGTGAATTTCCCTAATCCCTTGTGGCGCAAGGACCGGGCCGGAAAGGCGTCCGACGAACGGTCTGGACCTGTCGAAAGCAAGTGCGCAGTCAAGGCCAAAACGCCGATCCGGGATGCGACGCAGGGGCGCGAAAAACGGAACAGCGGGCCTCACACAGCCCTAACGAATGGCCGCCGGTCAGGGTGACTTCCGACCCGCGCCGGGGTGGCTGCGGGGTGCCACGCTCCGATACGCCTCCTTTATATGAACGCGACCATGCGCCTGCCCCTGATCGGCTGTCTGATGTTGGGCCTGACCGTGGCCGGTACCGCCGCGGCGGGCGAGAGCAAAGGCCCGCAGCTCTCCTCGCGCCAGTGCGGGGTGAGCACGCCTTACAACGTGCTGGTGGACAGCGGCGGGATCTGGCTGCGCAACCGCGCTCAGGTGCCGGCGGAGATCTTCTTCCACGATGGCGAGCTGAACATTGATCGCCAGCCGATCCCGGTCAGCGACGCCGACGCACAGCGCCTGCGACAGCTGGAATGGGGCACCCGCCAGTTGGTGCCTGCCGTGGCCGGGGTGGCCGGCGAGGCCACGGACATCGCCTTCGACGCCCTGGGGGCCACGGTGGAGATCATGACAGGCAGCCGCCGCAAGGCGCGCGAGGTGGACGGGCTGCGCAGGGATGCCCATGCGTACGTCGGCCGTACCCTCGGCCGCGGTATCTGGGAGCAGGATCTGTTCGGGGAACAGTTCGAAGCGCGCATCGAGCAGGCGGCCGAGTCGATGTCGGCCTCGCTCGCCCGCGGCGTGATGTGGACGATGCTGACCGGCGGCGCCGGCCGGATCGAGGCCCGCGCCGAAAAGATGGAGGCCGACCTGGAGCGCCGCATGGAGGCACGTGGGCAGGCGCTGGAGGCACAGGCCCAGTCGCTGTGCACCCAGGTGCTGGCGCTGGATGCGATCCAGCAATCACTGGAGATGCGCTACCAGGGCAAGCCGCTGGCGATGATGGTGATGGACCGCGAGGAGGACGCGGCCGCGCCGATCGCGCATGAACAGCCGCGCGGGGACGCGTTGGTGCTGCCCCCGTTGTAGGAAAGCATCCACGCATGGCGTGGATCTACATTGCGGCCTATTTACGCCCGGCGTGGAGTTACGCGCGGTGCGGGGTGCCCAGGTACTCGGCGCTCTGCATTTCGATCAGGCGCGAGGCGGTACGTTCGAACGCGCCCTGCAGCCGGACGCCCGAATACAGCCCGACCGGTGAATCGGTCGCGGTGCAGACCAGGTTGACGTGGCGGTCGTACAGCTCGTCGATCAGGTTGACGAAGCGGCGCGCGGCATCTTCGTTGAGTGTGTCGAAGTGCGGGATGTCGCCGAGCAGCACGGTGTTGAATTCGTGCGCGATCTCGATGTAATCCGAGGGGCCACGCGGGCCTTCGCACAGCGCCTTGAAATCGAACCAGACGATGCTCTTGCCGCGGCCACGCACCGGGATCTTGCGCGCTTCGATCTCGATGTTGCCCGCCTTGGCCGGCTGCCCACCGCTGAGTTCGGCCCAGCGGCCGGCCAGCCAGGCATCGCTGCCGGCATCGATCGGGGACTGGTACACCGGCGAGCGGGTCAGCGCGCGCATGCGGTAATCCTCGGTGCCTTCGGCGTACAGCTCCACACAGTAGGTCTGCAGCAGCCCGATCGCGGGCAGGAAGCTGTCGCGCTGCAGGCCGTTGAGGTACAGGTTTTCCACCGCGGTGTTGGAGGTGGTCACCAGGGTCACGCCCTCGGCGAACATGCGCTCGAGCAGGCGCGCCAGCAGCATCGCATCGCCGATATCGGTGACGAAGAACTCGTCCAGCACCAGCACGCGCAGCTTGCTGCGCCACTCCTGGGCGATCTTCGCCAGCGGATCACTCTGTCCCTGATGCTCGCGCAGACGCTCGTGGATGCCGCGCATGAAGCGGTGGAAATGCGTGCGGTACTTCTGTTCGATCGGCAGCCCGTCATAGAACAGATCGACCAGGAAGGTCTTGCCGCGCCCCACCCCGCCCCAGAAGTACAAGCCCTTCACCGGATCGGGCTTCTTCCAGAATGCGGAGAGGCGATCCAGCCAGCCGTCCTGCGCGCTGTCGACCAGCGCCAGGTGGATGCGGTCCAGTTCGGCCAGGGCGGCGTGCTGGGCGGGGTCGTTCTGCCATTCGCCCCGGGCCACGCCATCGGCGTAGCGCTGCGACGGGGTCATCACGGTGTCGCTCATGCTGCGTCGGGGGCGGGGTTGGGCAGCCACTGCTTGACGCCATGGATGAGCGCACCGCGCAGGTCGACGATCTTGCGGTGGAAGAAGTGGCTGGTATCGGGCATGCGCACCAGTTCGTGCGGTGCATCCATACCGTCCAGCCAGTCATAGACCGCTTGGGGATCGACGATCTCGTCTTCCTCGCCCTGGATCACCAGCCACTGGGCCGGGGGCTGCATGCCCTCGAAGTCCCAGCGCCCTGCGGGCGGCGCGATCGAGATCAGCGTGGTCGGCTGCAGGTCGCCCGCGGCGCGCAACGAGACGTACGCACCGAAGCTGAAACCGGCCAGCCACAGGTCCTGGCCCGGCCGCTGTGTACGGACCCAGGCGGCGACGGCCTTGAGGTCGTCCTGCTCGCCCACGCCGTTGTCGAACGTGCCGGCCGAGTCGCCGACGCTGCGGAAGTTGAAGCGCACGGTCGCGATGCCCAGGTCGCGCAGCGAGCGCGCGGCCATGGTCACCACCTTGTTGTGCATGCTGCCGCCCTCGGTGGACAGGGGGTGGCAGACGATCGCCACCACCGGCTGCACCGCGACATCGGCCTCGGGCAGATCAACCACGACATCCAGCGGACCGACCGGTCCGTCCAGCGTCAGCGCACCGCTTTCTTGGGGAAATGGGGGATTGTGCATGGCGTCATAATACCGTCCCTCCGCGTGCTTCACCGCCGCCCCGCCGGATCCGTACATGCACTTTCTGGTTTTCAGCGTTCTCTGCAGCGTGCTGGTGTCGGTCCTGCTGAAGCTGGCGCCGCGCCAGCGGCTGGACATGCCGCAGGTGGTGACCTGGAATTACCTGGTCGCCAGCGTGCTCAGCGCGGTGCTGCTGCAGCCCTCGCTGGCGTCACTGCAGACCGCGCATGCGCCGTGGGCCGCCCTGCTCTGCCTGGCCGTGGCGCTGCCGGCGATCTTCCTGATGATGGCTCACGCGGTGACCCGCGCCGGGATCGTGCGCAGCGACGTGGCCCAGCGGTTGTCGCTGCTGCTTTCGCTGCTGGCTGCGTTCCTGGTGTTCGGCGAGACCGCCAACGGCTGGAAGCTGGCCGGCCTGGGGTTGGGCCTGCTGGCAATCCTGGGGATCAGCGTACGCCCGCGCGTCGGGGCGGCCGAACCCACTGGCGGGCGGGCCTGGCCGTGGCTGCTGGCGGTGTGGGTGGGCTACGCGCTGGTCGACATCCTGCTCAAGAAGGTGGCGTTGTCGGGTACGCCTTCGATGGCGGCACTTCTGGTCAGTTTCAGCCTGGCCTTCGTGCTGATGCTCATCCTGCAGCTATGGCGCCACCTGCGCGGCATAGCCCGCCTGCAGTGGCGCAACGGGGTCGGCGGCGCCCTGCTCGGCCTGCTCAACTTCGGCAACATCCTGTTCTACGTGCGCGCCCACCAGCACCTGCCGGACAGCCCGGCGGTGGTGTTCGCCGGCATGAACATCGGCGTGGTGGTGCTGGGTGCGCTGGTGGGCATCGTCGGTTTCGGCGAGCGCACCAGTGTGTGGAACCGGGTGGGCCTGGGGTTGGCCGTGGTGGCGATCGGGTTGATCGCGTGGGGAACGTGGTAACCGATGGATGCGGTGCCGGCCAGCGGCCGGCACTACCAGGGCAACGCGCCGGTGACCGGGATCAGCGATCAAACCCCAGCAACAGCGGATCATGGTCCGAGCTGCGCCACGGGCCCGCTTCGTTGCGGTCGCGGTAGCCGACATCGTCGGCCTCGTCGGCATTGATGTGCCACTCTGCCGCCGCGCGCAGGCGCTTGGCCATGCCCGGGCTCAACAGCGCATGGTCCAACCGGCCGGTCATGCCGTTGTAGACATAGCTGTACGGGTGTTCGACCTTCGCCACCGCGAACGCATCCCGCCAGCCGGCGGCGTGCAGGGTACGGATCGGGTCTTCCATCGCGTACGCGTTGAAGTCGCCCAGCAGCACCGCATCGCGGGTACCCGCACCGGTGGGGTCGGTCGCCAGCCACTGGTCCAGCAGCGTGGCCGAGGCGACCCGGGTGGCATTCCAGCAGGCCTGGCCGTCCTTCTGATCGGCATCGGCGCCGGTCGCGTCCGAGCAGCCCTTGGATTTGAAGTGATTGGCCACGACCACGAACGGCGCGCCCTTGCCCGCGCGGAAGGCCTGCGCCAGCGGCACGCGGCTGCGCTCGCCGAAGGGCTCCTTCTCCAGCACGGCGGGGGCGCCGACCGGGGTCACGCGCGTGGCGCGGTAGATGATGCCGACCCGGATCGGGTTGTCACCCGGACCCTGCTTCGCGTCGATGAAACGCCAGTCGGCACCCTGGCCCCGGTCGGCATTGAGCGCATCGACCAGCTGGGCGATCGCCGACTGCGGGCCGTAGCCGTCGTTCTCCAGCTCCATCAGCGCGGCGACATCGGCACCGAGGGCGTTGATGGTGGCGACCAGCTTGGTCTTCTGCGCCTGATGTTCGGCCAGCGTCCGGGCGCCACGCAGGGTCGGGTAACCGCCGCCCTGGCCGTCGCCATTGAAGAAGTTCTCCAGGTTGAAGGCCGCGACATGCAGGGCACCGGCCACCACCGGTACTGCCGGGCGCTCCAGCGCGGGCAGGTTCACGGGGCGGGTCACCTGCAGGCGGGCGTTGCCTGTGGGATCGATGCGGACGATGCCTTCCACGTTGCGCAGGACCATGCCGGTGCGCAGGTTCGCCGCCGCCGGCAGGTAGGCCACCGGGCCGGGATCCCGGGCATCGCTGCCATCGTCGAGCACCAGCCGGCGACGCAGGTTGTCGGCCACCACCTGGGCATGCCCGGCGGTGCCGGGTGCGGCCACTTCGCTCGGCTGCCACAGGCGACCACCGAAGGCCACGGTCAACTCACCGAAGCGCGACAGGCCATCGGTGCCGGCCAGGGTCAGCGGCGCAGCGATGCGGACCTGCTGACCGTCCAGCGTGCGCCAGTCGGTCGGCGGCGCGGTCAGAGTGACCGTGGCCGACGTGGTCGGCGCCGGACGCACCTGCGGCGAGGTGGCGGGCTGCGGCTGGGCGGCATGGACCGCGCCGGACAGGGCCAGCGCGAGAGCGAACACGAGGGGGGGACGGCGCATCGGAAGCAGGACTCCAGGGAAGTGCGACAAGGCTAACCATATAAAGTGAAACGCCGCCCTTCGGCGGCGTCGGTGACCTGATCCGGCAAAGCCGTTATTTCAGGTTGGCCAGCATCCAATCGACCGTGGCATGGATCTGCTCCTCGGTCAGCGCCGGATTACCGCCCTTGGGCGGCATGATGCCACCGTCCGGGCCGGTATAGCCCTCCACCGCATGCTTGTAGAGCGTGTCCTTGCCCTGGGCGATGCGCGCATCCCAATGCCCGTGATCCAGCGTCGGCGCCTTGCCGACGCCATTGGTATGGCAGGCCGTGCAGAGGTTGTCGTAGATCACCTTGCCGTCAGTGGTGCCACCGTAGGCGACCTGCGAGGCGGCTTTGACCAGCGCGGCGGCCTGGGCCGCGGCCTGGGCGGCGGCACCGGTGGTGCCGGCGTACACCGCACCGGCCGGCGCGATGCGCTGTTCCGTGCGTTTGGCCGCCATCGGCGAGACTTCAGGGGGGATGCTGGTATGAAGGTAGGCCGCGAAGATGATGAGGCCGAGTGTGATGGCCATCAGCAGCGCGATGACCATGGAGAAGCGTTTCAGGAACTCGAGGTCGTAATTCCGCACTCTCTATACCCCTGGCTGGTAGTCGTTGGACCACGGCTTGTCGGCCGAGTATGACCAGCGTCGGCGGCGCTACGCAAGCGACCGCCGGGTGTCGCAATGCAGCATCGGCACGGCTCAGGCACCGGCGGCACGCAGGCAGAAAACACAGATCGACTCGACCAGCGCATCTTCATCGCCGTGCGCGTCGCGGCTCAGCGCGGTTGGGCCGACCAGCGCCTCGGTGAACGCGCCCACGATGCAGGCTGCGGCGACATGGGTGTCCTGCTGCGGGAAGGTGCCTGCCTCCACGCCATCGGCGACGATGCGCCGGAACACATCGCCGAACAGGCGGCGGCAGCGGATGCGCTCGGCTTCCACTTCCGGATCCACCGGCTCGGCGATGAACGCATAGGCCAGCCCGGGGCCGGCCAGTGCGCGCCGCACGAAGGCGGTGATCGCCCGGCGCAGGCGCTCCGGCGCGGGCAACGGCTCGGCCGCGATCGCCTCGAAGATGCGCAGTTCGTGGTCCACCGCGGCGGTCAGCACCTCCACGAACAGCTCGGCCTTGGAGGGGAAGTGCCGGTAGATCAGGCCGGTGGACACGCCGGCTTCGGCGGCCACCGCCGTCACCGGGGCGTTGCGGTAGCCGCCGGCCGCCACCAGCGCACGGGTCGCCAGCAGGATGCGTTCGCGGGCGCCGGCAAGGCGTTCTTCCATCAGGGCGGAGCGTTTATAGGCCATTTGTTGATTCTATGTTCAATTTTTGAATTTATGTTCACTTCTTTGTCGAACCCGGCTACGCTGGGGGTACATCGCCCGCGGGACGGCCCTGTCAGCCCGTCCATCCCTCCCGGCGCGTCCCATCCCTTGTTGTTGCGGAGTCGCCCATGCACGTCCCGACCATGAACTTCGATCTCGGCGAAGAGATCGACCTGCTGCGCCAGAGCGTGGCCCATTTTGCCTCTGCTGAAATCGCGCCGCTGGCGGCCCAGGCCGACGAAGAGAATCTGTTCCCCAATGCGCTGTGGCGCAAGCTCGGCGAGCAGGGCCTGCTCGGCCTGACGGTGGAAGAGGAATACGGCGGCAGCGGCATGGGCTACCTCGCGCATGTGGTGGCGATGGAAGAGATCTCACGTGCCTCCGGTGCCATCGCGCTGTCCTACGGCGCGCACTCGAACCTGTGCGTGAACCAGCTGCGCAAGAACGGCAACGAAGAGCAGAAAAAGCGCTACCTGCCCGGCCTGTGCAGCGGCGAGCTGGTCGGCGCGCTGGCGATGAGCGAACCGGGCGCCGGCTCGGACGTGGTCTCGATGAAGCTGCGCGCGGACAAGCGCGGTGATCACTACGTGCTCAACGGCAACAAGATGTGGATCACCAACGGCCCGGATGCCGATGTGCTGGTGGTCTATGCCAAGACCGATCCGGATGGCGGCGCCAAGGGCATCACCGCGTTCCTGATCGAAAAGGGCATGAAGGGCTTTTCCACGGCGCAGAAGCTGGACAAGCTGGGCATGCGCGGCTCCAACACCTGCGAGCTGGTCTTCCAGGATTGCGAAGTACCCGAAGCCAACGTGCTTGGCGTGGTCGGCGGTGGCGTCAAGGTGCTGATGTCCGGTCTGGACTATGAGCGCGTGGTGCTCTCCGGTGGCCCGCTCGGCCTGATGGCGGCGGCCATGGACGTGGTGATGCCGTACGTGCACGAGCGCAAGCAGTTCGGCGAGGCGATCGGCACCTTCCAGCTGATCCAGGCCAAGCTGGCCGACATGTACGTGGGCCTCAACGCCTGCCGCGCCTATGTCTACGCGGTGGCACGCGCCTGCGACCAGGGCCGCACCACGCGCCAGGATGCAGCCGGCGCGATCCTGTATTCGGCCGAGAAGGCCACCTGGCTGACCGGCCAGGCGATCCAGATCCTGGGCGGCAACGGCTACATCAACGAGTACCCGACCGGACGGTTGTGGCGCGATGCCAAGCTGTATGAAATCGGCGCCGGCACCTCGGAGATCCGCCGCATGCTGATCGGCCGCGAACTGTTCCAGCGCACCAAGTAAGGGCCCTGCCATGACCGTATTGAGCACCCAGCTGCAACCGGGCAGCGACACCTTCGAGGCCAACCGCGCCGCGCTGCAGGCGGTGGTCGACGACCTGCGCGCCACCCTGGCGCAGACCGCGCTGGGCGGCAGCGAAGCGGCACGCGCCAAACACACCGCACGCGGCAAGCTGCTGGTGCGTGACCGCATCGATGCCCTGCTTGATCCGGGCAGCGCGTTCCTGGAAATCGCCCCGCTGGCCGCGCACGGCATGTACGGCGATCCGATCCCCAGCGCCGGCGTGGTGGCCGGCATCGGCCGGGTCTCGGGCGTGGAGTGCGTGATCGTGGCCAACGATGCCACGGTAAAGGGTGGTACCTACTACCCGATGACGGTCAAGAAGCACCTGCGCGCGCAGGAGGTGGCCGAACAGAACCGCCTGCCCTGCATCTACCTGGTGGATTCAGGCGGTGCGTTCCTGCCGCTGCAGGACGAGGTGTTCCCGGACCGCGACCATTTCGGCCGGATCTTCTACAACCAGGCCAACCTGTCCGCGCAGGGCATCCCGCAGATCGCCTGCGTGATGGGCAGCTGTACCGCCGGTGGCGCCTACGTGCCGGCGATGAGCGATGAAACGGTGATCGTGCGCGAGCAGGGCACCATCTTCCTCGGCGGCCCGCCGCTGGTGAAAGCGGCCACCGGTGAAGTGGTCACCGCCGAAGAACTGGGCGGTGCCGATGTGCACACGCGCATCTCCGGCGTGGCCGACCACATGGCCGACAACGACCTGCAGGCGCTGGCCCGCGTCCGCGCGATCATCGCCCAGCTCAACTGGCGCAAGCCCGAGCCGGCGCTGGCGGTGCAGGCCCCGGTGGAACCGCGGCATCCGGCCCACGAGCTGTATGGCGTGATTCCGGCCGACACGCGCAAGCCCTATGACGTGCGCGAAGTGATCCTGCGCCTGGTCGATGACTCGCGCTTCGATGAGTTCAAGCCGCGTTACGGCAACACGCTGGTCACCGGCTTCGCGCATCTGCACGGCTACCCGGTGGGCATCATCGCCAACAACGGCATCCTGTTCTCCGAGTCCGCGCTGAAGGGCGCGCACTTCATCGAACTGTGCACGCAGCGCGGCATTCCGCTGGTGTTCCTGCAGAACATCACCGGCTTCATGGTCGGCCGCAAGTACGAGCACGGCGGCATCGCCAAGGACGGGGCCAAGCTGGTCATGGCCGTGGCCTGCGCCAAGGTGCCCAAATTCACCGTGGTGATCGGCGGCTCGTTCGGTGCCGGCAACTACGGCATGTGCGGCCGCGCCTACTCGCCCAACTTCCTGTGGATGTGGCCGAACGCGCGCATCGGCGTGATGGGCGGCGAGCAGGCCGCCAGCGTGCTGGCCACGGTCAAGCGCGACGGCATCGAAGCCAAGGGCGGGCAGTGGTCGGCCGCCGAAGAGGAAGGCTTCAAGTCGCCGATCCGCGAACAGTTCGAATCGCAGGGCCACCCGTACTACGCCAGCGCCCGGCTCTGGGATGACGGCGTGATCGACCCGGCCGACACCCGTCGTGTGCTGGGCCTGGCGCTGTCGGCCAGCCTCAACGCCCCGGCGAAGAAGACCGACTTCGGCGTGTTCCGCATGTAATGCACGGGCGGTGCCGCCTGGCACCGCCGCCCCTGGCCCGCGCAACGAGACCACCATGTTCACCAAGATCCTGATCGCCAACCGTGGCGAAATCGCCTGCCGCGTCATCGCTACCTGCCAGCGCCTGGGCATCGCCACCGTGGCGGTGTACTCCGACGCCGACCGCAACGCGCGCCACGTGCGCCTGGCCGACGAGGCCATTGCGATCGGCCCGGCGCCAGCGCGTGAGAGCTACCTGCGCGGCGATGCCATCCTGGAGGCCGCCCGCCGCACCGGCGCGCAGGCGATCCATCCCGGCTACGGCTTCCTCTCGGAGAACGCCGGCTTCGCGCAGGCCTGCGCCGAGGCGGGCATTGTGTTCATCGGCCCCTCCGCTGCGGCGATCCGCGCGATGGGCGACAAGAGCGCGGCCAAGGCGCTGATGCAGCAGGCCGGCGTGCCGCTGACCCCGGGCTACCACGGCGACGAGCAGATCCCCGAGTTCCTGCGCAAGCAGGCCGACAGCATCGGTTACCCGGTGCTGATCAAGGCCAGCGCCGGTGGCGGTGGCAAGGGCATGCGCCGCGTGGACGACAGCGCGACCTTCACCGAGGCGCTGGCCAGCTGCCAGCGTGAAGCGAAGTCCGCGTTCGGCAACGCCCACGTGCTGGTCGAAAAATATGTCGAGCGTCCGCGCCACATCGAGATCCAGGTGTTCGGCGACAGCCACGGCAACGTGGTGTACCTGTTCGAGCGCGACTGCTCGGTGCAGCGCCGCCACCAGAAGGTGCTGGAAGAAGCGCCCGCGCCCGGCATGACGCCCGAGCGCCGCGCCGCGATGGGCAAGGCCGCCGTCGATGCCGCGCGCGCGGTCAACTACGTCGGCGCGGGCACGGTGGAGTTCATCGCCGGACCGGATGGCGATTTCTACTTCATGGAAATGAACACCCGCCTGCAGGTGGAGCACCCGGTGACCGAGTGCATCACCGGCACCGACCTGGTGGAATGGCAGCTGCGCGCGGCCAGCGGTGAACCGCTGCCGCTGCAGCAGGATCAGCTGCAGATCCGCGGGCATGCACTGGAAGCCCGCCTGTACGCCGAAGACGCCGACCGCGGTTTCCTGCCGTCCACCGGCACCCTGCGCCACCTGCGACTGCCGGCCAACACCGCACACGTGCGAGTGGATGCCGGTGTCGAGCAGGGCGATGCGATCACCCCGTTCTACGACCCGATGATCGCCAAGCTGATCGTCTGGGACGTCGACCGCGACGCCGCACTGCGCCGCATGCAGCAGGCGCTGGCCGAATGCGAAGTGGTCGGCGTGACCACCAATGCCGCCTTCCTGCGCCGCTTGGTGATGACCGATTCGTTCACCCAGGCCAAGCTGGACACCGCGCTGATCGAGCGCGAGCAGGCCGCGCTGGCCCCCAACGACGGCGACAGCGATGCGGCACTCTGGGCGCTGGCCGCGATCGCCGGCGTGGCCACCAGCGAAGCCGCCAGCCGTGATGCGCGCGACCCGCACTCGCTGTGGCAGGCCCAGGATGGCTGGCGCCTCGGCGCGCCGGCCGCACGCGCCTTGACACTGGAGCACCGCGGTGCACAGCGCAGCGTGGCCGTACAGGGCGCGGGCGCGGGCGAACAGTGGACCGTGCGCATGGAGGGCAAAACGCTGCAGGGCAGCGGCCGCCTGACCGGCGATGCACTTCGCGTGCAGATCGGCGAGCAGCTGCACCGCGCTACCGTCATCCGCGACGGCAACGAGCTGTACCTGTTCGGCAGCGAAGGCGTGCAGCGCTTCACCCTGCATGATCCGGTCAGTGAAGCGGACCAGTCCGTTGCCGATGCCGGCAGCCTGGTCGCGCCGATGCCGGGCCGTATCGTGGCCACACTGGTGTCACCGGGCACGGCGGTCAAACGCGGCGCGCCGCTGCTGGTGCTGGAGGCGATGAAGATGGAGCACACGCTGCAGGCGCCGGCCGATGGCACCGTGCAGGGTTACCGGGTCAAGGTCGGGGATCAGGTGGGTGATGGGGCGGTGCTGGTGGATTTCGAGGCGGGGTGATCGCGTATGCGAAGGGCCACGTCAGGGAACCCGCTCCCATACTCGCTCAACGGGATCGAACTCTGTCGTGGCCATCTGAGCGCTGCGGTGACCGAATCCGCATACGGCCAACACGCCTTGCTCCATTCCATCCAAGTCCAGCGCGGCTTCAATATCTTTCTCGTTGATTGCGGCGGTGACAAACGCGCCTAACCCCTGTTCCGTTGCACAGGTCAACAGCAACTGTGACAGATGCCCTACGTCCAGGATCACGGCCCGGTAAGCCTTGGCGTGATTTCTGTATTTCCAGTGTGATCGCGCGAAGCGTGCCACCAGAATCACCTGAACGTGCGCATCGGAGAACCACGGTTGCCCCGCACAGATCTTTTTAGCCAAGCCAATATGGCTGGCAGATTGGTCTTCAAGACGGGTCAATGCGTGGTCAAGGGGGTGATAGTGATACAGGCCCGGCGTGATGCCATCCACGTGCTGAATGAGTAGATACGCCTCGGTGGGATGAAGCCCTCCAGCTGAGGGCGCGTTCTTTTTCAGGAAAGTGCTGTCTGCATCGAGGACATAGGTTCCCGTCGCTCCAAAGCATCGCTGCAACATGCGCACAAGCGTGTCCTTTGACAAGGAACGCTCTCGGTCAAAGTTACGGCACGTGCTGCGCGATTGCAGCAGGATGTCGGTCTCATCCAGATCGAGGTTTGGAAGGTCGATCCGGCTACCGCGGGGTGGCACCGTCGCAGGCGGTGGCGGGCCCAGCCGGTCACGGAGACCGGCTGCAGTCTGCAGCCCGGCGACGCCCAACGCCACTCCACTGTCACGTCCTTGCCACCGGGACTGCCAATGCATCATGGCAGCAGGTCCCCACCAATCCAGGCTCCGTAAGCGCTCGTCCGCCAGTGCCTCTGGAGTGGTGGACCCCTCTTGCAGAACAAGTCCGTGCTGTAGCAGTGCTTCCAGTTCCACGTCGATGCCTCCGCAGCGCTGAGCCTGCCACGCGTCCGGATCAACTGCCTCAAGCCGTTGCATCATGGCAATGGAGACTTCCACGGGGGCATTCAGGTGCGGGGCCAAGGCACGCCAGGCGGAGCGCACCTGAAGACCGCTGCCGCCATCGATCACTGCCTGCAATGAAAACTCGCGGCATTGCCAGGGCTCAAGGTAAAGATGTCGGCAGCGTCGGATACGAGGGAGGGGCACGTTCTGCTTCCGGGGAGAAGTGGGCTGTTACATTGTCGGCTGCAGTCCCCAGGAATGAAGCGTCGATCAGCATCAGGTCAATGCTAAAGAGGATGTACAGGTGGCCGATATTGCAGTTGCCGTTGAAGTGGCACTCACTCAACCCACTCTTCACCCAATGTGACCGACATGACCGCTGACAAGAAGCCGCTTTCCCCAGAAGACGCGGTTCGCCTTCTGGATCTTTTGTGCACCGATGATGATTTTCGCAGCCAGTTTGCCGTGGATCCAGCGTCCGCGATGACCAAGGTCAGCGACGAAGCCGCCGCTTCGTGTCACACGTGCGAGCCGGCAGGGAAACTGGCCAGCAAGGAAGAGTTTGCGCAGGCGCGCACCGAGCTACTCAAGTACCTGGCCTCGCACGCCTCATTTTATGTGCCGCATTGCTTTGTCGCAGGCAAGGTCGACGAACAAATGAAACGTAAACCCCGCCCCTGACGGTCGCTACTGCTGGCGCGCACTATGCGCGTCAGTAGCATTGAGTGCCATCAGGGAATAAGTACCGGCGTTCTCCGCATACACCAGCCCACGATGCCTGGAAAGCCATACGCGTTCGCGCTCGGCTGATGCCTGATCACCCTTGTCCAGGTAGGCCATGTGCAACGCCACATGTACCTGGAACAACTCTGCACCATCCACCAGTGCACTCAGTCGTTTGATGCTGGTATCGATGCGGCCCGATCTTCGATCGATTTCCGCGCTGGCAAGTTCGGCCATCTGCCGGGCTCGCGGATCACCAAGTTCACTCGCCATTCTGGTGAACACCGGCGACCAACGTTCGGCAACCGTACTCTCCCCCGCGCGCTGGGCCAGGTATACGCCCGCAGAGCCCATGTACAGCCATTCAGCCCGGTCACTACCAACGGCCGCCATTGCCTGCTGGTGCATGTTGGAAAGGGCTTGCCCAAACTCGTCGCCGCGCGGAGCGGAGCCCGAAACAGTTCTGAGCGCCAATTCCTGAAGCGAAAGTGCATTACAGACGTGCCCCTCAATGTCGCACGACTTACGCGCCCTGCGCGCATTGCCCAGCGCCTCATCCGCCTGACCTTGATCGGCGGCAATAGCTGTTCTCTGAAACCATGCCGGCAATGAGTCGTTGGGGATCGCATCCAAGACCCTGGATGCTCCGACAAAATCATCTCGAGCAGCAAGCACCGAAGCGAATTCGCGATTGGGTTGCCCTCGCCCCGCGCTCTCCACCTGCCGATACGTCTGAAGCGCCTGATCCAGCTCTTCCTGCGCCAACTGCGTTCTGGCCAACATTTGCAGGGCGACGTTGTACATTGGATTCTGTGTCACAGCAGCAAGGCGGGCCACCGCCTCGGCGTCTCCGTAACGGCCGAGGGAGAAGAGGGCATTTGCACGGTTGGCGTGTGCGGCATGGTAGTCAGGGTACAGGTCACCAAGCAGCTTCCATTTATGCGCAGCAACAGCAACGCCTGCATCGTTGAGTTCAGATGCCCAGGCGTCCAGATAAAGCGCATCGCGCGGCGCCATCTTTGCCTTCAATGCCAGTGTACGTTTCAGCAACTGTCGCGCGCGGATCGTTTCGCCACGAGCGAAATAAACGCGCATTTGGCCAATGTACGCAAAGGCGAACTCGGGATCGAATCGTGCGGACTGCTCAAAGAATGCCAGCGCGTCCGGATATCGATACTCTCCGTATGCCTTGAGACCAGCGGCGTACGCATGCAACGCATCCAGATTGCTGGTGGCTACCTCGGGCAGAGGAGCGGACGTCCGGCTGACGTCCTTCATTGCCTCGCCCAAGCGCGTGCGTAAGGACGCAACCACACTGTCAGTGGAAGCGAGCGCCGAGTCCACACCTCGCCCGTCCGCGTACTCGGAGTAGACCGTCGCCCCTGTTCGGGGATCTACGATTTCCACTGCAACCCGCAGACTTCCGTTGACCTCCATGACAGACGGCATGATGACCGCGCGCGCGCCCTCTCGAATCGCAACTTCGTTGGCCGTGCGCCTGTCCATGGGCATGTCGGGTTTGCGCTGCATCCGGTGAAGCGTGTCGCGCACCTTCAGATCGCCAAGTACGTTTACGTACCGTGATTGCTCCAAGCTGATACGAAATGCCTGTTGCAGCGAATCATCAAGCAGAGCGTTGTCGGTCATGTTGCTGACATCACCCAGTACTACCCAATCCCGCTCAGCAAATGCTATTGCGGGCTCCGGACGGAACATTGCCCAAGCGCCAATAGCCAGCATGACCAGGACGGCCGTTTCTGCGGCCAATGCCGCTGGCTGCCGCCATAAGGGAATGTCGCGCCGCGCCTTAGCGTTGCTACGAGGCATGCGAAGAGGAGCAAAGCCTACTTCGCCAACCTCAAAGACCTCCTGGCTGGTCGGTACGCCTTTGAAGCGCCACCGCCCGTGCGACTTCCACAGCAGGTTTTTACCGCGCTCACCCAGTTCAGCAGCCGCCCGGTGGGTGAGCGATTCGGCCACCGCCGACAGCAGAATCTGCCCGGGTCGCGCCAACGTCATCAATCGAGCCGCCATGGGCTTGGCCAACCCTTCCACTTCCACCGACTTCGCCCCCACCTTGACCGCTTCCGCACTGTTTTCCCATGTGAGGATCTCGCCCACATGGAGGCCGGCGCGTGCGCGAAGCATGATGGAGCGCGCCTCCCCCAAACGCTGCAGTCCGCGCTGGTAGTCCAACGCGAAGCCGAGCGCATCTATGGCCCGCTCGAACAACAGGAACAGCCCATCCGATCGATCGATCTGCTGCCCATTCCACTGCTGCTGCAACACCAACACCAGCCGGTCATGCTCCTGGAACAACTCCGCCGCCGCCGCATCGCCAATCCGCTCCACCAGGATCAACGAGTCGCACAGATCGGTGAACAACAACGCCCGCATCTGGGGGGCTTGGGTCGACGTTCCGTTGTCGCCGTTCATGCCGATCTCCCGATCAGGGTGTGGCGGTCGCCGAGCGCGACCAGTGCAATCGGTTGCCGCCCAGGCGCTTGGCCTGGTACAGCGCGTTGTCGGCGCGAGCGTACCACTCGCTCCAGTCGGTACGGGGGTCGATCAGGCACACGCCGATGCTGACCGGGCACAGGTGCGGCACGCCCTGCGCACGCCCCATCAGGCCGTGCACGGCGCTGAGGATGAACTCGGCCGCGTGCTGGAGGCTGTCCGGGTTGACGTGGCGCAGCAGCAGGCAGAACTCGTCACCCCCGAGCCGGCAGGCAATGTCCAGCTCGGTGGTGACCGAGCGCAGGATGTTGGCCACGCTCTGCAGCACGCGGTCGCCGGCCTGATGGCCGTGCACGTCATTGACCTGCTTGAAGTGGTCGCAGTCGATCAGCAGCAGGCCCTGCGGCGCGCTGTCTTCCTGCGCGCGGCATTCCTGCAGGTACAGGGCCAGGCCGCGCCGGTTGTGCAGGCCGGTCAGCTCGTCGGTGCGCACCAGCTCACGGGTGTGGGTGAGCTGGTGGGTGGTGACGTAGAGGTTGTCCAGCGCGGTTTCGAGATCGTGGTTGCGGCGGCGCAACTGGCGGATCAGCACCTGCTCGTTGCCCACCACGCGCATGATCGTGCGGCGCAGGAAATAGGCGAGCAGGCTGGGATCGCGGTCGACCAGGCGCTGGAAATCATCGTGGTCCAGTTCCAGCACGACGCTGTCTTCGACGGCGCGTGCACCGGCACTGCGCTGGTGGTCGCCGATCAGCAGACCCAGCTCGCCGAAGAATTCATTGGGGCCCAGCGACTTGACCACCAGGTCTTCGCCGAAATCCAGTTCGATGCAGCCGCTGACGATGACGTACATCGTGCTGCCGGCATGGCCGCGGTGGAACAGGTGCGTGCCTTCGTCAAGCTTGCGCTGGCGGCCGAACTCGGAAAACAATGCCGACTCGCCGCTGCTCAGGATGGCGTGCACGATCTCAGCCATCGCCTTTCGGTCGATGTCTGTTTCTCGTTCGCACATGATCGCCGCCGCACCCTTGCCGGTCATTTCCGAACACCCGCTTTCCAGCGCCCCCTGGTGAGCGATGGAGGATAGCACTCCTCAAAACTGTGCGCCCTATCCCATTTCCGACTATTACGCCCCAAAATCGTGAAACGGTGCACGTTCTGCCGCCTTCGACCCCGTGAAGACCGGGCTGCGGCACCCGAAAAGGGCGGCCAGTCCCCCGACTGACCGCCCTGCTGGCCCTCCCTGGCCCCCTGCCCGGACGGGGTCAGGCTGCCCGTTCGGCGTTGAACTGCTCTTCCTCGGTGGACCCGCTCAGGGCGGTGGTCGATGACTGGCCCTGCTGGATCGCCTGGGTCACCGCGTCGAAGTAGCCGGTGCCGACTTCGCGCTGGTGCTTGACCGCGGTGAAGCCCCGGTCGGCCGCAGCAAACTCGGCCTCCTGCAGCTCCACGAAGGCGCTCATCTGGCGGCGGGCATAGCCGTGGGCCAGGTTGAACATCGAGTAGTTCAACGCGTGGAAGCCGGCCAGGGTGATGAACTGGAACTTGTAGCCGTAGGTGGCGATCTCCTTCTGGAAGGTCGCGATGGTGGCGTCGTCCAGGTTCTTCTTCCAGTTGAAGCTGGGCGAGCAGTTGTAGGCCAGCAGCTTGCCGGGGAACTTCGCATGGATCGCCTCGGCGAACTTGCGGGCGAACTCCAGGTCCGGCTTGCCGGTCTCGCACCAGATCAGGTCGGCGTAAGGCGCATAGGCCAGGCCGCGGCTGATCGCCTGGTCCAGGCCGTTGCGGGTTTTGTAGAAGCCTTCCACGGTGCGTTCGCCGGTGGTGAACGGCTGGTCGTTGCCATCCACATCGCTGGTCAGCAGGTCGGCCGCCTCGGCATCCGTACGCGCCACCAGCAGGGTCGGCACGCCCATCACGTCGGCGGCCAGGCGCGCGGCGTTGAGCTTCTCGATCGCCTCGCGGGTCGGCACCAGCACCTTGCCACCCATGTGCCCGCACTTCTTGACCGAGGCCAGCTGGTCCTCGAAGTGCACACCGGCCGCGCCAGCCTCGATCATCGCCTTCATCAGTTCGAAGGCGTTGAGCACGCCGCCGAAACCGGCTTCGGCATCGGCCACGATCGGCTGCAGGAAGTCGATCTCATCCTTGCCTTCGGCATGGTGCAGCTGGTCGGCGCGCAGCAGGGTGTTGTTGATGCGCTTGACCACCGCCGGCACCGAGTCGGCCGGGTACAGCGACTGGTCCGGGTACATCTGGCCGGCCAGGTTGGCATCGGCGGCGACCTGCCAGCCGGACAGGTAGATCGCATTCAGGCCGGCCTTGACCTGCTGCATGGCCTGGTTGCCGGTCAGCGCACCCAGCGCGTTGACGAAGTCCTTTTCCTGCAGGTACGTCCACAGCTTCTCCGCGCCCAGCCGCGCCAGCGAGTGCTCGACGTGCACGGTGCCACGCAGGCGCACCACATCGGCGGCGGTGTAGTTGCGGGTGATCCCGGCCCAGCGCGGGTCGGTGTTCCAAGCGTGCTGGATCTGTTCGGCGGTCTGCAGGGTGCTCATGTCGAATCTCCAAAGGGAACGGATGCGGTAACAGCAGGTGGATGGATGACGGTCAGTCGAGACGGTCGTAGGCGGGCAGGGTCAGGAAGTCGGTGAGCTCCTCGCGGCGGCTGAGCGCGGCCAGCAGCGCGATGGACTCGGGGATGCGGGCGCTGCCCGGCAGCGCGGCGGTATCGCCCAGCCGCGCGGGCAGCTGGGCCAGGGTGGCGTCGAGCAGGGCCAGGTCGATGGCGGTGCCGTCGTCCAGGTGCTGGCCGGGGGTATGCAGCCACTGCCATAGCTGGCTGCGGCTGATCTCGGCGGTGGCCGCGTCCTCCATCAGGTGGTGGATCGGCACGCAACCGTTGCCGTCCAGCCAGGCGGCCAGATAGCGCACGCAGACCTCGACGTTGCCCTCGAAACCGGCGCGGGTGATGGTGCCGGTGGGCGCGGCGATCAGGTCATCGCGGCCGACCTGCACATCGTTGCGCAGCACGCGGTGCTGGTTCGGCCCGGGCATGTGTTCGTCGAAGATCGCCTGCGCGACCGGGATCAGCGCGGGGTGGGCGACCCAGGTCCCGTCATGGCCGGCAGTGACTTCGCGCAGCTTGTCCGCCCGCACCCGCGCCATCGCCTGCTCGTTGGCGGCCGCGTCATGGTTGATCGGAATCTGCGCGGCCATGCCACCCATCGCATGCGCGCCACGGCGGTGGCAGGTACGGATCAGCAGCTCCGAATACGCTTTCAGGAACGGCTGCGTCATGGTCACCTGGCCGCGCTCGGGCAGCACCTTGTCGGCGTGCCGGCGGAAGGTCTTGATGTAGGAAAAAATGTAATCCCAGCGGCCACAGTTCAGGCCGACGATGCGGTCGCGCAGCGCGTGCAGGATCTCGTCCATCTCGAACACCGCCGGCAGCGTTTCGATCAGCACGGTGACCTTGATCTGCCCATGCGGCAGGCCGAGCATGCCCTCGATGTGCGACAGCGCGGTCTCCCACAGCGCCGCCTCTTCCATGCTCTGCAGCTTGGGCAGGTAGAAGTACGGCCCACGCTGCCTGCACATCAGCGTGCGGGCATTGTGGAAGGCGAACACCGCCGCATCGAACAGGCCACCGGCGATCGGCTGGCCATCGATGCGCACGTGCTTCTCATCCAGGTGCCAGCCACGCGGGCGGACGATCAGCACGGCCTGCTCGTTGAACGGGCGCAGCGCGTACTGCTTACCCGGCTTCCCATCGACCGACGGGGCGGTGTGGGTCAGATCGCCACGCACCGCGCCGATCAGCGCCTGCTGGCCGGCCAGCAGGTTGCGCCAGGCCGGGGCGGTGGAATCCTCGAAGTCGGCCATGAACACCTTGGCACCGGAGTTCAGCGCGTTGATGACCATCTTCGGGTCGGTCGGGCCGGTGATCTCCACCCGGCGGTCCTGCAGCGCCTCCGGCAGCGGGGCGACGTGCCAGTCGCTGGCGCGGATCTCGGCGGTGTCGGCACGGAAGTCCGGCAGGCCGCCGCCATCGAAGAACGCCTGGCGCGTCACCCGTGCCTGCAGCCGGCGCTGACGCTCCGGCTCCACCGCACGGTGCAGCGACACCAGCAGCGCCAGCACCCCCGCCGGCAGCAGCGCGGACTGGCCGGCCAGCTGAGTGGTCAGGGCAATGCCGGGGGTGGCCGGTGCATCGGCGGGGGTTGGCTGGGCGGTAGCGTAAGCGACGGCGGACATGGCGGACTCCTGCGGTGCGGTTGAGGCCCACCGTGCGCCGCCGCGCCAATATTTGACAAAGCAGTTATTGCAATGCCTTACATAAGGTGTGCTTATACTCATGACGCCATGACCACACCGCGCACGCCAAGTCCCCGGTTTTCCTACAAATCCGACCGGCTCAAGCCGCTGCGGGCGTTCTGCCAGACCGTCCGCCTCGGCTCAGTCTCACGGGCAGCTGAGGCGCTGTTCGTCAGCCAGCCGGCCATCAGCCAGCAGTTGCAGGCGCTGGAGCGCGAGTTGGGCGTCAACCTGTTCGAGCGCAGCGGCCGCCGGCTGGTACCCAGCCGCGAAGGCCAGTTGCTGTACGACATGGCGCTGCCGCTGGTGGAGAACCTGGACGGGCTGGAGGCCAGCTTCCGCGACAAGGTGAAGGGGCTGGATGCCGGCGAGCTCAACATCGCGGCCAACAGCTCGACCATCCTGTACCTGCTGCCGCGCATCGTGGAGCGCTTCCGCCAGCGCCACCCGGATGTCCGCCTGACCCTGCACAACGCGATCAGCGCCGACGGCACCGATCTGCTGCGCAGTGATGCGGCCGACCTGGCGGTGGGTTCGATGACCGACGTGCCGGCCGACCTCAGCTACGCCCCGGCCTACCGCTTCGAGCAGGTGCTGATCGCCCCGCCCGAGCATCCGCTGGCGCACGGCGAACTGAGCCTGGAGGCGATCTCGCAGTACCCGCTGGTGCTGCCGCCGAAACGACAGATCACCTACCGGCTGGTGGACCAGGTGTTCCAGCGGCATCGGCTGCCCTACACCGTGGCGCTGGAGGTGGGCGGCTGGGAAGTGATCAAGCAGTACGTCGCGATGGGCATGGGCATATCGATCGTGCCGGCGCTCTGTCTCCACGATGCCGACCGCGAAAAGCTGGTGACACGCTCGATGAGTGCCTGGTTCCCGGAGCGCAGTTACGGGGTGATCGTGCGGCGCGGGCGGTTTCTGTCACCGCAGGCACGGGCGTTCATCGAGCTGATCCAGCCGGACCTGTTCAGTCCGCGCAGCTATGATGAAAGTGGTCATTCCGAGCGCTGACGCACGCCCCATGTCCATCGAACTCCGCCACCTGCGCTACTTCCTGGCCGTCGCCGAGACGCTGCACTTCGGCCGGGCCGCCGAGCGGCTGGGGATGTCGCAGCCGCCGCTCAGCCAGCAGATCCGTCAGCTGGAAACGCTGCTCGGCGCGCGATTGTTCCTGCGCGCGAACCGTCGCGTGGAACTGACCGATGCCGGGCGCGTGCTGCAGGAGCAGGCGCGTGACGTGCTGACCCGGGTGGATACCGCGATTGATCTGACCCAGCGCGCGCAACGCGGGGAAACCGGCGAACTGCGCATCGGGCTGACCCGGGCTACGCCGCTGTCCACGCAGATTCCGCGTGCGATCTTCGCCTACCGCCAGCAGTTTCCGCAGGTGCAGTTGAAGCTGCGCGAGATGAACACCCTGCAGCAGATCGATGCGCTGATGGCCGGCGAACTGGATGTCGGGTTGATCCGCAAACGTGCCCTGCCCGCACCGCTGATGTCACGCAAACTGTTCAGTGATCCACTCGCGCTGGTCGTGCACGACCAGCATCCGCTGGTGCGTGAGCTGCCGGCCGATGCGGCGGTGGCGCTGCGGCTGTTCGCGCATGAGCCGTTCGTCGGTTTCCTGCGCGAGGTCGGCGCGGGCATCCACGATCATGTCATCGCACTGTGTCGCAGCGCGGGGTTCACCCCGCGCATCGTGCAGGAAGCCGGGGAAGCCTCGACCCTGATCAGCCTGGCCGCATCGGGGCTGGGGGTGACGGTGCTGCCTGCCTCCTGCTGCCATATCCAGGTGGACGGTGCGCGCTTCGTCGCACTCAGTGATCGTGCCGCCAGTTCGGAAGTGCACGTGGCCTGCCGACGCGGCCCGGCGTCGCCATTGATCAGTCACTTCACCCGGCTGCTGCAGGGCGTCAGCGGCTGAGCGCGAGCGCGGCGGCGGCCGGTTGCACGCGCTGGCCCAGACGCCAAGCGATCACGCCCCCGGCGAGGGTCAGCACGCCGACGAAACCGCACACCCCCAGCCAGTCCCAGCGGGTATAGAACACGCCGCCAAGTACGCCGGCCACGCTGGAGCCCAGGTAGTAGGCGAACAGGTACAGCGCAGACGCTTCGGCGCGCATCGCGCCGGCACGGCTGCCGACCCAGCTGCTGGCCACCGAGTGGCCACCGAAGAAGCCGAAGGTCACCAGCGCGATGCCGGCCGCCATGCAGCCCAACCACGGCATCGCCAGCAGCACGATGCCCAGCGCGATCAGTGCATAGCAGATCGCCAGCACGCGGCTGCGGCCATGGCGGTTGGCCTGCTGCCCCATCCAGGCCGAGCTGAAGGTGCCGACCAGATACACGCTGAAGATCAGGCCGACGACGGTCTGGCTGAGGCCATACGGCGGCGCCAGCAAATGGAAGCCGAGATAGTTGTAGAGGGTGACGAACACGCCCATCAGCACGAAGGCAGTGGCGAACAACCACGGCAACCCGGGATCGCCGAACAGGCTGCGCCAGCGCGAAGGCAGTTCGCGCAGGCCGCCACGGCGGCTCTGGAAGTGGCGTGATGGCGGCAGCTGGATCCACAACAGCACGGTACTGAGCAGTGCGATCAGCGAGACCACGCCGATACCCCAGCGCCAGCCCCAATGGTCGGCCACGATGCCCGCGATGAGACGGCCGCTCATGCCGCCGATCGCGTTGCCACCGATATACAGGCCCATCGCCAGGCCCAGCGCGCGGCTGTCCATCTCCTCGGCGAGGTAGGTCATGCCGACCGCCGGGACGCCACTGAGCGCGATGCCAAGCAGCGTGCGCAGCACCAGCAGCGTGGTCCAGTCATCCACCATCGCGGTGGCGACAGACAACACGCTGGACGCCAGCAACGCCGCGACCATCACGCTGCGGCGGCCGATGCGGTCGGAGATCAATCCCGCGATCAGCATCGAGACCGCCAGCAGACCGGTGCTCAGCGACAGGGTCAGCGCACTGTTGGCCGCGGAGACGCCGAAGTGGCGACTGAATTCCGGCAGCAGCGGCTGCACCGTGTAGAGCAGCCCGAAGGTGGAGAAGCCGGCCAGGAACAGCGCGGCCGCCGTGCGCCGGAAGGCCGGGGTGCCCTGCTGGATCTGATCGCCGGCCACCGCTGCTGCGGTGGTGGCTAGGGGGCTGCGGTCGGGGACCGCTGCGGTGTCGCCATTCATGCCGGTAAGGCCCGCGTGGACGGGCCGGAGCGAGGAGTCAGCGCTCAGGATAGGCAGCGCCGGCAGGTCGATCCATCACCTGATAGGTCTGAATCGAGACGCTGGAGATATCGATTCAGTTCGCGACGGGCATTACAGCGTCTGCCAGGTCAGGCCTTCACCGCGCCGGTAGTAGACGTGCGAGGCCTTGCCGTACAGGGCGCTGGCCTGCACCAGCCCGAAGAAACGTCCGTCGGCACTGTTGCCGCGGTGGTCGCCGAGCATCAGCACCTGCCCGGCGGGCACGGTCAGGCCGGTGATGTCCGGGCCACCGCCCTGGCCCAGATCCAGCTGCGCCAGATGCTGACCGAAGTCTTCGATCTCACCCACCCCGGCCTGGGCCAGCGGATGGCCGTTGATGCTCAGGTGGCCATCGTGCAGCTCGACCCGATCCCCACCGACCGCCGCGATGCGCTTGATCAGCCGGGTGCCGTCCTGCGGTGAATCGAACACGGCCACGTCACCGCGCTGCGGCTGACCGGTGTGCAGCAGCTCCATCGAGGTGAACGGCAGGCGCACCCCGTAGGCGCGCATGTCCACCACCACCCGGTCGCCCGGCATCAGCGTGTGCTGCATCGAGCCGCTGGGCACCTGGTAGTGGTTGGCCAAGGTGTCGCGCGCCGCGGCGAGCAGGCCGAGCATCACCAGCAGCGGCAGAGCTTCCTTCTTCAGCCAGCGCAGCAGGCGGTGGTCGGTGGGGGCAGAGGCGACGGCGGGGGTGTCCATACGGGCGCTCCAGTGAGTATGTGGCTGTGACCGGACGGACGGCGGGCAAGTTCCCTGCCCCGCGCTGAAAAAGCTACGCACTGTTTACGCCGGGCCGGCCCGGCCGGCATCGCGGTTTTACGGGGCGCAGCCGCATCGTGGCGACACCGCGCCGAAGAGCGCTTCGAAGAGACGTTCCATGACCATCCTGCTGATCCGGCACACACCGTCGAACGCCGTGCCGGACGCGTCGCCGCTGCCTGCGCGGGTCGCCGGGCACCGCCTGGCCTGCCGCGACTGCGACTCCCTGCCGGCGCTGGTGCGCTGCCTGCAGCGCGCCCAGCGCAGCCGCCCGGCGCTGGTCCTGATCGCCACCGCAGCGGTCGATGCACCGCAATGGGCGCGCTACGGCCAGGCACTGCGCACCGCGCTGGACGACCTGCCGGCGCCGTACATCGAAATGGCCAGCAACGACGACGACGCGCTGGACGAGCACCTGCATCCGCAGCATGCCCCGGCCGCGCGGGTCGTCTGCAGCAGCGGCCGCCAGGATGCCTGTCGCCTGTCGTTGGCGATCGCCGCCCATCGCCTGCAGGCCGTGGAGGGCTGAGCCATGTCGATCTTCATCATCCGTGGGCCGGAAGCGACCGGGCAGCTGATCCGTACCGCGCAGCCGTTGCCGGCACTGGTCCTGAAATCCCTGGTGCACCGCGCGATCGATGCGGGCACCACGGTGGCGATCCGCGCCTGTGGCTCGGAGCAGGAACTGCTGGATGCGCTGCGCGTGGCCGACCACAGCCGCGGCGAAGTCACCCTGCTTGATCCCGGTGCATGCGTGGACAGCGCGCGCCTGCAGCGGCTGCTGCCGCATCTGCACAACGCTTATGTGGAAGTGCACGACGACGATGCGCGCGCCCCGGAGGCGTGCCTGCCGGCGGATGTGGGCCAGCGCATCGGCGTGGCGCGCGGGTACTGCGCGCAGAGTTACATGCACGCGCTGGAGATCGCGCTGGATCACCTGGGGTGCAGTGAGATCGCCGAGGGCGTGCACGTGGGGACGTGATGCGCCGGGTCGGTGGGGCGGGCGCTGGGGTCCTATGCCCTTGGAGGCGAAATAAAGGGGGAGGGGGCGGCCGCAGGCCGACGCCGGAGGACATTCGCCGGAAAGGGCATAGGGGCCCAGCGCCCGCCCCAGCGGAGCAGCAACCCAAAAAAAACGGCAGGGTTTCCCCTGCCGTTTTCGTTTCAGCGTGGACCGGTGGCAGGCGTACCGACCAACGGTCGGTACCTACCGGGATGCCGCGATTACTTCAGCCCACGATTGACCAGCAGCGGTTCCACCGACGGCTCCTTGCCGCGGAACTCGCGGTACAGATCGGCCAGCTCCACGCTGTTGCCGCGCGAGAGGATCTTGTCGCGGAACACCTGACCGTTCTCCGGGGTCAGGCCGCCGTTCTCCTTGAACCACTCGAAGGCGTCATGGTCGAGCACTTCGGCCCAGAAGTAGGCGTAGTAACCGGACGAATACCCGCCACCCCAGATGTGATCGAAGTAGCTGGTGCGGTAGCGCGGCGGCACCTGCGGCAGGTCGACCTTGAACTTCTTCAGCGCGGCCGCTTCAAACGGCGCGACGTCCTGCAGCTTGGCGTCGGCCGGCTGGGTGTGCCAGGCCAGGTCGAGCAGTGCCGCCGAGAGATACTCGGTGGTCGCATAGCCCTGATTGAAGGTGCGGGCCTTGAGGATCTTGTCGACCAGCGCCTGCGGCATCGGCTCGCCGGTCTTGTAGTTCTTGGCGTAGTTGGCGAAGACCTTCGGGTCCAGCGCCCAATGCTCGTTGAACTGCGAGGGGAACTCGACGAAATCGCGCGAGGTGCTGGTGCCGGCGATGGACGGGTACTTCACCTTCGAGAACATGCCGTGCAGCGCATGGCCGAACTCATGGAACATCGTGGTCACGTCATCGAAGCTCAGCAGCGCGGGCTGGCCGGCGGCGGGCTTGGTGAAGTTGCACACGTTGTAGACCACCGGCTTGGCACCGGTCAGGCCGTCCTGTTCGACGAACACGTCCATCCAGGCGCCGCCGGACTTGCTGTCACGCTTGAAGTAGTCGGTGTAGAACAGGGCCAGCGAGGTGCCGTCCTTGTCGAACACTTCGTAGACCTTCATGTCCGGGTGGTAGGTCGGGATGTCGGTACGCGGCTTGAAGGTGATGCCGTACAGCTGCGTGGCGGCGTAGAAGACGCCGTTCTGCAGTACGTTGTCCATCTCGAAATACGGCTTGATCTGCGATTCGTCCAGGTCGTACTGCGCCTTGCGCACCTGTTCGGCGTAGAAGTCCCAATCGGAGGCAGCGAGCTTGAAACCGCCCTTCTGCGCATCGATCACCTTCTGCATTTCGCTGATCTCACCACGCGCCTTGGCGGTGGCGGCCGGCACGGTGTCGGTCAGCAGCTTGAGCGCGGCGGCCGGGGTCTTGGCCATCTGGTCGGCCAGGCTGTAGGCAGCATAGTTCTCGAAGCCGAGCAGCTTGGCCTTCTGCGCGCGCAGCTGGGCCAGGCGCTGGATGGTCTCGCGCGTGTCGTTGGCGTCGCCCTTTTCGGCACGGGTTTCCGACGCCTTCAGCACCGCAGCACGCTGCTCGCGGTCGCTCAGCGAGCCGAGCACCGGCTGCTGGGTGGTGTTCTGCAGCGGCAGCAGGTACTTGCCCTCAAGGTTGCGGGCCTTGGCGTCGGCGGCGGCGGTGTTGATCGCATCCTCGTCCAGGCCGGCCAGCTTGGCCTTGTCATCGACCACCACGGCACCGGCGGCGGTCGCAGCCACCAAGCGAGTGTGGAACTGGGTTGCCAGCGTGGTTTCTTCCACGTTGAGCTTGCGCAGCGAGGCCTTGTCGGCATCGTTCAACTGCGCACCGGCGCGCACGAACTCCTGGTAGTCACGTTCGACCAGGCGCTTCTGCACCGGGTCCAGGCCCAGTGCGTCGCGCTGGTCGTAGATGGTCTTGATGCGGGCGAACAGCTTCGGGTCGAGGTTGATCTCGTCCTGGTGCTCGGCCAGCTTCGGGGCGACGTCTTCCTGGACCTTCTGGCGTGCATCGTTGGTGTCGGCCTGGACCAGACCGAAGAAGATGCGCGACACGCGGGTCAGGGTCTCGCCGCTGCGCTCCAGCGCTTCGATGGTGTTGTCGAAGGTGGCCGGCTCGGGGTTGTCGGCGATCTTGCGGACCTCGGCCAGGTGTTGCTTCATGCCTTCGTTGAAGGCCGGCAGGTAGTCACTGTCCTTGATCTTGTCGAACGGCGGCGCCTGGAACGGCAGCGTGCTGGCGCTCAACAGCGGGTTGGCGGATGCATCGGCCGGCTGCTGGGTCGGGGCGGGCTGGGTATCGGTCACGGGGGTGGACTCCTTGCCGGAACAGGCCGCCAGCGCCAGGCTGATGGCAGCGGCCAAAACTACGGTACGCGACATGAAACGGGCTCCTTGGATGAGGGCGCGGGACGGAAAATCCCGCAGCCGATCACCCTACTCCCAAAGCCCGCAGGCGGCATGTGCCGGTCGTGGCGCGTGGCTGTGCGGGCCGTGGGGGCTGCCCCGTCCGGCCCGCCCGGCGGCGCTCAGACGGTGCCGCGGGTCTTGCCCTGCCAGGGGCGGTAGTACTCACGGATCGCGGCCATGTCGGCCACGTCGTTGCCGGTGGGATGGAACAACGGGCCGATGCCGATGGTCTTTTCCGGGTAGTGGAAGTACGCGGCCAGCACCGGCACATCGGCCATGCGCGCGATCTTGAGGAAGCCGGCCTTCCAGTGCTGCACCGCCTTGCGCGTGCCTTCCGGGGTGATCGCGTACCACAGGCGGTCCGAGCCACGGATCAGGCTGACCGCCTGCTCCACGGTGCCCTGCGGCGAGCTGCGGTCCAGCGGGATGACGCCGAGCTTGCGCAGCAGCGGGCCCAGCGGCCACCAGAACAACGAGGCCTTGCCCAGCACCTTGACCTGCATGCCCAGGGCGATCTTGGCCGCCATGCCCCAGAAGCCGTCCCAGTTGGACGAATGCGGGGCGATGATGAACACCACTTTGGGCACATCGGGCAGGGTGCCGGTCACTTTCCATCCGCCCAGGCGCAGCGTGCAGCGGGCCAGCCAGCGGAGGAAGCGGTTCGGTTTGACCTGCGGCATGTTCGGCGGAACCACCGGCAACAGCGGACTTCGGTTGTTCAAGCAATCACTCCCAATTGCGTGTGGTGCGCCCGCGCTTGATCTGCGCGCGCCCCTTTTTGGCGTCCAGACGACGCAGTTTCGACCCGTAGGTCGGCTTGGTGGCCACGCGTGCCTTGGGCACGCTCAGCCCCGCCTGGATGAAGGCGGCCAGTCGATCGCGCGCGTCCTCGCGGTTACGGTCCTGGGTGCGGAAACGCTGTGCATCGATGACCAGCACGCCTTCGCCGGTCATGCGCCGGTCGCGGCGGGCCAGCAGGCGCGCGCGCAACGGCTCGGGCAACGACGGCGAACCGGCCACATCGAAGCGCAGTTCGACGGCGGTGGAGACCTTGTTGACGTTCTGGCCACCGGCGCCGCTGGCGCGCACGAACCGCTCGACGAGTTCCGTATCCGGAATCGTCAGGTGCGCGCTGATGGTGACTGGCCCGTTGCCCATGGGCCGCATTGTAAGGGGAGGACCGCCGGCTGGGTGACTGCAACGTGCGTGGATGTCGCCGATAACGTCCGCAAATACGGTCTGATGACGCCATCGCGGGTATTCTCCGGACTCCACGCAACGCAGGATGCTTCGCAATGTCCCTGATCCGACCGATGGCCCGCCGCGGCCTGACCCGCCTCACTCTGGCCCTGGCGCTGGGCCTGGCCGCGATCGCGCCGGCCATGGCTGCACCGCCGTCGGATGCCGACATCAACCGGCTGCTGGCCGCGTCGCGGGCGCAGAGCATGCTCGATACGATGCTGCCGCAGATCGAGGCGATGCAGCGCCAGCAGTTCCAGCAGGTAGCGCAGCAGCGTCAGCTGGATGCGACGCAGCAAGCGCAGCTGCAGCGGATCGAGCAGCGGACCAGCCAGACGGTGCGCCAGGCCCTGTCCTGGAAGGAGCTGCGGCCGATGTATGTGGATCTGTACAAGCAGACCTTCAGCAAGGAAGACGTGCTGGCGATGGCGGAGTTCTACGAGAGCTCGGCCGGGCAGAGCCTGTTGGACAAGACGCCGGCGCTGATGCAGAACGTGATGGTGGCGATCCAGGCCAAGATGCAGCCGCTGTTCGTGGATCTGCAGAAGGACCTGGAGGCGATCGTCAATGAGCCGACGCCGGCGGCCGCGCCGGCGAAGAAGTAATCGGTAGAGCCGACCGCTGGTCGGCTATCGCACGTCCCAGCCGAACAGATCCATCGCTTTGCGGAATTCGCCGTCCACCGGTGCGCTGATGTCCATCGGCGTGCCATCCGGATGCGGGAAGCGCAGGCGCTCGGCGTGCAGGAGCATGCGGTGGATGCCCTGCATGCGGAAGCTGCGGTTGTGGCGGCCGTCGCCGTGGCTGGTGTCGCCGATCAGGTGATGCGAGAGGTGCTTGAGGTGCCGGCGGATCTGGCGGAACCGGCCGGTCTGCGGCTGGCAGCGCAGCAGGGCGTAGCGTGAGGTCTCGAACTCGCCCATCGGGATGGCGATCTCGCCCACGGCGACGCGCTGGAAGTGGGTGATCGCCTGCTTCTTGACCGGCTTGCCGGGGCCGCCATCGAGGTCGTGGTCGACGGTGAAGGCCTCTTCGGCCGGCCAGCCGCGGCAGATCGCCAGGTAGTCCTTGGTGACGTCCCCGCCCATCAGCGATTTGCCGAGCACGCTGGCGCTTTCGCGATCGAAGGCGAGCAGCAGGCAGCCACTGGTGGCGCGGTCCAGGCGATGGACCAGGAAGATCGGCTTGCCGAGCTGGTCGCGCAGGCGGTCGGCCAGGAAATCGTCTTCGCCCCGGGCCAGCTTGCTGTCGTGGACCATCAGCCCGGCGGGCTTGTTGACCACCGCGAGCTGGTCATCCAGATGCAGCAGCTGCAGCGGCGGAAGCGCCGCCACTGCCGCGGCCGGCGCAGCGGCGAGCAGATCGATCGCGCTCATCGGCGCCACCAGGCACTGGCCAGCGAGACCACCCCGGCCGCACCGCTCACCCAGCTCCACACCGGCGCATCGCCGAAGTACCAGCCACCGGGCTGCAGGCCATACAGCACCGCGGCGACGATCATCAGGCCGACGCCGGCGATCGCGGCCACCGCGCGCTTCTGCAGCTTCTGCAGGTTCTGGTTCAAGGCAACCAGATCCTGCGAGCGCATCGACAGCTCGTGGCCGCCCTCGACCTGCTGCTTCAGCCAGGCGTGTACCAGGCGCGGCATGTCCGGGGTGTGGGTCATGATTTCCGGCAGGCGCTTGCGCAGTTCCTTGAGCACGCGGCGCGGGCTGTAGCGCTCGCGCAGGATGCGTTCGAGCACGGGCCGCGCGACCGCCCAGATATCCAGCTGCGGATCGAGCTGGCGGCCGACGCCTTCGATGTTGAGCAGGGTCTTCTGCAGCAGGATCAGCTGCGGCTGCAGGGTGAGCTCGTATCGCTGGGCCACGCGGAACAGCTTGATCAGCACCTCGGCCAGCGAGATCTGCGACAGCGGGCGGGTGAAGTAGGGTTCGCACACCGAACGCGCGGCCGCTTCGAGTTCATCGATGCGCACGTTGTTGGGCATCCAGCCGGCTTCGACATGCAGCGCGGCCATGCGCCGGTAGTCCTTGTTGAAGATGGCCATGAAGTTCTCGGCCAGGTAGTACTGATCTTCTTCGGACAACTGGCCCATGATGCCGAAATCCAGCGCGATGAAGCGCGGGTTGTCGCGGCGCGCCGGATCGGTGTCGACCCAGATGTTGCCGGCGTGCGCATCGGCGTGGAAGAAGTTGTCGCGGAACACCTGGGTGTAGAACACCCGCACGCCCTTGGCGGCCAGCGCCTTGCGGTCGATGCCGGCCTTGTCCAGCGCGACGATGTCATCCGACGGAATGCCCCACACGCGCTCCAGGGTCAGCGCGCGCTCGGCGGTATGGCTCCAGATCACTTCCGGTACGTACAGATCGTCCGAGTCGATCCAGTTGCGACGCAGCACGCTGGCATTGGCGCCTTCGCGCTGCAGATCCAATTCGGCGGCCAGGGTGTTCTCGACTTCGGCGACCACTTCGCGCGGGCGGATCTTGTCGGCGCGCGGGTGCGCGCGTTCAATCAGCGCGGCGGCCGATTTGAGCAGCGCGATGTCCGCGTCGATCTGCTTTTCAATGTCCGGGCGCAGCACCTTGACCACCACCTGGCGGCCATCGGCGAGCGTGGCCGCGTGCACCTGCGCGATCGAGGCCGAGGCCAGCGGCTGCAGATCGAAGCTGGCGAAGGCTTCGCTGACCGGGCGGCCGAGCGCACGCTCGACGATGGCCTGCGCGGCGGCGCCGTCGAACGGCTTGACCCGGTCCTGCAGCAGGGTGAGTTCGTTGGCGACGTCGGCCGGGATCAGGTCACGGCGGGTGGAGAGGATCTGACCGAACTTGACGAAGATCGGGCCGAGGTCCTGCAGCGCCAGGCGCAGGCGCGCGCCGCGCGACTGTGCGGCGATGTCGGCCGAGGCACGGGGCACGAACGGCTTGGCCAGGCGCAGCCAGCGTTCGGCCGGGGTGCCCTGGAGCAGATCGTCGAGGCGGTAGCGCAGGATGATGCGGCCGATGCGGCTGGCCCGGAAGATCGCCTTCATGCGCCCACCTGCCGCAGGCGCTGGACGCGCACGGCCATGCGTTCAACGTCGTCGCGCATCACGTCCACATCGTCGTGGAAGGCATCCAGTTCTGCTCGGGGTACCACGTCGCGCGACTCCTCGGTGACAAATTCAGCGGCGCTGTGCGCCAGGTCGGACGCGCCGCGGCGCGCATGCTGCAGTGCCGAGCGCAGGGTGTTGGCGATCTGCACGCCCATCACCTCGCCGAACACGCGCACGAACGGCTGCTGCCAGTCCGGATCGAAACGGGTCGCCAGCTGCTGCAGGCGGCGGGCCAGCTCGGCATCGCCGGAGACCTTGACCCGCCCGGCCGGCGCATCACCGCCACGGCGTGCATTAGCCAGGAAGGGCAGCTGGGCCAGCACCCCGCCCAGCGTGCTGCGCACGGCCAGGTCCGGCTCCTGCTGCGGATCGACCGGGCCGACCGTGAGGCGCTCACCGTCCACCCCGATCCGCATCGCCAACGCAGGCGATTCCAGGGTCAGGGCGATGTGGCGGCCATCCAGCGCGGCCAGCGCGCTGCGGGTGTCCGGGTCCAGCGCCAGCGCGCGGTTGAGCGTGAGCTGCAGCGCATTGCCAGCCAGCGGCTTGAGGGAAGAGAGCAGGGAACGGGCCATCACCGCATTCTACCGTGTGCCCTTGAACGGCGGGCGTGCGCAAGCATCACGCGCCGCCACGCGGGCGGCGTCCGTCCCATCGACACCGCACACGCATTTTCCCGGACGCCGACTCGGTTCATGCTATGGCTTCCCAACACAGCGACAGGAGCGGCAACAGGCATGGGCAAGACCCGGGTAGGCATCATCTGTGGCGGCCGTTCGTCCGAGCACGAGGTCTCGCTGCAATCGGCGAAGAACATCCTCGATGCGCTGGACAAGGACCGCTTCGAGGTCACCCTGATCGGCATCGACAAGCAGGGCCAGTGGCACGTGAGCGACCCGCGCGACTTCCTGCTCAATGCCGGCGACCCGGCACGGATCGCGCTGCACCGCTCGGGCAATGCGGTGGCGGTGCGGCCGGGCCTGGAACGCCAGCAGCTGGTTCCGACCGATCCGGCCACCGCGCTGGAGCAGATCGACGTGGTGTTCCCGATCGTGCACGGCACGCTGGGCGAGGATGGATCGCTGCAGGGCCTGCTGCGCATGGCCAACCTGCCCTTCGTGGGCTCGGGCGTGCTGGGCTCGGCAGTGGCGATGGACAAGGACGTGGCCAAGCGCCTGCTCCGCGATGCCGGGCTCGCAGTGGCCCCGTTCGCCTGCTTCAATCGGGTCACTGCAGCGCGGGCCGATTACACCGCGCTGGTCGCCGCACTGGGCACGCCGCTGTTCGTGAAGCCGGCCAACCAGGGCTCCTCGGTGGGCGTGAGCAAGGTGCGCAACGCGGCGGAATTCCACACCGCCCTCGCGCTGGCGCTGTCGTTCGATCACAAGGCGCTGGTGGAATCGGCGATCGATGGCCGCGAGATCGAGTGCGCGGTGCTCGGCAACGAGCATCCCCAAGCCAGCGTCTGTGGCGAGGTGGTCGTCCACGATGATTTCTATTCCTACGACACCAAGTACATCAGCGAGACCGGTGCGGACATCGTGGTGCCGGCGGCCATTACCGATGCGCAGCAGTCCCGTATCCGGGAGATCGCCGTGCAGGCCTACCAGGCATTGGAGTGTGCGGGCCTGGCACGGGTGGATGTGTTCCTGACCGCGGCTGGCGAGGTCGTGATCAATGAGATCAACACGCTGCCCGGCTTCACCCGCATCAGCATGTACCCGAAGCTGTGGGCGGCCAGTGGGCTGGATTACACCGCGCTGATCACGCGGCTGCTGGAACTGGCGATGGACCGGCACGCGCACGAGCGCGATCTGCGCAGTGCCATCGCAACGACGGCCTGAACATCGTTGCCGATGTCAGGCCGTCATTATTTCCGCAGCGCGTCCCACGCCGGAGAGAGGTGGCGCGGGACGCGCCGGACACTAGGCCCGCTTGCGGAACATCGAAACCACAGCCAGGATCAGGAAAACGACGAACAGGATCCAGGCGACGTTGCTGGCGGCGCCGGCAATGCCCGAGAAACCAAGCACCGCCGCGATGATGGCGATGACAAAAAAGATGACGGCGTAATGCAGCATGTCGACCCTCGCGTTGATGCGTGCCGGAGTTGGCGTGGGGCCATGTTCACCAACCTGCGGTGTTCAGGGAGTGATGGAATCCTGTGCGTTCGATGAAGATGCCAGCCGGGCGAGCCCTTCTTCGATGCTGACCACGGGTACATAACCGAAGTCACGGCGGGCCGGTTCCATGCTGTACCAGTGCGGTGTGCACAGCTGCTCGGCCAGGAAGCGGGTCATCGGCGGCTCGCCGCGCAGGCGCAGCAGCGGCCACAGCCGCTCGCAGACCGCGCCGATCCGGTAGGCCGCCTTGAAGCTGATCGACTTCGTCACCGGTGGGGCATCCACCGCGGCCAGCAGCTTGTTGAGCAGTTCGCGCATTGGCAGCGGCTCGCCGTTGGAAATGAAGTACGCCTTGCCGGCGCAGGCCGCGCCCGGGGCCAGGTGTTCCAGGGCCAGGAAGTGGGCCAGCGCGGCGTTGTCGATGTAGGTGGTGTCCACCTTGTTCTGCCCATCGCCGACGAAGCGCAGGCGGCCGGCGCGGGCGCGCTCGGCCAGGCGCGGCACCAGCTGCTGGTCGCCCGGGCCCCAGATCAAGCGGGGGCGCAGCGCCACCGTGGCCAGCTGCGCATCGTTGGCCGCCAGCACGCGCTGCTCGGCGATGGCCTTGGTGGCCGCGTACGGCGCCTGGAAGTTCTCGCCATACGGCACCTCGTCCGCACCCAGGCCTTCGACGGGATGGGTGGCGCGATGGGTCACGCTGGGCGTGGAGGTGTAGACCAGCCTGCCCACGCCGTGTGCGCGGCAGGCGGCGATCACGTTGTCGGTGCCGACCACGTTGGCCTGATGATAGCTGTCATAGCTGCCCCAAGCGCCGGCCTTGGCCCCGTTGTGGAAGACCGCATCGACCCCGGCCACCGCGTGCAGCACCGCCTGCGCATCGGCCAGGTCGCCGCGGATCTGGCCCACGCCCATCGACTGCAGCGCGGGGTAGTGGCCGCGGTTGAACGCCAGCACCTGATGACCGCGCGCGATCAGCCCCTTGCACAGGGCCTGGCCGAGGAAGCCACCGCCGCCGGTAACGAGGATCTTCATGCGTGCTGCTCCAGTTGCGCGGTGGCCCAGACCGTGAGCTTCTCGCGGCCGATCTTGGCGTTGTGGCGGATGTCGACCGGGAAGCCCGGGTGCGGCAGGAACTGTTCGATGCGCGCGGTGTGCGCATGTGCGGCCGCTTCACGGCGCAGGCGCTCGACCAGGGCGGGCGACTCCACGGTGCCGGGCTGCAGTTCGTAACACAGCACCGGCCGCTGCCGGCCCGGCGCACCCACGCCGACCAGCGCGGTGCGGGCAATGCCGTCCAGCGCGTTGAACACCGGCTCCACCTGCTCGGTATACAGCGGCCCCTGCGCGGTTTCCACGCGCTGGGTCTTGCGCCCACAGAACCACAGCCGGCCCTGCGCATCGAAGTAGCCGACATCGCCCATCCGGTGCACGACCCGGGTGCTGCCATCGGCCAGAGTTTCGGTGATCTTCGCCGCCGCGGTGGCCTGCGGGCGGTTGAAGTAGCTGTCGGTGGCGGTCGGGCCGGCCACGGTGATCTCGCCCACCTCGCCGGTGACCAGCACGCGGGCCTGCGACCAACCTGGCAGCGGCGCGTCATCGATGGCGATGATGCGCACCTCGTTCGGCGCGACCACGCGGCCGACGCAGGTCCCGGCGCCGGCCTCGGTGGCCTGGCGGGTGTTCTCCAGCTCGCGGCCTTCGATCACCGCCACCGGCAGGCACTCGGTGGCGCCGTAGGGGGTCCAGAACTGGGCGTCATCAGGCAGCAGGCGGCGGATCCGCGCGACCACATCCGGCGGCACCGGTGCCCCGGCCGAGGTCACCCGGCGCACGCCGGGCAGCGGCTGGCCGTGATCGGCCAACACCCGCATCAGCGCCGGCGAGCCGAACAGCTGGGTGACGCCGAAGCGGGTGATGGCGTCGTGCAGCTTGCGCGGATCGGCCTGGGCCGGGCGGGTCGGGTCCATGTCCGGGATCACCGAGGTCAGCCCCAGTGCCGGATCGAACAGCGCGAACGGCGGGAAGGTCGGCAGGTCGACCCCGCCCGGTTCCATCCCGAAGGCAGCGCGCAGCAGCTCGACCTGGCCGACGAAATGTCGGTGACGGTAGACCACGCCCTTGGGCACGCCGGTGGAGCCGCTGGTGAACAGGATCGCCGCGACATCCTCGCCATCGGTCGGGGCCAGCGCCGGCGCCGCCGTGGCGCCCTGGGCTTCCAGCCGGGCCAGGGTGGTGCCACCCCAGCCCCAGCGGCGGCCGACGGTCACCAGCAGGCGCGCAGAGCGGCACCAGCGCAGCACCAGGCGCGCCACGTGCGCCAGGCCGATGCCGATGAAGGCCTCCGGCTGGGCCTCGTCCAGGCATTGCTTCAGCGCGCGCTTGTCGATGCCCGGGTCGACCAGCACCGGGACCGCGCCGATCTTGAACAGCGCGAACATCAGCAGGAAGAACTCCGGCGAGGGCCGCACCATCACCACCGCGCGCACGCCGCGGCCGATGCCGTGCGCGGCCAGGCCGGCCGCCATCGCGTCGCTGCGGGCGTTGAGGGTGCGGTAATCCAGGGTGATGTCATAACGCGCCATGCCGCCGGGCCCGGGCTTGCCGGGGCAGCGGATGGCGATCTGGTCGGGGCGTTCACGGGCCAGCTCGGGCAGGCGCGCGGCGATATTGATGGCGCTGTTCATCCGTTCATTGTCGCCGCTGCAGAAAAATCTTGCGCGCCGGCCGGTGGCGTGGAAAATTCGCGCCCTTCCCTCCTGCTTCGCTGCCGCCCAAGGCCGGTGCCCCATGCCCCATCCCTGCCTCACCTGCGGCGCCTGCTGCACCCAATACCGTGTGGCCTTCCATTGGATGGAATCGGACGAGGTCACCCCCGGTGGCGTCCCGCACGAGCTCACCCAGGTGCTGGACCCGCACCGGCTGTGCATGCGCGGGACCCTCTCCAAGCCGGTGTACTGCGTGGCGCTGGATGCGGAGATCGGCGTGTATTCGCGCTGCAGCATCCACCCCAACCGCCCCAGCGTGTGCCGAGAGGTGGATGCCTCGTGGGAGTATGGCAAGGCGAGCCCGCAGTGCGACAAGGCGCGCGTGGCGCACGGCATGCCGGCGTTGACCCTGGCCGACTGGCGCTGGCGGGACGAGGCGGGCAATGACGATGATCACCCCGATGACAACGGCAATTCGCCGGCACCGCCGCAGGCACCGATCGCGGCGTAACTGGCGGGCGCCCGGGGTTATGGCGCGAGGGCAGAAGCAGCCGACCAACGGTCGGCTCTACCGGTGACGGGATCGGATGCGACCCAGCGTCGATACCACACGATCAGATCGGGTTCGCGTCCAGAAACGCGCGGATCTTCGGCACCAGCACCTCGTGCTTGTCTTCCAGCACGTAGTGCCCGGCATCTTCGAAGGCATGCACCTGCGCCTGCGGCAGTGCGGCCTGGAAGCCCTTGAGGAAGTGGTGGTCGAACACGAAATCGCGCAGGCCCCAGCCGATGAAGGCGGGGCGGTCGGCGTAGCTGGGCAGGGTCTGGCCGGAACGCTCCAGCAGCGACCACGCCTTGTCGGCCGGTGACAGCGGAATGTCCTGCATGAAGCGGATGGTGCTGATGCGGTTGGCGTAGCTGTTGTACGGCGACACATAGGCGCGGCGCACCTCGGTCGGCATCTTCCGCTCCACGCCCAGCCACGAGGCACCGGACGAGAAGGCGTTGAAGGTGCGGATGATCCACTCACCCACCTTCCAGTGGCGGCCCAGCGCGATCTGCCACGGCATCTTCTTCGCGGCCGGCATCGGGAAGGCGGCGGTGTTGAGCACCACCAGCCGCTTGACCTGCGCGTGGTGCGACAGCGCCCAGCCGAAGCCGATCATGCCGCCCCAGTCGTGCACGGCCAGGGTCACCGGGCCGGTGATGCCCAAGTGCGCGAGCAGCGCGTCCAGGTCATCCACGCGCGACTGCAGGGTGTACTCGTAGTGCGCATCATCGGGCTTGTCCGACAGGCCCATGCCGATATGATCCGGCACGATGCAGCGGTATCTGTCCGACAAGCCGGCCACCAGAGTGCGCCAGTAATAGCTCCACGACGGATTGCCGTGGACCATCACCACCACCTCGCCATCGCGCGGGCCTTCGTCGAGATAGCTCATCGACAGGCCGGGGCGCACCTCGAAGCGGTGCGGATGGGCGGGGTAACCGGGCAGCTGGGGCATGCAAACGCACCTGTGAAAAGGGCCGGCAGAACCGGCCCTTGATGTTCAATTCCAACGCCGCAGCAGGCTGCGGCGACTGGTTTACCAGACCACTTCGGCCATCGAGCAGTTCAGGCCCGAGCCGATGCCGAGCAGCGCGATGCGATCGCCCTTCTTCAGCTTGCCCAGCTGCTTGAGCTTGCTCAGCACGATCGGCACCGAGGCCGGACCGATGTTGCCGTGCTCACCGAAGATCGTCATCACCTTCTTCGGGTCGATCCCGAAGTTCTTGATGAAGGCGGCGGTGTGAGGCTGGCTGACCTGGTGGATCACGAACTGGTCCAGTTCCTCCACGGCCCAGCCCAGTGCTTCACGGGCGGCGACGAAGGTCTTCTGCGCCAGCTTGATGCCTTCGATCAGCAGCATGCGGGTATCGGTGACCATGCGGTCCAGGTTGCCGCGGCACAGCTGGTTCCACTCGGTGGCCGAGCGGGTCACGCCACCACGATAACGCGGGGCATCGGGCACCAGCTCGGTGCGCGCCATGACCATCGCCGCGGCACCGCAGCCCAGGGTCAGGGCGGCCATCTCGTTGCGGAAGTCATCGGCGGTCACGCCCGGCAGGGCCATGCGCTCGAGGGTCTTCTCGTACACCAGGTTGGCGGTTTCACCGTCGACGATCAGCGCGTAGTCGATCTCGCCGCGTTCCAGCATGCGGGCGGCGATGTCCATGCCGTTGATGAAAGCCAGGCAGGCATTGGCGACGTCGAAGGTCATGCATTCGTCGCCGACCCCCAGGTTGCCCGAGACGATGCTGGCCGTGGACGGCTCCAGATAGTCGCGGCTGACCGAGGTGTTGACCAGCAGGCCGATCTTGTCGGCGCCGATCCCGGCGTCTTCCAGTGCTTTGCGGGCGGCCAGCGTGGCGGCGTCGGAGGCCAGCATGTCGGCATCCCACAGGCGGCGGGCATGGATGCCCGCGATATCGCCGAGCACATCGGTACGGATGCCAAGGCGATCCAGCGTCGGCTTCAGCCGTTCGTTGATTTCCTTGGACGTCAGCGTGTGCGGCGCGTCGATGTGCGCCAAGCCGGCGATCGAGACATTCTTGAAGAGCATCAGTTAGCGCCAAGGCTCAGGCAAAGGGGGCGCTATTGTAAGCCGGCACGGGTTTCACCGCACCTTTACGAATTCACGCCCGGGCGTATGGTCCGGGCGTGGGGTGAAGGGTTCAGCGTGGCGGGCACTGGAAGGCCAGGAAACGCTGGCTGCCATCGGCGGGCAGGCCCGAGGCCTGCACGGCATTGGCACCGGCACTGGGCGCCTCGTTGCGGGCCAGGGTTTCCAGCTCTTCCTGCACGCGCAGCGGGTTGCGGTTGTAGAAGCCGACCTTGCTCTTCACGGTGACCACCACCTCGCCCTTGCTCTGGCAGCCACTCGGCGAGGGACCGGCCGGCAGCACGCGGACCGTCTTGCCGGAGGACTCGATCGGGACCCAGGTGCAGGCGGAAACGCTGAGGATCAGGGCGGACAGAAGCAGAATGCGCATGGACAAGGCCTGGCTGGAATACGTAAGGGAGTGTGCGGGAAACAACTGAATCGCGGGTGATCAGGTGCCGGGGAATCCCCTGGCACCTGATGGCGGGCCGGCGCGATTGCCGGCCAGCGGCCGGCGTTACCGGGCCTTGGGCGCCGCGGCCGGAGCAGCCGGCGTCTCGACCGCCTTGCCTTCGGCATCGATCACCTGCACCTGGCCGAGGTTGAGCGCACGCACCGGTGCCTCGGTCTGCTTGAGGTCACCCACCACCACCCAGGTCAGGGTCTTCGGGTCCAGCGTGGCCGCGGCCTGCTGCACCTGCGCCGGGGTCATCGCCTCGATCTCGGCCTTGCGCTTGAACACATAGTCGTCCGGGCGCTGGTACCGCACGATGCCGCTGATGGTGCCCATCACCGCGCTGGCGGTCTCGTAGGCGCCGGGCAGGCTCAGGTTCTGGATGTTGCGGATGCGGGTGACTTCCGCAGCGGTTGCCGGCTCGGTGCCGTCGGCAAATGCCGCGATTTCCTTGCCCATCTCCTTCATCGCCTCGGCGGTCTTGTCGATCTGCACCGGCGCCACGGCCATCCACGGGCGTTGGCCCAGGGTGCTGCTGGCGGTGGTGCGGGCGCCGTAGGACCAGTGCTTGTCCTCACGCAGGTTCATGTTCAGGCGCGAGGTGAAGTCACCGCCCAGCACGCCGTTGGCGATATCGAAGCGGGTCGCGCCGGGGTCCATGGTCGAGGGCACCACCTGACTGGCGAACAGGTTGGCCTGCACCGCGCCCGGCTGGTCGATCAGATACACGCGGGCCTGCGCCGGCCGTGCCACGGCGACCGGGGCCTTGACCTGCGGCGCCGGGCCCTCGGCCTTCCAGTTGCCGAGCTGGCGCTCCAGCAGGGGCACGATCTCCTTCAGCGTGGTGTCGCCGACCACGATCAACGTGCCCTGCTCCGGGCGCAGCCACTCACGGTGGAAATCGACCAGGTCTTCGCGGGTCATGGACTGGATGTCCACTTCATTGCCGCTGCCGGTGAACGGGATGGCATAGGGATGGCCGGCGCCGTACAGCAGCGTCGGCATCACCCGCATCGCGACCGCGCTGGGGTTGACCTTTTCCTGCTGGATGCCGGCGATCCAGGTCGCCTTGATGCGATCGATCTCGCTCTGGTCGAAGCGAGGCTGGCGCAGCATGTCGGCGTACAGGGCCAGCGACGGAGCCAGGTTTTCCTTCAGTGCGGACAGATACACGCTGGTGCTGTCCAGCGAGGCGGAAGCATCCAGTTTGGCGCCCAGTGCGTCGGCCGCATCGGCGAACGGCAGTGCGCCGAGCTTGCCGGCACCTTCGGTGAGCAGGCCCATGGTGAAGTTGGCGGTGCCGGACTTGCGGCCCTGGTCGGCGGTGAAGCCACCCGGGAATTCATAGCTGAACTGCACGACCGGAATGTCATGACGCTCGGCCAGGATCACCTGGGTGCCGTTCTTCAGCGTGGCCCGGTGCAGTTCCGGGAACTTCAGGTCCGGGAAGGTTTTGGTCTGCGGCACGCCGGTGCTGCGGTCGACCTGCTTGGCCAGGGTCGTGAACGCGGGATCCACCGCGGGCACGGTGAACGGCTTGGGCGTTTCCGACGGCAGTTCGGCCAAGGCAACGCGCGCGCCCGGTTCCACCACGATGGTGTGGTCGCCCACGCCCAGCCACTTGGCGCCGACATCACGCACCTGCGCAGCGGTGGCCGCATCGATGGTGGCCAACGACTTGCGGAAGCAGCCCGGGTCGCCTTCGTACACGGTGCACTCGGCCAGTGCGTCGGCCTTGCCGCCGAACCCGCCGATGCGCTCGATGCCGCGGATGAAACCGGCGCGGAAGGCGGTCTTGCCACGGCTCAGCTCATCGGCGGTCGGACCGTCCTTGGCCAGGCGCTTCACTTCCTCATCGATGATCGCCTCGACCTTGGCCGGGTCCACGCCCTGCTTGACGCTGGCCATGATCACGAAGTTCGAGCCCAGCTGCGAGCTGTAGGCGCCGGCGCTGATGTTGTCCACCAGCTTGTCCTGGTGCAGCAGGCGCTGATCCAGACGCGAGGACTTCGCGCCGCCGAGGACCTGCGCGAACAACTGCAGCTGATCGATGTCGGTGGTGCCGACCTGGGCGACGTTCCAGGCACGGTAGATGCGCGCCTGCGGCACCTTGTCGGTCATCACCTCACGCGTGCTCTTCTCACGCTTGGCCACGTCCACCTTCGGCTGGGCCATGCTCGGGCCGGCCGGGATGTCGCCGAAGTACCTGGCGACCTTTTCCTTCGCCGTGGCCACGTCGATGTCGCCGGCCAGCACCAGCACCGCGTTGTTCGGGCCGTACCAGGTGCGGAACCAGGTCTTCACGTCATCCAGCGAGGCGGCGTTGAGATCGTTCATCGAGCCGATCACGCTGTGGTGATACGGGTGCCCTGCCGGGTACATCGCGCGGGTCAGCTTTTCCCAGACCTGGCCATAGGGCTGGTTCTCGCCCTGGCGCTTCTCGTTCTGGACCACACCGCGCTGTTCGTCCAGCGCCGCCTGGTCGATCGCTCCGAGCAGATGGCCCATGCGGTCGGACTCCATCCACAGCGCCATGTCCAGCGCGGTGGTGGGCACGTTCTCGAAGTAGTTGGTGCGGTCGGTATTGGTGGTGCCGTTCTGGCCGGTCACGCCGACCTGCTTGAAGGGCTCGAAATACTCGCCATCGTGGTTTTCGCTGCCCTGGAACATGAGGTGTTCGAACAGGTGCGCAAAGCCGGTGCGGCCAGCGGGCTCGTCCTTGCTGCCCACGTGGTACCAGATGTTGACCGCCACGATCGGCGCCTTGCGGTCGGTGTGCACCACCACGCGCAGGCCGTTGGGCAGGGTGAACTGCTCGAACGGAATGTCGACCTTGGCCACCGTGGCCGGCTTGGCCAGGACCGGTGCGGGCGCGAGCGAGCCCAGTGCGGCGGAGAGCGCGACAGCCAGCAGCGCAGCACGCGGTCGAAGTTGGACGGTCATTCCGGTTCCTTGGTCATGAAAGTGAAGCCGGATGCTAGCGCGCCGCCCGGACAAAAGGCATCGGCCAACAGTCATTGGGGCCGTAACCAACCGCCGCGACGCGATCCCCGCGGACATCTGTCCGGACAGCGGACACCCGAATATCGACAAAAACCCTTTTAAATCAGCACCTAAAAGTTGGCACGCGACCTGCGTGGTACTGGCCAAGGGAAGCAAGGATCAAACCGAAACTGACTGGGTGCTGAACACAAACAAGAAAGTTCAAATTGTTCTTGCAAGCCCCGAATCGGTGTACTACCTTACTACCACACCACTGCTCACCAACACTAAACAGGACCTCACCATGAACACCAAGACGCTCGCCATCGCCATCGCCTTTGCCGCCGGTTTCGCATTTGCTTCGTCGGTGCAGGCCGCCCCCGCCATCGTCACCCTGGACACCGTGCAGGTCCGCCCGTCGGCCGACCAGATCGCCCAGGCCGAGGTTGAGCGCACCAGCAGCATCCCGACCCTGGCCGTCGTGGAAGTCCGCCCGACCGCTGGCCTGATCGCCGATTACCGCGCCGAACTGACCGCCAACCGCCGCGTCACCACCCTGGCCGCCATCGACGTGCGCCCGACCGCCGAACAGCGCCAGGCCCTGGCTGCCGAACAGACCACCGCCCGCGGCTACGTCGCCACCTTCACCGCTGCCGCCACCGCGGTGGCCAACGAAGTGATCATCAACCTGCCGACCCTGCAGGTGCGTCCGTCACCGGCCGATCTGCAGGCGCTGGCCCTGGAAACCGCTGCGGCCGCCGCCTCGACCGCTGCCTCGACCCTGATCCGCCAGTAAGCCGTCGCTGCAGCCTCCTGCAGCCACGGCGTACACTTTGCCGATGACTGCCACGCCCACGTTCCACGTCGTCCTGTTCCAACCCGAAATCCCGCCGAACACCGGCAATGTGATCCGCCTCTGCGCCAACACCGGCGCGCGGCTGCACCTGATCGAGCCGCTCGGTTTCGACCTGAGCGACAAGCAGCTCAAGCGCGCCGGCCTGGACTATCACGAATACGCCCGACTGCAGGTCCATCCAGATCTGGAGACCGCCCTGCAGGTGATTGCGCCCAAGCGCCTGTTCGCGCTGAGTACCCGCGGCAGCGTGCGTTATGACACCCCGCAGTTTGAAGATGGCGATGCCTTCCTGTTCGGCCCGGAAACCCGTGGCCTGCCCCAGGATCTGCTCGACAGCCTGCCCCACGGCCGCCGCCTGCGCCTGCCGATGCGACCGGACAACCGCAGCCTCAACCTGTCCAACACCGTTGCGGTGGTGATGTACGAGGCGTGGCGCCAGAACGGGTTTGCCGGCGGGGAATGACTCAGAAAGCGTTGATGCCCGTGAGCTCGCGCCCGATCACCAGCTGGTGCACGGTCTCGGTGCCCTCGTAGGTGATGACCGATTCCAGATTGAGCGCATGCCGGATCGCCACGTGCTCGGTGGTGATGCCCGCCCCGCCGAGCAGATCGCGGCACTCGCGCGCGATATCGATCGCCATGCGGCAGTTGTTCCACTTGGCCAGGCTCACCTGCTGCGGCTGCAGCTGGCCAGCATCCTTCAGACGCCCCAGCTGCAACGCCAGCAACTGCGCGGTGGTGATCCGGCGCGCCATATCGGCCAGTTTGATCTGCGCACTCTGCGTGGCGGCCACCGGCCGGCCGAACAGCACGCGCTGCTTGGTGTAATCCAGTGCTTCATCCAGACACGCCACTGCGGCACCGATCGGCCCCCAGCTGATGCCGTAGCGCGCCTGGTTCAAACAGCCCAGCGGGCCTTTGAGGCCCTGCACGTTGGGCAGGCGGTTACGGTCGGGCACGCGCACGTTGTCGAAGAACAACGCACCGGTGAGCGAGGCGCGCAGGCTCATCTTGTGCTTGATCTCCTGCGTGGTGAAGCCGGCCATGCCCTTCTCCAGCACGAAGCCCTGGATGCCATCGTCGGTATGCGCCCACACGATCGCGATGTCGGCCACCGGCCCGCTGGTGATCCACATCTTGCTGCCGTTGATCAGCCAGTCGCTGCCATCGCGGACGGCGCGGGTCTTCATCGCCGCCGGATCGGAACCACCATGCGCCTCGGTCAGGCCGAAACAGCCGATCACCTTGCCGGTGGCCATGTCCGGCAACCAGCGCAGCCGCTGCTCTTCGCTGCCGTAGGCGTAGATGGGGTACATGCACAGCGAGCTCTGCACCGAGACGAAGCTACGCAGGCCCGAATCACCACGCTCCAGTTCCTGGCAGATCAAGCCGTAGCTCACCGCGTTCAGTCCGCCGCCGCCGTACTGCTCGGGCAGGCTGGAGCCGAGCAGCCCGAGCGCGGCGATTTCCGGGATCAGCTCGTCCGGGAATCGCCCCTCGTCGAAGGCATCACCGATGATCGGCAGCACCCGCGTGTCGGTGAAGCGCGCCACCGTCGCCTGCACCGCGCGTTCCTCCTCGCTGAGCAGCGAACGGGTATCGAACAGATCGAACGGATTCAGTGACATGGCATCCCGGCAGGTGGCGGTGGAACAGAGCCCCATTGTGGTCGCTGCGCGGGTAGGGGCCAAGGGACGGGAGGCGGCGCTCATTGCTGCGTCGCACCATATTGGCATCGATCGCGCACCAACACCGCTGTCATCGTCGGCGATCTAGGCTTAAATGCGTCGTGCCGGTACTCTGGCGCACTGATCCACCGTTTCGCCGTGGTGTGACACGCGCGATTCCCAGGCAACCGCCGCCGTTCAACCCGCGGCACTACCCAAGAGTTACGCAGCCCCATGAGCGAAGCAATCAACGTCCTGCCCCCGCGTGAAGTGATGGAATTCGATGTGGTGATCGTCGGTGGCGGCCCCGCTGGCCTGGCCACGGCGATCCGGCTGCGCCAGCGCGCCATCGAGGCCGGCCGCGAGCTGTCGGTCTGCATCCTGGAGAAAGGCTCCGAACCCGGCGCGCACATTCTGTCCGGTGCGGTGATGGACCCGCGCGCGTTGACCGAACTGTTCCCGGACTGGGCCGAGCGCGGCGCACCGCTGAAGCAGAAGGTCACCCGCGACGAGTTCCTGTTCCTCAATGAGACGGGGTCGCGCAGCACGCCCAACGCGCTGCTGCCGGAGTGCTTCCACAACGAAGGCAACTACATCGTCAGCCTGGGCGAAGTGACCCGCTGGCTGGCGCAGCAGGCCGAGGCGCTGGAGGTAGCGATCTTCCCCGGCTTCCCGGCGGCGGAAGTGCTGTACAGCGACGACGGTGCGGTGATCGGCGTGGCCACCGGCGACATGGGCATCGAGAAGAACGGTCAACCCGGCCCCGCGTTCGAGCGCGGCATGGCGCTGCACGCCAAGTACACGATCTTCGCCGAAGGCTCGCGTGGCCACCTCGGCCGCCAGCTGATCGCGCGCTTCCAGCTCGATGCCGGCAAGGATCCGCAGGCCTACGGCATCGGCATCAAGGAACTGTGGCAGATCGATCCGGCCAAGCACGAGCCGGGCCTGGTGGTGCATGCCGCCGGCTGGCCGCTGGACAATGACACCTACGGTGGCGCGTTCCTGTATCACGCCGAGGGCGGCAAGGTCTCGATCGGCTATGTGGTCGGGCTGGACTACAAGAACCCGTGGCTGAGCCCGTTCGAAGAGTTCCAGCGCTTCAAGACCCACCCGGACATCCGCAAGCACCTGGAAGGGGGCAAGCGCATCGGCTACGGCGCGCGCGCGATCACCGCCGGTGGTTTGATGTCGCTGCCCAAGACGGTGTTCCCGGGTGGCGCGCTGGTCGGCTGCGAGGCTGGCTACCTCAACGTCAGCCGGATCAAGGGCAGCCATGCCGCGATCAAGACCGGCATGCTCGCCGCCGATGCCGCCTTCGATGCGCTGGTCGCCGATCGCCAGCACGATGAGCTGAGCGCCTATCCGCAGGCGTTCGAGAGCAGCTGGCTGCATGCCGAGCTGCAGCAGGCCAAGAACTTCAAGCAGTGGTTCAAGAAAGGCCAGACCGTGGCCACGCTGATGACCGGCATCGAGCAGTGGCTGCTGCCCAAGCTGGGCATCCGCAATCCGCCGTGGACGCTGCGCCACAGCACGCCGGACCACGCCTGCCTGGAGCCGGCGTCCAAGCACGCGAAGATCCATTATCCCAAGCCCGATGGCGTGCTCACCTTCGACCGCCTCAGCTCGGTGTTCCTGAGCAGCACCAACCACGCCGAAGACCAGCCAAGTCATCTCACGCTCAAGGACGCCAGCGTGCCGGTACGGATCAACCTGGCCGAGTACGCCGGGCCGGAAGCACGCTACTGCCCGGCCGGCGTGTACGAGTTCGTCGGCAGCGACGGGCACGAGCAGCTGCAGATCAACGCGCAGAACTGCGTGCACTGCAAGACCTGCGACATCAAAGACCCGACCCAGAACATCGTCTGGGTCACCCCGCAGGGTGGCGGCGGCCCGAACTACTCAGGCATGTGATTGCAACGGCCTGCGACCACGCGTCGCAGGCCTCCGGCGCGGCAGTCGGCGCCGCGCTCGCTATCCTGAGCGTCCTGTTGGACGTGACCGCTGCGCCATGGCCCCTGCTTTCCGATCGATAGTGCCGTTACTGGCCTGCCTGCTGCTGGCGGCGTGTTCGCGCGCCCCGCAGACGCCGGAGCAGGCCCATCAGCAGGATCTGCAGCGCGCGTTCGCGATCTGCGCCGGCTGCCACACGGTCAGCCCCGGCGGCGTCCACCGCTTCGGCCCGAACCTGCACGGGGTGATCGGCCGGCGCGCCGGCAGTATCACCGGCTACCCGTACTCCAACGCCATGCGCGAGGCCGGGCTGACCTGGAACGAGCAGACCCTGGATGCGTTCCTGCGCTCGCCGACCCGCGTGGTGCCGGGCACCCGCATGGTCAACACCACCGCCGACCCGGAGCGCCGCCGGCAGGTGATCGAGTACCTGCAGCAGCAGCGCTGACCTCGCCGCCGGTAGAGCACCTCAGGACGCCTGCAACTGCGGCAGGTAGGCACGCAGGCCAGCGGCGAAGTCGGCGATGGCCCCGGCCTGCGGGGCGACCCCGCCCTGCTCCACCTGCTCCAGCAGGGTGCGCGCCCGGGTAGCCAGTGCATCGGCGCCCAGCGTCGCCAGGGCGCCGACCAGACGATGCAGCACATCGATCGTGGCTTGCCGCGCGTCATCGCGTACCGCGGCATCCAGGCGCGCCAGATCCGCTTCCGAGGTGCTGCACAGGCTGTCGATCAGCACGGTGGCGACATGCGCCGATCCGAACCGGCGCACCACCGCTGCACGATCCGGCAGTGCGTCGCCAGCCGCATTGTCGGGATCGGTGGTCAGCACGTGCCCGCGCTGATCGCTGCTCGGCAACCAGCGCAGCAACGCCTGCCGCAGCAGTGCGAGCGGCACCGGCTTGCCCAGCAGATCGTCCATGCCCGCCTCACGGCACCGCTGCAGGTCATCCTCCAGCGCACTGGCGGTCAATGCGAGTACCGGCAACCGTGGCCTGCCGTGGTCGCGCTCCTGCTCGCGGATGCGCCGCGTCATGGCATACCCGTCCATCACCGGCATGCGGCAATCGGTGATGACCAGGTCGAAGTGGGCGCGGGCCAGCAGCGCCAGTGCCTGCTCGCCGTTCTCGGCCAACACGTGTGGCAGGCCCAGCTGCTGCATGCGCCAGCCCATCAGCGCCTGGTTGGTGGGATGGTCTTCCACGATCAGCACGCGCCGCTGCAGCAGCTCGGCCGGCATCGGCAGTGTGTTGGCCTGTTCTTCGGCGGCGCCGGGCAGGTCTTCCGCTGTGACGGCAGGCAGGGTCAACCGCACCTCCACGCGGGTACCTTCGCCCAGCGCGCTGTGCAGCGTCAGCGAGCCGTGCATCAACGCCACCAGCCGCTGGCAGATGCTCAGGCCCAGTCCGGTGCCACCGTACTGGTGGCTGGTGGTGGCCTGGGCCTGCGCGAAGGGCGCGAACAGGCGCTCGCGCTGCTCGGCGGAGATACCGATGCCGGTATCACGCACGGTCAGGCTCAGCGTCTGCGCGCCGTCTGCATCGGTGTCGATCACCGCCAGTGCAACGCTGACCTCACCATGGTGGGTGAACTTGAGCGCGTTGCTGAGCAGATTGAAGGCAATCTGGCGCAGGCGCATGCCATCGGCCAGATGCATCGCCGCCACGTCATCGTCGACCTGCATCCGCAACGCCAGATCCTTGGCCACCGCCTGCGGGGCAAGCAGCTGCTGCACATTGCCGAGCAGTGCGCGCAGTGCCACCGGATGCGGCTGCAGCGCCAACGCACCGGCTTCGATCTTGGAGTAGTCCAGCAGATCGTCCAGAATCTGCCGCAGCATCTGTGCCGAGTCTTCGATCACGCCGATGACGCGGCGCTGCTCGGTATCCAGGGTGGTGTGCGACAACACCTCCACCATGCCGAGCACGCCGGACATCGGCGTGCGGATCTCGTGGCTCATCGTGGCCAGGAACTCGGACTTGGCCGCGGTGGCGCGCTCGGCCGCCGCCTTGGCCAATGCCAGCGCATCGGCCTGTGCACGCGCCTCGGTGACATCGACCCAGTAGCCGCTCCACAGCAGCGCACCGTCTTCAGCATCGTAGGGCAGCGCGCGCGAGCGTACCCAGCGCAGCGTGCCACGTGGCGACGTACGGAACTCCATGTCCAGCGGAGTAAAGTCACGCGCGGCGCGATCCATGGCCTGGCGAACAGCGGCGCGGTCGCGTTCGTCGATCCGGTCCATCAACGCGCTCTCGTCGGCCATCGCATCGGCCGCGCTGAGCCCGAACAGGGCTTCGGTATCGCCAGCGATGTACGGTATCGACAGGCGCCCATCGCGCTCGCGCCGCCCTTGGTAAACGATCGCCGGCAGGTTGTCGGTGACCTCGGCCAGGCGCTGCTCGGCACGTCGGCGCATCGCCACTTCACTGCGCAGCCGCCAGTGGCCCCAGCCATGCACCAGCAGGGCCGTCAGCAGCACCAGCGCCAATGGGACCGCCCAGCGGGCGATCGCGCGCCAATCCAGATCACTGCGGTACTCGGCCGACAGCCAGTCGCTGCGGATCGCTTCGTGCTCACGCGCGCTCATGTTGACCAGCATGCGGTCGAAGGTGGTGGCCAGCGGTGCGTACTGGCGTTTGACCGCCAGCGACAACCGATCACTGAAGCCGGCGGGCGCCGCCACGTGCAGTTGCGCGGGGTAGCGTTCGCGGACGATCCGGTCGACGATCGCCAGATTCCCGATGTAGGCATCGGCATCGCCATGGGCCAGCCGTGCCAGGGCGAGCTCGGCACTGCGCGCCGGTACGATGCGCGCGTTCGGTGCCTGCTGCAGGATGTAGCCGCGCAGTCGCTCCGGGTCGGTGAGCAGGATGCTGCGCCCGTCCAGGTCGCGCACACCCAGCACCGACGCGCTGCCGGCCGCAGTAACGATCACGTTCGGTACGGTGATGAAGGGCTGGCTGAAAACCCAGCCATCGCCGAGGTAGGTCGAATCGTTGGGGATGCCCATGATCACGTCGACGTCGCCGCGGCGCAGTTGTTCGCGCACCTCGAACCAGTCATGCGCCGGCACACCGGTGAGTTGTGCGCCCACGGTGCGCAGCAGGCGCAGGTACTCGGCCGATACGCCGCTGGGCTGGCCGTTGGCGTCGGTGAAGGCCAACGGCGCCGCATTCGGTGCGAACGCCAGGCGCAGCGGCGTGGACAGCACGCGCTTCTCGGCATTGCCCAGGATCATCTGCGATTGCACCGACCATTCCGGTGTCTGCAACCACTGATGCTGCAGCCGGTCGCGATCACCGTCCGCCAGCGCCGCCAGCCCCATGTCCAGTGCTTCGGCCAGCGGCTGCTTGGCGTTGGGCACGCCGAAGTGCAGCCGCTCGGGAGGGAGATCACTGGGTCGCAACAGCGCCACCCCGGTCAAGCGACGCTCGGCGATCAAGGTCGCCGCGACGTAGGCATTGCCGATGTACACATCGGCGTCGCCTCTGGCGACCATCCCCAGTGCTTCCGTCGTGTTGCCCGCGATCACGCGGCGCGCGGCCGGGAAGCGCGCGCGCACTTCCTCACTTGTGACGAACTCGCGCTCGGTGACCACGCGCAGTCCGCGCAGGTCCGGATCGGCCGAGGCGCGGGTATCGCCGGGGCGGCCGACCAGTGCCAGCGGGGCATTCGCATAGGGCCGGGTATAGACCATGCACCGCGTGCGGTCGGCGGTGAGGGTGATGTTCATCACCACGTCGACTTCGCCGCGGCAGGCGGCATCCAGGACATCGCTCCAGTCGCGGTACATCCGCACCTTCACCTGGACGCCCAGTTGCCGCGTGAGCAGGCTCAGGTAGTCGTACCCCAGACCGACCGGCTTGCCATCACGCATGGATTCGAACGGCGGCCAGCCGCTGTCGTACATGCCCAGGATGATGGTAGGGTGCCTGCCAAGCCACTCGCTCTGCCGGGGCGACAAGGTGGGCGGCGGAGCGGCGGATGCCGACACGCTCCATGCCGTTGCGAGCACGAACAGCACCAGCCAGCGGACGACATGGATACGCATGCTGCCTGATCTCCGTAGAATGATATCCCCATCCCGGCACGGCCCGACGGCTGCCTTACAGGCAATACTAGTCCATGACCCTGCGCATTATCATTGCCGATGACCATCCGGTCGTACGGATCGGCACGAAGGCCGTGATCGAATCCAGCGGCATTGGCCAGGTCGTGGCCGAGGCCAGCAGCGTTGCCGAACTGATGGCCGCGCTGTCCGATCACCCCTGCGATGTCCTGGTTACCGATTACTCCATGCCGGGCGGCCAGCAGGCCGACGGCTTTGCGATGATCGCCATGATCCGCCGGCGTTTCCCTGAGCTGCCGGTGCTGATGCTCAGCGTCTCCAACAACCTGGCCATCCTGCGCCTGGTGGTGGCCACCGGCGTGCTGGGCCTGGTCGACAAGACCTCGTCGATGGACGAGTTGCCGCTGGCGATCCAGACCGTGCAGCGCGGCGTGCCCTACGTCAGCCTCACGCTGAAAGAGCGCATTGACGCGATCGGCACGAACAGCGTGGAGGAAGGCGAAGCCAAACCGCTCTCGCCACGCGAACTGGAAGTGCTGCGTCTGCTGGGCAGTGGCATGACGGTCAAGGAGATCGCCCTCCATCTGCACAAGAGCGTGAGTACCATCAGCCGCCAGAAGGGCGACGCGATGCTGAAGCTCGGTCTCAAGGGCGACGCCGAGCTGTTCGATTACCTGCGCGACGGCGAACGCTGATCGCCGCCGTCCTGCGGACGGCACCCCTACACGCTTCGATGCACGCGCGATGCACCGTCATCGCGATGGCGATCCGTCGTGCGTGATGTGTTGCGCGCGTACCTAACAGATCGCACACAAAGAGTTCCCTGTCATGCGGCTGCATTTATGTACTGCTCAGTCTGATATTCAGGGCTAATTCGGGTGACTAACGGATAATTCACACCTGTCGCCAGCAGCGATTTCCCCCTCCACTGCTGGCGGACAAAACCAAAAAATAAAAAGGTGTCCCCGAAAATGAAGACTTCCCTGCTTGCTCTGGGTCTGCTCGCTGCACTGCCGTTCGCTGCGTCGGCAACCGACGGTCTGTCGTACAACTATGTTGAAGGCGGCTACGTGAACACCGATGCCAAGGGCGGCGACGCTGATGGCTGGGCGGTGAAGGGCTCGGTCGCCGTGGCGCCGAACTTCCACATCTTCGGTGACTACAACGCGCAGGAAACCAAGCGCGGCAGCAACGATGTGGACCAGTGGAAGGTCGGTGTCGGCTACAACTACGGCATCGCCCCGACCACCGATCTGGTGGCCCGCGTTGCTTACCAGAAGTTCGATCCGAAGCGCGGCCTGGACTTCAACGGTTACTCGACCGAAGTCGGCGTGCGCAGCGCGTTCACCCCGAACTTCGAAGGCTACGTGATGGCCGGTTACGAGGATTACAGCAAGAAGCACGGCGTCAATCCGGACGGCGAGTTCTACGGCCGTGTCGGCGCCCAGGCCAAGCTCAACCAGAACTGGGGCCTGGCCGGCGAAGTGAAGCTGGCCAAGGGCGGCGACAAGGAATGGTTCGTCGGTCCGCGCTTCACCTGGTAATACGCTTTACGCACTACCGCGGTACGTTGTTGGATGGCGCGGTCTCTCTCCCCTGCGCCATGAAGCCCGGCTCACGCCGGGCTTCACTTATCTGCAGCACCTGGCGACACCCTCGTCGGTACGCCACGAAACAACCCGGCCCTGTGCCGGGTTGTTTCGTTCTGGCGGAGACTGCGCCAAAAAAAAACCCCGGCGCTTGCCGGGGTTTTTCGTGCATCACTTGAACAGCGTGTCCGGATACTCCGGCTTCTGCTCGCGTGCCAACAGCGCACGCAATCCTTCTTCGGGTGTCTGCTCACCGTGCAGGACCGCGCGCACGCGGTCGGAGATGGGCAGGTCGATCCCATGACGGCGCGCCTGGCGCATCACTTCATCGGCGGTCTGCACCGATTCCACCACCTGGCCGATCTCACGGACCGCGTCGGTCAACGTCTGGCCACGGCCCAGGGCCAGGCCCAGGCGCCGGTTGCGCGAAAGATCGCCGGTGCAGGTCAGCACCAGATCACCCAGACCGGCCAACCCCATCAGGGTCTCCGGCTTGGCACCGATCGCCGCGGCCAGCCGCAGCATTTCGTTGAGGCCACGGGTGATCAGCCCGGCACGGGCGTTGAGGCCCAGCTGCATGCCATCGGCAACGCCGGTGGCCACGGCCAGCACGTTCTTCATCGCACCGCCGAGCTCGGCACCGACCATGTCATCGCCGGTGTAGGCGCGGAACGCCGGACCGTGCATCGCATCGGCCACCTGCTGGGCGAAGTCCGGCGCGTCACCGTGCACGGTGATCGCGGTCGGCAGGCCCTGGGTGACTTCCTTGGCGAACGACGGACCGGTCACTACCGCCAGCGGCACGTCCGGCCCGAGGACCTCACGCGCCACTTCGTGCAGGAACCGACCGGAGCCGGGTTCGAAGCCCTTGGTCGCCCACGCCACGCCGGCCTCGGCCGGCCGTAGTGGCGCCAGCGCACGCACGGTTTCACCGAAGGCGTGCGAGGGCACCACCACCAGGATCCAGGCAGCGTCCTTGACGGCAGCGGCCAGATCGGTGGTCGCGCGCAGCGACTCGGGCAGCGGAATGCCCGGCAGATAACGGGTGTTCTCGTGGCGCTGGTCGATGGCCTCGACCATCGCCGCATCGCGCCCCCACAACACGGTCGGATGACCGTGCCGCGCGAGCAGGCTCGCCAGGGCGGTGCCCCACGAGCCGGCGCCGAGAACCGCGATTTTGTCTGCGTGGTTGCTCATCCGTACTGCAGCGCCGATCAGGCGTTGCCGGCCGGCTCGGAATCAGCGAGCGAGGTCTCGCCCTGTTCCTGACGCTGGCGCAGGGTTTCGGCGTACAGGCCTTCGAAGTTGATCGGCTGCAGGAAGAACGGCGGGAAGCCGCCAGCCTGGATCAGTTCGCTCACCAGCGAACGCACGTACGGGAACAGGATGTTCGGGCACTGGGTGCCGAGCAGCACGTCGATCGACTGCGGGTCCAGGCCGACCAGGCCGAACACGCCAGCCTGCTGCACTTCGGCCACGTAGGCGGTCTTCTCGCCGGCCTTGCAGGTCAGGGTCACAGCCAGCACGACTTCGAAGGCGCTCTCGCCCAGACGCTGCACGCGCTGGTTCAGGTTGAGCTGCAGTTCCGGCTGCACGGCGTCATTGAAGACGGCCGGAGCGTTCGGCGATTCGAACGAAACGTCCTTGACGTAGATCTTCTCGACGGTGAACGAGGGACCGGTGGCGGCGTCGACCGGCGCGACCGCGCCGTTGGTGTTCTCTTCGGACATTTCCTGTTGCTCCAAAAATGAATGCTGTAAAAACGGATTGTTACATGCCCTGCGATGGGGGCGCTGTGCGCCCCGCACAAGGCGTGCGCTGCAATCCGAGGCGGATCAGTTGCGGCCCTTGACCAGCGGCAACTCGGCCTGCTGCCACGCCGGGATACCCCCGTCGAGCACGTTGACCTGTGTGAAACCGGCCTTCTTCAGCGCCTTGGCAGCGGTCTCGGAGGCATTGCCGGTACGGCACACCAGAACGACGGGGCTCTGCTGGGCCTTGGCGACCAGCTTGTGCTCCGGACCGAACTGGCTTGGCTGCACGTTGCGGCTGCCGGCGATATGGCCCTTCTCGAAATCGCTGCTCGAGGACAGATCGACCACGATGGCGCCACCGGCATTCATCAGCTGGGTCAGTTCAGCCGGCTTGAGCGACTTGAAGCCGCGGAACAGTCGGCGGACTTCGGTCACGATGATGGCCACGGTCAGGCCGACCAGGGCCATCGACAACATCGGGTTTCGGCCGGCAAAGGCCAGCAACTCTTCGTAATTCACTAAGATCACGGGTCGATAAGCGGGCGCCGATTGTCGCACATGCGGGCGAATCGGCGTCCAGCCCCGTGCGGGCGGGCCTCAGCGGTCCTGCCAGAGGTCCGGCAGCCCGTTGGCCTGGAGCCAGCGCTTGTCCTCGGCGTCCCAGCGCCAGATCTCCCGCACCCGCACCGTCCGCTCTGCCTGGGTGTTGTTGTTGATCACCCGCACCTCGGCCGTGCGCCCCACCCGGCCGTCGGGCATGGGCACGTTGTCGCTGGCGCGATAGCTGGAGATTTTCACCTGCTCAAAGCGGCGCAGCTCCAGGTCGCTCAGCGGGTGAACCTTGGTGTATTCCGGATCCAGGTACGGCAAAGCGTCCTCGACGCTGCCCCAGCGCATCGTGGCGTCGTACTTGATCTGGGTTTCCTCCAGCGCCTTGCGCTGCTTCCTGGTGGTCTTCTGCTCGGCGGCGAGCGCGGTCACGCTGGTCAGCGCGAACAAGGCGATCAGCAGGATCTGGAGCGTACGGCGCATGCGAATTCCCCACTAGGCAAGGCGCCCATCCTACCGCCTGGCGAACGCCACGAAGCGCCCGCTCAGCTCTGCGGCGGCCTTATCGCCCTCGCCCGGCTGGCGGGCGGTGAGGCTGATGCGGGCCTTGCCACGCTGGGCGAAGGTGGCCAGGAAGCTGTCCCAATCGACCTCCGCGTCGGCCTGGGCCTGCGCATCCAGGTCGCCATAAACCGGGGCCAGGTAGCGGATGTGGCTGTCGGCCACGTAGACATCCGCATCGAACCCGGCCAGACGCAGGCGCAGGGTCACCAGCGCCCAACCAGACAGGGTCAGCGCCGAGGCGAGGCTGCCGCCGAACGCATTGCCCTTGTCGTTGACGTTGGCCGCCAGCGGGGCGCGAATATGCAGGACGCCGTCGCGATAGTCGTGGACCCGGATCTGCATGGCCGCCACCGGCGGCATGGTATCCAGGACATGCTGCAGCGCGGACAACTGCGCCGGCAGGGAATCGGTTGCGGACATCTGGCTGATCACGTCACATCGAAGGGCTCGCATAATGCCCGCAATGAACACCGAAACGAAAGTCGCGCCCTGGACCCTGATCTCGCTGCGCCCGCGTGGCCAGCATGCGCCTGTGCGGCGTGCGGCCAAGGGCACCGGCGCCACCGTCATCGCGCTGTCACCGTGGGCGCTGCGGGCGCGCAGGGATGCGGCCACCTGCGCCGACCTCGCCGCTGCGCTGGCGGCCGAGCGGGTCGTCTTCAGCAGCCCGGCCGCCGTCCATGCCGCCGCGCGGTTGGCCCCCCTGGATGCCCCGCACGCCGGCCAGTGGCTGGCGGTCGGCGCAGGGACGGCTGCCGCCCTGGCGCAGCAGGGCGCCCGTGATGTGCTTGCCCCGGGGCGGATGGACAGCGAAGGTCTGCTGGCGCTGCCCGCGCTGGCGGACCTGCGCGGCCTGCGTGCCGGGCTGGTGACGGCACCCGGCGGTCGTGGCGTGATCGCCGACACCCTCCAGCAACGCGGCGCCCAGCTGCTGCGGGCCAACGTGTATGTGCGCCTGCCACTGCCGTTGGCACCGCGCACGCTGCAACGGCTGCGTCAGGCGACGGCGCCTTGGGCGGTGGCACTCAGCAGCGGCGAGGCCTTGTCGCTGCTGTTGGCGCAGCTTCCTGCGGATCTGCAGGCCCGCCTGCGCACCGCGACTGTGGCCGCTGCCAGCGAGCGCCTGGTGGCCCAGGCACTCGCCGCCGGCTTCGCCAACGTGACCTTGGCTGCGGGTCCACTGCCGGCTCAACTGGTGCGTGCTGCACACGCCGCGCTCATGCACCCCGCATCTTCCTGAACAGGGAAGGCCTGCGGCCTTGCAGGGGGCTCGGGCGGCAGGCGATGCTGTGCGCCACGTCGCTCGCCAGCCAAGCGGACTGCCCGGCGCGCGCGACAAGGATGCCTGTATGAACGACGCTGATTCACCCCCCTCTTCGAGCCGCCCCCTGCGCTGGATCGTGCCGATCGCGGCGCTGGCCGTGTTGGTCGGGGCCGGTGCCTGGGGCTGGATGCAATGGCAATCGCGACAGGCGCAGGAGCAGCTGCGCGCCGAGAATGCCCAACTCCAGATGCAGGGCCTGCTGGACAGCGTTGAAGCGCTGCGCCGCGACCAGCGCTCCACCTCCCAGCGCGTGCAGGACGCCGCCGCGACCAACCGCGTGCTGCGCGATGAAATGCTGGGCCTGAGTCAACGCAATGCGCTGCTGGAAGAGAATCTGGCCAAGTTGGCAGACAGCACCCGCCATGGCGCGCAGGCGCTGCAGTTGGAAGAGGCCGAGCTGCTGCTGAGCCAGGCCGGGCAGCGGCTGGCCTATGCCGATGACGTGGAAGGAGCCAAGCGCTTGTACGCGTTGGCGGCGACCTCGCTGGACGACGTGCAGGGTAGTGAGTATCTGAACCTGCGGCAGGCGCTGATGCAGGAGCGCAACGCCGTGGATGCGCTCGGCCCGGGCGCACGCGCCCAGGCACAGGCTGCGCTGGCACAGTTCGCCGCGGCGTTGACCGGGCTGCCCGAGCAGATCGACGCACCGGTCGACGCGACGGCGGTGACGCCGTGGTGGCACCAGGTACTGGCCCCGTTCGTGACTATCACCCCCACCCGCCTGCAGGGCCCCTTGACCGAGGCCGAGCGTGTGGCTGCGTGGGATTCGCTGCAGCTGGAGCTGACCCTGGCGCGCGCCGCCGTGGAACGCGGCGACCAGGCCGGCTACGCCCAGGCGCTGGATCGGGTGGCGCTGTGGCTGCCGCGGCTGTGGCCGGATTCACCTGCTCTGCGCGAGCGTCGTGCTGAACTGCACCGACTACGCGCCCGTGAGCTGCGTCCATCGTTGCCCGAACTGGGCAGCACCCTGCAGCAACTGCGCACGATGCGTACTGGGAGTTAATCGATGAAGCCGTTTCAATCTCTAGTGGTTCTGCTGCTGGCCGTGGCCCTGGGCGTAATCGCCTCGCAATGGCTCGGCACCGAACAGCTGCGCCAGTTTGGTGAAGTGATCTATCGCTATGGTGGCACCGACTACCGCTCCACCGTGCCCCAGGTCGCGCTGATGGCGCTGGTCGGGCTGCTGGTGCTGTGGCTGCTGTGGAGCCTGTTGGCCTCGCCATTCCGTGCGTGGGGCCGCTATCGCCGCAAGCAGGGCCGCGCGCGCCTCACCGAAGGCCTGCAGGCCCATGAACACGGCCACTGGCAGCGTGCGGAAAAGCTGCTGACCAGCGCCGCTGAAGACAAGGAAGTGAGTGCGGTTGCCATGGTGACCGCGGTGCGCAGTGCGCAGGCGCGTGACGACGATGCAGCGGTCAATCAGTACCTGCAGCGCCTGGCCACCGAAGATGCCACCAGCCATGCCCTGCTGCTGGCCGAGCGTCTGCTGGCACAGGAACGTCCGGTCGATGCGATCAATGTGCTGGACGTTGCCGCGATCCAGCCACTGCCGCCGCGCGGCCTGTGGCTGCGTACCGAAGCGCTGGCCCGTGCCGATCGCGCGCATGAGGCCTATGGCCAGCTGGGCGCGCTGCGCAAGCAGAAGGTTCTGCCGGATGCCGCCGTGGCCGAGCTGGAAATCCGCCTGGCCGCGCAGTCGCTGCTGGAGGCGGCCGACGTCAATGCACTGGCGGCCCAGTGGGAAGCCACCCCGAAGGCCCTGCGCAGCGATCCGGATGTTGTCTCCGCCTATGCACTTCGTGCGGTTGCACTGGACTGGGACGAACCGGCCCTGCTCAACCTCGAGCAGGCACTGGACACGCGTTGGGACGAATCGGTGGTGACGCTCTACGGCCAGATGCCGGTCGAAAAGCTGGCCACGCGCCAAGCCAACCTGCAGCGCTGGTTGACCACGCAGCCTTCCAGCCCTGCATTGCTGCTGGCGCTGGGTCGCATTGCCGCGCGTCAGCGCCAGCACACCCTGGCCGAGGACTATCTGCACCGCGCGATTGCGGCCGGCGCCGGCCCGGCCGCGTGGGAAGCCTTGGGCGAGGTGTTCCTGGATAGCGGCGAGACCGCACTGGCCTCGCAGTGCTTCGCCAATGCCCTGCGCCAGCAGCGTGGCGATGACAGCGTGGCGCTGGCCCGTGCATCGGCCACCACTCCGCTGGATCCGATCGTGCCCGAGCGCGCCACCGTCGAAGAGCAATCGCTGATGGGCGAACCGGCCCCGGTGCAGGATCGCCTGCATGTGGAACAGGGTCGCCTGCACGTCGAAGAAGACCGCCTGCACGTGGAACGCGACGAGTTCTGTAATCCGCCCGTGCCGTATTGGGCTGCGGGGCACCCGGTAGTGCCGGCCGCTGGCCGGCATTGCGGAGTCCCGGAGAGGGTTTGAGGAGCCGGCCAGCGGCCGGCACTACCAGAGCGGGATGGTGTACACCTCCGCCACATGCAAAAAAAGAAGGCCGCCCTTGGGCGGCCTTCTTCGTTAAATGCAGCGCAGGGGCGATCAGCGCTCTACGATCGCCACCACGCCCATGCCGCCGGCGGTGCAGATCGAGACCAGCGCGCGGCCACCGCCGCGTTCGGCCAGCTGCTTGGCCGCCGTGGCGATCACGCGGGCGCCGGTGGCGGCGAACGGATGGCCGGTGGCCAGCGAGGAACCCAGCGGATTGATCTTGGCCGGGTCGATCTTGCCCAGCGGCGCATCCAGGCCGAGGCGGTTGCGGCAGTAATCTTCACTTTCCCACGCGCGCAGCGTGCACAGCACCTGGGCGGCGAAGGCTTCATGGATCTCGTAGATGTCGAAATCCTGCAGGGTCAGGCCGTTGCGCTTGAGCATCTCCGGCACGGCGATGGTCGGTGCCATCAGCAGGCCTTCGCCGTGCACGAAATCAACGGCCGCCACCTGCGAATCACGCAGGTACGACAGCGGCTCGTGGCCGTGCGCGCGCGCCCATTCTTCGCTGGCCAGCAGCACCGCCGAAGCACCATCGGTGAGCGGGGTGGAGTTGGCAGCGGTGAGCGTGCCGCGGCCGGAGACCTTGTCGAACGCCGGCTTCAGCGTGGCCAGCTTTTCCAGCGAGGTATCGGCGCGCAGGATGTTGTCGCGCTCCACGCCACGGAACGGCGCGATCAGATCGGTGAAGAAGCCGCGCTCATAGGCGGCGGCCAGCTTCTTGTGCGAGGACACTGCCCACTCGTCCTGCGAGTCGCGGGAGATGTTCCACTCCTTGGCCATGTCTTCGCAGTGGTCGCCCATGCTCTTGCCGGTGCGCGGCTCGGCCACGCCGGGGAACTCCGGCTTGAGTTCGCTCAGCTTGAAGCCGCGGGTCAGTGCCTTGAGCTTGTCGCCGGTGCTCTTGGCCCGGTTGGCCGCGAGCAGGCGTGCACGCAGCTTCTTGCCGTACACGATCGGCACATCGGAGGTGGTATCCGAGCCGCCGCCGATGCCCGAGTCGATCTGGCCCAGCGCGATCTTGTTGGCCACCGCGATGATCGTGTCCAGCGAGGTGCCGCAGGCGCGCTGCATCGTGATGCCCGGGGTCAGCGGGGACAGGCCCGAGGACAGCGTGGCTTCGCGGCCGAGGTTCCAGTCGCTGGAGTGCTTGATCACCGCGCCCATCGCCACTTCGCCCAACTGCTGGCCGTGCAGGCCGAAGCGTTCGACCAGCGCACCGAGTGTGCGCACCGACATACCGAGGTTGCCGACGTCCGAATAAGCCGTGTTCTGGCGACAGAACGGAATGCGGACGCCGCCGAGGATGGCGACGGGACGGGCGTTGGGCATGGAGATACCTGGCATGGGAGGGGTGTCTGCAACATGGCCTGCACGAAGGAGCAGGCATAATGGTCCCAAGTGTAGCTGCCGCCCTGTGATGGGCCAACCGTGAAACCATGAGCAAACCCGACCACGGCATGAATGCCATTGGCGTACTGGCATTGGAACTGGCCGGCGGCGACGCCCCGCGCCATGCCGCGCTGTCCTATGAACAGGCTGGTGAACTGGCCGAACGCGTTGGGCGCGATCTGGCCAAGCTGGTGCCCGGCGTCAGCGGGCTGGACTTCGTGTTCGCCGGCGCCCATTTCGATCCGGCCGAGATCCTGCGCCCGGGCTGGCCGGTGCACCGGCGCCTGGAAGAACTGCAGATGCGCGCCCCGGGCCGCAACCAGGGCCCGCGCGTGCTGGCCTTTGGTGCCGGCGCCGACGGCGATGTCCCGCTGCCGTTCCAGGCCGATGCCAGCCTGACCGGCGGCGGCCTGCGGGTCGTCCCGTTCCTGCTGACCGGCACCGAAGTCGTCCAGACCCAGGCCGTGGCCGAAGCACTGGAAGAGGTGCTGCTGGCCCAGGGCATGGCGCAGGCCGATACCGCGCTGCAGGCGCAGAACGCCTTCGGCGCGCAGATCGAGCACGCCCGCTATTTCACGGTGAATGACCTCGCCGCGATGATGTCGATGCAGTACGACAACCAGGGCCTGGCGATTCTGTGGCCGCTGATCGAAACCGCGCTGATGGCACCGCACGTGGAAGAGTGGCTGGATGCCGCGCCGGAGCCGCTGCTTCGATACGCTGATGGCGAAGTGCGTATGGCGCTGTTCGACCCCGCCGGCTGGTGTGCGTACTACAACCACGGCACCGGCGACTGCGATCGCCTGCAGGGCATCTACGATCAGTACCTGATCCGCCAGCGGCAGATGGCCGCGGTGCTCGAAGCGCACGGCCTGCCGGTGCTGTTCGTGCACTGCGAGGCCGGACAGGACGCGCGCGAACTGCTGGCGCGTTAAGAGGGACGGAGGTAGTTAAGCCGCAGGCTTAACTACCTCCGTCCCCGTTATTCAAAAAAAAACGCCGGCGAATGCCGGCGTTTTTCGTCACACACGGCCTGGATTACGGGGCCGCTTTGATCACCGCGCACGCCAGGCGTGCACCGGCATTGCCGGTCGGCTGGGTCTTGTAGTCATCCGCGTCGGCATGGACGATCAGGCCGCGGCCGATGATGTCGAAGCCATCGCCCTTGCCGATGTTGACGTTGGTCGAGACCGGGGCGTCGACCACGGCGTTGCCCTGGGCATCAGCCTTGATGTTGGGCATGTCGCCGCCGTGATGCGGTTCGCTGGCCACGTTGCCGTGGTCCTGCTGGCCCGGATTGAAGTGGCCGCCAGCGCTGGCGCCGTCCGGCGCACTGCAGTCGCCCTTCTCATGAATGTGGAAGCCGTGCTCGCTGTTCGGCTTGAGGCCGCTGACCTGGCCTTTTACGTGGACCTTGCCGTCAACGACGCTGAAGGTCACGTTGCCCTTGACGTCGTTGCCCTGGGTGGCAGCGAGATCGGCAATGGCAGTGTGGTTGGCATGGGCTTCGCTGGTCATTGCCGGCGGAGCCTCAGGGGTCGTTTCAGCCGTCGGCTGGGACGCCGTGGCTTCGGCAGCCGGAGTGGCTTCCGGGGTGGTGTCGGCCGGCTTGTTGCAGGCGGTCAGGCCGAGCGCGGCGATGGCAGCGAACAGCGTGGTGTGGATCAGGCGCATGTGGATCTCCTTGCGGGTAGCGTTGGAAGAAACGACGTCGAAGGACTGCGCGATCAGCGCACGACCCGGATGACGCCGCAGGCAATTCGGGCGCCGGCGTTGCCGGCCGGCTGGCTGCGGTAATCGTCGGCGTTGGCGTGCACGATCAGGGCACGTCCGGCGATATCGGTGGCTGCGCCGCCGCCAAGGGTAACCGCTGGCAGGCGGATGTCGACGTTGACGCGGCCCTGCGCATCGGCGCGCAGGTTGTCCATGTCACCGACGTGATGCGTACCGGCACTGTTGCGGCCATGCGGCTGGCCGGCAGGATTGAAATGCGCACCGGCGCTGCTGGCATCGACCGCACTGCAGTCGCCGCGCTCATGCACATGGAACCCGGCCACCTGCAGCGGCTGCAGGCCACCGATGACACCGGTGATGTGCACGCCACGGGCGTCCGGCACCAGCGCCAGGCGTCCACTGACCAGACTGGCCGAGGCCGGCGACAGATTGGATTCGGCCATCTGCGCGGTGCTGACCACCGGTACGACGGGGGCGACGGGGCGCGGCGGCGGTGTGGTGCCGCAGGCGGCCAGACCGACCGCGATCACCGCAGCGAGGACGACTTGGGAACTGCGCATGGGAAGACTCCTTGGTTGCAAACTAACCGTGTGCTCGTCCACGGGCCATGAAAGCGGCCCGGACATCGCGCACACGCGGTGTGGACATGCGGTTCATCCGCCGCGACGGCGGCCGGCGCCGAGCTTGCGGGTGAGGGTGTTGCGGCCCATGCCCAGCCGCGCGGCGGCCTCGGCACGGCGGCCATGGGTGATCTGCAGGGCCGCTTCGAGCAGCGCCTGGTCGACCCGGTCGCGCACCTGCGCGTGCAGACCTTCAGCCCCTTCGGCCAGACGCTGGCGCGCCCATGCCGAAAGCAGCGTTTCCCACTGCCCCGGATCGCCGGCACTGCGCGAGCGCGCTGCGCCGGCACCGCGGTGCAGTGCGCTGTCCACATCGGCCACGCCGATGCTGTCGGCCGCGGCCAGCGCCGCCATGCGCCAGCACACGTTCTCCAGCTCACGTACGTTGCCGGGCCAATCGTGTTCGCGCAGCGCCTGCAGTGCTGCTGCGGTCAGCCGCTTGGGCGGTGTATCGAGTTTATGCGCGGCCGCAACAAGGAAGGTTTCGGCCAGCTGCGCGACATCATCACGACGCTCACGCAGCGGTGGCAGGCGCAGCCGCACGACATCCAACCTATGCAGCAGATCGGCGCGGAAGCGCCCCTGCGCGACCAGCGTTTCCAGATCCTGATGGGTCGCAGCGATCACACGCACATCAACGCGGATCAGCTCACGCCCGCCCACGCGGAAGAACTCACCCTCGGCCAGCACGCGCAGCAGGCGCGTCTGCAACGGCAACGGCATGTCGCCGATTTCATCGAGGAACAAGGTGCCGCCGTTGGCCTGCTCGAAGCGGCCGATGTGGCGACGCTGCGCGCCGGTGAACGCGCCCGCCTCGTGGCCGAACAACTCGCTTTCCAGCAGTTCGGACGGAATGGCCGCGGTATTGAGGGCGACGAACGGCCCCTGCACGCGCGGCGACTCGTGGTGCAGCGCATGCGCGACCAGCTCCTTGCCGGTGCCGGTCTCGCCATTGATCAGCACCGACAGCGGCGCCTGCGCCAAGCGGCCGATCGCGCGGAACAGCGCGCGCATCGCCGGGGTATCGCCGACCAGCTGCGGACGCTGATCGGGCGGGGTCGTGCTGGCGGTCTCGCTCGGCTCGGCCAGGGTGACATCCGGCGCCGGCAGCACGCGCTGCGCCAGCGCGACCGCATCATCCAGATCGAACGGCTTGGACAGGAACTCCTGTGCACCGCCGCGGAAGGCACCGGCCGTGCTCGCCACATCGGTATAGGCCGACATCACGATCACCGGCAGCTGCGGATGCGCCGCCTTGAGCTTGTCCAGCAACACCAGCCCATCATCGCCGGGCATCCGGACATCGGTGAACAGCAGGTCCGGGGGCGCCTGCTCGGCCAGCATCGCCAACGCGGCAGCCGCACCGTCGAAGCCTTCGACGCGGTAGCCGGCCTCGCGCAGCGCGGTGCACAGCACGAAGCGCACCGCGCGGTCATCGTCGACCACCCAGACGCGCTGGGCGGTGGTGTCGACCTGGTCAGCCATGGGCGGCAGTGTCCTCGGCGGGGGTGCCCTGCCCGATCGGCAGCAGCACGGTGAATACGGTATGGCCCGGGCGCGAGCGGTAGGTCAGGGTGCCGCGGTGCTCGCGTGCGACCTGCTGGGCCAGCGCCAGGCCCAGCCCGGTGCCCTCGGCGCGCCCACTGACCAGCGGCAGGAACAGATGCTCTGCCAGGTCTTCGGGCACGCCACGGCCGTCATCGGCGATTTCCAGCCGCAGCGCCAGCGGATGCAGTTGATCGGTGATGCGCACGCCGTGCTCCACGCGCGTGCGCAGGGTGACGGTGCCCGCACCGGCCTGGATCGCATTGCGGACCAGGTTCCACACCGCCTGGGTGAGCCGGTCCGCATCGCCATCGAACTCGGGAATGCTGGGGTCGTAATCGCGCTGGATCCGGACCGCCCAGCCGCCTTCGCTCTCGGCCAGGCGCAGGACACGCTCCAATGAGGCGTGGATGTTGAGCGACGCATGCGGCGCGGCCGGTGCGGGCGACAGCAGCTGCTCGAGCAGACCGTTGAGGCGTTCGATTTCCGAGCCGATCAGCTCGATCAGCTCACGCTCGTCCGGATCGCGCTGTGCGTTGCGGCGTGCCAACAGCTGGGCCGCGCCCTTCAATCCCGCCAGCGGGTTGCGCAGCTCATGCGCCAGGCCCTTGAGCGCGGCACTGAGCGCGCTGGGCAGCGCCTGGGTGGGGTCCAGCCCCGGGAATTCATCGACCGGATGCGCCTCCAGCAGCCAGCCGCCCTCGTCCCAGCGGCTCAGCCAACCCTCGGCAAAACGCGGGGCATCGCCCGGTAGCGCCAAGGCCAGCCGGTGCAGGCGCAGCGTGTCGCGCTCATCTCTGGCCAGGAAGTGGGCCAAGGCGTCGCCCTGGGCCTCCAGCGACGCCAGCGGCTGGCCCAGCAGGCGGCGCACGCTCACGCCCAGCCAGCGGGCGAAGGCCGGATTGCAGCCCACCACACGGCCGCTGGCGTCGGCCCAGGCGACCGGAGTGCCGAGGGCGTCGAGGGCGGGGGGCAGGAGTGCGGTGGTCATTGCACCAATGTAGTGCAAAACGGCAGGCGTGTTGATCTTGTGCTGCGCGCAGCCGAGAGCTGGCAAACGCGCGGGCAGCGTGCACCCGCCGTCAGTTGGCGGGGTCCGTCGCCTTCGGCAAGGCCACACCCTTCGGCCACAGCATCCAGATCGTGCCCTTCTGCTTCATGTGTCCGGCCAGCTCACCCGCCGCATCGCCAGTGCCCCAGAACAGGTCCGCGCGCACTTCGCCGGTGATGGCACCGCCGGTGTCCTGCGCGGCGACCGGGCGCACCAGCGCGGTACCGTCCGGCCGCGTGGTGGACAGCCACAGCAGGCTGCCCAGTGGCACGACGTTGCGGTCCACCGCGACGCTGTAGCCGGCAGTCAGCGGCACGTTCAATGAGCCGCGCGGGCCGTCATCGCTGTCCGGGCCACGGGTGAAGAACACATAGCTGGGGTTGCTGGCCAGCAGCTCGGGCACGCGTGCGGGATGGGCATCGGCCCAGGCTCGGATGGCGGCCATGCTCACGTCGGCCTGCTTCAACTCACCCTGCTCCACCAGCCAGCGGCCGATCGGGCGGTAGGGATGGCCATTCTGGTCGGCGTAGGCGATCCGCAGTTGACGACCATCGGCCAGCTGGACGCGACCGGATCCCTGGATCTGCAGGAACTGCAGGTCCATCGGGCTGGTCAGCCAGGCCAATACGGGGGCTTTGACGCCGTTCGCGGCGATCCGCGCGGCATCGTCATACGGCTTGAGCACGCGCCCCTCCCCGCGGCCGCGCAGGCGCTTGCCCTTGAGTTCGGGGTAAAGGCTGTCGAGCTGGACGCTGACCATGTCGTCGGGCACGCCGTACACCGGTACCGATGCCTTCGCGGTGCGGGTGAGGCTGCCGGCATAGATCGGCTCGTAGTAGCCGGTGATCAGGCCGTCGGCGCGGTTGTTGGCGGCGCGCAATGCGTAGACATCCAGATTCGCCTGCAGGAACTGGCGGACGGCGGACGGCGTAGTGGCGATGTTGGCCGCCGCTGCGCAGGTGGGCGCCCAGGTGGCGTCGCTTTTCAGGCGCGGGCAGGCGCTGCGCCAAGCCGCGAAGCCGGCTTGCAGATCGCTGTCGCTCACGGCGGGGAGCGCTTTCCAATTAGCCTTGGCGTAGGTACCGGGGGTGGTCGATGGCGGTGCATCGGGCTTGGGCGTGCTGACGCTGCAGGCGGCGAGCAGGGCCAGGCCCAGAAGGGTCAAGGCGACGTGCTTGAATGCGGCGGTGATGCGCTTGGCCTTCATGGGTGCTCGTTTGTGCGGTGTAAGCGTTTGATTGTAAGTGGCTGCTGCCCACGCAGCGGATCAACAGTCCGCGCTGGCCGTCCGCTCTACCGCTGCAGGAGCAGCGAATGCAGGATGCGGGCGTCTTCGAGGTCGAGATCAGGCGGCAGGTCGTCACGGCCACGGAAGCGGCGATGGAAGGCGCCGGCTGCGGCGGCGCGGTCGTCCAGCGGGTAGCCGAAGGCCTGCAGGGCCAACCACGGGTCGAAGCCTTCCGGCGCAGCGCCATCGCTGGCGCGCGGCCATACCCCGAAACCCGCCTCGGCCAACTGCTGCCAAGGGAAGAAGCGGCTAGGGTCCTGCTTGCGGACCGGTGCCAGGTCCGCATGGGCGATGATCTGCGTGCGCGGGATGTTTAGGCGCGTGCACAGATCGTCCAGCAGGCGGATCAGCGCGGCAATCTGGTCAGCGGCAAACGGACTGTCGCCGTCGTTGTCGATCTCGATGCCGATGGAAGCAGAGTTGAGGTCAGTGATGGTGCCCCAGCGGCCACCGCCGGCATGCCAGGCACGGCGGCTATCGGCGACCAGTTGGTAGATATGGCCATCCGCGCCCACCAGATAATGCGCGCTGACTTTGCCACCGCTGTTGGCGGTGCGCAGAGTGTGCAGGCTCTGCTGGACGTTGTCCTGGTCGGTGTGGTGCAACACGATGATGACCGGGTTGCGACTGTTGTAGTTCGGCGAAGGCACCCAGGTTGCAAGCGGGCTGCGCACATCGGTGCTGGCGCAGGCGGCGAGCAGAAAGGTGGCAAGCAGCACGAGCGGGAGGCGGAATCTGGGCATGGCCTGATTGTGCGTCATTCGGCCTTGCCCTGCGTAGAGCCACGCAGGGCGAAGCCTACCTGCGCTCCCGGGTTATGGTTCCAGCTCTCGCACGACTGGAGCCCGCGAGCACGTTGCGGGAGGGCAGTCCGCTGACAAAGCCTATAACGCACTGACCCGATGCAGTGTCTTCGACGCTACGGGTGCGACCTCTCCATCACAGGTTCTGCCTATAGCTTGAACCTCTTGCTCAGCACCTCAACTCCGTCGAGCAACACCGTGCAGCGCTTGGCATCGGCGGCAGGCATGAGCTGGCCGAGCAACGGATTGAGCGAGGCATAGAATGTCTTGCTGCAGGCAGCGTCCTTTTCAAACGGTAGGGAATGACCCTCCGCGTCAAACGTGATACGGCACTCAGACACCAAGCTCTCAGGCAGGACTGCGATTGGCGCGCCCTTCATCGTGCCCATGTCCATCACGGTGACCATTTCGTTGCAACCACCACCCACCACCTGCCCCTCGTACCGGCCATCGAACACCACATCCTCGTGGTCGGTACCACTGAACACGGGCTTTCCATTGATGCTGGCAGTCACACTATTGGGTTTGAACATCCCCGCCGACACGATGCACACCTCAGCCCTGGCGGGGGTGCCCTCCATATCCCGTGTTTCCGACTGGCACTCAGCAAACGCCACCGAAGCTCCAGACAGCGAAAGGATCACGATGGCGATTGAGGCGTAGGTGCCTTGTTTCATAGAAAATCCTTCATTTATAGGACACAACAGGGCCGAAGCTCTGGAACAATCGACACTTCGGACGTTCACGCAACATCCTTGTAGTGATCACCATTGGTACCCGTAAGCCCAAGCCGCATTACCCAGGGCGAGAGCCAGGAACAGGCAACCACCTGATAGGGCGGCGCCTGGCGACCGAAGAAATTCCACACGTTCAATCAAGCGCTTCTGTGCCTCGCTCAACGCGTCGCGCTTCAGGCCAGCCCAGAGCATGAACATGTAGATCGATAGCACTACAAACACGATTGAATGCAACCACGCTGGAAGAACCGTTCCATTCATTACCAGACAGCTCCAAAGTTAAAAAATCAGCACGCGCTCGCGGATCTGGACCCACTGACCAGAGAGCGGCCTGCGAGCGCGGAAGTTTAGACGAAAGAACCATGAGCACCGGCGACCAGGCCGAGCAGGATTGCCGCGGCTATCCGTCTGGGCGCCCAGTCGTCCAGACGCTACCGAACGTCCCACCCAGCAAGGCGCTGAAGATCCCGCCCTCCGCGAAAGCTTCGCCCACCTCAGCGCGAGCATTGCTGCTCTTTCTTTTGTCCTGCCGATGCGCCTGACCGACTTCCAGCAGGATGTCGCTTCCGGAGTCCAGGCCCAGTGTGGTGGATGCCGTCAGGGCGCCCTGGACCACGTGGATGTCGACACGTAGACGGTGCAGACAGATGCTGTTTGATTACGTGCCGGAATTCCCGCTGGCTACATGACAGAGAAGACGCGGAACGACGCTACTGTTCAATCCCCTCTCGTTCCATGAGATGCATCAGTTCATCACCAAGTGCGCTTCCAACGTCCATTGTTACGCCAATTCTCGTTTGATAAGAACTCCTACCCAATGTTGCGAACGACTCGCGCAGACAGGAGAAAAGAACGTTCAGCTCATCCTTGGTCAAATGCAGTTCAATCCTTTCGTCGCCAAAGTTTTTCAGGTCCATCCTTTACCCCCCTCATACTCGCTCGGCGTGGCGCGGAAAGCGATCTTTACGTAATGCATCATCTGACCACGCTAGTTCTCCAAGAGAGAGCGAGTCAAGCATTTAGAGATTACTACTGACCTTGGAGCAGGCAGCGCATCGGTGCCCGCAAGTTGCATGAAGTAGCGTTCAACCATCGAGCCCAGGAAATCAGGCCTCAAGGGTACCGTTGGTCAACCAATGCTCCACGCTAATCCGCGACGAACCAATTTCTAGCCGAATAAAGCCCTAGCGATTTCGGCCTTACACTCCACTCGCTGGTTAGCATTCGAAACCACATTTCCCCATTCAATCCAGACTGGACACTCAGGACGTGAGATTCCGCCCCAAGCGTTAACCAAGCGACAGTTCAGCTGACGCGCCATACGAGGTGGCTATGCACTTTACCTTCATGGAATCCCCTGTACTCCAGATGCCGTTGAAGTACCGAAACATCTCATCAGAGAAACCATTTGCTCCAAGGTTCGCCGGATTAAATATCCTCTCTCACTCAAAGATTGTTGCCGACTCCACCTCCATCACTCATTGCTTCGACAATCCGCAGTCCGTTCTCGTCCCTCACTGCATAGATAGTTTCATAATGAAATGAAAGTATAAATCTATGCGAATGATAACTTGAGTAGGCACGCATGAATCGAACGATGTCCTGCCAGCTCGAATGCAGATTGTCGGCTCGATAGTGAAAACCGCCTCGCACACCTACAGTCCAGCTTACCTCAGCCCCTTCGACCACGATATCTTTCGGCGCCGAATCGTAGTTAAAAACAAAATAACAATTGGAATCTTGAAAAAAGCCAGAAAACCCCTTCTCTCGTTCTTCAAAATTTGCGGAAAGGAAAGCCAAAACTGACCCAACTTCACCCAGGATAGCACCAGCCTCTATTTCGATGAACATTGAAAGACTCATTTCTCGACCTTTATCACTTTGATTTCGGCATTCTTCATTATATAAACAGCCTTCAACCCTTTAACGGGACTTGCGCCTAGAGCCGCCTCAAGCTGTGAAATGGCGATAGCTGAATCTTCCAAATTCACCACAATAGTCGCAGCCTGCTTTTCAACTTTCGTGCCAATCGTTTTGATTACCGAAGTGGCACTGTTAGTCACTGGAAAAAATACACCCGCAATTTCTCCATTAACCTTAAGATCGGGATTTGGCTTGTTCTTCGCAGTGTTTGGGAGTTGCTCTACATCGCGCCCTGACTTTGCAAGAGCATTTGCAGCTTCGTTCTGGCGCTCGATGGATCGCACCTGGTCAGCAGCCGCGTTCCTCGGAGGAAGCTCGGGTTGCCCTTTCAGTTCTCCGTGCGGAACTCGAACGGTGTCACCCTCGGCCTTGAGCGAGATGTTCTGGCCGGTGAGCGTGGTGTTCTGCCAGGTGGTGCTGTTCGCGTTGGACTTGCTGCTGCCCACGCTGGCTTCGGCGTACACGTACACGCCGGTCTGCGCGCCTACCGCGACACCCACGCCCACTTCCGCGCCCGCATTGCTGCTCTTGCTCTTGTCCTGCAGCTGCGCTTTACCGGCTTTCAGCAGGATGTCGCGCGCCGAATCCAGCGCCGGCGTGTTGTCGGCGCTGAGGTTGCCCTGCACGAGGTGAATGTTGCCGCTGTTGAGCTTAAATATCAGCGGTGCTAGAAGCCGCCAACGTTAACGAGGCTTCCTGTCCCATCGCGATCGCAACCCGTTCAACTCGATAGACAGATCACCATCCCGGAATAGATTTTGAAACAATCTCAACGCATGCGAAACTTCTGAGGTTACTGTCCTCGCGCCCCATTCATCATCACCGAACTTTTCCTTCCCCCTGAAGGGCAGGTCTTCAGGCTCCCACCATTCGAGCAAATCCAACTTTGGGTCCGCTGATCGCGTGAGTGCAACAAGTCTGCACTTCCCACCGATGGACTTCATCGTAAGTTCCTTGACCAGTCCACTGGCAGGCGCAATGACGCGCAGGTCTACGAATCCACCATTCTCGAACACTCGATGTACTGCTGAATCAACGCGGCTCCACACCGGCCTCTCAGTCAAAGTAGCGCCGGCGCCTGTGGACCTGTCGAAGTCACATAACTCGACTACTACACTGGCCTCATCTGCGTCATTAATCATTCGATCCAACCTCTTCGTCGAATCCACAGGGATACCCGGCCACGTACCGTATCAACAACCTGGAGGCTGTTCAATCCAGAGCGTTCCGCAGCCGTTGTGAGGTTGCCTCGGCAGTAGGAACAGACCTCCTCACCCCGCACGACGATGCTCATGTTTTGTCCCCGCGTCAGGCCTGCATCGAAGGCCTGTTGGATGAGCCCGATCTCCGCGTGTGCATTTGCCATGGTTGAGTTGGGGTGGGAATCCTGCGCTTCCAGCGCGAGAGCGCGCTGTTCGTTGCACAGGGCGCTCTCCGGAACTTGGCACGCGATGATCAAAGCGTTGTCCCGGGCTTCAGAGAGTGCCTTTAACTCATTCTTGACGTCACAGTTGGTACCAGACTCGGCACAGCTCAGCAGTGCGTCGAGATACTCCATGCGCTCGCTATGGCTGAGATAGTTGTTCTCAACGGAGTTTTTCGCGAGGCCTGAAGCCATGGCGACTCCTGCCATCCCCTCGCCAGCAGAGCTACCCGCCAATGCCCCCACCGCCTGCGACAACGCCAGAATCGTCTGCTTCTGTTGATCGTCCAACTCGCCGGTGTAACCGGGATACAACGCCTCGGTCAGCAGCTTCGCCGCAAGTTCGCCACCAGCCGCTGCTGCCGCACCACCCGCGGCGTTACCGCCATTGACCTCGGCCAGCAGCGCGCCCAGCAGCGCATGTGACAGCAACTGCAACGCGGCGTTCGGGTCACTGCCTTGTTTTGTATCGAACTTGTCACCGATCAGGTTTGCCGCATACGGCGCCAGGGCATTGGCCACCACTTGGCCGCCGCCCTGCCCGGAGGTGGCACCTACCAGCAACGTGGTAACTGCCTCGAGCGCGCGGCTGTTGTCACCACCGATATCCTACTGCTTCGAGTCCCGGTAGGCCTGGCTGTATCGGGTGTGCACCGCATCACGCGCCGCTGGATCCATGGCATTGAAATTCGCTTTTTCCTGAGGCGTCAGGTCGGCATGGGCAATCCCTCCGGAGCTGAACAGCTCTAGTTTGGTCAGCTCCAGACTTCCTTGCCATCAGGCGTAATCCAGACAATTCCCGCTGGCGACTCTACAAGAAACCACAGGCCCATCTCAGATTCTAACTTTTCTCTGCTGCTCGGCCATGCACGCCGCAGGACATCAAGCTGATCATCCATACTGCCTTCAAGGCACCTTCCATCTAGGGCCAAACGGATTTCGCCGCGAATCATTAGCGTCTTGAGAAGCGAAAAGAACATTTCTGTCTGCCTATCGAAGCTAACCTCCGTGCCTGCAAGCTCAACAGTCAACGACTGCCAAACCGCACCCATAGAATAGCCCCACGAGTGGCTCATAATTGAGTTAAAAACCAGACTATCGTTCATTTGAATTTCATTTCCACCGCACGCCCACCATTAATAGAACTATGTACGATATCGATCGTCCACTTCGCACCAGTCGCTTCGCCGGATGAAGAAAAATTGCGAAGTCGCAGCGTTGCACCTTCTGGAGTGGATACTACATACAGCTGCCCTTTGCCGGGAATCGTACGAGCAGCGGGCATCGCGTTGACTCCGCCGAGTGTTTGGAAGTATGTCATCACGTCCGCTGTGGACGCACCCATGAAGACTGGACTGCCCTTGCTAACCAAGGGATCGGTCCTCAGCTCTGATCCGCCTAGGTTCAGCGTAAAGTCTTTAGGCATCAATGATGATTTGTTGTACATTTCCGCAAGCCTAGCTACTTCTACTTTTGACTGAGCTAGCATGACTACATGGGGCGGCGGCGCACCAGAGAAGTCCAGCGCATTAGGTCCTGGACCTTCCAATCCAGGCATTCGACTTGTCTGCGGCAACGATTCGGTCTGCACCACCTTGGTGCTGCCGCCATCGACCTTGCCCATCCCGCGGGTACTCTTGGGCCTGAGAACAAACCCTGACCCCGCGATATCCCACGCAAGCATCCCAAGCTGATTGGTCATCGCTACGGTTTGCGGGTCAACCCCAATTGCAGTGAGAGTCGCGCTGGGCATGCCGAAAATGGGCCCGAGCAACGCCATTTCAATCCGGTTTCTGTCGGTTAGCGACATGCCGGGAGCCAACGGACCAAACAATGCGCCATCCCAATCCGTTTCGCGCAGCAGTCCGATCTCTCTGTTGAGCAGCGTTCCCAGATGAGCAGGCTGGTTGGAGGCCTCCCGAGCAATGGCGCTCGCCAGGAGCTGGTCGTATTCCCTGGTTCCAGGCTTCAGACTGAAGAGTACATATTGTTCCTCGGGCGTGAGATAGGACGCGTAACGCTCCATGACGTCACGACTCTGCTCCTGGCTGACCTCCGCCCAGCGTGCGTCCGTGGCCTGCAGACACGCTGAGTCGTTGCCACATGCTGCACGGTCAGCATCCTTCGCTTTCCGCTGCGGGGCACTAAGGTAATTGTTCTCCACGACATTCTTCGCGATTCCAGCGGCCAGTGCAGTGCCTGCAAGCCCATCACCAGCGCTGCTTCCAGCCACCGCCCCCACCGCCTGCGACAACGCCAGAATCGTCTGCTTCTGCTGATCATTGAGCTCGCCGGTATACCCGGGATACAGCGCCTCGGTCAGCAGCTTCGCCGCCAGTTCGCCGCCGGCCGCTGCGCCCGCACCGCCGGCAGCGTTGCCACCGTTGACCTCGGCCAACAGCGCACCCAACAGCGCATGTGACAGCAGCTGCAACGCGGCGTTCGGATCACTGCCGTGGTTCGTATCGAACTTGTCACCGATCAGGTTCGCCGCATATGGAGCCAGTGCGTTGGTCACCATTTGGCCGCCGCCTTGCCCGGAGGTGGCACCGACCAGCAACGTGGTAACCGCCTCAAGCGCGCGGCTGTTGTCACCACCGATGCCCCACTGCTTCGAGTCCCGGTAGGCCTGGCTGTCTCGGGTGAGCACCGCATCACGCGCCGCTGCATCCATGGCATTGAAATTCGCCTTTTCCTGTGGCGTCAGGTCGGCAAAGTAGGCTTCAACTGCCTTGTTGGCCTTATAGGCCTGCACATCATTGGCAATCTGCTTACTGGTGGCCACCACCGTGCCCATCGCATTGGCCATCGCCTGCTGATTGGCCAGCTGCAACTCGGCATTGGGCATCGCCTCAATCGCGCGGTGCGCCGTGGCGGCATCAGTGTTCACGCCCAGCTCGGCGGCAGTCACCTTCTTGCCGCCGATCACGATGTTTCCTTCGGTCAGCGTGGCGTAAGTGGTGCTGCTGTCGCCGCCCTTTTCGTTCATCGGCACGCCACCACCGAAGTTCGGCGTAGCACCTTCCGTGGTCGGCTTCCAGTTCTCTGCCCGCCCGCCGTAGCCACCGCTGATGCCGCCCGAGCTGGTGCTGTGCTGCATCTGGTTCTGCAGGTCGCTGAAGGTCAGCGTCTGCGCGGCCAGCTCGCTGTTGGTGGCGTTGGTGCTGGCAATCGCACCGCCGACCAGGTTCACGTGGCCGGCATCGACGTGGTAGCCGCCATCACCGGCGAACAGGCCGGACTGCTGGCCCACGCCCTGATAGCTGCCGTTGGATTTGCCTCCGCTGGCGTAGCCGTCGGCGCTCCAGGCGGTGCCGAACGACACCTGCACCCGGCCGCCTACCTGGCTGTTCTTGGACATGCTTTCGGACACGTCCTGCAGCGACTCGATGGTGAGCGTGCCGCCGGTCTTTACATCTATGCGGTCGGCCGTGGCGGTGGCACCGCGCAGGGTGGTGTCACCCTCGGCCTTGAGCGAGATGTTCTGGCCGGTGAGCGTGGTGTTCTGCCAGGTGGTGCTATCCGCGTTGGACTTGCTGCTGCCCACGCTGGCTTCGGCGTACACGTACACGCCGGTCTGTGCGCCGACCGCGACACCCACGCCCACTTCCGCGCCAGCGTTGCTGCTCTTGCTGCGGTCGGCAAGCTGCGCTTTACCGGCTTCCAGCAGGATGTCGCGCGCCGAATCCAGGCTCACCGTGTTGCCCGCGCTCAGGTTGCCCTGCACCACATGGATGTCACCGCTGGTGCTGGTCAGGTTGAGGTTGCCACCTGCCTGAAGCGTGGAGCCCTGCGAGACCACGCTGCTGCTGTCCGCACTGCTGTTGGCGGTCTTGAAGCCGATACCGGCTTCGGCATTGAACAATGCACCGCTGCCACCGGCACCGGTCGCGTTGGCGATCGCGCTGGCCGACTGGTAGGCATTGGCGGCCGCTGCCATGTTCTGCATGGACGACAGGCGACCGTCGGACTGTCTGGCCGCATCCACGTTGTTGATGAGGTCGATGAAGGGCGACTTCACCCGCGCGAACACGCCGATCTTCAGATCGTCATCGCGCTGCGAGGAGTGCCCGACCTCGTCGGCGGTGAGCAGCTCGATCTGCGCGGCGGTGATGTTGATGTCCTTGGCGGACACCACGTTGCTGGCAATCTGGCTGTAGGTGCCGCCGGCGCTCAGGTTGACGTTGCCGCCCAGGCTGCCGACATTGCTGGCCACCTGCGACACCTGCGCACTGTCATCGTCATGCTCCTGACGGTGCCAGCCAGAGAACTTCTCGGTGTCGGAGATCTGCACCGTGCCGATCGCCTTGCTCTGCGAGGTGTTGGTGTTGCTCACCATGTCCTGGCCACTGCGGATGGTCAGGTCACCTGCGGCGTGGATGTTCACGTCCTTCTCGGCCACGATGTTGGCGGCAGTGAGACTGATATCCCCCTCACTGGTCGCCATGCGCACCCCACCGCCCACGGACAGCTGGGTACCGGTGATGGTGTCGCTGCTGCCGCTGCCTTCGCTGCGCGAATTGTTGGTGCCGAACGGCAGGCCGCTGGTGTTGTTGGCGATGCCCCAGCCCTTGCCACTGCTCTGGCTGGTGCTGGATTCGGTGTTGTGGGCGACATCGAACACGATGTCCTTGGTGGCCAGCAGCAGGGCATCGCCCTCGGCCGCCATCTGCGCGCCCTGGCTGTAGATCGAGCCGCCGTTGGCGATCAGGGTCAGGTCGCCGCCCGCACTGAGCTGGCTTACCCGCGCATCACTGCTGGAGTGGCTCTCGTTGCTGTTGGAGCGCTGGCTGCCCGCGGTGATCACCGTGGAGGTGGTGGCCGCCCGCAGGCCGGAGGCGGCGCCTTCGGCATTGCGGGTGATCTTGCCCATGGTGGAACCACTGTCGGCCATGCCGTCGGTGGTGGAATCGCGGGCGCTGCGATAGGCCTTGGTGGGATCGTAGGTCACGCCCACCGAGAGGCCACTGGATTTGCTGGAGGCGCTGCTCTGCGTCTCCAGCGTGTCCTGCCGCGCGATCAGGTTGATGTCCTTGCCGGCCAGGGTCAGGTTGTTGCCGGCGGCGACATCAGAGGCGGCGATGGTCAGCTGGTTACCGGCATTGATCAGCACGTTGCCGTCCATCGAGCCCACGGCCGAGGCCACCTGGGTGATGGACTGGCTGGCGCTCTGGTTGTTCGACTTGGCGCTGCTGTACCCCACCGACGCCACGCCATTGCCGAAGCCGCCGGTGATGCCGGATTTCTTCTGGCTGAAGCTGCTGGCCTCGCTGTAGGTGTCCTGCGCCGATTCGATGGTGATGTTGTTGGCCGCGGCGATGCGCAGGTCGTTGTCGGCCAGCACGGTCGAGCCGGTGATGGTCACATCGTTGCCGGCGATCATGTCCACCGTCTTGCCACCGATGGTGCTGCCCACCGCATAGCTGGCCGAGCTCTGGTCATGGGTAGTGGTGGTGGTGCTGGACAGCGTCTTCTTCTTGCGGGTGGTTTCGTCCACCACCAGATCGTGGGTTTCCTGCGCGGTGGTCAGCGCCAGGTTGCGCCCGGCCGAGAGCAGCACGCCGCCGTCGCTGCTGTCCACCGTGGTGGCCTGCAGGGTGAGGTCGCGGCCGGCCTGCAGGGCAATGCCTTCGCCACCGGTGAGCTGGTTGCCCAGCACCCAGCCATCGGCGGCACTGACCTCGTGCGAGCCGTTCTTGCTCTTGGCACCGCTGTCGAACGTGCGCGTGTCCACCACGGCAACGCTGTTGATGTCGCGCCCTGCCTGGGCCACGAGTGCGTTGGCGGCCGAGACGTTGGCGGCGGTCAGGTTCAGATCGTTGCCGGCCTTGAGCACCACATCGCCGGCACCGCTGATGGTGGTGCCGATGTTGATCGACTGGCTCTGGCTGTTGAAGTTGCGGGCGTCATGGGTGAGCGAAACGCTGCTCTGCTCGGCCACCGAGGTGAGGCTGAGGTTGCCACCGGCCACGATGGCGGTCAGGCCGTCGGTACCGGCGTTGGCCAGCTGCGCGGCCCGCAGCTCCACGTTGCCACCCGCATTGACGCTGAGCACGCCAGCGCCGTCCTTGTTGGTCACATACAGGCCAGCCACGCGATCCAGCGTGGTGGTCTGCTGCACCAGCAGGTCGCCGTTGTCGCGCCACTCGCGCGTGGTCGAGGCGACGGTGATGTTGCCACCGGCCTTGAGCCCCAGTGCATCGGTGGCGGTGACGGTGCTGCCGATGATGTCGATGTCGTGGGTGGCCTGCAGGCCGACCTGCTGGCCGCTGATCTGCCCGCCGCTGACGTTGCGGATGTTGCCGGCGTCGATGCTCACCAGCTGACGCCCGGCGATGGCACCGCTGTTGACCAGGTCGCCGCGCAGCTTGATGTCGATGTCGGCACCGGCCAGCAGCGCACCATTGGTATCCAGATCGCCCGGCATCACCCGCAGGTACACCTGCGGGACCAGCGCGCGCACGGTGGAGCCGTCGGCCAGGGTGACGTCCTGCTCCACCAGCCAGACGATGTCGCTGGTGAGACGGGCCATCTGCTCGGCGGTCAGCGCCACGCCGGGGCGCAGGCCCCACGCACTGGCGACGGTGGCACCGGCCTCCAGCAGCGCGCGGTACTGGTCTTCATCGCTGGCATGGCCATCGAGGAAGCGTCGGCCGGTGAGTTCGCCGATCTGTTCGCGCACCAGCTTCTGTTCGTAGAAGCCGTCGCCCAGGCGCTTCTGGGTCTGCGAGGGCTCATAGCCGGCGCGCTGCAGCAGGTAGTCCGAGCTGAGCCAACTGCGGTAGCTGGCAAAGCGCGGGTCGGTTTCCACCAGGTAGCTGCCACGGTTGGCATCCACGTTGAACAGGCTGGCGCTGGGTGCACTGGCATTGGGCGTGGTGGTGACCACCACGTGCGGGTCATTGCCGGCGGCGGCGACGGCCTGCTTGTTGGCCAGCGCGGCATTGCCACCGCTGCCGGCGTGGCCACCGGCCTGCACAGCCCCCGGGCCGGTGGCCGTGGCCTGTGCTGCCTGCCCGGCCACGATGTCCTGCACGGTGCCCGTGCCCGGGCCCGCCGAGCCAACCTGGCCCGGTCCCTGGGCGCTGGCGGCGTCGGCCAGCTGGCCGCTGGTGCGGTCGGCACCCTGCAGGCCTTGGCCTGCCGCGCCCTGTGCGGCACCGGCCGCAGACGGTCCCTGGGCGTGCGCGCCATCGGCGATGTGGCCACCGGCCTGACCCGGCCCCTGTACCGCACTACCGGTTTGACCGTGTGCTGCGCCGGCCGCCGTCGGCCCCTGTGCGTTCACCGGGCCGGCGCCCTGGCCGCTGCTCTGCCCCGGTCCCTGCACCGCGCCTGCGCCCGGGCCGACCGAGCCTGCGCCCGGCCCACCGGTGTTGAGGTTGGCCATGCTGTCGCCATCGCGCACGTTCGGCGCGTCGCGGCCGGTGTTCTCGTTGCGCAGGTTGCCGACATCGATGCTCAACTTGCCGCCGGCGGTGATGCCCGCACCCAGCACGCCGATCTGCTCGGAGATCGGCGCGGCGCTCCATTGGCTGCGCGAGCCGCCATAGGTGATGGAGACATTGCTGAAGCTATGGGTGCGGAACAGCGTCTTGGCGGTATTTACGATCGAGGATTCACCCACGTTCAATCCGACCACGGCCAGGTTGCCACCGGCGGCGATGCTGGCGTACTCGTTGCGCAACGCATCGGTGGCGATGCGCATGTGGCCACCGGCATTGATCACGGCGTCAGCACCGGCCGACACCAGCACGTCTTCGGTGGTGGTACGGGTGGCGACGCGGGTCTTCTCGTTGCCATTGGTGCTGGTGGTGTGGCGCTGCATGTTGATCAGCATCGCCTCCGGATTGTCGTAGTCCGGGTAGGTGATCAACCGCACGCAGGTGGTGGTGCAGGTGCCGTAGGCGTTGTTGTAGGCCAGGGTATCCGAGTCGTAGCGGAACTGCCGGTTTCCCGGCGGCATCATCGAGAGATCGCGGAACGGATCTTCGGCCCCGGCGCCCAGCTGGTCCGGATTGTTGCGGCTGTCTGCACGGCCCACGTAGTAGATGACCACCGTGCCGTCCTGCGCGGGCAGGCGCGAGCGCTCGCCGCGCTCGCCGTCCAGGCCACCGCGTGCGAAGTAGTAGGCGCTGGTGTTGGCAGTCAGCCGGACCACCGCCCGGCGGATCTGCTGGCCGTCGGGCGTGATGTACGCGGTGTCTTCCAGGATGTCATCCGGATTGAGGTAATAGACCTCGTAGGGCTGGAAGTTGGAGGTGTCGCGCAGATTCCGGGCGGTGTTGTTGCCGTTCTTGAACCAGCCCGGCTGGTTGAGCGTGACCGGCCCATGCTGGATGGTCTGCTGCTGCACCACCACGTTCTCGCGGATGTTGTTCACCGCCAGCGCGGACATGTCCAGGTTACCGGCGATCTCGATGGTGGAGCTGAGGTTGTCGATGCGCTGTGCGCTGCCCACGGCCGTCAGCCCGTTGAGCGCCCCGCCGATGGCCGCATCGCCATCGCTGAAGATGAGGCTTTGGCCGCGGTTGTTCAGCACGCCCACGCCGAGGTCCAGACGCTGGCGTGCGGCGATGGTGGCCGAGCGCTGGGCGCCGCCCACGTTTTCGGCCAGGTTGTTGAGGGTGCCGGCCTGGATGGCGATGTGGTCGCCGTAGATGCGGCCGGTGCCGATGTTGTTCAGCGTGCCGGCGTCGATGTGGGTAATGCGGCCGTCCAACAGGCCGCGGTTGAGCAGCTCACCGCTGGCCACCAGCCGGGTCAGGCCGACGCTGCTGATCTCGCCGGAAGCGGCGTTGTGGATGTTGCCGGCGCTGATGTTCACCCCGGCGCCCTGCAGCTTGCCCAGGTTGTCCAGGTTGCCCTGGATGGCCAGGGTGAGGGTGCCGTTGGCGGCGAGCTCGCCGGTGTTGGTGTGGCTCTGGCCCAGCTCCAGGGTCATGTCGCCCTGCGAGAGCAGCTTGCCGTCACCGGTGATCTCACGCGTGCGCACGATCTGGTTGCTGCCGGCCACCAGTGAACCGCCGGCGTTGGCAATGCTGTCGGCGCGGATATCAGACGTCTCGGCGGCGGATATCTGGCCGCCGCTGTTGTTCAGCAGCCCGCCCACCTGCACCACCATGGTGTCGGCCAGGATCTGGCCCTGCTGGTTGTCCAGGCTGCCTGTGCCCAGCTGCAGGTGCTTGCCCTGCAGGCCCAGTGCCGGGCCAGTGGGCGCGCTCAGGGTGTATCGGTTATCGATGTTGCCCGCCTGCAGGGCGAGCGTGCCACCGGCGGCCACCAGGCCCCCGCGGTTGTCCAGCGCGCCGGGCAGGACGATGTCCGCATTGCGGCCCACCGTGATCTTGCCGCCGGCGTTGGCCACCGATTGCGCACGCAGGGTCAGGTCGCCTGCGCCCACCAGCGCGCCGCCGGCGGTGTTGTCGATGCTGCTGGCAGTGACGGTGATCGCGCCCTGGCCAAAGACCGAACCGGCACGGTTGTCGAACGCACCGCTGTGGATCTCCAGCGTACCGCTGCTGTTGATGCCGTTGCCGTTGGCATTCGTGTTGATCAAGGCCTGGCCGGCCGTGTCGATACGCAGGTTGCCGGCGGACTGCAGCAGCCCACCGCTGTTGTCCAGCTGGCCGGTGCGCAGCGCGGCGCCCCCGGTCAGGCTGGCCACGGTGCCTGCGCGGTTGTCCAGGGTGTAGCCGCGGGTATCCAGATCCACCGTGCCGGCGATGATCCGGCCGCTGTGGTTGTCGATGCCGCTGCTGCTCACGCGCAGATCGGTACCGGCCTGGATCAAGCCGGTGGTATTGCGTACCTGCGTGGCCGTGTCGAGCTGCAATGCGGCCCCGGCGGCCAGGGTGCCCGCTTCATTGTTCAGGGATTGCGTGGTGATGTGCGCGTTGCCACCCGACGACACCGTGCCCTGCGCGCTGTTGTCGAGCAGGCCATCGACGGTCACCGTCAAGCTGGAGCTGCCATCGCTGTGCAGGGTGCCACCGCGGTTGTCCAGGCCGGTGGCGGTGACCGTGGCATTGCCGGTGGTCAGGATGCGACCGCCCCGGTTCTCCAGTGCACCGCCGATGGCCAGCTGATTGCTCCCCGCCCCGGCCGCCTGCACGGTGCCCTGGTTGTTGAGCAGCTGCGCGGCGCGCAGATCCAGCGTGCCATTGCTGGCGAGGGTGCCGGCGGTGTTGTCCAGCCGGCCGCGCACCTTCAGCGCCAGCACGTCGGTGCCGGTGGCGGTGAGTGTGCCGCCTGCAGTGACCAGTTCCCCGGTCTCGATACGGATGCGCTGCGCGGCGGTAGTGCCATCGCGCAGGTCGGTGTTCTCGCCGATCAGCGCCAGGCTGCCATTGCTGAGCAGCCTGCCGCCTTGGCCGTTGAGGGTGTGAGCGTTGATCGCCAGCGTACCGGTGCCCGCCTGCTGCACGGTGCCACCGGCATTGCCGAGGGTGGCCGCGGTGATCTGCAGGTCGCCATTGCTGGCCAGCGTGCCGCCGTTGCCATTGTCGAGCACGCCACTGACGGTCAGGCTGCTGGCCTGCCCGCTCGTGGCCAGCACGGTGCCGCCCTGGTTGTTGAAGGCCTCGGCCTGGACGGTCAGCTGGGTCGCGTTGAGGGTGGCACCGCGGTGGTCCACCGCACCGGCGTGCAGCGCCAGTGCACCCGCACTGACGATCGTGCCCTTCGCACCATCGAGCTGGCCGACCGTCAGGCTCAGTGACTCGGTACCGCCGTGGCTGAGGGTGCCGTGCTCATTGATCAGGCGGGCGGCATCGATCTGCAGCTGGCGGCCATTGCTGGCCACATCGCCGCGGGTGTTGTCGAACGTGCCGAGCACGTTGATGCGGGTATCACCGGTGCCAGCTGCGCTCAGCGTGCCGTCGATGTTGGACAGCGAACCAGCCGTAATCTGCTGAGCGCCATTGGCGGCGATGGTGCCGCCGTTGTTGGTCAGCGCCCTGTCCACCTGCAGGGTCATGGCCTGCGTGCCGGTGGAGGTGAGCGTGCCCTTGCTGGTATCCAGGCTGCCAGCGGTCACCGTGACCTGGCGCGCGCCGGTGGTGGCGCCACTGACATCGAGCGTATCGCCCTTCAGTTGCAGCGCACCGTTGCCGACGATGCGGCCACCCGCACCGTGCAGGTCGGTCACCTCGATGGCGAGCGTGCCTTCACCGGCGTGCTCGATGCTGCCGGTCTGGTTGTCCAGGGTGGCGGCGGTGAGGTGCGCATCGCCGCCGCTGGCGATGACACCCTGGCCGCTGTTGTCCAGCCGCCCGTCCACGCCGAGGGTCAACGCCCCGCCGGTCTGCAGGGTGCCGCCGTGGTTGTCCACGCTGGCCGCACCGATGACGGTCGCGCCGGTGGCGAGAATGCGCCCGCCTCGGTTCTCCAGCGCCTGGCCCACCTGCAGCTGGTTGCTGCCCGCGCCAGCCGCCTGCAGCGTGCCCTGGTTGTTGATGAGGGTGGCCGCGTGCAGGTCCACCGTGCCATTGCTGGCCAGGGTGCCGCCGGTGTTGTCCAGGCGGTTGCGCACGTTCAGCGCCAGCGGCCCCGTGCCGGTGGCGACAAGGTTGCCGCCGGCGGTGGTCAGGTCACCGGTGTCGATGCGGATCTGCTGCGCCGAGGTGGTGCCGTTGCGCAGGTCGGTGGTATCGCCGCTGAGCGCCAGCGCGCCATTGCTGACCAGCGTACCGCCCTGACCATTGAGGGTCGCGGCGGTGATGCTCAGCGTGCCGGTGCCGGCCTGCTGCACGGTGCCGCCGGCGTTGCCGAGGGTGGCCGCGGTGATCTGCAGGTCGCCGTTGCTGGCCAGGGTACCGTCGTCGCCGTTGTCCAGGGTGCCATCCACCCGCACCGTGTTGGCCTGGGTGCCGGTGGAGAGCACGGTGCCACCACGGTTGTCGAGTGCGGTCGCGACGATGTCCAGCTGGCCGGCGCTGAGGGTGGCGTCGCGGTGATCGATCGCGTCCGCACGCAGGGTCAGCGTGCCGGCGGTGGCGATGCTGCCTTTCTGGCCCTGCAGGCTGCCGGTCTGCAGGGTGAGGCCGTTCTGGCCGGCGTGGTGGATCCGGCCGGTGTCATTGACCAGGCTGCCGGTCTGCACCGTCAGGGCGCCGCCGTTGCTGGCCAGGGTGCCGCGGGTGTTGTCGAACTGGCCAGCGACTTCAATGCGGGTGTCTGCAGTTCCTGCCGAACTCAGCGTACCGGCAATGTTGGACAGCGTACCGGCGCTGATCTGCTGCGCGCCATTGGCAGCAATGGTGCCGCCATCGTTGCCCAGCGCATCGCGCACCTGCAGCAGCATGGTCTGCTCACCGGTGCTGCTGAGCGTGCCACCGGCGTTGTCCAGGCTGCCGGCGGTCACCGTGACCTGGCGCGCTGCAGTGGTGCCCCCGCGGATATCCAGTGCTTCGCCCTGCAGGGTCAGCGCGCCATTGCTGATGATGCGGCCGCCAGCGCCCTGCAGCGTGCCGGTATCGATCTGCAGCTGGCCCTCGCCGGCCTGTTCGATGCTGCCGCTGCGGTTGTCCAGCGTGGCCGCGCGCAGCTGCGCATCGCCGCCACTGGCGATCAGGCCGGTGTTGCTGTTGTCTAACAGGCCATCCACGCCCACGCTCAGGTCGGTGGCGCTGTGGACCGTGCCGCCCTGGTTGTCCAGGCTGGCCGCGGTGACGTCGAGATCGCCGCTGGTGAGGATCTTGCCGCCGCGGTTCTGCAGCGCCTGGTCGATGCTCAGCTGGCTCGCGGCGGTCCCTGCGGCCTGCAGGTTGCCACCGGTGTTGAGCAGCGTGGCGGCGCGCAGATCCAGCGCACCATTGGTCGCCACGGTGCCGCCGCTGTTGTCCAGGCGGCCGCGGACCTGCAGCGCCAGTGCGTCGGTGCTGGTGGCCGTGAGCGTGCCGCCGGCGGTGGTGAGATCGCCGGTCTCGATGCGGATGCGCTGGGCCGAGGTGGTGCCAGCGCGCAGGTCGGTGGTATCGCCCTGCACGTGCAACGTGCCGTTGCTGAGCAGAGTGCCGCCGGCACCGTTGAGGGTGGCGGCGTTGATCGCCAGCAGGCCATTACCGGCCTGCTGCACGGTACCGCCGGCATTGCCGAGTACCGCTGCATTGAGGGTCAGGTCGCCATTGCTGGCAATCAGGCCGTCAGCGCCGTTATCCAGCGCGCCGGCCACGTCGATGCGGTTGGCCTGGGTGCCGGTGGCCACCAGTTGCCCGCCGCGGTTGTCGAATGCCTGTGCGGTCAGCGCGATCTGCGTGGCTTGCAGGCTCGCGCCGCGGTGGTCCACCTCGCCCGCGGTGAGCGTAAGGGCGCCGGCGGTGACGATGTGGCCATCCTGGCCCAGCAACTGCCCGGTGCTCAGGGTCAGGCCCTGGGTGCCGGCATGGCTGAGGGTGCCGTCGATGTTGTGCAGGCTGCCCGTTGCCACCTCCAGTGCAGCGGCGTTGCTGGCGATCACGCCCTTGCTGTTGTCCAGCTGACCCGCTACGTGGATCTGGCTGTTGCCGGTGCCGGCCGAACTCAGCGTGCCACCCCGGTTGGACAGCGCGCCGGCCTCGATGTGCTGGGCACCGTTGGCAGCGATCGTGCCGGCATCGTTGGTCAGCTGCTCGCGCACCTGCAGGCGCATGTCCGCTGTGCCGGTGGCGCTGAGCGTGCCACCGCTGTTGTCCAGGCTGCCGGCCTGCACGGTGATCTGCGTGGCACCCACCGCACCATCACGCAGGTCCAGCGTCTGCCCCTGCAGGTGCAGCGCATCGGCCGCGACCAGGGTGCCGTCGGCATTGCGCAGCACCTCGGCCTCGATCCGCAGATCGCCATTGCCCGAGATCGCGCCGCCGGTGTTGTCCAGCAGCTGCGTCACGCGCACCTGCGAGGCGGCCTCGCCAGCGGCGATGAGCTTGCCGTGGTCATTGATGAAGCGGCCGGCGTTGATGTCCACGGCGCCGTTGCTGCCAAGGGTGCCGCCACTGTTGTCCAGCAGGGTGCGTGCCTGGACCTGCAGTGCCTGGGTGCCCAGCGCGCTGAGCTGACCACCGGCGGTGATCAGGCGCTCGCTGTCGATGCGGATCTGCTGTGCCGAGGTGGCGCCATTGCGCAGATCCAGCGTGTCGCCCTGCAGGTCGAGCACGCCGTTGCTGAGCAGCGTGCCGGCGTGGCCGTTGAGCGTGTCCACCTCGATGGCCAGCGTGCCGGTGCCGGCCTGCTGGATCGTGCCGCCGGCGTTGCCGAGGGTGCTGGCGCTGATGGATAGATCGCCATTGCTGGCCAGGGTGCCGCCCTCGCCGTTGTCCAGCGTGTCTGTGACCTGCAGCGTGTTGGCGGCGGTGCCGGTGGCGATGATGCTGCCACCGCGGTTGTCCAGCGACTGCGCGGTGATGTCCAGCTGCTCGGCGGCCACGGACGCGCCGCGATGGTCGACAGCTCCGGCGCTGAGCTCGAGCGCGCCAGCCGTGCCGATGCGACCACGCTGACCGTCCAGTCGGCCAGTGGTGATGGACAGTCCGTTCTGACCGGCATGGCTGATCGTGCCATCGGCATTGACCAGGGCACCTGCCTGCAGCTGCAGTGCGCCTGCATTGCTGGCCACGGTGCCACCGGTGTTGTCCAGCGTGCCGGCCACGATCAGGCGGGTATCGGCGGTGCCAGCCGAGTTCAACGCGCCGCCCCGGTTGGACAGCGCGCCTGCCTCGATCTGCTGCGCGCCGTTGGCGGTGAGCGTGCCGCCGTCATTGACCAGGCTGCCACTGATGCGCAGCTGCATGGCCTGCTCGCCCAGCGAGAGCAGGGTGCCGCCGGTGTTGTCCAGCGACCCCGCACGAATGTCGACCTCGCGGCCGCGGGTCGTGGCCTTGTGCAGGTCCAGCGTCTGCGCCAGCAACTGCAACAGGCCGTTGCTGGCGACGTTGCCTTCGCCGCCGCTCAGGGTGGCCGTGGTGATCTGCAGCGTGCCGTTGCCGGCATGATCGATGCTGCCGCCGCCATTGAGCAGACGCTCGGCATCGATGCGCAGGTCGCCATTGCTGGAAAGCGTGCCGCCCTGATTGTGCAGCGCCTCGCTGGCGTGCAGCGTGGTCTGCCCGGTGCCGGCGGCGATCAGCTTGCCGCCGGTGTTGATCAAGGTGGTGCTGTCGATGGCCAGCGCGCCGTTGCTGCCCAGCGTGCCCCCGGTGTTGTCCAGGGTGCGGGCCACCTGCAGGTCCAGTACCTCGGGGCCGGCCGAGGTGAGCGTGCCACCGGCAGTGATCAGATCGCCGGTGGTGATCGCGATGCGCTGCGCGGAGGTGGTGCCATCGCGCAGGTTGGTGGTGTCGCCCTGTACCACCAGGCTGCCATTGCTGAGCACGGTGCCGCCCTGGCCCTGCAGGTTGACCGCATCGATACGCAGGCTGCCGGTGCCGGCCTGCTGCACGGTGCCACCGGCATTGCCCAGCTGCGCTGCGGTGATCTGCAGGTCGCCGTTGCTGGCCAGGGTGCCGCCGTCGCCGTTGTCCAGCGTGCCCTGCACACTGAGCGCGCTGGCCTGCTGCCCGGTGGACAGCACCCGCCCGCCGCGGTTGTCGAAGTCGCCGGCGGCAAGGCTCACCTGGTTGGCGATCAACTGCGCCTTGCGGTGGTCGGCACTGCCCAGCTGCAGGGCGATGTCGCCGGCGGTGGCGATGGTGCCCTGCACACCGTCCAGGCGATCAGCGCGCAGCTGCAGCCCGTTGCTGCCCGCATGGCTGAGGCTGCCGCGGGTGTTGATCAGATGGCCCAGGTCCAGGCCGAAGGTCGTGGCGTTGCTGGCCAGGCTACCGTCGCTGTTGTCCAGCGTGCCGATGGACCAGGCGGTGGCCGCGCTGCCACCGTGCGCGAGGGTACCGCCGCGGTTGAACAGCGACTGTGCCTGCAGCTGGAAGGTCTGCGCCAGCGCCATGTGGCCGCCGCTGTTGTCCAGCGTCTGCACCTGGGCCGAGGCCGTTCCCTGCACCTCCAGCCGGCCGCCGACATTGCGCAGCGCGTCGCCCTGCACCTGCAGGGTCTGTACCCCCAGCGTGCCGCGGGTGTTGTCCAGGCTGTTGCGGGCGCTCAGCTGCAGGATGCCGGTGGCATCGATGGCACCGCCGTCGTTGTCCAGCGAGGTGGCGATGTTGAGCGTGCCTGCCGCCAGCGGGGCGGTGGGCGTGGGCGGTGTGGTACCGCCGGTGCCGCCCTGGCCCGGCGTGGGCGTGCCGGTGCCGGGGGTGCTGCCGCTGCCCGGCTGTCCGGTAGTGCCGCCGGTGGTGCCGCCGCCGGTTTGCTGCCCCGGCGAGGTGCTGGCCACCGTGCCGATCCTGCCCTGCTCGTTGCTGATGTCCGCGCCGCTCAGTTGCAGCGTCTGGGCACCCACCTGTTCGATACTGCCGCCGCGGTTGCGCAGCGCATCGGCGTTCACCTCGATGCGGCGGGCATTGAGCGTGCCGCCGCTGTTGTCCAGATCGGCGGGCGTGTCCACGCGCAGCTCGCGCTCGGCGCTGAGCGTGCCCGCATTGGCCACGCCGCCGGCGGCGGTGATCCGGGTGTCCTGCTGCGCGTGCAGCGCACCGGTGTTCTCCAGCCGCCCATCGGCGGTGACCACCAGTTCGCCTGCCTGCGCGCCGATCTTGCCGGCGTTGCTCATGCCGACGCCATGTTCGTTACCGACCAGCCAGATGCGGTTGGCATACATGCCACCGAGCGCGCCGACATCCAGCGCGAAGGCCGGTGTGCCACCGGTGGGGGTCTGTGCGGTCACGCTGCTGTGGTCGGTACTGACCACGTTGGTGCCCAGGCTGGCCTGCAGCTGGTTGGCCCAGATGCCGGCGTTGACCTGCAGCGAGCGGGTGATGATGTCGGTGTAGTCGGTCAGGCTGGCATCCAGGCCCGCGCCGGATACGCGGATCGCGCCGCCCTCGACCCGGTAGCCATCCAGCGCGCCGTTGTTGAGGATGGGCGTGCCGGTGGTCAGGGTGACCCTGCTCGCATTGAGGAAGCCGGCACCGTCGATCTGGATGCCGGCCGGGTTGGCGATGACCACCTGGGCACGGGCACCGGCCACTTCGACATAGCCGTTGAGGTGGCTGGGGTTGCTGCCGTTGACTTCATTGAGGATGACCCGCGCGGCGCCGGTGGCCAGCCAGGGATTGCCCTGCACCCAGCCACCGATCTGCGTCTGCACGTCCGTGCGCGAATTGTTGAGGATGACGCCCTGGCGGCCGACATCGAGCTGTTGGTACTGGTTGCGCGAGACACCGGCCGCGCTGGGCGTGGTGATGTTGATCTGCGGTGTGCCGTTGGCCGAGGTGATCACGGTGGGCCGCTGCTGGGCCGGTGCGCCGGGGTCGGCGATGATGCGGCCGGCATCGGGCACCTGCTGCGCGGACAGCGGCTGTACCAGCCCTACCCAACCGAGCACCAGCCACAGCGCAAAGCTCATCGGCCGCAGCGTGGCCATCGTGTTGCCGCCGCGTGCATCGCAGCCCCCGCGGGGTGCGGTCACCAGTTCGGAGGCGACCTGCATGACACCCAGGGTACGGTTGAAAACCAGGCGATAGACTCGATTCACGGCGTTGCTTCCTTTCAATGCGGTGTGGGGTCGCGCACCGCAGCGGCGCGCAGGGCCGGACAGCTGGCGTCAGAACGAGATGCCGAGGTTCATGCCAAAGGTGGTGTAGGCGGTCTGGAAGCCATCGGGCTTGTGCAGCGGGCTGCCGACGAAGCCTTCCCATTGCACGTGACGCGAGCCGCCACGCAGGCCCAGCGCCATGCCGGTGAGGCGGTCGCCGAGCAGCCACTCGGTCGAGGGTCCGCCCACCTGGCCATGGTCCACGGCCACGAAGCTCTCGACACCGCCACCCATGGCAAAGGCCAGTTCATTGCGCAGCAGCCAGCCGCGTTCGCCGGTGAGCGAGAGTTCCCCGTCGAAGCCACGCACGGTGTAGCGGCCGCCGATGGAGAAGCGGTCCTGCGGTACCAGCCGCGAACGGTTCCACTGCGCGCGCCAGCTGCCGGTATAGCGCAGTGCCTGCCGGCCCCATTGCATCGGCACGGTGAGCTGCGCATCGGCGGTCACCACCTTGCCGCGCGCGGTGCCTTCACCAAAGCCCTCTTCCGGTGCCTGCAGCGCGTTGAACGCGCCGGTACCGCGGCGGTAGGCCAGGTTCGCATCCAGCGTGGCCTTGCCGATGAAGTGGCGGTGCGCGATCCCCAGCTCCCACCCGGCCATGCGCCGGCGCTGCACAAGGATCTCGGTGTCGTCGATGAAGTTGTCCGATTCACGGTACCAGCCGCGCGCGTGCATGCTGGTCTTGGCATGCGCATTGCGGAACAGCATGCGGGTCAGGCGCAGCTCGGCATTGCGGCTGGAGCCGCTGTACTCATAGCTCTCGTACGCGCCGGCCACGGTCTGCCGGTAGTCGTATTCGCTGGCGTTGGCCCCCAGCAGCCACCAGCCCAGCGGCACGCTGTAGTGGGTGGACCAGCTGTCGGTGCCGCGGTCGCTGCCGTTGAACACGGACTTGCCGGCATTGACGTAGAACAGGTCGCTCAGCCCGGCCAGGTTGTCCAGCGACAGCGTGGCGCCGGCCTGCAGCTTGCCGGTGGACTGGCTGCCGGCATCATCCAGGGTCAGGCTCACGCGCACCGGTGCGCGCTGCGCCCAGCTGATGACCAGATCGCTTTCACCGGGTTTGTCCTGTGCGCCCTCCTTCGGCGGGGCGATCTGGATGTCGACCGTGGCGGTGGGGACGCGCTGCAGGTTTTCCAGCGCCTGTTCGATATCGCGCAGGTTGAGCAGATCGCCGGGGCCCACCGCCAGCGCATTCCACAAGGCGGGCATACGCCCTTCCTCGCTGGAGAAGCGGACCGCATTGATGCGGCCGGGCACTACGGTGAGTGTCAACGTGCCGGTCTTCAGGTCCTGCGGGGCGGCCAGGATGCGGGTGGTCACGTAGCCGCGCGCGATGATCGCGTTCTGCATGCGCTTGATCACGATGTCCACGCCGCCGGTGCCCAGGCAACGGCCGGTGGCCGGATCGTCGCTCGGATCGGCCGCGCGCAGTGACCAGCGGAAATGATCGGCCAGTTCGCCCTCCAGCGCGATGCGCTGGATCGGGAAACAGGGCGATTCGTCAGCCGGGAGGCGACCCACCGCTTCTTCCGGCGTGGCTTGCAGGCGCACGTCGGGCGTGGCTTCCTGTTGCTCGCGCAAGGCGCGCTCGCGCTCCTGCTGGCGCAGCAGTTCCTGATCCGGGGGGGCGACCTGCGCGCACACGGTGGCCTGCATGCAGGCCACGACCAATGCGACACCCACAGCCAACCGCCACCGCAGCGCGCGGCTGCGTTCCATACGTCCTTGTTGCACGTTCACGCTCTTCCTTGGCAAGAATCCGTGCCGGCCGGCAGGGTAGCGGCGGGCGGGCCCGGAACTTTAAAGGAATCGGGTCACCGGAAACAGGGCCTTGAACGACCGTCTGTCGGCTGAAGTGTGAAGACGGCACTGTGAAAAAGTGATGCCGGTCCAAGCGATGACCGAGCGCGGATGCGCCCTGCGCGCGGCAGGATCGCGCGTTGAACAGGCAGTCCTGCGGACCGACGGCTCCGGGCGCGGCGTGCCGGAAACTGTGACCCTTGTCCGACGCCGGGCACCGGAACACCCTGACCAGGCACCCACAAAAAACCGGCGACCCGAAGGCCGCCGGCAAAGGTAAAACATCTCTCTCTCTCGTTTCTAATGCGGTATCGCGCGCGGATCAGGCCTCGTAGGCCGACTCGCCGTGCGAGGTGACGTCCAGGCCGGTGCGCTCTGCTTCTTCGGTGACGCGCAGGCCAAACACCATGCGTACCACCAGCAGGATCAGCACAGTGGCCACGGCACACCAGACGATGGTGAAGCCGACGCTGACCAGCTGCACCCAGACCTGATGACCGATGTCCAGGTCGGCCTTGGTGCCACCCAGCGATTGCGCGCTGAACACACCGGTAAGCAGCGCACCGACGATGCCGCCGATGCCGTGCACGCCGAACACGTCGGCGGTGTCATCGACCTTGAGCAGGCGCTTGAGACCGGTGACGCCCCACACGCAGACCACGCCGGCGACCAGGCCGATCACGATCGCGCCCAGCGGGCCCACGGTGCCGCAGGCCGGCGTGATGCCGACCAGGCCGGCAACGGCGCCGGAGGCAGCGCCCAGCGCGGACGGCTTACCCTTGCTGACCGCTTCGACCAGGGTCCAGCCCAGCACCGCCGCAGCCGTGGCGAGGATGGTGTTGATGAAGGCCAGCGAGGCGACGGTGTCGGCCGCGGCGGCCGAGCCGGCGTTGAAGCCGAACCAGCCCACCCACAGCAGCATCGCGCCGATGTAGGTGAACGGCACGTTGTGCGGCTTCAGTGCGGTCTGGCCGTAGCCGATGCGCTTGCCGACGAAGTACGCGCCCACCAGGCCGGCCACACCGGCATTGATGTGGACCACGGTGCCACCGGCGAAGTCGATCGCGCCCATCTCACCCAGATAGCCGCCGCCCCACACGATGTGCGCCATCGGGATGTAGCTGAGGGTGAACCACAGGGCCGAGAACAGCAGCACGGCCTTGAACTTGATGCGCTCGGCGAACGCACCGACGATCAGGGCGGTGGTGATGCCGGCGAAGGTCGACTGGAAGGCGACGAACAGGTAATCCGGCAGGCCGGCGATCGGCGTGTTGCCGACGGTGTCCGGGCCGAAGCCCTTGAGGAAGGCGAACTCGGTGAACGAGCCGAAGAAGGCGTTGCCTTCACTGAACACCGCGCTGTAGCCGTAGGCCACCCACAGCATCAGCACCAGCGAGAACACCACCAGGATCTGGCTGAGGATGGACAGCACGTTCTTGGAGCGCACCAGGCCGCCGTAGAACAGGGCCAGGCCCGGCACCACCATCAGCAGCACGAGCAGGGTGGAGGTGAGCATCCAGGCGACATCGCCGTGATCGAACGTGGCCGCAGCGGCGGCTTCGGCGACCGGGGCAGCCGTGGCCTCCGGCGCGGTCGGCAACGGCTCGACCGCCACCGTCTCCGACGGTGCCGGGGTGACCTGCGCCTGGGCGTGCGCGCTGCTGGAGAACGCACCAACGGCCAGTGCGCTGATCAGCATCATCAGGCACACGGCATGGAACCGGGCTTGCCACCCGGTGAACAAAGAGGTCTTCATTGTGGGCTCCGAGTGGGGTTAGAGCGCGTCAGCGCCGATTTCGCCGGTGCGGATGCGGACGACCTGTTCGACCGCGGTGACAAAGATCTTGCCGTCGCCGATCTTGCCGGTGCCGGCCGCGGTCTGGATCGCCTCGACCACGGCCTCCAGGCGATCGTCGGTCACGACGGTCTCGATCTTGATCTTCGGCAGGAAATCCACGACGTACTCCGCGCCGCGATACAACTCGGTGTGGCCCTTCTGGCGCCCGAAGCCTTTGACTTCGGTCACGGTGATGCCCGACACGCCAGCGTCGGAGAGGGCCTCGCGGACCTCGTCGAGCTTGAACGGCCGGATGATGGCGGAGATCAGTTTCATGCGCATATCCCGATGGTGGATGGAACCGGCCCGCGTGGGGCCGATGTCAGGTCAACCGGCGGCCACTTGCACATGGCCGCCGGTCGTTGCGCCGAACGTTGCATGGACCACGCCGTTGCCGACGCCCGAAGGGCGACGTCAGCGGTGACGCGGGAGGGAGGAAGGGCCCATGACGCGTCCGGTCTCTCTTGCCCCTGGTGGTACGTGTTGCCTGCGCTGCGGCTCCCCAGCTGCAGCGCATGTCCTGCGGACCCGTTGCCGCCCGGATGCGAGGGCTGCAAAAGGCGGCGACGATGACGAAGGGTGGGAGGGATATCCTTCGTCATCGTCACCAGTTGCTCAGTTCGCGTAGTACATCTGGTATTCGAGCGGATGGGTCGCCGCACGGAAGCGGGTGACTTCCTGCATCTTCAGCGCGATGTAGCCGTCGATGAAGTCGTCGCTCATCACGCCACCGGCCTTGAGGAACTCGCGGTCCTTGTCCAGCGCTTCCAGAGCCTGGTCCAGCGAGGAGCAGACCTGCGGGATCAGCTTCTCTTCTTCCGGCGGCAGGTCGTACAGATCCTTGTCGCTCGGTGCGCCCGGGTCGATCTGGTTCTTGATGCCGTCCAGGCCGGCCATCATCAGCACGGTGAAGGTCAGGTAGCCGGACTGGATCGGATCGGGGAAGCGCATTTCGATGCGGCGCGCCTTCGGATTGGACACCCACGGAATGCGGCACGAGGCGGAACGGTTGCGGGCCGAATAGGCCAGCATCACCGGGGCTTCAAAGCCCGGGACCAGGCGCTTGTAGCTGTTGGTGCCGGAGTTGGCGAAGGCGTTGATGGCCTTGGCGTGCTTGAAGATGCCGCCGATGTACCACAGCGCCAGCTGGCTCAGGCCGCCGTAGCCGTCACCGGAGAACAGGTTGGTGCCGCCCTTGGACAGCGACTGGTGCACGTGCATGCCGCTGCCGTTGTCGCCGACGATCGGCTTGGGCATGAAGGTGGCGGTCTTGCCGTTGCGGTGGGCGACGTTCTTGATGACGTGCTTCATGCGCAGCAGTTCATCGGCCTTCTGCACCAGGGTGCTGAACTTGGTGCCGATCTCGCACTGGCCGGCGGTGGCCACTTCGTGGTGCTGCACTTCCACTTCGATGCCGACCTGTTCCAGCGTCTTGCACATTTCCGCACGCAGGTCGTGCAGCGAATCGGTCGGCGGAACGGGGAAGTAGCCGCCCTTCACGGCGGGACGGTAGCCGCTGTTGGCGCCGTCGTACTTGTCACCGGTGCTCCAGGCCGCTTCTTCGGAATCGATCTTGAAGAAGGTGTGGCCCATGTCGTTGGCAAAGCGGACCGAATCGAAGATGAAGAACTCCGGCTCCGGGCCGAAGAAGGCCTGCTCGGCGATGCCGGAGGACTTCAGATAGGCCTCGGCGCGCTTGGCGATGCCGCGCGGGCAGCGGCCGTACGGCTGCATGGTGGCCGGATCGAGGATGTCGCAGCTGATGACCAGGGTCGGGTCGGCGTAGAACGGGTCGATGTAGGCGCTGGACGGGTCCGGCAGCAGGACCATGTCCGATTCGTTGATGCCCTTCCAGCCGGCGATCGAGCTGCCATCGAACATCTTGCCTTCTTCAAACAGCGACGGCTCCACGATGCTGACCGGGAAGGTGACGTGCTGCTCGATACCACGCATATCGACGAAACGCAGGTCGACGAACTCGATCTGGTTGTCCTTGATCAGCTTCTCAACATTTTCCACGGACATCGGTGAAACCTCAGATGGGTGATTGCCTATGTGGATAGAGCAATCCCCGTGCCAACTTTTCAGACTTCACAAACCCTTGATTTCACTGGGCTGGCACGCAACGTGGTGCGTGCCAGTGCGCACCAAAGTAGTGCACATCCTGCACCACGCACACATTTGGTGCGGCGCGCGGATGTTTTATGCTGCCTCCCGATGTCCCCCCTTCCGAGCCCCAGCACTCCCGATGTCCGATCTGCTCTCCGCCCTCCTTCTGGGCATTCTTGAAGGCCTCACCGAATTCCTGCCGATCTCCAGCACCGGCCACCTGCTGATCGCCCAGCACTGGCTGGGCGCACGCTCGGACTTCTTCAACATCATCATCCAGGCCGGCGCGATCCTGGCAATCACACTGGTGTTCCGCCAGCGGCTGTGGACGCTTGCGACCGGCCTGCACGAACGCGCCAACCGCGATTACGTGCTCAAGCTCGGGACCGCCTTCCTGGTGACCGCCGTGGTCGGCCTGCCGGTCCGCCTGGCCGGCTGGGAGCTGCCGGAGACAGTCACCCCGGTGGCCTGGGCGCTGATCATCGGTGGCCTGTGGATGCTCCTGGTGGAGGCCTATACCGCGCGCCTGCCCGAACGCGATGAGGTGACCTGGAAGGTCGCCATCCTGGTCGGCGTGGCGCAGGTGGTGGCCGGTGTGTTCCCGGGGACCTCGCGCTCGGCGGCGGCGATCTTCATCGCGATGCTGTTCGGTCTGAGCCGCCGCGCGAAGGCCACCGAATTTGTGTTCCTGGTCGGCATCCCGACCATGTTCGCGGCCAGCGGCTATGCCTTCCTGGAACTGGCCAAGGAGGGCAAGCTCGCCAGTGAGAACTGGACCGATGTGGGCGTGGCCTTCCTTGCCGCGGTCGTCACCGGCTTCATCGTAGTGAAGTGGTTGCTGGGCTATATCAAGTCGCACCGATTCACGGCGTTCGCGTTCTACCGCATCGCACTGGGCGCGGCCTTGCTGCTCTGGTTGCCGGCTGGCAACTGAACGGCCCGGCGCCGGTGCAACCCCGTTGTGGCTGCGCCGGCGTTTTTCCCCAGGTTCCCAAGGAGATGTACATGAAACGCACCCTGATGCTGATCCTGCCGCTGGCCATGATGGCCGCGTGCAGCAACCCGCCCGCGAATTCGCCTGCCGCCCCCGGCAGCGAGCCGTCCCCGGCGCCTGCATCGGCCCCGGTGGCCACGCAGAACGCCAGCGCAGCCTTGAGCGCGTCGCTGCTGCACGCCAACCATTGGCGGCTCGAGAGCGCCACCGATGCCAGCGGCAAGCGCATCGATGCGCTGTTCGCCCGTGCCGACAAGCCGGTCACGCTGGACTTCAAGGAAGACCGCATCGCGATCAGCAACACCTGCAACCGCATGGGCGGCGGCTACACGCTGGCCGACGGTTCGCTGACCATCTCGCCGATGGCCTCGACCATGATGGCCTGCACCGACAAAAACCTGATGGCGCTGGACCAGGCCGTCGGCAGCCGTCTGGAAGGCGCGCTCAAGACCGAGCTTGGCGATGCCGGCCAGCTGACCCTGCGCACCGCCAACGGGGATGTGCTGGTGTTCACCCCGGAGCCGACCGCTGAAACCCACTACGGCGGCGAAGGCGAAACGGTGTTCCTGGAAGTGGCCGCGCAGACCAAGCCGTGCCCACACCCGATGATCCGCGACAAGCAGTGCCTGCAGACCCGTGAGATCCGCTACGACGCCAATGGCATCAAGCAGGGTGAGCCGGGCGAGTGGCAGAACTTCTACGACGCCATCGAGGGCTATACCCACGAAGACGGCGTGCGTAACGTGGTGCGCGTGAAGCGCTACAAGATCGCCAACCCGCCGGCCGATGCCTCGTCCAATGCGTATGTGCTGGACATGGTGGTCGAGTCCGCGAACGAGAAAAAATAAGAAAGCAGAAGGGCGGCCAAGGGCCGCCCTTCTTCATCCTGTAGTGCCGGCCGCTGGCCGGCTCCCGATGGCGCAGTACCGACCAACGGTCGGTACCTACCGGGGCGAGCACCGACCAACGGTCGGCCTCACCTCAGGCCAGCGCCGGATTCAACGTGTAGGTGCCATGCAGCGAGGCTTCGGCCAGCACGTGCCCCTGCATCGCACGCAGCACGTCCGCTGCAGTGAAGGGATCGGGCAGCCCCAGCTGGGCCACGTCCAGTGCGAACACGCGGAAGAAGTAGCGGTGCACGCGTTCGTCGTTGAAGGGCGGGTACGGGCCGTCATAGCCCAGGTACTGGCCGGCCATGTCCGGATTGCCCGCAAACCAGCCGGTGAAATCGTTCAGGCCCTGGCGGCTGCCTGCCGGGCCCGCCGGCTGGGTCTTGCCGCCCACGATGAAACCGTCACTGCAGCTGCCGGCAGCGAGCTCGTGCACGTCGGCCGGAATGTCGACCATCGCCCAGTGGGTGAAGTGCGCGCGCGGTTGATCGCGCGGCACCGTGCAATCCTGGCGGCCCACGGTCTCCGGCACGGTCGGCACATCCGGGTCGATGCACAGCAGCGCGAACGACCGGGTGCCGGCCGGCACGTCGTGCCAGGCCAGCTGTGGGTTGCGATTGGGCGCGAAGCCCTCGGCGTTGCCGGCTGCAAACGTGGCGGCGATCGGCTGGCCGTTGGTAATGCTCTCACTGCTCAGATACATACAGGTCTCCTCACTCTTCCGGGTAGCCCAGGCGCACTGCGACCGAGGTCAGCAGTGCGAAGGCAGTGCCCATTTCATCGCGGTAATCGCGCCAATGGCCGGGGGCCATGCGGGCCGGACCGAGCGTGGACGCGGGCGGGAAATGCATGCCGAACAGGTTGCCCAGATGATGCGCCATGGCCTGCGCGTCGTTGCCGATGTCATCGATGCGCACCAGCGCGTTCGGGTACAGGTCCTGTTCGTGCAGCGTGGCGACCTGGGCCAGCGAACGCGCCAGCCATTCCGCCGCTTCATGCACCGAGTTCACCGCGAACGGCGCCGGTGCACCGAAGGCGATCCACTCCAGCAGCATGTCGCGCGGGTCACGCACGGCAATGATCAGGCGACCTTCCGGCAGTTGCGGGCGCAGCGCCCACAGCAGTGCGTTGTCCCACCACAGCAGCCAGTCGATCACCGCGCCCTCGGTGATCCCGCGCGCGGGCAGCTGCTCGCGCCACTGGGTGACCAGACCTTCCGGGGTCAGCTTGCCGGTCGAGAGGTCCTGCAGCGTGTGATAGCTCTGGAAGGCATCATTGGGCGGCGTCGAGCCGAAGCGATCACCGCGGACCACCGGACTGGCAGCGGCCATCGCCGCGACCACACGCTCCACGCCCGAGCCTGGCGCACCCCAGACGAAGATCGGCGCAACAGCGTTGCCTTCGGGCACCGGCGCCAGGTCCGGCCAGCTCAGCGGTGCCTTGGCCTGCGGCGGCAGCGGCAGACGCTGCGGTGCTTCAGCGGCGTGCAGTTCGACCCACGTCCGGACCGCCTCGCGGTACTGGCCGGCACGGTCCTGGACCGAGCCCAGCCACGCGCGCAACGACGGCTTGGCCGCCTCCGGCGCACCATCGTGCAGCGCCTGTACGCGGGCGATGGCGGCCGAGGGATCCCGGGTGAGCAGACCGTCGACCAGACGCGTTTCGCCACTGGCACGGCCCGGCTCAAGGGTCACGATCCGTTCGGCCACGGCTTCGGCGGCCTCGGGCTCGTTGTTCATGTCATGCAGGCGCAGGCGGGTTTCCAGCGCCGGCAGATGCTCGGGCATGGCCTGCAGCCAGCGTTCGCCCACGGCAACCGCCTCCGGCCCACCGACCGGTTCGACGGTCAGGCGCGCCATCCACAGGTCATGCACCTCGGGGTGATCGGCCAGGGCCGCATCGAGCGTCTCGCGGGCCTGCTGTTCGCGGCCCAGGCGCTGCCAGGCCATCAGCAGCAGTTGCAGCGTGTGGCGATCGGCTGGCCACTGGGCCAGCACCGGCAGCAGCTGCTCGAGCGCCTGCAGCGGTTGCCCGGCCTGCAGTTCCAGCTCGCCGGCCAGGCGGCGCATGGCCGGGCTGTCGCCGGCCGGGGTGGCCAGCACGTGACGCATCATCTCGGCGGCCACATCCACGTGGCCCTGGCGCAGCGCCAGCTGCACGATCAGGCCCTGCAGCGAGGTGACGCTCGGGTTCAACTCCAGCACGCGGCGGAACGCCTGCTCGGCGAAGGCCAGCATGTCCTTGCCCAGGTAGGCAAAGCCGAGGGCGTACAGCACGCGCGAATCACCCGGCAGGGCTTCGCTGGCGGCCGACAGCAGCGACAGCGCGCGATCCACCTCGCCCCGGCGCAGCGCCACCATGCCGGTCAAGGCCGCCAGTTCGGGATGGTCTTCATCCACACGCGTGGCCAGGCGGGTCAGTCGGTCGGCTTCATCGACGTCATTGCGGGCCAGCGCCAGGTGCGCCTGCATCACGTAGGCGGACAGCTCATTGGGGTTGAGTTCGGCGGTGCGGTCCAGCGCCGAACCGGCGGCGTCGAACTGGCGCAGGGCCAACAACAGGCCCGCCTGCTGCAGGTGCAGATCGGCATTGTCCGGGGCGAGCGTCAGCGCCTGCTGCAAGCTGGTCAGCGCATCGTCGAACTGGCCCTGCTGCTGCAGCGACAGCGACAGCCAGCGGTGCGCCTGCGGCTGCTCCGGCTCGGCCGTGGTCCATTCGCGCGCCAGCTGCACGGCGTCGTCCACCGCATTGCGGCGCAGGGCTTGAAGAATCTGGTCTTGCATGACGGTCCGGAACTCGAGGGTCAAACCGCGATTGTAGCGGGGCCGGCCCGCCAGAACGGCCGATCAGGCGGACGCGTTCGCCTCGAGCCGCAGCCGCTGGGCCACCCAGCGCTCGGAGAAGCCATCGCCACGCCAGTTCTCCAGGAACCCGCAATGGCCGCCCCACGGGGCGATTTCCAGATGGGCATGGGCCGGCAGGCGCCAACCGTTGAAGGTGGTGAACGGGATCACCGGGTCGTCCTGGGCCATCAGGATGTCGGCCGGCACCTGCAACCCGGCCAGCCGGTCGCCGGCGATCGAGTAGCCATCGAAGTACGCCTGCAGGGAGCCGAAATCGGTGTGGTGCTCGACCAGCCAGGCGGTCAGCGCGCGGATGTCCAGCTTGAGCACGCGGTCGTCCCAGTCGCTCAGCTCGGGGAACAGATCACGCTTGCGGCGCAGCGAGCCGGCCCATTTGCGCCGGAAGTACCAGTCGTACATCGCCGGGCCATTCTCGATGCTCTCCATCGTGATGGCCGGATCCAGCACCGGGCAGACCGAGGCGACCCGGCGCAACGGCACCCCGGCCGATGGCGCGCGCAGGGCCAGGCGCAGCACGAAGTTGCCGCCCAGCGAATAGCCGGCCGCGACCAGCGGCAGCTCGGGCCAGCGCCGGGCGATGTCGCCGGCGGCGTGCACCACTTCATCGATGCGGTTGGAGTGGAAGATGCCAGGGTTGAGGTGATGGGTGTTGCCGTGGTCGCGGAAGTTCAACCGCACCACGTCATAGCCTTCTTCAAGCAGCCGGGCCGCCGTCATGCGCATGTAGCTGGATTCGGCGCTGCCTTCCCAGCCATGCAGCAGCAGGGCCATGCCGATTGGCTGACGGCCCTCGATGTAGCTGTGCCAGCCCTGCAGGCGCACGCCTTCGCCACCGTCGAGAATCAACTCTTCGGTATGCGCACCGGTGGCGGCCAGCAGCACCAGGCCGCGCTGCATGCGCATGCGGCTGGAGCTGAGCATCGACTGCAGATGCGGATTGCGCAGCCAACGCGGCGGTTGGTAATCGGCAGCGGTCAACATGGGCGCGAGCCTGCTCCCGGCTTGGACGCTGGCGCGTGAAGGAACAGCACCGGGTTACTCGGCGGACATGGCCGCCAGGATGCGCGCGCGCGAGGTTTCCGCGATGCGGCGACGGCCTTCCAGATCGTGAGTCCCAATAGGCGCGAGGAAATGCACCTCGGCCCGCCGTGCCGGCTCGCCCAGCAGCCGCAGGAAGTTGGCGAAAAAGCTCTCCTTCGGGCCGAACGCGACAATGGTCTGCGCATCGCCGCGCACGCCATAACGCAGCGCCACCGGCTGGATCGGCACCTGGGTTTCGACTGCGGCCTGGAAGATGCGCGCGTGGAACGGGCCCACTTCATGCCCACCGCGGGTGCGCCCTTCCGGGAATACGCCAACCGCTTTGCCCTCGCGCAGGCGCACGACCATTTCCTGCATCACGCCACCGAGCGACTCGGTGCTGCCACGCTGATGGAAAATCGTCTGCCCACGTGCGGCCAGCCAGCCGACCACCGGCCACCCGGCGATCTCCTGCTTGGCCACGAAACCCATCATGCGCTGGCTGTGCAGCATCGAGATGTCGACCCAGCTGACGTGGTTGGCCACGAACAGCACCGCACCCGGCAGCGGCGTGCCGATCCGGTGCAGGCGGAACCCGAAGATCCACATCAGGCCGGCCGACCAGGCATTGACCGCCGCGTGCTCGAACGTGCGCTCGCCCACACGCATACGCCCCCACGGCGGCAGCATGGCGATCAGCAGCATCGGCAGGAACAGCAACAGGTGGACCAGCAGCAGCGGTACGCGGTACAGGTAACGGCACACACGCGCCACGCCGCCACGTGAGGCCGGAGTGGGGGAATTCATCCGCGAACGATACCCGAGCGCCGCAGGCTCTGCCAGCGGAATCCGGACAATTCCATGACAGCGGCACGCCACTCGCCGGACGCGGTCAAGCCGGTGCCCCTGCACGGCACAGCCACCGGGGCGACATGCGCCGGCGCACTGTCATGGCCGGTGCAACACAGCGTCCATGCCATGCCGCCGATCAGCCCGGCCGGACCGCCGCAACCACCGCCAGCGTCAGCCGCGAGGTGCAGACCAGCTTGCCGGCCTCATCTTCGATACGGATGTCCCAGACCTGGGTGCTGCGGCCGACGTGCACCGCACGCGCGGTGCCGGTGACGGTGCCGGCACGCACAGCGCGGATGTGGTTGGCGTTGATCTCCAGCCCGACACAGACCTGGGCGGTGGTATCCACGCACAGGTTACCGGCACTGCTGCCCAGGGTTTCAGCGAGCACCACCGACGCGCCGCCATGCAGGATGCCGTACGGCTGGCGGGTGCGTTCGTCCACCGGCATGGTCGCGCTGATCCAGTCCTCACCCGCCGCGGTGAACGTGATGCCCAGGTGCTCGATGAGCGTGTTGCGGCTGAGCGCGTTGAGCGCCTGGATCGACACCGCGTCGCGGAATACCTGGGACATGCAGCTTCTCCGTGGAGGGTTACAGAATCGGAACCAGCCCGGCGCCGAAGGCGGTCAGCATGCGCACCAGCAACCACTTCGGCCCGACATTCACCTCGGGGAAGTCACCGACGGCGACATAGCAGGTGTGGAACGCCGGGTCCTGGCGTTTGAGCGGCTCCGGGCATTCAGGGCCCGGCTGGAATTCGTAATCGGTGGCGTAGCGCCATGGCCAGAAATCGAGCACGGGCAGCGCTTCGGAGGCCTTGCCGACGCTGTAGTTCAATCCGGACAGCACTGGCGGCTTGGCACGCGGCGCCACCACCCAGGAGTTCTGCGGGTGGATGTCGCGCAGGATGCTCTGCGCCAGCGCCTCGGCGAACACCGGGTCATCGATGATCACCGCGCCCTCGGTGTTGTAGTTCTCGCTGCGCGGGTCGAAGTTGTGCGTCCCGATCACCCCGATGCGGCGGTCCACCACCAGCGACTTGGCATGCAGACCCATGCGGGCGCCGGTGCGGGTGACCGGCAACGGTTTGTTGACTGCCTTGGTACCGAGGAAGGACGGCCGGGTTTCAGCACGCAGCACGCGCCGCCCGACCACGCTGCCATCCATGCGCCGCCGCGCGGAGGGGCCCGGCGTGGGCTGGCGCGTGACCCGGGGAACGGCATCGGCATCACTGCCGGTATCACTGCCGCGACGGCTGTCGCCACTGCCATTGCTGCGGGCATTGCTGCCTGCGGCACTGCCGCCCAGCAGGCTGCTGCGCCGGCCCTGCGACGGTGGCGCCTCGGTGCCAAGCGGTGCGGGCAGCAGATTGCGGTAATCCACCGGCGCATCCAGCGGGAACGGCTTGAACTCGTAGACGTTGAAGCCCAGCTCGCGCAGGTTGCGGCGTTTGTACTTGTAGGACAGCGCGTAGACGATCGGGTTGTCGGTGGCGGCCAGGCTGTTGGTGGACACCACCACGCGCGGTGCATGTTCGCGCTTGCGCAGGTCGCGGAACAGGCGCTGGGCCGGCTTGGACAGCACCAGGTACGGGGTCTGCAGCAGCACCTCGGTCTGTGCGCTGGCAATCAACGAATCCAGCTGCGGCTCGGTCACGTGCTGGCCGTTGGCCGGTTGGCTGGCCCGTTCGCGGCGGTGCTTGCGCGGCAGGTCGGCCACGTACTGCACCGAGGCCACCGGCAGGGCGGTATCGACGAAAGTGCGGCGGACGTAGTCGGGGTCGTTGGCTTCTTCGCTGACCCGTTCGAGTCGCTCCGGTCGCCGGACGTCGGCCGGCGGCATGGCCGGGACGCCCTGGCGCAGCAGGGTGCGGCCAACGTCGTTGAGGCGTTCGGCCGGCACGCTGCGCGGCGCGCGCCAGAACGCATCGAAGTTGGCGGCCATCTCGCGCACTTCCGGGCCGGCCACGATCACGTCGCGGTCGCGGAAATTGTATTCGCTGTCCCAGTCGTAATAGTCGTCCTGGTAGTTGCGCCCGCCGACCACGCCCAGTGCATCGTCGACCACCAGCAGCTTGTTGTGCATGCGCTGGTTGAAGCGGCGGAAGCAGCACACCACGCTGGCCGCGTAGTCGAAGTAGTTCAGGCGCGCTTTGCCGAAGGTGGGGTTGTAGACCCGCAGCTCGAAATTGGCATGGCTGCCGGACAGTGCCCCCAGGATTTCCAGATCGGAGATGGCCGAGAGCTGGTCGATCAACAACCGGACCTTGACCCCGCGGCGCGCGGCCGCCTGCAGCTCATCGAGCACGAGCCGGGCGCTGTCGTCCTTGTCGAAGATGTAGGTCTGCAGGTCGATGCTGCGCGTGGCACTGCGGATCAGGTTCAAACGCGCGACAAGGGCGACTTCGCCCTCATCCAGGATGGTGGCGTAGTGGCGCGGCTGGCCGGCGTGGGATTCGGCGAACGCGCGGCCCCCGAGGGCGCGCAGCGGTGAATCCAGGGCGCAGCGGTCGGCCTGGGCACAGTCGACCACGGTTGATCGCGCCTGCACGGCGATGCCGGCCGCGCGGTCGCGCTCGGCGTTGGACAGCGAGGCACAGCCGCTGCCCAGCAACAGCGTTGCCAGCACCAACAGACGCAGCAATGGGTTCACGGTTTCGGCGCCTCGCTCAGACGCGCACGCAATACAAAGGTCACTCGATCACTCAAGGCAAGCTGCCAGCTGTCCATTCCATACCGGCCACGTTGGACGGTACCGCGGCTGACGACGTCGCAATCATACCCGGCCCGGGCACACTCCGGCGGTTCCACCCGCAGGGTCTCCGGGTGGCTGACCCCGCGCAGGATCAGGCGGCCCTGGATGCTGCCGCCCTTTTCCACCACTTCCGGCCAGTACGGCAGCGAGTCGAACTCGACCACTGGATACCGGGCCGAGTCAAAGAACTCCTCGCCACGCATCCAGCCGGTGTAGCGGGCCTTGCCGGGAATCTCCACATAGCGGGTGAACATCCTCAGGTGTACCTGGTGGCGACCGTCGGAGAGCACCTCGATGTTGCCTTCAAAGCGCGGGAACACGCCCTCGATGCGTTGGCCGATCCGGGTCCGGATTTCAAACCCGAAGCGCGACTTGACCGTATCCAAGGCCAGCGCATGGCTGGTCGGTGACGGTACGGACGACGGCGGGGCGGCATGCACCGCCCCTGCCATCAGCAGCAGCCCCACCCACGCCGCGCGGACTGCCCACACGGGTTATGGCCACCAGAACGCGGTCAAGCTGGCGACACCCGGCTCGATGGCAGCGTCGCGATCAAATGCCAGCACCGCGATCCCGCCCGGTGGCATGCCGCGATAGTCGCTGCTGGTGCCTTCACTCATCAGGGCGACCAACTGTTCCAGACCGGGGTTGTGGCCAACCACCAGCAGACGATCAACGTCGCGACGCGCATCGATCAGCCCCATCAGGGTGCCCGGGGTGGCGTCATAGACGGCGTCCTCCAGCCGCTTCTCGACGAAGCCGGTGATGCCCAGCACGGCCTCCAGGGTTTCGCGGGTCCGCCGCGACGGCGAGCACAGCACGCAGTCCGGCAGCAGGTTGTTTTCCTTCAGCCAGCGGCCGGCGGCCTCGGCTTCGGCCAGCCCGACCGGCGACAGCGGGCGGTCCAGATCGGCCTGGCCAGTGCTGGCGGCTTCGGCATGGGCGTGACGCAGCAGTATCAGTTCTCGCATGGGATCTCTCGTGTCAGGCGTTCTTCAGCCACTTCAACAGCGGCTCCCAGTCACTCTGGTGCTCGCGCACCTGGGCCGAGCGGTAGTCGAACAGACTCCGTCCCAGCCCGACCATCACCACATAGCTTTGGCTGTCGCGCAACTGCGCGACGACCTCGTACGGCCAATCGGCCAACATCTGCATCGCCTGCTGCGAGGTCTGCGTCCAGGGCTTGGTGCGGTTGAGCACCAGGCCGACCGGCAGGCGACGGTTATGCACACGGGGAACTTTGGACAGGCTGTTGAGGAAGCCGACGATGGCTTCGATGTCCAGCGCGGACGGCAGCACCGGCACCACGACGGCGTCGGCCGCGTCAAGGAAATGAGGAATATCGTCGGCCATCGCACCGGCCGGGGCATCGATGATGACCTCGTCGGTACCCTCGGGAACCAGTCGTTCCCAGCTCTTTTTGCGATACACGTCGATCGGCAGCACGGCACTTTCCAGGACCGAGCGGCGTTGCGCCCAGCGGGTGCTGGAGCCTTGTGGATCGGCATCGGCCAGGACGGTCCGCTTGCCTTCCAGTGCCGAATGCGCCGCCAGGTGGGTGGCGACGGTGGTCTTGCCCACCCCGCCCTTGGAACCGGCCACCAGGATCGTCTTCATGCAAGCCTCGCTTCCGGGGAACGTTCGGGCAGCCTACACCGGCGCCTGTGACGGAGATAGTCGCAGCGCTGAACCAGAACGGTCGGCCGCGCCTTTGCTATCGTGGATGGTTCCAACGGACTGACCGCCCGCATGAGCGAACTACAGGACCTGAGCGCGTTGATCCGCGCCAACACCCCGCTGATCATCATCGAGACACAGGATGAAGGCCGCGTGGTGGAGCTGTTCCGGCAGACCCTGATGCATGTCTGGCGCGCCCTGCACCGCTGGTCGATCACCGAAGGCCTGCGCCGGATCGACATGGACCGCGAGGACGACCCCGTCGGCCCGCCCGATGCCAGCGCGGCCCTGCAGATGATCCGCCAGGCCGAACAACGCGGCATCTACCTGCTGCTCGATTTCCATCCTTACCTGGGCTATGCCAGCCACCAGCGCGCGCTGCGCGACCTGATCCAGCGGCGGCATTGTGAGGCCCACGTGCTGGTACTGATCGGGGCCAAGGTGGAACTGCCTGCCGAGCTGGAAGCGCTGGCCACCCGGTTCAATCCACGCCTGCCCGACCTCAACGCCCTGCTGAAGATGCTGCGCGAGGAAGCCGAAGCCTATGCGCGCGAGAACGGCGGGCGACGCGTGGCCGTGGACAATGAGGCGGTCCAGAAGATCCTGCACAACCTGCGCGGGCTGAGCCTGGTCGATGCACGGCGGATCGCCCGGCAGCTGATCTTCGCCGACGGCGCGCTCAGCCAGGACGACCTGCCGCAGCTGGCCCGGCTCAAGTTCGAGCTGCTCAACCGTGCCGGCCACCTGCACTTCGAGTACGACACCACGCGCTTTGCCGACGTGGCTGGCGCCAACCGGCTCAAGCGCTGGGTCAACCAGCGTCGCCCGGTGTTCCTCGGCGGTGCCGGCCCGGCCGGCCTGGACCCGCCCAAGGGCATGCTGCTGCTCGGCGTGCAGGGCTGCGGCAAATCGATGCTGGCCAAGGCCACCGCCGCCGGCTTCGGCGTGCCGCTGCTCAGGCTGGATTTCGGCAGCCTCTACGACAAGTACCACGGCGAGACCGAGAAGAACCTGCGCGACGCACTCGCCTCGGCTGAGCAGCTGGCGCCGTGCGTGCTGTGGATCGATGAAATCGAGAAGGGCCTGGCCAGTGGTGGCGAGGATGGTGGTGTGTCGCGCCGGGTGCTGGGTCATCTGCTGACCTGGCTGGCCGAGCGCAAGAGCACGGTGTTCATCGTCGCCACCGCCAACCAGGTGCATGAACTGCCAGCCGAACTGCTGCGCAAGGGCCGCTTCGACGAGATCTTCTTCGTCGATCTGCCCGATGCCAACACCCGGGTGGAGCTGCTGCGCCTGCACCTGGGCAAGCGCCAGCTCAATGCCGACGACTTCGCGCTGCCGGCGTTGGCCGCGGCGGCGGAGGGCTTCTCGGGCGCGGAGATCGAGCAGGCGGTGGTCGCCGGGCTGTATGCCGCACATGCCGAGTCACGCGTGCTGGATACCGAGCTGCTGATGCAGGAGATCCGCGGCAGTCGCCCGTTGTCGGTGCTGATGGCCGAACAGGTGACCGCGCTGCGCGAGTGGGCGCGCGGGCGCACCGTCAGCGCCGACGCGTAGCGCCGACCGTTGCTCGGCTACCGGATCATGGCGGCCCAGGAAGACCGGCCACGCGCTGCAGCACCCACACCCAGGCCGGCAGGGTGACCAGCGACAGCAGGATGCCGTAGCCGACCAGCGCGGCCGCCAGGCGCGGGGCCAGGCGATGTGACATCGCCAGCGCGGCGGCGGTGATCATGGTCGGCATCGCCGACTCCAGCACATTGGCCTGCAGCATCGTGCCGTGCAGCCCGAATGCCCAGGAGATCGGCAGCGCCAGTGCCGGCATCACCAACAGCTTGAGCAGCAACCCGACGCCCAGCGGCGTGAGCTCGTCCAGCGGCAGGCGCAACTGGATGGAGAAACCCACCGCCAGCATCACCAGCGGCAGCATCGCATCGGCCAGCTGCTTCAGCCCGGTGCCGATCCAGCCCGGCGGCTGCTCAGGCATCAGGGTCAACGCGAACAGCAACGCCCACAGCGGCGGGAACCTGGCGATCCGCAGCAGGATCTGCGCGGCGGTAGGCGGGGTGTCGCCGCTGTAGCGCGCGATCACATACAGACCGAACGTGGACAGCAGCACGAACGTGCCGAACTGGTCGTAGACCACCGCGTACGGCAGCGCGTGGTCGCCCAGCAGTGCGCGCACCATCGGGTAGCCGATGAAGCTGGAGTTGGCCAACGCCACGCAGATCAACAGCACGGCATGCACATCACGGGCGAAGCCGAAGGCGCGCGTGGCCAGGCTCACTGCCGCGAGTGTGCACAGCATCAACAGCCACGGTGTGGCGACCAGCCCGATCAGGCTGATATCCAGATGCAGGCGTGGGACATAGATCAGCACCGCCGCGGGCAGGCAGACGTACAGCACGATGCGGTTGAGCACATCGGCCGTGTTGTCCGGCAGTGCGCGCAGGCGCGAAAAGACCATGCCCAGGCCGAGCATGGTCAGGATCAGCGCGAATGCATCGAAAGCCATCGCGACAGCCTAGCCCACCCGGCCGCGACCGGTGCCCCGACGATGGTCGAAGCACGATCCTTCCCTGGCATGCGCCGGGCCTGCCCGCTCACCCGGGCAGGCCCGCGCGGTCACGGCCAGGCCGGCGGCTTTTGCGCCCACGCCTGCTGGACCTCGGCCAATGTGGCGCGTTCGCTGTCGCGCCAGCCCGGCAGCAGCTCGGCGTAACGATCCGGGGTAGTCCACTGCTGTGGCTCCGTACGTACCGCGGCGGCGTACCACTGCACAGCCTCGCTCCGGCGTCCCAACGACCACAGCGCCAGCGCGAAGGTAGGCGGCACCCAGGACGGATTGCTACGCAGGCTGCTCTGGGACAACGTCCATTGTGCCAGGGCAGCGTCCACCTCCCCGAGCCGGTACAGATCCCAGCCATAGTTCCAGCGAACCGAGCGACCTTGCGCGGACGTGGCCGCGGCCGACGCGCTGGCTTGCTCGTACAGGCTGCGCCCAAGCTCCGGCCGCCCCTGCGCGATGGCGACGCCTGCCAACTGGACGGTCGCCTCCAGCGATTTGCGGCCGCGCTCGCGGTGTTTCATCAATTGGTCGACGAGATCCCCACCCTCGCCCTGCACCACCACCATCGGGGCAGCGGCCACGTCGTTGTCGAAGTAGAACTCCTGCACTGCCGGCAGCGATTGCGCCGACGCGTTGAACACACAGGCCCCTACGGCCAGCGCCAGGCTGGCCAGCATCTGTCTTGCAACTGCCATGCAAACTCCCCCAGGTTGTCACAACAACCTCCCCTCCTGATCCTAACCGCAGCGCGCGCTCAGAACCAAGGGCCGCCGACCAACGGTCGGATCTAGCGGGTGCGCCGCCAGACCCGCAGCCGGTTGTTGGCCGGCATCGCGGCATCCTCGATCAGCACCAGGCCCACTCCGGCCGCCAGCGCATCCACCGCCTCGGCATCGCGGATGCCCGAGGCCGGATCGCGCGCCTTCAACCACCCATCGAACTGTCGGTTGCTGCCGCTGCTGAAGGTCCCGTGGTCGTTGAAGGGCCCGTAGACACACAACAGGGCGTCGTCGGCCATGACTGTCGGCAACCCGGCGAACAGGGCCTGGACGTGCGCCCAGATCATGATGTGCAGTGTGTTGGCACTGAACACCGCATCGAACGCCAGCGGCGCGGGGGGCAACGGAGCCAGCCCCGGCGCCGGCGACAGCACCGCCTGCAAGGGCCACGGCGCCGGGGTGTTGGGCAGGCCGGCGGCCTGCAGCCGCTCGGCGATCCCGGGCAGATGGTCCGGATGATCGCTCGCCTGCCACTGCAGATGCGGCATGGCCCGCGCGAAGTGCTCCGCGTGCTGGCCGGTGCCGCTGCCGATCTCCAGCACCCGGCGGCGCGTGGCAAGGTGGCCCTGCAGCACCGCCAGGATCGGTGCGCGGTTGCGCTCACAGGCCTCGGACCAGCGCATCTGACTCATGGGAATGTCACATCGGCAGGGAATCGGTGTCCATCCAACCATGACCGCAGTCACTTGTGCCACCCTGTCATGGCGTTGAAAGTCGACGGCTTGTCCAACGCCGTCGGCCTGCGCGCCGTCGGCCGTCTTTGGGGGATGTGAGCTGTGCAACGTCGTGAGTTCCTAGCGCTGTCTGGAATGGGCCTGGCTGGCCTGGTACTGCCGCACGGTCGGCTGATCGCCGCCGAGCAACTGCTCGAACCGGGCGATGTGGGCCGCCAGAAGGCGCTGGCCGAGGCTGCGCTCGCCGCCGCCAAACGCGCCGGTGCCAGTTACTGCGACGTGCGCATCGGCCGCTACCTCAACCAGGCGGTGATCACCCGCGAGGCCAACGTCCAGAACGTCACCAACAGCGAGTCCTCGGGCATCGGCATCCGGGTGATCGTCAACGGTGCCTGGGGCTTTGCCGCGACCCATCTGCAGACCCCGGCCGCGGTACTGGCCACGGTCGAGCAGGCCGCGGCGATCGCCCGCGCCAACGCCGGCATCCAGACCCGGCCCGTGCAGCTGGCGCCGGTCACCGGGGTGGGCGATGTGAGCTGGAAGACGCCGATCCGCAAGAACGCGATGGCGGTGCCGATCAAGGACAAGGTCGACATGCTGCTGTCGCTGAATGCAGCCGCGCTCAATGCCGGCGCCGACTTCATCAACTCCACCCTGTTCCTGGTCAACGAGCAGAAGTTCTTCGCCTCCAGCGATGGTTCCTTCATCGACCAGGACGTGCACCGCATCTGGCTGCCCTTCACCGCCACCGCGATCGACAAGGCCAGCGGCAAGTTCCGCACCCGCGCCGGGCTGTCCTCGCCGATGGGCATGGGTTATGAGTTCCTGGATGGCGAGGCGCGCGGCAAGATCGCGCTGCCCGGCGGGGTGGTCGCCTACCGTGACTCCTACGATCCGGTGGAGGACGCGATCGCCGCGGCCCGCCAGGCGCGGGAGAAGCTCAAGGCGCCGTCGGTCAAGCCGGGCAAGTACGACCTGGTGCTGGACCCGTCCAACCTGTTCCTCACGATCCACGAGAACGTCGGCCACCCGCTGGAGCTGGACCGCGTGCTCGGTTACGAGGCCAACTACGCCGGCACCAGTTTCGCCACGCTGGACAAGCGCGATGCGGGCTTCCGGTGGGGCAGCGAGATCGTCAACTTCTTCGCCGACAAGACCGCCCCGGGCAGTCTCGGTGCGGTGGGATACGACGATGAAGGGGTCAAGACCAAGCGCTGGGACCTGGTCAAGGACGGCATCCTGGTCAACTACCAGGCCACCCGCGACGAGGTGCACATCCTTGGCGAGAAGGAGAGCCACGGCTGCAGCTATGCCGATTCGTGGTCCAGCGTGCAGTTCCAGCGCATGGCCAACGTGTCGCTGGCGCCGAGCAAGGCCCCGCTGAGCGTGGCGGAGATGATCAAAAACGTGGAGAACGGCCTCTACATCCACGGCCGTGGCTCGTACTCGATCGACCAGCAGCGCTTCAACGCGCAGTTCGGTGGGCAGCTGTACTACCAGATCAAGAACGGTGAGATCACCGGCATGGTCGAGGACGCCGCCTACCAGATCCGCACGCCCGAGTTCTGGAATGCCTGCAGCGCGATCTGCGACGAGCGTGATTTCCGCTTCGGCGGTTCGTTCTTCGATGGCAAGGGCCAGCCCGGCCAGGTCTCGGCGGTCTCGCACGGCTCGTCGACCACGCGCTTTGATGGCATCAACATCATCAACACCGCGCGCAGCCTGGGATGAGCCTGTTCCCGCTCCGTGCCGAATGTCACTACCGCGGCGCCCGCATGGCCGCAAGAATCGGCTGTGCCGCCGCGGCGGTCGCCCTGATGTCGCTGTTTCCCTGCCACCCCCACACCGACGTGGAGAGCTGCCTTGCAAAGACGTGACTTTCTCGCCCTGACCGGGCTTACCGCTGGCGGACTGATCGTGCCGTCGTTCTTCGGCAAGGTCATTGCCGCCGAACAACTGCAGAGCACACTCGATCCGGCGCTGAAGAAGCGCTTGGCCGATGCCGCCCTGGCCGCCGCGCGCCAGGCCGGGGCGACCTACTGCGACGTGCGTATCGGCCGCTACCTGCGCCAGTACGTGATCACCCGCGAGGACAAGGTCCAGAACGTGGTGAACACCGAATCGACCGGTGTGGGCATCCGCGTGATCGTCAACGGCGCCTGGGGCTTTGCCGCCACCAACCAGCTCGGCACCACCGATGTGGCGCGTGCCGCACAGCAGGCCGCCGCCATCGCCAAGGCCAATGCCGGCGTGCAGACCGCTCCGGTGCAGCTGGCTGCCGCACCCGGCGTGGGTGAGGTGTCCTGGCGCACGCCGATCCGCAAGAATGCGATGGACGTGCCGATCAAGGAGAAGGTCGAGCTGCTGCTGGACGTCAATGCAGGCGCGATGGGCGCCGGCGCCAGCTTCGTCAACTCGATGCTGTTCCTGGTCAACGAGCAGAAGTACTTCGCCTCCACCGACGGCTCCTACATCGACCAGGACGTGCACCGCATCTGGGCACCGATGACTGTCACCGCCATCGACAAGAGCACCGGCAAGTTCCGCACCCGCTCCGGGCTGTCCTCGCCGATGGGCCTGGGCTACGAGTACCTCGACGGCGTCGGCACCGGCAAGGCGGTCTCGCCCAACGGCGTGGTCAACTACCGCAACTCCTACGACATGAAGGCCGATGCGATCGCCGCGGCCAAGCAGGCGCAGGAGAAGCTCAAGGCGCCGTCGGTGAAGCCGGGCAAGTACGACCTGATCCTGGATCCGTCGCACACCTGGCTGACCATCCACGAGTCGATCGGCCACCCGCTGGAACTGGACCGCGTACTTGGCTACGAAGCCAACTACGCCGGCACCAGCTTCGCCACGCTGGACAAGCGCGAGCAGCATTTCCAGTACGGCAGCGACAAGGTCAACATTTTCGCCGACAAGACCCAGCCGGGCAGCCTCGGTGCGGTCGGCTACGACGATGAAGGCGTCAAGACCAAGCGCTGGGACCTCATCAGCGAGGGCAAGCTGGTGGATTACCAGACCATCCGCGACCAGGCCCATATCCTGGGCAAGACCGAGTCCGACGGCTGCTGCTATGCCGATTCGTGGTCCAGCGTGCAGTTCCAGCGCATGGCCAATGTGTCGATGGCGCCGGGCAAGACCAAGCTGAGCGTGGCCGACATGATCAAGGACGTCGAGAACGGCATCTACATCATCGGCGACGGTTCGTTCTCCATCGATCAGCAGCGCTACAACGCGCAGTTCGGTGGCCAGCTGTTCTATGAAATCAAGAACGGCCAGATCACCCGCATGCTCGAGGACGTGGCCTACCAGATCCGCACGCCGGAGTTCTGGAACGCCTGCACCGCCGTGGCCGATGAAAGCGACTACCGCCTGGGCGGTTCGTTCTTCGACGGCAAGGGCCAGCCCGGCCAGGTCTCGGCGGTCTCGCACGGTTCGTCCACCGCGCGCTTCAACGGCATCAACGTCATCAACACCGCGCGCAGCCTCGGCTGACCGGTCAGGAGCCCCAATCCATGAGTATCTTCACCGAAGCCCAGGCCAAGGCCATCCTCGACAAGGTCATCGCGCTCTCCAAGGCCGATGAGTGCACCGCCGTGCTGGCCGGCTCGATCGACGGCAACATCCGTTTCGCGCTCAACAACGTCTCCACCAGCGGCATCGTCGACAACACCGAACTGGCCGTGACGGTCGCCTTCGGCAAGCGCGTCGGCACCGCCTCGATCAACGAGTTCGACGATGCCGCGCTGGAACGCGTGGTGCGCCGCGCGGAAGATCTGGCCCGCCTGGCCCCGGAGAATCCGGAGTTCCTGCCCGCCATCGGCAAGCAGACCTACCGGCCCAGCCCGACCTTCAGCGAATCCACTGCGGCGATCGACCCGGCGTTCCGCGCCAAGGTCGCCGCCGACTCGATCGCGCCCTGCCGTGGCAACGGCCTGATCGCGGCCGGCTTCCTGGAGGACGGCCAGAGCTTCCAGGCCACGGCCAACAGCAACGGCAACTTCGGTTACCAGCGCGGCACCAACTTCGATTACACCTGCACCGTGCGCACCGAAGACGGCCGCGGCTCGGGCTGGGTCGGCCGCAACCTCAAGGATGCCGCCGATTTCAAGGCCGACCAGGACATCCGCATCGCCATGCGCAAGGCCACCGAATCGGCCGAAGCCAAGGCACTGGAACCGGGCAAGTACACGGTGATCCTGGAGCCGGCGGCCGCAGCCGGCCTGATCAGCTTCATGATGAACTTCTTCGACGCGCGCTCGGCCGATGAAGGCCGCAGCTTCCTCTCCAGGAAGGGCGGTGGCAACAAGCTCGGCGAACAGGTCTACGACCCGCGCGTGAACATGGTGGCCGACCCGTGGCATGCCGATGCCGCCGTGCTGCCGTGGGACAACGAAGGTCAGCCGCGCGAGAAGCTGGACATCATCAAGGATGGCAAGATCGCCAACCTCAACTACTCGCGTTTCTGGGCGCAGAAGCAGGGCAAGACCGCCAACGCGCGGCCGGGCAACCTGCTGATGGCCGGTGGCGACAAGAGCACCGCCGAGCTGGTCCGGGGCACGCAGAAAGGCATCCTGGTCACGCGTACTTGGTACATCCGCATGGTCGATCCGCAGACCGTGCTGCTGACCGGCCTGACCCGCGATGGCACCTTCTACATCGAGAACGGCCAGATCAAGCACCCGGTGAAGAACTTCCGCTTCAACGAGTCGCCGGTGATCATGCTCAACAACATCGAAGAACTGGGCAAGCCGGTGCGTGTGGCCGGTGACGAGTCCAGCCTGGTGATGATGATCCCGCCGATGAAGCTGCGCGATTTCACCTTCACCTCGTTGTCCGACGCGGTCTGATGCACGGTCGTGACGGCCACTGGCCGTCTCTTCGCCTGACCGGTCGCTTCTGGGAACGTGCGCGGCGATGAACCGCGCACAGTTCCTGCGCCTGATGCTGGGCAGTGCCGCGTTCGCGGCATTGCCCGCGCCGGCACGCGCCCAGGCAGGGCGTTATGACTTCTGGTTTACCCGCCTCAAGTACGACTCCGGGGACTGGGACGTGGATGCGCGCATGCCATCCAACGTGATCACCTCGCTGATCGACTACACCTCCCTGCGCGTGGACCCGACCGAACACGTGATCGCACTGTCCGATCCGCGCATGCTGGAGGCGCCGTTCTGCTACCTGGCCGGGCACAAGCTGGTCGAGTTCAACGCCGCCGAACGGCAGAACTTCGTGCGCTATGTGCGCAATGGTGGGTTCGTGTTCGTGGATGACTGCAACCATGACATCGACGGCCTGTTCGCCACCTCCTTCGAAGCGCAGATGGCCAAGCTATTCGGACCCAGAGCGCTGAACAAGCTGCCGAACACCCACGCGCTGTACCGCAGTTTCTTCCGCTTCCCTGAGGGCCCGCCCGCCACCGGGTTCGAGCTCAACGGGTGGGGCGATGATCTGGTCCACGATTACCTCAAGGGCATCCAGATCGATGGCCGCCTCGGCGTGCTTTACAGCAACAAGGATTACGGGTGCGAGTGGGACTACGACTGGCGCAACAAGCGGTTCCTGGCCGAAGACAACACCCGCTTCGCGGTCAACATCGTGATGTATGCGTTGAACAGTTAGGTTTCTTCCTGCTTTTTCAGCCACGCGTGGCGTGGCTCTACACCGATCTTCTGCGAGTGCCTTATGACGACCGACAGCCTTGATGTCCTCCTGCCCCGACTGGATCACCTGCGCAGCGCGCTGGCCCAGGCCGTGGTCGGCCAGCACGCGGTGGTCGAGCAGCTGCTGATCGGCCTGCTGGCCGGCGGCCACTGCCTGCTCGAAGGCGCGCCCGGGCTGGGCAAGACCCTGCTGGTGCGCTCGCTCGGACAGGCGCTGGAGCTGCAGTTCCGGCGTGTGCAGTTCACCCCCGATCTGATGCCCAGCGACATCCTCGGCACCGAACTGCTGGAAGAGGACCACGGCACCGGCCACCGGCACTTCCGCTTCCAGAAGGGCCCGATCTTCACCCACCTGCTGCTGGCCGACGAACTCAACCGTACGCCGCCCAAGACCCAGGCCGCGCTGCTGGAGGCGATGCAGGAACGCACCGTCAGCTACGCCGGCACCACCTATACGCTGCCCGCACCGTTCTTCGTGCTGGCCACGCAGAACCCGGTCGAGCAGGCGGGCACCTACCCGCTGCCCGAAGCGCAGCTCGACCGCTTCCTGCTGCATGTGCGGGTGGACTACCCCACCGAGCAGGAAGAGCGCGACATCCTGCTGCAGACCACGGGCAGCGCCAGTGGCAGCGTGCCCAAGGTGATGGACGCCGAGGACGTGCTGGCGCTGCAGGACGCCGTGCGCCAGGTCCACATCAGCGAGGATGTGCTGACCTGGATCACGCGCCTGGTGCGTGCCAGCCGCCCTGGCAGCGATGCACCGGCGGCGGTGAACCAATGGATCAAGTGGGGGGCCGGCCCGCGTGCCGGGCAGTCGCTGGTCCTGGCGGCCAAGGCGCGCGCGCTGCTGCAGGGCCGTTTCGCCGCCACGCGCGAGGATGTGCAGGCGCTGGCGGCACCGGTGATGCGCCATCGCCTGCTGTTGTCCTTCGCCGCCGAGGCCGAGCAGAAGAGCGCCGACGACGTGGTCGCCGCGCTGCTGCAGGCCGTGCCGTTCCCGGGGTGATCCACACGCCGTGAGCCGCAACGCACCGATCGCCATCCCCGCCGATGTCCGCAGCCGCCTCAAGGCGCTGCGGCTGCTGCCACGCCGTGCGCGCGGTGCGCACGGGATCGGCCAGCACGCCAGCCGCAGCCGTGGCGCCGGGCTGGAGTTCGCGCAGTACCGTGCCTACGAACCCGGTGATGAGCTGCGCCAGATCGACTGGAAGCTCTACGCGCGCTCGGACCGGTTCTTCGTGCGCGAATCCGAGCGCGAAAGCCCGATCACCGCCTGGGTGCTGATCGATGCGACCGCCTCGGCGGGCCAGCGTGATCGCGCGCGAGCGGACTGGTCGCGGCTGGACCACGCCTGTGCCACCGCCGCCTGCCTGGTCGAACTGGCCCTGCAGCAGGGTGACCGTTTTGGCGTCATCGTGGTCAGCGGTGGTGGCGTGCAGCTGGTGCCGGCCGGGCAAGGTCCACGCCAGCGCGATCGCGTCCACCTGCTGCTGCGCCAGCTGCAGGCCAGTGGCAGCTGGCCGCCGGTGACCTCGCTGGCGCCGATCTGGGAACGCGTGCAGGCCGGTGATCTGCTGGTGGCACTGGGCGATGGGTTTGACGAGGCAGGCATCGTCCTGCTGGAACGGCTGGCGGCCGCGCGGCGCGAGGTACTGCACCTGCAGCTGCTGACCGCCGAGGAGCGCGATTTCCCGTTCACCGAGGGTCACCGCTTCCGCGATCCGGAGACCGGCGAAGAACTGCTGGGCGATGGCCGCGCCATCCGCGAGGACTATCTGGTCCGCTTCGACGCCGCGCAGCGTGCGTTGCAGGCGCGTCTTCAGGGCAGCGGCATCGTGCACGCGACTGGCTATCTCGACCAGCCGCTGGATCAGCCCTTGCGGGTGCTGCTCGGCGTCGGAGGGGGGGCGTGAGCCTGCTGTTCCCATTCGGCCTGTTCGCACTGGCGGCCTGGCTGGTGCCGCTGCTGATCCACCTGGCGCGGCGCCACCAGTACGCACCGCTCGATTTCGCTGCGCTGCGGTGGTTGCGGGCCAGGATCCGGCCGCGTCAGCGCGTGCGTTTCGACGAGTGGCCGTTGCTGCTGGTGCGGCTGCTGCTGCTCGCTGCGCTGGCCCTGCTGCTGGCGCGCCCGGTGCTGCACGGCGGCGCGGCCGACACGCACCCGGTCACGGTGGTCGCCCCCGGTCTGGATGGCACCGCCCTGCGTGGCCAGGACACCAAGGGCGACTGGCGGTGGCTTTCACCCGGCTTCCCCGCGCTGGCCGACGCCGCCCCGCCGTTCCCGCAACCCTTGGCCAGCCTGCTGCGTGAGCTGGACCAGCGCCTGCCGGCCGGCTCTCCGCTGACGGTGTACGTGCCCGACCCGATGTCCGGTCTGGATGGCGAGCGCCCGCGATTGTCGCGCCCCGTGACCTGGCGACCCGTGCCCTTGGCGCCTCCCGCCACGCGCGTCGCCGCCGTGCCCCTGCTGCAGATCGGTGGCGGCATCGCCGAGCGCGAGCAGCGCGTACTGGCGGCGATCCAGCGCGCGTGGTCGAACCAACCCCTGTCTCCCGCGCGGGCAGCGACCACCGCCCCGGATGATGGGCAGCTCGGCGTGTGGCTCGCCACCGAGCCGTTGCCGACCGTCTGGCAGGCATGGGTGCAACAGGGCGGCAGCGTGCTGGTCGCATCGGGTTCGGCGGGGACCGGTTGGATGCCGGCCCTGCGCGATGCGCGGGGCGCGTCCGTACTGGAGCAGCGCGCAGAAGGGCGCGGTCGTCTACTGCGCTTCACCGCAGCGCTGTCGCCGCCGGAACTGCCGGCACTGCGCGATCCCGACCTTCCGCGCCAGTTGCTGGGGGTGATCGCGGCGCCGGCCGCCCCCACCCTCGCACCGGCGGCCACACAGCTGCCGTTGCGTGGCGGCTCCGCACCGCTCCCGGCACCGCGTGAGCTGGTCCCCTGGCTGCTGGCGCTGATCGTGCTGCTGTTCGCGCTTGAAAGGGTGATGGCCACGTCGCCACGCCGCGGAGCCGGCGCATGAATGCCGCTATCCAGCACGGCTGGCAGCGCGCACGCCGTCGCCAGTGGTGGATCACCGCCGTAATCGCGGTGCCGATCGCGTTGGCACTCAGTGCGGTGACGTGGCGGATCGCAGGGTTCAACGCCTTCAGCGTGGTCCTGCTGCTGGCATTGCTGATCAGCGTCGGATTGGCGACGTGGCGCGCACGCCGGCTGGATCGCCAGTGGCTGGTTCGCCGCCTGGATGACCATGCCGTCACGCAGGACAGTGCCGATCTGCTGTTCACCGCACCGGACGCATTGAATCCGCTGCAGCAGCGTCAGCGCGCGCATGTCCACGCGGCCCTGCAGTCGCGCATGCCCGAGTTGCGGCCCCTTTGGCCCGGCCGCTGGGTGCTGGCATCGGTGTTGATGTCGGGGGTGGTGATGGCACTGGCGTTCAGCTGGCCGCGCGGCCAGAACGCGGCGCGGCTGTTCCCTGGCATTGCAGCACCGCCCGCCACGCCGGCGCAGCCGCCGCAGCTGCGTTCGACGCGGCTGGAGATCACCGCCCCGGCTTACACCGGCCAGGCCGCGCGCGTGCAGAACGCGCTGGATGGCAAGGTCGCGCAGGACAGCCGCCTGCAGTGGTCGCTGCGCTTCACCGCGCAGCCGCAGACCGCTGCCCTGCAGTTCCATGATGGCCAGCGCATCGCGCTGCAGCGCGATGGCGACCAGTGGACCGCGCAGTGGACTGCAACACGTCCAGCGCTGTACCGCGTGGTCACCGAACCTGCCCTGCGCGACATCCGTCTGTACCGGCTCGATGTCGTGCCGGATCGCCCACCGGTCGTCCGCGTGATTGCCCCGGACCGCAGTCTGGTACTGGGTACGCCCGGCCAGCGCCAGTGGCCGCTGCAGTTCGAGGCCACCGACGATTACGGCGTCGTTGCCACCGCACAGTTGAAGGTCACGCTGGCGCAGGGCAGCGGTGAGAACATCACCTTCCGCGAACAGACCTTCAGCCTGGCCGGCACCGGCCGGGCAACGCAGCGGCGCTTTGCCCGCACGCTCGATCTCGCTGCGCTGGGCGCCACCGAAGGCAATGATGTGATCGCGCAGCTGACAGTGCGCGATATCCACACTCCCATCGCGCAGAGCGCCCAGAGCAGCAGCGTGATCCTGCGCCTGCCCAGTGCCGCGGAAATCCAGGGCACCGACATGGAGGGCATGGTCAAGAAAACCCTGCCAGCGTACTTCCGCAGCCAGCGCCAGATCATCATCGATGCCGAAGCGCTGATCAAACTGCGCGGCAAGCTGCCGGCCGAGGAATTCGTCAAACGCGCCGATGCGATCGGCGTGGACCAGCGCATCCTGCGCCTGCGCTATGGCCAGTTCCTTGGCGAGGAAAGCGAAGGCGGGGCCAAGCCTCCGCCGACCAGCGATACCCTGCCCACCAGTGACGTCCCGGCCAGCACGCACGACGATCATGATCACGATGGCGAGCCTGCGCAGGCCCAGGCCGGTCACGACGATCACGACCATGGGGCGCCGACCGACGGCACAGCCGCTGTGTTCGGCAGCGCCACGGATGTGCTGTCCGAGTATGGCCATACCCATGATCACGCCGAGGCCGCCACCCTGCTCGATCCCAAGACGCGCGCCACGCTGAAGGCGGCGCTGGATCAGATGTGGTCGTCGGAGGGCGAACTGCGCCAGGGCCAGCCTGAGCGTGCCCTGCCCTACGCCTACAAGGCACTGGGCTTCATCAAGGACGTGCAGCAGGCCGAGCGCATCTACCTGGCACGGGTCGGCCCGGAGCTGCCGCCGATCGATGAGGGCCGGCGCATGACCGGCGATCGCGCCGAGCTGGCCAGCCGCACCTTGCCGCTGCGGGCACTGGACGCTCCGGACCAGGCGATCGTGGCGGTCTGGCAGCAGCTGGCCGATCCCGCCAGCGCGCCCGATCTGGACGCACTGACCCAGTGGCTGCAGCGCAATGAGGCGCGGCTGCCGGATCCGCTGAGCCTGGCGGCCGCCATCGAAGAGCTACGCATCGCACCGGACTGCGCCGATTGCCATCACGCCCTGCGCGCGCAGCTATGGCGTGCCCTGTTGCGGCCGTTGCCGCAGGTCCCTCGTCGCATCGCCCCCGATGCCATGGGTCAGCGCTACCTGGATGCCCTGGAGGCCACACCGTGAGCGAGGCGCGCTGGATCCTGATCGCACTGCTCGCCGTACTGTTGCTGGCCAGCGTGCGTCTGTGCTGGCAGCAGTGGCGTGGACCGGCGCGCACGCGCATTGTGTTCGCCAGTCTGCTGCTGTTGCAGGCCGCGATGACGACGCTGCTCTACCTGACGCTGGTGCCACCGACGCAGCGCGCCCCCGGTGGTCAGCTCACCGTGCTGACGGCAGGGGCCGATCAGGTGCGCTGGGCCGCCACGCCAGGCGAGATCGTCATCGCCCTGCCGGAAGCGCCGAGAGCGGCCGAAGCGCTCCGTGCGCCCGATCTCGCCACGGCATTGCGACAGCATCCGGGGAGCACCGCGCTTCGGCTGATCGGTGATGGTCTGCCCGCGCGTGATCGCGCCACCGCACTGCCGGGTGGCACGCGTACCGAGGCACCTGCCGCACCGCAGGGTTGGGTCGCATTGCAGCCGCCCCCCGTCACGGCGCCCGGTGCAGTGTTCACCGTCAACGCGCGTGCCCAAGGGGTCCCAGGTGTGCGCGCCGAGCTGCTGGATCCGGCGGGTGTGGTGGTTGACCGTGCTACGCCCGGCGAGGATGGCAACGTGCAGCTCGACGGTGTGGCACGCGCACCCGGACAGAGCACCTTCCGCCTGCGGCTGCTGGATGGCGAACAGCATGTGCTCGACACACTCACCGTGCCTGTGGATACGGCCGCGGCGCCGGCCACGCGCCTGCTGATCCTGGCCGGCGCGCCGGGCCCGGAACTGAAGTACCTTCGCCGCTGGGCCACCGATGCCGGGATGCGCGTGCAGGCGCAGGCCAACGCGGGCGGCGGGGTTTCAATCGGCGATGCTCCGATCGCGCTCACCGCTGCCACCTTGGCTGAGACCGATGTCGTGGTATTGGATGAGCGCAGCCTGGCTGGGCTGTCGGCCGCGCAACGCAGCGGGCTGCAGCAGGCGATTCGCGGCGGGTTGGGCGTGCTCGTCCGCACCAGCGGCCCGCTCGGCGATGGCGCACGCCAGACGCTCCGCAGCTGGGGACTGTCCGTCACCGGCGGCAACCAGGCCGCGCCCCTGTCACTGACGGCCGATGCCGACGCGGCGTTGCTGCAGGCACGTCGTGGCCCACAACGACCCGCATCGGACACCACCGCCTACATCGAGGACGCCGACACGGCCTCGCACCAGGCTGCGCTGCCGGTGTTGGAGCAGCTGGGCCTGAAAGCCACAGATGCCAGCGCTCTGCTGCACGATGACAAGGGTGCTGCCGTCGGCGGTTATCGCGCCCTCGGACGTGGCCGCGTTGCGCTGCTGCCGGTCACGGACAGCTATCGGCTGGTGCTGGCCGGCCGCGACGATCGCCACGCCGAACTGTGGAGCGGCGTGCTGGCCAGCGTGGCGCGCGCGCTTCCCACCGCAGATGTGCCACGCCTGGACACAAAGACGCCGTGGGCCGGCGAGCGCATGGCGCTGTGCCAGCTGCAGGCGGCTGCACAGGTGCGCGCACCGGATGGCACGCTCATTCCGCTTCGGGTTGACCCGGCCAGCGGTGCCGAACACTGCGCCGGTTACTGGCCGACGCAGGACGGCTGGCATCAGCTGCAGCAGGGTGAGAACCGTCACGCGTTCTACGTGTTCGATCCAGCCACTGCGCGATCGTTGCATCGCCAACAGCTGCGGGAGGCCACCGCGCAGCGTCTGACCACCGGAACCGCCGCGGCATCGCCGGGCGTTATCCAGACCCCGGGCACGCGCTGGCGGTGGCTGCTGGCCTTCGTAGTGGCAGCGGGTCTGTTGTGGTGGCTGGAGCGGCGACGGCCAGGACCTGCCGCGCATTGACGCGCTGCGCTGCGCAGCACAGCGCTGGAATGATTACTTCAACGGCAGCGCCAGGCACCCACCCTGCTGCGCACACACCTCCTCCGCGCGACGCTGCTCTTCCTCGGTCAGTTCCGGCGGTGGGCGCGCGGTCGCGGACTGGATCTGATCCGGTCCGCCAGTAAGTTTGTTCACGCCCTGCGCGGCGGCGGCCAGCCCCTTGTTGATGCCCATCATCAGATAACCACCGCTCATGCCGACCTGCTCAGGCGACGGCGGCTCGCTCCAGGTGCGGCTGAAGCGGTTGGGCTGCACCTGTACCGGATTCTTGAAACGGTACAGATCCAGCGGCTCATCATCGGGCTTGAGGGCACGCACCTCGCCCAGCGTGGTGACATCGCCCTGCGTTGGCGCGGGCGGCGGTTCCACGACTGCAGGTGGATCGGCCTGCTGGGCCTGTGCGGCGGTGACCAGCAGCAGGCTGGCCAGCAGAACTGCACCTTGGTGTCCACGTAATGCCACTGCGGCGCCATCCTTGTGTGTGCGGGCTCCCTCAAGCATACGGATGCCGCCTTCAGATTTCGTTGCTGGCGGCTGTCCAGAAAACGCCGGCGCGCACTGAACCATTCACCCCGCCGATTCGTGATGTCTCAGACATTGAGACGCCGTCATGGTTCCATAGCGTCCTTTGCAGACCGTTGTGACCATGGCTTACGAACTCGCCAAGCGCACCGAGGACGCCGAGCGCAACCTCGCCACCACCGATGGGCTGCCCTCCCGCGATGGTGCGCTGCTGACCGCGCGCCTGCAGCGCCGCTACACCGACCGCATCACCGGCAGTTTCACGATTCCCGCCCGCGAGGGCCAGTACGCGCCGATCCCGGCCGATGTCCCCGAGGCCCTGGTCAACGCGCTGAAGGCGCGCGGCATCGAGCAGCTTTACAGCCACCAGGCGCAGGCCTGGGAGGCCAGCCAGCGCGGCGAGCACGTGGCCATCGTGACCCCGACCGCCAGCGGCAAGTCGCTGTGCTACACCCTGCCGGTGGTCAGCGCCGCCATGCAGGGCAAGGCCAAGGCGCTGTACCTGTTCCCCACCAAGGCGCTGGCCCAGGACCAGGTGGCCGAGCTGCTGGAGCTCAACCGCGCCGGCGACCTGGGGGTCAAAGCCTTCACCTTCGATGGGGATACGCCGGGTGACGCGCGCCAGGCGATCCGCCTGCATGGCGACATCGTGGTCTCCAACCCGGACATGCTGCACCAGGCAATCCTGCCGCATCACACCAAGTGGGCGCAGTTCTTCGAAAACCTGCGTTACGTGGTGATCGATGAGGTGCACACCTACCGCGGCGTGTTCGGCAGCCACGTCACCAACGTGCTGCGCCGGCTCAAGCGGATCTGCGCGTTCTATGGCGTGGAGCCGCAGTTCATCCTGTGCTCGGCCACCATCGGCAACCCGCAGGCGCATGCCGAGGCATTGATCGAAGCGCCGGTCACCGCGATCACTGAATCCGGCGCGCCCAGCGGGCCCAAGCACGTGCTGCTGTGGAACCCGCCGGTGGTCAACGCCGATCTTGGCCTGCGCGCCTCGGCACGCTCGCAGAGCAACCGCATCGCCCGCATCGCGATCAAATCCGGGCTGAAGACGCTGATCTTCGCGCAGAGCCGCTTGATGGTCGAAGTGCTGACCAAGTACCTCAAGGACATCTTCGACCACGACCCGCGCAAGCCGGCCCGTATCCGCGCCTACCGCGGCGGTTACCTGCCCACCGAACGGCGCGAGACCGAGCGGGCGATGCGCGCCGGGCAGATCGACGGCATCGTCAGCACCTCGGCGCTGGAGCTGGGCGTGGACATCGGCAGCCTGGACGTGGTGATCCTCAACGGCTATCCGGGCAGCGTCGCCGCCACCTGGCAGCGTTTCGGCCGCGCCGGTCGGCGCCAGCAGCCCGCACTGGGCGTGATGGTGGCCAGCTCGCAGCCGCTGGACCAGTACGTGGTACGCCATCCGGACTTCTTCGCCGAGGCCTCGCCCGAGCATGCGCGTACTGCGCCGGACCAGCCGCTGATCCTGTTCGATCACATCCGCTGCGCCGCCTTTGAGCTGCCGTTCCTGGCCGGCGACCCGTTCGGCCCGATCGACCCGCTGGTATTCCTGGAAGCCCTGGCCGAGACCGAGGTGGTGCATCGCGAAGGCGACCGCTGGGAGTGGATCGCCGACAGTTATCCAGCCAATGCGGTCAGCCTGCGCTCGGTCGCCGATGGCAACTTCGTGGTGGTGGATCGCAGCGATGGCAAGCAGCAGATCATCGCCGAGGTGGATTACTCCGCCGCCGCGCTGACGCTGTATGAGGGTGCCATCCACATGGTGCAGTCCACCCCCTACCAGGTGGAGCGGCTGGACTGGGAAGGCCGCAAGGCTTACGTCACCCGCACTCACGTGGACTACTACACCGACAGCATCGACTTCACCAAGCTCAAAGTGCTGGACCGTTTTGACGGCTGCATCGCCGGGCGCGGCGATTCGCACCACGGCGAGGTGCACGTGGTGCGCCGCGTGGCCGGCTACAAGAAGATCCGCTACTACACGCACGAGAACATCGGCTACGGCCCGGTCAACCTGCCCGACCAGGAGCTGCACACCACCGCGGTGTGGTGGCAATTGCCGCAGGCGCTGCTGCTGACCGCGTTCGACAGCAAGCAGGAAGCGCTGGACGGTTTCCTCGGCGCCGCCTACGCGCTGCACATCGTCGCCACGGTGGCGGTGATGGCCGATGCGCGCGACCTGCAGAAGGCGGTCGGCAATGGTGATGGTGCGTGGTTCGCGGTGGCCGACCAGAGCGGGCGCGGGCAGCTGCGTGGCGCCGAGTTCGATGCCAGCGCGATCGAGCTGCAGCAGCAGTTCGTGCCCACGGTATATCTGTACGACAACTTCCCCGGCGGCGTGGGCCTGAGCGAGCCGCTGTGGGTGCGCCAGGCCGAGCTGCTGCTGCGTGCGCGCGAACTGGTGCAGGGCTGCGACTGCAAGGCCGGCTGCCCGGCCTGCGTCGGCCCGGTGCTGGCCGGCCAGGAGGACGATGCCACCACGCCGAAGGCGCTGGCGCTGAAGGTGCTGGCGCTGTTCGACAGTGCGGCGTTGCCCTCTGCGGCCGAGCAGGAGCGCCTGGACGCCGAGATGGTCGCCCCGTGAGCCTGAGCCTGGACAAGCTGCGCCTGCTGCGCCGGCAGGCCGGTGATGCGACGCCGGCACCGGCCCGTGAACCGGCCACCGGCACCGAAGCAGCATCCGTTGCCGGTGACACCGGCGCTGCCGGCGATGCAGCCACCGCTGCCCTCCCGGCCGCCGCCAACGACGCACGCGCACGCACACCCGCGCCTACCTCCGTCTTCGGTTGGGTGGAGCAGGAGATCCGCCACAAACCGACCGGCGCCGCCGCACGCGAGACCTCGCCGGCGGTGCCTGCTGTTCCTGTTCCTGTCCCCGCGCCCGCGCTGCGCAAACCCGAGATCGGTGGCCTGCGCCGTCTGCTCGGGCTGCGCGATCGCGGCCTCGGCACGGCCCACCCGCGCGAGAACGCCAAGGACCGCCATGTGCCGGGTGATGAGATCGCGCCGGGCCTGTTCCTGATCGAATCGTTCGTCACCCAGGCCATTCCGACCGAACCGTTGTCGCTGGCGTTTGCCAAGCGCGACGGCGAGCAGGTGCGGCCGCAGGACCTGTTGTTCTTCGATACCGAAACCACCGGCCTGGCCGGCGGCACCGGTACCCGCGCCTTCATGATCGGTGCCGCGGACTGGCACACCCATCCCGAGCGCGGCGACGGCCTGCGCATCCGCCAGTTGCTGATGACGACGATGGCCGCGGAAACCGCGATGCTGCGCGAGTTCGCCGGCTGGCTGCAGCCGAGCACGGTGTTTTCCAGCTACAACGGGCGCTGCTACGACGCCCCGCTGCTCAAGACGCGCTATCGGCTGGCCCGGCAGCGCTGCCCGATCACGCCGCTGGATCACGTCGACCTGCTGTTCCCGACGCGCCGCCGCTATCGCGGCACCTGGGAGAACTGCCGGCTGGCCACGATCGAGCGGCAGCTGCTGCAGATCGTGCGCGAGGACGACCTGCCCGGCTCGGAAGCCCCCGCGGCGTGGCTGAATTACCTCCGGGGTGGTAGCGCGGTGAACCTGCGCCGGGTGGCCGAGCACAACCACCAGGATGTGGTGACCCTGGCGCTGCTGATGCGGCGGCTGGTGGCCGAGGAGCAGCGTGATCGGGAGACGTTGGCCCTGCAGGCCATTGACGCGGTGTAAAGGCCGACCCACGGACACTGCGGGTACTTACCGTGGGAGGACCACCGCATGCGTCTGAACCTTCTGTTCGCCCTGGGCTGTGCCCTGCCGCTGGCCGCCTGCAGTCATCCGGGCAAGACCGCCGCACCGCCGGCTGACAGCCCGACCTCGACGGCCCCACCCGCGGTGGCCGGCAGCGGGGGTCAGTGCGATCCGGAAACGCTCACCGGCCTGACCGGGCAGGCCGCTACCGAGGCGGTCATCCAGAAGGCGGTGAAAGACAGCGGCGCCCGCAATGCGCGCGTGCTCAAACCGGGCATGGCGATGACCATGGATTACCGCGAAGACCGCCTCAGCATCGAAGTGGACGAACAGAACAGGATCGTGCGCGCCAACTGCGGGTGATCGGTTGCAACCGGCGGCCTGGCACGCAGGCCGCCCTGGCGTGTACCCATCAGTGACGCACGCGCTGTGCTTTTCCGTTGGCCAGCGCCTGATCGATCGCGGCCCGCACGTCGCGCACCGCACGCGCCGAGGCCACACTCTGCTGCTGTGCCAGCCGGGCCTGTTCCTTGCCCAGCTCAGCCTGCTCACGCGCCACCAGGGCAATCTGCCGGGCGTCCACCGCCCTGGCCGAGGCGGTGCGTGCCTCGCGTGCGGCCTGGCTGGCGGCGGAAGCCGATGCGCGCGACTGGCGGGCCGCCCGGTCGGCTTCCACAGCCGCATCCAGACCGGCATCGCGGATCGCGCTGTTGACCACCGCGCTGACATCCACCGAGGCCATTGCATCGGCCGTGATCTGCAACGACGCCGCCGCGATCTGTTGACCGATGGCCGCTTGGCGGTTGCCAAGCTCGGCCTGCGCGGTTCCGAGCGCGGCCACTTCCGTCTGGGCGTGTCCCAGCGCCTTGAGCACGGCGGGATCGCGGATCAGATAGCGGTCCTGGCCTCGGCGGACCCACAAGGTCGGTTGATCGTTGCCGGCATCGCGTCGGGCCTGTTTGAGGTCGGCGACGGAGGCATCGACGAAATTGCTCTCGCCGCCGATCAACACGAAGGCCTGCGCAGGCTGCCGGCTGATGTTGAGCTGACCGTGGGTGACGAAGGACATGCCGTCATCCAGATCCTTGGGCGGCTCCGGTGCATGTGGTGCAGCGGGGGGCTCCGGGGCCGAAACAGGCTCAGGTGCCGGAACAGGTTCGGGCGTCGGCACCGGTGCCGGACGCGGGGCAGGAGCAGGCAGCGGTGCCGGTGGGGTCGGCGCGACAGGTGCCGGCGGTACCTGGGGCGGGGCCGGCGGCGGCGGTGCAGCCACCAGCCGCAACGGGGCAACGCCGATCACCACGAACAGCGCGGTGATGGCCAGCGCGGCCACGCGCGGGACGCTGCGGGTCTGCTGCAGCGTCCGCAGCCGGCGCTTGAGACTGCGCAGGTTCGGCGAGGCACTGGCCACGCCGACGGCGGGACGAGGCGCCACACCCAACTGCACCAGCAAGCGGCCGTAGTCATGGCGGCAGTGATCATGCCCGGCCACCACCGCACCATCGCAGGCTTCCTCGCGGGCCAGCGCATATTCGCGGGCCGCCACATGGACCAGCGGGTGGAAGAAGAACAGGTGTTGGGACAGCGCCGGCAGCAGGCCCCACCACAGGTCGCGACGCTGCAGATGAATCAGTTCGTGGGTCAGCGCCATGTCCAGATCGTCCGCCGACATCATCGGCAGCTCGCGCGCCGGGAGCAGCAGCACCGGCCGCCACGGGCCGATCAACTGCGGCGACCGGATCTGCGCGGAGAGTTTCAGCTGCGGGGAGCGCCGCAGGCCATGCGCTTCGGCGGCCAACTGCAGCGCCTGCTGCAGGCCGGCGTCGGTGCACTCGGTGGCGCTGCGGACCAGCGCGCGGCTGGCGCGGTAGCCGCGCAGGCTGTGCACCAGCATCAGCAGCACACCGGCAGCCCACACGGCCAGCAGCAGCAAGGGCCAGGACGCTGTCATCGTCGCGGTCTCTGCCGCATTGGCGGCGTACGTGACCGGCGCGGCCTGCACAGCAGCGTCGAACGCGGGTAGCGCCATCGCCGGCGCTGTCACTGCTGCCGGTGCCGGCAGCACCGCCAGTTCCAGCGGGCTGCTCCAGAACAGGCCCAGCACCGCCTGCGCGGCCACCAGCCACCACAGCCGGCAGCGGGTCGCGGACGGCAGCTGTGGCAGCAGGCGGCATACACCCCAGACCAGCGCCACCAGCACCGCACTCTGCACACTGGTCCAGCCCAGCCGCATCAGCACTTCACTCATCATCATGTCCATCACTCAGCCCTCCCGCTTGCGTGACTGCAACTGTTCGACCAGCGCTTCCAGCTCGGCCAGTTCCTGATCGCTGACGTCCACCTTGTGCGACATGAACGCCACGAACGGCGACACCGAGCCCTGCAGCGTCTTCTCCACGAAGCTGGCCACCGCGCCCTGTACCACGCTGTCCTGGCCGCTGGTGGTGGCATAGCGGTAGACGCCGCCCACCTGCTTGCGGCTCAGGTACGACTTGGCGCGCAGGCGCTCCATCATGGTCAGCACGGTGGAGCGTGCCAGCCCGCGCGGCTCACCGAACCCGGCGGCGACTTCGCCGACACTGGGGCGGTCCTGTTCCGCGATGTACTGCAGCAGGGCCAGTTCCTGGTCCCCGATGGTCTTGCCGCGCATGGCGCACTCCCTATGACTACACGTGTCGCTACCGTGCCAGTGACTACAGATGTCGTCAAGTGCCGGAGGGTGCGTGCCGACGAACGGTCAGCTGCGCTCGGCCGCTGGCCATGCGCCAGCGGCTGCTTAGTCAATGTGCGGATGGGATGGACGGGAGATGGACGCCGAACGGCGGAGGGCCATGGCGGCATGTTCACGCCATCGGCCTGGGTACTGATGGGAACCACCGAGGTGATCCTCGGTGGCCCTTCTGGACAGGATGCCGTCTGTCAGCCGCGCGGCCCCCCCATGACCGGCAGGATCACGCCGCTGATATAGCTGGCGGTGATCGGCGAGGCGAGGAAAACGTACGCCGGCGACAGCTCTTCTGGCTGCGCCGGACGGCCCATGTCGCTGTCCTGGCCGAACTCGGCGACATCCGGTGCCTTCTTGTCGGCCGGGTTCAGCGGGGTCCAGACCGGACCCGGGGCGACCGCATTGACCCGGATGCCGCGTGGCAGCAGCTGGCTGGCCAGCGCCTTGGTGAAGGCATGGATCGCGCCCTTGGTCGCCGAATAGTCCACCAGCGATTTGCTGCCGAACAGCCCGGTCTCCGAGCCGGAGTTGATGATGCTGGCACCCTCGCCCAGATGCGGCAGCACCGCGCGCGCCATCTGGATGTAACCGCCGATGTTGGTCTGCAGGGTTTCTTGCAGGTGGTCGTCCTCAAGGTCTTCCAGGCGGTCGCAGTGCAACTGGAAGGCGGCGTTGTTGACCAGGATGTCGACACCGCCGAACGCCTTGACGACCTGCTTCACCGCCTTGTTGCAGAACGCCGGATCGCGCACGTCGCCGGCGATCACCACGCAGCGGCCACCTTCCTTCTCGACGTGCTCGCGGGTGATCTGCGCGTCCTTCTTTTCATCCAGGTGCAGTACGGCGACATCCGCCCCTTCGCGGGCGAACAGCACGGCCACCGCGCGGCCGATGCCCGAATCCGCGCCGGTGATGATGGCGCGCTTGCCCTTGAGCTTGCCGCTGCCCTGGTAGTCCGGCGCGAGGAAGCGCGGGGCCAGCTGCATTTCGTGTTCGTTGCCGGGTTTGGCCAGCTGCTCGGCCGGCATTTTCTCAGGCTGGCGACGCGTGCCGGCCTGGGTGGCCTTCTTGGTCTTGGACGTAGCGGCCTTCTTCGCCGCACGCGCGTCCTTTGCCTTCTCCTGGTCCTGCAGACGGCGCTGACGGGCGGCCACGCGCGCAGCGCGCGGATCGGTGGCGGCGGCCTTACGTGTAGCGGTTTTGACGACCGGGGTGCGGGTACGCGGTTCGGCCGCAGCGGCAGCCGCCTCTCCCGGACGCGGGCGCTTGCGGGAGGTGGGGGTCTTGGTGGTCTTACGGGTTTTGGCCGTGGCCATGTTCGACTCCTGTTGCCGGATCAGATGCGTGGATCTCACGCGGGCGCTTGTTCGTCGCGGCGATGGCCGCCGTGGAAATGCGCAGCCCCACTATGGTCAACCCGGCGGCCAGGGACAGTGAATGGAACGTGCCCACACCGTGTAGAGGATTCATGCGCCGCATACGGGCACCATTGCACCCTGAGCGTAATTCCCATGGAGTGCGTCGCATGCTTCGTTACCTGTCCGCGGCTGTGGCCGTCCTTGCTTTGTCCGCCTGCAGCAGCACCCCTGTCGCGCAGGTCCAGCCGATCGACGGCGTCATTTCCGGCCAGTGCCACGTGGACAAGGTGCGCGGTGCCGTGGGCCTGGCAGCATCGCAAGCCACCGTCGAGCGTGCCCGCGTGGACAGCGACAGCCTGCAGGTCATCGTCGTGCGCAGCGAACGTGCCGCGAGTGGCGCCACTGCCAGTGGCGCGGCCAATCCCACCCCGGGGGCAGCGCAGGGCGGCGAACGGCTGACCATCGAAACCGGTCGTACCAACAACATCACCGCCCTCTACTGCGGCTGACCGCTGCGCTCATCCCGCGCGGGCGCGCCGGACGGTGCGCCGCGCGGCTTTGAGTACTTTCAGCGTGGCCAGTTCCCACTGGCGCTCGCCGCGCAGGCCGGCGAGGGCCTTCAATGAGCCGGCCCGCCAGCCATCGAAAACGCAAGGATCGATATAGGCCTTGCGGCACACCGACGGTGTGTTGCCCAGCAGGGTGGCGACCTCGCATACCACCTGTTTCTGCAATGCCGCCAGCGCGCGCTCACTGGAGGGCTCGGGCAATTCGGTCGCGGCAAGCTGACGGATCGCCTCCAGCGTGCCGCCCCAGGTGCGGAAGTCCTTGGCGCTAAAATCCTCGCCCATCGCATCGTGCAGATAGTCGTTGACCATGCCCGAGTCCACCGGTTGCACCGCGCCCTCGTCATCGCGGTACTGGAACAGCGCCTGCCCGGGCAGCTGCTGGCAGCCCCGGATCAGCTTGACCAGTTCGCGGTCATCCACATCCACCTCATGCGCCTGCCCGGACTTGCCCCGGAAGCGCATCTGCGCCCGGCCACCCTTTACCAGCGCGAGGTGTCGGTTGCGTAGCGTGGTCAGCCCGTAAGAGCGGTTGTCACGTGCATAGACTTCATTGCCAACGCGCACCAGCGTCTGTGCCAGCAGCGCCACCACGATCGCCAGCACCTTGTCGCGCGGGAAGCCGGGCAGCTTCAGATCGCGGCGCAGGCGCCGGCGCAGCGTGGGCAGGGCGGTACCAAAGGCAATGATGCGATCGAACTTGCCATCGCCCCTCACCCGCGCCCAATCAGCGTGGTAGCGGTACTGCTTGCGCCCGCGCGCATCCCGGCCAGTGGCCTGCAGATGGCCGTTGGGCAGCGCGCAGATCCACACATCGGTGTACGCCGGGGGGATCGCCAGCGCGCGGATCCGGGCCAGGGTGTCGGCATCTCGTACCGCCGCGCCATCGGCATCGCGGTAGGCAAAGCCCTTGCCGGCCTTGCGGCGGGCAATGCCGGGCAGTTCATCGCTGACGTAGCGCAGGCCGGCCTGGCGGGCGGCGGCGGCTTCAGGGGTGGCAGTGCGGCTCGGGCTCATGGAGGCGGCGCGGATCAGGGGAACGCAGTGTCGCCGGTGCCGGTGCGGCACCGCGTCAATAACGCAACACAAACACCTCACACCGCGCTTGGCGATATCCTCCAACGTTTACTGGGTCGCTTTTCAGGAGTATCGATGTCGCCTCTGTCGTTCCGCCGCGTGCGGCGTTCTTTCGGGCTGATCGCCCTGTTCCCCGCCCTGCTGGTCCTCGGTGCCTGCAGCGCCCCGCCCATGGACGAGCAGGAAGCGGTCGCCACCGATGCACAGAAGGCGGCCGAAGCCGCCGCCGCGCCCACCGATGAGACAGGCAAGGCGCTGGAAGCGCCGCCGGTCGGCAACTGTGATGCCACCCAGGTGCAGAGCCTGGTCGGCCAGCCCTACACCGAGCAGATCGGCAGTCAGGCCCAGCAGGATGCCGGCGCTACCACGCTGCGCGTACTCAAGCCCAATGACATGACCACGATGGATTTCGTCGGTGAGCGCCTGAACATCGAAGTGGACGGCAAGAACGTGGTCGCCAGCGTCCGCTGCGGCTGAACAGGGAGCGGAAAAACACGGGAAACACAGGGGTTTGGTTGCGCCTGCAACCGTGTATTGCGGCGTTGCAACAACTGTGATCTAGTCGGGTCATCCGGTGCTTCGACCCGCGCTGCAAGGACTGAGCGGGGACGAGTGTCGCCGCTCACCTGACATCGCATCGAGGCAGAGATGGCCCCCCGCAACCGCCAAGGGCTTTACGACCCGCAAGATGAGCGCGACGCCTGTGGTTTCGGCATGGTCGCCCAGCTCGACGACCAGCCGTCCCGACTGCTGGTCGATACCGCCATTGCCGCGCTTTCGCGCATGACCCACCGCGGCGGCGTTGCCGCCGACGGTGTCACCGGTGACGGCTGCGGCCTGTTGCTGCGCCGCCCCGACGTATTCCTCAAAGCACTCGCCGCCGAAGCGGGCCTCACCCTGGGGGCACGCTTCGCTGCCGGCGTGGTGTTCCTGCCGCATGACACCGCCGCCGCCCAGGCTTGCCGCGACACGCTGGAACAGCAGCTGCGCGACGCCGGCTGCCAGCCGGTCGGCTGGCGCGTGGTGCCGACCGATCCCAGTGTCTGCGGCCAGCTCGCACGCGATACGCTGCCGCACATCGAGCAGGTGTTCGTCGACGCCGGCGCCGCGCAGGACGAGGCCGCCTTCACCCTGGCGCTGTTCCTGGCCCGCCGCCGCAGCGAACAGCAGCTGCGCGGGCACGCCGATTACTACGTCACCACGCTCAGCCCGAATGCGATCAGCTACAAGGGCATGGTGCTGCCGGACAAGCTCAGCCGCTTCTACGTGGATCTGCAGCGCAACGATCTGGCCTCGAGCGCGATCGTGTTCCATCAGCGCTTCTCCACCAACACGCTGCCGCGCTGGCCGCTGGCGCATCCGTTCCGGATGCTGGCGCACAACGGCGAGATCAACACCATCGAGGGCAACCGCCGCTGGGCGCAGGCGCGCAGCAAGGTGTGGAAGACCCCGCGCTTCGACATCGGCGAGTTCGATCCGGTGATCTCCATGCACGGCTCGGATTCGCAGAGCCTGGACAACATGCTGGAGCTGATGGTCAGCGCCGGCATGGACCTGATCCAGGCGCTGCGCATCCTGGTTCCGCCGGCGACCCAGTCGCTGGAGTTCAAGGATCCGGACCTGGCCGCGTTCTACGAGTTCTATGGCCTCAACAGTGAGCCGTGGGACGGCCCGGCCGGCATCGTGGCCTGCGATGGGCGCTATGCCGCCTGCACGCTGGACCGCAACGGCCTGCGCCCGGCGCGTTGGATGCTGACTTCCGACCGCCACTTCCTGGTCGCCTCCGAAGCCGGCGTGTGGGAAGTGCCGGCCGAGCGCGTGGTGCGCAAGGGCAAGCTCGGCCCGGGTGAGATGATGGCGATCGACCTCAAGCGCGGCGACCTGCTCGACTCGGACGCCATCGACCGCATCAACCGCGGCCGCGCGCCGTACAAGCAGTGGCTTCAGCAGGGCGTGACCTACCTGCAGACCGAGCTGATCGATCCGTCGCTGGTGGAAGAACCCTTCGACGAGCGCACCCTGCGCAGCTATCACAAGCTGTTCCAGCTCAGCACCGAGGAAGTGGAGCAGATCCTGCGCCCGCTGGCCGAGACCGAGCAGGAAGCCACCGGTTCGATGGGCGATGACACCCCGATGGCGGTGCTGAGCCAGCACAGCCGCCCGCTCTACGATTACTTCCGTCAGGCGTTCGCGCAGGTCACCAACCCGCCGATCGATCCGCTGCGCGAAGACTGCGTCATGTCGCTGTCCACCCAGCTCGGCAAGGAGACCAACATCTTCCACGCCGGCGCGGAGACGGTGAACCACGTCATCCTCAACTCGCCGGTGCTCAGCCAGCGCAAGCTGCGCCAGCTGATCAAGATGGAGCAGTACGCCGACAAGAACCGCCTGATCGATCTGTCCTACAGCCTGGACGAAGGCTTGAAGGCCGGCATCGAGCGGATCTGCGCCGAGGCCGAAGCCGCCGCGCGCGAAGGCATCGTCATGCTGCTGCTGAGCGACCGTTACCCGGTGGCCGACCGGCCGATGGTGCATGCCCTGCTGGCCACCAGCGCGGTGCACCACCACCTCTCCAACGCCGGGCTGCGCTGCGACGTCAACCTGATCCTGGAAACCGGCACCGCGCGCGATCCGCACCACATGGCCTGCCTGCTCGGCTTCGGTGCCACCGCGGTGTACCCGTACCTGGCCTACCAGACCCTGTTCGATCTGGGTCGGCGCGGCATCCTGCAGCTGAGCAAGGGCGGCGAGCAGTCGCAGATCGGTCGCCGCTACCGCAAGGGCATCTACAAGGGCCTGTCCAAGATCATCTCCAAGATGGGCATCTGTACCGTGGCCAGTTACCGCGGCGCGCAGCTGTTCGAGATCGTCGGGCTGGATGACGAGGTCGTGGACCTGTGCTTCCCGGACACCGCCTCGCGCGTGGCCGGCGTCGGCTTCGCCCGTCTGGACGACGAGGCACGCGAGCTCACCGTGCGCGCCTGGAACGACCTGCTGCGCCCGGATGTGGGCGGCGTGCTCAAGTACGTGCACGGCGGCGAATACCACATGTACAACCCTGACGTGGTCATGACCCTGCAGCGCGCCGCGCGCAGTGGCGATGCCGCGGACTGGCAGCGTTACTGCGAGGCCGTGCACGGCCGCCCGGTCTCGGCGCTGCGCGACCTGCTGCAGCTCAAGGCCGCGCCCACCCCGACCCCGCTGGACGAGGTGGCGCCGGCCGAAGACCTGTTCCGCCGCTTCGACACGGCGGCGATCAGCCTCGGTGCGCTGTCGCCCGAAGCGCATGAAGCGCTGGCCATCGCCATGAACCGGCTTGGCGGGCGCAGCAACTCCGGCGAAGGCGGCGAAGACCCGGTGCGCTACGGCACCGAGAAGCGCAGCAAGATCAAGCAGGTGGCCTCGGGCCGCTTCGGCGTCACCGCCGAATACCTGGTCAACGCCGAGGTGCTGCAGATCAAGGTCGCGCAGGGCGCCAAGCCCGGCGAAGGCGGCCAGCTGCCCGGGCACAAGGTCAACGAACTGATCGCGCGGCTGCGCTATGCCAAGCCGGGCATCGGTCTGATCTCGCCGCCGCCGCACCACGACATCTACTCCATCGAAGATCTGGCCCAGCTGATCTACGACCTCAAGCAGGTCAACCCGACCGCACTGGTCTCGGTGAAGCTGGTCAGCCATGCCGGTGTCGGCACCATCGCCGCAGGCGTGGTGAAGGCCGGTGCCGATCTGATCACCGTGTCCGGGCATGACGGCGGCACCGGGGCCAGCCCGGTCAGCTCGATCCGCTATGCGGGCGTCCCGTGGGAACTGGGCGTAGCCGAATCGCACCAGGCACTGGTGGCCAACGACCTGCGCGGGCGCACCCTGCTGCAGACCGATGGCGGCCTGAAGACCGGCCTGGATGTGATCAAGGCCGCGTTGCTGGGTGCGGACAGCTTCGGCTTCGGCACCGCGCCGATGATCGTGCTGGGCTGCAAGTACCTGCGCATCTGCCACCTCAACAACTGCGCCACCGGCGTGGCCACCCAGGACGAGCGCCTGCGCGCGCAGTACTTCACCGGGCTGCCCGAGCGCGTGGAGAACTTCTTCCGGCTGCTGGCCGAGGAAGTGCGTGGCTGGCTGTCCTACCTGGGCGTGCGCTCGCTGGACGAGATCGTCGGCCGCACCGACCTGCTGCAGCAGCTGGAGGTCTCCCCGCGCCCCGGCGTCAAGGTGGATCTGTCGCGTCTGCTCAACCCGGCCGAGTACGCCGGCAGCCACTGCGCCGCGCAGCGTCTGTACGAATCGCCGGACAGTCTGGCCACGCAGATGGACGGCCTGCTCGCGCCTGCGATCGCCGGCAAGCTCGGCGGCGAACACCGCTTCCTGATCCACAACACCGACCGCTCGATCGGCACCCGCCTGTCCGGCGAGATCGCACGCACGCATGGCAACCAGGGCATGGCCGATGCGCCGCTGACCCTGCGCTTCCGTGGCACGGCCGGGCAGAGCTTCGGTGCGTTCAACGTCGGCGGCCTGCAGTTGGAGGTCGAGGGCGAAGCCAACGACTACGTCGGCAAGGGCATGGCCGGCGGCCGCCTGGTGGTGCGCCCGCCGCGCGGCGCGCGCTTCGAGGCGCGCAACACCGCGATCATCGGCAACACCTGCCTGTACGGCGCCACCGGTGGCGAGCTGTTCGCCGCGGGCCGGGCCGGCGAGCGCTTCGGTGTGCGCAACTCCGGCGCGCTGGCGGTGATCGAAGGGGCTGGCGACCACTGCTGCGAATACATGACCGACGGCATCGTGCTGGTGCTGGGCAAGGTCGGGCTCAACTTCGGTGCCGGCTTCACCGGTGGCCTGGCCTACGTGCTGGATATCGACCGCGATTTCGTGGATCGCTACAACCACGAACTGATCGACATCCACCGCATCTCGGCCGAAGGCTTCGAGAATCATCGTCAGCACCTGCATACACTGATCAGCCGCCACCGCGAACTGACCGGCAGCATCTGGGCGCAGCAGATCCTCGATGAGTTCCGCGATTACGTCGGCAAGTTCTGGCTGGTCAAACCCAAGGCCGCCAGCATCGAATCGCTGACCGACTCACTGCGCCGCGCTGCGTAAGCGCGGAGAAGCGCCGGTATCGACCGGCGCCTCGTGTTCCCACCGCTGTAGTGCCGGCCGCTGGCCGGCAACCTCACCACAGAGCAAGCCATGAGCCGCAAGCAAGCTTTCCAGTTCCTCGATCTGCCCCGGACGATGCCGCAGCGCATCCCGGTCGAACTGCGCACCTCCGGCGACTGGGGCGAGCTGTACGGCAAGTTCGGCAAGGAAGACGCGCAGTTCCAGGCCGGGCGCTGCCTGGATTGCGGCAACCCGTACTGCAGCTGGAAGTGCCCGGTGCACAACGCGATCCCGCAGTGGCTGCAGCTGGTGCAGGAAAACCGCATCCACGAAGCGGCCACGCTGTGCCACTCGACCAACCCGCTGCCGGAAGTGTGCGGCCGGGTGTGCCCGCAGGACCGCCTGTGCGAAGGCAGCTGCACGCTGGAAGAGTTCGGTGCGGTCACCATCGGTGCGGTGGAGAAATACATCGTCGATACCGCGCTGGCCACCGGCTGGCGCCCGGATATGAGTGCGGTGGAAGCCACCGGCAAGCGCGTGGCGGTGATCGGCGCGGGCCCGGCCGGGCTGTCTTGCGCCGACAAGCTGGCGCATGCCGGCATCCAGGCCGTGGTCTATGACCGTTACGAACAGATCGGCGGACTGCTGCAGTTCGGCATCCCCAGCTTCAAACTGGACAAGTCCGTCATCAGCCGCCGCCGCAATGTGCTCGAAGGCATGGGCGTGCAGTTCCGCCTCGGCGTGGAGATCGGCCGCGATGTGAGCATCGATGATCTGCTGGCCGAGTACGACGCGGTGTTCGTCGGCACCGGCGCGTACCGCTATACCGATGGTGGCCTGCTCGGCCAGGACCTCAAGGGCGTGCTGCCGGCGCTGCCGTTCCTGGTACAGAACAGCCGCATCGTCAGTGGCAGCGACGCGCATGGCCGGCCGATCGCGGGCTGGGAAGATCAGATCGCCCTGCCCGATCTGGAAGGCAAGCGCGTGGTGGTGCTCGGCGGTGGCGATACCGGCATGGACTGCGTGCGCAGCGCGATCCGCCTGGGCGCGGCCAAGGTGACCTGCGCCTACCGCCGTGACGAGGCCAACATGCCCGGCTCGGCGCGCGAAGTGGCCAATGCCCGCGAGGAAGGCGTGCGCTTCCTGTTCAACCGCCAGCCGCTGTCGATCGAGGCCGGTGCCGATGACGAAGTGATCGGGGTGATGGTGGTCGAGACGACCCTGTCCGATCCGGACGCCCAGGGCCGCCGCAATGCAGTGCCGATCGAGGGCAGCGAGTCGCTGCTGGAAGCGGACGTGGTGATCATCGCTTTCGGCTTCTCGCCGACGGCGCCGGCCTGGCTGACCGGACAGGGGGTTGAGGCCGGCAACAACGGCCGGATCGTGGCCGGTGGCAGTGGCCGCCTGCCGTTCCAGACCGCCCACCCGCGCCTGTTCGCCGGTGGCGATGCGGTGCGCGGTGCGGACCTGGTGGTGACGGCGGTGGCCGAGGGCCGCGATGCGGCCGGCAGCATCGTGCAACTGCTCTCGGCGTAACGGCGTGCCCTAACGAAGCGCGCCTCTCACGCGGCGCGCGATACCGTCGGTACCGGCGTGTGGCGCACGCCGGCCCGCTCGATCTCCAGCGCCATCAGCAGCTCGATGTTGTCGAGCTGATCGCGGATGCGGCGGTTGCTGACCACATCATCGTGGCCGCGCCCGATATGCGCATCCAGCATGCGCGCCAGCCCGGCCAGCAGGACCTCGGCATCGGCCTGCGGGGCGTCACGGAGCACAGCGGCCAGCGCGCGGATGCGCGTCCCCTGATCCACGGCAGCGGATGGGGAGGATGCGGCAACGGAGGAAAGGGAGAGGGTCATGGCAGGGGTTTCCTGATTGACGGACGACCACCACTGTCGGATATGGCCCCTGCCGACACCATGCAACAAGTACGAAATTGCGTGAAGGCGCGTGAGCCGCATCACGTTTCGCAGCTTGCATCGGTGCAACCTGAACGGCTTACACTGGCGACGACTCCTTCTGGACTGCCCCCATGCGCATCGGCCTGGCCGCGAACCGCCTGCATCACCACGACAAGCACGCCGCGCTGTTCCGCTGGCTGCGCGCCAGCGATACCGGCCTGCGCGAACTGGGCGTCGAGCTGCATGCGGTCGGGCGTACCTTCGATGCGATCCAGCGGCTGGGCTTCCTGCAGGACTTCGCCCCGCTGCGGCGCTACCCGAACGGCCGCGAGGGCGGCCTGATGAAGCTGGTGGCCGAGGTGGTCGGGATGGGCACGCCGGAGCGCACGCTGGATGGCGCGATCTACCTGATGGACCCGGTCGATCCCTCCTCCGTGTTTCCGGAAGCGACCGCGCTCAAGCGCCAGTGTGTGATCCACGGCAAGCCCTTCATCTCCACCGTCGCCACCGCGCGCGACTGGGTCGAGGTGGAGCGCCTGCACGCCGGCCTGGCACCGGACCCGGGTGCCGATGATCTGCATGCCTTCGAGCAGCACACACTGGCGCTGATTGCGCATGACGCGATGAAACCGGCGATGCTGGCCTTCGCCGATGAACACTTCGCGGTGCTGTCGCGCTTCCGCCGCCGGGTTGGCACCGGCACCACTGGCCAGCGCCTCAACGAACTGGCGTGGAGCCGCGGCTGGCCACAGGGCGAGGAATGGGTGACGCGCTACCAGAGCGGCCCGATGGGCGGCGATGCGCAGATTGCCGACCGCGTGCTGGAAGGCCATTGCCAGCGCGCGATCTTCTTCGAGGACCCGCACGTCGCTCGCCAGCACGAGGCTGACATCCAGCTGCTGGAGCGCGCCGTCACCACCGTGACCGATCAGGCCGTGTGCATCACCGCGCCACGGGTGGCCGCGCGCTGGGCGCAGGCGGCGGCGTTGCGCGCGGGGAACTGACGACCACCGCACCTCGCGCGATTGCCGGCCAGCGGCCGGCACTACCGGTGGGTGGCGAGCGTTACGGTGTCGGGGTCAGCAGCTGCCGCAGCGTGGCCTTGAGGCGCCGCCCTTCGAGCTGGAAGTAATCCCGCTCGGCGTGCCACGCCGGAAAGCGTTTCTCCACCTCGGCCCAGAACGCTGGCGAGTGATTGGCCTGGATCAGGTGGCAGAGCTCGTGCACCAGCACGTACTCGAACGCCGAAGGTCGCCCCAGCACCAGGGCCAGATCCAGCGCCATGCTGCCGTCCGGTGCCAGCGAACCCCACTGCGAGGACATCACCTTCAGCCGCAGCCGCGCCGGTGCGCGCGGCAGGCCGGGCAGATAGCGCGGCAGCCACTGGCCGACATCGGCGCGCGTCTGCGCTTCGTAGAACTCGCGCAGGGTGCGGCGCAGCGTGGCATCGGTGCCCCGCGTGGGCCAGTGCAGGCAGGCGCCCTGCTCGTCCACGCGCATGTGCGCGTAGCGGCCGGTTTCCCAGCGCAGCGGCAGCAGCTCACCGCGTAGCGGCAGCACGCCCGCCTCGCCGATCACCAGCGGTGGCGGCAGGTTGGTGGCCTGGTAGCTGCGCAGTTGCTCGGACAACCAACCGCGGTGCTGGTCGAGAAAACGCTCGCCCATCACCAGGCTGGCGCGCGGCGGCAGGGTCAGGCGTACACCGCGCTCATCGACGCTGAGCTTGATCCTTCGCGCGCGCGGATCGCGCACACGCAGGACATCGATCTCGGCATCCTCCAGGCGCAGCCGTACCGTATCGCGCTGCAGCGTGCTGACAGCCGGCGAAATCAGGCGGCGGAGGAATCCGGACATGGGTACAGCATAGCGCCGGCCGTGACCGGCGCATGACTGGGGACTGATCGGAACCGGTCAGTCCGCCTTGCTGAGCTTGAAGGCCTCTTCCAGCAGCAGGAACAGGCGGCGCACTTCGCCGCTCTGCAGGGCGAAGCGGGCGTCCAGTTCGGCACGGCGGCCGTCATCGTCGGCATGCTCGAGCTGGTCCAGCGCGCCATCCAGGAACTTCAGCTTGCGCACGATCAGGTCGTCGCCCAGCACGAAGGACAGGTTGTCCTCGAAGACCAGGGCCAGCTTGGTCACCTGCTTGCCGGCGTCCAGGTGCTTGTCGATCTCGTCGCAGCGCAGTTCCTGGTGCTGGCACTTGACCACTGCACCACCCTCAGCGGGATCCTTCATCTCGCACTCTTCGCCCAGGCTCAGCCCGGTGGGCAGCGGCTCACCGGCGATCCAGCCCGTCAGGATCGAGCGCGGGGCGACTTCGGCGTTCAGCGGCATCGCCGGGAAGCTGCCGAGCAGGCCACGGATGTCGGACATCATGTTCTCGCCCTTCTTGCTGCTCGAACAGTCCACGGCGACGTACCCGTGGGTCAGGTCGATCAGCGCGTCGGTACGCGAGCTCTTCACGAAGGCGCGCGGCATCAGCTCGTGCAGCAGATCGTCCTTCATGCGCTTGCGCTCGCGGCCACCGGGCTTGCGGCCTTCCTTCTCTTCGATTTCCTCGAGCTTGCGCGCGAGCAGATCGTTGACCACCGCGCCCGGCAGGATCTTGTCCTCACCGCCGACGGTCAGCCACAGCGCATCGCCGACGCGGTGCGAGAACACGGCTTTTTCTTCACGGCCGAACGGCGAGATGAAGCCGCGCGAATTCATTTCAAGCGGACCGACCGGCTTGAGCAGCACCTGCGGCAGCAGGGTGTCCACGTCGGAGAAATCGGTGGCGGTCGGGAAGCGGAACAGCGTCAGGTTGCGAAAGAACATGGACGTCCAGAGTAAGAGCGTGAAAGGGAGGGCGGGCGCGCCGGCGTGGCTCAGGCCGGGCCGGGGGCGTCGCCGGGGTCGTGGGCAGTGCCGGCCCAGGCCGGCGGGTCGGGCAGCGGGGCGGCTGCGGCGCGCCCCAGTGCCATGAAATCAAACAGCGCCGGATCGGCCAGCTGCGAGGGATGGATGTTGCCCAGCGCGCGCGCGATCTGGTCGATGCGGCCGGGCTGGTCGCGCTCCCACTGCTGCAGCATCTGCTCCACCTGGCGGCGCTGCAGGGTGTCCTGGCTGCCGCACAGCGTGCAGGGAATGATCGGGAACGCGCGCGCCTGGGCGTAGGCGCTGATGTCCGCTTCGCTCACATACGCCAGCGGGCGGATCACGATGTGCTGGCCGTCGTCGCTGCGCAGCTTGGGCGGCATCGCCGAGAGCTTGGCGTGGTGGAACAGATTGAGGAAGAACGTGGCCACGCTGTCATCGCGGTGGTGGCCCAGCGCGATCCTGGTGAAGCCGTGTTCGGCCGCATGCCGGTAGAGCGCGCCACGGCGCAGGCGCGAGCACAGCGAACACATCGTGCGGCCTTCCGGGATCACCCGGCTGACCACCGAATAGGTGTCCTGCTCGATGATCTGGAACGGCACACCGATCGAGGCCAGGTACGCCGGCAGCACGTGCTCGGGAAAGCCCGGCTGCTTCTGGTCCAGGTTCACCGCGACCAGCTCGAACGGCACCGGCGCTTTTTTCTGCAGCTGCAAGAGGATGTCGAGCAGGGTGTAGCTGTCCTTGCCACCGGACAGGCACACCATCACTTTGTCGCCGGCCTCGATCATGCCGAAGTCGGCGATGGCCTGGCCGACCTGGCGACGCAGCTGCCGCGCCAGCCGGTCCTGCACACCGCCGGGCGCGCGCGGATCGCGGGCGCGCGGGACGGGATCGGGCAGGCGGATGACGGCGGCGCTCATCCCTTCATTCTACCGGCTGGGACGCACCCTCACAGGTGCCGGGAAGTGACTGCGTTCACTCCCGGCGGTCATCCCGGATGTGTATGCTCGGAGCTTGTGGACACCATGACACCCACCGATATCAGCGCCCGCCTTGCCACGCTCCGGCAGGAGCACCGTGCGCTGGATGAGCAGATCCTGCGCATGGCCGCCAACGGCGACGATGAGCTGGAAGCCAAGCGCCTGAAGCGGCGCAAGCTGCAGTTGAAGGACTGCATCGCCAAGCTGGAAGACATGTTGATTCCGGACGAGCCGGCGTAGCGTTGTGCCGCGCTGGCGCGCGGGTACCGACCAACGGTCGGTACCTACGGATTGCTGGCGAACGCACTAAGATCCGGATACGCTCGGATTCGTCCCGATACGTCGGATTGACGACGGGCCGTCGTCAATCCTGGGTGACCGGTTCCTCCGGCTTGGCCGCTTCCGGGCTGACGCGCTCGATGGTATGGCGCAGTTCGCGGCCGAGGATGAATTTCGCATCCTTCGCCCACGCGTCCAGGCGCGCATCGAACAGCAGCTTGCTGTTTTCATCCGGCCACACCAGGCGCAGCTCGCGCAGCTTCTGGATGAAGCCGCGGAACAAGGTGCGGTCGAAGAACTCCGGCGCGGCCGGCGCATAGAGCAGGCTCAGGCGCTGCGCAGCCTGCTGGCACAGGCTTTCCAGCTCGGCCGCACCCAACGTGCCGGGGCCGTTCTTCACCAGCACGGAGATCGCGATGTAATAGCGCTCGAACGCCTGCTGCAGCGAATGACCGATCGCACGCAGGCGGAAGACTTCGTCGGTCTGCCCGGTGTTGCGCGCCAGGATGCCGCCGTCGTCATCGTTGATGTTCTGCAGCAGCCCTTCGCGCACGAACACGTTGATGGTCTGCTCGATGCGCTGGGCGAACTCGTCTTCGGTCCACGGCAGGAACAGCTCGGCCTGCAGGAACGGATACACCGTGCGGCCCAGCTGGACCAGCCCGGTGCGGCTCATGCGGCGGTTGTTCTGGAAGCAGCAGGCCACCCACGACGAGGCGGTGAACAGGTGGATGACGTTGTTGCGGAAGTAGCTCAGCAGCACCGCGGTGTCGCCGCTGACGCTGAGCACGTCGCCCAGCGGGTGCTTGATGCGGGTGAGGACGTTGATCTCCTCGGCGTGGGCGATGATCCGCTCCGGCGAGTGCGGGGTCACCGTCACCCGGTCCGAGTACGGCATCTCCACCAGCAGGGTCTTGCACAGTTCGATCTGCGCGATCAGGTCCGCCTCGCCCATCGCATGCTTGGGCGTGGACAGCAGCGCCAGCGCGAGCAGGTTGATCGGATTGACGTCGGCCGCCCCGTTGATATGCACCTGGATGCGTTCGGCCAGGTGATCCACCGTGCCGGACAGCCACGAGGGCTTCTCGTCTTCGCCGACCGGCTGGCCGTTCCACTCCGGCGCACGCTGGGCGAGCACGTCGTTGAGCGCGATCGGCTCGCCGAAGTTCACCACGACCTGGCCGTAGTTCTGCTTGAGCACCTTGGGGATCGACCACAGCAGCGACCAGATCGATTCCTTTTCTTTCGGCCGGCCGGACAGTTCGTCCAGGTAGCTGCCGCCTTCCATCAGCTTTTCATAGCCGATGTAGACCGGCTGGAACAGCACCGGCTTGCGCGGCTGGCGCAGGAACGCGCGCAGCGTCATCGAGATCATGCCGCCCTTGGGCTGCAGCAGACGCCCGGTGCGCGAGCGGCCGCCTTCGACGAAGTACTCGATCGAGTAACCGCCGGCGACCAGCTGCGCCACGTATTCGCTGAGCACCGCCGAGTACAGCGCGTTGCCGCGGATCGAGCGGCGGATGAAGAACGCACCGCCCTTGCGCAGCAGCGTGCCGACCACCGGCAGGTTCAGATTGATGCCGGCCACGATGTGCGGCGGCACGATGCCGCGGTCGTACAGCAGGTAGGACAGCAGCAGGTAATCCATGTGGCTGCGGTGGCTGGGCACGTAGACCACTTCGTGCCCGGGCGCGGCCGCCTTGAACTTATCCAGGTGGTGGACCAGCACGCCGGCGTAGATGCGGTTCCAGACATGGCTGAGCATGAAGCTGGCCGAGCGCACCACCGGACTGGAGTAATCCGCGGCGATTTCCCACGCGTAGGCGTGGGCTTTCTTCCAGGCATCGGCCGGCTTGGAGTTGTCGCGCTTGGCCTGTGAGGCGATCGCCTCGCGCACCGTGTCCGCGTCGAGCACCTTGTCCACCAGCAGGCGGCGGGTCGACAGATCCGGCCCGATCACCGACTCGCGAATGCGGCGGAAATGGGTGCGCAGCACGCGCTGCAGCTTGCGCACGGTGCGTTCGGGGTCCAGCCCCTCATCGACCGTGGTGCGCAGCGAGATCGGCGGGGCGAAGCGCACGATCGTGCTGCGGCCGTTGAGCAGCACCGCCAGCAGGCGCCGGAAACGGCCCACCAGGGCCCAGTTTTCCGAGAACAGCACCGCGAACCAGCCGCTCTGCTTGTCCGGCGCGCGGCCGACGAAGATCGACACCGGCACCAGGTGCACGTCCAGCTCGCCGCGGGCGCGGTGCGCCTGCAGGACCTTGGCCAGCGAGTCCGAGTGGGTCTTGGCGCCGCGCTGCTCGGGGATCAGCGAGTTGCTGCTGCTCCGGCGCGACAGCGCCAGGTAGGCGCGCCTGCGCCCGGTCGGGTCACCGGCGATCGGCACCAGCGGCGAGGGCAGGCCGGCTTCGCGGCAGGCCTTGTCCAGGATCAGCGCGTTGGACAGACCGTAGTCCTCCAGCACGTAGACCACCGGACGGCCATCGTTGTACTGGCCGGGGTGTTCGGGTTCGATCTTCAGCGACAGCCACGGCTCGACCAGGCGGCCGAGCAGGCGCGCCCACCACGGCGGGCGGCCGGTGGGCGCGCGCGTGCCGGGCACGATCGCCGACGGCACGAAGGCCGCCGGTTCCGCATTGACGGCAACGGCCTCTGCGGTCCCGCCAGCAGCCGGCGGAACCGGGGCGGCAGCACCGTCGGACGGCACGGAATCGGGCGACGAGGACGTAGCGTCCGGCGTCTTGGGCGGCTCTTCGCCGGGGAAAGGCAGGGGATTCTGGTTCGGCATCGGCTTCATTATGGCTTAGCCGGTGCAGAAGCACCGTCCTTGACCGTCGCGGCGGCCTCTGCGTCGGCCGCTTGGCGGGCGTCATGTTCAGCTTGCGCAGCGTCGGCGGCCTGCAGCAGCGCATCGGTGTCTTCCAGCGTGCGGGTCACGTACCAGTGACCGTCGCGCCGTGTCATCCGCACCTGCGCTTCGATCTGCTCGCCGGCCAGCGTGTACTGGATGCGCACGACCGCGTCGTCGCCCAGTTCGGAGGTCAGCTCGCCGCGCAGCTCGGTCAAGGCGCCGTCCAGCGACAGCCCGTAACTGGCCAGGGCCGTCTTGAAGGCTTTGATGAAGGGCCCGAGCCGGCGCAGGCTCGCTTCCATGCCCGCGGCCTGCAGTTCGGCATCCGTGGACAGCCCCGCCGTGCGCGCGGTCGCGGTGAGCAGGGTGATGGTCGTCTTCGCCCGCTGCTTGTCCGTCAGTGGCGCCGCGGCGGCCCAGCGGCTGAGCGCGTTCACCACCTGGGTGTAGTGGGCGCGCTCGCTGTCGCTGTACTCGCTCTGGTTGCGCAGGTACTGCTCGCCGAACAACCCCATCGAGTGGGCCGCCTGACGGACCTGGGTGGCCTGGCCGGCGATCTGGGTATCGAAGGAACGCTGCAGCCGCTGCGGCGCATCCGGCCGCGACAGTGCGGCCAGCATCGGCAACAACTGCCCATCCAGCGGCAGCTCGGTCAGCGGCCAACGGCTGTGGCCCTGGCTCCACGCGCCCTGCAGACGGGCGTACTGGGCCGGCGGCACCGCTGCCTTGGCGTAGCCGACCAGATCATTGTCGGCCACCCGCTGGGCCAGCTGCTGCAGGGCAGCGACCGGCTCGGACGCAGGCGCATCCGGATCGATCTGCTTGCCCTTGCAGGCGCTGAGCAGCACCAACCCGCACAGGGCCAGTGCCAACGCATGCCCCCGGTACCGCCACGGCTTCAACGACATGGACATGAATTCGGACTCCCCGGACCGGTCCGCATCTTGCGGCCTGTTCAGTGACAGCGGCAAGCCGGCAACCCTGCCGACGCTGCGCCATATGCGCAAGCCCTTGAATGTACAGAAAAACCTGTTGCGCCGAAAACGTCGGGGAGACGGGCGCCCCGTCACCGCCTCAACGCGCGGCGAGCGCCTGGGCGATCTCGGCCTGGATGGCGCGCGCAGCGGCCTGCGGATCGCTGGCCAGGCGGATCGGACGGCCGACCACGATCGCATCGGCGCCATCGGCAAAGGCCTGGGCCACGCCTACGGTGCGCTTCTGGTCATCGCCGACCGGGCCGCCGGGGCGGATGCCCGGGCAGACGATCGAGAAGCCAGCGCCGGTGGCGGCGCGGATCGGCCCGGCCTCCTGACCGGAGGCGATCACGCCGTCGATGCCGGCGGCCTGGGCGGCCAGCGCGCGTTCGACCACCACCTCGACCGGCTCGCGGTCGATGCCCATCTGGGCCAGGTCGCTGCGGCCCATCGAGGTCAGCACCGTCACCGCCAGCAGGCGCATGTCGCTGCCGTTGGCGGCCGCGCAGGCCTCCATCATCGCCGGGTGCCAGCCGTGGATGGTGGCGTAGCTCACCGGCCACTGCGACAGCCGCTTGATCACCGCCGCAGCGGTGGCCGGGATGTCGAAGAACTTCAGGTCCACGAACACGCGCTTGTCGCGCGCGGCGAGTGCGTCGAGCACCTCGAAGTACTCGCCGGAGGCCAGCAATTCCATGCCGATCTTGTAGAACGACACGGCATCGCCGAGGCGATCGACCCAGGCCAGCGCGTCAGCGCGGCCCGGCACGTCGAGCGCGAAGATCAGGCGCTCCTCGTCACGCAGCGGCAGCGGGGCGCGGCTCACGGTGCGTAGTCCAGCGCGGCACGCTTGGCATCGTGGCGGGCCTGGCGCGACTGGCTGTAGTCGTTGTTGAACTGCGCCGGCTCGAAGCCGCCGTAGGTCGGGTTGGGCAGCATCCACCAGCGTTCGCCGAACCAGTCGTGGTACTGCTGCAGCAGCGCGTCACGGCCCTCATTGGTGTTGGCGGTGACTTCCACGAAATCGCCCAGCTGGTCACCGAACTGCATCAGCACGCGGTACTGCTGGCCGGCCAGGCGGCGGCGGCAGTTCTTCTCGCTGCCAGCCTGCTCGCAGCCCTCCACCACGGTACCCAGGCCGAGGAACACGCTGTCATCGGCCACCGGCAGGCCCTGCTCGCGCAGGTTGGCCAGGGTGGCGTCCTTGAGGTGCACGGCGCGGTTGGAGATGTACAGCAGGGTCACGCCCTTGGCGTTGGCGGCCTTGGCGAAATCGACCACACCCGGAATCGCCTTGGCCTTCTTTTCGGCCACCCACTGGTCCCAGCTCAGCTCGTCATATTCGGTGCCATCGCGCACCAGGCGCGCCTGGTAGGGCGAGTTGTCCAGCACGGTTTCATCCACGTCCAGCACCACGGCCGGCTTCAGGCCCTTGGCGGCATTGCCGCGTTCTTCGGGCACCAGCGCGTCCCAGTTGGCTTCCTTCAGCGCTTTGTCCAGGTGATCGGCGGCCGCGCGGTAGGTCTGCTCGGTGATCGCCCGGTATTCCTGCGAGCGCTGGATCCACAGCACGGCATTGAGGTTGTCGTTGGCGGCCACGGCGGCATCGCCGGTGGCGGCCGGCGCGCTCGCGGCGGCAGCGGCGGCCGGCGGGACGGCATCGGCCGGGGTTTCAGTGCGCTTGCAGGCACTCAGCGCCATCACGGCGCAGGCAAGCACGGACAGGGAAACAGCACTACGACGCATGGCATTCACCGGCAACAGATTCGCGCCAGTTTACCGGCTTGTCCCGCGGCATTCATGCCGCAGGCGGGGCTCGGCTATGCTGCACGCCCCTGAAACACCCCGGAGCGCCCCATGACCGACGACACCCAGACCCCTGCCCTGCCCGTGCTCAGCGCGGCCCAGGCCCGCGCGTTGGGCTGCCTGATCGAGAAGGAGGCGACCACTCCGGACGCCTACCCGCTGACAGTCAACGCCGCCCAGGTGGCCGCCAACCAGAAAACCGCCCGCGAGCCGGTGATGGCCCTGTCGGCCGGCGATGTGCACCACGCGCTGCGCCAGCTGGAGACCCTGGGCCTGGCGCGCCAGCAGTACTCCTCGCGCGCCGAGCGCTACGAGCACCGCGCCGGTGCCGCGCTGGACCTGACCCGCCAGCAGCTGGCGATCCTGGGCCTGTTGCTGCTGCGCGGCCCGCAGACCCTCAACGAGCTGCTGACCCGCAGCGAGCGCCTGGTCCGCTTCCAGGACGTGGACGAACTGCGCCATCACCTGGAGCGCATGATCCAGCGCGGCATGGCGGTCCAGCTGCCGCGCGCCAGCGGCCAGCGCGAAGACCGCTACATGCACCTGCTGGGTGGCCCGGTGGATGTGCAGGCCTTGGCCGAGCAGTACAGGTCGGCGCCGTCCGGCGCTGGAGCTGGCGGTGCCGCCCATCCGGCGCTGGAGTCGCGTGTGCAGCAGCTGGAAGCCACGGTGGCCGAGCTGCAGGAGCAGCTGGCGGCGTTGCGCGCGCAGTTGGGGGGGTGAGAGCAGCCGACCAACGGTCGGCTCTACCGGCCGGGGATCGAGCGCAGGGCCGCGCTCTACCGGATCAGATGGCCGGCGCACCCGGCGTGGCAAACAGCAGCACCACTGCTTCGTGTGGCGGCGGCAGCAGCAGATCGCCGCGATCCTCCATGCCCAGCTTGCGCAGCAGCGCGGCCGAGCGCACGTTGTCCGGCGAGACGATGCCGTACAGATCGGCATGGCCGAGTACATCGCGTGCGTAGTGCATCACCCCGCGCGCGGCCTCCAAAGCGTAGCCGTGGCCTTCGTACTGCGACAGCAGCGCATAGCCGATATCCGGTGCCGGCAACCCGGCACGACGCACCAGGCCGGCATTGCCCAGCCATGCACCATCGTCGCGACGGATGACGGCGTACATGCCGAAGCCGTTGAGCGTGTAGCTGCCCAGCACGCGCTCGGCGGTGTAGTCACGCGCCTGCGCCAGGGTGCGTACGCCGCGGTCGGCGATGTTGCGGATGAAGCCCGGTTCGTTGAGCAGGGCCAGCATGTCGGCGGCGTCATGGTCGGGGTCGATCAGGCGCAGATGCAGGCGGTCGGTCTGGATCACGGCGGACATGCGGATACCGGTGAAGGGTGATAGGCCGATTGTGCCGTACAGCCACCCATGGGGTGGCGCTACCCGGCGTACGGCAGCCGACCAACGGTCGGCTCTACCAGGGCGTTGGGTCAGTCGAACAACGCCTGGATCGCCGCCAAGCCGGCACTCGCACGCTCTTTCTTGCGCGCCGCATCGGCGACGGGATCGGCACCGTCGCGCTGCATTTCCTCAGCGGGAATCTCGTCGAAGAAACGGCTCGGCTTCAGCCGTACATGCTCGCCGAACTTGCGGGTGAGCTTGCTGTAGCTCATCCACAGCTGCACCTTGGCGCGGGTGATGCCCACATACAGCAGGCGCCGCTCTTCCTGCAGGTTGCCTTCGTCCAGACTGACCTGGTGCGGCAGTACGCCGTCCTCGCAGCCGATGATGAACACGTACGGGAATTCCAGGCCCTTGGAGGCGTGCATGGTCATCATCCGCACCTGGTTGCCGCCATCGTCCTTATCGTTGCGCGACAGCAACGCCAGCTGCGCGGCCAGATCCGCCGTCGATGCACCCCGCGGGCCGCCTTCAAACCATTGCGCCAGTTCCTCCAGATTGCCGAGACGACGCTGGTACACGGACTCTTCCTTGCACGAACTGCGCAGGTCCGAGACCAGCCCGGAGTCCTTCACCAGCTTGCGCACCAGATCGCCGGAGCTGAGCTTGGGCATCTCCGCGCGCAGGTCGCGCAGGATGTCGGTGAAGCGGCTCAGGCCGTTGGCCGCGCGCGGCGGCAACTGCGAGAGCGCGCCGATCGCTTCGGCCGCATGCGCCATCGGCAGATCTTTTTCCGACGCCAGCTCGGCCAGCTTGGCCAGCGTACCGGCGCCCACTTCGCGTTTGGGCGACTGCACCGCGCGCATGAAGGCGGTATCGTCGTCCGGGTTCACCAGCAGGCGCAGCCAGGACAGCGTGTCCTTGACCTCCTGGCGCTCCAGGAACGCGGTACCACCGGTGATGTGATACGGCGCGCGCACCAGCTGCAGCGCTTTTTCCAGCGGCCGCGACTGGAAATTGCCGCGGAACAGGATGCAGAAATCGCTCCACGGAATCTTCTTGGAGGTCGCCAGGAAGGAGATTTCCGCCGCGACCTTTTCCGCTTCGTGCTCGCTGTTGCGGCATTCCCACACCCGGATGCGCTCGCCGTCGGCCTGGTCGCTCCACAGCTTCTTCAGGTGCTCGTGCGGGTTGTTGGCGATCAGCGCGTTGGCCGCGCGCAGCACGCGGTTGGAGCAGCGGTAGTTCTGCTCCAGCTTGATGATTTCCAGCGCGGGATAGTCGCGCGCCATCTGCTGCAGGTTTTCAGGGTTCGCACCGCGCCAGGCGTAAATCGACTGATCGTCATCGCCCACGCAGGTGAAGTTACCTTTGCTGCCGGCCAGCTGCTTGAGCAGCCGGTACTGCGCATCGTTGGTGTCCTGGCATTCGTCGACCAGCAGGTAGCCGATCCGTTCACGCCACGCCAGGGCGATCTCCGGATTTTCTTCCAGCACCTGCACCGGCAGGCGGATCAGATCATCGAAATCCACTGCATTGAAGGCCGTCAGGCGCAGCTGGTAGCGCTCATAGACGCTGGCCGCTTCCTTCTCGCGGGTACTGCGCGCCGCGGCCATCGCCTGCTCGGGCGAGAGCCCGGCATTCTTGGCACGCGAGATCAGGTTCTTCACGTCCTCGATGTCGTCCGGCTTGGCCCCGTACATCAGGTCCTTGACCTGCGCGGTCGAATCGTCGGCATCGAAGATCGAAAAGCCGCGCTTGAGCCCGACGGCCGCATGCTCAATCTGCAGGAACTTCAGCCCCAGGGCGTGGAACGTGCAGATCGTCACTTCATCGGCATCGTCGCCGCGCAGGCGCTTGGCCACGCGCTCGCGCATTTCCTTGGCCGACTTGTTGGTGAAGGTGATCGCCGCGATCCGCCGCGCCGGGTAGCGCTTGCTGGCGATCAGCTGACCGATCTTCTCCACGATCACGCGCGTCTTGCCGCTGCCCGCGCCCGCAAGCACCAGCAGAGGACCTTCGCAGTGCATCACTGCCGCGTGTTGGGGAGGATTGAGACCGTGCATGCCATCTCCAGGGGAGGGGCATTGTAGCGGGCCGTCCAGCCGGGGCGTGCAAATCTCCCTCACCGGACAAAAGCGTCCGGCCTCCGCATCTAACGGCCCCGGGACGGGCCTGGGCGTCTAGAATTGGCCGATGGCCAAGCTCTATTTCTACTATTCGGCGATGAACGCCGGCAAGACCACGACGCTGCTGCAGTCGGCACACAACTACCGCGAGCGGGGCATGCGCGTGGCCATCCTGACACCACGGCTGGACGATCGCGCCGGGCGCGGCGTGGTGGCCTCACGGATCGGCCTGAAGGCTGATGGGATCGCGTTCCAGCAGGACACCGACCTGCAGCAGCTGATCGCCGATGACATCGACACGCACGGTCCATTGGGCTGCGTGCTGGTCGATGAAGCGCAGTTCCTGACCCGCAGCCAGGTCTGGCAGCTCAGCGAGGTGGTCGATCAGATGCGCATCCCGGTGCTCTGCTACGGCCTGCGCACGGATTTCCGCGGCGAGCTGTTCGAAGGCAGCCAGTACCTGCTGGCCTGGGCCGACGAGATGCAGGAGATCAAGACGATCTGCCACAGCGGCAAGAAGGCCACGATGACCGTGCGCGTGGACGAACACGGTCACGCGGTGCAGGACGGCCCGCAGGTGGAGATCGGAGGCAACGAGCGCTACGTGTCGGTGAGCCGCGCGGAGTTCAAGAAGATCACGCGCGGTGAGGGCCGCATCGACCCGATGCAGGCGCGTCTGCCGCTATAAACCCATGGCTTTCGACAGATGTACAGTCGGCGCTATGCAGCCTACGCTGCATCAACCAACGGATGAAGATGGATTTTCCATGAAGCGCGCTGCGGCCCCGCTCACCCTGCTGTTGCTGTTTTGTCCGCTCCCTCTGTTTGCGCAGAGTGGCTCCTCTTCGCTCGATATGGGCTCCACCGTGGTCGGCGCAGGCTTCATGGACAGCCATCCGGACATGATGTATCGCCAATGGGGTGTTGCCTCGCTGCATCGGGGAGATCCCAAGGGAGCGATGGAGAACTTTCGGCTCTCGGCGCGTTATGCCGACAAGCCTTCTCAAGGATACCTGGGTGAAATGTACTGGTTCGGCGTCGAAATGCCCTCCGATCCTGTGATGGCTTTCGCTTGGATGGACGTCGCAGCAGAGCGTGGATACCCGCTGTTTGTCGACCTTCGTAACCAGTACTGGGCGTCCCTACCGCTGGAGCAGCACGCCGTGGCGCGCGCTAAGGCCAGCGAGTTGCGTGCTGAGTACGGCGATGAGGTTGCCAAGCCTCGCATCGCGGCAGTGCTCAATCGCGGGCGGCGGGCCATGACCGGCAGCCGTACTGGCTCGATGTCCAACAACGTGGATATCGTCTACAGCGAGGGAGGCGTCACCAAAACCATCAAGGCCGATCGGCTGTACGACCCCAAGTACTGGGACCCGGATAAATACCAGCGCTGGCAAGACGAAACGTGGTCGAAGATCCGGCGCGGGACCGTGGAAGTCGGCTCTCCCCTGCAGCAGGCCACTGAACGTCCCCCGGGAGCTGACGACCGCTAAGCGGTCGCCGCCCACGGGGGCGATCAATACAGGGTGCGTTCCGGCGCGCCCTTCGGCGGCGGGCTGTACTGGTACAGCCAGGTTTCGGTCAGCGTCTTGCCGCCGCTGCGCAGGTACAGGCGGATGTCGATCTGCTCGGTCGAGTCATCCGGCGGCACCAGATCGAACATGGCCCGGTAGCCCTTGATCTCGCGCAGCGGACGCGCCGACACGATCTCGGTACGGCCACGGCTGACCTGGACCACCGCTTCCACCTCGCCCTTGTCGATCAGCGCGGCCAGTTCGCCGCCTTCGAAATCGACCGCGAAGCGCCACGAGAAGTACTCGCGCTTCTTGCCGATCACCCCGCCCAGGCCGGTACGGCTGGCCACGCAGTGCGCCAGCGGCGTACGCGCCGGCGGCTCGGCGCCCCAGTACAGACGATAGCCGAGCAACAGCTCCTGGCCCGGCTGCGGCTTGGCCTCGGGGTTCCAGAACGCCACGATGTTGTCGAAGGTTTCATCGACGGTCGGGATTTCGACCAGCTGTACCGAACCCTTGCCCCACTGCCCCTTCGGTTCCACCCACAGGCACGGGCGCTTCTCGTAGAAGACGCCGTCGTCCTGGTAGTGATCGAAATTGCGGTCGCGCTGGAGCAGGCCGAAGCCACGCGGGTTGTTGTCCACGAACATGTTGAAGCGCAGATTGTGCGGGTTGCACAGCGGGCGCCAGATCCATTCACCGGCACCGGTCCACATCGACAGGCCATCGGTGTCGTGGATTTCCGGGCGCCAGTCCCAGGCCATGCGGCGGTCGTTCTCGCCCACCTGGTACATGCTGGTGCACGGGGCGATGCCGAGGCGCTCGATGGCCTTGCGCGGGTACAGCGCGCAGTCGATGTCCATCAGCAACACATCGCCGTTGGTGATCGCGAAGCGATAGGCGCCGGTGGTGCTGGGCGAATCCAGCAGGGCGTACACCACCAGCGTGTTGGAGTCGGCCGCCGGCTGCTCCAGGTAATAGGCGATGAAATCCGGGAATTCTTCGGGCTTGCCCATGCCGGTATCGATCGCCAGGCCGCGCGCGGATTGGCCGTACTGGCCTTCCTTGCCGACCGCACGGAAATAGCTGGCCCCCAGGAAGGCGGCGAAGTCGCGGTCGGTGTCCTTGCGGGTGTTGAGCCGGAAGCCGGCGAAGCCCAGGTCGGCCGGCAGATGACTGCCCTTCAGGCCGCTCTTGCCGTAGTCGAACGCCGCGCCGTCGTAGGCCAGTTCCTGCGCCTTGCCATCGGTCACGTCGAACATCCGCACCGGTGAGTGGAAGTACAGGCCGAGGTGGAAGAACTTGGCCTGGTAGCGGCCGGGCTGGTCCGCCCACAGCGCGTGATCCTGGCGGTACTGGATGGACTGGTACTGGTCCCAGCTCAGCGCTTCGACCGGACCCGGCAGGGTGCGCCTGTGGCTCTGGTAGGCGGCCTGGGACAGCGCGCGGGCCTGCCCCTTCAGCGAGGCGAAATCGAACGGCTGCGGCTGGCCCAGCCGGCGCAGGCCGACCTGGCTGCCCTGCGCGGCACAGGCCGGCAGTGCAGGCAGGCCGAAGGCGGCCAGGGCGACGGAGGCATTACGGAGGAAGTCGCGTCGTTGCATGCAGGCAGCGATGGCAAGGGAGGGCCGGCCATCATAGGCACGCTGACGTTAATTCGCCGAGGTGAATGCGGGGCGGCGTTCAGCCAGCGGGGGTGACGGGGTGGCCGCAACCGTGGCCGGCGCACAGCGCTCCCGGATCTGCCCGAGCTCCTGCCGCAGCTGTCCGCCCTGCGGCCACTGCGCCTGCAGCTCCTGCTGAAGCTGCTCCAGCACTGCGCGCGCACGGGCGGGTGCGGTGCCACAGTCCAGTTCAGCCATCGCCGCACGGGCGCGCCAGCGCAGCGCGCGGCTGTCCAGGTCGGCGGCGTCGCCCACCAGCAGGGGCGCCAGCGCACGTCGCGCTTCCACGGTCTGGCCCATGCGGCCCAGGTTGCGGGCCCAGGCCAGCTGCAGCGCGCGCTGCAGACCCGCACTGGCAGGCCCGGCCCGATCCACTCGCCGCATCAGCGCCGCCAGTTGCTCCCCGGCCTGCCGCGGGTTGCCGTGGGCGCTGATCAGCTCCGCCATGCGCCGGTCGGCCTGCTGCACCGAGGCATCGTCATCGCCGCGCTGCGCCGCCTGCCATTGTCGCCCCTCATGCAGGGCGGCCAGCGCGGCCTGCCAGCGACCGGCCTGGGCCAGGGCCTCACCCTGGTCGTACAGGCCCTGCGGCAGCAGCCCCACGCAATCGGGCTGGCGCCAGATCGCCACGGCGCGGGTGAAGTCATCGATCGCCGTCGCGCTGTCGCCCTGCTCCAACGCCAGCCGGCCCAGCGCATGCCAGGTCAGCCCGGTATCACGGTGCTGCTCGCCCAAGGCCTGCCGGGTCAAGGCATGCACCTGCTGGAGTTGCGCCTGCGCCTGCGCCAGATCACCCCGCTGCATCGCCAGCAGCGCGCGCAGGCGGCGGATCGACAGGGTTTCCGGGTGATCGGGTCCATACAGCCCGACGGCGTCGGAGGCGGCAAGCTGCAGGGCCTGCTCGGCCGCGTCCAGATCGCCCTGCGCGGCCAGGGTCTCGCCCATGTGCCGGCGCAGCGCGATCAACTGGGGGTAGCGCACCGTGTCACCAGCCTGCAGCAGCTGCAGCGCTTGCCGGTAGCCGGCCAGGGCAGCAGGCGCGCGGCCATCGTCACCGTCCAGTGCGGCAAGGTCGGCGAGGCTCTCCGAGGTACCGGGGGTGTCGCGCAGCACCTCACGGCGCAGCACCAGGGCCTGCTCGAACGCCCCGCGCGCCTCGTCGCGGTAGCCCAACAGCTGTTGGCACCGCCCCAATTGGGCGTGGTACTCGGCCACCGCGGCCGGCAGCCGCAGGCGGTACTCGGCGGCCAGCGACTGCATCGGTGTCAGGTGGGTCACGCACTCTCGGGAGCGGCCGAGCATGCGCAGCGCACGGCCGCGCTGGGTCACCGCCTCCAGCTGCAGCGTGGGCGGTACCTCGCCAGCCTCCTCCAGCAGCGCGCGCTGTCGGTCCAGCGTCTGCAGCGCCAGCTGGTAATCGCCCATGCCGATCCGCAGCCGACCGATCACGCCTTCCAGTTCGGCCAGCGACAGCGGTTGATCGCGCAGTTCGGCCTCACCGCGTTGCTGACCGGTGGCCAGCAGCTGGCGCAGATCGAAGCTGCCATGGCGCACGCCGGCGGCGCGGTCGAACAGGCCCACGGTGAAATCCTGCATGGCCTGCGCACGCGCGATCTCGCGCCGCGCCTGCTGCATCTGCCACAGCGCGGTCAGTGCCAATGCGAGCAGCGCCAGCACTGCCATGGTGCCCAGCGCGACACCCCAACGATGCCGGCCCACGTATTTACGCAGCCGGTAGCCCACGTGCTGCGGGCGCGCGTGGATCGGGCGGCCTTCCAGGAAGCGGCGCAGATCCTGGGCGAGTGCTTCTACCGAGGCGTAGCGTTGCGCAGGCTCCTTCTGCAGGGCCTTGAGCAGGATCGTATCCAGATCGCCGCGCAGGCGACGCGCCAAGCGCCTGGCCGCCCCTGCCTGCTCCCCACCGGCAGCGGCCACGCGGGCCATCACCGCCGAGGCGCGCGGTGCCTGCACGTCCAGAATGGAGCGCTCCCACTCGGCATCGCTGTGCCGACGCAGGCGATAGGGCTTCTGGCCGGTGATCAGTTCGAACAGCACCACGCCGAGCGAGTACACATCGGTCAGCGTGGAGACCGGATCGCCGCGGACCTGCTCCGGCGCGGCGTAGTGCAGCGTGAAGGCGCGCGCTTCGGTGGGCGGATGCGCGGGCGGCTTGCCGTCATCGTCGTCCAGCAGCTTGGCGATGCCGAAATCCAGCAGTTTCACCTCGCCCTCGGGCGTGACCAGAATGTTGGAGGGCTTCAGATCGCGGTGCACGATCAGGTTGCCGTGCGCGTGGCTGACCACCGCGCAGATCTGCAGCATCAGTTGCAGCCGCCGCTCCAACGGCAGCGACAGGCGTTGGCAGTGCTCGGTGATCGGTTCGCCTTCCACGTAGGCCAGCGCCAGATACGGCTGCCCCTGCAGATCCACGCCGGCATCGAACAGCTGCGCCAGATTGGGATGCTGCAGCCGCGCCAGGATCTCGCGTTCGCGGCTGAAGCGCTGGCGCAGGCCGGGATCGGCGTAGCCGCTGCGCAGCAGCTTCAGGGCGACCTGGCGCTCGTACAGGCCGTCGGCCCGTTCGGCCAGCCACACCTCGCCCATGCCGCCTTCGCCGAGCGGCCGCAGCAGCCGGTAGGGACCGACCCGCGTGCCCGCCCGGCTGTCTTCGGGCGGCGCCGTCCAGAGTGGTTGTGCAAGGAACTCGTGGCTGTCGCGCTCATGCGCCAGCAGACGTTCCACATCGTCGGCCAGCCCCGGATCCTCCGCGCGCAGGCGCAGCAGCCGCTGCTCACGCGCCGGTTCGGGCAGTTCCAGCAATTGATCCAGCAGGCAGGACAACTGCCGCCAGCGTGACGCCTCCATCGGTCCTCTCCCCGGACGATGCGTGGCTGTTCAGGGCTCCCCGACCGAGGCCAGCAGGAACATGCGCGCCTTCTGCCAATCACGGCGGATGCTGCGCTCCGAGCGTTGGCACAGATCGGCAATCTCCTGCTCGGACAGGCCGGCGAAGTAACGCAGTTCCACCACCTTGGCCAGGTGCGCATCCACCGCATGCAGCTGGGCCAGCGCAACATCCAGCGCCAGCAGGTCTTCATCCAGGCGCACGCCGCTGCTGCTGTTTTCGGGCAGCTCCACCCGCTTGAGGTCACCGCCGCGTTTGCGCGTCAGCCGGTTGCGTGCGTAGTCGACCACCACGCTGCGCATCGCCGAGGCGGCGTAGGCGAAGAAATGCGCGCGGTCCTCGAAGCGGGCCGCGCCCCGGGAGCCGAGCAGCTTCAGGTAGGACTCGTGCACCAGCGAGGTGGCATCCAGGGTGCGCCCCTGCTGCCCGGCCAGCTGCCGCCGGGCCATGCTGTGCAGCTCGTGATAGAGCAGGGTCAGGACCCGGTCGAGCGCGGCGCGGTCGCCCGCGCGGGCCGAATCCAGCCACACGGTGATATCCGGTCCTTCGTCCATCGCACACCCCCGCCGGTGACGTTGGCCGGACTATACCGCCCGGGAGGCGACGGGCGCGCGACGGCTCAGCGCTGGCAGTGCCCGCACCAGACGCTGGCGCGCTGGCCGATGGTGGCGTGGCGGAGCAACCGGCCACACTGGCGGCAGGGCTCGCCTTCACGCCCGTAGACCAGCAGCTCCTGCTCGAAATAGCCCGGCGCCCCGTCCGGATTGATGAAATCGCGCAGGGTGGTGCCGCCGCGGGTGATGGCATAGGCCAGGATCTGTTTCACCGCATCGGCCAGGCGCTGGTAGCGCGCGCGGGAGATTTTCCCCGCTTCGCGCAGCGGGTTGATTCCGGCCATGAACAGGCTTTCGGCCGCATAGATATTGCCCACCCCGACCACGATGCCCTGGTCCATCAGGAAGGTCTTCACCGAGGCGCTGCGGCCACGGCTGCGGGCGAACAGGTAGTCGCCATCGAAGGCGGCATCCAGCGGCTCGGGCCCCAGCGCTGCCAGCAGCTCATGGGTTTGCCCGGCCGGCTGCCAGAGCAGGCTGCCGAAGCGGCGCGGGTCGTTGAAGCGCAGCAGGCGGCCGTTGTCCAGGCTGATGTCGACGTGGTCATGTGCGCGCACCGGGGTGTCGCCCGGTAGTACACGCAGGCTGCCGGACATGCCCAGGTGCAGCAGCGCGCTGCCGATGGCGGTATCGAGCAGCAGGTACTTGGCGCGGCGGCGCACACCCTGGATGGCCTGCCCGGGGAGCAGCGTGCTGATCTCCGGCGGGATCGGCCAGCGCAGGTCGGGGCGGCGCAGAATCACGCCGTGGACGTTGCGGCCTTCCAGATGGGGGGCGAGGCCGCGGCGGGTGGTTTCTACTTCGGGGAGCTCGGGCATGAGGGGATTCTAAGGGGTCCCCCGCTCTACGGTTTCCAGCAGCGCAATGCTGATCAGGGAAGGCACGCGCGCGATTTGGGGTACTGCTTGCAGTAGGCACCGTTCAACCGCCTTTGGGGATCGGGTATCGGAATATCTTTCCCCAACAGGCACGCGTCTGTCGACTTCCAGCCGCTGATGCGACAGATCGGGGTGTCACGTCCTCGAGGAGAGTGGGTATAGCCGAGCCGTTCCATGCAGATCATGGAGCCCGCACCCTGGCTGAGCGTTCTTGGCACGCGCTCCTTCACCCGCAGGCCGCCGAAGGGGCTGTCATAGCCGCAGTTCAGCAGGTCCTTCCACAGCACCACCTCCTCGGTCCCTGGCTTCCTCCACATTTCCCAGTTGTCCGGCGGCGGCGCGAATGCATTCCGGGGAAGGCATCCGGCCATCGTAATGACCGCAAAAATCACCATGATTTGCCTGATCACTTGAACGCTCCCCGACGCTTCTCGAACTCGTACCAGAACTTGTTCGCGTCTGTCATGTCAATCTGGTTGATCGGGATCGGAGCGGACTGAAGGCCAGGCGACCCTTCCCACAACCTTTCGCAACCCTTAGGTGCGGCACCATAGCAGTTGTGCGGGGTATTGGTGCCGCCCAGAACGCGGAGCTTTTCCCAAAGCGACGACGAGTCGTCGGGCGTGCCGCCCCCTGTAATCGGGTTCTTTCCGATAAAGCGACCGACAAGATCGTTTGCATGGTTCTGCAGGGTCAGTACGCCTTCCTGCGGAACCTCCCAGGAATTTCGGTCCTGCAGCTTGGACAACAGGTTGTCAGCGGCGGCGGCGTTGTATGCCGGGCCCAGGAAGCTGATGGTGGTGCCACTGAGCTTTCCGACGTGGTTTTCCATGTTCAACAGGGATTCCATCGCGTTTCCGATGGTCAACGATCCGCGGCTGTGGCCATCAAGATGGAGTCCGCTCTGACCGTAGTCGAGCATGTACTGCTTGGTCAGCTCGGTTGCATTGGCCAGCCCAAGCAGGTCACTTTCCATGTACTTCTGATAGCCGGCGATTAGCAGTTCGGACAGGCCGTTGGTTGCCTTGGGAAAATGAATGAAGTACTGCGGACCGTCCGCCGTGGAGTGCTGGTCTGCGTACTTTTCGGCACCTTCAAGTACGTTATTGATGCCGTTGTCCGCGATGTGGATCTTTCCGTCCTTGCCCGGTTTCAGGCTCTTCTTCTCGTCACCCGTCAACTCACGGAAAATGGCCTTGCCTTCTGCATCCCTCCTGACATTGTCTTCTTCGTCGCGGTCGACCACGTAAACCTTCGCCTCCTCCAGGAACATGGTCCTGTAGGCCTCGTCGGTGAACTTCTGCGCCTGCTCATACACCAGCGCTTTGCCGATCTGCTCGGCGGCCGCATTGTTCTGCAGCTTCTGCAGATCAATCTGCTGCAGCGCTTCGGCCGGCGTGGTTGCGGTGCGCTCCATGCCATCCAACGCGGTGGTATCGCCGTTGCCGATGACCACGGTGCCAGCCGCGATGTCGCTGCGGGTGATGCTTGAACGGCCCTCGCTGTCGCTACCCTCGCCCATCGCGTTCTTGATGACGCCCATCGCCGCACCGTACTTGCTGCCGCTCAGCACGTCGTTGCTGACCGAATAGCTGGCGCTGCTGGCTTTGCCGCTGGCTTCGTTGGCCAGGTCCGACGCGGTGAGGCTGCCGGTGATCAGGGAGTTCCTGCTCGGGTCGGCGGTGCTGGCAATCACGGCCCCCTTCAGGTCGGTGTTGCCACCGACGCGGATGTCGAAGCCACCGTCACCAGCGAACAGGCCGGACTGACCGTTTACCCCCGTGTAATCGCTGCTGGCCTTGGACGAGCTGGCGCTGCCGCCGGCGCTCCAGGCCGTACCGAAGGAAATCTGCACACGACCGCCTACCTCGCTGCTCTTGGACTCCTGGGTGATACGGTCCTGCAGCGACTCGATGTTGAGATCGCCGCCGATGTCCGCTGAAATCGTGTTGGCCTGCGCGGAGGCACCGCGCAGCGTGGTGTCGCCCCGCGACGTCAGCTGAAGATTGTCAGCGATCAGCTGGGTGTTCTGATAGGTGGACGACTGTCCGTCGCTGCGGCTGCTGCCTACGCTGGCCTGTGCATAGACGTACACGCCGGTCTGTGCGCCGACCGATGCGCCGACGCCTACTTCCGCACCTGAATAGCTGCTGCGCGCCTTCTCGGCTGCTTCATTGCGCGCCGCTTCCAGCAGGATGTTGTTGGCCGAATCCAGGCTCAGCGTGCTGCCTGCCTTCAGATTGCCCTGCACCACATGGATGTCTCCAGCGGTGCTGGTCATGCTGACATTGCCACCACCGCTGATCGTCGAGCCTTGCGAGGTCTGGTAGTTGGCGTCGTACTGGCTCTTGCTGGTGGCAAAGCCGACACCGGCTTCGGCACTGGCCAGGGTCCCGCCGGTGACCGCTTTGTACGTGTTCCACCCCGTGGCGACGGCGGCGAGCGCCTGCATGTTCTGCAGGCGCCCATCGGCTTGGCGCGCGGCGTCTACGTTGTTCACCAGATCAATGAGTGGCGAACTGACGCGGGCAAAGACACCCACCTTCAGGCTGTCGTCGCGACTCATCTGGCTACCGCTGTTCTCGGCAGTCAGTAGCTGGATGTCACGTGCGACCACGTCCACGCTGTTGGCCGCCAGTACATTGGAGGCCTGTTGCGTGTAGGTGCCTCCTGCCGACAGCGAAACATTGCCGCCCAAGCTGGCCACGTTGCTCGCCACCTGGGTGACCTGGTCGTTGGCGTCGCGGTGCCGTTCGGTGTGGTAACCCGAGAAGCGCTCGGTGTCGGAAACCACCACGGTGCCGATCGCCTTGTTGTCGGACTGATTGGCATTGGTGCGCGTGTCCTGCCCGCTGCGGATGGTGAGGTCACCGGCAGCGTGGACGTTCACGTTGCCCTCGGCGGCAATGTTGCTGCCGGTCAGGTTGATATCGCCCAGGGAGGTGGTCAAGGTGGCATTCCCGCCCACGGACAACTGCGTCCCGGTAATGGTGTCGCTGACGCCGGCACCGTTGCCCTTGTTGTTGTGCATGCCCACCGGAAGGTGGGCGGTATTGTTGGCAATGCCCCAGCCCTTGCCATCGCTGCTGTTGCCGCTGGCGGCAGTGTTGTGGGCCACGTCGAAGACGATGTCCTTGCTGGCCGCCAGCACCGCATTGCCCTCCGCGGACATCTGCGCGCCTTGGCTGGTGATCGAGCCGTCGGTGGCGATCAGGGTGAGGTTGCCACCGGCGGTCAGCTGGCTGACGCGCGCGTCGCTGGTGCTTCCGTTCTCGGCGCTGTTTGAACGGTGGCTGCCTGCCTGCACCACCATGGCCGTCGTAGCCGCCCGGTAACCGGCGATCATGCCGTCTGCGGTACGGGTGGTTTCACCGATGAACGACCCGCTGTCCTCGCGGTTGGCCGTTTCCGCGTCGCGGCCGGCGCGGTAGGCCGCACCGGGATCCAGCGTGATACCCACGGAGAATCCGCTGGATTTGCTGGATTGGCTGGACTGCGAATCCACCGTGTCCTGTCGTGCCAGCAGCTGGATGTCCTTCGCGGCCAGCGCCATGTCCTTGCCTGCCGCGACGTCGGATGCAGCGATGGTCAGCTGATTGCCGGCACTGATCGCCACATTGCCGTCGATGGATCCAATGGCCGAGCCTACCTGCGTCGCCGTATCGGTCGAGCTCTGGCTGTTGTTGCGCGACTTGTTGTAGCCCACGCTGGCCACGCCACCGGAGAAGCCGGCAGAGAAGCCGGACTTCTTCTGGCTGTAGCTGTGGTCTTCACTGAAGGTGTCCTGTACCGATTCAATGGTGACGTTGTTGCCGGCGGCAATACGGATGTCGTTGTCGGCCGCGACTACGGACCCTGCGATGCCCACGTTGTTGCCCGCCACGATGTTGACCGACTCCCCGCTCAGCACCGTGCCGACATTGCGGGTGCTGCTGGCTTCATCGTGACGGGTCGTGGTTTTGCTGGAGAAGGTGCCTTTCTTCTTGCTCCACTCATCCTGCTCGTAGTGGCTGGTTTCTTCGGCGGTGGTCAGGGTGACGTCGCGACCTGCCGAAATGCCGATGGCACCCGTCTCGGAGTACACCGTTGCGGCAGTCAGCGTTGCATCCCGCCCGGCCACCAACGCGATACCTTCCCCCGCCTGCAGCACGGTACCGTGCGAGGTGTCGTTGTGGGCTTCGGTCTGCTTGGAGTAGCGCTTGCGACGAATGTCTTCTTCGCTGCTGTCGGTGGTGGTGATCTGGTCCAGGTTGAGGTCACGCCCGGCAATGGCCGCAATGCTCTTGCCGGCCTGGAGATCCGCCGCCTGCAGATTGATGTCCTGACCCGCCTCGAGCGCCAAGTTGCCGCCCGCGTTCAGGCCACTGGTTTCCAACGTCTCCCGAGTTGAACTGCCGTACTTGGTCGCGGTGGTCTGCGTGGTGATCAACGCGTTGAGGTTGATGTCGTTGCCGGCCACCACACTGAGGTTGTTGCCCGCCTTGACCTGCACGGCAGTGAGGGTGAGATCGTTGCCAGCCTGCAGGCCCAGGCTACCACCAACATCGAGCGTGGTCCGGTTGAAGTTCTCCCCGGACGCACCGCTCTGCTGGGTCTTCAGATTGAGGTCACGCCCGGCAACCAGCGCAGCGTTGCCCTTGGCACTGGTCTGCGCACCGACCAGCGACAGGTCGCGGCCGGCGACCATGGCCATGTCGCCCGTCGATTCAATCCGGGCCACACCGAGGCTGGCCACACTCTGCAGGTCGCGGCCGGCGACCAGGCTGACGCTGCCGCCCTGGATCAGGCCGTCCTTGTTGATGATGTCTTCAACCGCAGACACCCGCAGGCTGCCGCCGGAGGTGACCGCACCGCGGTCGTTGAGCAGGCTGCCGGCGTCGATCGACAGGCGGCTGTCGGCCTTGATCATGCCCTGGTTGTTCACGTTGTTCGCGCGGATGTCCACGCTCTCGCCGGCTATCGCCGCGCCACCCAGCTGCAGGCGGTCGGCGGTGGCCTGGCTCAGGTACACCACCGGCACCAGCACCTGCTCGCCACCGACGTTCTGGGCCACCATCCAGACGATGTCTTCGTCCAGCGCGGCCATCTGCTCGGCTGACAATGCGATGCCGACGGTGAGCTGCAGGCGGCCGGCTTCGGACACGCCGCCGTCCATCATGGCGCGGTACTGGTCCATGCCATTGTCGAGGTCGGCATCGAGGTACTTGCGGCCGGTCAGGCCGGTGATCTGCTCCAGCACCAGGCGCTGTTCGTAGAAGTCATCTCCCAGGCGCTTCAGGCGCTGGTCGGGGTTGAGGTTGAGCTTGTCGAACATGTAGTCCGAGCCCAGCCACTGGCCGTAGTTGGCGAAGCGCGGGTCGGTCTCCACCAGCCAGCGCTGGTTGCCCGGGTTCACGGTGTACAGGCCGCTGTCCGGCGCCAGCAGGCCCGGCAGCGGATTCTGCGCGGTGCCTACTACCTGCGGTGGCTTGACCACGCCGCTGGTGCCCGGTGCCGGTGCGCCGACGTTCGGGCCCTGGCCGTTGCCGCCGACCGTGCCGATGGCCGGGCCGGTGGCAATGCCGGTCACCGGGTCCGGTGCGCCGGCGTTGCCGGTGGCCGCGCCGGCCTGGCTGCCGTTGCCGAGGGTGGGCACATACGCGCCCACGCCGTTCCAGCCGCCGATGTCGGCCGCTACGCCGCCGTTACCGGCGTTGACCACGGTGTTGTTGACGTCGCGCGCGTCGATGGTGACGTTGCGGCCGGCGGTGATGCTGGCGTTGCCGCCGGGCACGGCCACTTCCTTGGTGACGGTAGTGGTGCTCAACACACCGTTGGCCCACCGTGGCTCTTCGTGGCAGGTCAGGCCGGCACGGCAGGTCTGGTACTCCACTTCATATTCGGAGACGCGCTGGATGGTCTTGGTGGCGGTGAGGGCGACGTTGTTGACCACGCCCGCCCAATCGGCCGGATTGTCGCTGTTGGACGAACCGCGACCATTGATGGTCAGGTTGGTGCCGGCGGCAATGGACGAGTAGATGTTGTCCACGCTGCCGCCGCTGATCAGCATGTCGCGGCCGGACAGGAACTGGCCGGCCGCAGTGAAGGCAGTGATGCGCGTGCCCTGCAGTACGGTATCTGTGTTGGTGACGCCGTGGTCACGCCAGATGAAACAGGGCGATTGTGAATTGCCACAGTACCGCTGGTAGATTTCATACGGCGTGCCACCACCGTCGAACCGGCCGGCATCCGGATCCCCTGCCTGATCCTCCGCGGTGTACGTCTTCTGTTCGTACTGCAGCACACGCCGCTCGTTTCGCACGCCTAGCGCCAGCAGCACCAGATCGCGTTCGGCCTGGATGCGCCCGGAGCGGTTCACGATCTGCTGCGCGTTGCCACCCCAGCGGCCGCCGATGCGGATGTCACCGATGCTGTACAGCTCGCCATCAAGGTTGTTGAACACGTCGGCGTTGATGGCCAGCGTGCCGGTGGTGGCAAGCAGGCCCTCGTTGTAGTCGCGCACGGGCACGGTACTGCCCAGTTCGCGACCGTTGGTGACAGTGCCGGCGCTCAGCGTGACCTGGTCGCCCATCACCGTACCGGTGTTGGTGAACCAGTTGCTGCTGGTCTGCACACGGTCACCATCGATGCGGCCGAGGTTGTTGATGCCCTGGCTGGCGGTGAGCGTCGCGCTGGCCGTACCGGCGCCGTTGCCGGCGCTGATGGTCCCCGCCGCAGTGTTGTCGATCTGCGCGGCATTGAGCTCCAGGGTGCCGCTGGTCTCGATGCGGCCCTGGTTGGTCAGCGTGCCCGCAACGTTCAGCGCCAGGCGGCCGTTGCTCTGCAGCTGCTGTGCGTTCTGGTGCAGGTAGTCCCCGGCCAGGTGCAGTTCCAGGTCGGCGCCGCCGAACAGGCGGCCATTGTTGCCCTGGAAGGTCTGCAGCTGTGCCCACAACTGCTGGTAGGCACTGATTTCGCCATTGCCGTTGTTCAGCGCCCCAAGGTACAGCGTGCTGCTGCGGGTAATCAGGCGGCCTCCGGTGTTGTCCAGACTGGCAGCGCGCAGGGTGAACAGATTGCCTGCGGAAAGCTCGCCTGCGCCATTGAGAACGGTGGCCGATGCGTTGTCCAAGGTCAGGTCGGCGCCGGCGTGGACGCGCCCGCTGCGGTTGTCCAGCTGGGTGGTCTGCAGGGTGGCATTCTGGCCTGCAACCAGCTTGCCGTGCTGGTTGTTGACGGTGGCGGCGCTGAGCGCGATGTTGCCTTGGGTGCTGCCGAGCACACCATCGCTGTTGTCGAGCGCACCGCCGGTGGTGACGGTCAGCGTGTTGCTGCCATCCACCACCAGGCGACCGCTGCGGTTGTCCACCGCACCCGCCGTGATGCCGGCCGCTGCGTAGGCTTCGATGCTGCCGCTCTGGTTGTCGAGCACGCCCTCGGCGTCCAGCTGCAGTTGACCGCCGGCATACAGCAGACCGCCGCCATTGCGCAGGTCGCCGTTGATGTCCAGCGTCAGGTTCTGCTTGGCATACAGGTTGCCGCCCTGGTTGCCCAGGCTGGCCGTGATGACGCTTGCATTGCCCTCGGCACCGATCAGGCCGGTGCGGTTGTCCACGCTGGCCGCCTGGATCTGCAGGGTGCCTGCCTGACGCTGGGCCAGCGTGCCGGCCACGTTCTGGAGGGCTTCGGTGGCGCGCACCTGCAGGTTGCCGACGGCATCGATGCGGCCACCGCTGTTGTCGATCTGGCGCGCGCGGATGTCCGCGCCGCGGCCGGCACTGATCTGGCTGCCGGTGGTATTGGTCAGGTCGCCGGAGACATCGACCAACACGGCGCCGTTGCCGACAATCAGGCCGCCGTTGGTGTTGCCCAGCGCGCCAGCCCGCACGGTCGCGGTGCCGGTGCCGGCGTGCTCGATGCGCCCGCCGTTGTTGAGGAGGGTCGCCACCTCCAAGGTCAGGTCAGTTGCGTTGGCAGCAATGCGGCCACCGTCATTGCGCAGCGCACCGCTGAAGGCGAGCGTCAATGCGTCGTTGCCGGTCTGGATCAGCTCGCCGGCGCGGTTGTCCAGCGCTGCGGCCAGGATGCCAAGGCGCGCTGCCTGCAACGAGCCGCCCTGGTTGATCAGTTCGCCGGTGGTTTCCAACTGCAGCGTGCCTGTAGCGACCAGGGTGCCGTTGCTGTTGTCCAGTGTGCCGCCGGTTGCGCGTGCCACCAGCTCGCCGCCCGACCACACCAAGCCGTTGCGCAGGTCCAGTCCACTGGCTTGCAGCGCCACGCGCTGGCCGGCGTGCACCTTGCCCGATTGCAGCAGCAGGGTGTTCGCGGTCAGGGTGACCTGGCCGGTGCTGCCCAAGACGCCATTCGCCGCAAGGCCGCCCACGATCTGGCCGCTGTTGTCGACGGTGTCGCCACTGACGGCGACGTTGCCGCTGGCAAGCAGTCGGCCACGGTTCTCAACCGCCGCGGACTCCAGGGTGACAGCGGAGGCCTGCATGCTGCCGGTGTTGCGCAGCACGGTGCCCGCATCCGCGCTGATCCCACCGGTAGCGTATACGTCGCCGTCGCTGGTAAGTGCTTGGCCGGCATGCAGGGTGATGTCCGCGCTGCTGTCCAGGTTGCCCGCCAACTGCAGGTCACGCTGGGCGCGCAGGGTCACGCCGGTGGCAGCGTAGGCTTTGCCACTCTGGCGCAACGTGCCGCCCGCCTCGGCCTTGAGCTGTCCGGCGGCGATGGTCTTTCCGGTCAGCCCCAGATCACCGGTGGTGGTCAGGCGCACGTCGGACTGCTCGCTGCCGAGGTCGCCGCTGCTGTCCAGCGAGGCAGCCTGCACATCCAGCGCCTGCACGGACACCAGACTGCCCTGGTTGGTCAGCACGTCGTTGGCCACCAGGTCGGCACGTCCTGCACTGTAGACGGCGCCGCTGTTGTCGATGCGCGCGGCACGCAGTTCCAGTGCGCGTCGTGCGTAAAGGTTGCCAGCGTTGCTGGCCGCCTGCAGCACGTCGATGTCGAGCAGGTCCGCGCTGGAAATGTCGCCGTTGGCGAGATTTTCCAGCGCCTGCGCACGCAGCGTGACCGCCGCGTCGCTGGCAATGATGCCGGCATTGCGCAGCGTGCCGCTGCTGTCCAGGCGCAGGTCACGGGTGCTGTAGACGGTACCGGTGTTGTCCAGAGCGCCCGCGTTGAGCGTCATGCGCTCGGTAGCGTGCAGACGCCCGGCGTTATCGAGCTGGCCGGTGGTGGTGGCCGTCAGCTGGCGACCCAGCGCCAGGCCATCCCGGGTCTGGCTGAGGGTGCGCGCATCGAGCTGGAGCTGCTGCGCTGCTTCCAGCCGCTGCCGGTTGGCGATGGTGTCCGCACGGATGCGCAGGTCGCCGTCGCTGATGATCTCGCCAGCGTTGTCCAGCTGCGCGGCACGCAGATTGATCGTCTGGCCGGCGCGCAGGCGCGCGGCGGCCGCGTTGTCGATGCGACGGGATGCATCGACGTCCAACGTGCCTGAGCCCAGCACGAGGCCGCGGTTGTCGAGTGCACCCACGGTCAGGCGGGTGTCGCTGGCGGCCGTGGTGCCGGTGTTGGTCAGGCGGTCTGCCCGTGCGGTCAACGTGCGCTCGGCGATGAGCTGGCCGGCGTTGGCCAGCTCACCGGTAACATCCAGGGTGACGTCGGTGCCGGCGGAAAGCTCGGCCGATGCGGCCTGCTGCAGCTCGCCGGCGGTGACGGTCAAGGTCTGCGCGGCGCCGATCAGCCCGCTGTTGTCGATCCGACCACTGATCGCCAGCGTGGCGTCCCGTTGGCCGTAGAGCTGTCCCCGGTTGGCCAAGCTGCCGGCCTCAATGCGGGTGCCGGTGCTGCCGATCACCACGCCGGCGTTGTCGATGTGGCCGTTCGCCTGCAACTGCAGCGCGCCCTGCGCCGCCAGTCGCGCGCCCTGCTGCTGCACGATGCTGGCGGCACGCGCCTGCAACTGGTTTGCGGCAATCACCTGCCCGGTATTTTCCAGCTGCTGACCCGCGCGCAGGTCGATGTCGCCGCGACTTTCGGCCTGCCCGGCCAGTCGCAGGTTGCCATCGGCAGCCAGTTGCAGGCGCCCGGCAAGGAGGTTGCCCGAGGCGTCCAGGGTCTGCGATGCGCGGGCATCGAGCACGCCTGCCGCGTATGCGGTCCCCGCAAGCTGTACGTCGCGACCGCTCAGCCGCATGTCCGCACCGGCCTGCGTCGCGCCCGTGGCGGCGAGGGTGCCAGCGCTGTCGACGATGATGTTGCCTGCCGCCGCCGTGCGGCCGGTCAGCTGCACGTCACCCGCGCTGGTGAGGACGAAGTCGCCGCCCGTGGCGACCAGTGCGCCCGCACTGCGCACGCCGACGCCGGCCTCGGTTCCCACCAGGCGGATCTTGCCGGCATACATGCCGCCCAGCGCGGCGACGTCCAGGCCGAAGCCCTGTGCCGCACCGTCGCCCTGGATCGCGCGCGTGGCAAGGCTGTCGTAGTCGATGTGGTTGGCACCCACCACCACGTTGACGTCCTTGGCCCACAGGCCGGCGTTGATTTCCACGGCGCGCGCAAGCAGGTCGATACGCTGCAGGTTGTCTGCATCCAGCCCCGCGCCTTCGATGCGGATGCTGCCGCGGCCAACCTGGAACGCCGACAGGCTCCCGTCGCCGCCGAACAGCGGCGTGCCGGTGGTAAGCACGCCACGGGTGGTGTTGATGAAGCCGCAGCCGTCGCAGGTGATGCCGTTCGGATTGGCGATGATCACCTGCGCGGCCGCACCGGCCACTTCCACGTGGCCCTGCAGCAACGAACGATTGCTGGAAGTGACTTCGTTGAGGATCAGCCGCGCCGCTTGCCCAGGCTGCAGGTTGGCGTTGCCCTGGATATAGCCGGCCAGCTGGGTCTGTGTGGTGGTCGCGCTGTTGTTGAGTACCTGTCCCTGCCGCCCCACGTTGTACTGCTCGTACTGGTTGTGCGAGACACCGGCGGCGTTCGGCGCGGCGATCTGGACCACCGGGACGCCGTTGGCCGCCTGCTCCTGCCGTGCCTGGCTGCCGGCCTGCGGCTGCACCTGTGCGAACGAGCTGAAGGGCCCGCCGAAAACAACGGTCACTACGGCGGCCAGCAGGCCGATCCGCCAGCGGGAGCTGGAGATGGGACGGGCAACAGTGCGACGGACGTCAACGAGGCGGGTCTTCATGACAGGTCATCCATGTGTAAGGCGAGGTACTTCGTTTTCAGAACTGTGTTGCGAGCCGGAACCCGACTACCCGCGCATCGCTCTGCGCGCGGATCGCACGGGGCGCTTCCAGCGGAAAACCGACAAAGACATCCCAATCCAGGCTGAGCGCCTGGCCTCGGGCGCCTACGTGGGCACCGACCATGTCGCCACCGGCGATTCCCTGCACCGCATTGCTGGCGATATGGCCCACATCCACGCCGACGTAAGGCGAGAAGCGGCGGTGCAGGCTGAAGTTGAGACTGTTGCGCCAGTAGCCACCGGTCGCCCCACCCATCATCACTTCGCCGTCGAAGCCGTTGACGGTGTAGCGGCCACCAATGCTGATGAATTCGGTGCCGTACAGCGGGTCGGAGGTCCACTGATAGCGCAGCGCGCTGTTCCAATAGATTGGGCGGGGGCCCTGCAGCACCGGAGCGCCGACACCGATGTCCAGCGTGGTGATGCGGTACCGGAAGGTGGGGGCTTCGTCATCGCGTCCTGGGCCATCGTCATCGCCGCCCAGCCACGGCAGGCCACGTCGGTGGGCCAGGCGCAGATCTGCCTGCAGGCTGCCCACGTACTGACGATGCAGCAGGGCCAGTTCCGCCGAGGTAGTCCTGCGGCGCTGGCCTCGCAGTTCAACGCCTTCGACGAAGCTGCGCGAGTGGCGCTGGGCAAGGCGCAGCTCCATGGCGGTGCGATAACTCTGGCCGCGCGTGAGCAGGCGTTCCACCGTCAGATCCAGGCTGCGCGAACGGCCGGTGCTACTGAAGTCGTCGTTGTTGCCGCGAATGATCTGCGCATAACGCGAGCCGTACGTGCTGGTCGAGAAACGCCAGTTGCCCAGCGGCGCGCTCCAGGATGCGTTGTAACCATGCGTGCCCTTGCCGTGCTCGGCGCTGCCATCGCTGTTGATGCCCATGCTCAACAGGTCGTTGATGCCCAGCAGGTTGTCGGCCCATACGGTGGTGCCGGCCTGTTGCTTGCCGGTACCTTCACTACCACCATCGTCCAGCGACAATGCACTGCGCCAGCGCCGCGCGGCCTTCAGAGTAATCACCACATCCGACTCGCCAGGCTGCGCGCCGGGCACCAGTTCCATCTCCACATCCTGCGATGGCACCCGCTTGAGCTGCTCAAGGCCCTGCTCCAGCGCGCGGAGGTTGAGCACATCGCCAGCGCGCGCCGGGAAGGCACTTTTCCACATGGCATCGCGAGGAGGGCCATCGGCGAAACGGATCTGACGGATGGTGCCCGCTACCAGTTGCAGGCGCAGGGTGCCTGCGCCCAGATTCTGCTCCGGCAAGCCGATGCGGGTGGTGACATAGCCCTTGGCCAGGACCAGGTCCGATGCTCTGCGCACCATGAGCGCAATACCTTCCTGCCCGATGCAGCGTCCCTGGTACTTGTCCAGATAGCGTTGGGCAAAGGCGAATCGGTCGCGGTGCGCTCCATCGAGCACGATGGCATCGATGCGGAAGCAGGGCAATTCGTCGGGCAGATCCGTGGACCGGTAGTCGGCCGCGGCCGGCGCGGCAGGGCCCGCAACTTCAGGAATCGCTTGCCGTTCGGCGCGCTCACGCGCTTCGCGCTCGGCACGATCGCGCAGTTCCTGCTGATCGGCCAGCGTTGGCTGACCCGCCTGCGCCAACGTCGCAACGGGAGCCGTCAGACCCAGGATCAAAACGAAAAACAACGCACTCAGGCGCCGTGGCGATGACACTGCAATTGCATCCATTCAATCAGACCATCCAACCGAAGCCCCGTTCATGGGCACCTTCGCGGGTGTGCTGCACGACATCCGTGTCCTTTCCGCCGCCTTTTTCGCGGCCTACAGGTCAAGCGTGCAACGCACCTCGCTCAACTGCCATGTCAACGGGACTGTGATGTTTCAGCAGTCTGCCCACGCGGTGCCATCGATGGCCCGCCGTTTCAGTGCTGCCCCCTGTACCAAGCTGTCGTCGCCATTCAAGCCACCGGACGTCGGCAAGCATGAGGGGGTACCCCATGCCTGAGCGTTGCCTGTCGATGTGCGAGAACTGCGAAGTCAAACTGCAACCCGCTCTTGCCTTGCCTGTGTTGCCTTCCATTGCCTGCGTGCAGCTCCATGTACCTCGGCATCGCCTCCGGAACACATATCCGCTCCCAACACCGTGCTGAAGTACCAGGTTGGAGGCGACGGGGAACGCTTCGCGTTCGTCTGCCAATGGCGCAACTTACCAAAAGTTAATGAAATGTAAAGCGCAGGTTCGTTCAGCGGAGCGGCGCACGCACAAAATGAGATCTACGTCACATTCCGGACCGTATTTACAACGTCACGGCTGCAATTAAGCTCAGTTCACCGCGGCGGCGCAGCCAACTCGCGCGCACTCAAATACCCGTCGCCATTGGCATCCTGCTTGTGGAACCGCTGGATCAGCGTCTGCCGCTGCTGCTCCCGCGTGATCGGCGGGCCTTTGCCACCGGGCAGCTCATCGGCGCTGAGCACGCCATCACCGTTGCGGTCCATGTGATCGAAGGCGTAGAGCAGCCACTGCACGTATTCCTCTACGCTGACCCGGCCGTCGCCGTCGGTGTCCATGCGCTGCAGGTAGCTGCCCGTATCCGTGACCTGCGCCTGTGCCTTCGCGCCGAGCACGCCAACGGCCAGCGCCAGACACGCAAAACGCCGCACAAGGCGGCGTTTCGCGGAGACGTTCCCGGTCGGGAAGCGCATTGATCAGTGCGCCGTCAGTGCGTAGCCCTTCAGGCGCGCGGCGTAGTTCTGCAGCGCGGCGATGCCACTGGCTTCCGCTTCATGGCACCACGCCTGCAGCAGCTTCAACCGTTCGGCGGCGTCATTGCCACGCGCTTCCAGCAGGGCCGCCAGACGGGCGCGGTGTTCCACCAGCACGCGGATGCGCGGGCGCTGTTCGACCCACGTGCTGAGCTGGGCGCGGCAATCCGGCTTGAGCCAGCGGCCGTCGTTGACCAGGCCGCGGCGCATGCGGCGCGGCAACAGCTTGCGCAGCTTGGCGCCCGCCATCGCGGCCTCTTCGCGCAGGGCCGGCACGAATACGTTGCGCTGGTAGTCGGTCATCGCCTGGAAGCGGTGCGACAGCAGGGCCTTGAGGGTTTCCGCATCCGGCACGGCAATGTTCGGGCGCACGTCCATGCTCGGCGCGACACGCAACACCTTGGCCAGACGCACTGCCTGCAGGCCGCGGATCACCGCCCAGCCGATATCGAACTCCCAGCGGCGCATGGAGAAGCGCGCCGAGCTCGGGAAGGCATGGTGGTTGTTGTGCAGCTCTTCACCGCCCACCCAGAACGCCCACGGCGTCAGATTGGTGGAGGTATCGGCCGATTCGAAGTTGCGGTAGCCCCACCAGTGGCCCAGGCCATTGATGACGCCGGCGGCCCAGAACGGGATCCAGGCCATCTGGATGGCCCACAGCGCCACGCCGGGCAGGCCGAGCAGCACGCTGTTGATGACCAGCAGTGCGACCGGGCCAAGATTGGCGTGCGGGGTGTACAGGTGGCGCTCGATCCAGTCATCCGGAGCGCCGCGGCCGTACTGCTCGATATCCGCGCGCATCTCGCGGGCCTCGCGGTACAGCTCCACGCCCCGCCAGAACACCATGCCGATGCCCTTGGTCACCGGGCTGTGCGGGTCTTCATCGGTTTCCACCTTGGCGTGGTGCTTGCGATGGATCGCCACCCACTCCTTGGTGATCATGGAGGTGGTGAGCCAGGTCCAGAACCGGAAGAAGTGCGCGATCACCGGGTGGAAATCCACCCCGCGGTGCGCCTGGCTGCGGTGCAGATACAGGGTCACGGCGAAGATGGTCAGCTGGGTGAACACCAGCAGCACCAGGCCCATGCCCCACCAGCCGAGGCCGACGACACCGCCGGTCAGGAAGTTGAGGAGCGTATCGAACATCGCAGGACTCCGGGCCGCAGTCGGCCGTCAAGGAAACAGGGATACCTCCAGACATGATGGGGCCAGACGTTGCAAACTTCATCCCTTCGATGCCATTTTTGCGCAGTCATTCAGTTCTCCCCTTACCTTCGTGAGCATGCCCCCGCATTCATGACAGTCGCAGCCTCGCCGGCGGTGCCGGCCTCCCCCGTCCCCCTGATCGAGCTCGACCGCGCCTGCGTCATCCGCGGCCAGGTCCGGGTCCTGCACGATCTCAGCCTGCGCATCGAACAGGGCCAGCACACCGCCCTGCTCGGCCCCAATGGCTGCGGCAAGTCGTCCTTCATCAAGCTGATCACCCGCGAGCTGTACCCGCTGGCGCACGGTGATGGTACGGTGGCGGTGCGCGTGCTCGGCCAGAACCGCTGGCAGGTGGACCGGCTGCGTTCGCAGCTGGGCATCGTCACCGGGGACCTGAGCAGCAACCTCTCCGACATGCCCGGGCTGACCGTGGAAGAGGCCGTGCTGACCGGCTTCTTCGCCAGCTTCGTGGTGCCGGCCTTCCGCGAGGTGAGCCCGGAGATGCGCGAGCGCGCGCGCGAAACCCTGGCGATGACCGGTGCCCTGCCCCTGCTGCAGCGCGGCTATGCCGAACTCTCGGCCGGGGAAACGCGTCGCGTGCTGATCGCCCGGGCGCTGGTGAACCGGCCGCAGGCCCTGCTGCTGGATGAACCCTCCACCGGGCTGGACCTGATCGCCCGCGAGCAGCTGATCGCCACCATGCGCGAGCTCGCCCGCCAGGGCATCACCCTGGTGCTGGTGACCCACCACATCGAGGAGATCATTCCCGAGATCGAGCGGGTGGTGATGCTGCGCGGCGGCAAGATCCTCGCCGATGGCCCGCGTGCGGAGCTGCTGCGCGATGCACCGTTGTCCGAGCTGTTCGGCGGCCCGATCCACGTGGTGGATCAGGCCGGCCGGTTGAGTGCGTTCGCAGGTTAGGTCACGCAGCCTAGAACCGCACCGCCACCGCACGTGATTCGATCGGTGCCATCCGGCTCTGGTCCTGCAACTGCAGGTCACGCACTTCGAACGGAGCGGCATAGCCACGCGGCAGCGCCACGCTGGCGAACGGCAGGCGCAGCTCACCCGCCCCTGCCGTCGCGAACCACGCCGCACTGTGTGCCTGCGCTACTGGCCGCAGCGTCCCGTCGGGGCCGGTGGCATACAGCGTGCCGCGCGCCTCGTAGCGGCCGGGCGCACCGATCTGCAGCGGCAGGCGCAGCTCGCGGCGGCTGGCATCCGCCTCGACCTGGCCCTGGAAGCGCGCCGTCGGCTGCGCCACCGCGAACGCCACCTTGGCATCGCGCTGCACCCCGTCGGCACTGACGAAGGCCTGCAGTTCCCACAGCCCCTGCGCGGTGCCGATGTCCTGCGGCACCGTCACCTGTGCACGCAGACCGTCGTTGCCGGCCACCAGCGGCACCGGCCAGCTGCGGCCATCGGGCGCGACCAGCAGGGCCTCGCCCACGGCCGGCAGCGGCCGCGCACTGACACGGCCAAGCTGCGCCGCTGCAGCGCCGCCGTCGTTGACCAGGCGCGCGCTCAACGTGAGCGTGCCACCGGCGAGCACCCGTTCGCTGCTCGCCTGCAGCTGCAGCGCGATCGGGCTGTTGGGTTCGAGCACCTGCACCACATAGCGGCCTTGGGCCTGCGTGCTCTGCAGACGGTAATTGCCCGCCGCCGCCGTGGTGCCCGTGCGAACCATGGCCGTGCCCGGGCCAACCGCCATGCCGGCCGCGCGCAGTTGCTGGTCATCGACCCCCTTGGCCACCGCCAGCGCGCCGGCCGGGTCACGCACCTGCCATTGGGTGGTATCCAGCGCACGCGCGCCCTGCACCGGACTGAGCTGGATCACCGCGTCGGGTGCGGTCAGCGGCAACACCAGACCCTGCTGCAGCGCCGACGCGCCCACCATCTCCCAGTAACTGCGGCTGCTGGCCATGAAGGCCGGCGTAAGGGTCAGCGCCTGGGTCGGATCCAGCGCCCAGGCAAAGCTCAACGGTGTCTGCTCCACCGGTCCGGCCGGCAAGGGCGCACGCTCCACCGCGCGTGGCACCTGGTCGCTGGCGCGGGCGGCCAGCAGCGGTTGTGCTGCCTGCAATGGCAGGGCTGCCAGGGCGGCGAGCAGGGCCACCGCGATCGTCGTCTGTCGCATCATCGGGGGGCTCCTCACAGGGTCAGGTCGTTGCGCAGGATCGTGCCCAGGCCGAAGCACTCGCGCCGGCTCTGGTTGTGGCTGAGTGGCTCGGCGCCGTTGGTGCGCTGTTTGTCGGTGAACCAGGTGGTGCCGGCCGCCTTCTGGCTGCTGCACTCCAGGAAGCCGTCCGAGCAGCTGTTCAACCAGTTCTGGGTGAACTCCAGGCCCACGTTCTGCGCATAGCCACCGCAGTAGCTGTTGCTGTCCCACACCGCCGATTCCACATCCGAGCCGACCACCGCGCGGAACGGCTTGGGCAACGCAGGGCGGCCGGCCGTGCCGTACAGGTTCTGGGCGTTGTAGGTGGCCATGTGGCCCACCTGCTGCTGGCGCACGGCATCGCTCTTGTAGCCCAGCAGCCAGCCCACCGAGCTTTCGAACACGTTGCCGTTGAGCACCGCATCGGCCAGCGGCGTGCCGGCCGAGGACGGCGCCAGTGCGGTGACCTTGCTGACCGTCTGGATGATCTTCGGATAACGGCTGTCATAGGTGGGGTTGGAGAGGATCCAGCGCACCACGTTGCCGCCGTTGGAATGGGTGATCACCACCAGCTTGGTGATGCCGCGGCTGTTGATGAAGCTGGTCAGCTGCCCGGCCAGGCAGCCGGCCGCGTCAGGCTTCCACATGTACTGCTCGAAATCGCAGTTGATGACGGTGTAGTTGCTGTTGTTGGGCAAGCCCTGGCGCACCGTATCGATGATGCCCGGCTGCCAGTAGTCCGCGCGCGCATCGGTCTGTTTGCCGGTGCCATGCACGAACGCCACCCCCACTACATCGGCCGCGTGCACACTCGCGCACGCCAGCATCAGACCCAGGGCGAGACCACCACCCCACCTTCCCGCGTTGCTTCGCATCCGCTGTCTCCTTGCAGGTGATCCCCCTGATGACCGGCGCTGCCGCGTTGCCATGGGGTAAATCTATCCATGGAGATATGACGAACGATGGCGCCTACGATGACGCTATGTCGTGCGACCCACGAAATCCGTGAACCAGTCGCGGGTTTCCGCCATCCGGGGCACGGCCATGCCGGATCTGGCCGGATGACGAGCGGCCGCTGTCGTTGCCGGACGAAGCTGCGATCATGCGGCTCTCCCTCTTCGAGACCTGCCGATGTCGTCGTTCCTGCGCTCCGCTGCCGTTCGCCCGATGCTGGTGACCGCCCTGCTCGCCGCCCTCGCCGGCTGTTCGTCAACGACCGCACCGCGCACCACGGCGGTGGAAGCCTCGGTCACGACCAAGGCGGTGGGCTACCTGCAGGGCAGCGCCGTGCCGGACAGCCTGGCACTGGTACCGGCACCGCCGGCGGCCGGTTCGGCCGGCGTCGCACTGGACGAACAGGTCAGCCGTGAAGCCCGTGCCCTGCGCGGCAGCCCCCGCTTCGAGCAGGCACACCGCGACGCCGAACTCGCCTTCCCGGCCGGCGCCAATCAGTTCTCGTGCGCGATCGATGTCGAGGTGGATGCGGTGAAGACGCCGGCCCTGTACCGCCTGCTCGAGCGCAGCCGGATCGATGCCAGCGCGGCCACCCGCACGGCGAAGAAGCACTACCAGCGCGCGCGGCCGTTCATGGTCAATGGTGAGCCCACCTGCTCGCCGGAAGACGAACAGGACCTGCGCGGCAACGGCTCATATCCGTCCGGCCACACCTCGATCGGTTGGGCCTGGGCCCTGATCCTCTCGGAAATCGCCCCGGACCGCGCCGATGCGATCCAGGCGCGCGGCCGCAACTACGGCGAGAGCCGCCTGGTCTGCAACGTGCATTGGCAGAGCGACATCCTGGAAGGCCGCTTCATGGGCGCTGCCGCCGTGGCACGCCTGCATGACAACGCCGCGTTCAACAGCGACCTGCTGGCGGCGCGCAAGGAGATCGTGGCGGCGCGCAGGGCGGGCCTGCATTCGGCACGGGATTGTGCGGCTGAAGAAGCGGTGTTGAAAGTGCGGCCGGTGAGCGCGTTGTAAGGCGGCACTACCTGCAGCGGCAACGTTGGATGACTTGAACGGCAAACGGCGCGGATTTCTCCGCGCCGTTTTCGTTTTTCAACGTGCCCACCCACGGTGGGCACCTACCGCATGACGTGGATCAGAACTTCGCGGTGAACTCCAGACCGAACGTGCGTGGCTCGTTGAGGAAGCCGGTCAGGTTGTTGAAGTCGATCGCGCCGACCACGCGGACCTGGTCGGTCAGGTTGCGGCCGTACACGGCGACATCGTACTGGCCGTAGTCCCAGTTGTAGCCCAGGCGCAGGCCCCCTTCCAGCGAGGAGCGGCTGCGGAACTCCGGCGACTCGTACAGGAAGAAGTTCACTTCGCTGCGGTAGGCCCAGTCGGTGTACACGTAGAACTCGCTGGCATCGTTGAGCGGGAAGCCGGCGCGCAACGTCAGGTTGTGGATCCACTTCGGCGCCTGCGGCAGCGGGTTGCCGTTGACCAGCGCGTAGGTGCCGCCATCGATGACCGTGGTCGGGTCGGTGATGGTGCAGCCGCCGCCACAGATCGCCACCGCCAGATCCTTGTCCTTGATCTCGGTGTCGTTGTAGCTGCTGCCCAAGGTCAGCAGAACGTGGTCGGTCAGGTAGGCTTCGAAGTCGAGCTCGGCACCCTGACCCAAGGTCTTGTCGGCATTGAGCAGGGTCGCGGTGTTGTTGCTGCCGCCCACGGCGATCAGCTGCTGGCCGTCGACGTTGTAACGGAACACGTTGAAGCCCAGGCGTGCGCGGCGGTCAAACAGGTCGGCCTTGATGCCGGCCTCGTAGGAGATCACCTTCTCCGAATCGGCCTGCGAGACGCCACCGAAGGCCAAGCGGCCCTGGATCGACGGCGCGCGGAAGCCCTTGGCCACGCGGGCATACGCGTTGAGGTTGTCGGTGATCTGGTAGACGCCGCTCAGGTCCCAGCTGACGTCGTTGACGTCGGTCCTGGCGATGTACGGGCCGCTGACCGGGGTGCCGAACGGCACGGCCTGCAGCACGCTGGCGCTGAAGTCCTTCTTGTCCTGCGTGTAGCGCACGCCACCGCGCAGCTTGAAGCGCTCGGTCACGTCGAAATCGCCGGAGGCGAACGCGGCCCACGCCTTGTTGCGCTGCTGCTGCACGGCGTGACCGGTCTGCGGATTGCCCGGGGTCAGCGAGTCGTAGTTGAAGCTGTCGATGGTGACGTCTTCATCGAAGTAGAACACGCCGGCCTGCCAGTCGAAGCGGCCCCACTCATTGGATTCCACGCGGAATTCCTGGGTCCACTGGCGGTGGTGCGGCAGGCCGTCAGCCGATTCGGACGCGAACGGGATGTTGCCCGGGCCGTAGTTGCCGGCACCCAGGAAGCTGGCACCGTAGCCACCGTCGATGTCGCCGTGGTTCAGCGACTCGGCGGTCTCGTAGCCGGTGATCGAGTGCAGGGTCACGCGGCCCAGATCCCACTTCAGGCGCGCGCTGCCGCCCCAGGTTTCCAGGTCGGAGAAGTTCTGGCCATCGGTGGAGACTTCATCGCGGTCGAAGTTCTCGACCAGCTGGTTGGTGCCCGGCTTGATGATGTTGGCGCGGAACAGGCGCGCGGTGCCGTTGAGCTTGCGCTTGTGCAGGTTGAACAGCGCTTCGACGTCATCGCCTTCGTACAGGAACTGTACGCGGGCGGCGGCTTCGTCATACCCCTCGAAGCCCTGCGCCGGGGCGCCCTGGCGGGTGTTGGTGACCCAGTCGTCGCGGCGCTGGTACAGCGCTGACACGCGCGCCGACCAGCGGTCGGTCAGCGGGCCGCCGTAGGCGCCCTGCGTGTTCCAGGTGTTGTAGCTGCCGTAGGCGACCTTGATGTAACCGTCGGCATCCTGCGAGGGACGCGCCGAATCGAACTTCACCACGCCCGCCGGGGTGTTGCGGCCGAACAGCGTGCCCTGCGGGCCACGCAGCACTTCCACACCGGCCAGGTCGAACAGCGGGAAGCCCTTCAGCAGCGGGCTTTCCTGCACCACATCGTCATACACCAGCGAGACCGGCTGCGAGGCATTGAGGTCGAAATCGGTGTTGCCCAGCCCGCGGATGTAGAAACGCGGGAAAGCACGACCGTAGGACGATTCAATGTTCAGGCTCGGCACACGCGCCGACAGGAAGCGGATGTCATCACCAGCCGAACCGAGCACGTCGAGCTTTTCACCCTGGATGGCCGAGATCGAGACCGGCACGTCCTTGGCGTTTTCGACGCGGCGTTGCGCCGTCACCTGCAGCGTATCGAGGGCCACCGGATCCTTGGTGACAGGGGCGTCCTGGGCTGCGGCCGTCAATGGCAGCAGGGCGGCAAGGGCGACAACGAGCGGGTGCACGGACGGGAAACGGCCGTGGGCAGTGCGGTTCGGGAACATGGCGTTTAGGCTGTGTTGGGAGGGGTGGTGGACCGGCGCTACCAGACAATTGTTGCAGTACAGCAACAGAGCCGCAAACAACCGCTATTCATTACGCCTGCCGGCCTGCCCACGCTTCGGTATGCTGGCGGCCCTCGATGCCCATTCACGTTGCCACGCCGATGACCTTACTGCGCCGTACCCGCCTGACGCTGTCCGTTGCCCTGCTCGGCCTGCTGGCCGGCTGCGGCGGTGATCCCGTGCGCCCGACTCCCCCGCCCGCAGCCATTCCGGTGACCCCGGCCAAGCCGGTCAAGATCGGCATCGCGCTCGGCGGCGGCGCAGCCAAGGGCTTCGCCCATATCGGTGTGATCAAGATGCTGGAGGCCAACGGCTTCGAGCCGGTGGTGGTGTCCGGCACCAGCGCCGGCAGTGTGGTCGGCGCGCTGTATGCCAGCGGCATGGACGCGTTCCAGATGCAGTCCAAGGCGGTAGCCCTGGATGAAGCCAGCATCCGCGACGTGCGTCTGTTCTCCGGTGGCCTGGTGCAGGGCCAGAAGCTGCAGGATTACGTCAACGCACAGGTCGACAACTGCCCCGCCGAAAAGCTGAGCAAGCCCTTCGCTGCGGTCGCTACCCAATTGGAAACCGGCGAGCGCACCGTGTTCGTGCGCGGCAACGTCGGCCAGGCGGTGCGCGCCTCCAGCAGCATCCCCGGTGTGTTCGAGCCGGTGAAGATCGGCAAGTACAACTACATCGACGGCGGCGTGGTCAGCCCGGTGCCGGTCGATGCGGCGCGCCAGCTCGGCGCGGACATCGTGATCGCCGTGGACATCTCCAGCAAGGCCAGCGGCAAGGCACCGACCGGCATGCTCGGCATCGTCAACCAGTCGATCTCGATCATGGGCCAGCGCTTGGGCGAGCAGGAACTGGCGCGCGCGGACGTGATCATCCGGCCGAAGGTGCTGGACATCGGCGCCGCCGATTTCGGCCAGCGCAACAACGCGATCCTGGAAGGCGAGAAGGCGGCGATGGCGGCGATGCCGCAGATCCGCGCCAAGGTCCAGCAGCTGCAGAAGGCACGTGCCGCCGCGCTTGCCCCGCCGCCGCCCACGCCCAAGTGCGATGAGCCTTCGCGCGTGGGCAGGCTGATGGGACGCAAGGAAAAGTGCGTGTAATCCGGTAGCGCCGGGCGCTGCCCGGCGGCGTTACTCCAGCTGCGACAACGGCAGCGCGCGGAAATCCTTCACCGTGCGCAGCACGAAGCTGGAATTGACGTCGGCCACGCCGGCGGCATTGAGCAGCTTGTCGAGCAGGAAGCTGGAGAAGTGCTCCAGGTCGCGCACGTAGATGTGCAGCAGGTAATCCATGTCGCCGGTGAGCGCATGGCAGGCCACCACCTCATCCCAGATCAGCACGCTGTCGGCGAACACGCCGATGGCATGCTGGTCGTGCTTCTCCAGCTGCACCCGGACGAAGGCCTGCAGCCCCAGGCCGATCTGGCGAGGCTCCAGCCGGGCACCATACCCGGCGATCACGCCCTCGCTCTCCAGCCGCTGCACGCGCCGCAGGCAGGCCGACGGGGACAGATTCACCCGTGCGGCCAATTCGGCGTTGGTCGCGCGGCCGTGTTGCTGGATTTCGGCCAGCAAGCGCAGATCCGTGCGGTCGAAATGGGCAATTCCGGTCATTGCTGCCCCGCAACATGAGGTGGACGCAATGATCTTGCGCCAGAAGCCTATATCCGCGCAACTTTGCAAACCTCTTGCGCGCCCCCTGCCCTAGCATCGACAGATGACTTCCCAGGAGACCACCACGATGGAAACCGCCACCGCCCCCCGCCGCGTCGAACACCAGCAGACCGACAAGGGATACGTGCCGGTCTATACCACCGCCATCGTGGAGCAGCCCTGGGACACCTACACCGCCGACGACCACGCCACCTGGAGCACGCTGTACCAGCGCCAGCGGGCGCTTCTGGAAGGCCGCGCCAGCAGGGAGTTCCTGCACGCGCAGGACGAGATGGGCATGAGCGCGCACATGATTCCGCGCTTCGACCAGCTCAACGAAGTGCTGGGCGCCGCCACCGGCTGGACTCTGGTCGGGGTAGAAGGTCTGCTGCCGGAGCTGGATTTCTTCGATCACCTGGCCAACCGCCGCTTCCCGGTGACGTGGTGGATCCGCCGCCCCGACCAGATCGACTACATCGCCGAGCCGGACATGTTCCATGACCTGTTCGGGCACGTGCCATTGCTCATGAACCCGGTGTTCGCCGACTACATGGCCGCCTACGGCCGTGGCGGCGTCAAGGCGCATGCGATCGGCCCGGAAGCACTGCAGCACCTGACCCGCCTGTACTGGTACACGGTGGAGTTCGGCCTGATCAACACCGAGGAAGGCCTGCGCATCTACGGTGCCGGCATCGTGTCGTCCAAGGGCGAGTCGCTGTACTCGCTGGAGTCGGCGGCGCCGAACCGGATCGGCTTCGATCTGGAGCGGATCATGCGCACCCGCTACCGCATCGACACCTTCCAGAAAACCTACTTCGTCATCGACAGCTTCGAGCAGTTGATGGAGGCGACCGCGCCGGACTTCACTCCGATCTATGCCGCGCTGGAGGCAAAGGACCATCTGCCGGCGGGTGACGTGCAGGACGGTGACCGCGTGTTCCAGAAGGGCACCGGCGAAGGCTGGGAAGACGGCGGCGATGTCTGATCGGGAGAGCCGACCGGTGGTCGGCTGCTTTTCAGCGTGGACGTTGGTGGGGCGGTAACGGGAGCTGATTGAGCCGGTCGAGAACCGCCCGCGCGTAGTAGGTTCGCCCCCACTTCCGTTCGTTGCCCGTGGCCAGAATCCCTTCTTTCTCCAGCGCATAGATGCCGGTGAGTGCCGAGCGGTTCGATACCCCCAGCAGCGATGCAACCTGCGCGGCGGTGACCACCGGGTGGCCGACGAGCAGCGCAGGCAGTCGGCGCGCGACGGCGTCTGCACGATAGCCGCTCACCTGTTCGGACCACTCGGCCACGAGCTGCTGCATGTGCTCGGCAATGGCGATGGCGTCGTTGGCCGACTCCACCACGGCCTTGGACACCATGTCCATCCACGGCGCCCAGTTGCCCTTGAGCTGCACCTGGTTGAGTGCGTCGTAGTAAGCATCCTTGCTGCGCAGCAACGCGCCGGACAGGTACAACAGTGGGTATCCCTCGGCCGCCAGAATGAGCGGCATCAGCAGCCGCCCCGTGCGCCCGTTTCCATCCTTGTAGGGGTGGATCGTTTCGAACTGGGCATGCGCGATGGCGAGCTGCGCAAGGATATTCAGTTCGAACTGCTCATCCTCCGCCGGCTGGTACTGCAGCATCTGCCGTTCCAGTTCCTGCATGGCGTCGCCAATCCGATCCGGTGGCGAAGGAACAAAGCGGGCATCTTCCGGGCGTCCTCCCAAGGGGCCGATCACCGCTTGTTCCTGGCGATACCTGCCTTTTGGGAAGTCATCCGGCATGTCCTGCATCAGCACGGCATGCAGATGGTTCACCAGCCCAAGATCGATGGCGGACCTGCCCCGTTCCCGAACCGCCTCCAGGCCGTCCTGAAGCGCCTGCACATAGCGCTCGGTGACGACGACATCGGGCGGCAGGCCGTCCAGACCGAGGGTCGCCTCATACACCAGCAGTTCGTCCAGATCGGTGCGGGTGCCTTCAATCTGCGAGCTCTGCACGGCTTCACGTCGCGCGAGCGTGCGTGTGACCAGATCGGGGGCGGACCACTGCCGCATGGCCTGGCCCAGGCGCGCCAGCGCCGCGTTGGCGCTGATCAGCCGTTCACGGCTCCCCGACTGCCCTGGCGGCAGCCTGCGCGGCGTAGGCGGGGCGGTCATGGCCAGCAGATGCGGGCGGCCTTCGACCGGCACCACGTACTGCCGGAAGTGGACCGCGATGTCTTCCCGACGCATGGGCCGCCTCCCGGGCGCCTAACCTTCAAAAGCACTTTACGCTTTTGAAGGTTAGATATCTATCCTTCAAATTCCAGGAGAGCTTTTGAAGGTTAACGTCCCAGGGACTGAGTCCAGTCGCCCGCCTCCTAACGCGGATACGCCAGCAGCACCACCAGATCCATCTCCCCCACCTGCTGCAGCGCATGCGAGCTCCCCGTCCGCGTCAGCAACGCATCCCCCGCCGCCACGTCGTACTGCTTCCCATCCAGTACGTAGCTGCCCTGCCCGCTGACGATGTAGTAGATCTCGTCCTTGTGCTGCGGGTGCAGGCCGATCCCCGCGCCCTTGTGCAGCACACGCTTGCGAAGAACGAACGGGAGGTCCGTGTCCCCGGCGAAAAACGGATACGCCGTGGTCGGCCCCGCTCCACCATGCGGGCCGGGCTGGGTCACCGCGATGTCACGCTCGTGCACCACGCGCGAGGGTTTGGTGGCCTCACCACCCTGCCCTGCACTGCGCACCTCGCAGTCGATGTCGCGCTTCAGTGCAGGCCTCATCGTCGGCTGCAATGCCACCCAGTCACGCATCACCAGGCACGCCACCGCCGTCGCACCGGCCGCGCTGAAGTGCGTGCCATCGGCCTTGTTCTGCTCGGGCACGAACAGGAAATACGGCTTGGCGCCCTGCTCGCCCAGCCCGCGGATCCAGCGCGTGGAACTGTCGTTGAGATCGATCAGCGCGACCTGCTCGCGCGTGGCCAGCGCTTTCACCGCCTGGGTGTACACGCCATGCGTATCCAGCAGCGAACCGAAGTCGTACAGCAGCCGCGCCACCGGGGTGATCAACACCGGCGTGGCGCCCTTGTCGCGGGCCAGCTGCACGTAGCGCATCAGGAACTGCGGGTACGCCGTAGCGGGATCGGTATAGCGGGTGGGATCTTCGAACTTGGCGTCGTTGTGGCCGAACTGGATCAGCAGCACGTCCCCGCGCTGGAGCTCGGCGGCGATCGCATCCAGGCGCTTCTCATCGATGAAGCTGCGCGTGCTGCGGCCGCCCTTGGCATGGTTGCGGACCTCCCAGACGGCAGGATCGAGATAGCTCTGCAACGCTTGGCCCCAGCCGGCCTGTGGCGCGCGCTCCGGGCCGTACTCGGCGGCGGTGGAATCCCCGGCAATGAAGATGCGGTGCGGGGCGCACAGCGCGCTGGGAGCCGCGAGCAGCAGCGACAGGGACAGGGACAGCAGCAAACGCAGCATGGTCATGCTCCTGGGTGGAGAGCTGCCGGCCAGCGGCCGGCACTACCGGGCAGATGGGTGTCTGAACGACAGATGGGCACCCAAGGGCGCCCATCGTCTGCCCGCGTGGGCGCATCGTCCGGTGGTGTCGCTTACCGGGCGAGCCAGCCACCGTCGACCGGCAGGACCGCGCCGTTGACGTAGTCCGAGGCGCTGGAGGCCAGGAACACGGCGGTGCCGCCGAGATCTTCCGGGGTGCCCCAGCGTGCGGCCGGGATGCGGTCGAGGATGGACTTGTTGCGGTCCTCATCGGCGCGCAGCGCGGCGGTGTTGTCCGTCGCCATGTAGCCCGGGGCGATCGCGTTGACGTTGATGCCCTTGCTGGCCCATTCGTTGGCGAGCAGACGGGTGATGCCGGCGATGCCGCTCTTGCTGGCGGTGTAGGACGGCACGCGGATACCGCCCTGGAAGGACAGCATCGAGGCGATGTTGATGATCTTGCCGCGGCCCTGGGCGATGAAATGCTTGCCGGCGGCCTGCGAGATGAAGAACGCGGACTTGATGTTGACGTTCATCACGTCATCCCAGTCCTGCTCGCTGAACTCGATTGCATCGGCGCGGCGGATCAGGCCGGCGTTGTTGACCAGGATGTCCAGGCCGCCCAGGCCTTCGATGGTTTCGCGGATGACGCGCTCGACCGGCTCGATGCTGATCAGGTTCGCTTCGATCGCCAGGCAGCGGCGGCCCAGCGCGGTGATCTTTTCGATGGTCTCGGTGGGCGGCGCGATGCCGGCCACAGCGACGTCGGCACCGGCCTGCGCTAATGCGACCGCGATGCCCTGGCCCAGGCCGGTGTTGCCACCGGTGACGAGGGCGACCTTGCCTTCCAGACTGAACGGATTAGCCATTGCGTATGTAGTCCTTGTCCAATGCGTAACAGACGCCGCCGGCGCGATGCCGGCGGCGCGTCGGGGTCACTTGAGCTGGCAGATGTCCAGCACGTGCATGTCGGTGTAATCCAGGTTCTCGCCACCCATCGCCCAGATGAAGGCGTAGTTGCTGGTGCCCGCGCCCATGTGGATGGACCACGGCGGCGACACGACGGCTTCGTTGTTCTGGATGACGATGTGGCGCTGCGCCTCGGGCTCACCCATGAAGTGGTACACGCGGTCGTTCTGGCCCAGATCGAAGTAGAAATAGACTTCGCTGCGGCGGTCATGCAGGTGCGGCGGCATGGTGTTCCAGACGCTGCCCGGCTTGAGCACGGTCAGGCCCAGCAGCAGCTGCGAGGACTGGCAGGTGGCCGGCACGATGTACTGGTAGATGGTGCGCTCGTTGCTGGTTTCCAGCGCGCCACGGTCCAGGGCCACGGCATCCTTGATCGACAGCGCCTTGGTCTCGAAGCGCGCGTGCGCCGGGGTCGAGGCCAGGTAGAACTGGGCCGGGGTGGCGGCGTCGTCGGACGCGAACACCACGTCTTCGCTGCCCATAGCCACATACAGGCCATCCTTCGGCCCGAGCTTGAACACGGTGCCATCGACCGTGACGGTGCCGCTGCCGGCGCCGACGTTGATCACGCCCAGTTCGCGGCGCTCCAGGAAGGCATGGCCGGCGGCCGAGGCCGGTTCGGTCTGCTTGGGCAGCGAGACCGGGCCGTTGACCGGGGCCGCACCGCCGAGCACGAAGCGCTCGTAGTGGGTGTACTTCAGGGTCACCGCATCGGCATTGAACAGACCGTCGAGCAGGTACAGATCGCGCAGGTCGTCATTGCTGGCGCCCTTGATGGCGTCGGGATGGGTGGCGTAATGGGTCTTGCAGTACATGGCATCTCCAGAGCAGGGGTGGGGCGATGCGTCGGCCCCGGCACGATTTCAGGTGATTGTAGCCAGTTGGTAAACCGGTGTCATTTTGCAGCGCACGATAGGTCGGGTGGCCCGGCGTGGTGTCCATGTCAGAAAAGCCGTGCGATCGGCAACCGATTGCACGGGCGCGTGGCGACGCGTTCATCATGAACGCGCGTCGTTGCCATCGCGGCGCGCGTCAATCCTCGGGCGGCTGGCAGGAGTCGCGCACGATCAGGTGCGGGCGCACGCTGGCGTGCTGCATCACGGCCTGGCCATCGGGCTGGATGAGCATCGCGGCCGCCGTGCGGCCGGTGTCGCGGGTGTGGCGGCGCACCGAGGTCAGCGACGGCCACAGGCGCGAGGCCAGCGGACTGTCGTCGTAGCCGATGATAGAGAGCTGGCGCGGAATGTTGATGCCCGCGCGCAGGGCGACCTTGTAGATACCGGCGGCCATTTCATCGTTGCCGGTGAAGATGGCGGTGGGGCGCTGCTTGCCCAGCAGCAGCTTCTCGGCCGCGGCCACACCGGATTCAAAGGTGTAACCGGCCTCCACGATGCGTGCCGGGGGCAGCTCGATGCCGCGCTTGGCCAGGGCATCGATGAAGCCGGCGGTGCGTTCGTGCGCCGAGCGGTAGGCGCTTGGGCCGGTCACCAGGGCGATGTCGCGGTGGCCCAGCGAGAGCAGGTAATCGGCCGCTTCGGCGGCGCCGTCGCGATCGTGGGTGACCACCATCTGCGAGGTGTCGTCCAGCGGCAGCGAGGCGATCCGGGTGAAGCGGCAGCCGATTTCGTCGAGCATGTCCACCAGCGCCTGGTCTTCGGACGCGCGCGGGACGAGGATCACGCCGTGCAGCTTCTGCTGCTGCACGAAACGTCGCACGCCGTCGATATACCCGGGGCTGCGCGAATCGCAGGGGTGCACGACCAGCTCGAAACTGGAGCCGCGCAGCGCATCCAGTGCACCGTACTGCATGTCCACGATGTACTGGGCGGTCGGGTTGTCGTAGACCATGCCGATCAGGAACGAGCGGCGGAACGCCAGCCCGCGGGCCAGCGGGTCCGGCGCGTAACCGACCTCGCGCATCAACGCCTCGACCTTTTCGCGCGTGTCCTTCCGCACCAGCGGGGAGTTGTTGATGATGCGCGAGACGGTCTTCTTCGATACCCCGGACAGACGCGCGATGTCGTTGATCGTGGCGGCCTTGCCTTTGGTCAATCCGTGCGGGGACGGATCGGTTTTGCTGCGCAATGACATGTCGTTCAAACCGGGGATGAGTCAGGGGATTCTAGCGGGGAGCTCAATCGAGGGCGCGGTAGCGGAAGTTCCGGAACTGGACCTTGCCGTCGCCGGCAGCATAGATCGCCGGCTTCAGGGCCAGGAACTTGCCCGCCACATTGTGATGGTAGCCGGAGACTTCCATCTGAACCGGGTACTTCTGCCAGTTTTTGCCGTCGGTGCTGGAGTGGATGGTGACGATATGGCGGTTGTTGGTCACCCGCAGCCACAGCTTGCCACCGGTGGCACTGGGGGCCAGCCGGGTGGGGCGCTCCTCGCCGTAGCGGTGCATGATGAACTTCTCGCCGTTGCTGCCCACGCCCACGTACAGGCGGTCGCTGTAGAAGAGCAGGGCACCGCCGACCGCGCCGGGCGCGATCTCCATCTCGACCTCGAACTGGTAGGCCTTGTCGCCGGCGATGGCGGTCAGCGGCGAGCTGTCGCGCGGGGTTTCGCCCTTGCCCTGCAGCACCAGGCCCTTGCCGGTGAACTGCGGGCGCTTGTACTCGTCCTGGGCCGGGTTGAAGAACGCCCACTGCGCACCCAGCGTCTTGCCGCGGAAATCATCCGACAGCGCCATGCCGTGCGGGCCGACCGAGCTGCCCGACGGCTTGGCCAGCGGCTGGCCGAGATCGCCGCCCTTGGCCACGAACCAGCCATCGGCGGTCCATTCGATCGGCTCCAGCAGCGCCTGGCGGCCCAGCGTCCAGTACCCGTTCTCGTAGCCGTGATACATCATCCACCAGCGCCCGTCGGTGCCTTCGATCACCGTGGCGTGGCCGCGCGACCACCACGGCTCGGCGGCCGACTGGGTGCGCATGATCGGGTTGTTCGGCGCGTTCACCCACGGGCCGTGGATCGAGCGCGAGCGCGCGGTGATCACCATGTGCCCGGTGGGCGGGCCTGCGGTGCCGCCCACGGCGGTGGTCATGTAGTACCAGCCATCGCGGAAATTGATCTTCGGGCCTTCCTGGGCATAGGCCTCCACGTCCCAGCTTTCCGGGTACTTCCAGCCGTCGTAGACGTGCTTGGGCGTACCGACCACGCTCAGGCCGTCATCGGCCAACTGCACATAGTCGCCACCGCTGAGGAACAGGTAGCGCTTGCCGTCTTCGCCCACAGCATGGCCCGGGTCGATGTAGCCGCCCAGGCCGATGTCGATCGGCTCGCTCCACGGGCCCTTGATGCTGTCGGCCCAGACCACGAAGTTGCTGCGGGTCTCGCCGGTGCGGGCGGGGAAGTAGATGTAGTAGCGGCTGCCGTGCTTGACGATGTCCGGGGCCCAGATCGCACCGACGTTCTTGGTGATGGCGTGGCCCAGCGGCTGCCAGTTGACCAGATCGCGCGAATGCCAGATCGGCAGGCCGGGGTAGGCATCGAACGAGGACAGGGTGAGGTAGTAGTCCTCGCCATCCTTGAGCACCGAGGGATCCGGGCGATCACCGGCGAACACCGGGTTGAGGAAGGTACCGTTGCCCAGATCGGCCTGGCGCTGGTTCTCGATGCCGCGCTTCCAGGTGGCGGCGGGCTCTGCAGCGTGGCCGGCACCGGCCAGCAGCAGGCAGGCGGTGGCGAAGCTCGCCAGGGTCTTCCTCAGGTGCATCGTCTGTCTCCCTTGAACGTATCGTGGGCCGGCCGCGCTCAGCGCGCCCCGGTCCTTGCAAGACGCTGTTGCCAGCGTGGGTACTCGGTGGTGATCAAAGCCTGCGGCCAGGTGCCGTACCAGTGATAGCCGGTACGGCGCTCGCGCGGGATGTCATCGAACGTGGCCACGCGCTCGCCCTCGCGGTTGGCCAACAGCACCGAACTGTCGTGCAGCTCGTGAAAGCGCCCCCATAGCAGCGGCGCGCCTGCATCAGCGACCAGGCGGCGGTCGACCGTGGTGCGGTGGAACGCGAACTGTTCCGGCGTCGTCTCGAAGGTCTCCAGCCGCCAGCCGGTCAACGCGTGCGCCTGGAACCACGCCATCGCAGCGTTGACCGAGGTGACCACCTCCGGCGAGGGATCCGGGATCGACATCAGGTAGCGGACCACGCCGACACTCTCGTCGGTGACCAGCGCCGGCAGTTCGAACTTCCGGCCCTGCGCGGGCTGCAGCGTGGTGCGGTCGTACTGACCGGCCCAGATCGTCGGCACGCCGTCCTGGCGCACCTGCAGGCGCAGCAGGCAGGCATCGCCGGCGGTCACGGCCGCGTCCACGCGGGCACGCTGATCGGCCGTGATGAACCCGAACACCGCCTCGCGCTGGATGCGCCGCAGCGTGGTCAACACACCGCTGGTGACATCGTCGGCGAAGGTGATGTGGCCGTGGTACGAGGTGCGCGACGGCACCGAGTGCGGCCAGCCGCCACACGTTGGAATCTGCTCAGCAAGGATGAAGTCCAGCCCGCGCACCGCCGCGTCGCGATAGCGGGCATCGCCGCTGCGCGCGAAGGCGTCGGCCAGGTAGCCGACCTGGGTGTAGATGTTGCGGTTGTCGAAGCTGCCGCCGGGGGTGGCCTGGTCGGCCATCACCTGTGCCTTGGCGGCATCGTCGAGGATCCGCTGCGGATCCTGGTTGACCGCCCAGCCGCCGCCATGGCGTTGCAGTGCGACCAGGTTGTCGGCGATCTGCCGGTACTGATGGGGGGAATAGCGCGGGTAGTCCGTGCCGTGCCCACTCTGCCAGTGGTTGATGCCGTCCTGGAAGTCGCGCAGCGGGATGCCTTGGCCCTGCGCCATGACGGCGCAGGGCAGGGCGATCCACAGCAGGGCTGCCAACCGTCGCACGCTTACGCGCGCAGCAGGGCGGGCAGCCACAGCGACATTTCCGGGAAGAAGGTCACGATCAACAGCACGCCCAGCGCGGCGAACCAGAACGGCCAGATCGAGCGCATGCTCTCACCGACACTGATCTTGCCGATTGCCGTACCGATGAACAGTACCGAGCCCACCGGCGGCGTCACCAGGCCCAGGCCACCGGTCAGCACCAGCACCAGGCCGAAGTGGATCGGATCGATGCCGTAGGCCTTGGCCACCGGCAGGAAGATCGGCGTGCAGATCAGGATCATCGGCGCCAGGTCCATGAAGGTGCCCAGCAGCAACAGCATGACCACGATCATCAGCAGCACCATGAACTGGCTGTGCGCGAACGACTGCAGGAAGTTGACCGCGGCCGACGGCACTTCCAGATACGCCAGCAGCCAGCCGAACACGGCGGCCGTGGCGATCACGAACAGGATCACACCGGTGCTGCGTGCGGCATGGGTGACCGTGCCGAGGAACTCGCGCCAGTCGAGCTGGCGGTACAGCACGGTGGTCACCAGCAGCGCGTAGACCACGGCGATCGCCGCGCTCTCCACCGCGGTGAAGATGCCGGCACGGATACCGATGAAGATCAAAGCGACCAGGCCCAGGCCAGGCAGCGCCGAGACCAGGCGCAGCAGCACCGCGCGCCAGCCCGGGAAGATTTCCACCCCGTAGCCGCGGCGTCGCGCCACGACGTAGCCGGTGATCATCAGGGCGACGGTCATCAGCAGGGCCGGCACGATGCCCGCCGCGAACAGATCGGCGATCGACAGGCCGCCACCGGCCGCGGCCGAGAACAGGATCAGGTTGTGCGACGGCGGCACCAGCAGCGCGACCAGCGCCGCGGTGATGCTGACATTGACCGCGAAATCACGGTCGTAACCGCGCTTGACCATCTGCGGAATCATCGTGCCGCCGACCGCCGAGACATCGGCGATGGCCGAACCGGACACACCGCCAAAGAACAGCGAGGACAGGATCGAGACCTGGCCCAGGCCACCGCGCATGCGACCGACCAGCGAGGAGGCCAGCGAGATCAGACGCTCAGAGATGCCGCCGCGCATCATGATTTCACCGGCGAAGATGAACAATGGAATGGCGATCAGCGAAGCCGAGCCGGTACCGGCCGAGATCTGCTGGACCAGCACCAGCGTCGGCAGATCGAGGTACCACAGGGTGGCCAGGGCGGCAGCGGCCAGCGCGAACGCAACCGGCACACCGAGCAGCAACAGCACCGCGAACACGGTGAAAAGAATGGTAATACCCATGACTCAGCGATCTCCCTCGGCAACGGCATCGGCCGGCCGTACAGCCAGCGCCATCTGGTTCACGGCGAAGATCGCCATCAAGGCGCCACCGATCGACAGGGGCAGGTAGTTGATGCTCTGCGGCAGGTTGGCGCCGGCGGCCTTGATATCCAGGCCGTCCATCAGCAGCACGGCCGCCCACCAGGCGATGACCACGCCCAGCACGGCCACCACCAGCGCGGCGAATACATCCACCGCGCGGCGCAGGCCCGGGCCCATGTGCGTGGCCAGCAGGAAGAAACCGAAGTGGCGGCGGGTATGCACACCGGTGGCCGCACCCAGGCTCATCGCGGTGGCCAGCAGCAGCAGCGTGACCGGCTCGGTCCAGCTGGGCGAATCATTGATCACATAGCGGGCGAACACCTGCCAGCCCTGCACCACCACCAGGCCCAGCAGGGCGATGACGGCAATGTAGATCGCCACATCGGCGATGATGTTGAGCAGGCGCTGCGGCGCGGTGGGGGTGATGACGGTTTCGGAAGTCGAGTCGGACATCGCGTCGGGGCCTCAGGCGAAGTCGCGGATGCGACGGGTGAGGGCGGCCAGCTCCGGCTGCTGCAGGTAGCGCTGCAGCAGCGGGTCGGCGGCCTTGCGGAAGGCCGGCATGTCGACCTCGTTGAACTTGATGCCGAAGTCGGCCACGGCCTGGCGGGCGGTGTTTTCCGAGGCATCCCACTGCTCGCGCATCACCTGCACCGATTCACGCGCGGTCTCGATCACCAGGGTACGGTCGGCCGGACTCAGCGCTTCGAAACTCTGGCGCGACATCAGCAGCACGTCCGGTGCATAGGAGTGATCGCTCTGCGACCAGTAGTGCGCGGCCTCGAAATGACGGCTGGAGTGGAAGCTGCGCATGTTGTTTTCCGCACCGTCGATCATGTGCGTTTCCATGCCCGAGAAGGTGTCGCCCAGCGACATCGGCGTCGGGTTGGCACCGAGCAGGCGCATCAGCTGGATGAAGATGTCCGACGACGCCACGCGCAGCTTGAGACCGTGCAGATCCTTGGGCTCCACAATCGGGTGCTTGGTGTTGTAGAAACAGCGCGCGCCGGAATCGTAGATCGCCAGACCGACCAGATCGCGGGTTTCAAAGCCCTGCAGGACCGTATCGGCGACGCCGCCATCGAGTGCGCGGCGCATGTGCGCCACCGACTCGAACACGTAGGGCAGGCACAGGCCCTGGGTCAGCGGAAATGCGTTGTTGAGCGCGCCGGAGTAGACGCGGGTGATATCGATGGCGCCGAAGCGGGCCATGTCGATCGCCTCGGACTCACGGCCCAGCTGGCCGGAGTGGTACTGGCGCAGCCGCAGCCGGCCGCCGGTTTTTTCTTCCAGCGTCTTCCCGATCCATTTCACCGCGGTGACAGTGGGGTAATCGGCGACGTGGACGTCGGTGGCGGTCAACAGCTGCGCACCGGCCGGTGCGGCGTTGGACGACCGCGAACAGGCTGTCAGCGCGGGCGCGGCAAGCGCGCCCAGACTGGTAGCCAGGAAACTTCTGCGAGTGAACATCTGCGCCCTCCCAAGCGTGCTCGCCATGTCCGCGCGGTCAACCGGCGGCGATGGCCTTGCAGGTAATGTCGCCGTAACCGACGAAACGGATCAATGCTTCCTGGCCCACGGCGATGTCGTGGATGCCGGTGGCGTTCCCACTGGCGATCAGATCGCCGGCCTTCAGCGGCCGCCCACGCTGCGCCGAGCGGCCCAAGGCGAACGCGTAGGCGGTACGCAGGCCACCCGGCAGCAGGGTCGCGCCACCGGTACCGACCACCTGGCCTTCGATGCGGGTTTCCGCACGCAGATCGGCATCGTCCAGGCGGGTCCAGTCCGGGATTTCCGGCCCGAGCACCAGGCCGTTGTTGTTGCCGAAGTCCGACACCACCACGCGCGGGCCGAGCTTGTTGATGGTCGCCAACGGGCTGCTGGCCACTTCAACGCCGATGAAGAGCTTGGCGGCCAGCGCCTCGGCTTCTTCCGGGGTCCAGTGCAGCTTGTCCGCCGGCGCGTCTTCCTGCAGCTGGATCACGTACTCGGCCTCGACGGCGCCGAAGCCGCCGACGAACACCGGAATCTCCACTGTTCCACCGGTAGCATTCCAGAGCTGACGCGAAAAGATCGGGCCCAGCAGCCGGTCGTCGCCGGAGACGTCGCGGCGCTCGGCTGCGATGTAGCCGACCTTCCAACCCACCACCTGGTCGTCCCACAGCGCGATGGCCTGGTCCTGTACCTGGTAGGCGGTGACGAGGTCTTCCGGGATGTTTCCCGGGAAGTCCGGCAGGGATTGGCCATGTTGGCGGGCGCTGACGAAGTGGCGGGCGATCTCGCCCAAACCCTGGTCTGGCAGGTCCTGTTTGCCGTGTTCGTTGCTCAAGCGGGTCTCCCGGAAAATTTGTTGCACTGCCAATCGACAGTGGCTGGATGAGCTGTATATGGTAAACCGGTGTCATTGGCAATGTGCAGCGCATCAGAAGTGCTGCCGGTCGGGCACGATGGCCGTTCCCACCCAGCCTGGAAGGATCCCATGCGGATGCCCCGCACCGTGTTGATGCCCCTGTTGACCCTCGGATTGCTGGCCTGCAGCCTGGCCCATGCCGCCGAGCGCGCCGTTCCGGATACCGAGCCGCCACCCGGTGCGCCCGACCGCATTGCACTGTGGCCGGAGGGCCAGGTGCCCGGCGAAGCCGGGCCGGCCACGGCCCCCAACGTGGTCGAGCGCAGCACCGACCCGGCACGGCCGGACCGCTATATCGACAACGTCAGCGCGCCCTATCTGGTGGTGTACCGCCCGGCGCGCCCGAACGGCAGCGCCCTGCTGGTGGTGCCGGGCGGCGGTTACCAGCGCATCGTGCTGGACAAGGAAGGCACCGCGCTGGTGCCGGCGTTCGTCGATGAGGGCGGCGTGACCCTGTTTGTGCTGCGCTACCGGCTGCCGGCCGGCCGCAGTGATCGTCAGGCTGCGCTGGCCGATGCGCAGCGCGCGATGCGGGTGATCCGGGCCGATGCTGCGCGATGGAAGATCGATCCCGAGCGCATCGGCGTCATGGGTTTCTCGGCCGGCGGGCACGTCGCCGCGCGGTTGAGCAGCGGCTTCGATGCACCTGCCTACCCGCACCGCGATGCGATCGATGCACTCAGCGCGCGCCCGGATGTCGCGCTGCTGATCTACCCGGTGATCGACATGGGCACGCATGCGCATACCGGCTCGCGCGAGCGCCTGCTCGGACCTCGCCCGGATGCGGCGCTGCAGCAGCAGTTTTCGATGCAGGACCAGGTCCGCGCCGATACACCGCCGACCTTCCTGGTGCATGCGCAGGACGACGATGTGGTCTGTGTCCACAACAGCCTGATCTATTACCAGGCGCTGCTGCGCGCCGGTGTCACCACTGAAATGCATCTGTACCCGTTCGGCGGGCACGGCTTCGGCGTGCGCATCCCGGCCGGTCTGACCGTCGCTCAGTGGCCCGAGCTGGCCCTGCGCTGGATTCCCTCGCGCCACACGGAGCCTGCGCGCCATGACTGATTCTCCCGCCGATCTGCAGCGGCGCCGTTTCCTGCGCGACAGCGCGCGCTATGCGCTGCTGCTCGGTGCGACCAGCCTGCCGTTGCTGCCCGCCTTCGCCGGCGTGCCCGGCCCGCGCCACGATGCCGCGCCGCTGGCGCGCGTGCGCAGTGGCCGCGTGCGCGGGCAGCTGGAGCAGGGCATCCACGTGTTCCGTGGCCTTCCCTACGGCGCCGATACCGCCCCCCGGCGCTTCCAGCCCGCCGTGCAGGAATCGGCCTGGCGCGGGGTGCGCGATGCACTGGCCTACGGCAATGCCGCACCGCAGGGCGGCAGCGAAGGCCCGGGCAGCGAAGACTGCCTCTATCTCAACGTGTGGACCCCGGCACTGCGCGACGGGGGCAAGCGCCCGATCGTGTTCTACATCCATGGCGGCGCCTACAACAACGGCTCGGGCAGCGATCCGCTGTATGACGGCAGCGCGTTGTGCCGGCGCGGCGACGTGGTGGTGGTCACGGTCAATCATCGCCTCAACGTGTTCGGCTATCTGTACCTCGCGCAATTGGGCGATGCGCGTTTCGCCGATTCCGGCAACGTCGGCCAGCTCGATCTGATCCAGGCACTGCAGTGGGTTCGCCAGCATGCGCACGAGTTCGGTGGCGATGCGGGCAACATCACCGTGGTGGGGCAATCCGGCGGCGGGGCGAAGATCGCCACGCTGATGGCCATGCCCGCCGCGCGCGGTTTGTTCCAGCGCGCGTGGACCATGAGCGGACAGCAGGTCACCGCGGCCGGCCCGCGGGCGGCCACCCAGCGCGCGCAGATCGCGATGCAGGCGATCGGGGCGGCCGATGCCGAGGCGCTGCGCACGATGCCGATGGAAGCGCTACTGGCCGCCACCCGTGCGCGCGACCCCTCGCGCGTGGAAAACAGCAGTCTCTACGTCGGGCCGGTGCTGGACGGGCGTTCGTTGCCGGTACATCCGTTCTGGCCGGAGGCGCCCGCACAGTCCGCCGGGATTCCGATGGTGATCGGCAACACCCACGATGAGACCCGCGCCTTCCTCGGCAACGACCCGGCCAACTTCGCCCTCACCTGGGAGACGCTGCCGGCCAAGCTGGAAAAAGAGCAGTACGTAGACCTGTTGCCGGCGGTGGTGATCGCCGAGTACCGCCGCCTGTATCCGCACTACACACCTTCGGAGGTGTTCTTCGCGGCCACCACGGCCGGTCGTTCATGGCGCGGTGCGGTGGAGGAACTGGAGGCGCGTGCGCGCCAGGGCGCACCCACCTGGGCCTACCAACTCGATTGGGGCTCGCCGCTGGACGGCGGCAAGTTCGGTGCGTTCCACACGCTGGATATCCCCTTGGTGTTCGACACCACCGACCGCCCCGGCTCGCGCACCGGTGACGGCGAGGAGGCCACACGCGTGGCAGCCACGATGAGCGAGGCCTTGATCGCCTTCGCCCGCCATGGCGATCCGAATCATGGCGGACTGCCACGCTGGCAGACCTATTCGCTGGCCCGCCGCGAAACGATGCTGTTCGATGCCACCTCGCAGCAGGCCGACGACCCGCGCGGTGGCGAGCGTCGTCTGTATCAGCAGGCCCCCTTCATTCAACGAGGTACGTTCTGATGCGGTGTACGTCCTGGTTGCTGCGCAGCGCGCTGCTCGGCCTGATGAGCACGGCGCAGGCCGCCGTGGATCCGGCGGTGCTGGACCGCCCGGCACCGACCCCGATCCGGGCCAGCAAGATCGTGCTGGTCGGTGATTCCACCACGGCCGTGCAGGGCGGCTGGGGCCCGGCGTTCTGCGCCCGGCACGTGACCTCGTTCCTGACCTGCACCAACCTGGCCCGTGGCGGCCGCAGCACTTACAACTACCGCGCCGAAGGCTCGTGGGCGCTGGCCGAGGCGGAGATGCGCACACCCGGCTATGCGCGCACGTGGGTGCTGGTCCAGTTCGGCCACAACGACCAGCCCGGCAAGCCGGGCCGTTCCACCGATCTGCAGCGCGAGTTCCCGGACAACCTGCGCCGCTACGTAGGTGAGATCCGTGCCGCCGGTGCGCAGCCGGTGCTGCTGACCCCGTTGACCCGCCGCCAGTTCGCCGATGGCGTGCTGATCGATGACCTGGCCCCCTGGGCCGAGGCGGTGCGCACGGTCGCGCGCGAGATGCAGGTGCCCCTGGTGGACCTGCATGCGCGCAGCCGCGCGGTGGTGCAGGCGCTGGGGCCGGTCGCTTCGATGCCGCTGGCGCAGGCCGCGGCCACACCCGCCCAGGTCAGCGCGGCGCTGGGTGGGACCACCGTGGGTGCTGCGCCCGTGGCTGGCGCACCGGCCACGCAGAACAACGCCGTCACCGAGCCCATGGGGCAGGCCAAGGTCGCCTTCGATTACACCCATCTTGGCCCGGATGGCGCGGCGCTGTTCGCCACGCTGGTCACCGAGGAACTGGCCCGGCAGGTCCCGTCGTTGCGACCGCTGCTGATTCCCTGATCGATAGGCAGACCCTTCGAATTCTCTCGAATGGATTGCTACGTCGGGCATTGTGGGCCGATTGGATGTGATTCAGGTCAAACACGCTGTTCACCGCGATCGCCTAGACTCGGGGTATGCAAGAGCAATGCAACCCGTTTCCTCCGTTCCATGGCCGTGATCGATTGATCGCTGCGGTCGACCATGCCGTCCAGCACGAGCACGCGCACCAGATCGCCGCCACGCTGCGCACGGCGCTGCGCGAGGCGATCGCCGACAGCCGCATCCAGCTGCCGGCCTGCGTGCACCACCCGATCGAGGATCACTACGCCCGCCGTGAGCTGTACCGCAGCCCGGTGCACGGCTACAGCATCGTCGCGATGAGCTGGGGTCCGGGCCAGGGCACGCCGCTGCACGACCACAGCGGGCTGTGGTGCGTGGAGGGGGTCTGGCTGGGGCAGTTGGAGATTACCCAGTACCGGTTGCTGGAACGCGACGGCGAGCGGTTCCGCTTCCGCCCCGAGCCGGCCGTGCTGGGCGACTGCGGCAGTGCCGGCAGCCTGATCCCGCCGCACGAGTACCACACCATCCGCAATACCAGCGATCAGGATCTGGCCATCTCGGTGCACGTCTACCAGGGCGAGATGACCCGCAGCGCCCTCTTCGAACCCGAGGCCGATGGCTGGTACCAGCGCCGGGTGCAGGTGATGGAAACCGACGCGGCCTAGCGCCGGCGGGGTGCCGGCGCGACAGCAGCCATGCATGGCAGGGCGCTACCGGTCGAGCGTCACCACGTTGTTGCGCTGGGTCACTTCCGCCGCACCATCGGCCTGCATGACACGCACGCGCAGACCACGGTGATCCCCGGCGGGCAGCGGCAGGCTGACCGTCGTGGTCTTCGGCACCAGATCGCTCGGCGCGGCCAGGCTGGGGATCTCGACCCGGGCCAGCTCACGGCCCTTGGCGTCTTCCAGCACCGCCGCGCCCACACCGGTTGCGACATGGCCCAGGCTGTGCACGGTGACCTGTACCTGGTGCCCGTCCACGCGCACATCGCCGCGCCCGATGCCGAGGTCGGCACGCTGCTCGACCGGTGTCCCGGCCTGCACCAGCTCGAACTCGAACACCTGGCTCTGGCCCGGCGCGAAGCGCAGCATGGTCGAGGCACTGCGTTCCAGGGTGAGATCACGGGTGGTGGCCTTGCCGTCGATAGTGTCATCGCCGTCGCGGTCCACGCCGCTGGTCATCCGCCATTGCCCGGCGGTGACGTTCCAGGTGCTCATCTCCGCGTCCACTGCACGCGAGCCCAGGTTGTAGGCGATCACCTTGAAACGGTCCGGCGAGGGCGCATGCACCAGCAGCGCGACCTGCTCGGCCGCCTCCGGCTGGGCGAAGCGCCAGCTGACGGTGTGGCCCGGCCAGCTCTGGTTGCGCTTGAGCGCGATGCCGCCCAGGCGCGCACGCTGCAGGAACTCGCTCGGCGCTTCGACACGGTCAGACCACCAGTGCCCTTCGGTGTTCATGTATTCGCGCTGCGCCTTGGCCTGGATGCCATCGGCATGCAGCGCCTCCAGGTACTTCTTGTCGCCGGTGGCCTGCCACGCCATCAGGCTGGCGAAGCCGGTGCTGCCACCGTCGGCATCGCTGATGAAGCGCGGGTTCCACTCGGCACCGCGGCCCAGTGCTTCCACGTAGTTCTCGCCCAGATTGGACAGCGCGCCCGGCCCACCGCGCTCGACGCGGTAGTCCAGCGCCTTGAGGTATTTGTCATCGCCCGTCCAGCGCCATGCCGCCCAGAAGGTATGCATGATGTCGCCGCTGCCCGAGCCGTTGTTGAGCTCGCCGCCACGGGTCTTGCCCGTCGCCCAGTTGATCTCGTTGGGCAGCGCCCAGCGGCCCTTGTCATCGGTGTAGGCGTGGGCCAGGTAGCCATCGGCCAGCCCGGTGACCAACTTGCGACCGGTCGGATCGGCGTTGTACTGGCCGATCAGGAAGGCCGGGTGCAGCACCGGGAAGGAGTACGGCTTCTGCCATTGCCAGTTCGGTTCGCGGTAGACCTTGTTGCCGCCGAACCAGTTGCTGGAAAACAGCAGATGGCCCTGCGGGTTGGGCAGGATGATGCGCTCGTCGAAGGCCTTCACCGTTTCCATCAGGCGCTCGACGGTCAGCGGATCGCCCCAGTTGAGGTAGAGCATCGCACTGTTGGTGTTGATGCCTTCCTCGTACGCGTGCAGCTCATCGGTTTCGATGGTGCTCAAGCCGTTGCTGAACATGCCATTGCGATACACCGCATCGGACAGCGCGGTCAGCGAGGCATTGAGCTTGTCCGGCTGCACGCCCATCAGGGCCAGGCCCGGCCACTGCTGGGTCAGATCGGAATCGTCGGAAATGCCGCCGCCGAAATCACCGTAGGCAATCTGGCGGTGGTCGATCCACCACTCGATGAAGCGGCGCACGTACTTGAGGTCTTCGGTCTGCCGGAACGCCCACAGCGGCACGCCCTTGGGCGCCTCGGGCTGGGTGAACGGCGGCTTGCCCTGGCTGTTGTAGCTGATGTAGTTCCAGTACAGGCGGCCGAGTTCGTGGTCCGGGTCCACCCGCAGCAGATCGCTGAGATCGGCATACACGCGCGCGTACAGGCGCTGGCGCTTGGAGGTGGTGTGCTCTTCGACCAGGAAGCCCCAGTTGTCACGCACCTGGTTGAAACGGTCGGCGATGTGTTCTTTCTTCGCCTCGTCGCGGTCCTTGTAGACCATGCGGATTTCCGCACCGTCCAGCGAGGTGGCGTTGAATCCCGGTGCGGCCGAGGCGATGGAGATCCACAGGCTGTCGGCGGTCAGGATACGATCGCGCAGGTCCAGCCACAGGGTGCGCTTCTGGCCCGGCTTGACCGAGACCGACACATCGATCATGTCGCGCGCCGGCCAGAGCGGGTCCTTGATGCGGATGTTGAGCGGGATCAGGCCGTCATGGGTCGCCGGCAGGTCCAGCTTGGGCAGATCGATCGCGATGCCGTCCAGGCCGTCATACATGTTCTCCCAGCTGTGCGCCCAGCTGCGGATCAGCGGCTGCGCGGCCGGTGCGTCGCTCACGCCGGAGGGAATCAGCACGTGCACGATGGGCAGCGGCTGCGCGGGCAGCGTGTCGGCCGTGCGCTTGCGTGAGCCGGCACCCTTGGGCAGCGCCATCACCGTGCTGCGTTCGGCCACCGGGTAGCGGCCATCGATGTACTCGCGCAGCGCCGCGATGTTGGTGTAGTCCGGCAGGGCCTGGCTGTCGATCAGGTAGCGCTGCTTGACCGTGTCCTCCGGCTCGGCGGCATCGCTCACCTGGTAGGCCCAGATTTCCTGGATCGGGGTTTCCTGCGCCGTGTTGCGGAAGTGCAGCACGCCACCGTCCTGCGCGGGAATCGTATTGACGCTGCGCACCACGCCCTGTGGGCGCTCGAGCAGCGTCTGCGCGGGCTGGCCGTCCCCGCTGTGGCTGAGCACGCCGAAGGCGGCGCCGCGCACTTCGATGCGGTTGACGGTCTCACCGGCCGGCAGGGTCAGGTCGAGCTGCTGGCCACCGTCGACGTAGGTGTTCCAATCGGGCAGCTGGAAATAGTCATCGCGCCCGGCCAGGCGCGAGCGGTTGTACACGCCCGGCCAGGTGGTCTCGGCGATGCCATCGGTCGCCTTCCACATCCACTGCTTGTGGTCCTTGGTATCGGCGAACTCGATCTTGCGGATGGTGGTGGTCGGTGCGGTCAGCGCCGGTGGCGGCGCAGCGTCCCAGCCGTGGCGATGGCGCCAGGCGCGCATCGGGTCCGGCTCGGCCACCGCCGTGCGGGGCGCGGCATTGCGGGCCAGCGCGGCCATGCCGGCCGGGTCGAGCAGGCGGTCATAGACGCGGATCTCGTCGAAATCGCTGCCACGCAGGAAGTTGTAGCGGCTCTGCACCTGGTAGGGCGCCATCACGCGACCGGCCAGGCCGAGCTGATCGAGTGCGGCGTCGTAGTCGGCGGTGGTCTCCTGGCGGGCGACCTCCTTGCCATCCACGTACAGCCGTACGCCGTGGTTCTCATCCCAGCCGAAGGCGATGTGCTGCCACTGCTGGGGCGAGGGGTTCTGGTCGAGCTTGAACGACACGCGCGTGCGCGCCAGGTTGGCATCGGTGACGAAGGCATCGAAGCCGTGGCCATTCCAGTCGATGCGCAGCCAGGCCATGTCCCAGCTGCTGTGGTCGGCATACCCGACCCGGAAGATCACGAACGGCGCTTCACCCACCGCATACCGCGAGCGCCAGAAGAAGCCGAGTGTGCCGCGCTGGGCCTGGATGTTGCCCGGTGCGTTCCACGACAACACGCCGTCATCGGCCCATTCGATCGCGCTGCCTGGCGCGCCGTTGGGCACCCGCTTCACCTTGTCCTGGAAATTCGGGACCGGGTCACCTGCGGCGGTATCGGCCTGCAGGCTCTGGTCGGCCGACACGTGGAACAGCAGCTGCGGCGCGGTCTGCGCCCAGGCGGTGCCACTGCCCGCGAGCAGCAGCGCCAGCAGGCTGGCGGACAGGCGGGAGGGGCGGATCGAGGGGGCGACAACGCGATGCATGAGACCTTCCTTTCGACAGCAGAAACAGTACAGCGGAACCAGCAGCGGGGGTCAGCCGCTCACGGTGGCCTCCCGCCCCGGCACCGCGCCCGCCATCCCGGAGAGAAGGACGGGGACGGGTGCGATAGCGGTGGCGGAAGACGCAGCACGGTCAGAACTTGTAGCGCAGGCCGAGGTAGTACTGGCGGCCGGTATGGGTGTAACGGTCCGGCAGCGACAGCGCCGAATCGACATAGCGCTCATCGGCGGTGTCGAGCAGGTTGATCGCTTCGAAGGTCAGCGAGAGGTTCTTGTTGACCTTGTAGGACATGTTGAAATCCACGTTCTCCACGCTGTACTTGCCCTGCACATCGGCGGTGGCGAACGGGTTGCCGTCCAGGTCCCACACGTTCTCCTGCGACAGGATGGTGCTGATGTACGCGTCGCGGTAGCTGGTGGAGACGCGGGCGCTGAAGCGGCCATCGTCGTAGTACAGCGTGGCGTTGTACGAGTTCGGCGAGAGATTCAGCAGGTCGTTCTCGGTGTACGTGGTGACGATCGTGCTGCCGGTGCCCGAGCTGAACATGTATTTGATCTTGGATTCGACGTGCGTGTAGTTCAGCTGCACGCCGAAGTTGCGCCAGAAGCCGGGCAGGAAGCTGAAAGGCTGCTGGTAGGACACTTCATAGCCCTTGAGCGGGCCGCCCGGGGTGTTGAAGTAGCTCTGCACGTTGAACACGGTGTCCGGGCTGAAGCCGGCCGGCAGCAGGTCCAGGGAGTAGCCCATGTCCGCCCAGGTGGTGAGCAGGCGGGTGCGCTGCACATAGCTCTCGATGTCCTTGTAGAACACCGCAGCCGACAACAGCGCGCCTTCGTCGAAGTACCACTCCGCGCTCAGGTCGTAGTTGGTCGAGCGGAACGGATCCAGCTTGGGATTGCCCAGGTTGATGGAGTAGCTGCGGTCGTCATCGAAGTAGGCGGTGGGACCACCGCTGACGCTCGGCGACAGGTTGGACAGGGTCGGGCGGGCCATGGTCTTGGCCGCGCCGAAGCGCAGCACGAAGGTGTCGCTCAGGTCCCAGGCCAGGTTCAACGAGGGCAGCCAGTCGTCGTACTTGTGGCCGACCCGCGTGCCGACCTGCAGGCGCTCGCCCGGATCAGCCGTGGCGCTGGCCACGCCGAAGAACGGTTCGCACGCCGAGGACAGATCGTTCGCGTTGGTAGCCGTGCACGGCGCATAGCCATCGGCGGTGATGCGGGTCTGCACGTAGCGCACACCCAGGTTGCCGCGGAACGCACGGCCCAGCAGATCGGTGTTGAAGTCCAGCTGCAGGTAGCTGCCGTAGCTCTTTTCGTTGACGTCGAAGTTGTTGTTCGATGCGCCGAAGTGACCGACGCTGGCCAGGCGGTAGTCGCCGCCGAGCGTGCCGGTGTTGCAGTTGCAGTAGATGTCCAGGAGCTTGGCGATCTGGTTGAAGTCCGGCACCAGCCACGCATTGGGCAGGTTGCCGTCCATGCCCTTGCCGAAGCCGCTCAGGGTGTCGCTCAGGTCACCCACGCCCACACCGGCCGGCAGCGCCTGCGACAGGCGCCCGTAGCTGATGTTGCGGAACTCCTGCGTGCTCATGTCGTAGTCCTTGTAGGCCAGACCGCCGCGCAGGGTGAAGGTGGGATTGATGTTGAACGTGAGGTCGACCTTGGCCGTGTCGAAGGCGTTGTCGACATACTGCGGATTCAAGCGCACTTCGCTGATATTGCCGCCACGCGCGGTACCGTTGGCATTGACCGGCGTGCTGCCGTAGCCCAGCCACTTCCAGTTGTCGGCCGCGTTGAGATCGAACGGGAAGGACATCGCCGGCACCTTGCCGTTGCGCATGTCCAGCACGAAGCCATCCAGATTGCTGTTGTCGAAGCTGACCATCGAGAAGATCGGCCGCTCATAGTTCGATTCGGAGTGACCGACCACCGCATCCAGGCGCACCGCGTCGTTGAAGCGATGTTCCAGGTTCAGGCTGAACTGCTTGAACTCGGTGCTCTCTTCGATGGCGGTGGATTCGGTGCGGAAGTCGACGTTGTCGAACACGCCATAGGTCAGGCGGTTCTGTTCATCGGCCTGCGCTTCGCGGACCACGATCTGGGTCTTGCCGCCGTACTGCGCGGTGCGATGCAGGTTGGCGCCGATGGAATCTTCGCGCACGTTCTTGTCGAGCTTGGAGTACAGCATGTCCAGGTTCAGCTGTGTGTCGTCGCTGACCTTGAACTGCAGCGCACCGGTGACGCCCAGGCGCTCGATCTCGTGTTCGGTGCGGATGTAGCGCGGGTAACGCGGAATCCAGGCGTTGGTCGCGGTCTCGTAGGCGGCGATGTTCTCGGCCGTCGCAGCGGGGCGGTCCAGGCCGGGGCCGCAGTGGGTGGCATCGATGCCGTAGCTGCCCCAGCCATTGCTGCGCGCCTGGTTGGCGGCGCTGCCGACACCGGCGGCGGTCTCATTGGACAGCGGATTGCGCGGGGTCTGCGGGTTGTAACCGGCCGGGCTGCAGAAGCCGTAGGTGCCGTTGTTGGCCGCGGTGCTCTGGTTGGAGTTGCGGTAGTTGCCGTGTTCCCAGCGGACCGGGTTGTAGCCTTCCTCGAAGATGGTGCGCTTGCTGTAGGCCACCGACATCAACGCCCCCACCCGGCCGTCGGCCCAGGTGTTGCTGATCAGGCCGGAGATGCGCGGATCCTTGTTCTTGGACAGCTCGTTGTAACCGTACTGGCCACCGAGCGAGGCCTGGAAGCCCTCGAAATCGAACGGGCGCGAACCGCGCAGATCGACCGTGGCACCGAGCGAGCCCTCGTCGGTCTGCGCCGACTGGGTCTTGTTGATCTTGACCCGGCTGAACAGCTCCGAGGCGAAGGTGTTGAAGTCGAAGCCGCGGCTGCGGTTGACGCCGGTGGTGCCGCTGCCGGCGGTGGACAGTGCTTCCAGACCGTTGATGCGCACGCGGGTGAAATCCGAGCCCAGGCCGCGCACGGAGATCTGCTGGCCTTCACCGCCTTCGCGGTCGATCGATACGCCGGCAATGCGCTGCATAGACTCGGCCAGATTCAGATCGGGGAATTTGCCGATGTCCTCGGCGTAGATCGCATCGACCTGTTCGACGCTGTAGCGCTTTTCATCCAGCGACTGCTGCAGGCTTTCACGGTAGGTCGCTTTGACTTCCACCTTGTCCAGGTCGACCGCGTTGAGCGCGGCGGCCTGTTCGGGCGTCTGCTGGGCGGCGGCGATGCCGGCCGCGCTCTGCAGCGCGAACGCGATCGAGACCGCGAGCAAGGTAACCGGTGTCTTTTTGCGGGTAGTGAGTCGTTCCATCGTGTGTAAGCCCCTCCCAGGGTTCGCCGCCATGCGACCGTGCTGTTGATGAGTCATGGACGTCCGGCCTCCCCCGGAACGTCTGTCGCGCATGTGCCGCAGTGATACCGCTGGTCATCCGGAACGTAACAAACCCTTCACGTGCCGGCATCTTGCGCCGCAGCAGCGTGCCCCGTGGGGTGAGGGTGTGGATGGCCGCGAGTGCCGCACGCGCGCAGCCGGCGGCGTGATCGCTCACGCCGCCGGTGGGTAGTGCCGTTGAATCAGAACTTGTAGCGCACGCCGAGCAGGAACTGGCGGCCGGTTTCGGTGTACTGCAGCGGCAGGCGACCGGTGGCCGGCGAGTAGACCCACTCGTCGGACGCTTCGTTGGTCAGGTTGATGCCTTCCAGGCTCAGTTCGAGCTGGTCGCTGATCGTGTAACGGATCGAGGCATCGATGACCGTGGTGCCGGTCATGCCGTGGTAACCGTCGAGGTTGAAGCCGGTTTCCGTACCCGGTGCCTGGGTCAGGTAGTCATCGCGGTTGGTCGCCGAGACACGGCCGGAGAAGACCTTGCCTTCGTAGAACAGCGTGGCATTCCAGGACGACTTGGACAGGCCGGTCAGGTCGGTCTTCATCACCGGCTGGCCAGCGGCGTTGAGGTACTGGATCTGCGATTCCACCCAGGTGTAGTTCAACTGCACGCCGAGGTTGGACCACTTGCCCGGCAGGAAGGTGAACGGCTGGGTGTAGTTGGCTTCCACGCCGTGCAGTTCACCACCCGGGGTGTTGACCGGACGGCTGTAGGTGAAGTCATCCGTGGGCGAGGCACCGGTGCCGATCAGCAGCGACGCAGGCAGACCGCTGTCGGAGTACGGGCGCACTTCGCGGGTGGTCTGCACGAAGCTCTCGATGTCCTTGTAGAACAGACCGATGCCGGCCATCGCGCCTTCGGAGAAGTACCACTCGAAGCCGAGGTCGACGTTGGTCGCGCGGATCGGTTCCAGATCCGGGTTGCCGCTGGAGATGGTGCGTGCACCACCGGCCACGGCCACCGTTGCGCCAGGCGTCAGGCTGCCCAGGCCCGGGCGGCTCATCACCTTGGCCGCGCCGAGGCGGATCAGGAAGTCCGGGCTGACTTCAGCCACCAGGTTGAACGAGGGCAGGGTGTCGTTGTACGTGCGGTTCTCAGTGGTGGACACCGTACCGGTGGCCAGCGTGGACAGGCCGGTGGAGCTCTGCTTGGTGCGCACGTAGCGCACGCCCACGTTGCCCGACAGCGGCAGCGCGCCGATCTCGGTGGAGAACTCGCCCATCAGGTAGGCACCGCGGTCCTTCTCTTCGACGCTGCGCACGTTGTTGGCGCGCGGGGCGACGGCGAAGATGCCGCTGTTGCTGTAGATGTCGAACTGATCGGCGATGGCGTTCAGATCCGGCACCACCCAGTTGGACGGGCTGCCGTTGATGCCTTTCAGGCCCGCCTGGTCGGTCATGTCGACCGGCACGATGCGGGTGCCACCCGGGAAGGTCGGCACGGCCAGTTCGCTGGCACGGCGCAGCTCGGTGGTCTTGAAGGTGTAGTCCTTGGCGAGCACGCCACCCTTCAGGCGGAAGCCCGGGCTGATGTTCCAGTTGAAGTCCAGCTGGCCGGTGTCGAAGTCATTGTCCACGTACTGCGGACGCAGACGGATTTCGGCCAGTTCCCAGCCTGCCGGGTTGGTCGGATCGACGCCGTAGTTCAGCGTCGGGAACCGGCTGTTGCCCCGGTAGTCGTAGCTGTAATTGTCGACGTCGTACTTGTCCATGATGATGGTGGTCTGCACCGGGTTCTCGTGCTTGGAGCGCGAGATGCCGAGCTTGCCGGACAAGGTGAAGTCGTCGCCGAAGCGGTGCTGGCCGTTCAGGCTGAGCTGCTTGAATTCGGTGCTCCACTCGTCGTGACGGTTTTCCGAGCGGATGTCGACATTGTCGAATTCGCCGTAGACCAGTGCGTTGTTCTCGATCACGCCGTTCTTGACGACCATCGCCGGCTTGCCGGCCAGGCGCGGCTGCGCGGTGTTGGCGCCACGGCTGAAGGAGATCGCTTCGATGTAGTGCTCGTCGCGGGTCGCATCGATCTTGGAGTACAGCGCGTCCAGCGAGAACTCGGTGGCATCGCTGGGCTTCCACTGCAGGGTGCCGGTCACGCCCAGGCGCTTCTGCTCATGTTCCATCTGCACGTAACGCGGGAAGCGCGGGTGGTAGACGTTGGCCGAGCGCGCGGCAGCGAACGGCGAGGCCGCGTTGAAGCCACCGTTGCTCGGACCGTTGGCCCAGCGGCCGGTGTTGGAGCCTTCTTCCAGCGCCTGGCGCTCGGAATAGGCCACCGACAACAGCGCCCCGAAGGTGCCGTCGGCGAAAGTGTTGGAGATCAGCGCGGCCATGCGCGGATCGGCCTTCTCGGCCATCGCGTTGTAACCGGCCTGGCCGCTGGCGGCGAAGGTGAAGCCGTCATAGTCGAACGGGCGCGCGGTGCGCAGGTCGACGGTGGCACCCAGCGAGCCTTCTTCGACATCGGCCGAGGCAGTCTTGCGCACCAGCAGCTGCGAGAACAGGTCAGAGGCGAACACGTTGAAATCGAAGCCGCGGCCACGGTTGGTACCGCCGCTCTGGTCACCGGCGCCGACCGTGGTCAGTGCCTCCATGCCGTTGATGCGCACGCGGGTGAAGTCCGGGCCGAGGCCGCGCACGGAGATGTTGCGGCCTTCGCCGGCTTCACGGGTGATGACCACGCCCGGGATGCGCTGCAGCGACTCGGCCAGGTTCAGATCCGGGAACTTGCCGATATCCTCGGCGACGATGGCATCGACCACGCCGGCTTCGCCACGCTTGATGTCCAGCGCCTTCTCGACACTGGCGCGATAGCCGGTGACGGTGACGGTATCCAGGTCGGTGGGGTTGGTGCCCGCATCCTGGGCCAGCGCGGTACCACTCAGCGCCAGGCCGATCGACAATGCCAGCAAGGTAACCGGTGTCTTTTTCTTCGTGTTCTGGACTTGCATGTTTTCCCTCTCCCAAGGTGCTACATGAAACAGCTATCCAACGACATGTCAGTGCAATGACACCGCTGGTCAGGGCGGACGTTAACAGCCCGTTACCGATCCGGCATCTTGCACCGCAACAGACTTTTATTGTCCCGTAGACGCTTGCGGGACAATGCTTCCGACATTCAGGACAGGTGGACGGGCGGTCGTCCATCGCTAGAATGACACCGCTAGTCATTGCTGCCGTCCGCCCTTGCGGCGGTCTGCGGCCCTCACAAGGATCCAGGACCATGAGTCGTGTTGTCTGTTTCGGAGAGTTGTTGCTGCGCATGAGCGCACCCGGCCGCGAGCTGCTGTTGCAGCAGCCGCAGCTGGCGGTGCACGCCGGGGGCGCGGAGGCCAATGTCGGTGTCTCGCTGGCCCACCTCGGGCACGCGGTGGCGGCGGTCAGCACGGTGCCGGCCAACCCGCTGGGCGAGTTTGCGGTGGGGGAGCTGCGCCGGCATGGCGTGGATACCTCGGCAGTTCGCCGTACCGAGGGTCGGATGGGCCTGTACTTCCTGACCACCGGCGCTGTGCAGCGTGCCAGCGAAGTGGTCTACGACCGCGCCGATTCGGCCTTTGCCAACAGCAGCGCCACCGACTACGACTGGGACACACTGCTGGCCGGTGCCGACTGGCTGCACCTGTCCGGGGTCAGCCCGGCGCTCAACCCGGCCATGGCCCAGGCCACGCTGGCCGCGGCACGCGCGGCGTGCGCGCGTGGCGTGAAGGTGTCCTTCGATGGCAACTTCCGCCCGTCGCTGTGGGCGCGCTGGCAAGGCGACGCGCCCGGCATCCTGCGCGAGCTGTTCGCCTGCGCCGATCTGGTCTTCGCTGACTACCGCGACATCGGCGTGGTGCTTGGCGGTGAGTTCGAGCAGGCCGACGTGCGTGAGCGGGTCGATGCGGCTGCCGCGCAGGCCTTCGCCGCATTCCCGCGGTTGCAGTGGATGGCCTGCACCCAGCGCACGCCGCACAGCGTGGACAACCATGCCCTCGGGGCGATGCTGATCGGCCGCGATGGCACCCGCGCGGTGGCGCCGACCCGCGAGATGATCGGCATCGTGGACCGCATCGGCGGTGGTGATGCCTTCGCCGCCGGCATCCTGCATGGCATGATGCGCGGCTTCGCGCCGGACGCGACCGTGCGCTTCGGCCTCGCCGCAGGCTGCCTGAAGCACTCGATCCCCGGCGACTTCAACCCTGTCAGCGAGGCTGACATCATGGCCCTGACGGGCGAGGAGCGATTCGATGTCCGGCGCTGATCCGCGCGTACGCGCAGTCCTGAAACTGGCCCCGGTGATTCCGGTATTCACCCCGGAAGACATCGACGATGCCGTCGAGGTCGCGCGCGCACTGTTCAACGGCGGGCTGCCGGTGATCGAAGTGACGCTGCGCACGCCGATGGCGATGGACGCGATCCAGGCGATGGTCGAGGCCGTGCCCGATGCCGTCATCGGCGCCGGCACCGTGCTGACCGCCGCGCAGATGGAGAAGGTCAAGCAGGTGGGCGGGCGCTTCGCGGTATCCCCCGGCGCCACACCGCGGTTGTATGCGGCAGCGCGCGATACCGATCTGCCGTTCCTGCCGGGCGTGGCGACCTCGTCGGAGCTGATGCTCGGCCTGGAGCACGGCCTGGATACCTTCAAGTTCTTCCCGGCCGTGCAGGCCGGTGGCGCGGCCATGCTGTCGGCATGGAACGGCCCGTTCGGCGATGTGCGGTTCTGTCCCACCGGCGGCATCAGCGCACAGACCGCGCGCGATTTCCTGCACCTGCCCAACGTGCTGTGCGTCGGCGGTTCCTGGCTCACCACACGCGCGCTGCTGCAGGCCAGAGACTGGGCCGGCATCGAGCAGCTCGCGCGCGATTCGGCGGCGCTGGTCGGCTGATCCCGCACGGCCTGCCGCCTCAGTGGCGGCGGGCCGTTGATCCAACCCGGCGATATAGTGTGCTGCGGCTGATGCCCAGCGCGCGCGCCGCCTGGGTGACGTTGCCATTGCTCGCGCGCAGGGCATCGCGCATTGCGGTTTCGGTCATTGCCTCCAACCCTTCCGCGGTGGATGGCAGGGCCGGTGCGGGCGCCGTCTGCAGATAGGCCGGCAGCATGCCGTGCCGGATCACCTCACCCGGATCACTCAGCGCCACCAGCGTGCGCAGGCACGAACACAACTGCCGCACATTGCCCGGCCACGTATAGCCGGCCAGCGCATCGAGCGCGGCGGCCTCGAGTTGCCGGCCCTGGCCCAGCCTGTCCCACAGACCACGCACCAGCGCCGCACGTTCGGCATGCTCGCGCAGGGCGGGCAGGCGCACACTGTGATCGGCGATGCGGTAGTAGAGATCGCTGCGGAACTCACCAGAGGCCATCGCCTGATCGAGATCGCGGTGGGTGGCGCAGATCAAGGCGAAATCCAGCTGCACCGGCTTGCCGCCCCCCAACGGTGACAGCGTGCGCTCCTGCAACACCCGTAGCAGACGTGGCTGCAGCGGCAGCGGCATGTCACCGATTTCATCCAGGAACAGCACGCCGCCCTGAGCCTGGCGCAGCAGGCCGGTATTGCCGCTCTTGCGCGCGCCGGTGAAGGCACCTTCCTCGTAACCGAACAGCTCGGCTTCGATCAGGCCTTCCGGCAGCGCCGCGCAGTTGACCGCGACGAACGGTTTGTCGGCACGCGTGCTGCGCCGATGCAGTTCACGCGCGAACACCTCCTTGCCGGTCCCGGTCTCGCCCTGCAGCAGCACCGGCAGCTGCGCATCCAGCACGCGGCAGGCGCGCTCAAGCACCTGTTGCTGGGCCGCATCGAACAGGGGCGTGGCATCCACCCGCACCGCCGCCGCGGCGACACGCGCGGGTGCGGCGGCGGTTGGACGCGCGGGCAGCGGCGAGCGGACCGTGGTGCCACCGGCGGGGCTCAGGTGGCCGTACAGCGCGCGTCCCTGGCGGTCGACCAACGCGCCATCATCATGCAGCCGCGAGAGCGGACCATCGAACAGCGCCTCGTAGGGCGCCCTGCCGATGTCGCCGTGGTCCAGCCCGAACAGGGCCAGCCCAGCACGGTTGGCGGCCACCAGACGGCCATTGCGGAAGCCCAGTACGCCTTCGCGCGCGGTACCCAGCAGGCCGGCGTCGTGATGCAGGCGGACCACCTCGCAATCGCCCAATCCCGCCTCGAAGTAACGGTGCTCGATATGCGCCACCGCCTGCCGTGCCAGCACACGGGCATGCAGGTGCTGCTGGCGCGCGTCGCCGGAAATGTCGAGTACGCCGACCCGCTGCCCGTAGGGATCGAAAATCGGCGTGGCCGAACAGGTCAGGATCCCGTGCGGTGCGAAGTAATGCTCACCACCACGGACCTCCACCGAGCGGCCTTCGACGATGGCCGTGCCGATCGCGTTCGTGCCCACCGTGGTTTCATCCCAGCGCACGCCTGGCATCAACGCCACCCGCCCGGCCTTGTCCAGGAAGGCGGGGTTGCCCTCGGCATCCAGGATCCAACCCGCCTCGTCGGTCAGCAGCGCGATGCTGCCGGTCGCGGCAATGTCGGCGGCCAGGCCATCCAGCTCCGGTCGCGCCAGCCGCCACAGCGTTTCCTGACGCTGGCGCAGCTCGCGCAGGCGTGCATCCGGCAACGGCTCGACGTCCGGCTGTGCATCGACCGAGAGCCCGCCGCGCCGGCAGCGCTGCCACGACTGCAGGATGGTGTCGGGCACGCTGCCGACCGGCGCCGCGCCGCGCTCGAAAAAGGAGCGTCGCGCATTGCCGACACGGTGCTGGAGCGGGAGCTGGGACACCTGGATTCTCCAGTGTCGCAATCTGCGACAGTTGTAGCGGGGCCTGTTCCGATAAACACCACACCCGGCGTTACCGCGCAATGACCTGCCGTGGTGCACTGCATCAGTTTCCAGGCGCCCCTCCAATACGCGCGCAGGATCAGGCCATGCCGCGCTGCACCACACGGAACCTGGCATCGTCCTTGCGCCATGGAACAGACCCTTATCGGGCCTGTCCACCGCCATCCGGAGATGCACCATGAATGCCGTCACGTCCGCCAAGCCGCACGCCACCGACCCGCAGTCCATCTTCAAGCCGCGCTACGGCAACTACATCGGCGGGGAGTGGGTGGCCCCGCGCAGCGGCCAGTATTTCGAGAACACCACGCCGGTGACGGGCAAGGTGTTCACCGAGGTCGCCCGTTCCAACGCCGAGGACATCGAAGCGGCGCTGGACGCCGCCCACGCGGCCAAGACCGCCTGGGGCCAGACCTCGACCACCGAGCGCGCCAACATCCTCAACCGGATCGCCGACCGCATCGAAGAGAATCTCGAGCTGCTCGCCCATGCCGAAACCTGGGACAACGGCAAGCCGATCCGCGAAACGCTCAACGCCGACGTGCCGCTGATGGCCGATCACTTCCGCTACTTCGCCGGCGCGGTGCGCGCGCAGGAAGGCAGCCTGTCGGAGATCGACAAGGACACCATCGCCTACCACTTCCACGAGCCGCTCGGCGTGGTCGGGCAGATCATCCCGTGGAACTTCCCGATGCTGATGGCGGCCTGGAAGCTGGCGCCCGCGCTGGCCGCCGGCAACTGCGTGGTGCTCAAGCCGGCCGAGCAGACCCCGGCCTCGATCCTGGTACTGATGGAAGTGATCGGCGACCTGCTACCCAAGGGCGTGCTCAACGTGGTCAATGGCTTCGGCGTGGAAGCGGGCAAGCCGCTGGCCTCCAACCCGCGCATCGCCAAGATCGCCTTCACCGGCGAAACCACCACCGGCCGCCTGATCATGCAGTACGCCAGTCAGAACCTGATCCCGGTGACGCTGGAGCTGGGTGGCAAATCGCCGAACATCTTCTTCGCCGATGTGATGGCCGAGGACGATGACTTCCTCGACAAAGCGGTGGAAGGCTTCGTGCTGTTCGCCTTCAACCAGGGCGAGGTCTGCACCTGCCCCTCGCGCGCACTGATCCAGGAATCGATCTACGAGAAATTCATGGAACGCGCGCTCAAGCGCGTGGCCGCGATCAAGCAGGGCAATCCGCTCGATCCCAACACGATGGTCGGTGCGCAGGCCTCCTCCGAGCAGCTGGAGAAGATCCTTTCCTACTTCGACATTGGCAAGCAGGAGGGTGCCGAGGTGTTGATCGGCGGCGAGCAGGCCAAGCTGGAGGGCGACCTGGCCGGCGGCTTCTACGTGAAGCCCACGGTGTTCAAGGGCCACAACAAGATGCGCGTGTTCCAGGAAGAGATCTTCGGGCCGGTGGTCTCGGTGACCACCTTCAAGACCGAAGAAGAGGCGCTGGAACTGGCCAACGACACCCTGTACGGCCTCGGTGCCGGCGTGTGGAGCCGCGATGCCTCGCGCCTGTACCGCATGGGCCGCGGCATCCAGGCCGGACGGGTGTGGACCAACTGCTACCACGCCTATCCGGCGCATGCCGCCTTCGGTGGCTACAAGCAGTCGGGCATCGGCCGGGAGAACCACAAGATGATGCTCGACCACTACCAGCAGACCAAGAACCTGCTGGTCAGCTACTCGCCCAAGAACCTGGGCTTCTTCTGAGCCCGCCCCGGGGTTGATCCCGATCAAGGCGCCGGCATGAGGCCGGCGCCACAGTGCAGTCCTTGGCAATCCACGGAGATACACGCATGAACAAGACCATGAAGGCCGCGGTCGTCCGCGAGTTCGGAAAGCCGTTGCGTATCGAGGAAGTCGAGGTGCCGCGTCCGGGGCCCGGCGATATCCTGGTGAAGATCGAAGCCTGTGGCGTGTGCCACACGGACCTGCATGCGGTGGACGGGGACTGGCCGGTCAAACCCAACCCGCCCTTCATTCCCGGCCACGAGGGCGTGGGTCACGTGGTGGCGGTGGGCGCCGGGGTCAGCCATATCCGCGAAGGCGACCGCGTGGGCATCCCTTGGCTGTACTCGGCCTGCGGCTATTGCGAACACTGCCTGGGCGGCTGGGAAACCCTGTGCGAAGCCCAGCAGAACACCGGGTACTCGGTGAACGGTGGATTCGCCGAGTACGCCCTGGCCAATGCGGCCTACGTTGGCCTGCTGCCCAAGGGCGTGGGCTTCATCGAGGTCGCGCCGATCCTGTGCGCCGGCGTCACGGTCTACAAGGGCCTGAAGGTCACCGATACCAAGCCCGGCCAGTGGGTGGTGATCTCCGGCATCGGCGGGCTGGGCCACATGGCCGTGCAGTACGCCAAGGCGATGGGCCTGAACGTGGCCGCAGTGGATATCGACGACGGCAAGCTCGCCCTGGCCGAGCGGCTGGGCGCGACGATCACCGTCAACGCGCGCAACACCGATCCGGCCGCGTTCCTGAAGAAGGAGATCGGCGGTGCGCATGGCGCACTGGTCACGGCTGTGTCGCCGAAGGCTTTCGAGCAGGCATTGGGCATGGTCCGCCGTGGTGGCACGGTCTCGTTGAACGGCCTGCCGCCGGGCAACTTCCCGCTGGACATCTTCGGCATGGTGCTCAACGGCATCACCGTGCGCGGCTCGATCGTCGGTACCCGCCTGGACCTGCAGGAATCGCTGGCGTTCGCCGAGCAGGGCAAGGTCACCGCGACGGTCACCCGCGATTCGCTGGAGAACATCAACGACATCTTCGCGCGCATGCAGGCCGGCACGATCGAAGGCCGCGTGGTGTTGGACATGAGCGCGTAACCGGCTGCGCGGTGCCGTCCTGCGCCACTACCCCTCTCCCGGTGGCAGCAGGACGGCAGCGCCGGTTCTTACATCCTGCCGGCCACTGGCCGGCGCCCATGGCACCCCGATCATGACCGACCTCCCGCTCCAGGTGATGGCCACGCTCCCGGCCCTGCAGCTGATCGAGACACTGCAGGCCCGCCACGGCGACCTGCTGTTCCACCAGTCCGGTGGCTGCTGCGACGGCTCCTCGCCGATGTGCTTCGCCCAAGGCGATTTCATCGTGGGCGACCGTGACGTGCGCATGGGCGAGATCGGCGGGGCGCCGTTCTACATCAGCCCCGCGCAGTTCGAGTATTGGAAACACACCCAGCTGATCATCGACGTGGTGCCCGGCCGTGGCGGCATGTTTTCGTTGGAGAACGGCGAGGGCGTGCGTTTCCTGGTCCGCTCACGCTTGTTCAGCGATGAGGAGTTCGCTCAGCTCCAAGCCGCCGGCCGGGTCTGAAACTCTCTGCGGCAACGCGTCCATAATGGCGGCTCTCCCGCCGTGATGTCGCCGCCATGCCTGTGTGGTCCGCCCTGAGGAATCCTTTGCTGTCCGTGCTGGCCGTCGTGTTCGCGTTCGCGGTCATGGTGCTGGTCAACAGCGTCGGTTCCTGGCTGGTGCCGTTGCTGCACATTCCGCCGGGCGGCGAGCCCCAGCTGGCGTGGGACCTGGCCTGGACGATCCTCAGCGGCGTCGCCGCGATCGCCTTCGCCAGCCGCTACGCACCTACCTGGCCGCGTGTGCACGGCGGTGTGGTGTGGGCGGTGATCGCGGCCGCATCGATCTACACCGCGTGGGATTTCGGCAGCGATTTCCCGTTCTGGTTCGTGGTGATTCTGCTGGTGTCGCTGCCGGTGCAGGCATTCGCGGGTGTGTGGGTTGGCACGCGGTTCCGGCCCGCGCGCGCCTGATCAGCTGCCGGGCAGCACCTGCTTCACCTGCTCAATGCCCTCCCACGGATCCTGCTTCAACCGCTCCGCGCGCTGCAGTGCCTTCGCCATCGGGAAGGCGTCCGGTGCCGCGATGCGGCCCAGTTCTTCCCAGCGCAGCGGCACCGCCACGCCGGCCCCCGGCCGCGCCCGCAGCGACCACGAGCTCACACTGGTGGCGCCGCGCGCATTGCGCAGCCAATCGATGAAGATCACCCCGTCGCGCTTGGCCTTGCTCATCGTCGCCACGTAGCGGTCCGGTGCCTGGGTGGCCATGGCCTGCGCAAACGCCTCGCAGAAGTCCTTGGCGTGCGCCCAGTCGGCCTTGGGCTGCAGCGGCACCACCACGTGCACGCCCTTGCCGCCGGAGAGCCGGACGAAGCTCTCCAGCCCGGCTTCCTGCAGGCGCGCGCGCACATCGCGTGCGGCGGCCTTGATCTTCGTCCAGGTCACGCCCTCCCCGGGATCCAGATCGAACACCAGCCGGTCCGGGTGCTCGGGATCCTCGACGGTGGCGCCCCACGGATGCAGCTCCAGGGTGTTCATCTGCACCAGCTGCAGCAGCCCGTCCACATCCTCGATGTAAAGGTAATCTTCGAGTCCGCTCTTCTGCTCCAGCGGGATCGCCTTGACCGCACCGCCCAGGCCGGTGCCGTGGTGTTTCTGGAAGAAGCAGGGTTTGTCCACGCCGTCCGGGCAACGCAATACGGACAGCGGACGGTGCGCCACCTCAGGCAGGATCCAGCGCGCCATGCGCCGATAGTAATCGGCCACTTCGCCCTTGGTGATCTTCGCCTTGGCGAACACCACGCGTTCGGGATGGCTGATCGCTACGGCGCTCTCTTCCTGCGCAGCCGCGGCCTTGTTCCGGCCGCTGGTTTTCGCCGCCGGGGCGGAGGCGGACGCAGCGGTGGTAGCGACGTTGGCTGCCGCGCCCAGATCCTTCGGCTGTTTGTCTTCGCGCAGCCGCTTGAAGCTGGCCTGGCGCAGCAATCCTTCCTTGGCCCACCCACGGAAGGCGACCTCTGCCACCAGCACCGGCGTCACCCAGTGCACGCTGCGCGCGGTGAACGGCACATGCGCGGGCAGCTCCACCACCGCGTCCTTCACCGTCAGCGGCGTCAGTTGCTTGGTCAGCGCGCGCAGCGCGGCATCATCGAAGCCGGTGCCGACGCGGCCGACATAACGCCACCCGCCCTTGTCCGGGGTGGCCATCAGCAGCGAGCCGAAGCCGCTGCGCGACCCCTTCGGCTCGGTATAGCCGACGATGAGGAACTCATCGGTGTTCTCGTGCTTGATCTTGATCCAGTCGCGCGAGCGCGCGTTGACGTAGGGCGCATCGATCCGCTTGCTGATGATGCCTTCGAACCCGGCCTCGCCACTGGCGGCGAACACCGCCGGGCCGTGGTCGCGCACATGGTCGCTGTAGGCCAGGGTGTCCGGCTTGCTGCCCAGCAGATCCTTGAGCAGCGCCTTGCGCTCCAGCAGGGGCACCCGGCTGACATCCACCCCGGCGATGCCGGGCATGTCGAACACCACATAGCGCAGCGGCTGTTTCGCGGTGCCGTCGATGACCTTCTGCAACGCGGTGAAGTCACTGCGGCCCTGCGCATCCAGGACCACCAGTTCACCGTCCAGACGCAGATCGCGCACCGGCAGCCGTTCGATCGCCTGCACCACCTCGGGGAAATCCTCAGTCCAGTTCAGTCCGCCGCGCGAGCGCAGCGACACCACACCTTCGCGCACGTCGGCCAGCAGGCGATAGCCATCCCATTTGATCTCGTGCAGCCACTGCGCGCCGTCCGGCGCGGTGGCACGGTGGTCGGTCAGCTGCGGCTTGAACTCGTGTGGGTAGGGCCTTTCGCGTGCGCCTTCAAGCGCCAGCGCGCGTTTGGACCAGCGCGCATCGGCCTTGCGTGCGGCGCGGGTCGTCACCGCCTTGGCGGGGGCGGTTTTCCTGGCCGCAGCGACCTTCGTTGTGTTGGCAGCGGCGTCCTTCCTGGTGCCCGTGCGCTTGGCGGCCTTCGGTGGCGCCTCCAATAGATCATCGGCCTCCATGTCCCTCGCCTCGGCGTCGTCGCGTTTGATCAGCAGCCACTGGTGCTGCTTGCCCTTCATCGCGGTGCGCACCAGCTTCCAGCCCCCTTTCAGCCGCTCGCCGTGCAGCACGAAGTCCACCTTGCCCGCCGCGATCGCCTCCAGCGGATCGCCATCGCAGGCCCAAGTGCCGTGGTCATAGACATCCACATGGCCAGCGCCGTAGTGGCCGCTGGGGATATCGCCGGCGAACGTCGCATAGGACAGGGGATGGTCTTCCACCTCCACGGCGAGCCGTTTTTCGCCGACACGCAGCGAGGGGCCCTTCGGTACCGCCCAGCTCTTGAGCACGCCGTCAGCTTCGAGCCGGAAGTCGTAATGGCGCGAACTGGCATGGTGCAGCTGCACCACGAAGATCGGTCGCCGCGCCAGCGCCCCGCGGCGCTCGGCGTCCGGCTCGGGGGTGCCGTCGAAGCGGCGCTTGCGGCGGTATTCCTGCAGGGACACGTGGGCTTACCCCGCTTTGCGTGCGGGTGCACGCTTGGTGGTTTTCTTGGTCGCTTTGTCTGCGGTCTTGGTCGCCTTTTTGGCTGCCGTGGGTTTGGCGACCTTGGCCGTGGCCTTCTTCGCCGCTGTCTTGGTAGCGGCCGGCGTGCGCTTTTTGGCATCCAGGCTTTTCTGCAGCAACGACATGAAGTCGACCACATTGGTCGCATCGTCGTCGCGCGGGGCCGGCTCTTCCTCCACCTTTGTGGTGCCGCCCTTGGCCTTGATCCGCTTTTTCAGCAGCGTGTGCAGGCGCTCGCGGAATTCATCGTGGTACTCGTCCGGCTTCCACTCGCCGGCCATCGACTCGATCAATTGCTCGGCCATGGCGGTTTCCTTGCTGCTGATGCGGTACTCGGCCAGGCTGCCGCTGGGCAGCTTGTAGTCTTCCGGGTCCACCAACTCCTGCGGATAGCGCAGGATCATCAGCACCAGTGCATCGCCATGCGGCATCACCGCGCACAGGTACTCACGGGTACGCACCACCACCCGCGCGATGCCGACCTTGCCGGTGCTGCGCAGCGTTTCGCGCAGCAGCACGTAGCCTTTCTCGGCTTTCTTGGCGGGCACCAGCAGGTAGGGCTTCTCGTAGTAGCGTGGGTCGATCGTGCCGGCATCGACGAAGGTTTCCACCTCGACCGCCTCGTGACTTTCCGGCGCAGCCGACCGGATGTCATCTTCCTCCAGCACGACGTAGCTGCCCTTGTCGTACTCGTAGGCTTTGACGATGTCCTTCCACGGCACTTCTTCGCCGGTATCGGCGTTGACGCGCTCGAAGCGGATCGGCTTGCGGTCGCGCGAATCCAGCATCCGGAAGTGCAGATCGACGTTGCGTTCGCCGGACATCAGCGACACCGGGACATTGAGCAGCCCGAATGACAGCGTGCCGGTCCAGATCGGTCGGGCCATGGTGGCGCCACTCCAACACTACAGGGAGGGCAGCTGTACCGCGCGGCACGTGAAACGCCCGTGTCCGGCCCGTGCAGGCCGGCTGCACGCCGCGGCTACTGCAGCAGACCGTGCACCGCCGCCGCAGGCATGTGGTCCAGCGCCAGCCACGCATCTTCGACCACGGCGCGGGCCTGGTGCCAGCCCAGTCGCGACTGCCCGCGCATCTGTTCCCAGTGCTCGGCCAGCTCGCCATCGGTGTCATCGGCGCCGCGCGGCCAGTCCGCATAGTGGGTGGTCAGCGCGAAGGCATAGGCGGGGTACAGGTCGCGCCAGCTGCGGCGGCCGTGACTGCGGCGCTGCTCATAATCGCTGCGCATGTACTGCAGGTAGTCCTGTGCAACCGCCTGCGCGTCCTCGGCACGGTCACGGCGCGCGCGGCGCCCGCTCCGTTCCGGCTGCAGGTAGGCGTTGAACAACGCGGGTGCGGCACGGCGGTCCAGGCGGGGCATGACACGACTCCGACAGCGACGGGGCAGGCAGGAATAGTCCCGCCGCCGTTATCCAGCCGTGACAGAGTCGTTGATGCGGCGGGATTCGCAGCGACTTCACCCGCCGCGCGCTGTAGTGGGGCGCACAGCTACTGGAGAACTCCCATGCCACGCGACCCCCTGCGCGACGCCACTGCCCCGATCCCGGGCGAGCAGCGCGCCAAACATGACAATCAGGACGCCGAAAACCGCGGCGCCGATATCCGCCCCTCGGCAGACGCCGATGCTGCGGCCGAGCGTCCGGGCGAGGTGGCACCGCACGCCTACCGCGACCGCAAGGATTCCCCGCCGGGTGCCCAGGGCCCGGCCGGTCATCACCGCCGCGAAGATGAATACCAGCGCCGCCAGCGCAAGGAACACGCCAGCGACAACCAGGACGAGGCGCTGGAAGAGACCTTCCCGGCCAGCGACCCGACCTCACCCTTCGTGCCGGCCAAGCCGCCGCGCTAGGTCAGGGCGCCCACTGCCACTGCAGCCCCACGTTGTAGCGGCGGTCCGGGCCGGGTTCGAAGAAGCGCTGGTTGCCATCGTTGACGATCACCGAGCCGATGTAGCGCTGGTCCAGCGCATTGTCGACCCGGGCGAAGGCTCGCAGGGTGCCCTGCGCGGTCGTCCAGCGCCGCGATACCTCCAGGTTCAACAGGGCATAGCCCGGCGCGCGGTCGGTGGCCAGATCGTTGACCACGGTGTCGCTGGAGGCCACCACCTCGGCCGCCCACTGCCACGGGCCGGGGCGGTACTGCACTCGTGCGTTCCACTGCTGCCTGGGTACACCGGGCAGGCGTGAGCCGGCGGTCACCGTGTTGCAGCCCGCAGCCGCGCACAGCGCATACGGATCACGCACGGTGGCCTCGATCCAGGTGTAGGCCAGCGAAAGGTCCGCCTGCGCCCCCAGCGGCTGCCTATAACTCGCCTCGGCGCCCTGGCGGCGCGTACGGCCGATGTTGCGGTAGGTGCTGCGGCCGCCGCTGTTGCTCGCCACGGCCAGCTCGTCATCGGTATCGGCGCGGAACACCGCCGCCTCGACCTGCGCGCCGCTCTGCCCAAGCCACTTGCTGCCGACTTCCAGGTTGCGGCTGCGGGCGGCCGAGAGATCCAGCGCCAGCCCGGCCTGGCCATCGGCGCGGTAGCCCAGCTCGTTGAAGGTCGGCGTTTCGAAGCCACGTCCGGCCGACGCGTACAGCCGCCAGGCATCGCTGGCACGGAACACCACCCCGGCCACCGGGGTGGTCGCTTCATAGCGACGCGAACCGCTGTCGTCCGGATTGCCGGTGGTGATGTAGTGGTCGTTGGAGCGGAAACGGACCGTGCTGTGGCGCACCCCCAGCAGCAACGACCAACGCGGCGCCCACTGCCACCACGCCTGGGCGAACTGGTCCACGTTCTCGACCCGGTCGCTCTGGTCGCGGCGCAGGCGGCCCTTGATGCCGACCTGATCGCCGACGAAATTCTCGTAACCGCGGCGATCCTGCTGCTGACGGTCGGCATTGGCCCCGATCACCACATCCAGCGGGCGGCCGGCCCAGTCACCGTGCCACGCCCAGCGCGCGTCGAGACCGCCATAGGCCCCGTCCAGATCGATCACCCCGCCGGCATGCAGCGGGTTGGCCTGTGGCCCCGGCGGTATCGCCAGATACTGCTCCACGCTGCGCTGACCGGCATAGCCCATCGCACGCCAGGTCTGCGCGCCCTCGGTTCGGGTGAATACCAGCCCGGCCTGGGCCTGGCGCGCGGATTTGCGGGTGTTGTACTGGGTGGCCACCGCGGTGGCCTGGCGCGGGTTCTCGCGCACCTGGGCGCGCGTGAGACCGAGCGGATCCTGTGCGTCAGGCGCATCGAAGTAGTTCAGGACCAGATCCAGCTGGCCGCCGCCGACATCCGTGCCCAGTCGGGCATTGACCGATTCGCGTCGGGCCTGACTGTGATCGCGCCAGCCATCGGTGCGGAAGTGGTTGGCGGCCACGTTGTAGCGGACCGGGCCCTGCACGCCGCGCACCTGGGCGCCGGCGCTGAGGCTGTTGTCGCTGCCGGTATCCAGCCGCAGGCGCCACGGGTCACCCTCGGCGCCGTCCGCGCTCCACACCTGGACCACGCCGCCGGAGGAGTTGCCGTACAGCGCCGAGAACGGCCCGCGCAGCACTTCCACGCGCTGCGCCGACAGCAGGCTGGCGTGGGAGAGCTGGCCCTGGCCGTCGGGCATGGTGGCCGGCACACCGTCCACCAGCACCCGCACGCCGCGCACGCCGAAGGTCGAGCGCGCGCCGAAGCCACGGATCGAGAGCTGGGTGTCCTGCGCATAGTTCTGGCGATCACGGGCAACCACCCCGGGAATGCCGTTGAGGGCCTCGGAGAGCTGGGCCAGCGGCCCGGTGCGGTCCTCGTCCACCCAGACCGTGGTCAGCGAGGCCGGCAGGTCGATATCGGCCACCTGCGCCACGCGCGCGGCCTGGACCTGGACGGTGGGCAGCCGCTCGATCGAAGAAGAGGGGGCGGGGGTGTTCTGGGCCTGCGCCAGCGATGGCAGCAACACGGCCGAGGCCAGCGCACAGTGGCGGGCCAGCGGGGTAAGACGGAGCATGCGGGGCGGGATCCTCGGTAAATGGGCGTGCCGCACGCCATGGTACGGAAGGTGACGTGACGACGGCCTCGGCGCCCTCGACAGGGCTTTGTTACGATGGGTCGGTTTTGGCTGATTCTGCCGCCAAATCCGCGTCGCGCCACACTCCCCCTTCCGTCATCCGAATGAGTACCGCCGTGTCCTTCTTTGCAAATGTGGAACTGGTCCCAGGCGACCCGATCCTGGGCCTGACCGAGGCTTACAACGCCGACAGCCGCCCGATCAAGGTCAACCTGGGCGTGGGCATCTATTACGACGAGAGCGGCCGCATCCCGCTGCTCCGCGCCGTGAACAAGATCGAACAGCAGCTGGCCGTTGACGCCAAACCGCGCGGCTACCTGCCGATCGACGGCCTGCCGGCCTACACCCAGGCCACCCGCGAACTGGTCTTCGGCAAGGACTCGCCGCTGCTGGCCGCCGGCCGCGTGGCCACCTCGCAGACCATCGGCGGCAGCGGTGCGCTGCGCGTCGGCGCGGACCTGCTGCACAAGCTGCTGCCGCACGCCACCATCGCCATCAGCAACCCGAGCTGGGAAAACCATCGCGCGGTGTTCGGCGCGGCCGGCTTCGACGTGGTCGATTACACCTACTTCGATGCCGCCACCCATGGCGTGGACTTCGACGGCATGCTGGCCGACCTCGGCAAGCTGCAGCCGGGCACCGTGGTGCTGCTGCACGCGTGCTGCCACAACCCGACCGGTGCCGACCTCACCGTCGCGCAGTGGAAGCAGGTGGCCGAGCTGTTGAAGGACCGCCAGCTGTTCCCGTTCATCGACATGGCCTACCAGGGCTTCGACAAGGGCATCAGCGAAGATGGCGCGGCCGTGCGCATCATCGCCGAGGCCGGCATCGACAGCTTTGTGGTCGCCAACTCGTACTCCAAGTCGTTCTCGCTGTATGGCGAGCGTGTTGGCGCGCTGTCGGTGGTCGCCCCGGACGCGAACGCGGCCAAGGCCGTGCAGTCGCAGGTCAAGCGCATCATCCGCACGATCTACTCCAGCCCGTCCAACCACGGCGCCGCACTGGTCGCCGGCGTGCTCAACAGCGTCGAGCTGCGCCAGCTGTGGGAAGCGGAACTGACCGAGATGCGTGAGCGCATCCACGCCCTGCGCCATGGCCTGGTGGAGAACCTGGTCGCCGCCGGCGCACCGGAGTACGCGTTCATCAACGACCAGGCCGGCATGTTCTCGTACTCGGGCCTGAGCCGCGCCCAGGTGGACCGCCTGCGCGACGAGTTCGCGATCTACGCCGTCGGCACCGGCCGCATCTGCGTGGCCGCACTCAACCAGGGCAACCTGGAATACGTGGCCAAGGCCGTGGCGACCGTCAGCAAGGGCTGAGCAGTATTGCCCCGGTGAAGCAGAACGGCCGCCCTGCGCGGCCGTTCTGCGTTACGGCATCGGCAGGACGGGGCATGGCGTGGGAACGGTTACGGCTGCCCGCGCCTCGTAATGGCTCCGGCGAAGGGCGACAATAGGCGCTTCCCCTTTGAAGGCCGCCTGATTCCATGTCCCAGACGTCGCTGACCCGCTATCTGATCGAAGAGCAACATGCCGGCCGCATCAACGCCGATCTGCGTCAGCTGATCGCTGTCGTGGCCCGCGCCTGCACCAGCATCTCCATTGCGGTCAGCAAGGGCGCGCTGGGCGGTGTGCTCGGCGAAGCCGGTACCGGCAACGTGCAGGGCGAGGCGCAGAAGAAGCTGGACGTGATCAGCAATGAGATCCTGCTGGAGGCCAACGCCTGGGGCGGTCACTTGGCTGCCTGTGCCTCGGAAGAAATGGATCACTGCCAGCCGGTGCCCGACACGTATCCGCGCGGTGACTTCCTGCTGCTGTTCGATCCCCTTGATGGCAGCTCCAACATCGACGTCAACGTGTCCGTCGGCACCATCTTCTCGGTGCTGCGCTGCCCGCCGGGCACCGAGCAGCCCAACGACGCCAGCTTCCTGCAGCCGGGCACCGCGCAGGTCGCGGCCGGCTACTGCATCTACGGGCCGAGCACGCAGATGGTACTCACCGTCGGCCACGGCACGCACGCGTTCACCCTGGACCGCGAGAAGGGCGAGTTCGTGCTGACCACGCCGGACATGCAGATCCCGGCAGACACCCAGGAATTCGCCATCAACATGTCCAACCAGCGGCATTGGGAAACCCCGATGCAGGGCTACGTGCAGGACCTGCTGGCCGGCAAGGAAGGCGCGCGCGGCAAGAACTTCAACATGCGCTGGATCGCCAGCATGGTGGCCGACGTGCATCGCATCCTGACCCGCGGCGGCATCTTCATCTACCCGTGGGACACGAAGGATCCGTCCAAGGCCGGCAAGCTGCGCCTGATGTACGAAGCCAACCCGATGGGCCTGCTGGTCGAACAGGCCGGCGGCGCCGCCACCACCGGTCGCGTGCGCATTCTCGACATCCAGCCCGATCAGCTGCACCAGCGCGTGCCGGTCTTCCTCGGCTCGCGCAATGAGGTGGAAGAAGCCACCCGTTACCACCGCGAACACGACAGCGCGGCAGGTTGATTTCCTACACAGGGCTGGCCGTCAGGTCAGCCCTGTTGATACGTGGCAACGGCGTGACATCGGCCACGGCAGCGGTCACCATCGGCCATTCGTGCCCACGGATGACCCCATGACTGCCGACGCGCCGCTCGATTTCATCGAAGTAATCCACAACGCCGTCCCCAACGAGGTCTGTGCGGCCCTGCAGGCCCAGATGCGATCCAGTGCGCAGTTGCAGCCGGGCGAAGTGGGCAGCGGTGTGTTCCCGGAACTCAAGCACAGCAAGGATCTTCGCATCAGCGGGCGCCCCGAGTGGCGGCAGGCGGAAGCAGTGCTGCAGCAGGCGGTTTTCAAGGGTTTGCTGACTTATCTACGCCGTTATCCACAGGCCCTGATCTCGCCGCTGATGCTGCAGATCCAGGACAGTCAGGGGCAACCGCGCCGGTTGGCGGCCGAGGATTTCCCCGACATGGACGACGCCACGCTGTCCGACCTGGCCCGCACCTGCCTGCGGCCCGGTGCCATCAATCTGCAATGGTATGCCGCGGGCGAGGGTGGCTATCCGTACTGGCACTGCGAGCTGTACCCACGCGATCCGGCCGGCGAAACGCTGCACCGCCATCTGCTGTGGACGCTCTACCTCAACGACGATTTCGACGCCGGCGAAACCGAGTTCCTGTTCCAGGGCCGCAAGGTCGCGCCGCGCACGGGCAGCCTGTTGATCGCACCGACCGCGTTTACCCACACGCACCGGGGCAACCGGCCGCAGGGTGGGGACAAGTTCATTGCGACGAGCTGGGTTCTTTTCCAGAGTGCGCAGAAATTGTTTGGTGGGAATTGATCAGCGCGCCCACACCAGCAACACAGCACCCACCACTACCACCACGGCCAACACCATCACCGTGATCAGCACATTGCGCCCGGTGCGCTTCGCCTTCGCCTTCAACCCGGCCAGCACGTCCAGATCCAGATAGAGACGATCAGCGCCCGCGTCGCGGATGACGCCGTTGTCGCGGTAGTACTTCAGCGCTACCTGCAATGCAGGGTCGATGCTGTCCGCCGCGATCGCGCTCTGCGGCGACAGCGCCTGATGGCCGGTGAAGTGTGCGATCAACGCGTCGCGCTGCTGCTGCACCGCGGCGGTGATGGCGGCGTTGATCGCGATGTTGGCCGCGTTCGACGCGGCCGAGGTGGCTGCCGATGACATGTGGTTCCCCCTGGATATCCGATATGGACGTCAGGCCACCGCGGCGCGGTGCCTTGGCCCGATTGTTGGGCGGGTGCGCCCTAAAGTCCATCGGGGGCTGATCAGAACAACGAGCCCTGCGGTGACTCCGCCCGCGGCGGCAACGGCCGCAGGAAGCGGGTGCAGTCCAGCTTCGGCCAGTGGCTGTGCTGCGCGTCGAAGCCCAGGCGCTTGCGGGCCAGCTTGAAGCGGTTGGACAGCAGATCCGCGTAGACGCCTTCGCCGCGCATGCGCGTGCCGAACTGGCTGTTGTAGTCCTTGCCGCCGCGCAGCTGGTTGATGGTGCTCATCACGTGCGTGGCACGGCCCGGATGGTGGGTGTCGAGCCAATCGCGGAACAGCGGCGCCACTTCCAGCGGCAGGCGCAGCAGCACGTAGCCGGCGGTGGAGGCACCGGCATCGTGAGCGGCCTCAAGCACAGCTTCCAGTTCGGCATCGTTGATCCACGGGATCACCGGCGCGACCATCACCCCGACCGGGATGCCGGCATCGCTCAGGCGACGCATCGCGCGCAGCCGTGCATGCGGTGCCGAGGCGCGCGGTTCGAGCTTGGCGGACAGGTGCGGGTCCAGCGAGGTCACCGAGAAGTGCACGCTGACCAGCTGCTTTTCCGCCAGCGGTGCGAGCAGGTCGATGTCTCGCTCGACCAGCGCGTTCTTGGTGATCAGTGAGAACGGGTGCTGCGTTTCCAGCATCACCTCGATCAGCTGGCGGGTCAGTTTGAGCTTGCGCTCGATCGGCTGGTAAGCATCGGTGTTGATGCCCAGCGCGATCGGCTGCGGCACGTAGCCAGGGCGCGAGAGCTCCTTGCGCAGCAGCTGCGGCGCATTGGTCTTGGCGAACAGCTTGGTCTCGAAGTCCAGCCCGGGCGAGAGATTGAGATAGGCGTGCGAGGGTCGGGCGAAGCAATAGGAGCACCCGTGCTCGCAGCCGCGGTACGGATTGACCGACTGGCTGAAGCCGACGTCCGGCGACTTGTTGCGGCTGATGATGCTGCGGGCGGTCTCGGCGCGCACTTCGGTGCGCAGCCGCGGCGCGGCGAACTCCTCGCTCTCGTCCGGCGCCCAGCCGTCGTCCATCGCTTCGCTGACGGTGACCTCGAAACGGCCCGCCAGGTGCGTGCGGGAACCCCGGCCTTTGATCGCAATACCCATGGTCAAAGGCTATCGCCGGGAGGTCTCAGGGAATGAGACGTCGTGGCGTCGGAACGGCGGGCATGGGAGATATCCATGATTAGTAGTATTACTAACCACAGGGCTAATTGGAAGTGAAACCCTTGCCACCAAAGGTCTGCCGGGGGAGGGAATCGGATTGATCCCCAAAATTATCCACAGGGGGGGAGCGCGTGCCAGAGCCGACCAACGGTCGGCTCCAACCGGGTCTCAGCCACGTTACGCGGCACGGGGACGCGCCGGCATCAGAGCAGCCGCAGATATCCCTTCACCGTGGCTTCCAGCCCGTCGTACAGCGCCTCACTGATCAGGGCGTGGCCGATCGAGACTTCCAGCACGTCCGGCACGGTCCGCAGGAAATCGGCCAGGTTGTCCTGCGACAGGTCGTGCCCGGCGTTGACCCCCAGGCCGGCCGCCTGGGCGCGGCGCGCCGCGTCGGCGAACACGGCCAGCATGGCCGAGGCGTCACCGGCGGCATGCGCCTCGGCGTAGGGGCCGGTGTAGAGCTCCACGCGGTCGGCACCGATGGCCGCGGCTTGGGCGATGTCGGGGTTGCCTGCGTCCACGAACAGGCTGACCCGGCAGCCGTACGTCTTCAGCTCGGCGATCAGCGGGCGCAGGCGCTGTGCATCACGGCCGAAATCAAAGCCGTGGTCGGAAGTGAGCTGGCCGTCGCTGTCCGGCACCAGGGTGGCCTGGGCGGGGCGGGTCTGCGCGCACAGCGGCAGCAGCCCGGGGTACCCCTCACGCGGGGGCGCGAACGGGTTGCCCTCGATGTTGAACTCCACGCCGCGCTCGGCCGTCAGCGCGGACAGGGCCAGCACGTCCTCGGCGTGGATGTGGCGACGGTCCGGGCGCGGGTGCACGGTGATGCCGTGCGCACCGGCATCCAGGCAGGCACGGGCGGCCTGCAGGACGTCCGGGTCGGTGCCGCCGCGCGAGTTGCGCAGGACGGCGATCTTGTTCACGTTGACGCTGAGTTGGGTCATGGCACTACGAGGGGTCGGACTCACCCTGAGCGGTCGGGGTGCGCGCCTGGAGGGCGAGCTCCCGCAGCCGACGGAGTTCGTTGGGATCGGTGATGGCCGCACGGGTGGCCTGCACATCGCCGAAGCGGGCCACATAGAGGCCGCGGACCCACGCCAGCAGGAACACCAGGGTGCCCAGCAGCGACAGCGCCATCAGCCCCATGTGGGGGGTCTTGAGCGCCATGCCGAAACAGGCCAGCGCCAACAGCAGAAACAGCCAGTACATGTCGTTCTCCCCGATTGACCGGGCCAGTGTAGCGCTGGCGCCCGGTGCGGTTCCACGGGAAGCAATGGCTACAGCAGCGGCGAGGCCAGGCGCGCGAACGCTTCGGGCACACGGTGCCGCCACAGCGAACGCTGACGATCGTTGTAGACCGGTGAGGCGCTGCTGTACTCGGCCAGCAGGATCTCGGCCAGCGCTGCCACCCGGTCGGTATCGCTGATCATCATCGAGAGCTCGAAGTTGAGGCGGAAGCTGCGGTGATCAAAGTTGGCACTGCCGACGATGCAGACGTCGTCATCGGCGATGAAGGCCTTGGTGTGCAGCATGCGCGGGCCGTACTCGTAGATCTTGACCCCGGCCTGCAGCAGCTCATCGAAGTAGGAGCGCGCGGCCTGGGTGACGAACCAGGAGTCGCTCATCTTGGGCACCAGCAGGCGCACGTCCAGCCCACCGAGTGCGGCCGAGGTCAGTGCCATGCGCGCGGCTTCGCCCGGGACGAAGTAGGGCGTCACCAACCAGACGCGCTCCTTGGCTTCGTGGATCGCCGCCACGTGCAGCCGGTGAATGGTTTCCCACGACGAGTCCGGGCCGGAGACCAGCACCTGCGCGCTGATGCTGCCCTCGTTGCGGCTGGGCATGGTCTCCGGCCACAACTGCGCGATCTTGAAGCGCGCCGGCTCCTGGCCGGTGGCGTAGATCCAATCCTCGATGAAGACCAGCTGCAGGCTGCGCACCACGTGGCCGCGCAGGCGCATGTGCAGGTCGCGATACGCATCCGGGCGGACGCTCTCGTCCTCCTCATCGGTGATGTTGATGCCGCCGGTGAAGGCCTGCAGGCCATCGATGATGACCAGCTTGCGGTGCGTGCGCAGGTTCAACCAGGGCCGCTTGAACGGCTTGAGCAGCTGCCGCGGATGGAACCAGACCACTTCGGCACCGGCATCCAGCAGCGGCTGCAGGAAGCGCTTGCGGATGGACGACGAACCGACCGCGTCCAGCAGCAGCCGCACGCGTACACCGGCGGCGGCACGCTCGGTCAGCGCATCGCGCAGCGCGGTGCCGGCGTGGTCCGGATTGAAGATGTAGTACTCCAGATGCAGATGATCTTTCGCCGTGGCGACCGCAGCGAGCAATGCGCTGTAGGTGGCCGCACCATCGACCAGCCACTCCACTTCGGTGGCCGAGCTCGGTGACAGCCCGGTCGTGGCCTGGGCGATCTTGGCCAGCTCGGTGCAGTCCGCATCCGGTGGGCAGACGCTGCTGTAGTGCTCCATGCCCGAGCGCGAGCGACCGCGGCGCAGGCGTTGCCGTTTGACCTTCTGCGGGCCGAGCAGGTAGTAGATGAAGAGCCCGAGATAGGGCAGGGCGGCCAGCGACAGGATCCAGCTCAGCGTGGCGACCGGCTCGCGCTTCTGCAGCATGATCCAACCGATCAGCCACAGCAGATAGAGAATGTAGGCCGCCACCATGAGGGGGCGCAGGTGGGGGATGGCATCAAGCCAATCCCCGAAGACGTCGAAGGTTGCGAGCATGGCCGGATGATAGCGGTCGGCGTGGCGCTGGCGCGTATGCGCGACCGGTGGCACAAAAAAAACGCCCCTGTTTCCAGGGGCGTTTTCCAGTCGCGTCATGACTGCGTCTTGCGCATTACTGCTGTACGAAGCCGATCTTCTTCATCTGAGCATTCTTCGCGGCAGCCAATACCTTGGCCATCACGTCGTACTCGGAGTCCGGGCTGGCATCAATGCGCAGTTCCGGCTGGTTGGTCGGATCGCGCTGCACTTCCTGCTCCATACGCTGCTGCAGTTCGCCCACAGCCACGGGGCTGTTGTTCCACGACACCTGGTTGCTGGCGTCCACCTTCAGCTCGATCGGCGGCGGCGGTTCGACAGTCACCGGCGGTGGGTTGAGCACACGCTGCGGCAGGTCAACGGCGATCGGGTACGTCATGATCGGCGCGGTGACGATGAAGATGATCAGCAGCACCAGCATCACGTCCACCAGGGGCGTGACGTTGATGTCGGCCATGGGGCCTTTGTTACCACCAGTACTGAACGCCATGGCTTACTGCCCCTTTACTTTGGTGGCGACGAAGCCCACGTCGAGCATGCCCTGTTCCTGCGCGACCTTCGTCATCTCATTGATGACGCGCATCTTGGTGGTGCGATCACCACGCAGGTTGAGGGGCGGCTGCGGGGTCTGCTGGGCGGCGGTCGCCAAGCGCGACTCGAGCGTCTGCTTGTCGATTTCCTCGTCGTTCCAGTAGATCGAGCCGTCTTCCTTGACTGCCAAGGTGATCGGGCTCGCCCGCTTTTCAGCGTCTTCCGGATTCTGCACCAGGTTGGCCTCAGGCAGATCCACCTTGACCTTGTGGGACATCAGGGGCGCCGTGATGATGAAGATGATCAGCAGCACCAGCATCACGTCCACGAGGGGCGTAACGTTGATGTCGGCCATGGGGCCGCCGCTGTTACCACTACTGAAAGCCATAACGGGCTCCGTCTAGATCGTGTTGACTACGTTCTCGCTGGGTGACGCGCGTCGCTATTAGCGAACGCGCGAACCGGTGGCGAAGAAGTCGTGCAGGTCGTGAGCGAACGTATCGAACTTGCTGATCGTGGCGCTGTTGATCTTGCTGAAGAAGTTGAAGGCGAACACGGCCGGGATAGCCACGAACAGACCGATGGCGGTCATGATCAGTGCTTCACCCACCGGGCCGGCAACGGCGTCGATCGAGGCGGAACCGGTGGCACCGATCTTGATCAGCGCGCCGTAGATGCCCCACACGGTACCCAGCAGACCCACGAACGGAGCGGTTGCGCCGACGGTGGCCAGCAGGGTCATGCCCGACTGCAGGTTGTTGCTTTCGCGGGTCACGGCCTGACGCAGGGCGCGATCGACGAACTCCGAACGGCTCAGGTTTTCACCCAGGCCACCCGAGGTGCCGCCTTCCGAACGCTGGTGGTGCGCAGCAGCCTGTGCAGCGTCCAGAGCGATCTTGGAGAAGGGCTCCGAAGCCGGCTGTTCTTCCATCGCACGGATGGCGTCCTGAGCGTTCGGGGTATCCCAGAACAGGCTCACGACCTTGTCGGCAGCTGCCTTCAGGCGGGTGGCGCGGAAGATGTTGATGACGGTCCAGTACCAGGACATGGCCGACATGATGATCAGGGTCAGCAGCACGACCCAGGAGACGGCGAAGTCACCCGGCTGGGTGGTCATCTCGTGGATCAGGTGCTCGAAGCCCATCTGCGACAGGGCGTTGGAGTTGCCCCCGGCAGCAGCGGCGATGAAAAGTTCCTGCAGCATGACGCTTACCTTTGTTGTGTGTGGTGATAAAGGGTATTGCTAGAAATAACCGCTAGAGGCGGTGGCCGGCGGGCCACCGGCCACTATCAGTTCAGCGCAAAGTTGACCGGGACGCGAACGCGACCTGCGACCTTCTTCCCGCCCGATTCCGCGGAACGGAAGCTCCACTTGCGAGCTGCTTCCATGGCGGCGCGGTCAAGGTCACGGTTACGGCTGGACTTCTCGACCGACACATTGGTGACGTTGCCATTGGCATCGACGTCAATGATCAGGATGACTTCACCCTGGATACCAGCACGGAACGCGGCCGGCGGGTAACGCGGGGGGTTCATGTTCTTCGACGAGATGTCGACGCTTGCCTCAATGGTGCTCGGCGGCTGCGGCGGCGACGGCGGCGAAGGCGGCGTGACGATGTCGGTCGGACGCGGGTCCGGGATATCGACCACAGGGGCCTGCGGCGGCGGCGGAACCGGGGACGGCTTCGGCGGCGACAGGTTTTTCACCGGCGGCGGCGGGGTGTCATCCGGCGGCGGCGGCGGCGGCGGCGGTGGGGGCGGCGGCGGAGCGTCGACCAGGGTCACCATGATGTTGCGTTCTTTCTCCGCAGCGGCCTTGGGAGCCACAGCCGGGATCAGAAGCATCATGAAGGCGGCGAGATGCAGTGCGATTACAAAAGCGATACCCACGATACGCGGCCAGGAGAGGCCGGTGTCATCGCGTTGTTCGTACCTGTGAACGACTAGTTGTTCCGTCATGCGCCAAGAGCTCATTAGTGGGGCCGGGTACCCGGGGACAGGTAGCCCATGATCAGCGGTGCATGACACCGCAGGAACCTCCAAGCTTATACCAATCCTGAGCGCCTGCGCATCACTCGTGCAGGCATTCAGGCGTTATTCCTACTTACTTCAGGTTGATGATTTTCTTGGCATCCGCCTGGTTCTTCACACCCTTCGCCAGCGCCTGCTGGGCGGCCTGCTTGGCCTCCGGAATGCGACCTTCCGAATGCAGCACGCGTGCCAGATTCAGGTAGGTCTCGCCGTCCTTGGAAAGCGGGGCAGCCTTCTGCCACGCTTCGATCGCCTTGTCCGCCTGCTGCGGCTCAGAGTAGTAATACGCCTGAGCCAGCGCCAGGTACACCTGATAATCAGGCTTCAGGATGTTTTTCTGCAAGCCATCATTGATAACGGCAATGACGTCTTTTTCTTTGTTCTCGCTGTTGGCGTAGATCGAGTAGAGCTGCTTGTACTCGCGCTCGTCGGTCAGCTGGCCGGCGCTGTACAGCTTGCCCATGATGGCGCCCGCCTGGTCCATCTGGTCTGCCTGCATGTACATGCTGGCCAGGTTCAGCTGAGCCTTCTTGTCATTCGGGTTCTTGGCGGCGAGCGCCTCGGCCTGCTTGACCGCTTCACCGGTCTGGCCCGCTTCGGCCATGGCGGCCATCAGCAGCTGGTTCCAGTTGTCCTTCGGCTCCGGCGAGCCGGCGATGGCCTGCTGCAGCACCGGGATCGCCTCGGCGTAACGCTCGGCCTGGTACAGCGCCTGTCCCTTGGCGATCAGCTCTTCGGGCTTGTTCGACTTGGTCTCGGCGAAATACTTGTCCAGCGTGGCCAGGCCCTCGTTGATCTGGTCGTCCTGCAGCTGCAGCTGGCCGAGCATCAACATCGACTGGTAGTGGCCGTTGTTGTCCAGGCCCCCCATCTGCAGCACCTGCTCGAGGTACTTCTTGGCGGCGGCGGTGTCGTCGAGCTGGTAGGCGGCCTGCGAGGCCAGCTGCGCAGCGAGCGACTTGTCGTAGTTGTTCGCGGCCGGGTTGGCCAGGATCTCTTCGGCCTGCGCGCGGGTTTCCGGGAACTTCTGATCGTTGTAGCTGTCAATCAGCTTCTGCAGCTTCGGGCCGACCTTGGCCGAAGACTTCTGCTCCGGCTCCTGACGGGTCGCGTTCGGGTAGAGCACTTCGGCCTTCGCCTGCTTGCCGCCGCGGTTGCCACGCTCCGAGGAACGGGACTGGGCGAACGCATCGGTGACCATGGCGCCACCGATAGCGGTCGCGATGAGGACGGAAAGGACGGCTTGCTTGTGGTTGCTGAAAATCATCTTTCACCTCGATCGAACCGCCGCGGCGGCATCAAAACGGACTGTCAGAAAAATCTGAGCCGCCAAACGTATCAGAAACTGATGACGTGAGAAATCGTTTCCGATGCTGCAATACAGCATCTTCTGGTCGTATCCGGGTGCGTCAACCGCACTTCGGACGCCGTCCGGCGGCCTGGGCTTGTTGGTATACACCACTGAGCGAGGGTGCGTCTCGCTGAAGTTCACGGATGCGGTTGGCGGGATCGGGGTGGGTGGACAGCCACTGAGGCGAGCGTCCGCCGCTGGCGGCCATCATGTTCTGCCACAGATCCACCGCCTGGGCCGGGTTGAAGCCCGCTTCGGCCATCAAGCGCTGACCGACGATATCGGCCTCGCTTTCCTGGGTGCGTGATCCCGGCAGCAGGAAGGCGGCCTGGGCGCCGGCGCCACCGAGCTGGCTGACGGTACTGGCCGCGCCCTCACCGTAGGCCGCACCCGCCAACGCGCCCAGGACCGACAAGCCGGTCTGCGCGCCCATCTGGCGGGTGATGCGCTCTTCGTGGTGCCGCGAGATGACGTGGCCGATTTCATGGCCGATCACGGCAGCCAGCTGATCCTGGTTTTTAGCGACGGTGAAGATGCCGGTATTGACCCCCACCTTGCCGCCGGGCAGGGCGAACGCGTTGGGTTCTTTGTCCACCATCAGCGCCGTCTCCCACCGTACGCCACGGTACTGGGCGGGGAGCTGTGCAACGAGCGCATTGACCACGCACTGCACGTACGCGTTCTGCTTTGGATCGGTACTGAGCGTGCCTTTGGATTTGGTTTCGGTGAATGCCTGCGCGCCGAGTTGATCCAGCTCGGCCTGCGAGACACCGCCAACCATCTGGCGACGGCCGGTGGGCGAAGTGGTGGTGGCGCACGCGCTCACCAGCATGGCAATGGCAATTCCCAACAGCACCGGTTTCATGTGCATTCCCCCGTGTTCATGTAGGCAGTGTGGAACGCGGCAACGTAAATTTTCGTCAAGCCGCGTGATGGATCAATGCAGACCAAGGAACATCAGCGCGGCCAGGGCAATGCCATTGTTCAGGGCATGCGCGGCGATCGGTGCCCACAAGGTGCCGGTGCGTTGATAGAGCCAGGCGAACGCAGCGCCCATGCCGCCGTAAACCAGCCAGAGTTGGGCGATTTCCAATGGCCCGTTGTCGCTGGTGCCGGGAATTTCATGCACCAGCGCAAAGGCCAAGCTACTCAGCACGATGCCCAGCACGGGGCGGCCAGCCTGCCAGAGGCGGCCAAACAGCACGCGGCGGAACAACAGCTCTTCGTACGCGGGGGCGAGCACCACGGCAAACAGCGCGAGGAACCACGGGAAGCGCGTCATCGCCTGTTCCATCAGCGCCAGATTCGTCGGCACCGGTTCGATGCCCGCCTGTTTGGCCAGCCACGCGATCAGGTTGCTGCCGATGATCACCGCGGTGGCGACCAGGAGCGTCCAGCCCCAGGTCGAGGGGCGGCCTGCGGCTTGGAACGACAACGCACGTTCGGCGGGCGTGGCCCGGCGGCGGAAGAAGTACAGCACCAGTGCAGCACCGCCGGTCGCGGTCAGCGCCATCAGGATCTGGGCGAGGGCACCGGGTTGCCCCAGTTGCTGGGTGAGACCGGCTACGGCGGAGGCATCGGCGCCGTCGCGAGCCGCCTGGTACCCGATGATCGCGCCGCGGTACAGCCCCCAGATCAGGCCACCGATCAGGCTCAGGGACAACAGGACTGCGATGCCAATGCCCAGATCGATGAAGAATCCCGCGAGCGGGGAGCCCGGCTTACGCGGTGACAACGGGGCGGCGGGAGGCAGCGGAGGCGGCATGGACGCCGGAGGGGTAGCGGACATCGGATTCCTGGCATCGGGGAGCGATGGCCGGCCGGATGCAGGTCGCATCCGGGCCGGCCCTGTCCCGATTGTGTCAGATATCCAGGTTGGCGACCTTCAGCGCATTGTCTTCGATGAAGTCGCGGCGCGGTTCAACCACATCGCCCATCAGCGTACTGAAGATCTGATCGGCCGCCACGGCATCTTCGATCCGCACCTGGAGCAGGCGACGGGTGTCGGGATTGACCGTGGTGTCCCACAGCTGCTCCGGATTCATTTCACCCAGACCCTTGAATCGCTGGATCTGGCGACCCTTCTTGGCCTCATCCAGCAACCAGTTGCGCGCTTCGGCAAAGCTGCCGATCTCGGCCGACTTGGCACCACGGCTGATCTTCGCCCCGGCGCGAACCAGGCCGTGCAGCAGCAGCGAGGACTGGTGCAGCGCACGCAGTTCACCGGTTTCAAACGCGCCCAGCGGGAGCACCTGGATCAGCTGCTCGCCCATGTGGCGACGGGTGACCAGCACGGCGGCCGGTCGCTCCTCGGTGGGTTCCTGGAGTTCCAGCGAATAGCGCGGCGAGCCGAGGCTGCCTTGGTTGAGGCGGGTTGCCAGCGCGGCCAGACCTTCGTCGGCGCCGGCCTTGCGCAGGTGCTCCAGATCCATCGGTGTGAAATCGATCAGTGCTTCGAGCACCTGGCGATCGTAGCGATGGCTGTTGCGTGCGATGGTTTCCTGCGCCGACGCGTAGGAGAGCAGCAGCTTCTCCAGCGCCACGCCTTCGATGCCCGGCTCGCTCTCGGCCGGGATCAGCGAGGCATTTTCCACCGCGCTGCTGGCCAGGTACGCATCCAGCGCCGGGTCGTCCTTCAGGTACAGCTCCTGCTTGCCCTGCTTGATCTTGTAAAGCGGCGGCAGGCCGATGTAGATGTGACCACGCTCGATCAACTCCGGCATCTGACGGTAGAAGAACGTCAACAGCAGCGTACGGATGTGCGCGCCGTCGACGTCGGCATCGGTCATGATGATGATGCGGTGGTAGCGCAGTTTGTCCGGGTTGTACTCGTCCCGGCCAATGCCGGTACCCAGCGCGGTGATCAGCGTACCGACCTGATCCGAGGCGAGCATGCGGTCGAAGCGGGCACGTTCCACGTTGAGGATCTTGCCGCGCAGCGGCAGCACCGCCTGGTTCTTGCGGTTGCGTCCCTGCTTGGCCGAACCACCCGCCGAGTCACCCTCGACGATGAACAGCTCGGACAGTGCCGGATCCTTTTCCTGGCAGTCGGCCAGCTTGCCCGGCAGGCCGGCGATATCCAGCGCGCCCTTGCGGCGGGTCAGATCGCGCGCCTTGCGGGCCGCTTCACGTGCACGCGCCGCGTCCACGATCTTGCCGGCGATCGCCTTGGCTTCGTTCGGGTTTTCCTGCAGGAACTCTTCCAGGCGCTGGCCGAAGGCGCTTTCCACGGCCGGGCGCACATCCGAGCTGACCAGCTTTTCCTTGGTCTGGCTGGAGAAGCTCGGGTCAGGCACCTTCACCGACAGCACCGCGATCATGCCTTCGCGCATGTCATCGCCGGTCAGGTTGATCTTGGCCTGCTTGGCGATGCCGTTCTGCTCGATGTAGTTGTTGAGCACACGGGTCAGCGCGCCGCGGAAGCCGGCCAGGTGGGTACCGCCATCCTTCTGCGGGATGTTGTTGGTGAAGCAGTACATCGTTTCCTGGTAGGAATCGGTCCACTGCAGCGCCACGTCCACCACGATGCCGTTGGACTCACCGGTCACCGAGATCACGTTCGGGTGCAGCGGGGTCTTCAGCTGTGCCAGATGCTCCACGAAACTGCGGATGCCGCCTTCGTAATGGAAGTCATCGCGACGGCCATCGCCGCGCTCGTCGACCAGCACGATCTTGACGCCGGAGTTCAGGAAAGACAGTTCGCGCAGGCGGCGGGCCAGGATGTCGTAGTGGAACTCCACGTTGTCGTGGAACGCCTTCACCGACGGCCAGAAGCGCAGGGTGGTACCGCGCTTGGTGCTGGCTTCGACCTGCTTCAGCGAATTGACCGCAGCACCATCAGCGAATTCCTGCTGGTAGTGGAAGCCGCCCTGGTAGATGTCGAGCAGTAACTTCTGCGAGAGCGCGTTGACCACGCTGACGCCCACGCCGTGCAGACCGCCGGAGACCTTGTAGCTGTTGTCGTCGAACTTGCCGCCGGCATGCAGGACCGTCATCACGACCTCGGCCGCGGACACTTCGCGGTCGAGCTTCTTGCTCATCTGCTCGTGCTTGCCGGTCGGGATGCCGCGCCCGTTGTCCGACACCGACACGGAGCCATCGGCGTGGATCATCACCGACACGTGGTCGGCGTGGCCAGCCAAGGCCTCGTCGATGGAGTTGTCGACGACCTCGAACACCATATGGTGCAGACCGGTGCCGTCATGGACGTCGCCGATGTACATACCAGGACGCTTGCGGACAGCCTCGAGGCCTTCCAGGGCGGTGATGCTGTTGGCGTCGTAGTTGCCGCTGTTTGCGGGGATGTTCTGTTCTTCAGTCATTGCGCTTGCCGTAGGCTCCGCAGGTCGGGCCGCCGCCATGAGGCGGGACGCCGAGTAATAAGGGGTTGCAACAGCAATTATACCAGCCGGGCACCGTGGCCCCTGGGGGACCACTATGGCACAGGCTGGACCTGTCCATGTTCCACGTGGAACCGAGTGATATCTGTTGCATCGACCAGCGCCGCCGGCACCTCGGTGGCGGTGATGAAGATCTGCGCAGGGCCGGCCTTCAGCCGTTCCAGCACCCGCGCCTGGTGATGACGATCCAGTTCCGAGGAGAGATCATCCAGCGCGATCACCGGCCACTCTCCGCGCTGCTGGGCATAGTCTTCTGCCTGTGCCAGCAGGCAGGTGAGGGCGGTCAGCTTGGCTTGGCCGCGTGAAAGGGCATCTCGGCCGGGAATGGTCTCGAACCCGACGCTCCAGTCAGCCCGGTGCGGGCCGACTGAGGTGTAGCCAGCCATGCGGTCACGCTCCCGGGCCAGGAGCAGGGCGTCCGACAGCGATACCTCCTGCTTACGCCAACCAGGGCTGAGGCTGAGTGACTGGATCCCCAGATTCGGGGCCAGCACGGCAGCAAGTTCCACGGTTCGCTCCTGCAACCGCTCCAGGTAGTGCTGGCGACGGGTGGTCAGCGGTTCTCCGGCCTCTGCAAGCTCGCGATCCCATGCATCCAGCGCGTGCGGATGCCCGCCTTGTTTGAGCAGGGCATTGCGCTGCTTCAGGGCCCGCGAATACCGCCGCCAGAGTCCCATGAAGTCTGGTTCCACGTGGAACAAACCCCAATCCATGAATCGTCGACGGGGTTCGCCGCCGCCACTGACCAGCGCATGGCTACCAGGTTCGAAGGTCACCACCGCCAGCGCCGCGCAGAGGGTTCCCAGCTGAGCGACATCCTCGCCGTCCAGTCGGCCTTTCCATTCCTGGCCGCTGTGACGAAGCCCGGCCTTGCGGCGGGTTGGGGTCTCGGCGCCTTCGCGCTGCTCATCCCATTCCACGAACACATCCAGCGCATCCCGACCCTGACGCACCAGACCATCCCGGACACGGCCGCGGAAACTGCGCCCGTATGCCATCACGTGCAGCGCCTCCAGGACACTGGTCTTGCCGGCGCCATTGTCACCGGTGATCAGATTGATGCCCGGTTGCGGTGCCAGTTCGACGGTATCGAAGCGGCGGACCTGGTGCAGGGACAGACGGCGGATGTGCATGCGGACGATCAACGCCGCACAGAGCGGCAGATGGGTAGGGGGAATCGATCAGCTTACTGCATTGCCCGGGTTCCACGTGGCCGGATGCGTCGCGCGTCGCGGGTGGGTACCTGAGCCGTCGCCGAGGTCGGAAGGAGCCGATCGGCCTGTCCCGGTGTTCCGCGCGGTGGCGGCTCGGTCTGCCACGCGTCCATTTCGGGTGGCGCCAACGGTCATTGGGTCAGACAAGTGCGATGTTGGCCGCCGACGTCAGCGCCGCGGCCAGGACCGCCACGTGAAACGTGCGTTTACTGCCGCATGGCCCGCCGAAGCGGCCTGAATTTCTTCAAATCTGCGACCTGCGCAGCACTGAGGTGCTGCAGATTTCAACGAATTCGCACCGTTTTCTGCCCGCCTTGCGACTCAGGACGCAGCCAGTGCCCTGTTTTTTTTTAAATCTGGACGTGAGGTTCAATCGCCCCAGAGTAGAACCCGAGCAACGCGCGCAGACCCAAACGAGACTGTCCACACCCGCTCTGTATGGCTTATGCACAGCCTATGGGCAATCTGTGGATAAAAAAGGCCTCTTGAACTACCTCGAAAGATATCCACAGGATCACCCCCAGGCTCAGACCCTGTTTTACCGGGGGTTTCGAGCCTACATTCCTTTTTAAAACCAACCACTTAACCTACTTTTCAACCAAATCTGGCCCTACCACCACCACCAAGCTTTAGATTTATATACAGTTTTTAAAAGCATAGAGCTGTGATCCAGCGGTCAAAACGCCGGGTACCGCAGTGCTTCGGAGCGGACGAGCAATTCGCGCCATTCGCTCGGTTGACGCATGCACAATCGACAGGCGCGGCAGCCGTTCATCGCCAGTCTGCCGATGATCCCGCCGGGTGCCGCACCGACCGAAGGACCAGGGGGGCAAAACGGGGTTGTCACCTCGTGGGCTCGCTTCCCAACCGCCGACTGGCTGCTTGGCATCGGTCTCACGAGAGTTGGGCTGGGTCGGGAAAGGATCAGACCAACAGTCCGGCTACAGCCAAAGCTCTACCGCAAAACAAATGCTCCACGTGGAACATCGCTCTCCCGCCCAAAAAGAAACCCGGCAATGCCGGGCTTCTCAGAACCACTCGGTTCCACGTGGAACCTGCGCGTCTCAGGTCACAGACGCAGCGGCATTACCACGTGACGCGACTTCTCGCTGCTGGCCTCACGGACCAGGGCTGAGGAGTTCGAATCGCGCAGCTGGATCACGACGTGCTCGTCGCGCAGTGCGGACAACGCGTCCAGCAGGTAGTTCACGTTGAAGCCAATCGCCAGATCGCTGACCGTGGTATCGGCCTCGATCTCTTCCTGGGCTTCTTCCTGCTCCGGGTTGTGGGCGCTGATCTTCAGGTTGCCCGGCGAGACTTCCACGCGGATGCCGCGGTACTTCTCGTTGGACAGGATCGCAGCGCGCTGCAGCGAGGCACGCAGGGCTTCGCGATCCACCTTCACTTCGCGGTCGGCACCGATCGGAATCACAGCCTCGTAATCCGGGAACCGCCCGTCGATCAGCTTGGAGGTGAAGGTCACATCGTCGCGCTTGACGCGAACGTGGCTGCGACCGACTTCCAGCTCGATCTCGCGATCGCCGCTTTCCAGCAGACGCTGCAGCTCGGTCACACCCTTGCGCGGCACGATGATCTGACGCTTGGCGCCGCTCGCTTTTTCAAGCTCGGTTTCGCACAGCGCCAGGCGGTGACCGTCGGTCGCCACGGTACGCAGGGCATCGCCACGCAGGTCGAACAGCAGGCCGTTGAGGTAGTAGCGCACGTCCTGCTGGGCCATCGCGAACGCGGTGCGTTCGATCAGTTCCTTCAGGGTCGCTTCGCCGATCGCCACGCGCTCGGTGGCTTCGACTTCGTCGACAGACGGGAAGTCGTTGGCCGGCAACGTTGCCAGGGTGAAGCGGCTGCGCCCGGCCTGTACGGTGATCTTGTCACCGGTCTGCGAGACGGTGATCCGGCTGCCATCGGGCAGGGCGCGGATGATCTCGAACAGCTTACGGGCGGGGATGGTGGTCTCGCCGTCCTGGGCATCTTCCACCGCGATCCGCGACACCATTTCCACTTCCAGGTCCGTACCGGTCAGCGAGAGCTGTCCGTTCTGGACCTGAACCAGGAAATTAGCCAGAACCGGCAGGGTCTGGCGGCGTTCGACCACGTTGACGACTTGTGCCAACGGCTTGAGAAAGGCTTCGCGCTGCAGTGTGAAACGCATGTGGTTCCGTGCCCCTATGCTTTAAAAAAATGTGGAATAAATCAAAAGCTTGGTGGTGCTGGTAGGGCCAGAATCGCGGGAAAACACGACTAAGCCTTTGTAAACAAAAGGGTTTTTGATCTCGAAACCCTCTGCATTACTAGCCCCCAAGGGGTGGGGAAAGGTGTGGATAACTTTACCGCCGAATCGAGCGGCTTTTTTATCCACAACCTATCCCGCGCTTACTACCGGATTCTGCACCGTTTTATGCGATGACGCCTTAGCGGCGTACATGCATCATTCGCTCAACTTCCGGATCAGCTTGTCCCAGTCTTCCCGCAACTTGCCGTCCGCTTCCATCAACGTCCGGATCTGCCGGCAGGCATGCAGCACCGTGGTGTGGTCCCGGCCGGCAAAGGCGTCGCCGATTTCCGGCAGGCTGTGCTCGGTCAGTTCCTTGGTCAGGGCCATGGCGACCTGACGGGGACGGGCCAGCGAACGGGTCCGACGCTTGGACAGCAGATCCTTGATCTGCAGCCCGTAGTAGTCGGCCACGGTTTTCTGGATGTTGGGAATGCTGATCGCCTGCTGCTGGGCGCGAAGCAGGTCGCGCAGGGTTTCCTGGGCGAAATCAGTGGTGATCGCACGGCCGGTGAAGTTGGCGCGTGCGGCCAGGGTATTCAACGCACCTTCGAGGTCGCGGACATTGGAGCGCATCTTCTTGGCAATCAGAAACGCCACATCGTCGGGGATATCGGTGCCACGCTCGCGGGCCTTGGCCAGCACGATCGCTGCGCGCGTCTCGAAGTCCGGCGGCTCGATCGCCACCGACAGGCCCCAGGCCAGTCGCGACTTCAGCCGTGCTTCCAGCCCCTCGACTTCGCGCGGGTACCGGTCGCAGGTCAGGATGATCTGCTGCTTGCCGTCGAACAGGGCGTTGAACGTGTGGAAGAACTCTTCCTGGGTGCGGTCTTTGCCGGCGAAGAACTGGATGTCATCGATCAGCAGCGCGTCCACCTGCTGGAACTGGCGCTTGAACTGGTCCATGGTTTTTTCCTGCAGCGCACGGATCATCGCGCTGAAGAACTGTTCCGAACGCAGGTACAGCACCTTGGCCGCCGGATTGGCCTGACGCATCGCATTGCCGGCCGCGAACATCAGGTGGGTCTTGCCCAGGCCGGTCCCGCCGTACAGCAGCAACGGGTTGTGGGCCCGGTCGCCCGGCTTCTGCGCCGCCTGGAACGCCGCGGCCAGACCCAGCTGGTTGCTGCGGCCTTCCACGAAGTTGGCGAAGGTGTAGTGCGAATCCATGTTGCCGGCGAACGGCACCAGGGGTTCGGCCGGCGCCGCCGGTGCGGACAGACCCGCAATCGGCGCGATCTGCGCCTCTACCGGACGCGGACGCGAGCCGATTTCAAGAAAAACGTCGCCGAAACCGGCGAAATGCGCCAGCAGCTCCTTGATGCGCGGCAGATACAGCTCGCGCACCTGGTCGACGATGAAGGCGTTTGGCGCATAAAGCACCAGGCTGTCCGCGCGCAGATCTGCCTGCAGCGGCTTCAACCAGGTGTGAACATCCTCGGGCGGAAACTCCGCTTCGAGGCGTTCGAGAGAACGAGACCAGGCATCCATCGGCAATAATCGTCTGGGGCCAGCGGATAGGCGAACAAAAGCGCCGCACCGCAGGCCGGAAGGGGGGAAGAATGGATGGCGCAGACTACCACCGACGAGGGGGGCCGGGAATGGTTGTCCCAAAGTTATTCACAAAACGATCCACAGCTATTGCACAGCCCGGTGAATTCCCGTAGTGACAGACACTTGACGGGACCTCGATGAGGTCTATAGAATTTCCGGTTCTTTCCGTCCCCTTCATATAGAGGCCCGCATGGCCACCAAGCGCACTTTCCAACCCAGCAACCTCAAGCGTAAGCGCGACCATGGCTTCCGTGCCCGTATGAAGACCGCTGACGGCCGCAAGATCCTGTCGCGTCGCCGCGCCAAGGGCCGTAAAGTCCTGAGCGCTTGATTGCAATGCCGCTTCCCGCGGCAGACGCAATCCTGACTGTGAGCAGTTCCGACCCGCGCAAGCGATTTCCTCGCTCTGCGCGGGTTCGTACGCGTGCCGAATATACAACGGTCTTCAACGGCGCCCGCCGTGTGTCCGATCCGCTGATGACCCTGCACTGGCTGAAGAGCGATACGCCAGCCAGGTTGGGTCTTGCGGTGTCGCGCAAAGTCGATCCCCGAGCCGTGGGTCGCAACCGAGTAAAGCGTGTGCTGCGCGATGCCACACGCCACCTACGGCCGTGGATGAGTGCCGGCGATTACGTCGTCGTTGCCCGCAGTGCCGCCCGTACCGCCAGCAATCCAGAAATCCGCCAGGCCTTTGAGCGCCTGCTGCGCCGCCTTGGCGCATTGCCCATGCCGGGCGCGGACGGCACAATGCCGCCGCCCCTGGGCGTTGCACCCCTTTCCCAGTCCGAGCCGGCATTGCGTGCCGGCCCCGTCGAGCCTGCACGCTGATGAACCAGACCCGTGTTTTCCTGATTTTTGCCTGGCTGATGGTGGCCGTATTGCTGTGGATGGAGTGGGGCCGCGACAAAGCCGCGCCGCCGACCCCCGCCGTGGCGACCCAGACCACCCAGGCCAGCGTGCCAGGTGCCGCTGCCGGCAGCATCCCCGGTGCGCCCGTACCGCAGGCGGATGGCTCCCTGCCGGCGGCACAGCCGACCGCCCAGACCGAGGCCGGTCCGGCCCGCGTGACCATCACCACCGACGTCCTGCGTCTGGTCCTGGACGGTGGCACGGTGCTGGATGCCGAACTGCTGCAGTTCCCGCAGACCAAGGAAGAAGGCAGTCCGCCGGTCCGCCTGCTGACCGAAGAGGCGACGCACCCGTACCGCGCGGTGAGTGGCTGGATCAGCGAAGACAAGACCATGCCGGTGCCGGCGGCCAACGGCTTCAAGCTGGTCGGCGACAACCACGACTTCGTGCTGGCCAAAGGCCAGGACGAGGTCACGGTGCCCTTCGAATGGACCGGCCCGAACGGCGTGACCATCCGCCGCACCTACTCGCTGGGTCGCAACGAGTACGCGATCACGGTGAGGGATGAAGTGGTCAACGGCGGCAGCGCCCCGTGGAGCGGCTACGTGTTCCGCACCCTGGACCGCACCCCGACCATCCTCTCGCGCAGCATGACCAACCCGGACTCGTTCAGCTTCAACGGCGCGACCTGGTTCAGCCCGCAGGACGGGTACGAGCGTCGCGCGTTCAAGGATTACCTGGACGACGGCCACCTCAACCGCACCATCACCGGCGGCTGGCTGGCGATGCTGCAGCACCACTTCTTCACCGCGTGGATTCCGCAGGCCGACCAGGCCGCGCAGTACTCGCTGGCGCAGAACAACGGCCGCGACCAGATCGAAGCGCGTGGCCCGGCCTTCACCGTGGCCCCGGGCCAGCAGGTCAGCACCGAAGCCCGCCTGTGGGTCGGCCCGAAGCTGGTCAACCTGATCGCCAAGGAAGACGTGAAGGGCCTGGACCGCGTGGTCGACTACAGCCGCTTCTCGCTGATGGCGATCATTGGCCAGGGCCTGTTCTGGGTCCTCAACCAGGTCCACAAGGTCGTCAACAACTGGGGCTGGGCGATCGTCGGCCTGGTGGTGCTGTTGAAGCTGGTGCTGTATCCGCTCTCGGCGGTGCAGTACAAGTCCGGTGCCAAGATGCGTCGCTTCCAGCCGCGCATCGCGCAGCTCAAGGAACGCTATGGCGATGACCGCCAGAAGTTCCAGACCGCGATGATGGAGCTCTACAAGAAAGAGAAGATCAACCCGATGGGCGGCTGTCTGCCGATCCTCATCCAGATGCCGATCTTCTTCGCGCTGTATTGGGTGCTGGTGGAATCGGTGGAACTGCGCCAGGCCCCGTGGCTGGGCTGGATCCAGGATCTGACCGCGCGTGACCCGTACTTCATCCTGCCGGTGATCAACGTGGCGGTGATGTGGGCCACCCAGAAGCTGACCCCGGCGCCGGGCATGGACCCGATGCAGGCCAAGATGATGCAGCTGATGCCGCTGGTGTTCGGCGTCATGATGGCCTTCATGCCGTCCGGTCTGGTGCTGTACTGGGTCGTCAACGGTGGCCTGGGCCTGCTCCAGCAGTGGTGGATGACCAAGCGTCATGGCAGCGATCCGCTGCCGGTCGTCACCGCAAAGAAGTAAGCCACACAGGAGACCCGCCGCAAGGCGGGTTTCCTGCATCTGCGGCCCGGCCAACCGTGCGGTCCGTAGAATGCCCCCTGATTCCCCGCACGCTGCAGTGAGCCCGACATGACCCACGTCCCCGACACCATCGTGGCCATCGCCACCGCGCCCGGCGCTGGCGGCGTCGGCATGCTGCGGCTGTCCGGCCCGCAGGCGCGTCCCATCGCCGAGGCGATCGGCGCGCGCGCGATGCAGCCACGTCATGCGCATTACGCGCGCTTCCGCGATGCGGCCGGCGAGGTGATCGATGACGGCATCGCGCTGTGGTTCCCGGCGCCGAACAGCTTCACCGGCGAAGAAGTGGTGGAACTGCAGGGGCATGGCAGCCCGGTGGTGCTCCAGCAACTGGTCGCGCGCTGCATCGCACTGGGGGCTCGGCAGGCGCGGCCGGGTGAGTTCAGCGAGCGGGCCTTCCTCAACGGTAAGCTCGACCTTGCCCAGGCTGAGGCGATCGCCGATCTGATTGCCGCCAGCGATACCCGCGCAGCGCGCGCGGCACGCCGCTCCTTGGACGGGGTGTTCTCGCGCCGCGTGGACGAGGTGGCAGAACAGCTTGTTCTGCTGCGGATCCACGTGGAGGCGGCAATCGATTTCGCCGACGAACCACTCGATACCCTCGGCGGCGCGCAGGTCCGCAGTGGCCTGGTCACCGCGCTGCAGGCGCTGATCCGCCTGCGCGACGACGCCGAACGCGGGCGCAGACTCCGCGATGGCCTGCACGCGGTGCTGGTCGGCCCGCCGAACGCCGGCAAGAGCTCGCTGCTCAATGCACTGGCCGGCAGCGAGCGGGCGATCGTCACCGACATCGCCGGCACCACCCGCGACACCCTGCGCGAAACCATCCGCATCGATGGCCTGGAACTGACCCTGGTCGACACCGCTGGCCTGCGCGAAGGCGGCGATGCGATCGAGCGCGAAGGCATGCGTCGCGCCCGCGAAGAAATGCAGCGCACCGACCTGGCCATCGTGGTGGTCGATGCGCGCGATCCGCAGGCCGGCCGCGAGGCGGTGGGCGACAGCATCGCCGACGTGCCGCAGCAGCTGTGGATCCACAACAAGAGTGATCTGCTGGACGCGATGCCGGTCGACGTCCCTGCGGACGTGGTGCATGTCTCGGCCGCGACCGGCCTCGGCCTGGATCAGCTGCATGCACGCCTGCGCGCGCTGGCCAGCGGCAGTGCCGGCGACAGCGTGGACGGTGAGTTCTCCGCGCGCGCCCGCCATGTAGAGGCGATCGGTCAGGCCATCGGCCACGCCGAGCGCACCGAAGCGGAGCTGGTCCACGAGCACCTGGAGTTGGCCGCGGAGGAACTGCGTCTGGCCCACGAGGCACTGGGCGAGATCACCGGGCGGATGAGTGCGGATGATCTGCTCGGGCGGATTTTCTCGAGCTTCTGTATCGGCAAGTAGGCACGCGGCCTTTCTTCGCGCTGTCACAGCCTTGCAGCAGACTGACCGGGTTCTTTATCGACAGGGATTTGCAGTGTCCAAGCAGTTGTGGGGATGTGTGTTGCTGGTGTCGCTGGCCGTGGCACCATCGGTGGCCATGAGCGCTGAATCGTCTTCCTCCACGCCGGCCAAGGCCGCCGTCTACGGCCACCGCGGCGCCAGTGCGCTGCTGCCCGAGCACACGCTCGCCGCGTATGCGCAGGCCATCGCCGATGGCGCCGACTACATCGAGCCGGACCTGGTGATGACCAAGGACGGCGTGCTGGTATCGCGCCACGAGAACGAGATCGGCGGAACCACCGATGTGGCCGCGCATCCCGAGTTCGCCAGCCGCAGGACTGTCAAGACCATCGACGGCGAGCGCATCGAAGGCTGGTTCACCGAAGACTTCACCCTGGCCGAACTAAAGACGCTGTACGCCCGCGAGCGCCTGCCGCAGCTGCGCAGCACCGCCTTCGACGGCCAGTTCCGCATCGCCACGCTGGACGAGATCATCGCCTTCCTGGTGCAGCAGGCCGGGCGCGCCAACCGCGGCATCGGGCTGGTGCCGGAGATCAAGCACGGCACCTACTTCACGCGCATCGGCCTGCCGATGGAAGACAAGGTGGTCGCCGCGCTGCAGGGCAACGCCTACACGCGAGTGGCACCGGTGACGATCCAGTCCTTCGAGGTCGGCAACCTGCGTTACCTGCGCGGCAAGCTCGGCCGCGACAGCAACATCCGCCTGCTGCAGCTGCTCGGCGATCCCAAGCAGCAGCCCGGTGACGTGCTGGCCACCAAGGGTAGCCAGCGCTATGCCGACCTGATCACCCCGGCCGGGCTGCGCGAGGTCGCGACCTACGCCGACGGCATCGGCCCGAGCCTGCGCATGGTCATTCCACTGGATGCGCAGGGGAAGCTGGGCACCCCGACCTCGCTGGTGCGCGATGCGCATGCGGCCGGGTTGATGGTGGTGCCGTATACGTTCCGGCCCGAGAACTACTTCCAGGCCGCGGAGTTCCGCAGCGGCGAGCCGAATGCCCGCAATGCCGAAGGCTCGGTCGCCGAGATGCGCGCCTATCTGGCCACCGGTATCGATGCGTTCTTCACCGATGACCCGGCGCTGGGCCGCCGCGCGGTGGATGGGGATGGCACCACCGCAGCGAACCCCTGAGCGTGTAGAGCCACGCCATGCGTGGCGCTACCGTGGCATGCAATCAGATGGCGCTGCCGGTCAGTCCAGCGATGACCCTTCATCGCGCCGCCGGAACGGCAGCACCACGAAGTCGCGGCCCTCGCGCGGTTCCCACAGCACCGGCACGCGGGTCGGGGAGGGCGGTTCCAGATCGGCGTCGCGTGCAGCCTCGATGTCGTCCTCTTCCTCATCCTCCCAGCTGTAGCGCTTGCGCGGCGCCATCGGGTCGGACAAGCGGAACAGCAGCGCGCTGATGATGCCGGCGAAGGCACCGCCCATATGCGATTGCCAAGACACGCCCGGCTCGTGCGGGAGGATGGTCAGCAGCATGCTGCCGTAGAACAGGAAGGCGATCAGCCCGGCGGCGATCGCTGGCCGGTCGCGGCGCAGCAGGCCGAGCACGAACACCAGGAACATCAGGCCGTGGGTGATGCCACTGGCGCCCAGATGGCGGCTGCCCAGATCGCCGAGCAGCCAGGCACCGAGCCCCGAGCCGACCCATAACAGGGGCAGCGCGCGCAGGGTGGCCTTGGGATAGACGCTGCCGGCCAGGGTGCCGAGGATCAGCAGGGCCGCCGCATTGGCGCCCAGATGCTGGATCGAGCCGTGCAGCAGCGGTGCACCGAGAATGCCGAGCAGGCCGGCCCTGTCCAACGGGGCCACGGCCCAGGGACGCCAGTCGAAGTGGCCTTGGGCGGTATAGACCGCGACCAGCAGCAGCACGAAGGCCAGGCTCAGGTTGAACGCCCGCAGTACACCACCACGGTCGTTGCGGGACGGGACCGGCGGCGCGCCGGTGGGCTGGGGCAGGTTGGCGTTCATACCCTTAGGGATGGCGTCGCCCCGGATGAACACAAGGGCAACGCCGTGGGAGAGAGAGGTACCGCCTGCGGGACAATCCCGCAGGCGGCACGGTTGGTCAGGCGTGACCGCCTTCCTTCGGCGGGTTCTTCAGGCTCAACACCACGGTCGCGGCGATGATGACCGCCACCACGCCCAGCGAGATCGGGGTGGGGATCTTGAAGATGTCGATCAGCATCATCTTGATGCCGATGAAGGCCAGCACCAGGGCCAGGCCGTACGGCAGCAGGTGGAAGCGATCGGCCATCCCGGCCAGCAGGAAGAACATCGCACGCAGGCCCAGCACCGCAAAGACGTTGGAGGTCAGCACGATGAACGGGTCCGTGGTGATCGCAAAGATCGCCGGGATGCTGTCCACCGCGAAGATCACGTCGGTCACCGCGATCAGGATCAGCACCACGAACAGCGGGGTGTACCAGCGCTTGCCATCGCGCATGACGCTCATCGCGTTACCGGCGTAGTCCGGCAGCAGGCGCAGGTGCTTGCGCATCCAGCGCAGGGCGGGGTTGGTCTCCAGATCCGGTTCGCTGCCGGCCGAGAACCACATCTTCCAGCCGGTGAAGAGCAGGAACGCGCCGAACACGTAGAGCAACCAGTGGAACTTGGTCAGCAGCACGCTGCCGGCGAAGATCATGATCGTACGTAGCACGATCGCACCCAGGATGCCGATGATCAGCACCTTCTGGCGCTGTTCCTCGGGCACCGCGAAGTAACCCATGATCATCAGGAACACGAAGATGTTGTCCACGGCCAGGGCTTTCTCGACCAGGTAACCGGTCAGGAACTCCAGGCCCACCTTGTTGGCCACCACCTGGCCGGCGGTCTCGTTCAGGTAATACCAGAGGCCACCGTTGAACGCCAGAGCGAGCACGACCCAGCCGATGGACCACCACAGGGCCTCCTTGAAGGTGACCTTGTGCGGCCCGCCGTGTCGCATCAAAACGAGATCGACCAGCAGCGCGATGATCACCACCGCGCCGAAGCCGCCCCACAACCACACATTACCGATCGTCTGCATTGGGTTTGTCCGTTGGAAAAAATAGAGTGCCTCAAGCCGGACGGCGAGGATCTGCAACGGAGGATCGGGGGGATCCAGGGACAGAGCTTCGCCATACGGCGAAGGTCTCGCTCGCAGTCCCGATGGGTGGGACTGCCGTTGCACCGGAGCCTGCGGGCTCGAATTGACGGCGACAACGTCTGGGAGCTACTCCCCTTCTGGGGCCGATTCTGCGGGGTGCCGGGGCCGGCGTCAAATGGTTTCCATGCCCCGTTCGTGATGAATGATCGCCCCCTGAGTCAGGGGGCAGCGCCGCAGGCGCGGGGGTGTGGTTGCGGGTATGACGGGGCCCGCGGTATGCGCAGCAGACCGTGGGGCGGCAGCGCGCATGCGGTGGCGCGTCATACAATGCGTACATGAATACCCCTGCCCCCGTTGTCCGCCTCAAGAACGCCTGGCGCTCCAGCCACCCGTGGATCTTCCAGAAACTGGTCGAAAAGCCGGCCGTCCGTCCCAAACCCGGTGCCATCGTCGACGTCGTCGGCGTGGACGGGGAGTGGATCGGCCGTGGCTTCTACAACGGTCATTCGCGCATTGCCGTGCGCATCCTGGAGACCGATCAGGCCATTCCGGTCGACGCGGGCTGGTTCTCGCGCAAGATCGCCCAGGCGGTGTCGCTGCGCCGTGAGGTGCTCAAGCTGGACGAGATCTCCGACGCGTGGCGCGTGGTCCACAGCGAAGGCGACGGTCTGTCCGGCCTGGTCGTGGACCGCTATGGCGACCTGGTCGTGGTCGAATTCTTCGCCGCCGGCATGTTCCGCCACCGCGAGTGGGTCTACGAGGCCCTGCGCGAACAGTTCCCGGGCTGCCGTTTCCACAGCTTCGCCGACGAACACGTGCAGAAGCAGGAGAGCTTCGACTTCCACGGCAACACCACCACCGAAGCCTCGGTGATCACCGAGTACGGCGTGAAGTTCCGCGCCGACCCGGCCGGCGCGCACAAGACCGGCTTCTTCGCCGATCAGCGTGAGAACCGCCAGTGGTTGAGCCAGCAGGTGGAAGGCAAGACCGTGCTGGATCTGTGCTGCAACACCGGTGGCTTTGCGGTGTACGCCGCCGCGCGCGGTGCGGCCGAGGTGGTCGGCATCGATATCGATGAGGACGTGATCGCCATCGCCAAGGGCAACGCCAAGCTCAACAACGTGCGCCCGAAGTTCATCCAGTCCGACATCTTCCCGTGGCTGCGCGATGCCTCCAACCGCGGCGAGCAGTACGACGTGGTGATCCTGGATCCGGCCAAGATGACCCGCGACCGCGACCAGGTCATCACCGCGCTGAAGAAGTACCTGGACATGAACAAGCTGGCGCTGGGCGTGGTCAAGCCCGGCGGCCTGCTCGCCACGTTCTCGTGCACCGGCCTGGTGGCTGAGGATCAGTTCCTGGACATGCTGCGCCGTGCCGCGTTCTACGCCGGCCGCACCATCCAGATCCTGAAGGTGGCCGGCGCAGGTCCGGATCACCCGTTCATGGCCCACGTGCAGGAATCGCGCTACCTCAAGGCCGTGTTCTGCCGCGTGGTGGATTGAGAAGCACCAGGATCCCGGCCACGTTCGGCACTACCGTTTGTTGTCCTCTCGGCGCTATGGTCTGACGCTTCCCAACCAAGGTGAGGCGTCATGACGTTGCGCAGTCTGTCTTTGCTGGTCTCGCTGGCGTTGTGCACGCCGCTGGCCGCCCACGCGATCGCGTTCACCCCGCAGGAACTGGCCAAGGCGTCCGCGCTGCAGCAGCGGATGCTGACGCTGGACAGCCATCTGGATACGCCGGCCAACTTCCACCGCGACGGCTTCGACATCACCCAGCGGCACGACCACAACGCGCTGTCGCAGGTGGACTACCCGCGCATGGTCGAAGGCGCGCTGGATGGCGGCTTCTGGGCGATCTACACCGATCAGGGCGACCGCAGCGCACAAGCGCACCAGCATGACCGCGATGCCGGCCTGCTGCGCCTGACCGAGATCCGCGAGATGCTCGCCGCGCATCCGGACACCTTCCAGCTCGCGCTGACCGCCGCCGATGCCGCGCGCATCAAGGCCGCCGGCAAGCGCGTGGTCTACATCAGCATGGAGAACGCCAGCCCGCTGGTCGACGATCCCACGCTGCTCAGTTACTACCACCTGGCCGGCCTGCGCCTGCTCAGCACGGTGCACTTCGCCAACAACGAGTTCGCCGATTCGGCCACCGATCCCAAGGGGGCCGAGTGGAAGGGCCTGAGTCCAGCCGGCAAGGCGCTGGTGGATGAAGCGGTGCGGCTGGGCATCGTCATCGATCAGTCGCATGCCTCCGATGCGGTGTTCGATGACCTGATCGAGCGCATGCCGGTGCCGTTCGTGCTCTCGCACAGCTCGGCCAAGGCGATCTACAACCATCCGCGCAACCTCGACGATGCACGCCTGAAACAGCTGGCCAAGGCCGGCGGCGTGATCCAGGTCAACGCCTATGGTGGTTATCTGATCGACACCGCCAAGAGCGAGGCACGCAAGGCGGCCGAGACGGCCCTGATGGAACAGCTCGGTACCGATTACGACGGCATGAGCATCCAGCAGGGTGTCGCGCTGAAGAAGGGGTTGGAGGAGATCGACCAGCGCATCCCGCTGCGCAAGGCCACGCTGGACGATTTCCTCGCCCATTTCGAGCACATCCTCACAGTGGTCGGCCCCGAACACGTCGGCATCGGGCTGGACTGGGATGGCGGCGGTGGCCTGGCGGATCTGCCCGACGTGAGCCAGTTGCCGAAGATCACCGCGTGGTTGCTGCGCAAGGGCTACAGCGAGAAACAGATCGGCGGTATCTGGGGCGGCAACCTGCTGCGCGTCATGCAGCAGGCACAGGATCACGCGGCCAAAGTTGCCGCCGCGAAGTCCTGAGTACAGGGGGCATTACGCGCGCTGCCCGGCAGCGCGGCTTCACCAGCGCCCACAAAGAAAAAGGCAGGCCCAGGGCCTGCCTTTTTCACACCCGGTCATCGCCGGCCGGTGGCCGGCGCGATCGCTCAGCGCTTGCCCAGCACCGCATTGCGACGCCCGTAGGCGAAGTAGGCGATCAGGCCCAGAACGTTCCAGCCCAGGAAGTACAGCTGGGTGGTGCTCGGCAGGCTGAAGAACAGGTACACGCAGCCGATCATCGCCAGCGGGCCGACCACGTAGGCCAGCGGCGTGCGGAACTTGCGCACGCGGTTGGGCTCGCGCTTGCGCAGCACCACCAGGCACAGGCCCACCGCGGTGAACGCGGCCAGGGTGCCGGCGTTGGCCAGCGCGGCGATCTCGTCCAGGCGTGCCACGCCGGCCAGCGCGGCCACCAGCACCGCGGTGAACAGCGTGGTGGCAACCGGGGTGCCGGTGCGCGCGCTGACCTTGGACAGCCCACGCGGCAGCAGGCCGTCGCGCGACATGACGAAGAAGATGCGGCTCTGGCCGTACAGGAAGGCCAGCAGCACGGTCGGCAGCGCGATCACGGCGGCAGCGCCGATCCACTTGGCCGCACCCGGGCTGCCCAGCTCGCGCAGGATCAGCGCCAGCGGTTCGGCGCTCTGGCCGAAGATCGTGTAGCTCATCGCACCCACGGCCGCCAGCGCCACCAGCACGTAGATGATGGTGCAGCCAACCATCGAGCCGATGATGCCGATCGCCAGATCGCGCTCGGGCTTCTTGGTTTCTTCGGCGGCGGTGGAGATCGCATCGAAGCCGTAGAACGCGAAGAAGATGATCGCTGCCGCCGCCATCACCCCGCGTTCGACGCCATCGGCGCCCAGCGACTTGACGAAGCCGAACGGCATGAACGGCTCCATGTGGCCGGTATCGAAGTGCGGCAGGGCGATCGCCACGAACACGGTCAGTGCGATGATCTTGATCACCACCAGGACCGCGTTGAGGGTCGCGCTTTCCTTGGTGCCGGCCATCAGCATGCCGGCCACCACGAAGGTGATGAGCACTGCCGGCAGGTTGATGAAGCCGCCTTCCACGTGGGGGCCGGCGGTCAGCATCAGGGGCAGGTCGATGCCGAAGCCGTGCAGGAAGCCGACCGCGTAGCCGGACCACCCGACCGCGACCGTGCTCACCACCAGCGAGTACTCCAGGATCAGGCTCCAGCCGACCACCCAGGCCACCACCTCACCAAGCGCGCTGTAGCTGTAGGTATAGGCGCTGCCGGCGGCCGGCATCATCGTCGACAGCTCGGCGTAGGACAGGGCCGCGCAGGCGCAGACCGCGCCGGCGATGGCGAAGGAAATCAGCACCGCGGGGCCGGCCAGGTTCGCGCCGACACCGATCAGGGTGTAGATGCCGGTGCCGACGATCGCGCCGATGCCCAGCGCGATCAGGTGCGGCCAACTCAGGGTCGGGATCAGTTGCCTGCCGGCTTCATGGACGGTGACAGTGTCTAGGGACTTGCGCCGGAGCAATGACATGGGGCCTCGCGGTGGATGACTGTGAACGACAAGTCTGCGAGTTTTACCGAACGCGGCGCAGCATTACTACTGCCAAGCGTCGTAAGCGGCTGCACGGTTCCCATGACTGGGGGGAAGGTGACGAAACCGGCACAAAGATCGGCGCCTATCCCCCGTGGCAGACGGTGGCACCTCAGCGGTTCAAGGTTGCCATGGCCGCCGGGGCATAGCGCGCGCCGGCGGCGGCATGGGCCGGGAAGATCGCGTCGATCCGGGCCAACTCGTCGGCAGTGAGCCGCACCTGCAGCGCGCCGAGGTTTTCCTCCAGATACGCCAGCCGCTTGGTGCCCGGGATCGGCACCAGGTCCTCGCCCTGGGCCAGCACCCAGGCCAGGGCGAGCTGCCCGGGGCTCACGCCCTGGGTCTTGGCCATCGCAGTGACCGCATCCACCAGAGCCAGGTTGCGGTCGAAGTTCTCGCCCTGGAAGCGCGGCGACTGGCGCCGGTAGTCATCGGCATCGAAATCGGCCGGGCTGCGGATCGCGCCGGTCAGGAAGCCACGGCCCAGCGGCGAGTAGGGCACGAAGCCGATGCCGAGCTCGCGCACCGTCGCCAGCACTCCGTTGTCCTCCGGATCGCGTGACCACAGCGAGTACTCGGTCTGCACCGCGGTGATCGGGTGCACGGCATGGGCGCGGCGGATCGTGCCGGCTGAGGCTTCGGAGAGGCCGAGGAAGCGCACCTTGCCCTGTTCGACCAGGCGTGCCATCGCGCCCACCGTGTCTTCGATCGGCACCGTGCCGTCCACGCGGTGCTGGTAGTACAGGTCGATGTGGTCCACGCCCAGGCGCTGCAGGCTGGCCTCGCAGGCGGCCATCACATACTCGGGGCGGCCATCGACGCTGCGCGCGGCGGTATCGCTCGGCTCCAGCCGGATCCCGAACTTGGTGGCGAGAAACACCTGGTCGCGGCGGTCGGCGATCGCCTTGCCGACCAGTACTTCGTTGGTGTGCGGCCCGTACATGTCGGCGGTGTCGAGCAGGGTGACACCGCGCTCCAGCGCGCGGTGGATGACCGCGATCGATTCGGCATCGCTGCTGCGGCCGCCATAGAAGGCGCTCATGCCCATGCAGCCCAGGCCGAGCGCGGAAACAGTGGGGCCATCGCGGCCAAGGGTACGGGTCTGCATGCGGTACTCCAGTGGGAAGGGCGGGAACACGCTCAGCATCCTCTTCCGGACTATGTGGATAAACTGGCTTCCCCTGCATCGTCCTTGAAGCCTGTCTTCACAATGAGCGTCCAGCATCCCCTGCCTGCCGTGGTCGCCTTCGCCCGCGTCGCGCACCATGCCAGCTTCACCCGCGCGGCCGACGAGCTGGGCGTATCGCCCTCGGCCCTATCGCAGACGGTGCGCGCGCTGGAGGCCCACCTTGGCGTGCGGCTGCTGCAACGGACCACGCGCCGGGTCGGCCTGACCGAGCAGGGCGCGCGCTTCCTGGCGCAGGTACGCGAGGGCCTGGCCCGGATCGATGCCGCGTTCGAAGACCTGGATCAGGTGCGCGATGTCCCCGCCGGCAAGCTGCGCATCAACGTGCCGCGGATTGCTGCCGAACTGCTGGTGCTGCCGCACCTGCCCGGCTTCCTGGCGCGTTATCCCCAGATCGAGGTGGAGCTGTTCGTGGAAACCGCGCTCACCGATCTGGTTGCCGGCGGCTTCGACGCCGGCATCCGGCTGGGCGAAAGCCTGGCCCGCGGCATGATCGCGGTGCCGATCGGGCCGCTGGAGCGGCAGGTAGTGGTGGCTACGCCGGACTATCTGGCCATGCACGGTGTGCCCGCCACCCCGGCCGACCTGGTTGCGCACGAATGCATCGTGCACCGGCTCAGCACGGGCCGGCGGATGGCGTGGGAGTTCACCCGTGAGGGGCGTGACTTCGAGGTGGAGGTGGCGGGCCGGTTGGTGTTCAACGACGCCGGGCTGATCCATGCCGCCGTGATCAGAGGCATGGGGCTGGCGCAGGGCTTTGAGGCACTCTACGCCGGCGATGTGGCGGCCGGACGCCTGCAGTGCGTCCTGCAGGATTGGCAGCAGCCGTTCGCCGGCTTCCACCTGTATTACCCGGCACGCGAGCAGATGGCGCCCAAGCTGCGGGTGTTCATTGACCACCTGCGCGAGGCGATGCGGCGCTGACGCTCTCGGCTCATCCGGCGCCTAGCAACAGGGCGACCGCCCAGTCCGCGAGCGGGGGATGACCCTGTGGATAGATCACCTGCGCACGCGCCGGGGAGGCGACGTTGGACGATGGCGCCGATTGGACACGTCACCGGTACGCAGGGGAATCTCAATGTTTGCATGAGAACCGAGCGTCGCGATGATGCTGCCTATCCGCGGGCGAACACGACGCGCGCTGTCGTCGTGCACCACGTCTGCCCGCAAGGGCTCAGCCGCTCACGCCCAGCCGCACACCGAACCCGACCAGGAACACCCCCGCCACCCGCCTCAGCCAAAGCCCGACACGCGGGTGCTGAAGAATCCGACGGCGCAGCAGATTGCCCACCCCGATCAGCACCGAGCAGTACGCCAGCCCCATGACGAAAATGATCAGCGCCATGGTCGCAAACGTCACCACGCCCTGGTGACGGGCCGGATCGATGAACAACGGCAGGAAGGCCATGTAGAAGATGATCGCCTTCGGGTTGAGCAGGTTGATCAGTACCGCCTGGCGGAAGTAGTGGCCCGGCGTGAGGCGGATGCCGCCTTCCTCGCCCTGCGCGCGCGGCTGGCGCAGCAGGCCGATGCCGATCCACACCAGGTACGCCGCGCCGAGGTACTGCACCGCGTGGAACACCAGCGGGTTGGCCTTGAGCAGCGCGGCAACCCCGGCCACCGCCAGCCACATCAGGATCTGGTCGCCCAGCAGCAGGCCGAACAGCGCCGTGTACCCGCCGCGCACGCCGCCGCGGCCGGTGGCAGTGAGCAGGGTGAAGGTGCCTGGGCCCGGCAGTGCCAGGAACACCAGCACGGCCGCAACAAAGGTCCACAAATCCTGGATGCCCATCCACGGCATGGCGGCGACTCGACTACGGGGGGAGGGGCATTGTCCGGCAGCCGCGCGCCGGGCGATAGCGTCAGCGCGCGCGGGCCGGCAATCCCGCGAGCAGGGGCTGCAGCCGTTGCGCGAACATCGCATGCAGCTGGCGGATGGCGGGTGAGAACTGCTTGCGGTGCGGGCACACCAGGTTCAATGGCAGGCTGTCGCCGGCGCCGTCCAGCAGCACCTGCAGGCGCCCGGCCTGCACATCGGCGCAGATATCCAGCCATGACTTGAACACGATGCCTTCCCCGGCCACTGCCCAGCGCCGGACCACGTCGGCATCGTCGCAGACCATGTTGCCGCGCACCGGGATGACCGTGCGCCGGCTATCGACCTCGAAGCTCCAGCGGTCATACGGGCGCCCGGCGAGCTGGTAGAGCAGGCAGTGGTGCTCCTTCAAGGCCTCCAGGCTGTCCGGCGTCCCGTGCCGGGCCAGGTAGTCCGGTGAGGCGGCCAGCACCCGGCGGTTGCCGGGCAGCAGGGGCAGGGCGACATAGCTGGCGTTGTCGAAGCGGCCCAGGCGGAAGGCGATGTCGACCGGATCGCGGAACACATCGGCGACCTGGTCGGACAACTGCAGGCGCAGCTGCAGCTTCGGGTGCGCGGCGCGGAACTCGGTCAGCCAGGGCAGCAGCAGGTTGCGGCCCAGATCCGAGGGCGCGGCCACCTGCAGCGTGCCGCGCAGCTCGGCATCCTCGCCCCGCACCCGGGCCTCGCCCTCGCGCAGCGCGGCCAGGACCTCCTGCGCGTAGGGCAGGTACAACGCGCCCTCGGCGGTCAGGCGCAGGCTGCGGGTGGACCGCACGAACAGGCGCAGGTCCAGCTCGCGCTCCAGTCGCGCCACCGCCGCCGCGACCTGGCCTGGCAGCAGATCGGCCTCGCGCGCGGCGTTGGAAAAGCTGCCCAACGCGGCGGTGCGGACGAACAGGGCAAGATCCTCGAACCGGACCATTTTCATTCCTGCTGTGAAAGTGCTGCCCGATTTTGCGCCTTTCTCCACCCCGCCGTGAAGCGCAGGCTGTCCGTCTTCCCCACTGGATCTCCCCCGATGAAAGCCGTCGCCTATACCCAGCATGGCCTGCCGATCAGCGACCCCGCCGCGCTGGTGGACATCACCCTGCCGATCCCCACCCCCGGCCCGCGCGATCTGCGGGTCGAGGTCCGCGCGATCTCGGTGAACCCGGTCGATACCAAGGTGCGCAACGGCGTGGCGGTGACCGAGCCGCGCGTGCTGGGTTTCGACGCGGTCGGCATCGTGGATGCGGTGGGCGAGGAGGTGACGCTGTTCCAGCCCGGCGACGCGGTCTTCTATGCAGGCGCGATCGGCCGCGCCGGCAGCAACGCCGAGTACCAGCTGGTGGACGAGCGCATCGTCGGCCACAAGCCAGCCAGCCTGGATGACGCCGCCGCCGCGGCGCTGCCGCTGACGGCGATCACCGCCTGGGAGTTGCTGTTCGATCGCCTGCGCATCGCGGAAAACGGCGGCGAAGGGCAGACCCTGCTGGTGATCGGTGCCGCCGGTGGGGTCGGCTCGATCCTGGTGCAGCTGGCCCGCCAGCTGACGCGCTTGACCGTGATCGGGACCGCCTCGCGGCCGGATACCCAGGATTGGGTCTATGCGCTGGGTGCGCACCACGTGATCGACCACACCCAGCCGCTTAGCGAGGGCCTGCAGCGCCTGGGGATCGCCGAGGTCAGTCATGTGGCCAGCCTGACCCATACCGACCAGCACTACGACCAGATCGTCAGCGTGCTCGCCCCGCAGGGCCAGCTGGCGCTGATCGATGACCCCGGCCAGCTCGACGTGATGGCGCTCAAGCGCAAGAGCCTGTCGCTGCACTGGGAATCGATGTTCACCCGCTCCAGCTTCAACACCCCTGACGTGCAGCGCCAGCATGAGCTGCTCGAGCGCGTGGCAGCGCTGATCGATGCGGGCGTGCTGCGTACCACGCTCGGCGAACACTACGGCCGTATCAACGCCGCCAACCTGCGCCAGGCGCATGCCCTGATCGAAAGCCACCGCGCGCGCGGCAAGCTCGTGCTCGAGGGGTTCTGACGCAGCCATTGAGACCGGCGCGGCCTACACTTGGCGTATGCAAACCGAATCTCTGATCCTTGGCGGCCTGGTGTGTGCCGTCCTCGTGCTGCAGCTGCTCGCGCTGCTGCGGCGTTCTAGCAACGGCGCCCTCGAACAGACCCTGCGCGAGGAAGCGCGGATCGGCCGCAGCGAACTGCGCGAGCAGCTCGAAGGCCTGGGCCGCCAGCAGGACGCGCGGCTGGAAAGCTTCGCGCGCGCGTTGACCGATCTGTCCACCCGCACCGACCAGCGGCTGGACCTGCTGCGCGACGCGCTCGGCGAAGACGCGCGCAAGGCCCGCGAGGAAAGCACGCTCAGCCAGCAGCGCACCGGCGACCTGCTGGCGCTGCGCATGCAGGAAGTGCGTGCGCAGCTGGAAGCGTTCGGGCAACAGCAGCAGGCGCGCATCGAAGCGTTCGGCCAGCAGCTGGTGGAACTGACCACGCGTACCGACAGCCACATGGCCGCGCTGCGCCAGGCCCTGGCCGACGACGCGCGCCTGGGCCGTGAGGAAACCGGGCAGTCCCAGCAGCGGCTGGGTGAATCGCTGGGCCTGCGCCTGCAGGAGATGACCCAGCGCAACGAGCAGCGTATCGGCGAGATGCGCGCCACGCTCGAGCAGCAGCTCAAGAGCCTGCAGAGCGACAACGCCGAAAAGCTCGACCAGATGCGGGTGACCGTGGACGAGAAGCTGCAGACCACCCTGGAAACGCGGCTGGGCGCTTCGTTCCAGCTGGTCTCCGAGCGGCTGGAGCAGGTCCAGCGCGGCCTCGGCGAAATGCAGCAGCTGGCCACCGGGGTGGGCGACCTCAAGCGCGTGCTCACCAACGTCAAGAACCGCGGCAGCTGGGGCGAGGTGCAGCTGGACAACATCCTCGAGCAGACGCTCACCCAGGAGCAGTACGCGCGTGGCGTCAAAGTACGCCCGGACAGCAACGAGATCGTCGATATCGCCGTGCGCCTGCCGGGCCGCGGCCATGAAGACACGCCGGTCTGGCTGCCGATCGATTCCAAGTTCCCGCGCGAGGATTACGAGCGCCTGCTCGATGCGCAGGAGCAGGGCGACGTCGAGGGGGTGCGCGTGCAGGGCGCTCAGCTGGAGCGCGCGATCCGCATCCAGGCCAAATCGATCTGCGACAAGTACATCGCCCCGCCGCACACCACCGATTTCGCAGTGATGTTCCTGCCTACTGAAAGCCTGTACGCCGAAGTGATCCGCCGCCCCGGTCTGATCGACCTGCTGCAGCGCGACCATCGCGTGGTGGTGGCCGGCCCGACCACCGTCACCGCGCTGCTCAACAGCCTGCAGATGGGCTTCCGCACGCTGGCCATCGAACAGCGCTCCAGTGAAGTGTGGGGCCTGCTCGGTGCGGTCAAGAGCGAGTTCGGCAAGTTCGCCGGCATCCTGGAAAAAGCCGAGAAGCAGATCACCACGGTCGGCCGCAGCCTCGGCGAAGCCAGCCGCAAGACGCGCACCATCGAGCGCCGCCTGCGCAGCGTGGAAACGTTGGGCAGTGAACAGACCCAGGACCTGCTCGGCGACATGAGCGGCGAAGACGAGGACGTGACTGGCGACGAAGCCAGCCCGCTGCAGGACTAAGCGCCGACGCGACGCATGCATGCGATCGCGCATGCTGCGTGGCACGTCTTTTCCCCGCCTTCTCCCATCGTTCAAGGAACCGTCCATGCGCCTGCCCCTGATGCTGTCCCTCCTGTTCGCCCTGGCCGGGTGCAGCAGCACCCCACCTGCAGACACCACCGCGGCCACGCCCGCGACGCCCAGCGCCGCCGAATGCACCGCCGCCGGTGGCAGCCTGCAGCCACTGGGCCGCCTGCAGCGCGTGCAGTGCGTGGTGCCCTACGCCGATGCCGGCAAGGTCTGCAGCGCCAAGGCCGACTGCACCGGCCAGTGCCTGGCCACCAGTGATGTCGCGCCGGGAACGGCCACGCGCGGTGTCTGCCAGCGTGATGTCAGCCAGAACTTCGGCTGCCGCCAGCGCATTGATGGCGGCGTGGTGCTCGGCACGATCTGCGTCGACTGACCCCCCCACGGCACGGCTATGCTGTGCCTCCCCCGATGCAACACAAGGAATCCGCAGTGAGCCAGACCGTCTACGACATCCCCGTGACCACCATCGAAGGCCAGCCGACTTCGCTGGCCGACTACCGCGGCAAAGTGCTGCTGGTGGTCAACGTCGCCTCCAAGTGCGGCCTGACCCCGCAGTACGAAGGCCTGCAGGCGCTGTACGCCGACAAGCAGGCCGCCGGCCTGGAAGTACTGGGTTTCCCGGCCAACAACTTCCTGGCCCAGGAGCCGGGCAGCGAAGCGGACATCCAGCAGTTCTGCCAGCTGGAGTACAACGTCAGCTTCCCGATGTTCGCCAAGATCAGCGTGGCCGGTGAAGACACCCATCCGCTGTATCAGCAGCTGACCGCCGCCCAGCCGGCCGCCACCGGCGAAGGCCCGATGCGCGAGAAGCTGCAGGGCGCCGTGGCCAAGTATCCGGAGCTGGTGGTCAACCCGGCGCCGGGCGTGCTGTGGAACTTCGAGAAATTCCTGATCGGTCGCGACGGCCAGGTCATCGCACGCTTCGCCCCGGACGTGCCGGCTGACGATGCCCGTCTGGTGGCCGCGATCGACGCTGCGCTGGCGGCCTGATCCACGCGCAGTGCATCGCGTGGTGCTTGTGCGCGCCACGCGATGCAGCGAGGATGTTCGATGCCGCTACGCCTGCGGTACGCGACTGGGGAAGGGGACATGGAGTTGTTGACGCTTGAACACTTTGCCGGCTGCGTGAACGAGACGTTCGCCGCCGAGTTTGATGGCATGCAGATGGAGTTCGTGCTGGTCGAGGCGCGGCCACTGCCGCAGACGCGCGTGGATACCGCACGTGCGCCGTTCTCGCTGTTGTTCCGCAATGGCGCGCCGATCGTCTTCCCGCAGCAGATCTATCCGATGCGGCATGCGCGGGTGGGCGAGGTGGGCATCTTCCTGGTGCCGATCGCGCAGGAACGTGCCGGTTTCCTGTACCAGGCCGTCTTCAACTGACAGGACGGTGCGTGGGCTCCCAGCGCATGGGCACGTAGAGTTCGCCCGCCGCCGCCGCGGTGGCGACAAACCCCATCCGCTGGTACAAGCGGAACGCAGCGTGGTTGTGCTGCATCACATGCAGCCGCAGCGCGCGACCTCGCACCGCACAGGCCTGTTGCTGGCAACCGATCACCGCCGTGCCGATGCCGGTGCCGCGCGATGACGGCAACAGGCTGATGTCCACGATGAGATCCTCCTCGCCGTCTTCATCGACATAGAAGCGCCCTACCGGCTGGCCCTCGCGCAGGATCGCCAGGTAATGCGCGCGCGGGTGGTGGGCCAGATAGTGCTGGTGCTGGGCCACGAACTGCTGCGACAGGAACTGCCGCTTGGCAGTGTCCGGCCAGGGCACCGACCGGAGTTCCTCCTCGCGCGTGCTCGCATACAGCGGCACCAGCCAGGGCAGGTCATCGTCGCGCAGCGCGCGCCATTGCCATCCGGTGCCGTCGGCGACCCCGGCCAGCGCCGGGCGCCGCTCCGGAGGGAACGGCGCCAGCGTCGCGGGCAACATCAGTCGAACGCAGGGTAATCGCCCTGCAGGGCAATGCAGAAGTTCACCGCCAGGTAGGGCTGCTGGTTGTCGTGTGGCTGGTTGCCACCGCTGCTGGGGAGCAGCATGGACGGGGACAGCGGCGTATCCGGCGTCGCATTGCTGAAGGGCTTGACCGCGTTGGACCCCGGCTGGGAAAGACCGCCACCGGCCACCGGCACGCCGCTGCGCTTGCCGGTGTCGGTCTGCGCGAACGCGGTCAGCGTGTGCTGATGGGCGGGCATCTCCAACGTGCTCAACGCCACCTGGGAGACGCCGAACGTGTCGCCGATCAAGCGGGGGGTCAGGCCGTTGCCGGTGCCCGTCCCTCCGGCAGCGCGAGCGCTGAAATTGGGCAGCTGGAAGGTGCTGGTGCCGTTGCCGCCGTACTGGATGCCGAGCAGCGAAAACAAGGCGGCATTCTGCTGGATCGCGAGCGTAGCGCCGTTGCAGAACGCCCACCCGTTCGGGGCGAAGTTGAAGCCGAACGGCTGGATCTGTCCGATGTAAGGTTCGGTCATGTCGGTTCTCTGCGCGTAACGAAGGAAGGGTCAGGACTGCGAGGGGAAGACGCCGGCCCAGGCGATGCAGTACTGCACCGTCAGGGTGGGCATGCAGTTCTCGTGCGCCTGGTTGCCACCACTGCTGGTCACGGCCAACGCCTCCATCGCCAGTGGGGTCGCCCCGTTGGTGTCGGTGACATAGAAGGTCTCGCCACTGACGGCGCCCGGCAATGCGGTGGCGGCGGGCGTCTCCAGGGTGGCTGCCGCGGTGCTGACCGACAGTGCATGGGTGTGGGCCGGCATCTGTGGCAGGGTCAGCGTGACCGTCTCGGACCCGGACATCATGCCGGGCAGGCGATTGCTCAGCCCCGGGCCCTGGCCCATGTGCAGCGGCACGCGGCCGCGCAGGTCCGGCACGCCGAAGGTGCTTTGGCCGTCACCGCCGTAGGTCGTGCCGAGCAACATAAAGAGCACGTCGTAGTCTGCGATCGATACCACTGCGCCGTTGCAGGCAAGCCATCCACTGGGAACGCGGTTGAATCCGAACATCCGGATTTCGCCGATGAAAGGTACGCTCATCTGATCATGCTCCTTGTGAGTAACGCATGGCCGGCCACGGCCGGCCCCGTGATCAACCGCGGGAGGGGAAGATTCCCTGCAGCGCGATGCAGAAGTTGAGCGTGGTGTAGGGCTGCATGTTCGGATGGGCCTGGGTGCTGCCCGCCGGGGCGACCGACGACGGTGCCTGTGCAACCAGGGCGCCGCCCTGGGCTGCATACAGCTTGGCCGTGCCGCCGCCGGCGAACGTGCGCCCGGTGGGGTTGCGGTTGTCGCCCGCGGCGGCCACGCCCACCACCTGGTGGCCATGCGCAGGCAACTGCGTGGGCAACAGCGTCACGTTCTCGGTCCCGGCCCGCTGGCCGATCTGCAGGGTCGGTGGCTGCCATGTCGCATCGACCGAGGGCGCATACGCGACGGGTGTGCGCCCGCGCAGGTCGGGCAGGGCGAAGTTGGTGACGCCATCGCCGCCGTACTGCGTGCCCAACAGCGAAAACAGGGCTTGGTTCTGGTTGATGGGCAGCAATTGCCCGTTGCATTGCGCGAAATACCTGGGTGCAAAATTGAACCCGGCCATCATGATCTGGCCGACGAAGAATTCGCTCATCTGATCCCCCTTGGATGCTGAGCGCGGCGCCGGACTGGCGCGCAACTACTCTGAACGCCATTCAGGCTGTTCACAAGTCCCGCCGCCGCGCCCCTTTCCTCGCCACGGGGACTCTGTTCCAATGGCGCCAAAGGGGGGAGGCGTGGAATGCCTGCCGCTGGCGACGTCAGGGAACGACGGGAGCAGCATGCTCCCGGGGCAGCCGGCACGGGACGCGCACCTCGATGGTGTTCTGCATCCAGGTGGATTCTTTCCAAGGGGGAAAGGTCATGGCATTCCGTACCCGATACGCGCGTACCGCGCGTGTTTTCTCGACCCTGATCGTCCTGTTCTGCGCCGCGCTGTGGTCCACCGCCGCGTGGGCCGCGCACACCTCGCTGATCTGTCCGGCCCAGTCGGCGACCGTCGGCAATGGCGGCACGGTGGCGATCAACGTCTCGGCCTGCGCCAATCCGGTCGCCCTGGCCGGCGAGGGCCCCGTGGACGGTCCGCAGTTGCCGCAGCACGGCACCGCCAACCTGCGTATCACCAGCGGCAACTGGTTCGTCGATTATGGTCACGGCGGCGACACCGCCACCAGTGATGTCTTCGAATTCTCCGACACCGATGGCGACACCGTCCGCGTCACGGTCACCATCTCCCCGGCCAACTCCACGATCGTGGTGGCACCGGCCGCGCTCACCCTGACCGCCGGCACGGCGGTATCGCAGACGCTCAGCGCCAGCGGCGGCACCGCGCCGTACACCTTCACGCTGCAAGCCGGTACCCCACCGCCTGGCATTACCCTCAACGCCGGAGTGATCAGCGGCACGCCCACCCAGCGCGGCGCGTACACCTTCACCGTACGCGCCACCGATGCCACCACGGCCACCGCCGACAAGACCTACAGCGGCACCGTGCAGAACCCCAGCCTGAGCCTCACCCCGGCGGCGGCCACGGCCATCCAGGGCGTACCGTTCTCGCAGACGCTGGCCACCACCGGTGGCGTTGCGCCCTACACCTACGCGATGGAAGCCAGCAGCCTTCCCGCCGGTTTGACGCTCAATGCAGGCGTGATCAGCGGTACCACCGCCGTGGCCCCCGGCGCCTATCCGGTCACCATCCGCGTCACCGACAGCAGCACCGGCACCGGCAGCTATTTCGAGGTGGAGAACTTCACCCTGACCGTGAGCGCGGCGCCCAGCGTCAGCATCGCCGTGGCGCCGGCCAGCGTCAGCGAGGACGGGGCGACCAACCTGGTCTACACCGTCACCCGCAGCCTCAACCTGTCCTCGCCGACCGTGGTCAACCTGACCACCGGCGGCACCGCGACCAGTGGCGTGGATTACACCGGCGGCGTGGCGACGGTGAGCATTCCTTCGGGCGCCACCACCGCCACGGTCACCATCAACCCGACCGCCGATGCCACCGTGGAGGCCAACGAAACGGTGATCCTCACCGTCGCGGCCGGCAGCGGCTACACCGTCGGTGCGCCGGCGAGCGCCACCGGCACGATCCTCAATGACGATGTGCCCATTGCATCGATCACGGTGTCCCCGGCCTCCGTCAACGAAGACAGCGGCACCCCGCTGGTCTACACCGTCACCCTGGACCAGCCGAGCCTGGTGCCGCTGTCGATCGCCTACACCGTGGGCGGTACCGCCACCAGCGGCACCGACTACGCAGCGGTGTCCTCGCCGCTGTCGATCGCAGCCGGGGCCACCACCGGCACGATCACCGTCACGCCCACGGCCGACAGCGCCGTGGAAGCCAATGAGACCGTGGTGCTGACGCTGGCTGCAGGCTCCGGTTATGGCGTCGGCGCACCGACAAGTGCGACCGGCACGATCATCGACGACGACCAGCCGGCGTTGAGCATCAATGACGTCAGCCTCAATGAAGGCGACAGCGGCACCACGGCGTTCACCTTCACCGTGTCGCTCAACGCGCCGGCGGGCCCGGGCGGGGTCAGCTTCGACATCGCCACCGCCAACGGCACCGCCACCGCCGGCAGCGACTATGTCGCCCAGGCACTGGCCGGGCAGACCATTGCAGCGGGCAGCAGCAGCGCGACCTTCACCGTGCTGGTCAACGGCGACACGTTCAACGAGCCCAACGAAACTTTCCTGGTCAATGTCAGCAACGTCACCGGTGCCACCGTCGCCGACGCGCAGGGCTTGGGCACGATCATCAATGATGATGCGCTGCCGTCGCTGTCGATCAATGACACCTCGGTAACCGAGGGCAACGCCGGCACAGTCACCGCCACGTTGACGGTGACGTTGTCGGCGGCCAGCGGGCAGACGGTCACCGTCAACTACGCCACCGCCAATGCCAGCGCGGTCGCGCCCACCGACTACACCAGCGCCAGCGGCACGCTGACCTTCGCACCCGGCGCGACCACCCAGACCATTGCGATCACCGTCAACGGCGACACCACGCCGGAGAACGACGAGACCTTCGCGGTCAATCTGACCGCACCCACCAATGCCACTCTCGCCGATGCGCAGGGCATCGTGACCGTGCTCAATGATGACCAGCCGGTCACCGTCGCGCCGGCGGCGCTGCCGCCTCCGGCGATCGCCGTTGCCTACAGCCAGGCCCTCGTCGCCAGCGGCGGCAGTGGCAGCTACAGCTATGCGGTCACCACCGGCTCGCTGCCGCCGGGCCTGACCCTCAGCGCGGGCGGCCTCCTGGCCGGTACGCCCACCGCCGGTGGTTCGTACGCCTTCAGTGTTACCGCCACCGATACCAGTACGGCACCTGGACCCTACACCGGTACGCAGGCCTACGTGCTCACCGTGGGCGCACCCACGCTGGTGCTGCCGGGTGGCCCATTGCCGGGGGCTACGCTCGCCCAGCCGTATACCGCCACGGTCGGCCCGGCCAGCGGCGGTACCGCGCCGTATGCCTACACGATCACCGCCGGCAGCGTGCCGCAGGGATTGAGCATGGCGGCCAGCGGTGTCTTCAGCGGCACCCCGACCGCGTTGGGCACGTTCAACTTCACCGTGACCGCCACCGACAGCAGCACCGGCGTGGGTGCGCCGTATTCGACCAGCACCCCGATGTCGATCACCGTGGCCGACGGCCTGCCGGTGGCCGGCAACGTCAACACCTCGGTGGCCTACGGTGCGCCGGCCGCGGCGGTGACGCTCGCGCTGTCGGGCGGGGCGGCCAGTTCGGTCGCCATCGGTACGGCCCCATTGCACGGCACCGCCACGGTGACCGGCCCGACCTCGATCAGCTACCAGCCGGCCGCAGGCTTCGCCGGCACTGACAGCTTCACCTACACCGCCAGCAACGGCACCGGCACTTCATTGCCGGGCACGGTGACGGTCAGCGTGGGCACCCCGACGATCACCGTCAGCGCCAACAGCGTGTTCTCGGCGGTGGCCGGCGTGCCTTACAGCCAGACCTTCACCTGGTCCGGCGGCGCTGCGCCTTACAGCGGCTACCAGGTGGCCAATCTGCCGGTCGGCCTGTCGATCACCGCCAGCACCGCCGACAGCGTCACCGTCAGCGGTACCCCGACCCAGGCCGGCAGCTTCAACCTGCAGGCCTCGGCGACCGACAGCAGCACCGGCACTGGCCCGTTCACCACCGGCCAGGGCTTCGTGCTGAACGTGGCCAGCCCGACCCTGACAGTGACCCCGGCCACCTTGTCACCGGCCACGGCGGGCAGTGCGTACCAGCAGCCGATCACCGCTGCCGGCGGCGTCGCACCGTACACCTACGCGTTGAACGGCACGCTGCCCAGCGGCGTGGCGTTCGACACAGGCACCGGTGTGTTGTCGGGTACGCCGACCCAGGCTGGCAGCTTCGCGCTGATCGTCACCGTCACCGACAGCACCACCGGTACCCCGGCCAGCGTGGTCCAGAACTACACGCTGCAGGTGGCCACGCCCACGCTGAGCCTGACGCCGGCCGCCGGCGCCCTGACCCCGACCACGGCGGGCAGCGCCTACCAGGTAGCCTTCGCTGCCGGCGGCGGCGTAGCGCCGTACACCTTCGCCATCACCACTGGCACCCTGCCGGCGGGCCTGGCGCTGGATGCTGCCAGCGGTGGCCTGTCGGGGACGCCCACCGCGGTGGGCACGGTTGCCTTCAGCGTGACCGCCACCGACAGCACCACCGGCACCCCGGCCACCGTGACCCAGGCTTACACGCTCAGCGTGGCTGCGCCGGTGCTGACGCTGACCCCGTCGACCCTGCCGGCCGGGTTGTTCGCCAACGCCTACCAGCAGCAGCTCTCCACCAGCGGTGGCACCGCCCCGTACACCTACGCGGTAACTACCGGCGCGCTGCCCGGCGGCCTGGCGCTGGCAGCATCCGGCGCGCTGACCGGCACGCCCACCGCCGCGGGTGCGTTCGCCTTTACCGTCACCGCCACCGATGCACTGGGCTTCACCGGCACGCGCGACTACACCGTGCAGGTGACCCAGCGCCCTGACCCGACCCGCGACCCGGAAGTGCGTGGGTTGCTGTCGGCGCAGGCCGACGCCGCGCGGCGCTTCGCCAGCTCGCAGATCGAGAACCTCCAGCAGCGCATGCAGCGCCTACATGGCGCCAGCCGCAGCAACGGCTTCAGCAACAATCTGGGCCTGGCCTACGGGCCGCAGCGCTGCGATCCGGCGGTGGGCAGTCTGCCCGGAAGTGACTGCGACGCTCAGCGCCGCCAGCCGTTCGATCGGGAACCGGGGCTGGATGCGCCGGCCGCGACCGGCACTGGCTCGCAGGCACCGCTTGGCTTCTGGGTGGGCGGCACGATCCGCAGCGGCCGGACCAACGGACACGGGAGTGCCGGCGGTGACTTCAACACGGACGGCGTCACCCTTGGCAGCGACCTGCAGGTGGGCGACGACCTTGCCGTCGGCGTCGGCCTGGGCTATGGCCGCGACCGCACCGATGTAGGTGAGAACGGCAGCCGCAGCGATGGCCAGGCCTTCACCCTGGCGGTGTACGGCAGCTACAGCCCCGGCCAGCATCTGTTCGTGGATGCACTGTTGGGCCACCAGTTGCTTGACTACGACCTGCGCCGCTACGTGACCAGCGACGGCAGCTTCGTGCATGCCCGTCGCGATGGCAGCCAGTGGTTCGGTTCGCTGTCTGTCGGTGCCGACCTGCTCCGTGGCAGCTGGCAGTTCACCCCGTATGCGCGACTGGACGCGTCGCGCGGCACGCTCGACCGCTATGTCGAGCAGGGCAGCGACCTGTTCTCCCTGCGCTACGGCGATCAGGACGTGGACACCAGCACCGGTAACGCGGGCTTGCGCATCGAGTCGCGAAAGACCGCAGCATGGGGTGCCTGGACGCCGCAACTGCGGGTGGAGTACCAGCACGACTTCAGCGGCAGTGGCACGGCCACGATGCAGTACGCCGACCTGGTCGGGGTGCCGTTCTATCGCACCACGCTGGATGGCTTCAACCACAACCGCTGGATGCTGGGCGCCGGGGTGATGTTCGACTTCGGCCGGGCATGGGGCCTGCGGGTGGACTACCGTGGGCTGGTCGGCAGTGATGACCGCGACCACGGCGTCCAGATCAGTCTGGACAAACAGCTGTAGGACATCGCCACCGACCCGCGGTGGCACAATGCAGAGCAATAAAAAACCCCGCAGTGGCGGGGTTTTTTATCTGTCTTCAGTTACCCCAGTTCGGCATCGGCATCGCATCGACCGGGATCGGCGCGGTGTCGTCGGCGTCCTTGCCGCGCGCATGCTTGCCACGCAGGTCGTTTTCGATCTGATAGTTGCGGCGCTGCAGCCATGCGTCGCGGGTAAGGGCGTACTCGTCAACGGCGTTGTCGCGGATGTCGTCCAGCGCCATCAACTGCGATCGCATGTCCACCAGCTGCAGACCCTGAAGACCAATTCGGACCTTGTCTTCTTCGATGGTCCGGATCGGCGAGAGCGGGATGTCGCCCGCCAAACCGAACACGTCGCGCACCGTCCGCGGGCCGAAGAAGGGCAGTTCCACATAACGCGAGCCGCGCCAGCCCCAGGCACCCAGGGTCTGGCCGAAGTCCTCGCTGCGTCGCGGCACCATCGCCTTGCTGGCCGGATCAAACAAGCCACCCAGGCCCAACGTGGAGTTCATCAGGAAACGACCCAGGCTGTCCCACGCATCATCCGGACGGCCCTGGAGCAGCTGGTTGGTGATCGTCACCGGCGCGCGCAGGTTGCTGAAGAAGTTGGTGACACCGGTACGCGCAAAACGCGGAACCACGCGCGTGTAAGCGGTGGCGAGCGGTCGTGCCACGGCGCGGTCGACCACGTTGTTGAAACTGTGCACCTTGCGGTTGAAGGGTTCCCAGGGGTCATAGGCAGCACTGCCGCCTTCACTGCCCTCCGCCGTGGGGGCCGGACCGCCGTACAGCGCAGCGAAGTCGTCCTCGGCATTGGTCGGCGCGGTGCCGGTGGTGGCCGCTGCGGCCGCCGGATCGGTGCTGGTCTGCGTTGCTTCGGTGGCCGTGTCGGCGACGGCCTCGGCCGGTACCGCATCGGTGTTGGCGACATCGGCAGCCGGTGCCGCCGTCGGGGCGACCTCGACGCTGACCGGTGCGCTGTCGCGTGCGGGTTTGCCGGCACAGGCGCTCAGGGCCAGCGTCAGTACAAGGAGGGGGAGGGTGCGTATGACGTTCATGTCAGCTCGCCGCCGAAAGGGCATGGAAATCCAGGGTGGGTGCCAGCCGGTAGGCAGCACTGAGGTCGGTGAAACCGTCCGGGCTGCCGACGATCGTCGGCGTTGTCCCGTTTGCACGCAGGCGTGCGGCCAGCTCGGCCAGCAGCGCCAGACCGGCGCTGTCGAGCCGGCTCACCGCCGCCAGATCCACCTGCTGCACGCCGTCCAGCGCGGTCAGCGAGGGCCACAGGGCCGTCACCGCCGCGCGGTCGAGCGGCCCGCTGAACACCAGCGAGCTGCCATTGCGCTGCACGCTGGCGCTGTTACTTGCCACGCGGGGCCTGCCCGGCCTGCATGCTGCCGTTGCGCAGTTCGGTGGCCACCTGCTGGATCGACTTCTGGCGCAGCGGGGCGTCGAACTGGGTCTTGAAGGTCTGCACGTAGGAGATGCCTTCGATCATCACGTCGAAGATCTTCCACTGGCCGTTGACGTTGCGCATCAGGTAGTCGACCGGGGTCGGCTCACTGCCGGCGCGGATCAGCTCGGTGGACACGCGCACGCCGCGGTTGCCCGGCAGCGGCGACTCGCTCTTCAGGCGGAAGGTGGGCTTGCCCTGGATCTCGAGCAGGGCCGAGCCGTAGCGCTGCATCAGGTTGTCAGCCATGGCATCGGCGAACAGCTTGACGTCGGCATCGGACGCGCCGCGGCCGTGCACGCCCAGCACCAGGCGGGCGGCGTAGTCGCGATCGAAGGTCTTGTTGAGCTCGCTGTTGATGAAGTCACGCAGCACGGCCGGGTTGGCGCGGAATTCGGTGCGGCGCTGCTGCAGCGAAGTCAGGATGCGGGTGCTGGCGTCCATCACCGCCTTGCCGGCCTGGCCCTGCTGGGCGGCGGCGGCAGCCGGAGCGGCCTGGGCGAAGGAGAGCGAGGGCGTGGCGGCGAGCAGGGCCGAGGCGAGCAGCGCCGGGATCAGGGTCTTTTTCATGGTTGCGGTTCCGTTGCAGGCGCGGGCGCGCCGTTGCCATCGTGGGAGTCAGCGCTACCGGTGTTGGCCGGACCGCTGAACATGTACTTGCCGACCAGCTGGAGCAGGTCCACCGCCGGCTGGGTGAAGACGATCTCGTCGCCGGACTTGAGCACGTCCGGATCTCCGCCCGGCTGCAGTCCGATATAGCTCTCGCCGAGCAAACCGCTGGTGAAGATGCCGGCCGAGGTATCGGCGGGCAGATCCTTGAACTTGCCGTCGAGCTTGAGGGTCACGATCGAGTCGAACTTCTGGGGATCCAGTTCGATGCCCGAGACCTGGCCGATGGTGACGCCACCGATCTTGACCGGGGCCTGCTTGCGCAGCTGGCCGATCTGGGTGAAGCGCGCCTTGAGTTCGTAGCCGCTGCCACCGGTGCCCCACCGTTGATTGGTGGAGGCCACGGCCAGCACCAGCAGCGAGGCCAGCGCCAGCAGCAGGAACGCGCCGACGGAAAATTCGAGTCTGGGACCGCGGATGGCCATGGGATATCTCACTGTTCTTTGTCAGGTGCCTGGACAGGTGTCCGGGCGGGAAGTCTTTGCGTATCGAAGACGCGCACCGACCAACGGTCGGTACCTACTGGAACATCATGGCCGACAGCACGAAGTTGAAGACCAGCACCAGCAGCGAGGCGTTGACCACCGCACGCGTGGTGGCGACCGAGGTGCCTTCGATGGTGGGTTCGGCATGGAAACCGACATAGGAGGCCACCAGGGCCGCCGTGCCGCCGAAGATCGCCGACTTCAGCATCGCCACGCCGAAGTCGTCCCAGAAGTCCACGCTATTGCTCAGCGCCGACCAGAACACGCCATTGTCCAGGCCGAGCACATGCACGGCCTCGAAGTAGCTGGCGCTGATCGCCAGCGAACAGAAAATGCCGGTCAGCAGCGGCACGGTCAGCACCGCCGCCCAGAAGCGCGGCGCGACGACCTTGGCGACCGGGTCGATCGCCATCAATTCCAGCGCCTTGATCTGATCGGTGGCCCGCATCAGGCCCAGTTCGGCGGCGATGGAGCTGCCGGCGCGGCCGATGAACAGCAGCGCGGTCAGCACCGGGGCCAGTTCGCGATACAGCGACAGGCCGAGCAGGGTGGACAAGGCATCGGCGGCGCCGAAGGTGGTCAGCGTGCGGTAGCCCTGCAGCGTCAGCACCAGGCCCACGAAGGCCCCGCCCACGGCGATGATCGGCAGCGAACGTGCGCCGATCTTGTAGATCTCGCGGGTCAGCTCGGCCAGGAAATCGGCGGTCGGCAGCGAGCCGCGCAGCACCGTCAGCGAGAACAGGCCGGCGCGACCGAGCGAGCGGGTGGCGTCAACGAACGGCATCAGGCAACCCTCGCACGCGGCGCGGCATCGAACGGGATCGGGCCGTCCGGCTCTCCATGCAGGAACTGCCGCAGCAGCGGGTCCTGGCTGGATTCGAGCGCGGCCGGGCTGCCCTGGAACACGATGCCGCCGTTGGCGATCGCGATCACCTGGTCGCAGATCGGCAGAGTCTCGTGCACGTGGTGGCTGACGATGATGCTGGTCAGCCCCAGGCTGTGGTTGAGGCGCTGGATCAGGCTCATGATCACGCCCGAGGCGATCGGGTCCAGCCCGGTCAGCGGCTCGTCGTAGATCATCAGCGGCGGGTCCAGTGCCAGCGCGCGTGCCAGGGCCACACGGCGCGCCATGCCGCCGGACAGCTCGCGCGGCCAGGCATCGGCAGCGGCCAGCAGGCCGACCGCATGCAGCTTCATCTGCACCAGGCGGCGCAATACGGGCTTGGGCAGGCGGGTGTGGGTGCGCAGCGGCAGGGCCACGTTCTCGGCCACGGTCAGATCGGTCAGCAGGCCGTTGCCCTGCAGCAGCACGCCCACGCTCTTGCGCATCTCCAACAGCGCGCGTGCGCCGGTCGGGATGGGCTGGCCGAACAGGGTGACCTGGCCGGCAACGGGGCGCAGTTCGCCGGTCAGCGCGGCCAGCAGCGTGGACTTGCCACTGCCCGACGGGCCGAGCACGGCAGTGATGCTGCCGCGCGGAACGGTCAGCGAAACGTCGCGCAGGATCGTACGTCCGCCGCGGTCGATGCGGACGTTGGACAACTGCACCAGACTTTCTTCGGAAACCGTCATGGGCGCCATTAACAAAATTCCAACGTTGTAAGATCGTGGTGAACGGCTGAACATAACCGAACTGGACCGTGCAGTATTGTCGCACGGGCAGGTGGGAGCAGCGCCCCGGAGACCATGCCGAGGGCTGCAACACAGCGTGTCGGGCCGGTGTCGGCCGCTGCCTTTTCGGCGTCCAGGTACGCGTCGGCGCTGCGTTCGTGCGCGGGCTGCGGCACACTCCTGCGATGACCGACGCTGCTTCAGACTTCCGCCTGTACCACTCCAACTCGCTCGATGTGCTGGCCGCCCTGCTGGCCACGACGCTGCGCACGCCGGTGCCGGGCCAATCGATCCTGGTGCCGGAGGTGGTGCTGATCCCGCAGGTCGCCATGCGCCGCTGGCTGCAATCGACCCTCGCGGCCGAGTATGGCATTGCCGCCAATCTGGCGTTCCTCACGCCCGGCGAGCTGGTGGCGCGCGCTCTCAACGCCAACGTGCCCGGCGAACATGACGATCTCAATGCCGAAGGCCTGCGCTGGCGGTTGTATGCCGCGCTGCGTGATCCGGTGCTGATGGCCCGGCCGCCGATGGCGGCCCTGCAGGCGTATCTGTCCTCAACCGATCCGCTCAAGCCATGGGCCTTGGCCGGCGAACTGGCCTCGGTGTTCGAGAAGTACCAGGCATGGCGTCGCGATTGGCTGCTTCGTTGGGAGGCCGGCGCAGCACCGAATGACCCGCAGGCCATCCTGTGGCGGCACATCGCCCAAGGCGAGCAGTACCGCGCGCGCCGCATCGATGCCTATCTGGCCCGCTTCGAAGGTGCCGGGCAGCCGCTGCCGCAGGGCCTGCCGGCGCGTGTGTTCGCCTTCGCCACGCTCAACATCTCCCCGGACGTGCTGCGGGTGATGGCCACTCAGGCGCGGGTCGGCACGATGCACTTCTATCTGCCCACGCCGACCCAGGCCTATTGGGGTGACCTGCAGACCCTGGGCGAGAAGCTGCGCAGCGGCGCGCCCGATCCCTTCGGCGAGGCGGCCGGGGAGAACCGCCTGCTGCAGGCCTGGGGCGCGGCCGGGCGCGACTTCATGGCGGTGCTGGGCAGCTATGAAGTCGTCCACCCCTCCGGGGAGATCGCCGCCTACGATGATCCCGAAGACGATGCGCGCCCGGACATGGCCGACGGCGGCTTGTCCGACAGCCTGCTGCACCGCCTGCAGCGCGACCTGTTCCACCGCCGCGGGCAGCCGGCCGGTGCGCTGCGCGATGGGCTGCGCTACGACGACCCCAGCCTGCAGGTGCATGCCTGCCACACCCGCCTGCGCGAACTGCAGGTGTTGCACGATCAACTGCGCGGCCTGCTGCAGGACCCGCGCTTCGATCCACCGCTGCAGGCGCGCGACATCGCGGTGCTGGCACCGGATATCGATCCGTACGTGCCGTACCTGGAAGCGGTGTTCGGCGGCCGCAGTGGTGGCGACGAGCACATTCCCTATGCGTTGGCCGACACCAGTCCGCTGGCCGGTGAGCCGTTGGCCGATGTGTTCGTGCACCTGCTCGGGCTGCCGGTCTCGCGCTTCGGCTTGAACGAAGTGCTGGATCTGCTCGCCAGCGCGCCGCTGGCCGAGGCGGCCGGTCTGGACGCGGCGGCGTTCGACCGCCTGCACGACTGGCTGCAGGCTGCCGGTGCGCGCTGGGGGCTGGATGCCACCCATCGCGGCCAGCACCAGGCCCCGGCCGATGATGCCTTCACCTGGCAGTTCGCACTTGATCGCCTGTTGCTGGGTCATGCCAGCGGCAGCGACGGCGATATCGCCGGGGTCGCGCCGTGGCCGGAGCTGGAAGGCAGCGCGCTGGATGCGCTGGACCGGCTGCTCGGTCTGCTGCGGGTGCTGGCGCGATACCAGAAAGCATTGGGTGAGGCGATGTCACCCGGCCAGTGGCGGCAGCGTCTGCTGGCCCTGCTGGACGCGCTGCTGCCCGAACCGCCGCAGGCGGCCAACAGCCAGCGCGCGCTGGAGCGCCTGCGCAAACTGATCAACGAGTTCGCCCGCGACGCCGATACCGCCGGCTTCGAGGGCGACGTGCCGCCGGAGGTGCTTCGCGCGCATTTCGCTGGCGTGCTTGCGCAGGCCGATACGCGCGCCCCGCTGCTCACCGGCGGGGTCAGCTTCGGGCGGATGGTGCCGATGCGGCTGCTGCCGTTCCGGGTGATCTGCGTGCTCGGCCTGAACGATGGCGATTTCCCGCGTCGCGATCCGGCTGCCGGGCTCAACCAGCTCACCGCCGAGCTGGGCACCGACAAGCGACGCCACGGCGACCGCTCGCTGCGCGAGGACGACCGCTTCCTGTTCCTGCAGCTGTTCGCCTCGGCGCAGGACGTGTTCTACCTGAGCTACCTGGGCGCCGACCCGCGCGATGGCAGTGTGCGCGAGCCCTCGGTGCTGGTCAGCGAGCTGATCGATGCGGCGGCCGAGTACCACCTGGATCCGCCCGCGGCGGCCAAACGGATGACCGTGCGGCATTCGCTGCAGCCGTTCGCCCCGGCCGCGTTCGGGGGCGGTGAGGAACCGCGGCGTTTCAGCTACCGCCAGCAATGGCACCCGGCCGCCGGCTCGCTTGGCGGTGCACGGCGCGCGCTGGCGCCCTGGTTCGCCAAGCCGCTGCCGCCGATGGAGAGCGGGGTGGGCGAGGCGGAACTGAGCGTGGATGCGCTGCGTCGCTTCCTCACCGATCCGGCCAGCCAGTTCCTGTCGCAACGGCTCGGCCTGCGCCTGCCCGACGACGTCGACAACGCCGAGGATGTCGAACCCCTGGTGATGGCGGCGCGCGGTGGCGACACCGTACTGCTCCAGCAGGCGGTAATCGAAGCTACCCTCGGCGAAGAGGCCGCGCCGATGTACCCCCGGCTGCGCGCACGTGCGCTGCTGCCCTCCGGTGCACTGGGCGAGCGCCAGTTCGCGCTGCTGCAGGTGCAGACTGAGCCCTACGCGCAGGCCCTGGCCCAGTGGCAGGCCGGTACCGCGGCCGGCAGCCGCCGCTACGAGGTGGAGATCGATGGCGTGCGCCTGCACGGCCGCGTGCAGGGCCTGCATCCGCACGGTCTGGTGCGCCTGCGCCCGGGCCCGCTCAATGGGCGTGCCGCGATCCGCCAGGGGCTGGACTGGCTGCTCGCCAACGCCGCCGGCGATGCGCTGCCGCTGGTGCAGTTCCACGAGGCGGGCGATGACGGGCTGGGGCCGCACACGCTGCCGCCGCTGGAGGCCGAGCGCGCGCGCCAGGTGCTGCGCCGCCTGCTGCAGCTGCGCAGCGAAGGGCTGCGTGCGCCGCTGTTGTACGGCCCGTCCACCGGCTGGGTGCTGTACACCGCCGCCGAGGCCAAGCGCGAAGCCGAGGGCCGCGCCAAGTGGCATGGCAGCGATCGCACCTGGGGCGAAGCCACCGGCGCCGGCTACCAGCTCGCGCTGCGTGGCCATGATCCGTTCGCCAGCGCGGACAGCTACCGACAATTGCTGCACAACAGCTTCGTGGTGTTCACCGCGGTGCGGGAGGGCCGGGTGTTCCCGGGCTTTGACGAGGAAGGAGCCCTGCGATGATCGACCACGACCTGCTCACCGATCCCTATCTGGCGCTGCCGCTGGAGGGCGTGCGCCTGATCGAGGCCAGCGCCGGTACCGGCAAGACCTTCACCCTGGCCACGCTGTTCACCCGGCTGGTGGTGGAGAAGGGCTGGCGCATCGGCCAGATCCTGGCGGTCACCTTCACCGATGCCGCGACGCAGGAACTGCGCAAGCGCATCCGCGAGCGCCTTGCATTGGCCGCACAGCTGGTCGAGCGCGCGCCGAGCGAACAGGACAGTCCGGAGGTCGTCCTGACCCGGGTGATCCTCCACCGCCAGCTTGCCCTTGGCGAAGAAACACCGGCCGCGCTGGCGCGTCGGCTGCAGACCGCCGCCGATGAAATCGATCTGGCCTCGATCTTCACCATCCATGGCTTCTGCACCCGCGTGCTGCGCGAACACGCGCTGGAGAGCGGCCACACCTTCGATCCGCCCACCCTGCTGCCGAGCGAACGCGCGCTGCACGAGGAACTGGCCGCCGACCTGTGGCGCGTGCATGCCACGGATCCGGCTACGGTCGATGCGTTGACCTGGCTGTGGGCCTCACCCGAGGCGCTGGCCGGCGATCTCTCCACGTTGATCAAGCCGTTGCCGTTGCTGCCAGCGCGGCCGAGCCACACCTTCGACGACCCCGCCCCGCAGCTGCGGCTCACCGCGACTGCTTTGGCCGATGCCATCGCAGCGCACGCCGAAGACGCGCAGACGCAGATCGCCACCGCCTTCGATCGCAAGGTCTTCGATGGTCGCCGTGCCAAACGGCCCAGCTTCGACAAGGCCTTCGGCGAGCTGTTTGCCGGCCGCAGCGCGCAGCACTGGCCGCGCGGCGACAAGAGCCACCTGGGCAAGCTGCTGCCGGTGCAGTTGCTGGCCTTCTGCAAGGACGGCATGGAAGGCCAGTGCCCGGCGTCGCCGCTGTTCGATGCGTTGCAGGCCTGGTGGCATGCGGCCGATGCGCGCGAGCAGTGGCTGCGCCAGCAGGCCACCGCCTTCCTGCATGACCTGCGCGATGAAGCGCGTGCGCGCCTGGCCGAGCTCAAGCGGATCGGACGCGTGCAGACCTACGATGACCTGATCGACGGCGTCGCCGATGCACTCGACGGCCCGCATCGCGCCACCCTGGTGCAGCAGCTGCGCGCGCAGTACGCGATCGCGCTGGTGGACGAGTTCCAGGACACCGACGACCGCCAGTGGGGCATCTTCCAGCGCGTGTTCGGCGATTCGCAGGAGACCCGTGAGGCCGGCCTGGCCCCGGCGCTGTTCCTGATCGGCGATCCCAAGCAGGCGATCTACGGTTTCCGCGGCGGCGATATCCACACCTATCTCAAGGCCAAGCGCCAGGCCGACGCAGCGCCCGCGCTGGACCGCAACTTCCGCTCGCGCCCGACGGTGCTGCACGCGATCGAAGCGCTGTACGCCAACGCGGGTGAACGCGCCTTCCTCGAAGCCGACATCGCGTTCGAACCGGTGCACCCCGGCAGCACCCGGGTGGATGCGGACTTCGTGCGCGACGGTGTCCCCGCGCCCGGCCTGACCGTGCGCGTGCTGCACAACACCGAGGGCGGCGACCTCAAGGCTGATCCTTCCCGACAGCAGGCCAGCGACGCCTGTGTCGCCGCGATCCACCAGATCCTCAGCGAGGCCCGGCAAGGCCGCGCGCTGCTGCGCGATGTGCCGGTACAACCCGGCGACATCGCGGTGCTGGTGCGCTCGCACAAGGAGGCCACGCGCATCCAGCAGGCGCTCGGTGCGGTGGGTATTCCCGCCGTCGCCGCGGGTAAGCAGAGCCTGTACGCCACGCCGGAAGCGCACGACCTGCGCCTGCTGTTGCTGGCCCTGCTGCAACCGGCCGATGAAGGACGGCTGCGCGCGGCGCTGTCGACCGTGCTGCTTGGCGAAGATGCCGAGGCGATCGATGCGCTGGAGCGCGAAGGGGATGCACAACGCTCGTTCCAGGTGCGGCTGCTGGAATGGCGTGAGCGCTGGCAGCGTGGCGGCCCGTTCGCGGTGATCGCCGATCTCTGTGCCGAACACGCCGAGCGCCTGCTCGGCCTGCTGGATGGTGAGCGCCGCTTGACCAACTACCTGCAGCTGGGCGAACTGCTGCAGCAGGCCGCCGGACAGACCCTGGGCATGCACGGCCTGCTGGACTGGCTGCAGGTGCAGATGGCGCATGCCGACCAGGACGACGAACAGCAGCTGCTGCGCCTGGAATCGGATGCGCGCCGCGTGCAGATCATCACCCTGCACAAGAGCAAAGGACTGGAGTATCCGCTGGTGTTCCTGCCGTTCGTCGGCATCGGTGGTGGCGCGCCGAACACCGAGGCGAACTGCACGGTGTACGCCAACGGTCGCCGCGAGCTGCACTGGAAACTGGACAAGGACGACAGCTGGAATGCGGCCAGCATGCGCAGCGCGCAGGAACAGGAAGCCGAGGATGCGCGCCTGCTCTATGTCGGGCTGACCCGCGCCGAGCACGCGCTGTGGATCGCCGCCGGCGATCTCGCCGGCCTGGCAAAAACCCGACTGGCACCGATGCTGTCGAACATGGCCGCCCTGCGTGACCACCCGGACATCGCCGTGATCGACGGCCCGGTGGAACCCCGCCCGGCACAGCTTGCGTTCGAACGCGAGGGCGAACTGCCGCCGGTGCGCGCGCTGACCCGCCGCGTGCCGCACGACTGGTGGGTCTACAGCTTCACCCAGTTGGCGCATGCCGACGCCGGCCACGACACCGACGCCGCCGCGACCGAAGTGCCGGCGCCTGCGGCCGACGAACCGGCCGGCGTGGATCTCACCCTGGACGCCGAACAACCGGCCATGGTCAGCGACGACGTCGACCCGCGCTTCATGGGCAGCCGCTTCGGCAATGTGCTGCACGACGCGCTGGAGAACACCGATTTCGCGGTGTGGGGCGGCTGGCAAGCCGGGCAGCCCGCACCCGGCGAGGAAGCCGACGTCCTGCGCGCTTCGCTGCGCGCCGAAGGCTATGCCGAGCAGGACCTGGACGATGGCGTGGCCATGCTGACCGGGCTGGTCGGCCAGACCCTGACCGCGCCCCTGCCGGAAGGCGGCGCATTGCACGACCTGCCGGCCGATGCACGCCGTGCCGAGATCGAGTTCCACTTCGCGATGCAGCCGACCGCCGTGCCCGCCCTGCTGAGCCTGCTGCACGCGCACGGACTGGTCCGCGACCGCCATGGCTTCGGCACACGCCGGCGGCTGGAAGGCCTGATGACCGGCAAGATCGATCTGACCTACGTGCGAGCGGACCGCTGGTATGTGCTCGACTACAAATCCAACCGCCTGCCGAGCTACGACGCGGCCCGGCTGACGAGCGCCATGCAGCGCAGCGAGTACGACCTGCAGGCGCTGATCTACACCGTGGCACTGCATCGCTGGCTGCGCTTCCGGCTGGGTGCGCAGTACGACTACACGCGTGACATGGGCGGTATCCGCTATCTGTTCTGCCGTGGACTGGATGCCGGCCGCGACGACAGCCCCGGCCTTTACGCGCATCGCTTCGATCCCGCTCTGGTGGATGCACTGGATGCGCTGTTCGCCGGTGGCGAACACGCCCAGGCCCGCATGGCCGCGCGCGCGCGGGGGGACGCATGAGCCTGCTTACCACGCTGTACCGCGGCAACGCGCTGCGCACACTCGATCACGCACTGGCGCAGAGCCTGCGCCGGTTGCGCCCGGACACGCCCGAGGCGGTGCTGCTCGGTGCTGCACTGGCGTCGCTGGCGGTCTCGGAAGGGCATGCCGGTCTGGATCCGACCCAGCCGCAGCGCTTGATCGAGGCCGATGTCGACTGGCCGGCACCCGACGCCTGGCTGGCGCAGCTGCAGGGGTCGCCGTGGGTGGACGTGCCGCATGCAGATGACGTGGTCGCCGGCGATGCACCGCTGGTGCTGGAAAACGGGCTGCTCTATCTGCGCCGCTACCGTGAGTACGAACGTCGGCTCGCTGAAGGCCTGCAACGCATCGCCACCCATCCGCTGGCCGAGGCCGATCCCGGTACCTTGGCCAGCCTGTTTGGCCAGCTGTTCCCGCAGGCGCGCGAGGGCATCGATCACCAGGCCCGCGCCGCCGCCGTCGCGCTGCGCCATCCGCTGGTGCTGGTGACCGGTGGTCCCGGTACGGGCAAGACCACCACCATCGCACGCCTGTTGGTGCTGCTGGCCGCCCAGGCAGTGCAGGCAGACCAGGCATTGCCACGGGTCGCGCTGGCTGCGCCCACCGGCCGTGCCGCCGAGCGCATGGCCGAGAGCCTGCGCCTGGCCGTGCAGCGTCTGCGTCTGCTCGGCATCGCCCCGGCGCTGTGCGATGCGATGCCGAGCACCGGCACCACCCTGCATCGCCTGCTCGGGGTGATCCCGGATTCGCCGCGCTTCCGCCATCACGCCGACAACCCGCTGCCGTATGACGTGGTGGTGGTGGACGAGGCCTCGATGATCGATCTGCCGTTGATGACCAAGCTGGTGGAGGCGGTCGCCGATGGCAGCCGGCTGGTGCTGCTCGGCGATCCGGACCAGCTGCCCTCGGTGGAAGCCGGTGATGTGCTGAGCGCGATCCTGCGCGCCAGTGGCGATGGCCTGGGCACCCAGGCCGACGATGCGCAGGCATTGCGCGCGCTGCTCGCGCCCGAGGCGCTGCAACCGCTGGCACCGCCACGCCGGTTCGCGGGCCGGCGCGTGCAGTTGCAGCGTGGCTACCGGCAGACCGACGCACTCGATCTGGCGCCGCTGGCGCATGCCGTGCGCGAGGGCAACAGTGCCACCGCACTGGCCCTGCTACGCGTGGGCACGCTGGCCGGTGTGCACTTCCACGAGGACCAGAGCGATCCGCTGCAGCATCATCGCGAACACCTGTTCGGGCATTGGCGGGGCCTCGGCGAAGCCGCCGATCCTGGTCAGGCGCTGGCCAATGCCGGCCGCATCCGCCTGCTCACTGCTGTGCGCGAAGGTCCACAGGGTGCGCGCGGGCTGAACGCGCGCATCGAAGCGCTGCTGGCCGGTGTGCCGCGGCCGGGCATGGCACCGGGCTATTTCCACGGCCGGCTGCTGCTGGTCACCGAGAACAGCTACCGGCACCGCCTGTTCAACGGCGACATCGGCATCTGCCTGATCGACCGCCAGGGCAGTGTCACCGCCTGGTTCCCCGGCGAGACACCGGATCAACCGCGCGGTTTCCACCCGGGGGCGTTGCCCGCACATGAAAGTGCGTTCGCGATGACCGTGCACAAGGCACAGGGCTCGGAGTTCGATGAGGTCTGGCTGCAGCTGCCGCGACGCGACAACCGCGTGCTCTCGCGCGAGCTGATCTATACCGGCATGACCCGTGCGCGGCAGTCGCTGCACGTGCTGGGCAGTGCGGAGGTACTGGAGGCCGCATTGGCGCGGCATGCCAGCCGTTTGTCGGGCCTGGCGGCGCGCCTGCAGGGCGGCCAGGGGGACGCGGTGGCCGACACCGTCGTGACAGCGCCGGCCCAGGGGCAGCTTTTCTGATGACAGCCGCAATGAACAGATGCTCTGTAGTTTCTGTCTCGTGACGCCTGCCTGCAGGAATCTCGCTCTGGTCTTTTGACCGCCTCTGACGCGCTGCTATCGTGCGCGTTGTACTGACTGCTGGCAGGATCGCAACATGGCGATGGTAGGACTCGATGACCCCCGCTGGGCACAGCTGAGCCATGCATATGGTGCAGCGGATGACATTCCCCAATGGCTTGTCGCCATTCGATACCCAAGCGGTACGGATCATGCTGAGCATGGTGAGGGAGAGCCGTGGCATGAGCTCTGGAGCAGCCTATGTCATCAAGGCGATGTTTACAGTGCTTCCTTCGCTGCGGTACCGCACATCGTCGATGTGATTATCCAGCATCCGGATCGGGCGACGTGGGAGTTCTTCGCTCTGCCTGTCTGCATTGAGATTGAGAGAAGACGAGCAGGCATCGAGGTTCCGGAGGAAATGGAGCCGGAGTACTCCCAGGCGCTTCAGCACATGGGGCGGTGCGCCGCTCGATTGGCGTCAGCTCAGCAGGATCAGACAATGAGTGTGTCTTTGCTGGCGGCCATCGCATTGGCACATGGAAATCTCGGCATCGCCAGGATGCTCATAGAGATTCCTCCAAGCGAGGCTGATGAGGCGGTTGAGTTGTTTATGAGTCGCTGATGCGGGACAAGAGGTCAGAGCGCTGCTTCTGAAGAAACAGGCTCCAACCCCGTAACCGTGCCCGTTCTTACTCCGGAATCACCACGGTGCCATCCGGGAACACGATGGCGCCGTCGCCGCTGACATCGAAGAAGCCCAGCTGGTGTGTATTGGCCAGCACCTGCACCAGACCATGTGCGTTCTCGGCCACTTCGTCATCGAACGAGGCATAGACCACGTGCTGGCCGATGCTGTAGTCGGTCACTTCCGGGCGGTCATCTTCGTCATCGGACAGCGGGCCATCCATCGGCGGGTAATGCTCGGCGAGCGCGGCGAAGAACGCCTGCAGCGCCGGCACCGACACCTTCGGGTCGTCGTAGTCGTGCGTCTCGTTCCACTCGGTCTGCGCGTCGTACCACTGCAGGAAGGCCTCGGCCTCGCGCGGGGCGACGGCGGGGTCGAACACCATCAGGTCGTAACTCATCGGGAATCACCTTGATCCATGCGCAAATGCATGCGTCAGGATAGCCCTGATCGGTGGGGGCCGGCCGGCCCGCGGCCAGGCCGGTTCAGCGCGGCGCGGGCAGGCCGGGTGCCGCAGTGGCGGTCTCGGCCGGGGTATCGACCACGGCCGACTCGGGGAAGAGGGCGAAGCGCAGCCCGATCAGACCCATCAGGGCCTCATCGCGGGCCTTGCCAGCCTCCACGGTCTGCACGCGCTTGAGCGAGGCCTCCAGCCTGGCCTGCAACCCGGCCGGTGCAGGCAATGGCCGCCGCCGGGCGGCCTGTGCACGGTAATGCGCCGCCACCTCGTCCAGGATTGCGTCGATCGCGGCCACGCTGGCCGGGGGCAGGCCGTGCCGTGAGCGGCGCAGCTGCAGGATATTCAGGCCGATCCGCGCTTCGGTGAGCATGTCCACCGAGGCGATGTCGCTGCCTTCCGGCGTGGCCGCCAGGCGCGGCGCGAGCAGGCCGAGCAGATCGAGCATGCGCGCGGCGAACTGCTGGCGGTCCTGCTGGCCACGGCCCTCGGCCGCATCGGCCAGCGTGTTCCAGCCCTGGCGCACCAGCCGGCGTGCGGTCCACTCGGCGCCCACCGAGCGGAACAGCCGGGTCATCACCACCGCAAAGCCGATCCCGATGAACATTGCGACGGCAGAGTTGATGAAGCTCTGGATGTTGGCGCTGTAGGTGTTCTGCACGTTCAGCAGCGCGACCAGATTCACCGTCAAGGGCAGGCCGATCAGCGCGGTCTTGGGCCGGTGCAGCAGCAGGCCCAGCGGCAGGAAGATCACCGCCAGCACCAGGGCCAGGCTGCCGAAGTCGTGCACGGCGGGGAAGATCCCGAACAGGTACACGCCGGCCACCAGACTGGCGACGATGGCCCAGAGCAGGAAGGACAGCATGCTCGGTGCGGGATCGTCCTGCGCGGCGAAGAACGCGGCGGCCACCGCAGCCATCATCGCGCCGTTGCCACCGCCCTCCCAGCCAAGCCCGATCCACAGCACGCAGTACGTCATCAGCGCAACGCCCGCACTGGCGGCGGAGAACAGTGCCATGCCGTAGTCCACGTGGCGCACGTGGTCCACGCGCTGGGTGCGCACGCGGTAGTGCGCGGCATCGCTGGGCGCGGTGCCGGCATCGATGGCGGCGTGCAGGGTGGTGCAGTCCTGCCAGAGATCCACCAGTTCTTCCAGGCGCAGCAGCAGGGTGACCAGCAGCAGGTGATCCAGCTCGCCATCCACCGCCGGCTTGAGCGCGACGATGCGCGCGCGCAGCGTGGCGTACGCGCTGGCGCTGGAGCGGCCGGGCTGCTCCAGCCACTGGGCCAGATCGGCGATCAGCGTCTCCAGCCCGGGCGGCAGCGCACGGCCACCCGCACGCAGCGCGCCCAGCCGGTCGGCGATCGAAGACAGCACCGGCAGCATCAGCAGCATGCGCTCGCGCAGCCGCTCCATCGAGACCGCCGCACCGGCATGGCGCGGGTCGTCGCGACGCATGAATTCGATCAGCGCCTCGAACTGGACCAGATCGGCGGCGAGCCGGTTGCGCGGGCCATGCGCGTGGCCGCGCGTCAGGATCTGCCGGCACCAGTCGGCGGCATCCCCCATCCAGTTGCCGATCCGTGAGCGCAGCATCGGCCGCACCGAGGCCGGGAAGAACAGCGAGGCAAACAGCACCGCCACCACCGTGCCGAGGATGATCTCCTCGCTGCGCGCCACCACGGTGTCGAAGATGGTGTCCGGCGAGGTCACCGCCGGGAAGCCGATGAAGGCGGTGGTGTAACCGGCCAGCAGGAACGCGTAGCCGCGCGGGCCGCGGTTGAGCAGGGCGATGAACAGACAACCGGACAACCACAGCGACATCGCCGCGCTCAGCAGCAGCGGCGTTTCCACCAGGTGCGGCAGCATCCACAGCGTGGCCGCACCGGCGATCAGCGTGCCGAGGATACGGTAGGCGCCCTTGGCGCGCGTCGGGCCCAGCATCGGCTGGGTCACGATGTAGACGGTGGCCATCGCCCAGTACGGGCGCGAGAGATTGCCGGCCAGCCCGATGTACAGCGCCGCGAGCGCCGCCAGGAAGGTCTTGACCGAGAACAACCAGGCTTGTCTGTCCAGCAGCAGCATGGCTTACCTCGCGGCCGTGCCGGTGGCGACGGCATCGGCATTCCAGCCGCCGCCAAGCACCAGGAACAGCTGGATCTGGTCGCGCGAGACCTGCGCCTGGGCCTCGGCCAGGGTCGCGTCGGCGCTGGCCAGGCTGCGGTCGGCATCCAGGCTGGCCAGATAGGGCGTGCGCCCGCCCTGGTAGAGGCGGCGGTTCTGGCTGGCGGCCAGATCGGCCTGCTGCTGCGCCTGCTGCAGGAACTGCAGGCGCTGCAGGTCCTGGGCATAGCGGCTCAGCGCGGTCTGGGTTTCGCGCAGGGCCTGCAGCACGCTGTGGTCGAACTCCGCCTGCGCGGCATCGGCACCGGCTTCGGTGGCGTGGATGCGCGCATGCGTGCCGGAAGAGGGCAGCGTCCAGGAGATCAACGGGCCGATCGACCACTGTTGGGTCAACGGCGTGCCGAAGTCTTCCAGCAGGCCAGCCGCACCGACCGAAGCGCCGAGGCGGATGTCCGGGTAGAGCTCGGCGGTGGCGACGCCGATCCGCGCGGTGGCGGCCGCCAGCTTGCGCTCGGCCTGGCGGATGTCCGGGCGGCGCTGCAGCAGCGCGCGGCCATCACCGATCGGCAGCGCCTGCGCCAGGGTCGGGGCCTCGCTGCAGTCGCTCACGCCCTCGGGCAGCTGGCCCGGGGTGCGGCCGAGCAGAGCGGCCAGCTGGTATTCGGAGGCCTGGCGGCGCGCGCGCAGCGGCGGCAGCGCAGCCTGCAGCATCGCCACCTGCGCATTGGCGCGGGCCAGCTCCGGCGGGGTGCCGCGGCCCGCCGAGATCAGGCGCTGGGTGACCTCGCGGCTGCGCTGCTGCAGCTGCAGCGAGTGCTCGGCCACGTGCAGCTCATGGTTGGCATGGCAGATGTCCACGTAGCTGCCAGCCACCTGCGCGACCAGCGACACGCGCGCCAGATCCATCGCGGCGGCGGTGGCCTGCTCGTCGGCATGCGCGGCCTCGGAGGCGCGCTTGAGCTTGCCGAACAGATCGAACTGATAGGACACCGCGAACTTGCCATCGGCCAGGTTGATCGGCGGCAGTTCGTGTTCAAGCAGGAAGGATTCGGCGGACAGCTGCGCGCGGCTCACGCCGGCCTCGGCCTCGTACTCGAAACCACCGGCATCCAGCGTCTGCTCGTACACCGCGGCGGCGCGGCGCAGGTTGGCATCGGCGACCTTCAGTTCGACGTTGTCGCGCAGCGCCTGCTGCACCAGCGCATTGAGGGTGTCGTCCTGGTACAGCTCCCACCAGCGCGCGGGCAGCTCGGCCCCGGCGGCGACCTGCGGGTTGCCGGTGTCGAGGAAGGCGGCGTTCGCCTCCGGCCGCTGGAAGGCGGACCCGGCCGGCACGGCGTAATCCGGGCCGACGGTACGGCAGGCGGCCAGCGTGGTCAGCGCCAGCCCCAGCGCGATGCGGTGCAGCGCCGGGCGGTTCACAGCGCCGTCCGTGCCGGTTGCGCCGGCGTGGCCGGGGCGGTGTCCGGCTGGATGGTGACCGTGGCGGTACGCCCAGCGATCAGGTTGACGCCGGCCGGCACGCGGTCGATATGGATGCGCACCGGAATGCGCTGGGCCAGCCGCACCCAGTCGAAGGCCGGGGTCACGTTCGGCAGCAGGCTGCTGCCCTCACTGCGATACCGGTCTTCGATGCCGGCGGCGATGCTCTGCACGTGGCCCTGCAGCGGCTGCGCTTCGCCCATCAGGCGGATGTCGACCTTCTGGCCGGCATGCACGCCCTGCAGGCGGGTCTCTTCGAAGTAGCCGTCCACGCGGAACGAGCCGGTATCGAGCACCGCCATCACCGGCCGCCCGGCGGTCACGTAGTCGCCGGCGCGTACGGTGCGGTCGTTGACGTGGCCAGCGCTGGGGCTGCGCACTTCAGTGCGGGCCAGATTGAGCTTGGCCAAGTCGACCGCCGCCTGCGCGGTGGCCATCGAGGCCTGCGCGGCGAGCAGCTTGGCCCGGCGCACTTCGGCGTCCTCGGCGGCGACCAGATCCTGCAGGCTGCGGTCGCGCGCGATCTCGCGGCGCAGCTGGTCCAGCGTGGCGCGGCGCTCGCCCAAGGCGGCCTGGGCCTGTTCCAGCGCGATCTCATAGCGCGCGCGGTCGACCACGAACAGCACCTCACCGCGCTTGACCGGCTGGTTGTCGGCCACCTTTACGGCCTCCACCAGCCCGGACACGTCCGGCGCGACCTGGACCACGTCGGCGCTGACGTGCGCATCGCGCGTCCACGGTTCGTCCATGTAGTACGCCCACAGGTGGCGCAGCACCAGCACGGCGGCCACTACGGCCACGGCGGTCAACACGACCGGGAATGTCTGCTTGAGGATCTTGTTCACGATTGCATCCAACGCATCAGGGAAAACAACCCGCCGAGCACGATCACGTACACGGCCAGGTTGAACAGGGCGGGGTGCCAGATGTGGCGGTAGGCGCCGGTGCGCTGCAGGACCACGCGCAACCCGCTCTTGAGCAGGTAGGCAAGCAGCATCAGCCCGAGCAGGGTCGGGACGAACACACCATAGAGACTGAATTCACCGTACATCGAGGCAAAGGATTCGCAGGGGAGCGGAAAGGGGATCGCCCGGCGTCGAGGGACGACACCGGGCGGTACAACGGGGGAACGGCTTACGTCACGCGGTCGGCCGCATCGGCCAGCAGCTGCCACAGCTTCAGCACGGTGCGCAGTTCGTCAGTGCTGAGTTCGCCGAACACGTCCTGGCGCAGGCCGATCAACTGGGTTTCCAGCTGGCTGACCAGCGCCTGGCCCTTGTCGGTCAGCCACAACAGATTGGCGCGGCGATCGCTGGCATCGCATTCGCGGCGGACCAGATCGCTGGCGGCCAGCTTGTCCAGCAGGCGTACCAGCGAAGGGCCTTCCATGCCCAGCTGGTGGGCCAGCGCCACCTGGCGGATCCCGCCGCCGGCGCGCCCGATCATCAGCAGCGGCATGGTGCAGGCGGCCGAGATGCCATAGCTGCCCAGGGCCTGGTCGGCCAGGCGCTGCCACTGCCGCCCTGCGTAGAGCAGGCCGGAACTGAGCTGCATCTGCAGCTGGGTACGTTCGTCGAGGGATCGGTTCATCAGAATAGATAGGATACTACTAATTTCCATCCTATCAATACCCGTGGCACAACCGTCGCCCAACGGGGGCCTGCGCGGGCAGGGCGGCCGCGGCCGGGCGCAGGACGCCCGAGGGGTCTGTCGGGTACGATGCTCGCCCCCCTTCGGGTGCTGTATGTAATGAGCAAGCAAGACAACGACGCCAACCCCGTCACCCAGGCCGAGGCCGAATCGGCGGTGCGCACCCTGCTGCGCTGGGCCGGTGAAGATCCGACCCGTGAAGGCCTGCTGGATACCCCGCGCCGCGTCGCCGAAGCCTATGGCGACTGGTTCAGCGGCTACCGCGACGACCCGCGCGCCTACATGGAGCGGACCTTCGAGGAAGTGGCCGGCTACGACGAACTGATCGTGCTGCGCGACATCGAGTACGAAAGCCACTGCGAACACCACATGGCGCCGATCATCGGGCGCGTGCACGTCGGCTATCTGCCGGCCGGCAAGGTGGTGGGCATCAGCAAGCTGGCCCGCGTGGTCGAGGCGTACGCACGCCGCTTCCAGGTCCAGGAAAAGATGACCGCGCAGATCGCCCAGTGCATCCAGGACGTGCTGCAGCCGGTCGGCGTGGGCGTGGTGGTGGAAGGTGCCCACGAGTGCATGACCACCCGCGGCATCCACAAGCGCGGCGTCAGCATGGTCACCTCCAAGATGCTGGGCAGCTTCCGCGAGGACGCGCGCACCCGCGCTGAGTTCCTGCGTTTCATCGAAGTGGGCGGCAAGCGCTGATTCCCCGCGCTGTCGCGCGCGGCCGGCAGGCGCTGGGCTTCGGCCCGGCCCGGCCGGTGCGTGCGCGTCCCGTTTCCCTCCCGGCCGCCGCGACCCGCGCGGCCCGTTTTCCTGTCCCCGGTCTCGAATGAAACATCGCGAGCGCATTACCCGTTACCGCCACCTGCGCGAACAATCGCAGTGGAAGCTGCTGGCGGCCGATCACGCGCCGGAGATCATCGGCCTGCTGCAGAGCCTGCTGATGCAGGACGAGCGCACCCTGTCCACCGCGGTGCTGCACGAACGCCTGCAGCGCGCGCTGGACGATCTCAAGGCCGATGAGCTCTCGCGCGATCTGCCGCGCACCGCGCAGGCCTACATCGCGCATTGGCTGGCCCAGGGCTGGCTGGAACGCCGCCTGCCCGAAGGCGCCGACCAGGAGCAGTACGAACTGTCCACCCAGGCCGCGCAGGCGATCCGCTTCGCCGACAGCCTGGAGCAGGCGCGCGCCGCCGCCACCGAGAGCCGCCTGGCGCTGGTGATCGAGCAGCTCTCGCAGCTGGCCGCGCTGACCGAATCCAATCCGGATGCGCGCCTGTCCGCGCTGCGCGACGAGCGCGACCGCATCGATGCCGAGATCGCCCGCGTCAGCGGCGGCAAGGTGTCCTCGCTGGATGGCAAGCGCGCGCTGGAACGGACCCGCCAGATCATCGGCCTGGCCGACGAGCTGACCGAAGATTTCCGCCGCGTGCGCGATGACTTCGAACGCCTCAACCGCGAATTCCGCGAGCGCATCATCGATGACGAGGGCGAGCGCGGCGACGTGCTGTCCAAGTTGTTCGAGGGCGTGGACGTGATCGGCGACAGCGACGCCGGGCGCAGCTTCGAGGCGTTCTGGCGCCTGCTCAACGATGCCGAACAGAGTGCCCAGCTCGATGCCGCGCTGGAGACCGTGCTCGCACGCGGCTTCGCCCGCAAGCTCGATCGCAACGAGCGCACCTTCCTGCGTGGCTTCACCACCACCATGCTTGAGCGCGGCAGCCAGGTTCACGACGTGCTGCAGCACTTCGCGCGCAGTCTGCGCGGTTTCGTGCAGAGCCGCGGCTATCTGGAACAGCGCCGCCTCAACCAGCTGCTCAAGCAGGCCCAGGGCGAGGCGCTGGGCCTGCGCGACCACATCCCGGCGCAGCGCGGCATCGGCCGCGACCTGCAGCTCACCACCAGCCGGCTGCGCTCGCTGTCGCAATGGAAGCTGCACGATCCGCGCCAGGCGCAGGTGGATGGCAGCGTGCAGCGCAACGACACCGCCGCGATCTCGCTGGAAAGTGTCGGCGACCTGGTGGCCGCCTCTGAAATCGACTTCCGAACCCTGCGCCGCGATCTGCACGACCTGCTCGGCGCGCAGCCGCGGCTGTCGATCGCGCAGGTGCTTGAACACCGCGAGGCCCCGCAGGGGCTCGGCAGCATCATCGGTTACCTCTCTCTCGGCACCCGCCACGGCGAGGTCGCCACCGATCAACAGGAGATCGCGCAATGGCGCGGCGGCGATGGCCAATGGCGTCGCGCCCGCATTCCGCTGATCTGGTTCACCCAGGAGAAACGCCATGAGCTGGCATGAACAATCCACCGACACCCCGATCGACGGCGGCGCAGACGAGCACGACGACGAACCGGTCGTGGTGACGCCCGTCCTGCGGCGTAACAACGACGTGTTCTACATGGGCGACACCGGCCGGCTGCCGCTCGATGGCCGCCGCGCGCTGTGCCAGCTGCTGATCGGCCCGAGCATCGACCAGCTGCGCCACGCCAAGCTGTGGCCGGCGCTGATCCGCAGTGAAGCGGCGATCCGCTCGGCGCTCTCGGACCTGTTCCTGGAACTGGTGCTGGACCGCGAGAGCGGGGTGGCCTTCACCCGCCAGGCCGACACCGAGGATATCGAGGCGCCGGTGCTGCTGCGCACCTCGCCGCTGACCTTCATCGATTCGGTACTGCTGCTGCACCTGCGCCAGCAGCTGGCCGAAGCCGATGCGCGCGGCGTGCGCGCCGTGGTCGAGGACGGTGAACTGGCCGAAGCACTGGCCGTGTACGAGCGCCACTTGTCCACCGACCGCGCCGGCTTCAACCGCCGCGTCGCCAGTGCCGTGCAGAAGATGAAGGACAACCACATCCTGACCCGCCTCGGCGGTGACGATGCGCGTCATGAAGTCTCGCCGGCACTGAAACTGATGTTCTCCGCCGAAGATGTCGCCGCCCTGGCCCAGGTGTACCGCCGCCTGCGCGAAGCGCCGGCCGACCTCGACGCCTGAGCGCGCGCCCGCGCGCCGCTGCCCTGCCTGGATTGCTAGCCCTGCCATGACCGTCCACATTCCCGCACCCGCCCTGTTCCCCGGCGACCAGCCCGACCCGCGCGCGCAGCAGTTCCGCATGCGCCGCCTGCAGGTCCACAACTGGGGCACCTTCTCCGGCCTGACCGAAGTGCCGATCGCCGAACGCGGCTTCCTGTTCGTCGGCCGCTCCGGCTCGGGCAAGTCGACCCTGCTCGATGCGATGTCCGCGCTGCTGGTGCCGCCGGCCCTGGTCGACTTCAATGCCGCCGCGCGCGAAGCCGAACGCAGTGGCCGCGACCGCAACCTGGTCTCCTACGTGCGTGGCGCCTGGGCCGACCAGCAGGACAGCGGCACCGGCGAAATCGCCACCCAGTACCTGCGCAAGGGCGCTACCTGGACCGCGCTGGTGCTGGAATACCGCAGCAATGACGGCCGCATCGTCAGCCTGGTGCGCCTGTTCTGGATCGCCGGCAACGGCGCCGCGGCGGCCGATGTGCGCAAGCACTACATGGTGGCCGAGCGCAGTTTCGACATCGCGCGTGACCTTGGCGGCTTCGACCTGGACCTGCGCAAGCTCAAGCAGCGCCTGGGCGATGTGCATCACTTCGACAGTTTCGCCAGCTATGCCGAACGGTTCCGCCACGTGCTCGGGATCGAGAACGAGATGGCGCTGCGCCTGCTGCACAAGACGCAGTCGGCGAAGAACCTCGGCGATCTGAACGTGTTTCTGCGCGACTTCATGCTCGATGCGCCGCGCACCTTCGATGCCGCCGAGCGGCTGGTCGATGATTTCGCCGAACTCGATGGCGCCCACCAGGCCGTGGTCACCGCGCGCCGCCAGGTCGAAACCCTGCTGCCCGCACGCGGCCACTACGCCGATCTGCAGGCACTGCGCCGCCAGCGCGAAGACCTGGACGAGATGAAGCTGGGCATCGACGGCGTGCGCGAGCAGCGTCGCCTGGCCCTGCTCGAGGCGCGCCTGCTGGAACTGGATACCCGCGACCGCGGTCTGTCCGGGGAAGAAGGCCAGCGCCGCAGCGCGCTGGACAACCATGAAAGCCACCTCGCCGAACTGGAAGCGCAGCGTCGCCAGCAGGGCGGCGAGCGCATCGAGGAACTGGAGCGCGAGCAGGGCCGTGTCGCCCAGGAGCGCGACCGCCGCCTGGCCAAGCGCAGCCAGGCCAACCATGCCAGCCGCGAACTGGGGGAAACCCTGGCCGAGACCGCGCACGGGTTTGCCGAGCAGCTCGCCCGCGCCCAGGCCCGCCTGGACGACGGCCAGCGCGCCGCGGCCGAGCTGGATGAAGCCATCGCCGAGCGCATGGGCGGCAAGCGCGACGACGAACGCCGCTTCGCCGAGGTGCGTTCGGAACTGGAGGCGCTCAAGCGCACCCCGTCCAGCATCCCTGCACCCATGCAGCAGCTGCGCGCACGCCTGAGCAGCGATACCGGCATTCCCGAGGCGGCGCTGCCGTTCGTGGGCGAACTGCTGCAGGTCCGCGACGAAGACGCCGCCTGGCAGGGCGCTATCGAGCGCGTGCTGCACGGCTTTGCGCAGTCGCTGCTGGTCGATGAGCGCCACCACGCCCAGGTCTCGGAGTGGATCAATCAGACCCACCTCGGTACCCGCCTGGTCTATTACCGGGTGCGCCGCAACGACGATGCACTGCATGGCCGCGAGCCGGGCGCACGTTCGCTGCTGCACAAGCTGGTGCTGCGTGAGCACGGCTATGCCGGCTGGCTGCGCCGCGAGCTGGGCAAGCGCTTCGACTACGAATGCGTGGATGCACGCCACCTGCGCGATACCGACCGCGGCATCACCAAGGAAGGCCAGGTCAAGCACCCGGGTGAACGCTTCGAAAAGGATGATCGCCACAACATCAGCGACCGCCGCCGCTGGCTGCTCGGCTTCAACAACCGCGACAAACTGGACCTGTACGAGCGCGAAGCGATCGAACTGGCCCAGCGCATCGCCGCCTGCGACAGCGATGTGGCCAGCCTGCGCGCGCAGCGCGAACAGGACGGCAAGGCGCGACTGGCCTGCCATCAACTGTGCACGCTGGGCTGGGACGAGATCGATGTGGCCGCACCGCTGCAGCGCCTGGACGACATCGCCCAAGCCCTGCACGACCTGCGCGAAGGCAATGCCGATCTGCGCAGGCTGGGCGAACAGATCGAGAAGACCCGGGCCGATGTGGCCCAGGCCAAGCGCACCTATGAAGACGTGCGCGTGGAGCGCGGCCAGCTCGGTCGTGAGCACGAACGCCTCGAACGCCTGCACGAGCAGTGCGTGCCGCTGGCCAAGCGCGTGGTCACCCCCCTCCAGCAGCAGGGCCTGGACGAACGCCTCAAAGCGCTCGGCGTGCTCAGCCTGGAGAACCTGGAAGCCCACTTCCGGCAGATCAGCAACACCCTCAATGAACAGCTCGGCGGTTCCCAGGCCGAACACAACCGGCTGGAGAACCTGCTGCTCGGCTGCTTCCGCCGCTACTGCCAGGCCTGGCCGGAAGACAGCGGCGATTTCACCGTCAGCTTGTCCAGTGCCGAAGATTTCCTGGCCCGCCTGCAACGGCTGGAGAACGATGGCCTGCCGCAGCACGAGGCACGCTTCTTCGATCTGCTCCAGAGCCAGAGCAAGAACAACCTGCTGGCGCTGCAGCGCCACACCGCCGAGGCGCGCAAGTCGATCGCCCAGCGCCTGGACGAGGTCAATGCCTCGCTGGAGCAGGTGCCGTTCAACCGCGGCACCCTGCTGACCATCGAACTCACCGACCGCCGCCTGCCCGAGGTACTGGATTTCCACCAGCGCCTGCGCGACGTGCTGTCCCAGCAGCAGACCGACCAGCGCGAGCTGGCCGAAGCACAGTTCGCGGTGCTGCGTGAGCTGGTCGCCAAGCTCGGCTCGCAGGAAGGCGAGGACAAGCGCTGGCGCGAGCTGGTGCTGGATGTGCGCCTGCATGTGGAGTTCGTCGGCGTGGAGCTCGATGCCGCCACCCGCCAGCAGGTCGAAATCTACCGCAGCGGTGCGGGCAAGTCCGGCGGCCAGCGCCAGAAGCTGGCCACCACCTGCCTGGCCGCCGCGCTGCGCTACCAGCTCGGTGGCGCCGACGGCCAGCTGCCCAGCTACGCGGCGGTGGTGCTCGATGAAGCCTTCGACAAGGCCGACAACGAGTTCACCGCGCTGGCGATGAACATCTTCGACAACTTCGGGTTCCAGATGGTCGTGGCCACCCCGCTGAAGTCGGTGATGACGCTGGAACCGTTCATCGGCGGTGCCTGCTTCGTGGAGATCAGCGGTCGCCATGACTCTGGCGTGTTGCTGATCGAATACGACGACGAGGGCAAGCGTTTGAAGCTGCCCGAGCGCGCCCGCACCGGCGAGACGACAGCGGCACCGGCACCGGCCGTGATCGCCGCGCCTGACGTGGTCGATGCCCCCGAGGTGATGGCCAATGAGGTGCTGGCGGCCTCGGTCGACGAGGAAGCCCACGTCGCGGCCGAGGTCGTGGCCGTGGAGGCACCGGCAGCGGTGCCGGCGTCGCGCCCGAAGAAGGCCGCGCCCAAGGCACCGGCAAAGAAAGCGGCAAAGAAGACGGCCACCAAGGCCGCACCCAAGGCAGCTGCAAAGAAGCCGGCCAAGCCCAAGCGCTGAGCAATCAACGGGTCAGCCCCGGGGCTGACCCGTCCTGCTAACCGGCGAAGGTATCCCAGCCCATCCGGGCGATCAGCACCACCACCAGGCCGACGAACAGCTTGCGGATGAAGGGCGTGCCGCCGCGCAGCGCCATCCGCGTACCGACCACCGAGCCGATGATGTTGGCCGCGGCCATCGGCAGCGCGAACAGCCACAGGATGTTGCCGGTCGGCACGAAGAACGAGATCGCCGCCACGTTGGTCGCCAGGTTCACCACCTTGGAGGCGGCCGACGCACGCAGGAAGTCCAGCCCGAAGAAGCGCACGAACAGGAAGATCAGGAAGCTGCCGGTGCCGGGCCCGAAGAAGCCGTCGTAGAACCCGATCACGGCACCGATGGCCAATGCGGTCACCAGCTCCTTGCGGCCGATCTCGCGCGGGCGGTGCAGGGCACCGAAGTCCTTCTTCCACAGCGTGTAGCCGAGCATCGCCACCAGCAGCACCAGCACCAGTGGGCGTACTGCGTCCTTGGGCAGCAGGCTGACCGCCGTGGCCCCGGCAAACGAGAACACAAATGCCGTGCCCGCCGCGAACAGCACCGGCCGCCACGGGAAGCGCACATTGCGCGCATAGCGGAACGCCGCCGCGGCGGTGCCGAACATCGAGCTGAACTTGTTGGTGCCGAACAGCATCGCCGGCGTGTGCTGCGGCAGGACGGTGAACAACCCGGGCAGCTGCACCAGCCCGCCGCCGCCGACGGCGGCATCGACCAGGCCGGCGATGAAGGCGATCGCCACCAACCAGAACAGCTCAGGGGGAACCATCTCAAGCACGGCGGGGCATCGCAACGCAGGGCGCGCAAGCATACGCCCGGTCATCGCGCGACAATACCCCCATGACCACCGTCTCTTCCGATCCCTGTCCCTGCGGCCGCCCGCTGGCCTACGCCGCCTGCTGCGGCCTTTACCATGCCGGCACCCCCGCGCCGGATGCCGAAGCGCTGATGCGCTCGCGCTACAGCGCTTACGTACGGCATCTGGGCGACTACCTGCTGGCCAGCTGGCACCCGTCCACGCGCCCGGCCGAGCTCTCGCTGGCCGAAGCACCCGGCCAGCGCACCCAGTGGCTGGGGCTGACGATCCACGCCCACACCCGCTCAGATCCCGACCACGCCCAGGTCCGCTTCACCGCGCGCTACAAGGTCGGCGGCGGCAGTGCGGTGAAAATGCTGGAACACAGCCGCTTCGTCCGCGAAGACGGCCGCTGGTTCTATCTCGACGCGCTGCCCTGAGCCAGTGCGGTCGCGCGCACCGGCACGGTGCCCTGCTGGCCAAGTGCACACACACAGTTGCGGCCGGCGTCCTTGGCCGCATACAGCGCCTGGTCGGCGGCCTTGATCACCGCTTGCGCGCTGTCGGCAACCCGGCTGTCGGCCACGCCGATGCTCACCGTCACCTGCACCACCGCACCGTTGCCACCACGCCCACGCTGCAGCTGCCCCACCGCATCGTCGCGGCTGCGCGCGGCGCGGTCGCGCAGATGCATACGCACCCCCTCGATCCTCGCGCGGACCTCTTCCACGGCCGCCACGCAGGCCGGGGCAGGGCGATCCAGGAACACCAGCGCGAATTCCTCACCGCCATAGCGGAACGCGCGGCCACCCCCGCCCACCTCGGCCAGGCGCGCGGCCACCAGCTTGAGCACGTCATCGCCGGCATCGTGGCCGTGGGTATCGTTGAAGCGCTTGAAGTGATCCACATCGACCATCGCGATGGTGTAGGTGGTGCCCACGCGCTGCAGATACTCATTGAACGCGCGGCGCCCGGGCAGGCCGGTGAGTTCATCGCGGAAGGCCATGTGGAACGCCTCCTGCAGCATCGCCGAGACGATCAGCAGCAGTGCCATGCAGCTCACCGCCGGCAGCAGCGCCGGCGACACGAACACCCGCGGCAGCAGCCACCACAGGCAGAGCAGGGCGATCAGCAGGGCGGTATGCAGCGGGCGGGGGCGTCGCCAGGCCTGGACAGCCAAGGCCACCGTCGTAATGAGAAACAGCAGCGCCGGGAGTTGGGCCAGCGCATTCCAGTCGCTGGGCAGCCAGGCCAGGTGGCGATCGGACAGCAGCGCCTGCATGCCGTCGGGAACCTGCGTGGCCAACAACAGGAAGATACCCAGGGCCGTTCCGCTGACCACGCCTCGCAGCAACAGATCCTGGCGCAGCCGTCCGCGTTCAGGCCACAGCCCATGCAGCAGAAACAGCAGCGGCAGCCACCATGACACCGCGTGGAAGACCAGGGGCGTCTGTGCCGAAATCACCCCATCACGCAGGAATGTGCCGACCACACCATGCAGCAGGGCGAACGCCAGGGCGATGGCCAGCATCAGGCACAGCGCCCGGACGCGGTTGTAGATCAGCGCCAGGCCGACGCCCAGGCAGGCCAGCACCATCGGCAGCAGGCGATGCACCGGGCTGCCGGCTTCCGCCGCGGGGGTAGCCGCCCACAATCCCAGCGCGACCAGTACTGCAGGCAGCACGAACAGATAGTGACTGGGCTGGCGTAGCAGATGCGTCCGCAAGAGGGGGGTCCACGTGGTGGCCGGCGCGCCGTGGCTGCAGCGTGCAAACCGGACTACACAGGCGATGGGTCTTCCCCGGTAGCGGCCTGGGCGTATTCAACTTGAGCAATGTCACCGAATCGATGCGGTGCCATGACGTGGCACTCACCCCGGCTGGTCGATCCTCACCGCAATGAATACCGCCGTCGCTGCCGCACTACCGCACACTGCCGCCCCGCCATCGCCGCTGGCCGTCCGCTACGCCACCGTGCGTGCGCGGACGCTCGCCTTGGCCGCCCCGCTCAGCGCGGAAGACGCCATGGTCCAGAGCATGCCCGACGCCAGTCCGGCGAAATGGCACCTGGCTCATACCACCTGGTTCTTCGAGCGCTTCGTGCTGGCGACCCGCCCGGGCTACGCGCCGATCGACGCGGACTGGCACTACCTGTTCAACAGTTATTACCAGAGCATCGGTCCGGCCCATGCACGCCCGCAGCGCGGTCTGCTCTCGCGCCCGACGCTGGACGAGGTGCTGCACTTCCGCGCGGAGATCGATCAGCGCGTGCTGGCCGCACTGCAGGCCGGCAACCTGAGCGAACAGGCGCAGCATCAACTGCTGCTTGGCCTGCACCATGAGCAGCAGCACCAGGAATTGCTGTTGACCGACATCAAGCACGCGTTCTGGTCCAATCCACTGCAACCGGCGTACCGCACCGATCTCCCGGCAAGCCCGGCGCGTGCGCTTCCGCTGCAGTGGCGCAGCAGCCCGGAGCAGATCGTGCAGATCGGCGCACCGGTCTGGCCCACCCAGCCGGCGTTTGCGTATGACAACGAATCGCCCGTCCACCGTGCGTTGGTGCCCGCACATGCGCTGGCCAACCGCCCGGTCAACAACGAGGAGTACCGTCAGTTCGTCCAGGCCGGCGGCTATCGCGAGCCACGCTGGTGGATGAGCGAGGGCTGGACGCTGTGCCAGGAACAGCAGTGGCAGCACCCGCTGTACTGGGATGACGCGCTGGAGCGCGAGTTCACGCTGGGCGGCTGGCGCGCGCTCGATCCGCACGCACCGGTCTGCCACCTGAGCTATTTCGAAGCCGACGCCTACGCGCGTTGGTGCGACGCCCGCCTGCCCACGGAGTTCGAATGGGAAGCGGCGACGGTGGGTCGGCCGCTGCGGGGGCGGTTCGCCGATGCCGACCAGCTGCACCCCGGCGGCGCGGACGAGGCCGGCGATATCGTCCAGTTGTTCGGCGATGTGTGGGAATGGACCAGCAGCGCCTACGGGCCCTATCCCGGCTTCCGTACTTTCCCGGGCAACCTGGGTGAGTACAACGGCAAGTTCATGTGTGGGCAGTGGGTGCTGCGGGGCGGCAGCTGTGCCACCCCGGCCGATCATCTTCGCGCCAGCTACCGCAATTTCTTCGCACCGTCGGCCCGGTGGCAGTTCGCCGGGGTCCGCCTGGCCCGGGACGTCGCATGAGCTCGGTCCGCGATGCGCTGGGTGCACTGACCGATCTGCAGCCGGATCGCGGCCAGATCACCGCCGAGATCCTGCACGGGCTTTCGGCTACGCCGCGGCAGCTGCCGTCCAAATACTTCTACGATGCGCAGGGTTCGGCCCTGTTCGAGCAGATCACCCGGCAGCCGGAGTACTACCCCACCCGCACCGAACTGCAGCTGTTGCAGGACTGTGCGCATGACATCGCCAAGGTGGTCGGCCCGCGCCTGCACGTGGTGGAACTGGGCAGTGGCAGCGGGCGCAAGACCGAACTGCTGCTGCATGCGCTGCGTGACCCGGTCGCCTACACCCCGATCGAAATCTCGCGCGCCGCGCTGCTGGACAGCATCACCCGGCTCGCACCGTCGCTGCCGGACATCGAAATGCTGCCGGTCTGCGCTGACTTCACCCAGCCGGTGCAGCTGCCCATCCCGCAGCGCGAGCCGGCGCGCCACCTGGTCTTCTTCCCCGGCTCGACGCTGGGCAATTTCGCCCATGACGACGCCATCGCACTGCTGAAGGCGATGCGCCAGACAATGGGTCCGGATGGTATGGCCCTGATCGGGATCGATCTGCACAAGGACGCGGCGTTGATCGAAGCGGCGTACAACGACGCTGCCGGGGTCACCGCCGAGTTCACCCTCAATCTGCTGCGTCGGCTCAACCGCGACATCGGCAGCGATTTCGATCTGGACGGCTTCCGCCACCGTGCCCGCTACAGCGTGCCGCGGCTGCGCATCGAAACCGAGCTGGTCAGCCAGCGCGACCAGCGCGTGCAGGTGGATGGTCAGAGCTTCGATTTCGCCGAAGGCGAGGCGATGACCGTCGAGTACAGCCATAAATACACTGACGCGGTGTTCTCCCGTATGGCCGCCGATGCCGGCCTGCAGGTGACCGCGCATTGGAACGCGACGGATCCGGCCTTCGGCCTGCGCCTGCTGCAACCGGTCTGACCTGCGCGGCATTGCCGCTATGATGCAGGTCCACTGGCTGCAAGGATTCCTGCCAATGCGATGGTCGCCCCTGTTGTTGGCCGGGCTGTGTCTCGGCGCACCGTTGATCGCGGTTGCCGCGCCGGACGCATTCTCCACGTGCCTGGTCACCCTCAAGGCCCAGGCCGGCAAGCAGGGCATCACGGCCGAGCGCTTCGACGCACTTACCGCCGGGCTGACCCCCGATCCCAGCGTGCTGCCGCTGCTCGATGCGCAGCCGGAGTTCACCACCCCGTTGTGGGATTACCTGGCCGCATTGGTGGATACCCAGCGCGTGGCGGATGGGCGCGCCCGCCTGGTCGAGCACCGTGATCTGCTGTCCCGGGTATCGTCGGAGTACGGCGTGGACCCGGCCACGATCGTCGCGGTCTGGGGCGTGGAGAGTGATTACGGCCGTGTGTTCGGCAAGCGCCCGCTGTTGCAGTCGCTGGCCACGCTGTCCTGCGAGGGCCGCCGACAGCCGTTCTTCCGCGGCGAGCTGCTGGCGCTGCTCAAGCTGATCGACGCTGGCGACCTGCGTGCCGAAGGCCTGACCGGCTCGTGGGCCGGCGCCTTCGGCCACACCCAGTTCATGCCCTCCACCTATGCGCGTATCGCGGTGGATGGCGACGGTGACGGTCGCCGCGATCTGGTCGCCTCCATTCCCGATGCGCTGGCCTCCACCGCCAACTACCTCAAGAAGGCGGGCTGGCGAACCGGGCAGCCATGGGGCATCGAAGTGAAGATTCCGGCTGGCTTCAACGCCAGCGTGGCCGGGCGTACCCAGCGCAAGCCACTGGCCGACTGGCGCGCGCTGGGCATCGTCCCGGTGGCCGGTGGTGCTCTGGCGCCCGCCGGGCTCCCGGCCGACAGCAACGCCGCGCTGCTGCTGCCCACCGGGACCAAGGGCCCGGCCTGGCTGGTGTTCCGCAACTACGATGCGATCTACGCCTACAACGCCGCCGAGAGCTACGCGCTGGCGATCGCAACACTGGCCGATCGCCTGCGTGGCGGAACCGGCATCGCCGCCGCCTGGCCAACCGATGATCCCGGCATCGGCCGCACCGAACGCCGTGAGCTGCAGACCCTGCTGCTGGCCCGTGGCCACGATATCGGTACGGCGGACGGCATGATCGGCAACGCCACCCGCCGCGCCATCCAGGCCGAGCAGCAGCGCCTGGGCTGGACCCCCGCCGATGGCCGCGCCGGCCAGCGCATCCTCACCGCCCTGCGCGGTGCTCCTCCTTCTTCAACGCCGACCATGCCCGCATCCACCGTATTCACCCTGCCGCCCAACCACGCCCAGTACGTCCAGTCCCCGGCCGCGCCGCGCGCTGCCCTGCCCAAGGTGCCTGGCCTGAGCCTGGCCGACATCCAGGGCTTCCCGGCGTGGACGGTCCAGACCCCGTTCGCCACCGCCGCGATCAGCGTGTTCGGTGGCCAGCTGCTGTCCTACGTGCCCAAGGGCGGGCAGGACGTGATGTGGCTCTCGCCGAGCGCCCAGCCGCTGCCGACCCCGATCCGCGGGGGCAGCCCCGTGTGCTGGCCGTACTTCGGCCGCCAGGGGCAGGGCAATGACGTGCCCTCGCATGGCTTCGTCCGCAACGTGCCGTGGACCTTGCAGCAGGCCCGTCGCGAGGCCGATGGCACCATGGTGCTGACCCTGGCGCCGCCCGTGCTGGAGAACCTGGACCTGCGCCTGCGCATGGAGCTGCGGATCGGCCGCACCCTGGAGCAGCGCCTGATCACCGACAACACCGGCCGCCAGCCGATTGCCTTCACCCAGGCGCTGCACAACTACTTCCAGGTCAGCGATGCGATGCAGGTCAGCGTGGAGGGCCTGGACGGCCTGTCCTATCTGGACAAGTTCGAGAACTACGCGACCCCGCGCCAGCAGCAGGGCGATTGGAGCCTGCGCGACCCGCGCGATCCCGGCCGCAGCGACCGCATCTATACGCAGGCCGGCGGCCGCTACGTGCTCAAGGACCCTGGCCTGAAGCGCCGCATCGAGATCACCACCACCGGCAGCCGCTCGCTGGTCGCCTGGAACCCGGGTGAGGCCGGCGCCAGCAAGATGGCCGATGTCGGGGCCGGCTGGCGCAACTATCTGTGCCTGGAAGCGGCCAACGCCGGTCCGGATGTGGTGACGCTGGCGCCGGGCGCGCAGCACGTGCTGCAGCAGACGCTGGCGGTCCGCCCGCTATGAGCAAGGTTCCGCCCTCGTCCGGGACGGACGAGAGTGTCGACAATCCTTATCGCGCGCCCAGCACCGCCATGCATGAGGCCATGATCGACGCCCAGATCGACGCGGCCGTGGCGGTGCATGACCGCCATCCGCTGCTGGCGAAGGCGGTGGGCGACAACTTCGCGTTGTATGCCCGTCGCTGGCATCTGGATGACGCCGGTGACCGCTGGCCGCGTCCGTGGCACTGGCCGGCCGTCCTGTTCGGCTTCCACTGGCTCATGTACCGGCGCATGTACCTGGTGGCATTGGCGGTGCTGGTTGCCGATTTCGCCATTGGCATGGCGATGGTCCTGCTGGACCTGGCCGTGGGCGGCGTCGTGTTATCGCTGGGTGTGCAGCTCTCTCTTGGCATCTTCGGCAATGCCCTGTACCGCTGGCATTGCCGCCGTATGGTGGCGCGGGCGCAGGCCCGTTTTACCGGGCAGCCGGAGCGGATCAACGCGGAACTGGTGCGCCGCGGGGGGACCAGCCGGCTTGCCCTAGGCCTGGGCCTGGCACTGTTCGTCGTACTGCGTATCTTCGAAGGCGCCTGAAGCGCGTGAAGCGTCAGCGGGCGCCCGGGCGCGGTCGCAGCGCTACCAGGCAGATGCCGCCGGCGACCAAGCCCCAGAACGCTGAGCCGATCCCGGCCAGCGACAGGCCCGAGGCGGTGACCAGGAAGGTCACCAGCGCCGCTTCGCGATCAGCCTCCTCACGCAGCGCCGTCGCCAGGCTGTTGGCGATGGTGCCCAACAGTGCGATGCCGGCCACGCAGGCCACCAGTTCCTTGGGGAAGGCGGCGAACACGGCCGCCACCGTCGCCCCGAACAGGCCCACCACGATATAGAAGGCGCCCGCGGCCACCGCGGCGGTATAACGGCGGGCCGGATCCTCGTGCGCCTCGCGGCCCATGCAGATCGCGGCAGTGATCGCCGCCAGGTTGAGTCCATAGGCGCCGAACGGGGCGAGCAGCGTATTGACCACCCCGATCCAGCCGATCACCGGCGATACGGGAGTGTCGTAGCCGGAGGCACGGATCACCGCAACGCCCGGGATGTTCTGCGAGGCCATGGTCACCACGAACAGGGGCAGGGCGATGCCGAACACGGCCGACCACGACAGCGTCGGCCAGGTGAACACCGGCGTCGCCAGTTCCAATCGCACCTCGTCCATATGCAGCAGGCCCTGACCGGCGGCGACCAGGACACCCACGAGCAGGGTGGCGATCACCGCATAGCGCGGCACCACCCGTCGACCGATCAACCAGGTGACGAACATCGCCAGTGCCATGCCGAGCTGGGTGCCCATGGACACGAACACATCCAGTCCGAAGCGCAGCAGCACACCAGCAAGCATGCCCGCAGCCAGCGCCATCGGCACACGCTTCATCAGCTTCGCGAAGATGCCTGAGAAGCCGGCGAGCATCCCCAGCACGGCAGCGAGAACAAACGCACCGATCGCATCGCTGTAGCCGGCCGCACCCGCACCCACCACGAGCATTGCCGCGCCCGGCGTGGACCATGCAGTGACGACCGGCATCCGATAGCGCAGTGACAGACCAATACACGTCACGCCCATGCCAAGGCCCAACGCCCACATCCACGAGGCGATCTGCGCCTGGTCGGCACCCACCGCGCGTGCGGCCTGGAACACGATCACCGCCGAACTGGCGAAGCCCACCAATACGGTAATGAAGCCTGCCATTACCGCAGGCAGGGAGAGATCGCGCCACAACGAACGTTTGCCTACCGCCGACATCGCATGCATTCCTGATGACTAGAGATGCATTGTTAGCAAGCCTTCGGCAGCACGCGCAACGCGCGTGCTGCCGCGCTTGTTGATGAGCAGCACGTACGGATGACGCGTTGATGAAAAAGATCGACGAAAACGCTTGACGAATTTTCAGAAGTCTTTAGTATTCGCTCCCTCGCTGCGACGCGGTCTTCACCCCGGTGAACACCCACCCGCAGCGACGGCAACAAGCTTCGAAAGAAGGTGTTGACGGAAACGAAAAGCCTGACATAATAGGCGGCTCGCTTCGACGAAAAGACCTCCGGGTCGCACGACGAAGCGGCATCGGCAACAACGTCTCACTTCGGTGAAACGGCCTTGAAAAAAGGTGTTGACGAAGCAGATAAGCCGGCTATAATGGGCGGCTCGCAACGACGGAAACGTCGGGGCACACGGAGGAAGGCGCTGAGGCCGACTCCAAAGTTCTTTGACAGTATGCGCAGGTATCTTGTGAAGGCGCCTGCAGGAAGGATGTATGTCCATCTTGCAGACGTTTGATCAAGCAACATATCAATTGTTTTAAAGCAAGCGAAACGTTGCCAGCGGTCAAGCATCTGCAGCTTTAAATTTTTAGTCCTCGGACTATGCGTTTTTAAGTGAAGAGTTTGATCCTGGCTCAGAGTGAACGCTGGCGGTAGGC
>NZ_JBSPUC010000004.1:0-2500 GCF_056861555.1 Stenotrophomonas sp. K-6 | reverse complement strand
AGAGGGGAGTGAAATAGATCCTGAAACCGTGTGCGTACAAGCAGTAGGAGCTCGAAAGAGTGACTGCGTACCTTTTGTATAATGGGTCAGCGACTTACTGTTCGTGGCAAGCTTAACCGTATAGGGGAGGCGAAGGGAAACCGAGTCTGATAAGGGCGCATAGTCGCGGGCAGTAGACCCGAAACCGGGTGATCTAGTCATGGCCAGGGTGAAGGTGCCGTAACAGGTACTGGAGGCCCGAACCCACGTCTGTTGCAAAAGACGGGGATGAGCTGTGATTAGGAGTGAAAAGCTAATCGAACCCGGAGATAGCTGGTTCTCCTCGAAAGCTATTTAGGTAGCGCCTCATATGTATCCTCTCGGGGGTAGAGCACTGTTATGGCTAGGGGGTCATCGCGACTTACCAAACCATTGCAAACTCCGAATACCGAGACGGACTGTATGGGAGACACACGGCGGGTGCTAACGTCCGTCGTGAAAAGGGAAACAACCCAGACCCACAGCTAAGGTCCCAAATTCACTGCTAAGTGGAAAACCATGTGGAAAGGCACAGACAGCCAGGAGGTTGGCTTAGAAGCAGCCACCCTTTAAAGAAAGCGTAATAGCTCACTGGTCGAGTCGGTCTGCGGGGAAGATTTAACGGGGCTAAGCAGTGAACCGAAGCTTGGGGTGTGCATATTTATATGTACGCGGTAGAGGAGCGTTCCGTAAGCCGTTGAAGGTGGATTGAGAAGTCTGCTGGAGGTATCGGAAGTGCGAATGCTGACATGAGTAACGATAATGCGGGTGAAAAACCCGCACGCCGAAAGCCCAAGGTTTCCTTGCGCAACGTTAATCGGCGCAGGGTGAGTCGGCCCCTAAGGCGAGGACGAAAGTCGTAGTCGATGGGAAGCAGGTTAATATTCCTGCACCTCGCGTAAGTGCGATGGAGGGACGGAGAAGGTTAGGTGTACCCGGCGTTGGTTGTCCGGGGGAAAGGCGGTAGGTTTGGATCTTTGGCAAATCCGGGATCCTTTAAGACCGAGCACCGAGACGAGCCTTTAAGGCGAAGTCACTGATACCACGCTTCCAGGAAAAGCTCCTAAGCTTCAGCTTACGCAGACCGTACCGTAAACCGACACAGGTGGGTAGGATGAGAATTCTCAGGCGCTTGAGAGAACTCGGGTGAAGGAACTAGGCAACATGGCACCGTAACTTCGGGAGAAGGTGCGCCCTTTTTGGTGGCTCATGCGAGCTATAGCTGAAGAGGGCCGCAGTAACCAGGCCGCTGCGACTGTTTATCAAAAACACAGCACTCTGCAAACACGAAAGTGGACGTATAGGGTGTGACGCCTGCCCGGTGCTGGAAGGTTAATTGATGGGGTCAGCCGCAAGGCGAAGCTCTTGATCGAAGCCCCAGTAAACGGCGGCCGTAACTATAACGGTCCTAAGGTAGCGAAATTCCTTGTCGGGTAAGTTCCGACCTGCACGAATGGCGTAACGACAGCGGCGCTGTCTCCACCCGAGACTCAGTGAAATTGAAATCGCTGTGAAGATGCAGCGTTCCCGTGGCAAGACGGAAAGACCCCGTGAACCTTTACTATAGCTTTACACTGAACGTTGAGTTCGTCTGTGTAGGATAGGTGGGAGGCTATGAAACCATGGCGCTAGCTGTGGTGGAGCCATCCTTGAAATACCACCCTGTCGTGCTTGACGTTCTAACCTAGGTCCATAATCTGGATCGGGGACCGTGTATGGTGGGTAGTTTGACTGGGGCGGTCTCCTCCTAAAGAGTAACGGAGGAGCTCGAAGGTACGCTCAGCGCGGTCGGACATCGCGCACTGTGTGCAAAGGCATAAGCGTGCTTGACTGCAAGATCGACGGATCAAGCAGGTAGGAAACTAGGACTTAGTGATCCGGTGGTTCTGTATGGAAGGGCCATCGCTCAACGGATAAAAGGTACTCCGGGGATAACAGGCTGATACCGCCCAAGAGTTCATATCGACGGCGGTGTTTGGCACCTCGATGTCGGCTCATCACATCCTGGGGCTGTAGTCGGTCCCAAGGGTATGGCTGTTCGCCATTTAAAGTGGTACGCGAGCTGGGTTCAGAACGTCGTGAGACAGTTCGGTCCCTATCTGCCATGGGCGTTGGAGATTTGAGAGGGGCTGCTCCTAGTACGAGAGGACCGGAGTGGACGAACCTCTGGTGTTCCGGTTGTCACGCCAGTGGCATTGCCGGGTAGCTATGTTCGGAAGCGATAACCGCTGAAAGCATCTAAGCGGGAAGCGCGCCTCAAGATGAGATCTCCCGGGGCACAAGCCCCCTGAAGGAACCATATAGACTATGTGGTTGATAGGTCAGGTGTGTAAGTACAGCAATGTATTGAGCTAACTGATACTAATGATCCGTGTGGCTTGACCATATAACCTCAAGTTGCCTTGGCCGACATGACATGTCGATAGATCCCAAGTGCACGCTACGTCACAAGACTTACGAGAGGCAGGCGCCTTAATCCGTT